>NZ_CP124057.1:0-53192 GCF_030437945.2 Borreliella kurtenbachii | reverse complement strand
TAATAAGAGTTTATTAGTATACTAATAAACTCTTATTATAATGCCTCTTTTATAATTTTATAACATTTAATTTTTAATTTACATTGTCAAAAATTACACTTTACAGGCTAACAGCTAACAATTTAATTTTTTGACCGGAAATCTATAAAGTTTTATAACTAAAGAATACTAAACACTTAATAAAATTAATCAATCAATTCCTAGTTTATCTTTTAATAGCTCCAATTTTTCAGCATCCATACTAAGCTTATTTAAATCTAAAGCGTTAATAATTGCTGCTATCTCTTCACTAGAAAATCTCTTTCCCTTTAAAAAATGATTTTCAAAACTGTTAAAAGATATCGGGACAATTTCTCTTACTATACTTATCAATGCTTTGGCATATTCGCGCATTTCTTTTGGTGAATTCTCTTTAATTTCTTTTGGACTGTCTAAGGCTAATCGCAATTTAATAAAATGAAAAAGATTATTTAAATCAATTTGCCAATACCATTCAGTATATAAACTTAAAGGCAAAACTATTCTTGAGAGTTCTTTTGGAATATTAGAATTGATCATATCTTGATAAAGCTCATAAGAATGTTTTTGATGATGCTTTATTTTGTCTGATAATTTTCCCAAAGGCTTAAATTCTCTTTTAGATTTATTATTAAAAATTTGACACTTTAAATCTTCTTCTAAGGGAACATAAAATTCCTCTCTTGCCAAGCTGTAGCATCCAGAAACTTCATTAATCCTTGCAGTTCTATGCCTCATCCATTGCCTTGCAATAAATATTGGGGCTTTAACATGAAATGTAAAAACCACCTGCTCCAATGGACTTGTGTGCCCATTTCTTATTAAATAATCAATAAGTTCTTCATCTTTTCTTTTAACACTCTCTCCTCGATAAGAAATCCTTGCTGCTTTAACTATTCTCTTATCATCTCCCATAAAATCAATAAGCTTTAAAAACCCATTATCCAAAATCTTATATTCTTTATTCAAAAACTGAGCTCCTTGCTTAAGGCGAATTTATTAACCTTTTAAGAATGTAATTATTCGGGTGAATATGAATGTAAATATTATATCATAAACAACCTTAATAAGGGATTTAATATTGATCTTAGCAAAATAAAAAAAGGCAGAAACTATATAATTAGCTTCAAACCTTTTTACTTTAACCTCTAATTATTTATAAATCTGTATAATCTAACTATCTCATATATAAAGAAATGGTCATTACTTTTGTAAGGTCTCTTGCGCCTTGAGCTATCTTAACAACATTAGAAATAGCCTTTGCAACATCTTTTTTTGCTACTGCTTGATCCTTATTTGATGGATTTAAACCATTAACTATATTGAGAACTTTTTGAGCCTCTTGAACTGTTTCATCTAAAGCTCTTTCAGAAGCCATTAAAGTTTCTTTAACTTGTTCTACTTTAGCAAATTCTTCTTTTGTCAACTCCAATTCCTTATTATTTGGAGATTTATTTGACATTATTTGCTTCTCTATTAAAAATATTGCTTCCCCAGCAATAGAAACAGCCTTTTGAGTTTCTTGAACAGCCTTTTTAGATATTTCAACAACCTTGTTTGCATCCTCAGCAACTATTCCTGAGCACTTCGCCACAACTGTTGCTTCTTGTGATGCAACAACAGTGCCTTTGGCAACATCTGACATTAAAGACATTGAACCTACAAACTTTTTAACTACCGCTGCATCATTTGATTCTACCAACTCAAGAGATGATTCTCTAACTCCCTCTAATTTACTAGTAACATCTTCGGTTACCTTGTTAATAGTATCTAGAGCTTGATCAACTTGATCTTTTTGATCTAAGCTTTTATCATCTTTTTGATCTAAGCTTTTATCATCTTTTTGATCTAAGCTTTTATCATCTTTTTGGTCCAAGCTTTTATCATCTTTTTGATCTAAGCTTTTATCATCTTTTTGATCTGGTTGTTCTAAAACATTGGATTGAGACTTGAGAATATTTACATTGTTAGAATCTGCAAACACATTTAAATTTACAAATCCAAACAATAATCCGCTAATTATTAAATTACTAAATATTTTAGTCATTATTAATTCTCCTTATTTAAACATTTATTTTTAATATTTTAAAACATAACTAAATTAGAATCAATACATATTTGTATAAAAACATATAATTAACTTTTTTAATTAAGAATGACTTTGAAAACATAAGGCTTTTAACAAAGATTAAATACTCAGAATTTACATTAAAATGGGGAGAACGGTGTTATTTTATAATATTTAGATTTATTATTATAAAATAACACATGAAAAATATAACGCAATCATCAACAAAAACAAGGCTACTTGAGAATATTTTTAAAATTTAATAAAACCAGAAAGTGCAACATTAATATTAACTATCTAACTGCATTGCCAACAAATTTAAAAACCAAACGGAAAAATTTTGGGCTTCTTTTAAGAATATTTTAAACGTTTTATTTATTAAATTTTATTTTAAATAGATAAAACAACCATTGAAAATTAAAGAAATTGAAATATATTTATATTAGAAATAAAAAATATTGAGCTTGCCAAATAAAACTAATAATTAATTTTTTTTTTAAGGATTTCGTTTTGAAGAAAAACATAATTTGGAAAACATTAAAGCTGTTTCAAATAACTTTACTGGTCTCATGTTCTTTTTATTCTAAATCAAACAACACAGAAGCAACAAGCGAATTGCAATCAAACCTCATTAAAGTTAAAAGCTTTGGCGTTGAGAAAGCAGAAAATCTCAAAAATATCCAACATTTACAACAAAGCCAGCTTTTAAAAGATGAAAAAGAAGCAATAATTAAAAAAATTGCACAAAAATTTAATGAGAATGAAAAATTAATTAAAAAAATAAGTTTAAATATCGAGATATTTACTCAAAAAATAAAGACAGATATTCAAAAAATCGAACCTGCTGATCAATTTGGAATAAACACTGCCGCATTTCCAGAAAAACAAGACATGAATATTGATTTCATGTTAAAAGACAATCGGGTTAGAAGATTATTTTACTCATCTTTAAATTATGATGAAAATAAAATCAAAAAATTAGCAACAATACTTGCACAAACATCAAGCTCAACTGGATACCATTACACACTTATTGGTTCAATTTTTTGGACAGGATTTAAGATCCAAGAAGCATTAGAAAACGCCGTTAAGCTTTTAACCAAAGACGAGCAAAGACGCCTAATGTTTAACTTTAGAACAAAAACAGTAAAAGAGATTCAAGAAAAATTTGAAAAACTAATACAAGAGAGAAATTCTTGGATAACAACTATTGACAACATTATTGGTGAATATGACAACAATGCGGGGGGAGCCAGAACTGACGGAAAAATTTTAGGAGAAACAATAAGGCTTGGATACGAACATAAATTCAATCCAAATGAAAGTATGCAAATTTTAAATGATATTGAAACGCCGCTAAAAACCTGTTGTGACCACATACACTACTAATGTGGTGTGTGTGGAAAGTGGTGTTACAAATTAAGGGGGTTGGAATATTGGAAAAAACTTAAAAAATTAAAAACATAAAATATAAGAATATAAATTTAATTTTTTAATACTAAATAATAACATTGTTATTCAAAAGATCTTGTAGTACAATTGTATTATTTTGTATTAAAATCAACAAACATTAATTTTTACTTATAAATATGTACAAGGAGATTATTTTGACAAAAAATAAACTAAATAACATTAAAAATAATATAAAAATGATAATAAAACGAATGATTTACTCATGAAGAATTAAATAAATAAAAAAATTAACACAAGCAACAAATAACTGTTGCACTTGATATTTTTTTCTAAAAAGAGAAGTTAATTCTTCTCTTTTTTTTTAGACTTACAATCTAAATCCGAATAAATCCAAACTAAACTCAATAATAAATTAAATTTTAATTATCAAATAACAATATTATTATTTGATAATTGTTGCAATATGATTATATTATTAGTTTGTATTAGAATTAATAAATACTGGTTTTAATTTATAAGGAGAGCATTTTGACAAAAGTCAACCTAAATATAATTAAGCTTATTAATACCATTACAACAATATTAACTCTAATTTGCATTTCATGCACTGTTAACCCAATTGATCAAAAAGCAGACAGCTACACCAATTCAAAAGAAAACACCGAAAATTCTGAGAATGCACCTGGGGACTTTACATCTTCAGATCAAAAATCCACAAAAGAAACTATAATCTCGAAATTAAAAGAATTTGGCAAAAAACTAGAAACTCAAAAAATTGAAGAAACTAAAAAAGTGGGCACCCTTGCTAAGGGTAATTTAGCAGATAATATTGGGATCTACCCCGCGTCTTATGATAAAAAAGCTATAGAAAAACTTAAAAAAACTTTAAAAACTCCATTAATAACAATAGACGAAGAAACTCAAAAAAATGAAAAACTACAAATAGAGCGAATAATTCAATCATCTTTAAATTACGAAAAAGAAAAAATAGATAAATTAAAAGAAATTCTTCAAAAACTCAAAGGTAACCCCGATTGCGAAAATGCGGTTAGATTATTACTTTATCACAAAGCTTTGGACATTCAAAAACAAATAGACGATCATCTAGAATCAGTAAAAGAAGAAAAATTAAACGCTCTAAGCGAAGAAGAATTAAAAGAGCTACTAATACACGTAGAATTTGACTTAACGCTAAAAGAAAAGTTTAAAAAAACCTTGGAAAAAACTGTTAATGAAGTTACCGAAGAAATTAAAAAAATTGACGAATATTATCAAAAAAATTACGTGGTAGGCTACATATATGGAAATTACGAAATATTTGATTATTCTACTTACGATGCTAAATCTAAACAAGAAAAATTTAATGAATTAAAATCAACAATCTAAAGAAAAAATAATATATTAAACTTAATGTTTTGAAAAAGAGAAGTTAATTCTTCTCTTTTTTAGGCTTAAAATCCAAATAACCCCAAATAACCCCAATTAAATCCAGATAAATACAATTAAATCCAAACTAAAACCAATAATAAATTTAATCTTTAAATATCAAATAAGAATATTATTATTTGACAATTATTACAATATTGTTATAATATTATTTTGCATTATAATTAATTAGTATTAGTTTTAGTTTTAAACTATAAGGAGAGTATTTTGACAAAAGCCAAACTAACTATAATCAAGCTCAATATTATTACAGTGATATTAACTTTAATTTGCATCTCATGTGCACCTTTTAGCAAAATCGATCCCAAAGCAACTGGTAACACTAAGCTTAAAAAAACCTCTAAGCTTAAAAAAACCACCAATCCGAAAACAAAAACTCAAAATTCTGAAGATGAATCTGGGGACCTTAGCTATTACAATCAAGAATTTATGGAAACTACAATCTCAGAATTAAAAGAAATTGGTAATAAGCTGGAAGATCAAAAAAAAGAAGAAACTACACAGCTAGCTAAAATTGCCAAGGAAGAATCTAGTCTTTTAGATCCTTATATTAGTGCTCATGGCGGACTAGCTAGCGAAGAGGATAAAATACTTTTAAAAAGAATACTTTATTCGTCCTTAGACTATAAAAAAGAAAATATAAAGACATTAAAAGAAATTCTTGAAAAACTTATATGTAATCCCGAAATAGACCCTAAAATTTCTGGAACATTCCTTCATCGCACAACTCGGGACATTCAACTACAACTAGAAAATCACTTAAAATCAATAAATGAAAAACTGAACACTAAAAACAAAGAAAATTCAAAAGAAGATTTAAAGGGGTTGCTAGTACGCTTAAAGGCTGATTTACAGCTAAAAGAAAGGTTTAAAAAAGCCTTAAACGAAACGCTTGAAGCTTACCGTAACAATACTAATAATATAAAAGACAATAAAATACTAGCAGAACACTTTAATCAATATTCTAAAGACTTTGATACTTTAAAACCTATCCATGAATAATCTTTAAGAAAAAATAATATGTTGCACTTGAGATTTTGAAAAGAGAAGTTAATTCTTCTCTTTTTTTTTTAGGCTTAAAATCTAAATCCAAATAAACCTAATTAAATCCAGATAAATACAAATAAATCCAAACTAAAAATAATAATAAAAATAATAAAAATTTAATCTTTTTAATATTTAATATTAAATCTTAAATATTAAATAAGAATATTGTCATTTGACAATTATTGCAATATAGTTATAATATTAATTTGTATTAAACTTAATAAATATTAGTTTTAATTTATAAGGAGAATATTTTGATAAACGGCAAACCGAACATAATCAAGCTTAATATTATTGCGGTGATATTAACTTTAATTTGCATCTCATGTGCACCTTTTAGCAAAATCGATCCTAAAGTAAATGCAAACACCAATCTAGAGAAAAACACCAATCTAGAGAAAAACACCAATCTAGAGAAAAACACCAATCTAGAGAAAAACACTCAAAATCCTGAAGATGCCCCTGGGGACCTTAACCCTTCCGATCAAGAACTTTTAGAAACTACAATTTCAGAATTAAAAGAAATTGGTAAGAAGCTGGAAGATCAAAAAAAAGAAGAAGATACAAAAATAGCTGAAATTACTACTGGAAATTTTGATTTCCTAAATACTTTTAAAGTCGGCCCTCGCGATCTTATTGATGAAGGCATCCAAATGAAAATAAAAAGAATGATTTACTCATCTTTAGATTATCAAAAAGCAAAAATAGAGACATTAAAAGAAATTCTTGAAAAACTTCAAAAAAATTCCGAAAACCATAATATACTTGGAAGATTGCTTTACCACATATCATGGGGCACTCAATTCCAAATAGAGCAGGATTTAGTATCAATACAAAATAACGTAGACAATTTACACCTAGAAAGAGCTAAATCATTGCTAATGCAAATAAAATCCAACTTAAACATAAAGCAAAGACTTAAAAAAACCTTAAACGAAACGCTTGAAGCTTACAGTCAAAATGTTCAAAGCATTAAAACCGATGAAAAAAAGCTAGCAGAACACTTTAATCAATATTACAAAGACTTTGATACTTTAAAACCTCTCTCTTAATAATCTTTAAGAAAAAATAATATGTTGCACTTGATATTTTGAAAAGAGAAGTTAATTCTTCTCTTTTTTTTTAGGCTTAAAATCTAAATCCAATGAATACGAATAAATCCAAATAAATCCAAACTAAAAAACAATAATGTATTTCTATTTTTATAAGAGTTTAAATTTAAATTAAAATAATTTGATATACATTTGTAATATGTAATAAAAATTATTTTGTACCCCGCTGCTACATTTTTATAAAAGGAGAATATTATGAAAAAATGTAAAGCGAAAAAATAAGAAAATTAGACCTTAGCCAGATTAAAACATTTTTATTTATATTTATTGATTATTCTATAATTTGAACTAAGCTTTTAATAATTAGTAATTAATTTTAAATTTTAATTAATTTTGATTATTAAAATTCATTAAAAAGAAACAGAGGAATAGTATTTTGAAAATCAAACCATTAATACACTTAAAGCTCCTGGGATTGTTTTTATTTTCCTGTACAATTGATGCCAATCTAGATGAAGATTATAAAAGCAAAGTAAAAGGAATGCTCAACCGCACAAAAGATGATAAAGAAACAGCGGCTGTTAATACAAAACCAAATGCTACAAAAAACATACCAATAGTTGATAAAGTAGCAGCGGAGCTGAAAAAACAAGCGCAAGTGGCAGCAAAAGCTCCAGCAGCACAAAATAAAGGATTGCAAAATCAACCACAAGTAGCAAAAGCGCCACAACAGCAAACTTTAAGCCCTAGAGCAGATCTATCAAATCTGTCAAAAACAATAAATAAAAACACAAGCATACCTACAGCGGGCATAACAAAAACAATGAATGTATCATTGCCAATCCAAAGAAGAACTGCTCAAAGGGGCAAAGCTGCACCCATAGCTACAAGCACCTTTAGCGGCATAAATCAAAAGCCAGCAGCATTTACCTTAAGTTACAACCTTAGCCAACCAACAAGCCAGCCAATAAGTTCAAGCATTGCTGCGCAAGCAACAACATCTTCTAGCAGGGGCAGCAAATTACAAGCATTAAAAAATGAACTTATTAGAAGAATTTCTGAAGAAAAAAATACTACACAAAACAACTTTGGATTTATAGAAACTTACGATCAATTTAAAATGAAAGACTCTGCATTTGCACTACTAGATGTTATTTCAAGTACTAAAGTTTTCAACAGAAGTTACGCGCCGCAGCTTAACTCCAACACACCAGAAGCAGAAAATGAAAGAAATAAATTTTACGCACTTATGGATTTTGATCAAAACAAAACCGAACAATTTGGATCAATAATGGAAACCCTTTACAATGAGAATCAAAATCACAGCTTAATAAGAGAATTAATGATATCAGGGCTTGGAATACAAATTTCTTTTGAACTTGCACTAGACGAAATAAATAAAAAAATTGAAATCTTTAACGAGGATTACTTAAACACTAAAATTAACAGTTTTGATTTCACCTCTAAGCTAAACACGCTTCAATCAAAACTAAATCAAATATTAGATGAAAAAGACGAATGGTCAAGACAAGCTGAAGAGCTTATTGCTTATGCATATAATACAAACCCAAGCGATTCTAAATCTTTAGCAGCGTACATTCAAAACAACTGCCTAAACAAAATGCAAAATGCTCGCCAGTCTGTTCTTGAAACATACATTAGTATCACAGAGCTCAAATAGTTTATTTAAAAAATAAAAATAAACTATTTTACAACTATTTAATCAAAAGAAGAGATCTGGACTCTTCTTTTTTTTTTATTGTTCTATTTTAAATTTGAACTAAATTTAAATCATTAAGTATTAATTTTAAATAATTAAAATTACTTAAAATTTTTATTAAAGGACTAAATTTTGAATAAAACAAAATTATCAATATTTATCACATTGGGGATAATGACATTTTTCTCTTGCGATCTAGACAATAAAAACAGTAAAAACAGTAAAAACAAAGTAGCAAGCTTTACAGAAACAAAATACGATGAATTAAACCTTCAAAAAGACATAAAAAAAGGAGCAAAAAAACAAAACCTTCAAAGATCAAAAAAAGAATTAAAAGCTTCAAATAAAGGGGAAACAGATCTAATTGACAAGCTCTTTGGGATTTTAGTAAGAGAAATGACAATAATAAAAAAAGAAAAACTTCAAACAGAAATACCTAGCCAATTTGGACTAAAAAATAGCATGTTTGAGCTACTTAATGTTTACAAAATTGACCCTCAAAATGGCACAAGGCTTCAAGAAAAAATGAACTCAGGCCTTACAGAATCTCAAAAAATGAGAAGACAATTTTATTCATCACTAAGCTACAACACCACTGATATTTTCAATCTAGCAGAGATTGTAAACAAGCTTTACAAAGACCCAAAAGCCCACGACACAATAAAAAAAATATCAGGGGGCATACGAATTCAACAAGGGTTTGAAGTTGCGCTTGAAGACTTAGCAATTAACATGAAAAAGCTAAGAGAAAATGATTTTAATAAAGATACTTTAGAAGAAATTTATAATTTAATTGTTGATTTCACCTTAATAAAAAAAGAATGGCTTAGCACAATAGAAACATTGATTAAAAGTTCAAATGCCACCTTGGAGCTACAATACAATACAGAAAAGCTAAAAGACCACATTGAACAACTATATAAAGACAAGATGATTTCTCTTTGCTTGAAATCAGAGCAAACATTAATTTCTTTAGATACATTATTTAAATTTAATAATAAATAATTAAAAATTATTAAAAAATAAAACCTTATTCCCAAAGAGAGCTCGAGCTCTCTTTTTTTTGAATTATTATTGCACAATAACAATTTTGAATTAAAGTTATTAATTGGGTAATTAAAATTATTAATTAATAACAAATTACTTAAAATTTTTATTGAAGGATAACATTTTGAAAAATAATAAATTAATTGCAATATTTTTATTGCATATATTAACTGTGCTAATTTTGCTTTCTTGCTCTCTAGAGGTCAAAGACGACAATGAAAATAACAAGCATAAAAAAGAAAAGACAAAAATAGCAAAAACTGAAAACAATTCATCAAAAAATAAAAAGATGTCTAAAAACAGCAAATCAAAAATAGACAATCTGCTTGTTGCTATTAATACTTTAAAAAATCCACCAAAAATCACAGCTGGCAATAAAAACAAGCCCAACCCAGCGGCTTTAAAGCAAAAAAACAGTCCCAACAATAATGCCAATGCTACTCCAAAACAAATATTAGATCCTGAGGTTGCAGAGCTAATACAAAAAATATTAGATAGATCTGAGAATATCATTCGAGTAGGCGAGCTTGACTCTTCCAAGGTTGAGCCTGATGACCAATTTGGAATGAAAGAAGAAATATTTAGTAAAATGCTTTTCAATACAAACTCAACAGCGCATTTTGACGAAAACGAATATACAATTGAAAGAAGAATGCTTTACACATCTTTAAATTTCAACGAAGGAAAAATTGTGGAACTTGGGAAAATTTTATCAAAACTCTATCAAGACTCAAACTACAAAGGTTTGGTTAAAGAAACCCTTATAAACAGAGGCTTTAGCATTCAATTAGCAATGGAAGAAATAAGCTCAAAAATACTAGATGTAAAAGACAAACTACATCTTCTAAACAAAACTAATTTAAAAACGCTCTACCACGATTTTGAGCAACTTAAACCACTTAAAGAAAAATGGATAAAAGACACAGATGATTTTATTAATGAGTACAATGCTAACAACGACTTACAAACCGACATTTCAAAATTAAATGATGCCTTAAGATTAAAAAATTCAAGAGCTCAATTTATAAACATTCACAATGTAATTTTGAATTTAGTAAACACAACTACCAACATTCTTACCCCAATTCAGTAATATTGGGTTTTGCATTCAAAAAGGAAGGGGGTTTTAAAGCCCCTTTCCCTTTTTTATATTTAATTTTAATATATTATTTTAATTTTTCTAAATCAAAATAATAAATAATAAATCATAAGTACTTAACTATTATTGAAAATTAAAAATCAAAAACTTTTTCAATAAATTTATTAAAAAAGTTTTTTAAAATAATTACTAGTGTTGTACTTAACTTATTTAAATTAATTTAAAAGCAAATATTGTTACTTTTTCATTGGCTTTGCCATTGGCTTCATATTTTTATCTGGCATTGATTTCATCATATTTTTATCTGGCATTGGAGCTGTAACCTTTGAATCTTCATCGCTAGTATTTTCCATCTCATCTGAAATTCTTGTAGTTTCGCAAGCAACAAATAATATCGCGCTTAAAAATATAGCGTACATTAATTTTATCATTGTTTATTCTCCTTCTTTAGAACTGATATTATATTAAAATATAATCTTGAAATAATCAATATTAATTGGTTTTTTATTTTAAATAAAAAAAGTATTAAATAATTCACAAACTATTGATAAAATCTGTATAAAATGATATCCTATGTAAATAAATTTGGAATCAAGAATAATTAAATATTTATATGTGCAGCTTTGAATGTTTTAAAAAATAATTTAAATAAATTTAATATTACAAGAGATAAATATGAGTGCAATTGAAAACACCCTAATTTATAAAAATGAACATACAAAACCTTTAAACCCTATTCTTTGTACACAGTTTTATATTAGAACTTACAGCGTAGATTCAAATGCAGCAGTCGAAATAAAATCCGAAGCACATTATTTAGACCAATACGATAAAATCACACTAACAAAAGGCAAGCTAAAATCAATTAGCATATTAGCCCACAAAACCAGTATGGATAAAAAAGGTTTAAAAAACCTGCTTCAATTAAAAAATCACAAAGATTATAATTATTTTTATGAAAATAATTTCATAAGATGTTGTTTGAATTTCGAAGATAAACAAAAAAAAGAACTGAATTTAATGCCCTTGTTTCATTATCACAGTTTATCAAGCATTAACAAGGCAATTCTAAGCAAAGACAAAACCGGCAATTTGCAATTTGGAAGCTCATTTTACGTATCAACCAATCACAGCTGGAAATATCTAAGCTTTGCTAAATTTCAAAAAAGCCTAAATAAAGTTAAACTTATCTACTCCGCTTATTCTAATAAAAAATATTACATTAAAATAAGTCAAAGCATTTACGATACACTAAAAATATTAATCAATGCTTCAAGGCTAAAAGAATTCATCAAATAATTTGATCTATAAAATTAAATTAAACACTTCCCACACACGTTTCAAAGAGGCTCTAGCACGAGCCCTCTTTGTATAAATTTTTAGACAAGTAAAATTCATATTTTAAAATGTGAGCTATACTTTAAAATAGCTATCTACTTAAAATCAAAACGTAGCCTATTAAATTAATAAATACTACTTTTTAACTACCTCCAAAGAAGTTCTTTTTGCATTAAAGAACTTCTTTTTTTAAAAATTAATTTCTATTATTTTTTAAAAAATTTAATCAAATAAGCTTTAAAATACCTTATTAATAATTAATATTATTATATAATGAACAAATCAAAAGGGATAAGGAGAAATAAATGAGTAAAAGAGTAATTTTAATACTGCTAGAAATTTTAATCTTGTCGTGTGATTTATTTACAAATAAAGAACAAAAACCCGAAAAGCAAGCATCTAAAAAACAAACATCTGAACAGCAAGTACCCCAAAAGCAAGTACCCCAAAAGCAAACTCCTGAACAGCAAGTGCCTGAAAAAGGGGAAATACACAAAGAACAAAAACCCGCAATAAAAATAACCCCCGTAGTATCAATTCAAACGATAGAAATAAGACAATCAAATCAAGTTCCAACAAGCACCGAAGAATACTACAAACAAGCTTATCCGATTCAAACATTCGATCTTGATTTTAGCATCAAAAGAGAAAGAGAATTTCAACAAACAGAAGATAAAATCTTACCCGCTGCGGGGAAAGTGGAATCTTTGAGCATCTTAATAAATAAAAAATTGTTAGACTTTAAAAGCCCAAAAAATACAAAAACCTCAACTTTAAAAAATCTCAAGGATATTGAAAATATTGATAATTTCTTCCAAGATCAAGATTTATTATTTGTTTTAAACCTTAAAAATGAAAATGATAAAAGCATTATTAGCGTTATGCTTAATCCCCCAAACGACACCCAAACACCCAAAGATTATTTGTTAAAGGACCTTAAAGAAACAATTCAAAAGGGTATAAGTGAGAAATACTTAAATCCTATCTATAGATTTCAAATAAAAAACAACAAAGATTACCATTCAATAGATTACAACAAATTATCTATTAGCGATAAAACAATAGAATTGGACTTAGTACCTCACAATCAAGTTTTTCAAATGAATAAAAATTTCACTAAAATCTTAGACGCCCTAACAGACATAAATAATCTAAAATTATTAATTCAAAAAGAATATATCTAAAATTAAATAAGGCTTTTAAAATAAATTATATTTAATTGATTAATTAAATATAATGATATATAATTACATTTAAATTGCTTAGGTTAAAGGAATAATTAAATGGTTAGGAAAATAATATTTATTTCGTTTTCAGTATTTATTATGTCTTGTAGCGCAATTGGGCGTGGAATTTTAATAGATTCTATTCTGCATAATGTGCACAAAGAATTCGAACAAGAACTAAAAGATGAAAATGGGAAAAAGAAAAATTCAAAATCAAAACCCGCAATAAACGAAAATGCTGAGGACAGTTCTGAAGAAGATGAAAATGAAGATGGTGAAGAACAAGCTGAAGAGTAATAGGGCAATCAAATCATTTTAATATTTTTAAAATATTTTATTAGCTAACGGTAAAAATTTTAAGCCTACATTTAAATATATTAATATATTCAAAGGAACATCGATTTTCACCCGATGTTCTCCTTTATTAGTAAATCTGAAAAATTTAAAGTATGCTGTACACTTAGTACAAAGCAAATCTTTTGTATCAAGATAAAATAAAGAAGAATGGTGCTGAAAATTTTAGAGAAATTTATAAATTTAGAAACAGCACCACCACTTCAACACCAAATTGCTAATAGACCAAAGGCAACAATTACAAATTATTAAATTTTAAATTCTACAAAACAGTAAGAATAAAAATTTAAAAATAAAAATACAAAATCTATGATACCCCCTTAAATCCCCTTAATAGGGGATTTTATATTTAAAATGAAATCAAAATACAAAAAATGTGATATAATATTTCTCAATATTCCTGTTTTAAAGGAGCGTAAGGCTTTGAAAGGCAAGCTTAAAAAAGCTTTAAAATTTTCAATATTTGCACCATTGCTGCTAGTTATTAGCTGTAATGCGAATATGGACACAAATGACAAAAACAAGGCCTTAAACGAATATAAATTACAAAATATCTCAGAAGTCATTAAGAACAGCTTGCGGCTTGAATCAGACTCTGGCTTAAAAAAGGACCCCGAATCAAAAATAAATCAAGAAACACCTCCTATTTTAGAAATTGAAAAAATTGAACCTGGAAAACAAGAGATTTACTTAAAATCTGAATTTGAAAACGAAGGCTTAATGCCACCAGAAGGCCTAGAAGAAACAAATATGGCAAAATCAGAAGAAGAAATTGCAAAAATACAAGAAAAATTATTGTTAATCGGAGCTTCTGATGAAATCATGGGGCAAGAATTGGGCGAAAATATGCAAAAATCTTTACATCCAACTACAATAGAATTCAAAATTTCAACAACCACCACCACCAACGAAGTAATACTTACCCCAATTGAAGAAGAAGAAATTAATAATGAGAAAGACAAAATTTTTGATCAAAAAGAAGAAAATGACACTTTTAAAAATATCATTTTCAAAAATAACCTTTTAGAAAATAGCACTTTAGAAAATAGCACTTTAAGCAAAAGTGCAACACCCCCAACGCAAAATCTACAAAATCAATTCCAAAAACACAGTACTCACTTGAACAGCAATGACAACCTTATAACAAAAGAATACGCAAATCAAGTTAGAGATTCTCTAGATAAAGCACTAAATGCAATAAAAAATTTAGAAACATCTAAAGAATTTAAAGAGCTTGAAAGTTATACCACAAGCATAGAAACAACAAAAAATAGATTACTCAAAGAGTTAATAAAAAGTGAGCTTGTTTTTGAAGAAACTAAAGATCCCTTGGGAACAAGCACAATAAAAAGAGTAATAGATGCTGCCAAGAAATGGGGGAAAAAAGAAAACATAAGTCAAATAGACTGGGACTTAGGCTTTAAGTTTCATCCAAACCCAAAACTTTACAACAAATTAATAGCTCAAAAATACAAAGTTTTGGCCGAAAAATTTACTAAAGTAAAAAATGAATACCAAAACACAAAAGAACAACTAAAAGCTGACTCCAAATTAACAACCAACAGTATCAGCAAAATAATTAACGCAACAGAAGAGTTTGCAAACCAAGTAAGGAACTTAATCTTATTAGTAGAAAACAATAATCAATAGGCCTTTGACAGCAAACTTAAACTTAAGAAAAGAAAAATCAAAAACAAAACTGCTTCAAGAAATAGGGCCTGTTTTTCCGGTTGTGGTTGTTGGCGCACCACTACTATTAACATAAGTTAGCGTACCAGAACTGTGAGTATGATTTTCAAACTTAGTTCCATTAATCTTTAAGTTACCTTTAATTTCAATATTATCTACATCAATGATCAATTTTTTAGCTTTAAATTTTATATTCTCGCTTTGTGAATCAAAATCTTGCACGCTTAATTTAAACTGATCAAGCTTAATGCCAATTTTCTTAGGATTAAGAACACTTAGAATGTAAAAATAATTTTTATCAAAATGATTATTATCACTTTCTTGGAAAATATTAAAATTACTTTGAAGTAAAACCACCTCATCTTCTGCTGCTAAATCAAGATTAAAGTTGGATATGCTGCAAGTGCTAATCTTTAGCCCTTCGTATTCTTTAATGGTAACAACACCCGTTTGAGTTTTAAAGTCAAAGCTTTTAACAACACCTATTCTGCAAATAAAAACATTCTCAAAAATAAACTGCTTTAAAGCACCAACAGCAGAACCCTTCAGGCTACCCAGCTCCCCCACACGTAAATCATTATTTTGCATAATAAATTCCTTTTTTATTCTCAGAGTAAAGCTCAAGATTTAAAACACACTCTCTGGCGCTGCTTAATCTGGCACTGGTGTTTTTAACACTGCAGTTGATGGTATTCCCATGTCTGTCTTTAAAGCTTAGATTATCTGCAATCTTAATATTGTGAGTAAACATCACTTGCGCTTGATACAAACTCAAACCGGGCTTAACCCCCAAAAAATCTCTTTGGCACGGGACAAACAAAAGCCCATAATCTTCAAGTCTTTTGCACTCGCCAGAAACAAATTGTCCGAAATTCATAAAAATAAACCTTGAATCAACATCTTGCCCGGGACTGCCAATCTCAACAATAACAGAGTCAACGTACCCTTGTCGCCTTAGGTATTCTATTAATCCTTTTGGCGAGTTACAAGCAAAGCTCTCTTTGATCACTTTTGTTTTTTCAAGTTCATTCATAAAAAAGATTGCTTTGTCCTTAAATACATATTTTATTGCATCAGCAATAGTGCTGCCTTTGAAATTTTTATACTCAAATTTTCTCTCTAAAAAGGTCGCTTTGGACAAAAGATACAATTCACACTCAAAACTAAAATTCTCAAGCCCACCAATTCTTTCAACAGGCGCTTTTAAATACCCAGCCATAATAAACCGGTAATCTTGCTGGTCTGAGAACTTTTTATAATAAATTTTTACAATGTCTGCTGTCTTAAAATCAGAAAAATCTAAAGGTGCATTAAAAATTTGAAGTTTGGCCTTTTTGCTAGTTATTAAATTATTCTCAGAATATGTATTTTGAATAAAAATATTTAAATCAGGCACACCATTTTGAGTAGTAATAACAACTCTGGGCCTTGGGCCTGCAAGTCTGCCGCCAATGCTGTTTTTAGAATCAACTGCGTTGTAAAACTCAATCTTAAAATCGTATTGAAAAATTAACATCTTTTTTAAATAAAACTCCTTTTTAAATTAACAAGTTATTAATTGAATTAATATTATTATTAATATTAAATTAATAATTAATTAAATTTTTAAAATATGCAAATTTAAAAATTTAGCTAAACTGACCCTCAAGAGAATCAAAAAACTCATCTTCACTTTGATCTTCGTTAAGCTCATCAACTTCACTTTCACTCTCATCTTGATAATCGTTTTCACTCTCATCTTGATAATCGTTTTCACTCTCATCTTGGTAATCGTTTTCACTCTCATCTTTGTAATCGTTTTCACTCTCATCTTGGTAGCTGCTTTCTAGTTCGTCTGATTCTTGGTCTGGATCAGCTAAAAACTCACCTTCTGCACGGCCAAGATCATACTTATTTAAGATTCTTCTTTTGTTGCATTTTTTTACACCTTGCGGTCTTTTAGAAGGTTTAGAGCTTGAAAGCTTAAGGTCAATAGATTTATTGGTTTTGCTTAAAGGCTTCAAGCTACTCTGATCATCAACTATTCTTTTTTTAAAATTTTCACGAGAATTTTCACGAGATTTTACACGAGATTTTACATTCTTAAGCCTACTAATACTGGATTGATAATAGTTTTCTAGAAAAAGAGCTTTTTTAATAATTTTCTCTGCAATAAGCTTTGTATATTCCGGATTTTCAATAAAGCTTTTATTTTTATAACTTCTTGTTAAATGTTTATATTTTCTAATAATCTTAAGTAGCGGTAATTTCACCTCTTTTTGAAATCTGCGCAAAGCAAGTTTCTGTTTTATTATTTTCTGCAAATTATTACAATAAGCATTAAGCGCATTAAGCTTAGCAAGTATTTCTTGACTTTTAACGCTGCCGGCTTTGTCTTGAGATTTGATTAAAATCCCATTGTCAATGTCGTGCATTAATACATACGCCAAATCTATGTCTTTTTTGAAATTCCATTTTTTAAAATTAAATGGTCTTGCCACACTTGCGTATGTTGTTGAAACAATAAATAAAAAAAATATTAAAATAAACTTAAATTGTCTCATTAATATTCTCCCAATATTTAGATGTTTTTAATTAATATTTTAACCTTTATAAGTCAAAATATTAAACGTTTTACAAATTTTTACTTGCAAACTAATTTCAACCTCTTCCAGATAAACTGTGTCTTTAAGCTTTAAAGAATTAATGCTTACCACCTCGTGAAATCCTACCGAAGGGCTGTACATGCTGTAATAAACACCCAGATTAAACCTTTGCCTGAATTGCATTTTTATAAAATTGCTATTAAATTCTAAAACACTGTTCATAAAAGGGGTTTCTTTTAAAGCTCTTAGTAAAGTTTGATCATAAATAGATGACAAAATTCCTTTATTAATTGTTACAATCTCAGGCCTTGGAGTAATGTTAAAGTTTACATATTCACTTTTTGTATTGGTAAAATCAATTACCGCGCGGTCTGAGCTTACGCTTGAGAGATTTTCTTCTATTAGATCATGCTTTGTAAAAATAAAAAATAGTTGGGGAATGTACCCAAGACCTTTAAAATCAAGCCTTGGGAAAAGTAAAACAAAATTAGAAATGCTTGCTAAACTTGAGATTTGATTTACAATATCTTTTATTAACTTACTGGTTTGCTCTTTAATCACTTAAAACCTCTTTTCTTAAGGCATTCTAGAATCATCATCAATTCCTCTTGAATTAAATTCACTAGCACTATTTAGCAAATTTGTAATGTGCTCAACCAAAGGCAAGCTTTCAAAAGCTTGTGCTAAAATAATGCCAAGATTTGAAAAAGTATTTCTTAAGGGGTCTAGCACGCTGCTTGTAAAATCGTAATTTTTAGCCCACTCTAAAAGTTCTAAAGTTTTTTCTAAAAGCGGGCCTAATCCGGGCTCAAGGGTAGCATTTATTATTTTACTGCTATTTAAAACCTCAGGCTCAACCTTTGAATTTCTTAAAGAACTTGTTGGCACTTTAAAACTTAAAACTTTTTCTAAATTATTCTCGCCCTTTAGAAAATCGCTTACCAGGTTAATCGCTTTTAAGTCATTTTTAGCATACCCTTCGTTTTTTAATTTTTGTGCAAGCTCAACCATAAAAGAGAAATCATTTGAATTTGAATTTGAGCTTGAATTTGAATTTGAATTTGAATTTGAGCTTGAATTTGAGCTTGAATTTTGCGAACTTTGAAGGATATAAAGTTTTCTTAAAAAATCATTTCTCTCAAGCTCTGTTTCAAAAGATCTTTTTCTTTTTAGTATTTTATTTGCACTTTCTTTTTGACTATCTTTGTACACCAAATTTTCAAGACTTAGCTTGGTCTTTTTGTCTTTTAAATTTTGAAATTCTTCTAAAGGCGAATTTAAATCATTAAAAGCATTTTTTATATTAAAAAAATCAACTGGGCTTGGACCTTTAAAAAGATCTCTAAAAGACATTAAATTTTTAAAAACAATCTGGCTGTTTTTGTTTTTCAAACCCAAAGGTTCTTGTAAATCCTTAAAAGGGGGCTTGTTAAAATTGGAATTTAATCTAAAGCCTTTTGACGCATTAGCTTGATCTTTAAAGGAAGTATTAATAAAATTCTGCTTAAAAATGCTTTTAATATTTTCAGTTTTAAAAACTGAATATTGGCTAGAGCCAAGATCTAATTTTTCTACTTTTGGCTTTAAATAAGAGTTTGGACCGCTTTTATCATTCAAATATAAAGCAAAACCACTTTTGTCTTTTAAATCAAAATCCAAACCACTAAAATCTTTAAAAACACTCTTTGGGTTGTTTTTCTGAGAATCATTAAAGCTTAGAAAATCCTTAAAATAATCTTTTTTGCCCAAAACATTTAAAGACTTAAAACTTGCTGATTTTTCAGAATTGTCACCTTTGGGAGTTTTAAGAATTTCAGGCCTTTTAAGGCTTAAGGATAAAAAATCTTTACTACTTTTTCCACTCACACCCCCGCCAAGCCCTTGGCTTAAAAAATTTTCCCTTTTTAGACTTAAAAGCTCTTTTTTTAAATTACTCTTGGTGGCATTTCTGTCAAGAACACCTTCTAATGTAATTGTGAATTTATTATTATTGTTTTCTTCGTACATAAAAACCTTTAACAAAACCTTTAAAACATGCTACTAAAACAAAAACCGCTCGTATATTTCCTTGTTAAGCTTTAAGCTTGCTACTCGGTTAACCTCTAAAAGTTCTTTGTAGCTCATTTTTTTAACGTCTTTGTATGTGCAAATGCCCATTACAATAGGGAAATAATACTTATTGGTTTCTCTTGTCAAATAGTCTATGTATTTAAAATAATTGGTCGCAATCTCTTGCTTATTCATTGCCACCTTCTTGAAGAGAAGACTCAAAACCAGGCTTTAAAGAATCTTCAAGGCTTGAGTCTGAAGGCCTGCTTGTAATTAAAAAATCATAACTCCAGCGCTCGTTAATGTAGTCATACTTAATGTAATCGCCGTTTTTGTCTTGAAAACTTTCAATGTAAACTAAACCGGGCTTTTTAAAACCTTCTATTGTTTCAAAAAGTGAATGCTGAACTGAAAAAAGAATTGTGGGAAGAGCATACTTGTAAAGCTCAGAATATTTTCTCTCTTGGTTTAAGATTTCGTAAAATTCATCCAAAAAACCTCTTGAGATCATTAGTTTGGTTATTTCTTTTAATGTCCGCAGATCATTAAGTTTGCTAATAAGTTCATCCCTTTCAATATCAAATCCTAAAACACTGTCCCACTCGTACATGGGAATATCTTTTAAAACGTATGTATGTGTTTTGGCTCTGGTTAATATTTTTAACTTGTATCTCATTTTAAATTTTTATCCTTTAATTAAAACATTTTTAAAACATTTTTATTGTAAAATGTTGCAATCAAATTGCTTTTAACTTTTTAACTTGCCTTCTCAACATCACAATTGATTGCATGAATTGTAAACTTAACAGTATCATTATCAGCTGAATACTTTCTAGTTGGAATTTCTGCAAAAAAAGCACTATTTGAAATAATTTTAAGTCCCATTTGATCGTTAAACACTAATCTTTTTAACTTTTTAGATTTTGGTACATTCTCGTAAAATTGCTCATTGCTTAGCTTTGTTAAAAGTTTGTAATCAAGAGATCCTTTGCTTACTTCTAAATCAAAAATATGAACAACGGTTCTTGGATCTCTAAAGCTTGGAATTGGAAAATTTCTGTCTTCTGTGCTTGCTTTAGCCATTACATTAGGTTCTGTGCTGTACTCAAGAGTGCCTGTGTCTATTAAATTGTCATTAAAGCTAAAAAATATTAAATCCAGTGAATAATATTCTTTCATTATGATGCTCTCCTTAAATATTCGTTTATCTCTTGTGTTGTTATTACTAAATTAACACTATTAAAACTGTCATTATACTTAAGTGCAACTTCTAAGCTTAAGCTTAAGCCCTCAGAAGAGCTGACTTTAAGTTTAATCTGTTTATAAGAGACAATAAGACCTTTTTGTTTAAGTTCGTGGAAAAAACATTCAAGCCCTGCTGTGTATTCGTTTGGCAAATTGCCGTCCAAATTTAAAGCACCAAGCTTGCTGTTAGCTCTATTGTTTTTATTCCAAATCCTAATAAGCTCTTTTATTGATTCATTTTTAATGTAAAAAAGAGTAAAAGCCTCATCAATCGGGTCGCCTGAGAGACTAACTCCTTCTTTGAAAGCTAAAATGCCGTCATTGCCAGTTTCATTCAAAAGAGAGTAAAAATTAATATTGGATTTTCTAAGTGAATCAATTAAAAAATCATCATAAACAGGAGCAGAGTTTAAAATCATTCCATAAGGATTAACAGCGTGAAAAATGCTTGCTTGATGCAAATAAACTGCCGTAAACTTAAGGTGCAAATTTTGATTGCCGGCGTAAACAGCAATAACATTTTTAAGCTCGCTTTTGTCTTTGCCTTTTAAAAAATTTGGCAAGTTGCCATCTTTGGTAGAAATTACAATAAAATTGCAAATTTTTCTAATCTCTTCAAAATCACTACTAATAGTATCTTCTGATTGATTTACAAAAACTACAAACGGATGTAAATTGGATTTTAAAAAATCTTTAATCTCTTTAATCTGGTTGTAAACATAAAAATCAACAGACTTAAGTCCGTCTTGCCCAAAAAAATCATTGATTGACTTTTGCAAAGCACTTATTTGCTCTTCTGCTATTTTTTTCTTAGAAGAATCAGACTCTTGGGTCTTTTGAATCTCAAGTTTTTCAAGAAAATCTTCTAAATTTGTAACACTTAATGCCAAGTGTTTGCTTGCTAAAACATTGCTTTTGTAAATTAAAAGCGGACTGTAATAATTAATATTGTTAAAAGCTAATCTGTTTTGCACCAAACTAATGCTTATTGTATCTTTTGGCATTTATCCTCCTTTTTAAATTTCTTTTTTTAATTTTTTTTAATTTTTTTTAATTCATTTCAATTTCTTTTAATTTCTTTTAATTTCTTTCCATTTTTTCAAAAAAATTACCTCTCTTGTTTTAAAACCTGTATATTTGCAATAAAAATCTGATTAAAACTAAAACACATATTGGCATGCATATTAGAAACGCCAAGAAGCCCATCATTATTTAAATTGCTAATCGAGCACAGATAATAAGTTAAAAGCAAACAAGAACCACTCTCAAGCTCTTTTGTAAACTCAAACCTAAATCTATTCTCGTGTAAAAACTCTAAAAAGTGTTCATACACTTTACAAACGTTCTCATAAGAATCTCTGTAAGCTTTAAGTAAAATAAAACTTAAAAAATAAAGAGAAAACCTTAATCTAAACTCATTAAACTCTTTAAAAGAATTTCTACCCCCCAGATTTCTGGGAGTAAGCCCCTCGAAAGACTCACTTTTTAATACAAGTAAATTACTAGTATTTGTAGCAAACTTTTCTAAATATGGATGATTATAGGTATTTAAGATTTCCAATTCTATTTCTTTAAGATCCAAATATTTTTTAAAGTTTGTAAGTATTTTTATTAAAAACTGTACAGATTCATTTAGTCCTACAATCATGATTGTCCTTTTCTTTTGCCTTTAAAAGGTTTGGGGTTTTAATGCTTTTAAGAAACCTTTTAAATTCTTTAGCTTCTTTGGGCATAGACGCTTTTTTTAAGCTTAAGTCTATTTGCCTGCTAAGTGAATAATTTTTACAAAAAACCTTAAACTGATCTTTTATTTCAACAAGCCCTTTTTGAATAGATTTTCTAAAAGCTGTTTTTATTCCTTTGTTTGAAAAAATATTAGAATAAAACTCTTTGTAAAAGGCTTTTGCTAGTTTGAAATCAAGCTCTCCTTTAAGTTCTTCAGATTTGATATTAATGCTATTTTCTGCATTAAAAGAATTGTTTTTAAATTTAATTTTTACACTCAACAAGAGCTCCTTAAAACCAGAGTATTGTAATTTAGGCCTTCTTTGTAGCTCTTTAGCACTCCCAAGATCGAATAAACATCATCAAAAATCTTAACCAAATCTCCGTACTCAAATCCCAAATTATCAAGAGTATACACCTTGGCATAAATATTTTTGTCAAAAATATTTACACCTTCAATCTCAACCACTTCTTCTGGATTTATTAACAAAAACATTCCTTGAAAAACAACAGTATCAGAACTTTTAAATATAGCTTCATAAGATGCGCTTATTGGATCTTTGATTATTCTAAACTTACAGAAAAAAAGTTCTTGTGAATATATACCTATAATATTACTTAAACCTGTATTAATCATCTCTAAAGACTTCATTTAACCACTCCTATTAGAGAGCCTTTTGCTCTTAAATCTTTTATTAAACTATCCAAACATTTGCAAAAATCACCCCCACAGCTGCTGGAGTCAAGATTTGTGGGGAAATATTCTAATGATATCTCTTTAAATTTTTCAGACTTGATGTTATTTAAACTAAAACCTTTTAATCTGTTTCGTTTTTTTAGCTCACAACCAATAAAATAATAAATCAAAACAAACATTGTAGAATCATTTAAATTTTTAATTCTTATTTTCTTAAGAATTAAAATATTCTCAAGTAAATTTAAATATAAAGAAAATTCTTTAATGCTTAGATCTTTAAAATCAAGCATTAAAAGACTAAGTATTTGCTCATACACCGTTTGAAGTGGTCCTGAATTCTCACTCTTTAGAGTTTCTAAATTTTCACTTAAAGCCTGATTGGTATCTAATTTGCTATTATTCATTTTTTAGCTCAATTTTATTCTAAGGATTGAATTTTTTGTTGCCAAAATTGTTCCAATAGAAAAGTCAAGAAAACTTGTTCTAAAATTGCTACTTGAAACTTCTGTGTATGAATTTAATATTGGCTGATGCCCGTCTTTTAAAAGCAGTAGTTTGCTACTTCTTGGATATATTAAAATTTCATCGTCTAGCAAATTTGTAGTCTCAAGCTCAATATCTGCATCATTATTAATTGCGCTTATAAAATCAAAAAGCATGTCTTTGTATGAATAATTGTTGTTTGGAAGCCTTTCAAGAAGACGACCTTTGATTTTGCTGGTTGTAAGTATTTTAAAAGGCACCTTTCTTTCATCTTCTAAATTAATCTTTGAAAGTTCATCATTTATTGATTTTATTTGATCTAATATGTTTGTCTGTTTAACTGTTTTATCTATTTGGTTTGGGAGATTCAAAAGTCCGTACATAGTTTCATTGTTAAACTCATCAACAAGAAGAGTTCTTTTGCTGCCTCTTGAGAGTGTAAGCCCGCCTCTTAAATAGTGTGCACTCATTAACTTTTGTATCTCAATTATTGCTCCCAAGAGCCCTTCTCTCATGTTAATATTTGTGCTTGCCTCTACACTAAATTTTCCATCTGGTGCATAGTACTTAAATGCATACTGAAAAGGCAAATAATTAATTTTTACTATTTGTCTTTGGAACTTTATTGTTGAGACTGTGTTAAAATCATTAACCTTTAATGTAGGAACGTCTGTTAAGTTAGAATACCACTTAATAATTCTGTCGCTTCCAAGAGAAATATTGCTACTTTGTATTTGCTGTGAATCTAGAAAATGATAATATTCCGGGATTGGGCATTCTTTAACCAAAACATCCCTTACTGTGTTTATATATTCGTCGTTATTTAATATGCTCTCATCCATTTCAAATTCTCCTATTTTAAATTCTCCTATTTAAATTGCATCTTTTATTTGCTTGACCAAAAAAAGAACTCTAACCCCATAAACATCTCTTCTGTCTTTAAATTCTAAAGCAGGGCCTAATGCTAAAGCGTGAATAACTGATGCATTCTTGCTAGATTTTTCTAAAACCCCTTCGCTGTTTATTATTAATTTGTCTTCCGCTTTAATAGTTTTGTCTTTGGTAATCAAAACACATTCAAAACTACAAGTAATCGGAACAACCGTCCCGGTTTTTGAAAAATCGTCAAAGTCCACACAAACTCCGTAAAGATCACTGCCACCGCCTCTTGCTATTTGTAAATGCGAGCCATTAACAATTAGCTTAACCCCACATTTGTAGCAAAAATCTAAAGCTTGGTAATTTTCAAACTTATCAGCAGGAGAGCTTTTAAGTCCGCCTTTTTGAGAAAAATAAAACCCTTCTTCTTGAAACTTAAAGCTGCTCTCAAACACCGGGTAACTACCAGCAGTAACGCTTTGTAGTTTGTCTAAAACAATTTTTTGAGCCTGATTTTTCTTCAAACTTTCAAGCTGACTTTCAAGTTCTACTTTTGATGCTTTTAGTTTTTCTATCTCTTTTTGAAAATCAATTGAATCACTCATTAATAATCTCCTTTTTTAAATTAATTTTTATTTAATTTTTATTTAATTTTCATTCAAATTTTTCATTACAAGCTTAAATTCCAAAAATTTAAACAATTTAAGCCAATGCTTTTTTATTAAAATAAAATTCATTCTTAATCTCTTCCCACTCATTAAGCATTGCTTTTCTTAAATCATGATGCGTGTTAAAAAAAGCATTCCCGGCTCTTAAATTATTTTTTTGATCTAAGTTTATTCTTTGAAAATTTATAACTTTGTATGAATTTTCTGAATTCTTATTCTGATCAATGTTGGTCCTTGCAAGCCTTATTAGTATTGCGCGGGAACGAAGGTCAATCTCTTCAAGGGGGCAAGTTCCAGCTACCGCAAATATTTGATCTGATTTTACATACTTTCTAATAAGCTCTTCAGCTTGTCCTTTTACAACCTCTTTAAAAGAATACCCTTTTGCTAAAAGATTTTCTGTATTATACTCAAAACTTAAATTATCATTTGCAAGTTTATTTATCTCAACAGATTCTCTTAAATCATTGTGAAAAGAATTGCCGGCTGGGTTGCTGCTTGCACTTTTGAGATTTTTATATTCCAAGAATTCTTTAACCAACGCGTCGCTTAAAACTTCATTGTTTTTAACTCCGGGCTCTTTTAAATCTTCTTGGCTGTTTTTGTCTGCAATTGATGCCATTTTTTCCATAATTACTCCTTTTAAATAACCAAACTTAATTGTTCTTTTAAATTTTCTTTTGCCTTGTCGCTTAGATTTTCATTTTCAATTAGCTTTAAATATTTAAAATAAACATCAAGAAGCAAATTGTCTTTTTGAAGTCTTTGCTCATAACTTAAAGCTTCAAGCTCATTAAACTTCATATTTAATCTGTAATATTTGTTAAGCTTGAGATTGCACGCATTAGCAACAGATTCTTGAACGCCTTTTAAATAATCATAATAATTACTTTTGTCTCCCTTGCCGCTGCTACCAAGCCCTTTGACTTGCTCATTAAAACTTCTAGTTAAAGGCTCTTTAGTATCAGCACCAATTTTTGCTTTAACAAGCTCAAATGCGTCTTTTAAAAACTCTAAATCATATTTTATTACCTCTAGGCGCGCATTCTCTGATGCTGTATAAAAAATTCCATCATTGTTTAGGGCGCTTTTAATCTTGCCAAGCTCTCTGCTAAGCTGCTCAGAAGCGCCGCTTAATTCTTGCAAGCTTTTGTTTGGCTGTTGAGCTTTAAAAAAGGTAGAAAATATTTTGCCTTTACTGTTTGCCAAAGCGTTAATTTCTTCTTTTGCAAGCTCTAAAGATTCAATAAGTTCTACCAAATGTTCGTCTTTGTAAAACAAAAAATTATAATTTCTTATTCTTTTTTCTATTTCAAAATAAATTTGCTCTAAAAGACAAATGTTAAGCAGTAAACTTTGCGTGTAGGCGGGCTCTTGCGTGCCTAAAACATAATCATAATTTTCATAAATTATTACTCTGCTTTTATCTATTTTTACAACCCTTGCCTTCTCAAAACCCTCCCGGTCTTTTGAATTAGAAAGGTACTCTATGTAGCTAGAATCTCTTTTGTTAATAATTTTTTGAAAATCCAAATATTTAAAACCTGTGGGTAATTCGCTATTAACTTTTTTGCTTAAATCTTCATCTTCGCTTTTGGGTTTTACTAAAATATAACCTGCTCCATTAAATCTATAGCTTATCATTGCTTCAAGAAGCGCTTCTTTTAACTCTACCTTTAAACCAAAAAGAGAGCTACTGCTTTCTTTCAAACAAGACGTTTCAAGTAGGCTTAAATTAATTCCATTCTTGAGCGCATCTTCTGCTGTACTTTCTATGTAATTTCTAAAAAAAATTGAATATCTGTAAACATCAATAGGATTAATTTGGGATTTATTGTTTTTTATTTCCATTTTAAATTCGTTAATTATTTTTTTAAATATCATTATACATTATTATATCAAAAACAGTTTTTTATGCAAATTATTATTATTTAATATTAATTATCAAACAATACTGATATACAAAATGTAAATATTAATGTAAATATTAAAATTCATTTAAAATTTTTAAAAAAAACTAATACGTTTTAGAGGATTTATGCTAATATTAATTAAAGAATATAAGTAAAACTTATAAAATATTCTGCTTACTTTTGCTCGCATTGTTAAAAGATATGAATTATAAAATAATATTAAAAAGAAAATTAAATTAATACTTTATCCAATCCCAATAAATATTAAAAAGGTAGAGAGCTGTTTCTCTACCTTTTAATATTGAAGTGCAGAAAATCCTATTACATTCAACTAAATGTAAAAAATAAACCCTGCTTGCCTTCTATTCCTCTTTGAGCAATAATAGATGCCGCCAAAAGGGATGCTCTTATTGCCTTTATTAAGGCTTTGTCTGCTTGAAATGTGGATTTAATAACTAAAAGTAGCCCAGAAAGAAATTCTCTTTTCTTTAAATTTTCAATGCTATTAATCTCCTCTTCAGCTGATTTTATTCCTTCTTCATCTTCATGTAAAAAATTAATCTCTTTTAACCCCACTGAGTCAATTTCACTTACTGTATGAGAATCAAAATTGACTACTGTCCAATAAAATACTTTTAAAATCTTGTCAACAATCCTAAATGTTATAGGAATATCAAAATCAGGAATTTTATCAAATTCTAAAAGCAGGTGATTGTTTAGCCTTTTGGCTAGATTGATCACAGAAACAAGTTTTGATTTTGATTTTTGAATCCCTAAATGCGCATCTTGTAAATCCTTTGTATTTAAAATTTTATTTAGATTAGCCTCTACTTCTAAGGCAGAATTAATGATTTGAGTTGATAATTCTTTGACAAATTCAATATTATTAAATTTGAAATCTTGGAAATTACTCTTTACGTCATTGTTCTCACTCATACCCTAATAAAGATATCTCCTTAAAAAGATACTTAAAGGGTATAACTTGAAAGTCTTTTAAAAAATATAAAAACAAGTTCTATCAAGAACCTGTCTTTATAAAAAAATCACAAATCACATTTCATGCGGTTTAAATATTTCCACAATTTTCCAAATTTTTTAATTCGTTGTTACTATCACTTTGGGTAAACACCCTTTTGATTACTTTAAAAATCTCTTCATTACATTTCTCAGGCTTTTGAACGCTCTCATCATCGCTTTTTTTGTATTCATCAACGCCAAACGCATCAGCTACCTTTTGGAAAAATAAACTTAAAGCCCCGCCAGTGCTATTTTTAATTTTGTAACAAATATATTCTTTAAGGCTCAAAGATTGCTGCTCAGTGGGTCTTTGCTTTTTGCTTGCATCTACTGCTTTAGATACAATCCCGCAAATATTATCAAAAGAACTTATAAACTCTTTTTGTCTGTTAACATCCTTAGAAAGCCAATCAAAAAATTCTTTATAAGATTTCTCGTACTCAGCTTTTAAATTATCCTCTCTACCATTAACGCCCATTGCATCTTTTAAAAATATTTTTAAAGTCTCCAACTTTTCAGCTTCTTTAGAAGTTAAAGAATTCTCTTTGGGAATCAAATCTTTAACTACATCGCCAACAACAAGAGGAATGACATCTCCAGAATCAATTTCTGTAAGCGACTTAACATCACCAAACTGTTTACAAGAAAACACCGCTAATAACATTAATAAAATATTTGTCTTTTGCATCACAACCTCCGCTAAAATAAGTTGTCATTATAGTTCATTTTTTAGCATTCTCAAAACATGCAAATAAAGGTTTAATTTTATTTGAAAAAAACAAAGAGAGAGATATATTTGTCTTATTGTTATAAATCAACAATTCATTGAAAACTTCTTTAAAACTACAAATAGGGTCTGACGGCCTTATTTGTAGTTTTAAAATAAAAAATGTCTACTAAGTGGACAAATGATGTGTTTTTTTGGTCTTTTTCTTTAAATTTCCTTTGAATAAAAAATAAAAATATTTAAATTAGCAAATAAACAAAAAATAACAAAGCCTTGAAGCGTTAAACAAAGATATAAAATATTTTAAAAAATTATATTGCAATATAATTTGCTATTAATTATTGCAAATACAAAGGAGGCGCAAAGAATATGTTAATAAAAAAAAAGTTACTTTTAACACTAGGCATTGCTGCTGCAATATCGTGCACAATCTCTAAACAAAAAGATGATATTATCTTTGGCGTTGGAATTGGAAAGAAACCAACATCACTTGATCCACAATTTTGCAGCGATAAAATAGGCAATTTAATTGTAAGCGAACTATTTGTCGGGCTTTTAAGGGGGGATCCCAAAACGGGTGGCTACAGACCAGGACTTGCAAAAAATTGGGACATTTCTTACGACAACACTTGCTACACATTCCACTTAAGAGACGACATTTATTGGAGTGATGGAGTTAAAATAACAGCAAGTACCATTAGAGATTCCTACATAATGGCCTTAGAAAATGAGCTTAATGTGCCAAATATTAACATGCTAATATCAAAGATAAAAAATGCAAAAGAATTCCACGAAACAAAATTAAATGCAGATGAAGTTGGAATAAAAGTTATTAATGATCATACTTTAGAAATAACTCTATCTCGCCCAACAACATATTTTCTTGATATGCTTACACACCCAATATTTATGCCTATTCCTACTCACGTTGTTAAAAAGTTTGGAAATAAATGGACAGACGTAGAAAACATAGTTACAAACGGACCCTTTAAGCTAAAAAGAAGTATTTTAAACGAAGAAATATCTCTTGAAAAGAATATAAAATTTTATGATGCTAAAAACGTTGCTATTAATGAGCTTGTATTTGTTACTATAAACGACGCCCGCAGAATTTACAGCATGTATGAGCACAATGAAATAGATGCTATTTTTAACAACATTCCCTTAACCCTTATTAATGAGCTTATCTTAAGAGAAGATTTTTATTCAGCTGACATTAATCAAATTGGGTTTTTTTCATTAAATACAAATATTAAACCTCTTAACAATCCAAAAGTAAGAGAAGCATTGGCTCTTGCGGTTGACAGAGAAACTCTCGTTTACAGAGTGCTTGATAACAACTTTAAAGCAACAAGAAAAATAAGCCCTAATATTAACAACTATAATTATGGGAAAAAGCTAAAGCCATACAACCCAAGAAAAGCAGAAAAACTTTTAGCTGAAGCGGGATATCCGGATGGAAAAAATTTTCCAACGCTTACAATAAAATACAATAAAAATGACCTTGAAAAAGAAGTTGTAAATTTTATTCAAAGCCAATGGAAAAAAGTTTTAAATATTGATATAGAAATTGAACCTGAGACATGGACTAACCACATATCAAACATTCTAAAAGGTCAATATGAGATCTCAGTAAGTTCCTGGCAAGGAGATTATTTAGATCCCATGGCATTCTTTAATGTATTTGAAACTAAAAGCGCACATTTTGTATCTTACGGATATTCAAATCCCGAACTTGATGAGCTTATAATCAAATCTGATCTTGAGGGAGATGAAAAACTAAGATTAGAAATATTAAAAAAGATAGAAGAAATAATTATTGAAAATGATTATCCAATAATTCCAATATACAGTGTTGCAGGAAACTATCTTTTTAAAAATGATAAATGGACAGGGTGGAATACAAATAATTCAGAAAGATTTGCCCTATCAGAAATAAAACCTTTAGAGGAATAAATGCTTTTTTATAAGTAGAGTCTGTAATTTTGGGCTCTATTTATAAAAAACTTATTATAAACTTATTTTTGAATTAGCGCTAAAGAGCTCTCTTTTAGATAAATCAAGTCCTTTAAAACCTTATTAAAGTCAATGCTATTGCTAAGAATGTAACTGTATATTTCTCTTAATTTTTCATCTATATCTGAATATTTTTGATTTAAAAGTCTCAATTCTGGCTGTGGATCAAAAGCGGCATAACTACCACCACTTAACATATTAAGCTTGCTTAAGCTGATGCTACTTTTTTCTATTAACCCGTGCTGTACTTTTAAAATCTCTAATATTTTGCTTAAAAGATTAATTTTTTGTTCACTAGATTCGCTAAAAAAATTGCCAACTTTAATCTCATTATAATTAGATATCCGAGAGCTTATTTTATCAGTTAGGCTTTTAAATTTTATTTGAATTTTTAAAATAGCATTTTCTCTCTCAGATAAAGAAAGCTTAGAAAAATTTAAATCATATTGATTAAAGTTATTTTGTTTCATATTAGAAAAATCAAAAATCATTTAAATAACAAGAACTTGCTATTACCGCAAATATATATACATAAATATATCTCTTCATGTATATTCTCCTAATTTAAATTTAGGAGTAAATTTAAATTATCTCAAAAACACAAAATTATTTTAAATAACTAAAAAACATACATCTTTTGCATAAATCCGCCATTTAATTTAAATATATTGCTTAACATTAAAATTACTTTAAAATTTTTAATAAGTTTAACAAGCTTAATACGCTTAATACGTTTAATTCTTTCTAGTTAATTTAAGCTTTTTTATTTCTACGATATCGCTCTCTGGCTCTTAATTTAAGTTTTTCCCTGTTTTTTTGATAATACTCTCTGTTATAATCTGAGGCTTTCTGCTTATTTTTGGACAATAACCTTTTATTGTTTAATTTGTTAAAAGAACTACAACCCAAAAAACACATTAAAAAAAAAAGTAAACTGGCAATTCTCATATTTCCCTCTCCTTGAAATACATTTGAATAGATAAATCTTAAAAATGCCTTGAACCAGGCAAATTCGGCAAACTTGGTAAATTTTTCTACTAATTTAATAAAATTAAATTGAATTTAATCAAAATCTATTCAAATTGATGTAAAAATAACTTTCTTTCTAAAAACAACTTAATTGAAGTATCTTCAACTCTAAGGTTCTTGAGAGAAAAATAAAAAAATTCTGATTTTCATAGCAACTCCCCTTTAAAGTAAAAAATAATAAAAATTAAATTATAAATCATATCAACAATATTTCCCAAATAAATAACCTTGAAAAATAATTTTTCAAAACTTTTAAAAGATTAAATGTTGGCTTTTTATTTTTTATAAAAAATTATATTTTTTAATAAAAAATTTTAATTGTTTTAAAAATTTATTTAATATTGCTTTGACCCAGATTTAAGGCAAATAGAAATTTTTTAACAAAATTAGCAAAAAAGACAAAAACTTTTTAAATAATCCTTAATAAGAAGAAACTTATATTAACAGCTAAAAATTTAGATCAAATTATAAATATTTAAACTTGCCGAAATGAAATAATTTTTCTTTATAATTTAGCGTTAAAAGAAGATAGGCATTTGCAAGAGAATCAAGCGCATCATCTTTTGTTTTACCGTCTCCTTTGTAGCTGTAAATATCAGATACTACATTTTTATTTATTATTTTTAAAAATTCTATTTTGCGGCTTTCAAACAAAGGAATAAGCGCACAGATTCTTTTAAATTTATTGCTTAAGGGCTTTATTGGCGCAACTTTAAAATAGTTAATGCTTTTGTTTCTTAAAAAAAGAATTGTTTTAGTTAAAATTCCATCTCCTTTGGTACTATCTCTCTCTTCAATATAAACAGTATTTACATTGAAATTTTCTATTAAAACTTGAATAGAAGAAAGCATTAAACTATCACTTACTGGTTTTTGATCTTGATAAAGATATGCATAAAACTTCTCAAAAGTACGCTCTAAAACACAAATGGCTGTGTTGTCTCCACCCACTGAGAATGCAGGATCAATGTACATTATCGGGCTTTTAAATTCATAATCTTGATTGAAAATCATCTCATTAAATAAAGTAGATTCATTTAAAATCCATTCCCCGTAAAGCACGCGCGCCTTATAAGCGGGAAAACGTTTGTAAAGTTTCTCCTGAGTTTGAATAAAATCTGCTGAATTTAAGGGGTTGTCGTACGTTGTAAAATTATATGTCTTAAAAACATCTGTATTTTCAATATAGTCTGTTTTAAAATAGTGCGCTGGATGATCCGGATTTGTATCAAAAATAATTATTTCTTTACCCTTTCTAAGCCTTTTGACAACCTCAAGTAAAGTTTCTCTGTGAATTACTGTTGCTTCATTTACATAAATTATTGCACTATTGCCCCCACGAATCTTAGAAAAAGCATCTCTGTTTTTACCCCCGTAAATATTAAGCTTAAGACCTGCTATTTTACAAAAAGACTGCCCACTTTTCTTTTTCTGATATTCAATTCCTAGTAAGTTGCAAATTTTTTCTATTTGCTTTAAGGTATTTGTCATTAACAAGCCAATAGAGTTGCCTATAATAAAATTATTGGTATCTTGCTCATAAAAAGATTTGTTTTCAATTAGCTTTTTAACAAGCAAATATGAGGCTAAAAACGTCTTGCCACTTGCAATCCCGCCGCTAAATATTACTTTTGAATAATTATTACTTTCTATATCAAAAAGAACTTCCTTTTGCTTAACGGTTAAGTATTTTCTTTCAAAATCTTTAAAACAAATGTTGGGTGGTTTTGGCTTAATATAATCCAAAATATTAATATTAAACTTATTTTTAAACTTTTTCTCAAGATTGAGAAATGCTGGAAATCTTAAAAATTTCAAATTTTACTCCAATTTTAAATTCTTACTACTTAAAATAGACTTAAGCTTAACAAGAGCGTCAAAATCCTCTCTCATGCAAATAGTAATAAGCTTTTTTTCAATCTCTTCTCTTTCTTTAATCTTACAAGAAAGCTCTCCTTTAAGGTTTTCTTGTTCTTTAAGGCCTCTTTTTTTGTTGCCACTAATCTCGCCTTGAAGTTTGCTAATTTTTAAATCCAAAATTAATGCATCCTTTTTTATTGACGCTAAGCTGAGATTTTTATATTTGTTATGGGAATCAATAAAAGAACGAGCCATCTCGTAAAATAACCTTTCAGCTTCGTTTTTGGCATTTTCAAGCTCACAGGCCTTTTTTGTAGCAAGTAGTATTAAATTATTGAAATTATCCTCATTAAAAGGCTCTTTAGCAATGCTTTCTCCTGCTTGGTCGCTAGAAATAGACTTCTTTTTGCAAACAGAATCATCAGATTTAAAATATTTGTTTCGGGCTTTTGCTACAAAAGATTCACTAACGCCTAAAATTTGAGCAATGTCTAAATCTTTTAAACCTTTTTTAAATAAAAAAATATATTCTTCTTTTCTATTTTTAAATATCATTGTTTTATTTTAATTAAGTTCTTTTAAAAACTCAAGAAAAATTATTGTTTTTTTATTGTGAATATTTTAATTAACGAGATATATTTTTTAAATAGAATAAAATTAATAAAAATAAATGGTAAAAGAAAAAAGAAATGTTTAAAATAAAATATATTTTGTTGCCAGCGGTAATGTTATCGTGCAATATGGACGGCGGGGCATTTACTAGGGAGCAAAAAACAAAAATCCGAAAAATCGTTGTTAACAAACAAAACAAAAAATTAAAACGCTCAATAGAAACTGCTAAGAATAATGCAGATAATGAAAGCTTACTAAGCATAATAATCAAAGGAAAAAATAAAATAGTCTCTAAAGCTGGCAAAACAGAACAATTTCTTAAGGACTTAAAAGGCATTTTCAAGCCCTATGGGCCTGCCAGCCACACTCCTATTCTTAATTAAAACAGTATCAAAATAGTCAAAATACTCAAAAGAGAAGCCAATAAATTGCGGGAGCATGGCTTCTCTTTTATTTTTAAGACCTAAATTTTTAGATCTTTGCTTTAATTTATAAAATAATACAAAATAACTAATTTGTATTATTTTGACAAACTGGAAATAAATATCAAAATTACAAACTCGCTTATAAGGCTAGCTTATAACTCCAAACAATGTTACTGCTATATTTGCATAAAACAAATTCATGCCCCCTAACAAAAATAAAATTAAAACTGATAGGGCTTAAAAATAGCGGTTTTAAAATAAAAGTTTTGCAACTTAGTAAAAATGCAAAAATTGTATTGACTTTTTTATCAAATCTATTACCAATTTATTTTATTTTATTTTTAATAAACTGGGCTAAAATTTAGATTTATTTAAATAAGCTTAATATTAAAGGAGGTTAAATGAAGCAATTAAATGTAATAGCCATAGCTTTGTTTTTTACTTTATTGGTTGCATGCAATATTGGTCTAATAAAAAAAACAAAGCTAGTGCTTGAATCATCCTCTAGAGATTTAAAAAACAAAATTTTAAAAATTAAAAAAGAAGCGACCGACAAGGGAGTGCGCTTTATAGCTTTTACAAAAAGTAAAACCGGCTCTAAAGTGACAAATGGCGGACCTGCATTAAGAGAAGCAAAAATACAAGCCATTGGCGAAACAGGAAAGTTTCTAAAGATAATAGAAGAAGAAGCTTTAAAAATTAAAGAAACTGGCAAAAGTAGTCAATTCTTAGCTATGTCTGACTTAATGCTTGACGTTGTAGAATCACTAGAAGAGGTTGGGATAAAAGATGTAAAAGCCCGTGTTTTAGAGGACACTAAAAACACCCCTATAAACACAGCCGAAAGATTGCTTGCGGTTAAAGTTCAAATAGAAAATCAACTAGAAGCAATTAAGGTAAAACAAAATATTGAAAATGAGGAGAAAAAAAATAATAAAAGCAAAAAAAAGAATTAAATATTAAAAATATTATCATTAGAATGGACTAAAAATAAAATTTTTAGCTTGTCCTAATATTTACAATTTATTAATATTGATTTGCTGCTTTTATTAAAATTCAAAAAAAAGGATAAATTATGAATAAATATCAAAAAACTTTCAAAATCTTTAATTTTAAAAATTTACTTAAACTAAGTTTACTTGTTGCCCTCATATCATGCGGATTAACAGGAGAAACAAAAATCATATTAGAACGAAGCGCTAAAGCCATTACAGATGAAATAAATAAAATTAAAAAAGAAGCTGCTGATAACGGTGTAAATTTTGAAGCCTTTAAAGACGGCCAAACAGGTAGCGGGGTATCAGAAGATCCATTTATACTTAAAGCAAAAATGCGAGCTATTGAAGTAGCAGAAAAATTTGTAACAGCGATCGAAGGGGAAGCTACGAAACTTAAAGAGACTGGAAGTAGTGGTGAATTCTCAGCAATGCATAACTTAATGCTTGAGGTTTCAGGGCCATTAGAAAAATTAGGAATACAAAGAATGACACAAACAGTTTCAATGGGAACTGAAAACAATCCTCCAACTACGGCTGAAAGAATACTTGAAATTGCAACAGCAATGAAAACAAAATTACAAAATGTCTATAATAAAAACTACTGCGTCCTTAAAAAGAAGGAAAATTCTAATCTTACTGATGAAAAATGCAAAAATAAAGAATAAACACATTTTTATAATCAGCTTAAAACAATACCCAACCAAATCCATCTGGTTGGGTTTGGTCTTATAATTTAAATGCTAGCTTACAATTAAAATCAACAAATATTAAACTCTTCACCCGATAATCAAGACATAAAATAAGTTAAAGTTACAACAATTCACCTAAAAGACTTAGAATTTAAAATGACATTAATCTTTTCAAACAAAATAATTAAATATTCTTTTTGATATTATTTGAAATTTCTTTCCTTTGGACTTTAAATCAAGACTGTCGTAAAGCACCTTATTATTATCCATTACAAGAAAATGCACAAACGCTTGATCTTTCAGCTTAACCTGTGTTATTTCAAACTCTCTGCCAGCTTTGGGTAAATAAAGCGGGCTCTCATATCTAACCTTAGAAAATATTTTATAATATCTGAGAATTTCACATGGATTTAAAATATAGCAATCATTTCTAATGTAGCCTAATTTTAAAAACCGCTGATAATTTAAATTAACGTCTTTTGTTGTAAAATCAAAACCTGTTAAAACAAATATCCAATAGTGTAAAGATAAAAAATAACATCCGGACTTTTGAATGTCTTTAAACAATTCTGCATTGCTTTGTAATATTTGCTCAATAAACATTTTTAAATACACAATTTTTAAATATAATTTTTAAATAATTAAATATTTCTGACAAATTTTTATTTAAACCTTAGAGTCCAAAAGCTTAATAAGAAAACATTCGGGGTTTTTAGAATCTTTAATATATTATAACCAAGCCACTCAAACCCATTGTTTTTAATGGCAAAAGTTTTAATTAACAATTTGCAGTATTCTTTCCTTTTGATCTTATTAAGCCTTTTCATCTTAACTCCTAATATAAGTTTTTTACTAATATTATAGTATAAAAAAAATTGTGTTTTGTAAATACTTTTCTAAATTTTTCCAAAATTAATATTAAAAAATAAAAACTTTAATTTAAAAGTTAAAGGGTTTATTGGAATTTCTTTTAAAAGAATCCCCAATAAACCCTTTAAGGTAACAGGTCCTTATATTAAGAGCGACACATTGCGTGTCAGTCTGTACCTATAAAGTATACACTAACTTTTCAAGTTTTGCAAATAAATATTTTATTTTCGTTTATTTCTTAAAGTTTCAAATTCTTTTATTATTTTTGATAAAAAATCTTTTTCCTCAAAAAAAATTTTTTCCAAAAGAAAGCTTGTAAGCTTAGCATTTTTTTTGTAAAAAAAATAAGCCTGTTCCTTTTTAAGCTGAAATCTTAGTGGTTTTATTGGGTTTTGGTTAGATTTTTTTAAACTTGAACTTTCTTTTGTTTTAAGAAGGCAAATTGTATCATTGATTCCATTTTTAACTACATACTTTTCTTCAATTAAACCTTCTTCTATTGCTGTTGCAATTTTAAGATATTTATATGTTTGAGTTCTGGCAAGTCTATAATCTTTTGCAAAATCATCAAAACTAGAATAGTTGTCAAGTTTATAATATTCTTTATCTTTAATTTCCTTTAAAACCTTCATTGCTTCTAGTTTACAATAAATTTCTTTTTGGAAATTAATGTTTAATTTTTCTTTAAGCTTATTATAATGAATAAGCGCCTGTTCTTCTTCTCTAACGCTCTCAGATAAATTTCTTTTATTTATCTTTATGTCCACGTATCTCCTCCTTTACAACCTGAGTACACTTAGTGTACGTAACTTGATTTATTTAAAAACGCCGTGAGCGTATTTTGGTACTCTATTATGTAATCCTTCGTCAAATCAAATCTGTCGTTTTTGGCTATTCTTTTATTTAAATCCTCTCTCTCAGATATTGTGCCTAAAAAATTACTATTTTTCTCCAAAACCCTTAAAAGTTCTCTGTGCGTGTTGTTTTTTTTAAATTTAGTGTTGATTAAATACATCGGCAAAGTTAATAATAGCTTGTTCATAAAAAAAGTAAACAAATCTAAACTTTCAACAGCCCATTTCTCTGCTGTTATTGGTATTATTATGTAATTGCTACACACAAGAGCATTTGTTAGGGTAAAATCTAAGCTGGGATTTGTATCAAGTATTATATAATCGTAATGATTGCTTATTAACTTTAGCTGTTCTTTTAATTTAAATTCTTTATATGGAATAGATTCTGAATTAAATTTATGTAATGTTAAATAGCTTGGAATTAAATCCAAATTTTCGTTAATCGTTATTACTGCATTGTCTATATGTAAATTTGATATTAATACCTCATATATATTTTTATTTACTAAATCTACATTATTGTCTTTAATTTTATTGAAAAAATAACTTGTTGTTGAAGCTTGAGTGTCAATATCTATTAAAAGAACCTTGCATTTGATTGAAAGCAATGTGGCAAAAATTAAACTTGTTGTGCTCTTACCAACACCACCTTTTATGCTTGCAACTGTTATTACTTTTGTCTCTTTTTTATCCATTCAGGAATAATTCCCCCTTTTGCCAATTTTTTGCTATAAAAAGTGTAGAGTTCAGTTTCTAGTTCTAAAATGATATTTAAAAGCGTGTTGTAATAGGGGCTGTCAACCCTATCTTTTTTAAGTAAAATATGAAGACCGTTTAAATAACAAAAAACAGAACCTTTTTTAAACTTAAATTCAATGTATTCACATTTTCTAAGAGTATATGTTTCTTTCTTGTTAAAATTCTTTACAATAAATGCTTTGTCAAGCTTTCTTATTCCGTAATAAATTCCCATAAATTCATCATCTTCTCTTATAGAAAATAAATGAAACATACTTATGTCTTCTATGTTGAAGATTCCCCTTAAGGAAATGAAAAATTTAGTAGGTTCATTTTTGCTTATTCCAAATGTATAAAAGTCATTAAAGATTTTAGTATGGTATATCTTTCTGCCTTTAACCTCCTCAATCTTAGAAAAAACATTGGCCTTTTTCCCTTTTTGAGACTTTGGTTTGTTGTTTGTGTTTAATTTTAATTCTTTTTGTTTTTGCTTTAGTCGTTCAAGTAAAGCCGTCATTTTTTTCCTTTTTCCTTAATAGTAAAGCTAAACTGTACATTTTCTATCTAGCTTTCTAGTTCACTATTTCAATTAAATTATTATAGTAGGAATTGTCAAATACCTTGCTATATTTAAGATCAGGCTCATTCTCAATGAATTTTTTTAAAGTAGGAATTAACTTATCTTCATCTACTTTATACCTTAACTGTTCTAATAATATACTAAAAATGTTGTTTTTTATACTTTTTAAGTTTATCATTTTGTCTTGAATTTTGGACACTTCTTTTCTTGCTCTTTTGACTAAATTATCTAAATCTGGATATTTTTTGTATTCTATTATGAAATGTGGTTTTATTTTGTAAATTTCGTATATTTTGCTAAAAAATTTCTCAAGCTCTTCTTTTTTATATTTTTCATTTTCTAATTCTTTTATTTTATTATCAATTATTTTTTTTAAAATTTCTTTTTTGTTTTTATATTTTTTCTCTGTTTCTTTTATTTTGTTTATTATTTTTTTATATCCACTATTTTTGAAAAATTTGCATAGATATCCTGGGTTGTTTACATTTTCTTTTATTGCATTTGATATGTGCTTTTCAATGTTTCTAGGATCTATTTCTTTAAGGTCATTTTCAATATGCTTTAGATTTCTTAAGTGATGGATTTTAATAATGTTTGTTGTCTTTAAACCTAGTATTAGAGATGGGATTTTTGTTTTGAAGTTACATTTGTCTAAATATTTTTTTATTGTTTCGTTATTTGTTGTTTTTTTAGAATTTTTGTGTATATTTTTATATTCTTTATATTTATATGTATTATTAGTATTATTAATACACTCCCATTTAACACTACTATTTATTTGATAAAATTTTTTTATTCTTTGTGTAAATTCGTTAATTTTATTGATTACTTTTTCTTTAAAGTATGTGTTAATTATAAGATAGCATTTTTCTTTTTCGTATTTAAGTTTATAATAAGTTTCACTTCCAGAATTTTTTCCCAAATGTTTACAGTAGTTTAGCGTGACTTTGAATTTTTTCTCTAGTATGTATAAATAGTTTTGTAGTGTTTTGAGTTTTATGGGGTTTTGTTTATTTCTTTCAAGGTTTTTATTTAGGAAATAAAGTATGTTTTTTTGTGTGTATTTTTTAAAGTTTAAGTTGATAAAGTTAAGAGTAGAGATTAATACAATCAAATTATGTTGGAAGTTAATTGTAGTTTTTTTTGCCTTTTTTGTAGTGCTTGGTTCTTTTTGTTTTAATGTTTTCAATTTTATACTCCTAATATAAGTAGTTTCTTTAATTATAATTTAATTAATAGTACAGTTTCTTAAAAAAGTAAAGTATTTTTATATAAAAAATATAAAAAAAGTATATTTAATACATATTTGTTAAATATACTTTACAAAAGTAAGTTTTTGTTATAAAATATTATCAGTAATAAACTTATATTAGGAGTAAATTATTTTTACGCGTTAATTTTTATTTAAAATAGTGAGCTGATTAGCAATGGGTTTAATTTTATTAAGAATTGAAATTATTTTATTTATTTATCCTTCATTCAAGAGTTAGGCTTGAGTGAAGGAATTAACCCTGTTAATTTGCTTAAATTTTAGCCATGCATTCAGTTTATTGGCGCTTTTTATTTTGATTTTAAAGATTTAAAGATTAAAGATCTAAGTAGCTTGATTTGTGCATTGTTATGTTTTCTCTCTTAAAAAGAGAAAAAGTCTCCTAGGAGACTTTTTCCAGAAGTAACAAATTGAAAAATATATAAATTCAATTTTTAGGTTGTAATAAACCCTTCCTACAGTGGCTTTTGCCTTGTAGGGGGGTTTACTTATATATTATTTTAAAGCACCTTTAAGTTCTGCAAGGTCTTTAATTTCAGCTGGTTTACCTTCAAGGGAAGTTCCGGCTGTGTCATATTTTTGCATTGTAATTGTACCGTCTGTTAAGAATACTAGATCCTTAGTTTTTTTACTGTCAGCACTAATTGTTAAGGTGCTAGTAGTATCTTGCCAGGTATCTGTTTTTTTAGTAGAACCAGATGCAGTGTCATTCAAATAGACTTTTACTTTTCCATCTTTTTCAATTTCTCTTGTAAGAGTAACAGTGCCTTCTGTTAGTTTCAATGATGTTTTTCCACCTACAAGATTTCCTTCAAGCTTAATGCCATTTTTTAGAGTTTCTACTGCTTTTGTGGCATTGTCAGCATCTGTCATTTGTGAGTATTCAAGCATAGTGCCGTTTGATCTTGTTAATTTTTTTGAGTCTAATTTATTAGCTTTGAAAGTATCCTCTGTTATTGACCCATGTTTTACAGTAACTTTGCTTGAATCTTTTTTGCCAGAACTGTCAAATGTTTCTACAGTTACTGTGTTTAGATCGTCAGAAACTATTAATTTTACTTTACTCTTGTCAGCTTTTACGCCCTCAAGGCTTCCAGAACCATTGTTTTTGTCGGAAGTTCCTTTAAGCTCAACCTGATTAATTGTTGTTCTTAAATCGTATTTACCGGAGCTATTTTTTTCTTTGCTTACTAAAATTTCATTCCCACTGAACAAAGTCACTGAGTCTTCTGTTGCTGCAGGAGGGGTTTGTTTAGCGTCTTTTGGTGCCTTGTTTGAGTTAATAACTTCTTGATCATCGTACTTTTGAGAAGTATTTTTTGGCTCAGCACCTTTTTGTGCACATCCTATTAAAGCTAACGCTAAAGCAAATCCTGTTAAATATAGTCTCATAAATTCTCCTTATCTTAAAGCGTTTTTAAGTTCATCAAGTGTTTTAATTTCGACTGCTGTGCCTTCCAAGTTGGTTCCTGCTGAGTCGTATTTTTGTGATGTAATTGTGTCTTGTTTTGTAAATACAAGGGCTTTAGTTTTTTTGTTGTTTACAGTAATTGTTAAAGTTGAAGTGCCTGCATCCCATTTCCCAGTTTTTTTAGTAGCTTGAGTACTGTCAGTGTCATTAAGTTCAGCTGTTACTTCTCCAGATTTTGAAATGTGCTTACTTAAAGTAACAGTTCCTTCTTTAACCACCAATGTTGCTTTTTCAGCAGTTAGAGTTCCTTCAAGAACATATTCTTTTAAAGTTTCTTTAGCTTTTCCGGATCCATCGCTTTTAATTTCTGTGTATTCAAGTATGGTTCCGTTTGCTCTTGCCATTATTTTTTCAACTAATTCGCCTTTTTCATTGAACTTTTCTTCTGTTGATGACTTATCTTTAGAAGTTGTTTTTTTTGACACTAATGTTTTGCCATCTTCTTTTAAAACTTCAAGTGTGGTTGTGCTTAGATCGTCAGAAACTGTTAATTTTACTTTGCTTTTGTCAGCTTTTACGCCTTCAAGCACCCCAGATCCATTGTTTTTATCAGATGTTCCTTTAAGCTCAAGCTTGTCTACTGTTGCCATTAGACTGTACTTGCCGTCTTTGTCTTTTTCTTTGCTTACAAGAACTTTCATTTCACCAGGCAAATCTACTGAAACGCTGTTTTTCTCGTCAAGGCTGCTAACATTTTGCTTACATGCTATTAAAGCTAATATTAGACCTATTCCCAATAAATATTTTTTCATAATATATTCTCCTTTTATATTAATATAACTTAATACAAGTATAATTATAGTATAAGATTAATAAATAACAAATAGAAAATTGAAAAAAAATAAAATGATAATAAATTCAATTAATTTTAGTTTTAATTGAGTTTAGTTTCAATTAAGTTTAATTTTTAATTGAGTTTAGTTTCAATGTAGCCTTTTATTTTTAAAAAAAAGTCCCGCAACCAGGGACTTTAAGGAAAAAGAAATTAAATGTTATTAAGGTGTTAAGGTATTAAGGTATATTTTTTGAGTATTTTTTGTAAATCTGCATTGCAATTGGTTTTATTTTGTCAATGTGATTTTTTAAAGCAGCAATGTTTGTTTTGATTGATTTTAGAGTTTGGGCTTTTTCTAATTTGCTTGTGTCAAAAAGCGTAAACTTAGGATAATTTTTATTATTTACTTTTTGTTTAGTCTTCACAAGAAATGTTTGTAAGTACATAATATAACTTGAAAGATGCGCTTCATATAAGCTTAAGGCCTTTAATGTTGACTCTTTTGGGGATGATGGCTCTTCTGGAAGGCTTGCTATTGTAGAGCATGAAAAGATTATAAAAATATTTAATAAAAACAAAAAAGGGAAATTTTTAATTTGCAATTTTATCTCCTTTATTTTCTTTTAAATTTTGAGTTTTGTTGCCAGTGTTTCTTGGATTTTCTGATAACTCTTTTATTTCTTCTTTTATTTCTTCTTGGAGTGCTTGGGTTTTGATTGCCATTAGCTCATTTCTCTCTTCTCTTAAATGTTCAATAATACTTAAATCTCTCTCATCATTAATGCTTGATATAAGTTGAGTAATTTTATTATTAACATTTTCAATTTCATTTAATATTTTTAATGATTCTTCCTTCTCAAGGGTTGTGATTTTGTCTTTGTAGATGCTCATTATTAGATTGTAAAGATTAAGCCCCAAATATATTCCCTTTTCCACTTTGACTTCTGTTGGAGAATCGCTGCTTTTTAGAAAATCATATAAGTTATTTAAAGCCTCAACGCCAGAGTTGATATTCATTTTGCTATTCATTTTTTTCCTTTTTATTTGTATTTTTTAAGAATTTTTTAATAAGAAAATTTAAATTTTCTCTAAACGGTGATTTTATTGAGAAAATCATTGGCAATATTGCCAGCACAATAAATCCTCCTAATATAATTAGTTTTGTATTGTCAATTGTTGACAAAAAAATAAGTATTGTATCCATAAATATCTCCTTTTATTTATTTTTATACTTTGTTTAGAATTGGCATTTCTTCTCCCATGCTTAGCTTGCCCGATCCAACGTAGTACCAGCCATTGTAAATTGGCGTTTTAAGTGTGGGCATGTTTTGAGAAGAAAATGAAGCTATTAGAATTTTTGCAGAGCTTTTTTCAAATTGAAGGTAAAATTGTTTATTATGATCTTCTGTTGAGCTTGAATGCCTAATTTCTGCATATATTTGTAAGTAAATATAATCATCTTTGTGTGATTCGTTTATTACAATTGATGTGCTACTTCTGTTTTTAAGCACAACGGTTGTAGCTTTATTCTTATATTGGAATTCTATTATTCTAGCATCATCAACTATTGTGTGTAGCCCCCCAAAGTCGTTTGGTTTTCCTTGCCACCAAATAGGAATGTCTACAATTTGTGGAATTCCGTTTTGATAACAGCTTACAAGCTGTTCATTTTTTGTATCAAGAGTTTGTTTGGGTATTGATTTAAAAGAGTTTTTAAATTTATCTGTAAAATCTTTTATTTGCACGCAACTTGTTAGGTCGCCTTTGAGCTTGTTTATTTCATCTTTTTCTGCAAGAATTTCTTTTAAACTTTCAATCAAGATTTCAAATTGAATAAATTCAATGTCTTTTGTGTCTGAGTTGTAAATTGAAATTTTATTTGAAGATGGTTTTGTGTTTGTGTGTTTCAAGCTTTCAATAAACGTAGATTTGATTTTTCTAAAAACAGTATCAAAATCTATGTTTTCAACCGGCGCGCTTAGCTCTAAAAGCTTTGAGATTACTTTAATGTAAATGTTTTTTATATATTCTTTGTTTTCTAAAAGCTCCTTGCTAATTACGGCATTTATTGCTTTTTTAAAGCACCCAAATTCGTTGTTATAAAATGTATCGTTTTGTATTTGTTCTAGGAGATGTTTATATGTTATTGCACAAGTGTCTTCTACTATGTCATCAATAGGAATAAGATCGCTTTGATTAACTTTTGTTTTTCTGTTTAAGTCTTTTATTTGTACGCTTTCTTGTGGTTCGTTGGTATTCATAAATTCTCCTTTTAAATTTCTTAAATTTTAAATTACTGCAATTTTTAAATTACTATTTACACGCCATTTAAGCAGAAAATCAAAAAAAATGATCTGCTGTGCTAATTTTTTTTGTTCTTGTGCTTTTTATTTCTATTTGTTTTTTGTCTATTATTTTAACTATTCTTCCTGTAGGAATTAATATTTTAATAAATTCATATACTGAGTTTTTGTAATCTTTGGGCATATAGTTAGAAGTTAGAGTTTTTTTAAGTCCAGAGTGTTTTGCGGTTATTTTTTTTAGCTTGTTTTGATTTTTAGCTGCAATATTAAATTCAATAGGGGATTTAATGTTTCCAAGCAATTTGATTATTATTTCGCCTGGAGCGTTTTCGTTTGAGCTGACTTCTACATTTGCGTGTAAAAAGGCTTTAAAGAGTACAATAAAGCTTTCATCAGTGCCAATAGACTTTATTGCAAAAATAATGGCATCTAAAGAGTTGACAAGATTTTTATCCAGCTCTTTTTTAAAGTGAAATGCATTAAATATTGAAAGCATTAGCAGTGCAATGTATTTAGAGTTAATGCTCTTTTTAACGTTAATTGTGTTAAAGTTTCCAAGCAGTTCTTTTAGCTCTCTTAATATCTCTTTTTTATAATCAAGTTCATTGCAAATGAATTTTTCAATTTGGGTATTTTCTAAAAATTTTGGTATTTCTTTATTCATTTTTATTCTCTGTTAATAAGCAATCTTTTATTTGTATCAAAAATAATAATTTCATCCTCTTTGGCGTTTTCGTCTTTATTGAATGTAAAATCATTCTCATTAAGTTGTGTGATTTTTTTTGTATCATCGCTTTTAATGCAAATTCCTATTTTTAGTTCTTTTATTCCCCGGATAATGCTAACTGGCGCAAGAAAGTCTTGATGCCTAAGAGATGTCCCCATTTCAATATATTTGTCGGTTAATATTTTATTGTAAATGTCTCTAATTTGAGCATCTATTTCTTTGTAGATTGCGTCTTTTGCTTCTGTTTTGTAGACCACTTTAAGATATGCATATTTCTTCTTGCCTAAGCTGAATTTGTATGTTTTTTTTTGGTTGTGTTTGTTTAAAAACTCAATCTCAATCTCACCTTTAAAAACTGTTCCGCTTGGCGCTGTATAGTAGATTGCTTGCCAAATATTTTCTTTAATTTCAATTTTGATTTGCTTTTTTTCTTGGTCTTTAAAGCAATCGTCTTGTAGTATTAAGTAGAGGTTAATTGTTCCAGGCCCACTTAAAATATTTATGTGTTTAACCCCTTCAACATTTAACAGAGCCTTTCTTATTGCTTCATAAGTTGAGCTTTTGGGTGTGCTTAGGTCTTCTTTGAGTGCATTAAAATAGCTTCCATTTTCTTTGATTTTGGAAAAAAGTTCTTTTAAGACTTCTGATATTTGTTTGTCAAGGCTTGAGCTTGGAAAGTTTATTATGTCGTAAATTGAATCGTCTTTAATGTTTATCCCGTATTTTGTTCTAAGCATATGTTTTTTTTCGTTTTGAATTTCTTCTATTGTTTTTTCCAATATTCCTAGGTTTTTATCAAAAATTATACTCATATTTTAAAATCCATTTTTAAAGTGTCTTTTCCTAAAAAGAAAAAATTTATTGTTATTGTTTTGTTTTTAATGCTTGTCCTTACGTTAATAAGGTCTATTTTGAGTTCTTTTGAAAGGTTTAAAAAAAAATTTGTAATAGATTCTAGTTTGTTAGCTTTGCAAAGTTTAAAGTAAAAGTTGTAGTCAAGCCCATAATTTGGATTTTCCTTTAAACTGCCTTTTGGCGTCTTAAGATAAAGAAATAACCGCTGTTTTTGTTCTTCAATGTTTTCTATTAACTTAAGATCGTTGTTAAATACTATATTAAATTTTTCATCAATTTTAATTTCCATTTTTAACTACCAAGGTCATTCTAGCATATTTTATTTGATATTTCTATAAACTTTTACAAAATGTTTATTATTTTAAATGTTGAGATATATTATAATTTATATTTTTTTTAAAAAAGTTTATTTAATTTTTTAATTTAAATATTTTCGCAATCGCAGTGTGGGAGACCGTATGAAAAATATTTTATTATTTGTTATTTTATTGTTCTTTTCTTGTAAAGAATTTAATTATTCTGACATTAGGAGAAGGCCTTCAAAGCTTTTAAATGCTTCTAATAGCACAGCAAATAAAGAGCTTAAAATGTCTTTTGTAGACTCTTTAAATGATGACCAAAAAGAAGCTTTGTTTTTTCTTGAGCAGGTGGTTCTTGATAGTAGTCCGGATAAGTTTAATCAAATTTTTAATTTAAATGAAGAGAAAATAAAAGAAATGCTTGCTACTGTTGTTAAGTGTTTGCAGGCCAAAAGAAAGGCTAAAATGCGTCTTGAGAGCTCAAATGATCCAAATGTTGCTAACGCTAAGCAGCAGTTGTTACAGGTTGAAAAAACTTACATAGACAATGTGCGACAATCTTTTATGACTACTAAAAATATTGAAGAGGCTTGTAATCTTGTTAAAAACTACGATGCATCCGCTTCGTTTTAACTTTTTTATTTTAATCAACTCTTAGATTAACTCTTGCTGTAAGAGTTAATCTTTCTGTTTATGTTTGTTTATTTTGTTGCAAATATGTCTAGATTTGAAAATTTAAATTTCTATGATTTGGGTTGATATTAATGATTTTAATTTATCTGTGTGATTTATAAATTATTAAATAATCCAGATTATTAATACTTATTTGCTTTAAAAGGCATTATTGGATTAATTTAGGCTTAAAGCTTTGTTTAAGTTGTTTTAGAAAGGTTTTTTATTTTAAAAAACAAATTATTAAAACAATATCAAGCCTAATTCTTTTTGTAGCAAGAAATAATGAGATGTATACATTTAGTGTATGTAAAGTGAGCTATATTTTTATTTAAACCAATAATTAAATAGAGGAAATTTAATTTATGAATAAAATAGGAATTGTATTTATTATTAGTTTTCTGGTTTTTATTAATTGTAAGGGCAAATCTTTAGAAGAAGATTTAAAAAGTACTACTTATGGCAATAAGCAAAATTTAATAAGCAATGAAAAAAAATCTTTAGATTCTAGAAACAATAGGCTTAAAGATTCTAGTTTAAACGGGTTAAAAAGCAAAAAGAATGGTCAAGTATTAAGTAAGTCTAAAGGCTTTAAAAAGGATTTGCAAACTTTAAGAAATTCTGAAAATTTGATGCCCAAAACCCCGGAGCAGTCGAGTAGTAATTTTGATGGTTTAGAGAATTCTAAATCTTTGCAAAAAACTTCTTCAAAGCACAATATTGGCAATTCAAGATATGGTAAAGCTTTGCTGAAAAATACTCATGATGAGATTTGGATTCCCCATTTAAATTCGGAAGAGGTCAAAAATTTTGAGTTTTTCAAGAAATCTTTGCAAAATGATGAGAATAGATATGCTCTTGGTGGATGGCTTTTAAACAATGATGAAGTGCTAGCAAAATATAGATACAGCGAAAAAGATGTTAATCAGTTTTTGATTGATATAGGAAAAAAGCGCTGGGAAGATTTGTCTTCTAAAATAAGCACTTTGGTGCGATTGATTGAAAATTATTCTGATAAAAGTGACAGAGAAGATGAAATGTCTCTTTTAGATATGAATTTGTGTCAACAATTTTATCTAACCAAGATTAATGCTGGTGGTTCGGGCGCAGACATTCTTGTTGCTCTTGAAAAAACAATCGATCAACAAATTGGCAGTGTTAGTAAAGAACTTCTTGAATTAAAAAATTTTTCTCTTACTACAAAGTCAGAGCTTGATTGGCATTTAAATTGGAAACGTAATTTAACAGACGAAGAAGAAGAAATTTTGCAATGTTGCAGGGTTTTACTAGACGGAGAATTAGATTTTGAAAATATTGACGATTTGTTTAAAAGGCTTGGAAAGGAATATTCTAGATTGATATTAAGAAAGCTAGAAGAAATAACATTAAATTACGATGTTAATAGGTTTTTAAAAGAAATGGAAAAATCACGTAAATCTTTCAAACAAGCATTAGGCTCTATTGGCAATAAAAGCAAAAGAGTCTTGATTTTTAAAGTTAGAAACTCTCTTTTAGAAATTTTTAAACTTTATTACAACAATATTGGCAAGAATAAAAAACTTTATGATTATATAAATCTAATGTTAAACAGCTTGATAAAAGAGATTAGCCGGCGTTAAATTTTTAATTTTGATTTTTTTGTTAATTGATCTACACTTGCTTCTAATACTCTAATTTAAAAACTTTAAATATTAGATATAAATTTAAAGGGGGAACGTTTTGAAAAGAGTCATTATATCTGTTGTGGTTTTAATTCTAGGGTGTAATTTAGATGATAATTCAAAAATGGAGAGAAAGGATAGCAGTAGGCTTATTGGAGAAAGTGGAGTAAATAGGCTGGATCAAGAAAAAAGAGCTTTCGGATCGATGAATTTTGGGGGTTTTTCTGGAGATTCTGATGTGGTTTATAATTTCCAAAATTATGAAACTTTAAAAGCTCTTGAGAATAAAAAAAAATTTATTGATTACTCTAAAATAGAGTTTTTAGAAGGAATAAAATCAATAAATTTTTTTGTTTGGCCGGTTCACATTCGTTGGATAAAAATTAAAGCTAGAGATTTGTTTGGAGAGCGCGGAGATTTTATTAAAGAGCTTAATGGCATTAAGTATTCTTATCTTGTTTCTCCTGTTGATGGGGCATATCTTTCTTATGCCATGCCTTTAATAATTTTTGAAACTACTAGCGAGAGTGATCCGCTTTATTCTATTTCTGGATTTAAATTGATAAGCAAGGGAAGTGATATAAATTTTAATAAAAATAAAGGCGGATTTTTTGGAGGACTTCCAATGTCTGAAAAATCAGTTGAATCCGGGCTTGTAACCGCATATCCTTTTGGTTCTAGCGATGCCAAAAAAGTGATTGAGGCTTTTGTTTCTCTTTATAATAATGGAACTTGGAGCGATATGATTGCCGAGATTACCATTAAGTCCAAGCAACATCCAAAAAATGAAAAAGTTTACAGAATTTCGCTTGATTCTCAGCTTTTTAATGTTACTATGAAAAAAATAATTGAAAAATATCCTAAGATAAAAAGTGCAAGTTTTGCATTTAATTCTTTGATTAACTAAAAATTTATTTTAAAAGCTAGTAGTTTTAAACCACTAGCTTTTTTAAATTAATTATAAATTTCAGCCTTGGTTTGGCTATATAGTATCTTTAAGGGTGTTAAGTATGGTTTTGGAATCTGCTTGATTAAAAATTCCATCAAATCCACTAGCAAGTATGCTTTTATAAGTATTTAACTCTTCAGGATCTTTTTCTTTCATATCTTTATTTTCTTTGATTTTTGCAAGCAGTTCTTTTATTTCGTCTTCCTTTAGATCTGATAGAAATTTTTGTATAGACTCTTCTATTTTGCTTTCATCTCCACTAGTATTTTTAAAATGTAATCCAATATTTGGGTCTACCAGTTTTTCTTTTAATAAGTTTGTTAAAAATGTTAGTGTTTCTTTTTCAGAGTTGTTTAAGTTTAATCTGCTTATTAATTTTTCCAAAGTTGTTGCTTTGCTAAATTCAATCCTATCTTCATCAACTAGATTTGAGCTGGATTGTGATTTTTCATCTAGATCGTTGGTTGGCTCAGCATCATTACTTTTGTTTTTGCAATTAAGCATAAATGCCAATATTATAAATACAATAATTGTTTTTTTCAAAATAGTCTCCTTAAAAAGTATTTTAATTATTAATGATAATTAGTAATTATAGCATTTAAATAATATGTTTAGAATATTTTAATTAATAATTGTTATTATTAGTTGTTAAAAATATTGTAACAATTTGGTATTAAAAATAATTTCTTAATTAGGTTGAATATTGTGGGATTAAGATTGCAAGAGTTTTAAGTATTTTAAAGGGTAGTGGGGCATTTTAAGCACAATTGATAAACCAACAGAGAGAGCATTAATGGGAATACTTTCTTTGTTGGTAAATTTATTTTTAATTTTAAATTAAATCGTAAAAATTGTTATCCAATATTCATTTAATAATTTTTTCTAAACGATAATTGGAATCCGTTAATTCCAAGGCTAAAATTGGGCTCAAACCCCGCAAGCTCAGCGCTGAGTCTTTTTTTAAGATTTTCGTTGTGCCTATTTGCAAATGTGAATGGAATGATAAGTGAAGCTGTGTAGGATGTTAAAACCATGCTTGCTCCTACCCCTATTAGTATGTATCCGGTTAATTGTGCTTCACGATGGTTAAGAATCATTCCAGTTCCCCAAAGTATTGCCCCCAACAAATTAAATCCAAGCACTGAGCCTCCACCAATATAATCTCCTTGGACAAATGATCCTATCCCAAAAGGCAAAAATAAATTTAAAAGAAATGGCCCGATTGGATTTTTTTTCTCTTTATCATATTTATTAAAACTTTCAATGCCCTTTTCAATTCTGCTTTGTGTGTCTTTTGTGGCAAAGATTTGTATTGTCAGCCCAAAAATTAATATTAATATGAAAATTTTTTTCATGTTTTTATTATCTCCTAATAGTAAGTTTTGACAAGTAAAATATTAGCGCAATTTATAATAAATTAATATCAGCTTGTTTGTTTAGTAATAGATTTTTTAAAATTTCGAAGCTTAAGAAGATAAATATTAAAGTAGAAGAAGACTTTTAAAAGGCCCAATCTAAGTGTAAAAAGTAAGTTTTAAAAATGTAAATCATTAATTGAAAACTCTATTGCGAGGTAATACTATTTACCAGTTATCCAAGTTATTTAGGATTTTTTGACCAAGAGAGTAAAGATAAAAGAGTAAATCTTTCTAGCTTAATAAAACTGAAAGAAAGATGGTGCGATTTCAGGCTCAATGGGCTTTTGGCTGTTTTAAAACTTTTAGTTTTATATATTTATTTCTTATTGTGAGCTTGGATTATTGTTTTTATACTTTAATTTTCCAATTCGTTTTTATGTTTATGTAATTTTTAATTATTAATTAAAAATAATGTTTACAATTATTTTTTTAAAAGTTTTTTGATAATGTAATATTTTTTATGATTTGTTGTGTTTAAAATAAAAGTTTTTAACAGATATATTCGTATTAAAAAGTATAATTATATTATTATTGGCACTAACTATAGTATTTTACATATCAGGATTACAAAATAATATTTTTCTTTTTTTATTAGTATACTAATAAATTATCTTTA
>NZ_CP179513.1:0-18216 GCF_030437945.2 Borreliella kurtenbachii | reverse complement strand
TTATAATTTTTAATTAGTATAGATATTTTATCTATAAAGATTACTCCTAATAACTACACATTTAATCTAAAAATCTCAAACTTTAACCTGGAAATCTGAAGAAAATTTAAAAATCATAAATTTGGAAATATATTTTACTTTTGCATTATTCTTACCTTTATTATTATGAGAATTAACTTCTTTAATATAGATTTTAAGAATCAGATTTAAGCATATCTCTTATCATAAATAAATAATAATTATTAGCATAATAATATATTAATTAAATTACTTAACTATCTCTAATTCCCTTTTTTAAAAAAAGCTAAAAAACCACAATATAAAGATTAAATTACTTAAATCTTGCCTTCTTATTAACGACACATCGATTACTTCTATTAAAGAAATAATAAATTGAGAAAACATTTTCTTTTATATAAGCATTAAAACATGCCTTTTTAAATATTTTTTATCCACATATTTATAAATAATGAAATGGCGCTGGTTTATTTATTCACCAATTAATTCTTCCATATAAGAAAAGCATTAATACTGAAAATTAAAATTATCTTACAATTAATACAAGACAACCATATTAAAAGTATTTCTTTCTATTTCTCTCTTCACTTTTAAATATTGTTGATAAGCAGTGGGTCTAGGTATAAAACGATCATACTCAGGGCTCCCTTCTTCGCCAGAATACTTAATATTTGGAGAATATAACTCTCTTATACATGAATACAGCCAATAAACTTCACTTTTAAATTTATTATTCTGCTCATTTTTTATCCTACCAAACAACTTAATCAAGTCTTTAGATCGCTCAGAACCTAAATCTAAAAAGAATTTATTAAAATACTCCTCATTATAGTAAGGCAGTGGCGGAAACTCGCGACTTTCTAAACCTTGTAGAGTGTATAGAGTCTTTTTTATATCAACCAACAAACGATGTTCAGACGCATATAATTTTAAATTAGAAAATATGCCTTCAGTAACAATCTCATCGGAACCCATATCACTACTTTCCAAATTCTCAAAAAAAGTTTGAACAGCTTGTTCCCGCTTATCAGACAAATAACAACCCAATAAAGCTAATGCTATTATGTAAACGCCAACCAAAATCCTCATATATACTCCTTACCCACCTTACTACAAAAATAATCTGTGTAAATATACAAGTTTATCTAAACATTATTTTACTAAACGTTAAAAAACCCTACTAAGATAGATTTCTCTATAACAAATAAACATATACCAATTTTACCTTTTCTCAAGAATTGTTAAATTACTAAAATATTAATTTTAGCTTTATTATTTTAGCTTTATCATTTCTATTAAAGCCTTTAAAATTAATAAAAAGATTTAAATAAACAAATTTGATAAAAATCAATCAAAAATATATCAAAATAGATTTTAAAAAAAGCTCAAAACATTATAAAACTTCCGGCAATGAAAATATTATTATAATTATTCTAATAATACAACAATTAATACGGTATAATCTTGTATTAAAGATTAAATTATATTGATACTGAATAATATTAAAGTATTGTATTATATTGATATTGTATTATATTAAGTATTAGATTTTAAGTAAGGAGATTATTTGTGAAATATAATATAATTGTAAGCATGGTTGTTTTTCTATTTTTAACTGCCTGCAATCCAGATTTTAACACCTTTCGGGTTGAACAGGAATAATAATTTGATTTGTAACATTTAATGCATTTTTTAAAATAAAATTATAACTTGGTGGGGTGTCAAGCACAATATAATCAAAATTATAACTTAGAACATTTTTATCTAAACAAAATTTTAGTAAATTTTCCTTATTATCCACATTATTATAATTAAATTCATCAAGAAAAGGGTGCGATGGAATTATAAAAATGTGATCATTAACTTTGTTTACGCATTGATCAAAATAAGAATTACCTATTAATAAATTGTAAATATTGTTTTTATTGAAATTAACTAAATATTTTCTAAAATATGAAGTTAGGGCATTTTGTGAATCCATGTCAATTAATAAAATTTTTTTACCTAGATTTTTTAGTACATAAGAGAATAGGATTGATAGTGTGCTTTTACCCACACCCCCTTTAAGATTTGCTATTGTTATGATATTTGATTTTTTTCTATCCATTTGTATATTACTCCTGCATTTTTTAGCTTTTTTTGTAAAATTTATATACTGTATTTTCCATTTTTTTATATGGTCTAGATTAAATTTATAATATTTTGTGTTTCTTTATCTTTTTTTCTTAATAATGTTCTAAGAGATTGAATATAACATTTTATAGAACCTTTGCTAAATTTAAATTCCAAATAATAAAGTTTTTTATGACATATGATTTATTGTCTTTTTTCAAAAAAAAGACTTTTCTAATTTTTCCCATCCATATTTTATTCCTAAAAATTTGTTGTTCTCTTTGAGGGGAAAAAGATTGAATAAGTAGTAGTTTTTTTTATCATTAAATTTTTGAAAGGTTAAACTTAATTTATTGTCTTTATTGGTAATTCTAAATTTTATCAAATGTTTAAATATTTTTGTATGATATATTTTTTTATTATTTATTTCTTCAATTCTAGAAAAAGCAGTTCTTTCTTTTGTTTCTTTATTTATATTTTTGTTATATTCTATTTCTTTTTTGTTTATTATTTCTTTTTCTTTTGCTTTTAATTTTTCTATTAACTTATTCAACGTTTAATTCCTTTTTTAAAATTCTATCTAAAATTTGTTTAGCTATTTGTTTGGGATGTCCACTAAAATTAGTTTTTTTATTGGTTTTCCATTTAGACTTGTATAGATCCTTAAATTCTCCCAATAGTAAGTAAAAGTCTGTTTTATAAGGTGCATATTGTTTCATAAAATGAATTTTGTTTTTATACTTTTTAAGTTTACTTAGAAAGAAAGATAATATGTCTTCTTTTTTATAGTCATATGATAACTGATTAAGAAAATCTTTGTGGTTAAGAAGTGTATTTTTATAAGCTTTTTCTGGATTTTTAGTATGTTTTACTATGCTTTTTATCTCTTTAGCAATTTCTGTGGGTAATCCCATTTTTTTCCCGTACTGATATTTTTATTTCTAATTTCTCCTTCATTTGAATTTTTTTTAAAATTATGTTTTATAGAATTTTTATTATATATATTTTTATAATTTTTTATATTTACAGTGACATTTTGAGTGACATTTTTAGGCTTTAATTTTTCTTTATTTGATTTTATTTTTTTGAATACCGCAAGATTGGTACTAGAAAAATAAGCATCAATTAGCGAGTATGAAATTCTAGAAGTTTGGTATATGCAAAGCTTGCCTTTAAATTTTCCCATGTTATTTGAAAATGTTAGAATTCTTTTATTAATTGCTTTAATTTTTTAAAAATCTTAAATCTTCTCGTAATGTACGAATTGTAGTTGGTTTATGCCCTTCTTTGATTATAATTATCCACCTACAATTTAATTATAAAAGCTTATAAATTGGGGTTAAAGTGTATTGTATAGTATATGGTACTATATAAAGAAATCAGAAAGTAAAAATCAATAGTTAGACTTATAGGTCCCACAGAAACCGCAAGCTATTTATATGGATTTTAGAAATAATAGTTCGCCAAATATCAATCCAAATAATAAGAAACGGTTGTAACGATCCTTAATATTTTTTTTGGATAACATTCTTGAGCACCTAAACTTCTATCAATTGGAAGAAATTCAAAATATCCTTGATTTGCGTTTTTAATTTTTCCTAATTTTGAACTTGAATGTTTTGCAAATTCCAAAGCCGCCAATTTCGCATTTCTAATTGAATCTGCTAACATTTCGGGCTTTATATCATTAATATTGTCAAAGTAATATCTTGGTCCTCCACTATTACTAATTAATATACCTTGATTATAAAGCTCAGCAATATTTTTTTCTGCTGCTTCCATTTTCTCAATATTTTTTGTATGAACAGTTAAAGATATATATGCTCTATACTTATAAAGAGATTCTTTGTAATTCTCTTCATTAAATTCCATAAATCCCATTTTTATATGGTCTTCGCTAAATCCATGCTTTAAAAAAAAGCTTTTAATCTTCGACAAGCTTAAATTATTTGCTTTATTAATATCATTGATAGTATCACCAGTTAAGCTGTATCTAAACTCCCAACTAGAAGACGTTGATAAAATTTCTCTTTCGCTAAGACCCTTGACCGTAATATAATTTTCATTTTTGATGCCAATGTTTTTTATTCCGTGAGAAATTATAATTGATGATATAAACAAAAGTAATGAAAATAACAAGAAATATATTTCTTTTCCCCTAAACATAGATTGGCCTCCTAAAAGCAATAATAAATAATATATTAGAATTACTGTATTTAAATTTATTTTAACATATTGCTTAATATTAATAAATCTGAATACATTTTAGTAGATCATAATTTTATGAACCTAGCAAAGACGATATTTTATAAAAAAATAAAAACTAAATATCTTAAATCTTGATAAAGATATGATGAAATTTCTTCATCTATGCATTTATATCAATAGAAGATTTATCATTTAAAAATATGTAAAAAAAGATGTTTGGAAGAAGTATTAATGATTTGGTTGGTACAAATTTACGAAGCAATTATGACACAAAATAAAGTGGCATGTTTTATATTTGCACAAATTGCAATATTTCGCATGATATAAATATAAACACAATCGTCAATCTTAAAAATTATTGTTATTATAAAAAAAATAAAGACCAAAACAGCTGCATAAGCTAAGTTAATTGAAGCAATTAAAAGTCATTATGATATTAAACAAGAAGTTCTTTTTATAATCTTGTGCTTAGAAATAGCACACAATTATTTGACATTTCAAAATATTGCAAAAAAATCATTTTTAAATGATATTGTATTTTACAATAATTACTATTTAATACTTGTTATAAGTTTGTATTATGGCTTTGCAGATATTATGTAAAGCCATTTTAAGGGCTGCATTTATGAAAAAAATTAATATTATTAATCAATATTTTTTTATTTATTTCATGTCAAAACGATGGTTTAAATAAAAATAAGATTAGCAAAAATCATAATTATAAAAAACAACTTGGGAAAAAATATGTGCGGGGAGAAAAGGATGAACTTTTATCTTGGATAAATAATTTTGTAGAAGTTAATAATAAAGCCATAGATAATTCTTTTGAAAAATTCAAAAGTGAGCCATCTACTCAATATAATCTTCCATTTAAAAATATTAGTTGGTATATGCTAAAGAAAACACTTGCTGATGGTGTAGAAGAATCTAAAAAAGCCAGAAGATGTTTGTATGCGGTTTTAAATTACAATGAAAGCGAGTTGAAAGATTTTGGATTAATTTTAAATTCAAATGTACATAGCATTAAGAAGATTGTTAATAAAATCATGCAAAATGCGGGTATAGAATTCCAATTTAGATTTGAGGTAATAATGAAATTGTTGCTTGATAAAAAAAGCAACCTAATGTTATTAGATATTCCTAATATCAAAAGGATTTAAATTTGTCTTGAAAATTTTTTAGCTTTAAGAATAAACTTTAGAGAGCTTGTTAAACAATTATTAAATGATTATGGCAGTAATAAAGAGTCCATAAAGTCTGAAAATAGTAAATTAGGAGATTAGGAGATTATTTAAATAAAGCTTTTTTAGATATTGTTTTAAGCATGGATAAAAATCCTATAAATCTAGAACAAGGGATTAGAAATATTATTGTTATTTAATTTTAAATAAAGAGAATTAAAATTATTTCTTCTTTTTTTATTTTAAAAGCATTTTTTTTAATTGCTGGTAATAAGCTCTTAATTTTTTTATTATTTAATTTTTCTTAAACAACACCATTTAATTAAATATTAAATGCAAAATCCTTTATCTGTAAAATGGACAAAAATTTTATGCTGCAATTGTTTTTATAAAAATCAATTAAAAATTGTTTGATACTTTACCACATAATCTTTGATGGTATCAAAATTAGAATTGCTAGCTATTTTTTATTTAAATTTCTTTGTTTATTTTACCCAAAAAATTATCTTCGATTTTTATCGAATATAACAAATATCGGCGATTTTTATTTTTTCTAAATAAAGTTGCAATTAAATATCCTGACACTTTGCACTATAATTTAAGTTTAAAGATTTTAAGGTAGAGTATATTATGAACAAAAAGTTTTTAGAAGAGGATAAATAATGGATTTATTTAAAATTGAAGCTAATTATATTGACATCTTTAATAAAGAAATTTATCCAGCTAGCATAGCGATTGCAAACGGTCATATTGCGAGCATAGAAAAAATTAATGCGACATTGGATGAATATGTGCTGCCAGGATTTATTGATGCGCATATACATATAGAGAGTTCTTTTCTTATTCCATCAAACTTTGCTCATTTAGTAGTTGCACACGGCACTGTGGCTACAATAAGCGATCCTCATGAAATAGCCAATGTTAATGGTATTGATGGCATTAATTTTATGATAAATAATTCTAAAAAAACCGAGTTTAAATTTTTTTTTGGAGCTCCTTCTTGTGTGCCAGCGTTGTCGCCAGAATTTGAAACTTCAGGATATGTATTAAATGATAAAGATATAGATGAATTGATGAAATTAGATGATATTTACTATTTGGCCGAAGTAATGGATTTTAAAGGCGTGATTAACAAAGATATTGAAATTATAAATAAAATAAATTCTGCATTAAAGCGTAATAAGGTTGTTGATGGGCATGCTCCTGGTTTGTCCCCCAATTTAACTTTAAAGTATGCATCTTCAGGCATTAGCACTGATCATGAATGTTTAACAATAGAAGATGCAAGATATAAATTATCTTTGGGCATGAAAATAATAATTAGAGAAGGAAGTGCCGCTAAAAATTTTGAATCTTTGCATCCCTTGATTAGTGAATGTTCTAAAAAATATTGTGATTCTTTAATGTTTTGCTTTGATGATGCGCACCCAAATGACATTCTAAATGGACATATTAATTTAATAGTAGCTCGTGCAATAGAGTATGGGCACGACTTTTTTGATGTTTTGAAAATAGCATGCATTAATCCGGTTTTACACTATAAAATCCCAGTGGGGTTGTTAAGAATAGGAGATCCTGCTGATTTTATAATTACCAAAGATATTAAAACATTCAAAATAGATAAAACCTACATTAATGGCAAATTGGTTTTTAATGATGGAGTTTCACTTATTCCATTAATAAGTGAAACTCCTATAAACAATTTTAATTGTAGCAAAAAATCTATTTTGGATTTTAAATTTTCCACTAAAAATAAGACGATCCCAGTAATCAACTGCATCAGCAACCAAATTATTACTCATAAAACTATGATTGATAGCAACTTATTGGCCCCAGATTTTCAATCTAATATTAACGAAGATATTTTAAAGATAGCTATAATAAATCGATATAAAGACAATAGTAAAATTTCTATAGGATTTATAAAAAATTTTGGAATAAGAAACGGCGCTATAGGAAGTACGGTTGCTCATGATTCTCACAATATTATACTTGTTGGAAGCAATGATGAATACTTGTGTAAAGCGGCAAATACAATCATCCAAAATAAGGGAGGATTATGTGCCCTAAACAATGAAAAAACCATAATAATGGAACTTCCTATTTCTGGATTAATGAGCACTCTTTCAGCCGAAGAAATAGCTTCACAATATATAAAATTAACTCATTTTTGTAAAAATGTTTTGGGCTCTCAGCTTGATGATCCTTTAATGACTTTGTCTTTTATGTCTTTAACAGTGGTTCCCTATTTAAAGATAAATGATAAAGGACTGTTTGATGTTGATTCTTTTTGTTTTTTAGATTATTAATCTTAAATTATTATAAAAAGGCAAAAAAGGATTAAAAAATTAAATGACAAATTGTAGAAGGAGCTCAAAAGTTTTTTGTCTGTTATTATCTATTAAGGATTATTAATTGTGTGTCTAGCAGTTTTTTTATTTTAAAAATTTTATGCATTAAATCCTTAGGTAAAAAGTGGTTTTTGATTACTATTTGGAGGCACAAGCACCATAAATAATAGTCTGTAATAATGTAGGGCATTACTATTAATTAAATTTATGGAAACCACATGCGTAAATATTGATACGCCTCCTCAATGCATAACATATGTACAAGAAAACCCTCTGTTTCAAATAAACTATTGGCTTGCCCAAGTCTTAATCTTAAGAAACAAATTAATTAATTCTTTAACTCTCTTTAGAACCCAAGCTTATGTAAAAAACTCGTCAAAATTTTTTCATTTCATTATATTTAAAAATAAATCAATAAAAAATCATTTTTGTTTTGACTCCGCTTTTAATACCATCCTTATGAGATTATATTTTTGCACTTATATTTTTTATTCCCTCTATAAAAATTTTATTTTTAAAAAAGATATTTATTAATTATAATATCAATATTATTAGAAAATAGTTAATAAAAAATTTAACATATGCTTTTAAATAAAGCAAATATTAAATTAAGGAGTGTAAATTGAAAAAATATATTATCAATTTAAGTTTATGTTTATTATTGTTTTCATGCGATCTTTTTTCAAAAGATTCTCGATCACGCCAAAAATACAATTTTAAAGTACCCGCTAAATCGGTTTTAAATCCTACTAATAAAGAAAATATAGACACTGAAAAAGGTACTAACACTACGCTTTGCATAAGAGAAGAAGATCGCAGAATTATAATTAAAGATTGTATTAATAATCAAGAGCTTTTTAAAGTGAAATCTAAAAGAAGATATGATTTTAAAAAAGCCATGCTTCTTGGTGCTAAAACAGCTTTAAAAGTTATAAATATTGGCAATAATAATAAAAAATTAAATTCCATAAAAAAACATAAAGATCACATTTTATTAGAATTTAAAGATAATAAAATATATATAATTCGATTATCTGAACTTAAAAAACATTTACTAAAAAGCAATAAAAAACCACTCTTGGGAAGTCCGATACCGGGCGGCGGAGATGCAGAATTTGTAGATGATCCTGATGGCAGAATAGAAGCGGAATTAGAGGCAGAAAAAGAGCAAGAGATGTTAAATAGAGAAGATTTTGGAGACGAAGAAGACGAAGAATTAGAAGAAGAAATATTTGGAAAAGAAAACCGTAACGATTGAAAATAAGATACTGCATTTCAATAAAATAAAGAAGCCCCTAAAAATAGGGGCTTCTTTATTTTATTGAAATGCAACTTGCTAAAGCAACTATAAATCTACATAGTATCAATTAATTTTAGAGTTGTATTTTTAATACTATAATTGATAAGCTTCTAATTAAAGTATATCTTTTAAAGCATTTTCAGCTTCCCTATAATAAATTTCTTTCAAAGAAGGCTCTAAAAGGTCATTTATAAAAACTTTTACACTATTTGAAAAATGAATTTTACCTTTTATATATTTGCCATATTTCTCATAAAGCACCCCCTCTACCTCTTTTAAGGTATTCCTATTTTTAATAAATTGGTTTTCTATAATAGAAATATTATATTTTTTGTTTTTAATATTCTGAATATTATTTATTGTTTCTGTTAAAATAGAAAAGCTTTCTATTGACCATCTTTCTACTTGAACTGGAATTATAATATGGTCTGTAACATTTAGAGCATTTTTTAAAAGAAAATTCCTACTAGGAGAAGTATCTATTATAATATAATCAAAATCAAAACTTTTAGTGCTCTTATTTAATCTAAACTCTAAAATAATCTCTTTATAATCTATATCATCCGTGTTAAATTTTTCTAAAACAGGATGAGAAGGAATTATAGAAATAAATTCATTAATTTTATTTTCACATTTATCAAAATAAGCATTTCCTTTTAAAAATTCATAAACGTTATGCTTTTTAATATTAGAAATATATTTATTAAAATAAGAAGTTAAAGAATTTTGTGGATCTAAATCAATTAGTAGCACTTTTTTGCCCAATTCTTTTAAAATATAAGAGAAAAGTATAGAAAGTGAACTTTTACCGACTCCTCCTTTTAAACTTGCAAGTGTAATTATAATTGGTTTTTTTTGATCCATTTATTTATAACCCCCCCACCTTTTAGTTTTTTATTATAAAATTCATATACTTTTTTTTCCATTTTTTTCAAATGTGATAAATTGAATTGATAATACTCGGTGGTTTCTTTATTTTTTCTTAAAAGTGTTCTTAAAGATTGAACATAGGCTTTAATAGAGCCATTTTTAAAGACAAATTCTATATAATAAAGCTTTTTTATTGCATAAGTTTTATTATTTTCTTTTTTAAGAAAAAAGGGTTTATCAAGCTTATCATGCTTATATTTTATTTCTAAGAATTTATCATTTTCTCTTAAAGGAAATAAATTGAAAAAAAGAAAATCTTTATTATTATTAAATTTTTGGAAAGTAAGCCTTAGCCTTTCCCCTTTGTTTGTAATTTTAAAACCAACCAGATGTTTAAATATTTTTGTACAGTATATCTTTCTGCTATCTATTTCTTCAATTCTATTAAATATAATTCTTTTTTCTATATCATTTTTTTTGTTTCTGAGTTTTTCAAGCAAGCTACTCAAATTTTAATCCCTTTGACAAAATTTTAGATAAAATATTATTGGCTATTGTACCAGCATGTCCTGAAAAGCTAGTTATTTTATTTGCTTTCCATTTAGTAGTATAAATATCTTTAAATTCTCCTACAAGAGTGTAAAAATCGGTTTTATAGGGTGCAATTTTTCTCATAAAGTGAATTTTATGCTTATAAAGGTTTAATTTGGACAAGAAAAAGTTTTTAATATCTTTTACATCATAATCATATTTTAAATAATTTTTAAAATCTTTATAGTTTAGCAGAGTATTTTTTAGTGTTTTAATTGGGTTTTTTGTATTGGAAACCATGGATTTAATTTTTTTAAAAAAAGAGTTTTCTATAGAATTCTTATTTTTTATATTTATATATTGTTTATTATATACAGTGATATTTTCAGTGATATTTTGAGGGTTAAAATTCTCTTTCTTTTCTCTTAAAGGATCTTTTTTTTCCTTTACTTTTTTAATTAAGTCTGCTTTAGTGTTGCTAAAATATGTATCGATCAGTTTATATGCAATAGATGACACCTTATATATACAGAGTTTTCCTTTAAATTCTCCAAAGTTATTTGAAAATGTTAGCGTTCTTTTTTCTAATGCCTTTAGCTTAACTAAAAATCTCAAATCTATTCTTAGAGTATTAATTGTAGTTTCTTTTTTATTTTCTTTATGTATATTTGAGTTTAGTACTCGAAGTATATCTCCTTGATGATGAACCCGAATACTTTTTAGTTTTTCAGAGTCAAAATGAATTCTATGTATTGATTCATTATATTTTTTTTCAAACTCTTTATTTAAGTAAATAATAACCGAAATTATTTTTTTAAGTTTGCGGTCTTTTGAAAGTAATTTATTAGATTTATTGGTATTAATTTGGTAGCTATAATTAGGTATAACAGCGTTCATTTTTTGTCCCCCAGTTTAATGTCCATTTAATTTACAGTTAAAAATTATAGTATATAAAATAATAAATTTCAACCCGGTATTAAAATTAAAGCTAAAAACCACTTTAAGAATATTTGAGTCAATTGGGTCCGATTTTTGACAAAAAAGCATCTTAATGTTATACAACAACTAGTATGAGGTTTTTAATAAGCTCGATTAAAAATAGAATAATAAATAACAACTAAGGTGTTAAGAATCAAAAAATCTAAAAAAAATAGATTTTCTTGAGCCACTATTTATATAATCTTTAATTTAGAAATGTTTTCTTGTATTGTTCAGAACCGAACGATTTTATTTATTATTAATTATTATTTCTTAATAAAAAATAATAATTATTGACACAAATTTTAACTTGTGTCAATAATTATTCACAGATTGGCGGTGTCAGATTTATTATGTGTTTTTTGTCCTATATTATTATTCTAAACTTATTTTTTAGGTGCAAATTAATAGTTAAATACATAGAAATGTCTGCCTTTAAAGCAAAAAATAAATATAGGAGTATCAAATGGTAAAAAAAGAAAGTAAAAAGAAAAATAAAAAAGAGATAATTTTAAATGACAGATTTGAAGATTTTATTGATAAAAGTCAAAATTTAAGCGATAATCAAGATAAAAATTTAATAATTTATAATGATCTAAAAGACCAATTAAGGCTTAATTTAAAAGATGATATTGACAATAAAATTCAAAGAATGAAAATTCTATATGAAATTAAACAAAAAGAACTTTATAAATACGATGGTTTTAAAAGTTTTGAACAATTTATAAAATCTTTTATAATTGCAAAAACTCAAGCTTATACATATTTAAAAGTTTATGAAAAGGTTTTAGAAGGCGTTATTTCTATTGATAAAATTAAAGAAGCAGGGTTTAATAGCATATATCGTGCTATACAAAAACAAAGGTTGTCAGAAATAAATCAAGAAGATATTAATAAAAACAACAAAGAAAATATCCCAATTAGAATTTTAATAAAAGATAATGAATTATATGATTTTTGTAAAAAAGATACTAAAAGAGTTTACTTTATTTTAAAGGAGATTTTTAAAAATAAAAAAGATATTTTATCGGAGATCATAATTAAATATGATAATTCTAAAAATAAAAGGAATAAATAAATTTTTAAGGTTTATTGACTTTAGTGCTTGATTAATGGTAATCTATTATTTCTAATAGGCTTAAGTTTGTTTTGCCTAGTTTAATGTCGAAAAGATGCCCCGAAAAGGGTTTTTTTTATTTTAAAATCTAAATTTAGGATTAGACATTGAATACTACTAGGGTTTCTTAACTTTAAATTCCTGTTGCATAATATCCTTAATTGATAAGCCCTCTATAACCATATTTTTATAATTATTACAAAGCAAAGAAATACTTTATGTAAAAGTCTTTTCTTTTATTTGAAATTTTCTTATATAGCTTAGCAGCCCTTAATCCAGATTTGGTCATATTAGTAGCACCTTTTTGTTTTTTGATAATTTTATTTGATATTTATTAAGTCTATTTTCATTTTTTGTTAAATATTTAGGACGATTTGTTTTTTCACTCCCACTACTTACTAAGAAATTGTAAATCAAAGACTTTGATTTATTTTTTAATTTTGGGAGAGGATAATTATGAATAAAAACCGGATTATTATTTGTGTTGTTCTTGAACTGATAAGTTCTTTTAAAAATTTTTCACATCTTTATTACTTACATAATTCTGATCAAGATGCTTCTAAAGAAGAAATTAACAAAAGACTCTATAATTGTGATTTTGAAAATGAAAAGGATAAAAACATTTTTTTGTTTATGCTTCACAAATTAGGGGGCGCTTAAGAAAAGTTCTGATTAAAGAAAAAAGTGTTTTTTTAGATGCTCTTTAATTAAGAGGTGTCTTATAAAAAATAAATTAATAACTCTAATTAATTGGGAAAAGTGAGAAATAATTTTGAACAAGCTTATTCTAAAGATAAAGTATTTGTGGTCAAGTAGATATTAAAACAAATTTTGGTCTACTTACTCTAAGATTAGTTTTTTTAAATTTAAAAAAACTAATCTTAGAGTACATTGTGAGTATCAAGAAGGGCTAAAAAGGATTTGTAAATATAATGGTTGTAAACATAAACAATGAAGATTGCATTATAAAAACAAATGATCCAAATGTATCTCTTTATAAAGAACTGTCAAAAGGCTTTATAAAAAAAGAAAATATCAATAAGCAAAAAGACTTTTTTATTTTTATAAAAAATAAATTTTCTTCAATAGATGATAATTCAACAGAAGCAAATATAGAGTCTTTGCTAAAATCTATATTTGAAGAACTAAATTATTCAGTAGAACAACAAAAGGGTGGGCAAATAGAAGGAGTGAAATCTAGAGTAGATATACTACTTTTTGAAAATGATAAAGACAAAGTAGATTTTAATGAAAAATTAGAAGAAGCTAAAAAAAATAATGAGCCTATTCCAGCTGAAGATATCTTACTTATAGCAGAAGTTAAGCGTTCATCATTTAGTTTTGACACTAAAGATAAGGTAAAAGAAGCAGAAGATCAGCTATATAGATATCTAAATCAATATCAAAAACATTATGGTGTACTTTCAAATGGAAAGGTATGGAGATTATATGATAAATCGAAAGTACTTTATGGAGAAAAAAGATATATTGAATTTGATTTTTCTAAAATTCAAGAAAAAGAAGAATACGAAGAACAAGAATGGTTTATTTTATTTAGCTATCTTATAAGAAAAGAAAGATACCTAAAAACAAGCAATGTAATAGCAGTTGAGAAAGAACAAATAGCCAAAGAAAAAGAGATAATTCAAAAAACTCTTAGAGAGATACTTTATGAGAGACCTGATGATTCTATAGTATTTAAAATTGCAAAAAATATATATGACAAAGAATTTAAAGTATCAGGTAAAGAAATTACTCGTCATATTTTGGCCAGCATTCTTGAAGAATCAATTATTTTTATTTTAAGAATATTTTTTATTGCATATATTGAAGATAACGACATATTTAAGAAAATTTTAGAAGAAAACAAACTATATAGATCTTCTATATCTTTTAGATATTTTTTTTATGATGAAAATACAAAAAATAAATTAGGATATAAAAAAATAATAACAATTTTCAATTTACTTGATAAAGGAAGTGATGCAATAAAGTTTCCTGTATTTAATGGAGGATTATTTGCAGAAGATAAAGTTAAATATTTAAATAATGAAAGTTTACTCAGTATTAGTGAACTTGAAGAAATATTAGTTAAAATACTTTTCTTTGAAGAAAAAAACATTAAAGATGAAAAATTTGTAGAGTATTCAAGGTTAGATCCTAAAAGTTTTGGAGAATTATACGAAACTCTACTTGAATATGATCTGAGAATTGCAGATACTACCGTTCATCGTATTATTGAAGACGGGGTTTATCTCATTCGTACCGAAGAAGAGCTTGCAAACAAGAAAGCAAACAAAGTTGCCACCTACTATAAAGGCAATATTTATCTTACATCTAGATCACTTGATAGGAAAAAAAGTGGAGCATATTATACCCCAGATGACCTAACTGATTTTATGGTTATATCATCAATTGAAGAACAGCTTAAAACCAAATCTCCTTTAGATATTAAAATCATTGATAATTCTTGTGGATCGGGGCATTTTTTGATTTCTTGTCTAGATTACTTAACAGAAAAAGTATGGTACGAGCTCGATAAATTTGAAGATGTAAAAAAAGAGCTTGATAAAGAATATAGAGCTATTTTAAAAGAAAGTGAAGAGTATGATGTCCAGGATATTATAAGTAAAGAATTAGTACTTAAAAGGATGTTGCTAAAGAAGTGTATTTATGGTGTTGATATTAATCCTATTTCAGTTGAAATTACTATGCTAAGTTTGTGGATTAATACCTTTATTTTTGGAACACCGCTAAGCTTTATTGAACATCACATAAAAGTAGGAAATGCTCTCTTAGGTTATACTAAAGATGAATTTTTTGATATTACAAAAAAGAAGTTTGAAAGTGGATTTTCTTTATTTAGGAAAAGGATTAAAGAAATTACAACTATTTTAGAAGATAGTTATCAAAAAATTAAAGGTATTAATGATACTACTAAAGAAGATATAGAAAAATCTAAAAAGATATACAAAGAGTATGAGGAAAGTGAATATATAGATAATTTAAGAATAATATTTTCTTTAATTAAACTTTATTCATTATCTTTTGACAAATCTTTAAATATAGAATTTAGTGATATTGCAGATGTAATCAGTTTAATTGAAAATATTTTGGGCAATAAAACTTCTATTAAAGATAAAGGAAAAATTAATAAAATTAGAAAATTAAGTAGCCACTATAAATTTTTCCACTATGGAATTGAGTTTCCAGATATTCAGGAAGGATTTGATATTGTAATTGGAAATCCGCCATGGGAGAAAACTAAGTTTAATGAAGCAGAGCTTTTTTCAAAACATATTCCTGGTTACAGAAAACTAAGCATAAAAGAACAAAATAAAATAAAGCAAGAAATACTCAGCAAAGATAATTATTATTTGAATATTGAATACAATGAAGAAAAAAACAGTATAAGCACTATTAACAATATTTATAAAAGTGATTTTAAAGATTTTGCTAGTGGTGGTGATCCAAATCTTTTTAGATACTTTGTTGCATTTAATTTAAAACTAATAAAACCAGGGGGTAATTTAACTTATTTGGTTCCTTCAGCTCTTTGGAGTGAGTCTAGTTCTAGTTCATTAAGAAAGCATATCTTTTCTAAGCATAAACTTAACTATGTTTATCAATTTCAAAATCAAAAAAGATTTGAAGATGTAGCATCACTTTTTAAATTTTCAATATTTCAACTTAGTAACGCTAAAGCCCCCACATCAGGTTTTAAGGCAAAATTCATGATTCAGAGTAATGATAATATTATTAAAGAAATAACTAGGAATTTAAAAGATGGTAAAGATGATCCTTATAAAGGGATTGAATTAAATATAAACCAAATTAAAAAACTGTCTCCTATTCAAGAATCAATAATAGAATTTAGAGACAATGAAGGATTTAGCTTAATTAACAAAATGTTTAGTAAATTTAGTGTGCTTAGTCAAGAATATATTGATTTTGGAGGGGGGTTGCATTTAACAAAGTATAAAGCATTGTATAAAGAATATAATAATGAAAATTTTATGTTTCTTTATTCTGGAGCCAATATTCATCAGTTTAATTCAAGATTTTTTAAAGATAAAGATGCAAAAGAAAGTTCTAAATTGCTATGGATAGATAAAAAAGACTTAGAAAAAGTATTAACTAAAAATAGTCAATGTCAAACCGAAAGAGTATTCTATAGGGCAATTGCAAGTAACACAAATGAAAGAACGATGATTAGCACACTTTCTCCTAAAAATTGTTATTGCGTGAATTCAATATATATAAATTATGAGAAAACGCCAATATCACTTTATAAAAAATTATTTATTATATCTATTTTTAATTCATTTGTATTTGACTTTATAATTAGAAGATTTGTTGACTCAAATGTGCTAAAATCATGTTTATATCAATGCCCAATGCCTCAACCCGAAGAGGATGAGATTTTAAATAATTCTTTATATTTAAATCTTGTAAAAAATACTTCTCTATTGATAGCTAAAAATGATCCCGATAACTTTAAATATTTACTTCATTTAGAACATTTTGAGTTTAGTAAGGAAAAAGTTAATAAAATACTAAATCTAAATGTGGAAGATGAATTTTTCAAAGAGAAAGAAAATGAAAATAACTTTATTGTAGCAAGCCTTTATTCACTAATCAAAGAAGATTTTGAGGTTTTACTTAATGATTTTGAGGTACTAAAAACAAAAAAGGAGAAGATTTTATTTTATCTTTAATAAAAGGATATGAGTATTATTTAAAAATAAATAAGCTTAATTAAGCGTTTTAATAAAGAGATTCATGGTATATGTTTTTAGTAAAAAAAACATCATTATTAAATGATGAAAAGGTTGTTCTTGGTGAAGTGATTTTTTAAAAAATACATTCTCCAAATTGAATTGCATTTTTAAGCATAGAAATATCTTCTTTTGTAATTTCTAAAAGCTTTTTAATTTTTTTGCTATTTTCATTAGTTACTTCATTAATAAAAATTTTTCCGTCAACTTGTTTTTCTATTTTCAAGATAGTTTGAATATTATAAGTCGGGTAGCTAATATTCGAAGAAGATATATTCGTCTTGCTGTAGCTGGAGGTACCTTCATTTTTTAATGCTTGAATTTCGTTTGGGAATTGAATATCTATTTGAGATCCATTTTCTAGATATTTTGCTATTTTTTCTTTATTTGATCTACTAAGTATATCATTTTGATCAGAATTACTTAAATTACATGAAAAGACCAATAAAATAATTAAAATTAATATGTTCACAAATTCCTCAGTTTTTTAAGTTTGTAAAAACTATATGTATAATATTACAAATGTAATTTGATTTTTTGAATTATAAATTGAATTTATCAAATTTTGTTTAAAAAAAAAGATAATAAAATAATTTTTGATACTTTGATTCAAAGATTAATAATTAGAAAATTAAAGATTTTTAAGTTAAAGTTTATGATTTTTAAATTTTCTTCAGATTTCCAGGTTAAAGTTTGAGATTTTTAGATTAAATGTGTAGTTATTAGGAGTAATCTTTATAGATAAAATATCTATACTAATTAAAAATTATAA
>NZ_CP179515.1:0-30366 GCF_030437945.2 Borreliella kurtenbachii | reverse complement strand
TTACAAAAATCTTTGATTGCCAAAGTGAACACTTCTCTCTCTATATCCTAAAGACAACATCAAATATGCTACAGATATTACATCAAGAGCGTCATCATGGGTTTTGTTATCTCCTTTATACGAATAAATATCATTAAATACAGAAGAGCTACTGTATTTCGTAATGTAAAGTTTCTTGTAAGCAAACGGCGTAATTAACATTGTTATTCTACTAAATTTATTAGATTTTGGCTTAACTGGGACAATTCTAAAATATTGACTCATATTATTTCTTAGCAAAATATATTCACGGGTCAATCCACCAGCACCTTTTGTATTATCTCTATCTTCTAAATAAAGTGTATGTATATTGAAATTTTCTATAACAGTCTTGATCATATTCATAATATAAGGATCATTAGCTGGTCGTTGGTCTTGAAATACAAAAGCATAATACTTATCATCAGCTCGCTCCATAACGCATAATGCAGTGTTATCCCCTCCAACGCTAAATGCTGGGTCTAAATATGCTATCGGGCTAGTAAATACATAATCCTCAGTAATATTTATTTGTGTAAAAATTGAATCGGTACTTGCTATCCACTCACCTAGCAAAACTCTTGCTTTATATGATGGGATATCTTTATAGAATTTTTCTTGAGTTTCTATAAATCCTTTACTAAGTAGAACATTATCATAAGTTGTAAAATTATATGTCTTAAAAGTTGCTATATTATCAATATAATCGGTTTTAAAATAGTGTTCTGGATGATCGGGATTAGTATCAAAAATAATAGTTTCTTGCCCGCACCTTAGTCTTTTTAAGACTTCCTCTAAAGTTTGCTTGTGCAAAGTTGTGGCTTCATTGACAAAAATAAGTGCTGAATTACTTCCTCTAAATCTTTCAAAATCACTTGCCTTATCTCCACCATATAGATTAATACGTAGTGAATCAATTAGAATATATGAATTATTTGTATGTCTTGGAATATAAGGAATTTTAAGAAGTTTGCATAGTTTTTCAAATTGTCCCAAAACATTAACTTCAACTGAGCGCTGCGAATTGCCAATAATGAAATTATTCGTATCACTAGAATATAAATTCTTATTTTCAATTAAACTTTTGAGAAAAAGATAACAGGCAAGATACGTTTTGCCACTAGCTATACCACCGCTGAGTATAATCTTCTTTTCATTATTCTTTTGAATGCTTTTTATCACATTTTTTTGTTTTAAAGTTAGCTGTTTTTCTTCAAACTTATCAAAATTAATTGAAGAGTTTATTAGCTTTACAAATTGTGATATATCAACTCCATATTTATTTTTGTATTCTTTTTGAAGTGTTGTAAAAAGTTTTGTTTGATATAGGTTCACTTGTGTCCTTTACTATTTTTATAGTTGCTTTTGCTTTCAGCTTCATGAGCAGTTGTAAGTTTTTTCATACATTCATAGTAAAGCTCCATTTCTCTTATTGAGCACTCCTTTACATATTCATCAAGCTCACTTTTTAAAGAATTAATTTCTCCATTAACAATTTTCTTACTTTTTTTATTACTTGCTTTATTTAAAGCATCAATTTCGGCTCTTAAATTTTCTCTTTTAGTATGCATGCTGGCTAGCTCAACACTAGAATATCGCTTAAATGCATGTATAAACCCTAATTCTAAATTGGCCCGCTCTAAATCTAATTCGCTTCTAACTTTCCTAGCGTTAACTTCTGATCTAAAGGTTTGCGACAAAAGGTGTTCAAAAGTATCTTCACTAATTGTTACTCTAGAGTCCTCGCTAACAGAAGTTTCTCCACTTTCCCATTTTTGTCTCATTCTCCACACATTTACTTTAGAAACCCCCAGTTTAGCTGCTATTTCTACATCGCTTAATAAGCCCTCGCTAAAATATGCAACATAATCATCAAAAGACCTTTTAACTTTTTTCAAAACAATTTCTCCTAAAATAACAAAATTAACAAATTATTACTCTAAATGGTAAAGCAATTTGCAAATTATTAACATAAACTATTGTCTTGTTGATATTTAGCAGGGAGTATTTATTGGCTTTTATTGGTTGAATTCGCTGCTATTTCTAAATCGAAAATTATAGAAATAGCAGTTCACTAATTTATTGTATTTTGCTAAAATTTTGCTCTATCTACAAGTTTAGAAAAATCTTTCAATGTGTTCATAAGATTATTACTTGTGAAAATTCTATTGTAATAGTGATGTATGCTCATAAATAATATATCTTTAAATTTGTCAACCACAAGTGCTTGGTTCTGTTTTGATATTTTTTGATTAATCTTATCAAGAATACCATAAACAAGAAATAAAAAACCAACGGAATTTTCTTCTCCTAATTTTACCAAACATTCTTCTAGCATTCCTTCCTTGTAGCTAAAATCAACCTTAGTATTTTTAAGACTTTTATATTCTTTTATTATATATTCATCTTTTAGAACTTCTTCGATACTTTTTTTGGCAAGTTCTAAAAAGTCATTCATTCTTTCATTAGCACTTTTTCCAGTTTTTCTTTTGCCTTCTTGTTCTGCCTCATAAAGGCTATATATTTGTCTTTTTTGCTCTAAAGTTAGTTGATCAGTACCATATAGTTCACATACTGCCTTTTTTGACTCTTGATCTAAATTATTATAAAAATCTAAAACTTCAAAATCTGAAACTTTATTAGCATACATGCTAGTTATAGATAGCATAAAAACAAACAATATCTTGGATAATAATTTCTTCACTTTTACTCCTTGAAAAATATAACTTAAATAAGATAACAAGACTAGTAACTAGTCTTGTTTTTTATAATTTATGCTTATAAAACTATTTCTTTTGTCAAAAAAAATCTTGAATAATATTTTTTTCACCTTTAATGTATAATTTTTTTATCTACTATTTACAATCATCACTCTCTGGATCGATTAAACATTTTACAACTTTCTGAAGCTTTTCTTTATGATCACTACTTTGAAGATATTCTTTTAATTTTTTTAAAAAATCTTTTAATTTTTCTAAATCCACTTTAATATCACTAATTATTACAGTATTTTTATTTTTTTCATTATTATCCTTGCCCTCTTTTATTTTGCCCCTTAATTCTATTCTAGCTTTTTCTAGCTCATCAATAAGACTTTTAAATCCACTTTCTTCTTCAAGAAAGTCGCCCCATTCAGAATAAATAGAATTACCATTTGAACGATTATCAGTAATATCATCATAAATAGCGCCTGTAATCTTATCTTCAACTTCTTTCCCAGATACTACCATTCTTTCTTCAAAAGATGATTGTTGATTAATACTATTAATATCACTAATTATCTTGTCTATTTGTTTTGCTACTGTTGAAATTTTACCTTTAGTTGCTCCCTCTAGAAACTTTCCACTTGATTCTGATTCTCTTAATTTCTTTCTTTCTTCTCTCTGCTTTTTCCTTTCTAATCTTTCTTTTTCTTCTTTTTGATATTGCTCTATTCTTTTTCTTTTAAGCTCTGCAACCTCTCTATCTTTAGCTTTCTCTTCTTCTGTTTTTTCTTTAACTACTAGTTTTACTACTACTGGCAATTTTGGCATTTCGGGTAATTCTGGTTTTAATATTTCTGCTATTTCTAATTTTGGTTCTTTGCTTTCTAAAGCTATAGGCTCAAGCTCAGGTTTTAATACTTTGTCACATTTATCATCTTTTAAATCATTCTTATTAGAATCTTCTTTTTCTTCTTTATTTTCTTTTTTAACCTTTAATTCTTCTTCTTTTAATTTTTCTACTACTTCTTCTTTTAATTTTTCTGCTATTTCATATACTGTTGGATCATCTGAAACAATTCTTTCTTTTGTATCTAGAAATCCCCTAATTTGTTCTTTTACATTTTGTTTTAAATCTTTACCCCTTGCATAATACTTACAAGAACTTATCATCACAAAAACTAAACAAATAATTAACATTTTTATTATCTTATTCATAAGTTACTCCATAAGCCTCAATAATAATGCAACACCCAATAAATACAATTTTTCAAAGATTTAAATATATAATTTTGTTACATTCACCTGTTACATATTAACAAAACGCAAATGTAATTTTAATCAACTCCCCAAAATCTCTCCATTGCAAATGCACTACCCATTACAAAAGACTATAAAACATATACAAATTAAATTTCAAAGTCTTTGCTATATATCACACAAAGTATACTATCTTTCTTGTGTACCCCTCTCAGAAATTGACACTTCTCTTTATTACAGCCATCCTACAGCCCAGATTTTGCATGCAATGAGAACACCCAAAATTTGACTAAAATTTTTCGTTTTTGGTACAATATAAATTACTTTTTTCATCTATTTTTATTACTTTTACTTAATTTAAAAGTAACACCTAGAAGGAGCTTGTTTTATGGACATTAATAGTTATTTTAATTTAAATAATTTCGATAAAGATTTTATGCTCAAATTCTTCCAAGACTATCTAAAAATTATAAATGAAAACAAAATTCTTAAAAATTTACTAGAAAATTCATCTAAACCTAAAAAAGAAAATTCAAAACCAACTCCCAAGTTTTTCTTGACTCCAAAAATTATTAAATTAATTCTAAAATGCGCCAAAACATTAAAACAAATTGACCCAATTTCTGGTTGGTTTGTACATTTACTCTTAATAAGTGGGTGTAGAGGCACTGAAATGCAAAAAGTAAAAATGCAAGATATTACCCCCTTACTAAGCAAAACTGGAAAAACTTTATACACTATTAAAGTAAATGTAGCTAAAAAAAGAAATGTCTTCTGTATTAGAGAAATTGTTATTAGCTCTGAAGAGTTTGCGGCTATCCAAACAGCACATAAAAATCATTTTGAAGAAAAAACTCTTGATACACGGCGTACTTATCTTTTTCAAAAGAGCAAACATAAGTTTAAAGATAACCAAATTGATATTATACATATTTCTAAAAAATTCAAAAATCTTCTTAAAAAATCAGGATTTCGTGTAAATAAATCGCTTCACTTATGTAGAAATTTATATATTTCAAATTTAAAATCTAATGGTTACAATTCTTTTCAAATTAAAGACCTTATGAAATATTCTTCAACTAATGAAATTGATAATATCTACGGACTATCTTCTGCTAATAAAATTCAAGCTTATGAATGCACTAAAAAGTGCCTTAAACTTTAGCAAAACTATTTTAGTTTAAATATACGTTTTGAAGTTACTTTAAATATTTTTCCACGTGGTTTTAAGTCAAGTGAATCATATAATATTTCTTTATTTTTTGTTGCTATAAAGTGATAACCATTAACCTTATCGATTTTAACTTCACTTATCTCAAATTCATTAACTGTACCCAAATAATTTAAAGATTCATATCTTACACTACTTCTAATTCCGTAGTAATTAAGTATCATGCATGGACTTATAATAAAACAATTACTCTTAATGTAGCCAAGTCCTATAAATCTATAATATGCTGAATTTATCTCATAAGCATTAAATTCACGTTTCCTAAATAGACTTGTATAGTAATGTAGACACAAAAAGTAACAACCCCATTTTTGTATCTCTGGTCTTAAAGTTCTATTATCTTGTTTTATTTTATTAATAAGCATTGTTTACCTCTACTATATTAAATTATTTCTTTAATTTTTTAGTGCACCCATTCACATGGGGACACTAACATTATTTGCAAATGCTATATTGCTAGGGAAAAATACTGTTCCACTTGGCAATAGACCACTTAATCTATCTGATATCACCCTTTTCTTAGAATTAAGAGTGAACACAAACTCTCCAAATCTATAATTCACATGCTCAATTAGTGGACATATATTCTTAATAATGTCAATTTTCATTTTCATCGAATCTTTATAAGGTTTTTCTCTCTTTTTATTTTCATTCTGAATTTTATTTAATCCTTCTCTTTCACTATCAATCTCCATTAAATAATACGCAACCTTTTCAGCAACTTGCCTATCCTTAATTTCAAGGTCTACACAATCAACATATTCTATAAATTCCCTTCCCCAATCAAACTCAACTCCAGAACTATAAAATTCACTCCTTTCTACTAAATCTTCAACAAGCTTTATAAACGTATCCTTGTTAAAATTGTGTGCCATTAAGTATTCCTCTCTATAGTTACTATAAATATCTTTTTTTAAATTTTTAATTTCTAATTCACATTTATTAATAAATTCAAACACTTTTGATATTAGGGCCTCATTTCTTTTAATCTTACAGTTAATTGGTGCAGCATCTATTAAAAAGAATAAATTACAATACTCAAGTCCAGTACATGCTAGCTGCATTTGCGCCTGCACATAGTATTTGAAAAAATACTTACTGCTTAAAAAATTGCCATTTTTATTGTACTCAGCAATAGCGCTACTCATATAATGAGAGTCGCTATTTTTAATCTCTAAAAGTTCTAAATCGCCATTATTATTAATAAACCAGCCATCAATTGTTGACCCTACTAAAGTTTCTGCACTACCCATTTTTTTGAAATAGTTATACTTATCAACTCCATTGGCATACTTGTTTTTATACAAAATATCAATATTATTACCGTGTGCTTTAACAAATTCTCTAAATCCTAAATTCTCTAACTCTTTGCCCTTGAGCATATATAAATTCTCTTCAAACGGTAGCCTCATATCAAAATATTTAAGCACTCTGTTTATCATTAAATCTTTTAGCCCCGCACCACCAATTAGAATACTACCTGCTTCACTAGCGCCGTATTTATCAAGCTTGTTTCTTTGCACACTAAAATCAATATTTCGATTAAATCTAAAACATTCTTGACTACTTATTCCTGGTAATTTTTTACCCATCTTACTTAATTTACTTTTTTCTTTAATAGGAGAAGATTTTTCCTCAAATATTTTACATCCAGTAAAACTTTGTTGATTAATACTTGTCATTTTGAGATCTCCTTGTATATTATTTTGTATTTCTTGATTATTATTGTTTGAAAGATTTTCCATCTTTTTCCTCCTGCTTGTTAATAACAACTATATAGCAAAAACTATTTTTGCCAACTTTTTTACAGAAATTATTATAATTAATAAAAGCCTTATTAAATTCTCTTGCATAAGAACTTAATAAAGTCTAGAGCTTAACCGAATTCACTTATTAAAATAATTTTAAAAAGCTTTTCAATAATTGAGTATTGTCCAATTTAGAATTAAAATCAATTTGTATTTGTTAAAATAAAAGAACCTATTTAAATTATCTTGTTAAAAAACTCATTTTTTATACTTTCTATATTATATATTCTGTATGCTAAATTTCTCATAAAATCCCCTTACTATCCTTTTAATTGTTTATACTTTTTTAAAAGCTTATTAATCAAATCTGTTTGACTTTCAAGAAGTTCTTCCAATAAAAACCCAGCAAACTTCCCATTTTTTTTATAAAAATCATAGCTTTCTTGCTTTTTAAGTTGAAACCTTAAGGGCTTTATTGGATTTTGATTAGATTTTTTAATAACATTGTTACTTTCCAATTGTTTAATTGTTTTTTCAATGCCATTATTGGCAATAAAATTGTAGTCAATAATACCTTTTTCTACGCCCGATACTATTTTTATATATTTATATGCTTGAGATTTGGCAATTTTAAAATCAGCTAAAAAACTATAAAAATTTTTATATCCATCTAAAATATACAATTTTTTTTGATTAATCGTATTTAATATTTTTGCTGTTTCTATTTTATTATAAATATCATCGGTTGTCAGAGTTTTTAATTTATCTTTCAATCTCAAATATTCTTCTTTATGAACCTCTTCTAATGCCTCCATTTTAGAAATATTTTCCTTTATATCTACTCTTTTGGTTATTATCATTTTATTTTTAATACTCATACACGCTCCTTATTTGTCCATTACTGGATAAATTTTATTTGTTATTTTATTTTTAACATTCTATTTAAAGATTTTTTATATTCTTGATAATAGTCTGTTTTCGAAGAAAATTCTTTTCTATAAAACAGCGCTTTTTTGATATCATCTCTTTTGGGAATAACTCCTATTAGATTTTCTTTATATCTATTCTCCAAGTTAAATATTATTTCCTTGTCAATGTTTTGCCTCTCTAGGGCCCCCGTCACCAAAAAGTACGGTGTAATATCCTTTCTATATACTTTATTTATTGCATCTAATATTAGATCTATACTCTCAACTGCCCACAAATCAGAATTAATTGGTATTATTAAATAATTGGTAATTACTAAAGCATTATTTAAAAGATGTCCTAGGCTCGGATTTGTATCAATTATCACATAATCGTATTTAGATTTAATAGCCAAAAGTCTTTTTTCTAAAAGGTTGTCTTGTAATGGTATACTTTCTGAATTAAAAACAGATAATTCTAATGAACTAGGAATTATATCTAAATAATTAGACACTGTAAAAATGCAATTTTCTATATATTTTCTTTGTTTAAAAACTTCATAAAGATTGTAATTTTCGACATTCACATTTTGTTCTTTTAATTTAAATAAAAAGTAACTAGTAATACTGGCCTGTGGATCACTATCAATTATCAATACTTTATGTTTTTCTTTAGCTAAGATATTGCCATAAAATAAGACGCTTGTGCTTTTACCAACACCACCCTTAATTGACGCTATTGTTATTATTTTAGGTTTTTTATTATCCATTTGATTAACGGTCCTTGTTCCGGGTATTTTTTCCCATAAAATTTATATACTTGTTGTTCTAAATCTGTAAACATACTAAATAAAACCTTGTTGTAGTGATTATTTGTTCTTTTCTTACCTAATAAACGATATAGCCCCTTAAAATAACAAAAAACACTTCCTGCTTTAAATCTGAATTCCATATAATATGCCCTTGCTAATGCGTATGCTTTTCTAGTTCCATTTATTTGATACTTTATTAAAGGTTTTTTAATTGGTTTTCTGTAGCCATAAAAAATGCCAATAAATTTATCTCCTTCTTTAATTGGATATAGATGAGTTTCTTCAACAATTCTTTCCCTATTAAATAAAGCTCTCAATGATAATCTAAATTCATGTTTTTTCTCATAAACTCCAAATTTGTAAATGTCCATCATTATTTTTGTATAGTACATTGCTTTACTATTTTCTTTTTCAATCAAAATAAAGCGTTCTTTATTTTGGCATTCAACTTTACATTTACCCTTTTTTATAGTTTCAATAGGGTCTGGTGCATTTTCCATGTTAAATCCTCATACAGCCTTTATGTTAAATTCTTCTACAGTTAAAGATTTTTTTTCATTTTTTATTAGTTCTAATAATTCAAGATAATATGTACCAAATACTTTATTGTATTCTATTTTCTTTTGGTTATTCAAATATTTTTTGATAATTGGCTTTAGAATTTCTATATTTGTATCTTTTTTTAGTTGTTCAATAAGAATATTAAAAATGTTTGCCTTTAAATTTTGATAATTTTTTTGAGAATTTTCTTTTTTTCTTTCAATCGACTTTTCTAATTTGCGTTTTATATTACTTAAGTCGTTATATTTATGATTTTCAATAATAAAATGGGGCTTGAATTTGTAATTTTCATATATTTTTTGGAAATTTGTTTCTAATTGCTCAGGATTATATCCATTTTTTTCGAATTCTTTCTGAGTGTTATTTAAAATATTCTTTAATATGTTTTGCTTTTCTTTAATGCACGATTTTTTTATACTAAAACGTTTTATTAAAGCAATCTCATTTAGTTTTAAGATTTTCATTGCTTCAATCTTCGTATCTTTATCAGTATTTAAATTCAAAATAGAAAGAGCTTCTTCTGTCTTAAAGTTACAATTATTAAAATAATTTCTTAGTTGATATTTTTCTATTTCTTTAATCTTTCTTTCTTCTTTTATATTATTTTTATTACTTAAACACCCCACTGAATTTACACTACTATTTTTAGAAATATTATCTTTAAAATGGGTATTAACTCTAGATTTGAATCTAGAGTTTTTTCGTTCTTTAAAGTACTTGTTGATTTTCTGGCAACATTCTTTTTTAGGATACTTTAGCTTATAGTAAATTTCAGTTCCACAATTTACACCCATGTGTTGGTAGTAATTAGTTGTTACTTTTAATACTTTTTCTAATTTGTAAAGATAATTTTGCATTGTTCTTAGTGTAGTGGGAGCTAGACCATTTCTTTTTAGATTTCCATTAAAGTAGTAGAGTATGTTTTGTTGTGTGTATTTTTTATCTTTTTTGTTTAGGTAATTTAGTGTTGAAGTAAGAGATATTAACTTGTGTTGGTGTTTGTTGTGGCAAGTTGGAATTTTTGTGATATTTGGAAAATCTTCCATATTTTCTCTCCTGTTTGTTAATACTTACTAAGTAATATAATGCATAATTTTGATTTAAAAGTAAATACTTTTCTAAAAAAATATTAAATTTTAATTATTAATTTTGTTAAATTAATATGTTTTTTGTAATTTAGTAAAAATATAAATTGATTTTAATTCTAAATTGGGCTACACTACAAACAGCGTAGTTATTTGAACATTTTTCAGTTTTAACTACCTGTTTGTTAATTTGCAAAAAATAAAGATTAGGGTTTAACTAAGTTCTTTAGGATATAATAGAGAATTTAGCTAAGCCCTATTTTTTTACAAAAATTTTTGTAAAAAGTTGGCAAAAATAGTTTTTGCTATATATTTGTTATTAACAAACAGGAGGAAAAGATGGAAAATCTTTCAAAAAATAATAATCAACAAGACAATATTCAAGCAGAAATTAAATTCTTAAATGATATGAAAACCTTAATGAAGAACTTGCCACGTATTGACAAAAGTCTTAAAGGGTACGGATATAAGTATCATGATTTTAATGACGTATTAGAAGAAATTGAAAACGTTATTGAAAAGCACAATTTGGATCTTATGTTTAGGCAATTTCCAATTTCTGTAGAGGGTCAATATGGCATAGTTGATTATATTAGGACTACATTCTACAGTACAAGTACTGGGTACAGAGAGTCATTTGATACGCGAATTCATACAGAAAAATTACAATGGAATAGTGAAAATGGTTTTAAAAATGTAAATACATTGCCACAATTTGTTGGTTCAGCTATTACCTATTTCAAAAGGTATGCTTTAGTTGCATGTCTTAACATAAAAAGTGAAATGGATACTGATACAGCGCCTATTTACAATAATTATGAAAACAGACATTTTATGCCTAACAAGCAAGTTAGTGTTAATCAAAAGCAAGAACAAAAAAGGGAACAAAAACAAGAGATTAATCAAATTCAAAAAAATAACACTATTCAAAACCAGAAAAGAGGTATTAAGCAAGAACAAATAAAAGTCTTTGATAAAAAGTCGAAAACCGATAAGCTTTATTGCTATGAAATTTTTAGAAACGCATTGTTTAATATAAAAAATTGGTTAAGTGAAGGTGACGAAAAAAATAATATAAATGCTCTTATTCGGGCATTATGTACAGATAATGATGATGCTTTAAATAATCTTCTTGATGAAAATCCTAAGCTTAAGAGTATAGAATATTGGGTAAATCTTATGAAAGATTATTTCAGTAAAACCAATAGATTTGATGATCTAAATAAGCTTAAAGTATTTATGTCTGATAATCAGGACGTTTATAAAACAAAAGTATTAAAATTCTTTTGCATGTTAAAAAAAGAAAGACAATTTAATTATATATTTGCAGTATAGCAATATTAAAGCCCCCAAATAGGGGGCTGCTAGCTACTATTAGGAAGCTTGTTGAGCTACACATGCACTAACTTGCACTATCTTTAAAATTATCTATAGCCGTACCACCGTTAAGGGCTCCTTGAACTATGGTTTTGAAAGTATTTTTTTGAGTATCTGTATTTTCTCCAGTTCAACTGTCAAGTTCTTTCTTTATATGATCAAGCGTGGCGGTTATTTTAGATTCATCATGTTGTAAAAATGTATCAAATTCTCCATCTTTAGTTAATGCGGGCTTTAACCAGTCAAGTTGTGTTTTTTGATCATCAGATAGTTTTTCTCTAAGTAGTTTTTCTTTAGATTTAGTTTTTTCTTGTGTTACTTCTTTTTGGGGTAAATCACGCTTTCCCCGGCTTTTTGTTTGACTAGTATTTGTATCATTAGAATTACAGCCGTTTAGCATTAGTAAAAATAAATAAAATAATATGTTGATGATTTTCATTGTTATTTCCTTTCCTTATCTCTACTCCAATATATTAAGTAAAAATAAAATTTATTCTTGTAATTATAGATCGTTTTCTTAAAACAGTATTGTCAACTATATGTGTCAAAAATAAGCGTGTAGAATGAGCATTACATATAAAATATCATCAAAAATTGAAGCAAATGTGTTTTTTATAATTTCACGACTTGAATTAATTAACAATAAAGTATTATCAAAAAATTCATCAGTTTTGGGTTTTAATTGTTTATAGATGTTGGAAAATATTGCCAAAATTGCAATACGCGGGAGGGTTTGGTATTTTTTTTCATCTTGTATGTTTTTTCCTTTGGATGGATTTGCCATAACTTTGTTTATTGTATTAAGATATATTTTGGTTTTTTGTTTTCCAAGGCCAATAAATAATTTGTTAATTTGTTCTTCATTATATTCGATTTTTGTGTAATGGCCAATAAGTATCTTGTCAAGATCATTGTTTGTGAGATTTTTTAATAAATTTTTCCTTCTTTAAAGAACCGTTTTATATTTTCAAGAGCCAATTGTTCTTCTTTTGTCAAATTATTTAAAAAGTTGGCGAAAAGATTAATGTTTGTAAAAATTAGCAAACTAAATAATAGATGTTTCATTATTTTCTCCAAATAAATAGTATTTAACTATTGTACTAAATATTGGAGAAAAAATTATTATTTGAATTGATATGTTTTAAGTGAGGTAGTAGCTATTTAGAAATGAAAGCAAATATTAGCCCCGCTATCATTGTGATAGACATTGCTCCCATAATTCCTAATACCCATTTAAGCATTTCTGAAAGAGATATTAAATTCTTTTCCACATTGTCTATTTTGATATTCAAGCCATCTATTTTTAGATTTAAATTCTTTTCCACATTGTCTATTTTAGCGTTTAAATTCTTTTCTACAGTATCAATCTTAATGTCTAAATTAGATATTTCCTTTCGTAAATTTTTCTCTACATTATCTATCTTAGTATTAAGTTCATTTTTAACACTATTAATCTTGGCATCTAAATTAGATATATCTTTTCGTAAATTTTTCTCTACATTATCTATCTTGGTATTAAGTTCATTTTTAACACTATCAATCTTGGCATCTAAATTAGATATATCTTTTCGTAAATTTTTCTCTACATTATCTATCTTGGTATCTAAACTATCAATTTTTAGATTTAAATTCTTTTCTACATTGTCAATCTTAGTGTTAAGCTCGCTTTTGACATTATCTATTTTAAAAACAAGATTATCAAATTTTATATCGAATTGTTTTTCTAAATTTTCTAAATCTCTATATGTTAGCTCATTGTGATAATATCTTTTAGATAAATCTTGTGCTATTAGTTGTTCCATACCCAGTCTAAGAAATTCTTTATATATTTGTTCTTGGGTTACACCCGCAATATTTGTTGACACTGTTTCCATATTATTTTTCCTTATAGCTATATTATACAGCATATTAGATATGTTGGCTTAAGATATTTTTATATGTGAAGGAGAATTTCTTATAAGAAAAACCTTTTTGTAATTGACATTTTTAACTTCAAATATCAGTTTTAAATTTTTTTACTGTAGGTTTTTTAAAAAACAGTATTACAAAAACCTTAAATTACTTTTTCTTTTCTTTGTATACTACAACAAATGCAAAACCCACTAAATGGCTTAGTTGTTTAACTTCAAGAATATTTTCGGCACCTATTTGGTTAATAAAATTTTCTAAACCTATCCCCAAAATTTCAATGGGATGTTTGTTTTTATCTTTTTCTTTTACAGGAAAGTTATAGTCAGAACCTTGCCCAAAAGCGGTTAAAATTTTAACTTTTATAATTTCATCTTTTTAAATTTCTTATGAAATTAAATTGTTAGTACTGATAATAAATATAAATAATATTAATAAATTGATTTTTTGCATATTGAGCTCCTTAATAAATAGTATATTTGTAAGTTTATATCCTTATTAAGGATTTATCCTAAAAGATAAAATGGTTTTAAACATAGTAGTAATAAATGACTTTAATAATATAAAGGATTATTCTTGCAAGAAAAACCTTTTTGTAATTTACATTTTTAACTGAGAATATTGATTATAGACTTTTTCCGCTATTGGTTTTGTTTTTTTAATGTACTCTAAATATATGTTTATATTATGTTTTACCGCAGTTATGGAGTGTTCGTCTTTTAATGTTGACAAGTCTGGATAAGGATATTCTGGATAATTTGGATCGTTAACTTTAACTTTTGTTTTAGCTAAAAATGTTACAAGGTACATAACATATTCTGAAAGTTGTGCCTCATATTTAGCTAAATATTTTAGTGTTTGAATAATTGGAGGTTTTGGCTCTTCTAGTAGACTAGCAATAGTAGTACAACACAATAGCAAAGCAATTAGTAGACAATACAATTTCTTAAGCATTTTCACTCCTTTTAAGCATTTTGATGTATTCTTTCATAATTTTGTTACGTGTTGCTTTAAGTGAAGTGATAATTTTTTTATTTTTGTCAGCAGAGATAGCCTCTATTATTTCAATATTGTATTTTAAGATATCTTGTATTTCTTCAAATATTTTAGTTGACTCAGCTGTTTCCATAGATTTTAGTGTGCTTATATATGTTTTATAGAAAAAATCTATTACTTTACTAAAAGTATTGATGTAATTATGATCTATGTTTGTATCAGTTTTAGCTATGTTAGTTAAGCTGGATAGTAAGTGAAGTCCTAAACCAATAGTGTTATTTTGCATTGTTTGTTCTCTCTTTGTAGATAGGTTTTCCTTCTTGATTGAATTTTAGGTCATTGGATATTTTTAGATTTTTTTCATCAGAATTAACTAGATCAATGCATTGATTGATTTTTTCATTTAATGGAGCAAGTGCCGCATTTATTGCTGGAGTCAATGCACTTTCAAGTCTTTCCATATTTGCTGTATAGATTAATTTATAATGAGAATATAGCTCATAAAGCAAAAAAAATCCTTTATGTGCAATTTCATCAAATTCATCTTCAAATTTAGAAAATATATCAATAAGGGTTGATAAAGACGCAAGTCCCAGCTCAACATTATCTTTGGATAATTTCATAAGTTAATCTCTTTTTTTAATGTGATTTTTGCCATTCCCATTGCCATTCTTAAAAAGCTTGCCTATTACAATAGTCAAAATGTCTTTTAATAAAGGCTTAAGAAGAATTAACGCCCCCAAAACCAGCACTGTTACAAAAATCATTACTGCTATAAGTTTAATTTCATTTAAATTGATAAGAAGTTCGGTTATTTTAATACTATCCATTTTTTAATCCTTCATTTTAATTTTCTTATTTATATGCACATTATATACCAAAACTGCAATTTTTGCTAAAAATTTTATAATTTGCAAAAATATGGGACCGAATTTCCTGATATGTGGACTCTTTTTTGTATATACCATCCTTTGTACATAGGAACTCGAATAGATACTGAAGAGGAGCCCTCATGCTTATAAACTAGGTTTTTTTGACTTTCATCGGAATACTGTACATATAATGATTTACTTCCATTGCTCTGGTGTTTTATGTCAATATCAATATCAAGGTAAACTGGATCATCATCACTACTTTTATTACAATAAAGAGTTACATCGCTACAATCGTCCATATTAATAATCGTTCTTTTACCCTTGTATTCATACGGATAGAAGGCAGTACCTGAAGTTTTATTGCCGATAGGAAGATACTCAGATGGTAAGCCAAGCAGTTGTTTAGGAACGGGTGTTTTTTGAATAGTGCCGAAAAGACGAAGTGTTAAAAGATAGTCATCTTTAGATAGAGTGGTAGATGATATGCCACTTTCAAGGGAAGATCTTATTTTTCCATAAAGACTAGAAAGATTATTAGAATCATTGTAAATTAGTTTGTTTATTATTTTAGCGTAAATTTTTTCTACAAAATCTTTATCAGCTGCAAGTTCAGTAGCGATTGTAGACTTAATTATCTCCTTAAAATAGCCTAGCTCTTCGCCTTTAAATGTTTGGTGATTAACGGTTTTTAAGAAGTTTTTAAAAGTGATAGCATTACTGCTTGCAACCCCATCATCAAGCAGTAAAAGATCAGTATTGTTAACGGTTGTAACCTTATTTAAATCTTTAATTTGAACCGTTTCTTCTTCATCAATTAGTAATTTATCTTGATCTATAGCCATAAAGCCTCCTTAGTTGTTAAAAGTAATAATATTGTTACCATCTTTATTATTAATTTTGAGAACTCTACCAATAGGAATAATTTCCTTTATAAAAGCATAAATTGAATGATCATAGCCCTTGGGAAGTGAGTTAAATACCAAAGCCTTTTTAGATGCAACATATCCCGGCTTCTTTTCTCTAAGAATTATCTTTTTTAGTCGTTTTCCCTTTTTAGTACTAGGCGAAATAAAGGTAGTAAAGTTTGTTTTTATTACCCCTTTTAGCGAGATATTAATAACTCCAGCTTCAGGAGTAGTAACTTCAATGTCTACATTTAAAAAAGCCTTGAAAATCAGTCTAAATGACTCATCAGTACCAATGTGCCGTAAAGCAAAAATAACACTATTAATGTTGCTTGTAATGCTTTGTAAAGTTTGAGTTTTTGCATAAAAAATAGATAAAACTTGAGATATCCATATTGCGATATATCTTGATTTTACATTTTCTTTTGCATTAATGGATATGAAATTTGAATTAAGAAACCTAAGCTCATTAAGTAGCGTTTGTGCATACTCGGTTTCTGTACGTATAAATTTATGAATTTCAGTGTCATTGAATAAATTAGGTATTTTCATATTTGTTAACTATCAATATCAATAAGCAATCGATCTGTAGTATTGAAAAGTAGTATTGTATCATCATTAATGGCAATATCCTGATTTTTATTAAAGTCGCGATCAGTAATTTTTGAAATACTTTCAGTGTCTGTATCTTTAATACAAGTGCTTATTTCCATAAACTTAATTCCTTTAACTTCATTAACTGGAGCAAAAAAGTCTTGATATTCAAAGCTAATTCCCATATCAGAATAGTTATTTGAAATAATCCTAGAATATATATCTCTAATTTGAGAATCTATGTTTAAGTAGAGGTAGTTTTTAAGGTCAAGTTTATACTTTACTTTCATGTAAACATATTTTCTTTTTCCTAGTGATATTTTGTAGGATTTGCGTTGACCAGTTGAATTGAGGCCATCAATTTCTATGTCTCCCTTAAGTAAAGTACCACTAGGGGTTGTTAGATATAATGTCTCCCAAAGTTTTGCTTTAAATTCGGGATTGTTAATATTAGATTTACTATCGTCTAGTAAAGTTTCCTTTAAAATTAGATATATGTTGGCTTTACCAGCGGAACTTTTAATATTAGTGTACTCAACCCCCTCAAGATTAAGTAAAGCATTGCGAACCGCGCTGTAAGTTGTGCTTTTAGAAGAAATGTGTTCTTCAATAGCAGTCCAATAGGTGCCACCCGGTTTCATTTTAGAAAAAAAGAGATTAAGCTCATTAATTATTTCTTCTTCAATTAATGCTAAAGAAGACGCAATAATGTTGTAAATTGAGCTTTGATTATCGTCAATATTAATACCATAATTTACGCGTAAATATTCTCTTTTTGATCTTACAATATCCTTAATTGTACGTTTTAAAATACCAAAATCAGAATCAAAAACTATGCTCATAAATTAAACTCCATATTCAAAACATCGCCTGAGAAGAAAAAGGATATATGTGCTTTGTTGTCTTGTATAGTAGTTGAGATGTTTATTAAATCTAGGTTAAGTTCTTTAGATATTTCGTGAAAATAATTTTTTACAGCGTGAAGATTGTTAATTTTTAATAGTTTTAAAAGTAAGAAGTAATCCAGTCCCCAATGAGGAGCATAGCTTAAACTACCCCTTAAGGTTTTTAAAAATATCAGAAATCTTTGTTTTTGTTCATCAATTCCATCAACAAGTGATAAATCGTTATTAAATACCAATTCGAAATTATTGCCTAATCTTAAATCCATACTATTAATTATACCATATTTAGCAAAAATTACTTAAACAAGCTATTAATATCAGAATTAATTTGAGCGGTTGCTATTTTTAGACTGACTGATTCAATTACTGGGCCTCCTTGTGTGGGTACGACTTTTATACCCTCAATAGCACTTACAATATTTTTGAGAATTGTTTTTAAGCTAGTTGTTTGGTTAGCTATTTCAATGTTATTGTTTGCTTTAATTTTAACAGTATCAGAGATTAGATTTAAAGTCTTTGGGCTAATTGCACTAAGTATATAAAAATGATGTTTGTCAAAGTGAATATCGTTATTTTTATCAAAAATATTAACACTTGATTGAAGTAGTAAAACGTTATCACCTTTTGATAGTTCTAAACTGATATTAGAGATATTTTTTGTGTGAATTTCTAAATCTTCAAATTCGGGTATTGTAACAATAGCTTCTTGAGTTTGTTGTTTAAACTCCCTTACAGTGCCAATTTTAATTATAAAAATGTTTGAATAAATCCAATTTTTAACGTCCTCTTGTGCTAAAGCATGTCCATAAAGACGCTGGTTCATTCTGTAAATTTTATAGTCTTTAGTCATTTTAATCCCCTTTACTTTATACATTTAATCAGAATCATCAGAATCATCCTTTAATTTAAGTATTAATGAACACTCTCCTGCGTTGCTAAGTCTTGCGCTTGTTTCTTTTATGGTGGTTTTTATCATTTTCCCTAGTCCATCAATAAATGAAACTTTATCGCCAATTTTTAGTTTATGTGTGTAAAATGTTTGTGCGTTCCAATATACACGTCTTATATTGTATTCGCCCTCAATAGCAATTTCTTGTTGTGGAATAAATTCAAGTCCATAATCTTCTAAAGCTTTGTAATTTTCATCTGCTTCAATTGTTCTATCATTAGTGAATATAAAATTGCATTCAACATCAAAGCTGTCACCGCCAATATCAGCTATTACGTCGTGAATATATATTCCTTTAATTTTTTCAACAAACTCTTTTGGTGTTGCGGCATAAATATCTTTGTCAATGATTTTAAGACGATCTTCTTTGTCCATATTAATAATATTGCGATTGGGAAATACAGATTCGATTGCTTCTTGCACCGTCTTGCCCTTGAAGTTTTTGTTCTCTAATTTTCGATTAAAGAAGTTGCTACTAACCGCTAACCGAACGTCAAGCTCAACACTAAAATCACTACCAGGATAATCAGTGCTCATAGGAGTCCCCAAATACCCCGCCATTATGAAATCAAAATTTTTTTCATGAGCAAATTTTTTATAGCGTATTTTTACTATATCTCCCACGTCAATGTCGTTGGTGAAGTCTAAGGGCAAATTCCAAAGTACAATTTTTGTTCGTTTAGATTTTACAAAATTATAATTTGAAAACTCATTAGATATGGTAATATCAACATGAATTCCATGTTGTGTATTTATTATAATTTTAGGATTTTCTTCAATTAAAGAATCCCCAGCGCTTGTATCCTTTTCTAAAGATTGTTTTGCTTTGTAAAATTCAATTTTAAAATCATAACTTAGTAACATATGTTATCCTTTATATTTTTCTAATGCAAATGTTTTTACTATTTCCATTGATAGAGTCACTTCAACTTCATCAATGAAGGGAGTGTCCTTAAATGAAAGATTTGTAATTATAGCCAATTCTTTAAGGCCAAAAGTTGGACTATATACACTAAAAGGAACTTGCGCTTGCAGTCTATTGGCTAGTTGTTCTTTTACAAGATGAGCGTCAAAGCAAAGCATAGAATTGCCAAAAATAGTCATTTTAAGTGATAAGAGCATTTTTTTATACAAAGAAGTTAATACCCCGCCATTTAAAGAGATGTGTTCTCCCGTCATTACGGGGCTGTAACTTACATATTCTGCTTTTCTATCATAATAGTTAATAACCGGTCTTTTAGAATAACTAGCATTGTAAGTTCGTGTTATAATTTCGGCTTTTGGTTTTACAAAAAACAATTGAGGCACATATCCAAAACCTTTTAGATCCATTCTAGGAAATAACACTAAAAAATTATCTGCTCCAAAAAGAGCAAATATTTGGGTTATTACATCTCTTATTATTTGGATAATCTCTGCAGACGACAGCTCTTTATTTTTATTCTTATTATCAATATTATTATTGATAATATTTTCATTGTTAATGTCCATAGAATTACCTTTTTATTTAAATTTTCCCAACTGATCATTATCGCCGTTCTCTTTAGAGAAAAATCCTCCCAAATAACTCAGAGGATTAATGTAGCCAAAAACTGTATTAGCAGTATTAATTGCTGTGCTGCCAACGGTTTTTAATCCGGCAAAAGCGCTGCTTATAGCTTCTTTTATGCTACCAACGATATCGTCTAGGATTTTTTTAAAATTAAATTTAATAATCGTATCAATAATAGTGGAAACTTTGGAAATTATGGGTTGCAAAACATCATTGGTTAAGTTTTGGAAAGTTTGTTCTATATTAGCTAAATCACTTTTGGCTTTTTGGACTTCATTGGAATAACCCAGGATCTTTAAAGATAATATATCGTTTATGACGTCTACAATCGCCTGTGGTCTTGGGTGTAGTTCTCTTCCCTCTTTAGTTCTTGGCTCTAACTTGTCTTTTATGGCTTCTAGATGTTTTTCTCTAAATTTGTCGATAGGTTTCAATAAATTAAAAGCTTCTGTAAAGTTCCCTTTAAGTATCTGTGAAACGGCCCCAACAGCGCTTTCGTTATTACTAGCAAACCCCACGCTTCTTAGTACAGCTGCAAGTTTTGCTGAATTTACTACATTTTCCCCCTCTTTATCATTAAGTTTCAACTTTCTGAGGGGGCCTTTAAGCAGCATAATTGCCGTTCGCAGAAAATCTTCTTTTTCTAAATCGCGCTCAAATCCTTTCATTCCCTTAAGAGCGCCCCAAATCTTATTACGTTCTTCTTTATTGTAAACTGTACTATTAAGAAATTGCAGTTCTTTTTGTTTAGATTTTTCAAAGCCCACGCTTTGTTTTATAAGTTTTTTAGCTTGTGTAAGTCTATGTTTTTCAACACGCTCTCTTAAGCTTTCAAACTTAGATTGTCTGTTAAGTTCTTTTTTCTTGTCCGACAAATTATTTTTTACAATATATTTAGTACTGCCCAAACTAGATTTTTTAGGGTTAAGATATTTTTCCATTTTGGAAATATCTTGTTCAATAGCTTTTTTTGTTGCAGCATGATCAAGAATACCCTTAAATTTAATGGTGAATTTATTGCTCACTAGGCCCTCACTTGCTTAAAATTAATTCATACAATTCTTTTTCTAATTTAATCTCAGCAAGTCTATTGACCTCTAAAAGCTCGTCATAAGGCAATTTCCTTACCGAGGCGTATGAGCAAATATTCATAATTACTGGAAAAAAGTATTTGTCGTTCTTTATCTCGTCAAGCAAGTTAAAATATTTTTTTCTAGTCTCATTAATACTTGCAATAGCTTTATCAATATCTCTATTTATTTTGCTCATTTAGCAACCAGGTCATTAGAATTTGATGTAACTGATGAAAGCAAAGCGGCTACTTTTTCATAATCAAAATTTTCATTAATATAGTCAAAAGTAACAAAATCACCAACATTATTTTCATACTCACTTAAATATACTAAGGTGGGTTTTTTTAGATCATTATCTATGTGAAAAGTATTGAATTGCGCAGTGTAAATTATTGCAACAAGATAGTCCTTATAATAAGAAATAAATTCTCTATTTTGATCCAAAATCACATAGAATTCGTCTAAAAATTTTGGACTTATCATTAAACTTGTAATTTCTCTTAGGTATTTGACCTCATTAAGCTTAAAAACAGCGTCACTTTGATTAAATCCTAGCACTTTATCCCATTCATAGACTGGAAGTACTCTTAGTGGATATTCATAAGTTTTATTTTTAGTTAAAATTTTCATTTTATATCTCATTATCATAATAAGACTCTCCTTTTAAGTGTTGTTTGGTTTAGTTTTTTGGCAATTAATAGCCCTAATTTCAAAAGATACTTTTTCGGCCTCAGCAGAATAACTTCTTGAAGGCTCTTCAGTAAAGATTGCATAGTTAGAGATAATTTTGGTAGCAATTCTATCATTGAATGCTAAATTAAGCATTTTATCCTCTTTTCTCACATCCATGTTGTAAAACTGTTCATCAGAAAGTTCAGTTAACAATCTATAGTCATGACTACCTAGTGTAACTTCAATATTGAAAACATAAGTTATCGTTTTGGGATCTCTTAAGCTTATTACAGGCATGCCTTTGTCTTCGCTACTAACCACCGCTCTTGTTGTAGGTTCGCTTGTAAGCTCTAGCTTACCACTATGTAGCTGTGTACCACCAATTGAAAAATAAACTTCTCTTAAATCATAAAATTGCATTTTTAGACCCCCTTTTAAGCACTTAAGCTGTTTTGATAATCAACTATATCTTGAGTAGTAATTACTAAAGCAACAGCATTAACACTAAAGTTATAAGTAATATTCACACTAAGCTCTAATTTAAGTTGTGGTGTAGGAGAAATAGTAAGAGTTAAATTTTTATACTCTATTATAAGTCCTCTATCAATAAACCGTTTAAGTAGGCACTCAATTACTGAAGTATATGCATTGTCTCTAGCTCCACTAAGTTGAAGTGCAGATAATTTGCTGTTTTGTCTGTTGTTTTTATTCCAAATTCTAATAAGCTCAATAATCGCTTCATTTTTTATATAATGATAAGTGAAAATCTCGTCTATTGGACTTCCAGCTAGATCAACACCCTCTTTAAAAGCAGGCATACCATCAAGGCCAGTTTCATTAAGAAGTGAATAAAAGTTGATTTTTGCAGTTCGCAACTTTCCAATTACAGTGTCGTCAACAAGCGGTGTAGCAGCTAGTGGCATACCATAAGGATTTACAGAATGGAAAATGCTAGCTTGATGCAGATATTGACTTATAAATTTAAGGTGTAAATTGTCTTTATTATTGCTGTAAACAACAATATTTCTTTCTTTTTCAATATTACCTTTATCTTTAAATAGTTCTTTTATTTCTTGTTCTTTAGTTGAGAATACAAAAAAAGTTGAAGGCATTTTGAATTTATTATAGTCATCTTTGTAAATTTTAAGCCCATCATCTGACGCATCACCTTCAGTGTTAATAAGTACAACAAAAGAATGCCTATGTACTTTAAGATAATTTTTTAGCTCTTCAGGCTTATCCTTATAAATAAAAAGAACAGCGGATTTTAACGATTCTTCAGTTGAATTGAAAAAATTTGACATTGCAGTTTTTAGCAATGTTTTTTCTTTCCCAAACCGATCTTCTCCATTTCCATTATCTTTTTCTAAAGTTTCAATTTGTTTTTCATAATTATTAACGGTTAAATTCAATATTATAAAGCTAGCAGCATCTTTGTTAACTTTGATTTTAGCTGTTTTGTAAACCAAGAGTGGATTATAATAATTAGGCCTACTAGCTTGGATCCTAGAGTCAATAAAACTTACACTAATTGTATCTTGCGGCAATTTTGTATTCCTCCTTTAAAATTTCAATTGCTTTTACACTAGCATTGAATGCTATAGATGCACTGTATGCATGGTTACTATATTTTGTGCCTAAATTAATAAGCCCAACTGTTTGCATATTAGATATTGGATAAATGTAAAGGTTAATTTGGCTAATATATTCGGGTTGAGATTGACTTTCTAAAGTATACTTATGGGCTTTATTATGTAGAAAGTCACTAAGCATACTATAAAGTATCAACATACGCGAATTAGCGTCAAAATCTTGAGCGTTTAACACTATTGCAATAATATATACTTGAAAATTTACACTAAATTCCAAAGCATTTTCATAAAATGCACCGGCTCTAGAATTATGATCAAATATATTTTCTATGCCATCAAATTTCAATGCTATTATATTTGAGCTAGCAGCCGTGATTTTTGAAAGATATGGATGATTGTAGGTATTTATGATATCGCACTCAAAATTATTTTCAGTTGCATACGCCTTAAACCCTTTAAATATTTGAGTTAAATGATTTAATACCATATCTAAAGTTAAAATCATTCAAGTGTTACCTTATAAGTAATCTCTGATAACATTTTAGCTGTATCAACAAGTGGAATTGCTGCAGTGTTACTACCCCTTTTAAACTTACTTTTGATTGTATTAGCCTTTAAGGCTGGGGGGGCTTTTGCTGACAGTAGATAATTTTCATAGTACCTTATAAAAGCTTGTCCAATAGCCTCCATTCCTGATTTAGGGTCAAGATTAAACTTAGAATTTATATAGCTATTATTGATATATTCTCTAAACTCAGAACTACCAGCAATTTTAGTTAAATGTTTTCTTGCTGGTAAATTGCTACTCCCTTTTTCATGCATTTTAGCAATTCCTGCACGACCACCAAACCACCCAATTTCCAATTCAATTTTAAATTCTAGCTTGTCCATATAAATTCCTTTAAAACCAAAGTGAAGCATCCAATTGAAGAGTCAATACTAAATATTTCAAAGTAAACTAAATCTGCAATTGATATTCGGTCTTTAAGCTCATAGTTAAGGTCTTGATATGTGTAAAGTTTAGAATACCCTTGAATATCAGACATATCAGAGTCATAAAGCATTGCAAGTTCTTGTGGCTTTATGTCAATAATAACTCCTGCGAATTTAGTGTACTTATTTTTATCAAATACTCTCTGATAAGAAGAGTCATTTTCAAGCTTTACAACAGTGCCTTTATAAAACTTTAAGGGTTGCGGGTCCTTAAATACGTTGACCATACGAAAGGACAGATCTGAAAGTCTTTTTCTAACACCATTCATTAGACAACCCCCACACAAGATGGCGTTGAAGTTTCTCTTTTTAGTTTTTCTAAAAATGCATCAAGCTGTAAGCAGAAATTTTTGTTTGATCCACAACTCCCCGCCCCACCTTCTTCGCCCCCGTTACTGCTAGGATAATAATCAAGTTCAAGTTCATTGAATTTCTCTTTTTTGATCCTATCAAATTCAAATTCTAGAACAACTCCCTGTTTTCTTAATTGACAACCCATGTGGTAGAAAGTAAGTAAAAATATTTGTTCATATGTAAGTGAACTAGCATCAATACCGCGTGTTACTAGAATAGCTTGTAGTAAGGATAAATGAAGTAGAAAATTTTGCCTGCTTAGTGCAAATTGGTCTATTCCTAATAGCAATAACATTTCTGAATGAAGTTTTGTTACTAAAAGCTCTTCTTCTCCTTCAACTTGTGATTGTAAGTTTTCTTGTTCACCCATTTCCACTTACCTTATACTTTTAACTTTGCTTTATGTTAACTTGCAAAATAGTTTTTCTAGTAGCAAGTAGACCGCCTAAAACAAAATCAATGTATGAATGAGCAATGTCAGTTGAGTCTTTATCAACTTGTTCATTCGGTGTAGGCAGCATATACTTGCTAGGCTTAAATTTAATAAGCTCAGAATTTAGTGGATAAATGAGTATTTTATGTTTTAGCAAGTTTGAAGTTTCAATATAAACATCTTCTCTATTATTAATAGCCTTAATAGTCTGAATTAAAACATCTTCCCATTTTTCACAGCTACTTGCTGCACCCTGTCCTGCTGCGTATGGTTTTACGAGTTTAAGTGAGGTTGCTGGGTCAACTATTACCATCATAGGGGTGGAAAATTCATCTCCTAATTCTAACTTTGAAAGTCCCGCCTCAATCTTTTCAAAGATTTTATCCATTTTATCTTTATCACCACTAGCAACTTCTTCTTTTATCTGCTCAGGCATATTAAGTAGTCCATACATATTGGGAAGTAGGCGTTTTTGATTTTTCCCATCTTTTTTAATCGAAACAGTGCCCGTTAGTACAAAGTGATTAATAAGTTTAATAATTTCACTACTTGCAAGCTTATAGGCTTGCGCAAAGGGAAGTAAATTATTATTAATGTCCCCAATATATGAGTCTGAAGTATAAAATTTCTCAGATGTCTGCTTTAAATGTCTGAATTTGTACTGTAATTTTAAATAATTAAGTCTTACCACTTCAGAACTAAAACCAATAGTTGAGATAGTGTTAACCTCATTGGCAATTGTTGTAGGATTAGCATTTAAAAACGCATCCCACTTTACAGTTCTTTGATATCCCATTTGTAGATCAACATCTTCAATTTGATCAGGTGAAAACCATTTATACATAATAGGATCTTTAACTTCTCCTATGATATTTGCCACAGCTTTTGCATAATAATTTTCATCAAATAATTCCATATTAAATCCTCCCAAATTTTATTAATTTCTACTTATAGCTTTATTTCCAAATACCGCTACTTTTACCAAATAAACTTCATTGCTAATTTGCTTTGCATCAGACAATGCTGTTGCATTAATAGTTGCCTTATTTGGCGCTCCAGCAACCTTTTCAAGAGCACCGTCTTTATTAAAAACAAGTTTGTCTTTTACTTTAACTGTAGAATCTTTTGCTACTAAATAGCCCTCAAAATTATTAGTAATTGGTACAATAGTAGCTGTTTTACTAAACTCATCTATATCAATGCATATTCCATATAAGTCTTCACCACCACCAGCCTCAACATGAGGCTCATAATGATTTTGATTTTCTTGTGCCTCTTGAATAACCCTTTTTACTCCGCGCTTGTATGGATACCCAGAAAATGGATGATTTTCTAACTTATCAAACTTACTAGTTCTACTCCCTCCAGAGGCAAAAAATTGCACGTTTTTATCTCTAAATTCAATAGAATTGCTAAGCAGCCCCGCGTCTTGTTGGGGATTTTTCATAAACTTTTCGAGTTTACTTCTTTTCTCTTGATACTCTTTTACTAATTGCGTTGTATCTCCCATTTATTTAACTCCTTTTATTCGCCCAAGGCTTAACCACCATCAGGATTTACTATTTTCTCAAGGCCTCTATTGCCAAAAATTGCAACTTTTATCAAATTAATAGAATACTCTTGCCTAGGATATCTAGCTTGATCTTGATTTCCATCTTCGGGGGCAAAATTAATTGTAAATGAATCAGACAAGGCATATGCATTAATTACGGTTGGTGGTCCACCACCAGCCTTGATAATAACCCCATTGTTATTTATATCCAATATTTCTCCTATTTTTATGCTCGGATTTCTTGTAACAAGGTGCCCCTCAAAGTTATTCGTAATTGGCAATACATACGCAGTACTACTAAACTCACATACATCTACACATATCCCATACATATCAGTATCAGCTCCAACTTCCACATATATAGAGTTCTCTTTTGGAACAAGTTTAACGCCTCGCTTGTATGGAAAACTATTTGCTGGATCGTAATGGTATTCCTCTATTTTGTCTGAATAGCTTGAACATGCAAATGTATAAACATCAGCTCGCTCATTTTTAGATTTAAAACAACCGCTTGAACTGCTAAAAACCTTATTTTCAATCGAACTCATCGATTTTACATATTTTTTGAATTTCAAAAGGATATCATCAAGTTCATTCATTGCATCCAAATAGGGATCTTTTGCTTGCACATCTTTAGCTTGTCTTGCTTGCCGTTTAGCCCTAGGAGCAGCAGGAGCTTCTGCCTCTAAATCTAACTGCGGGTTATCAGCAGCATCAAGATTTTCAGCTTGCCCAGTATCTTTTAAAACCATAATTTAATTACCCTTTAATGGCTCTATTCCCAAATACACTAGCAAGCACTATAAATAAATCTTCGGTCAATTTATGTGCTTTTGAAAGCGCTATTGCATTAACTGTCTTTTGAGCTCCCGTGATTTTTTCAAGTTCTCCATGTTGGCTAAAATTTAGTTTATCTCCTGGATTTATACTATTTTGTCCTTCTTTCTTAAGCGTTAAATACCCAGTAAAGTTATTTGTAATTGGAATTACAGTTGCCATACCGCTAAACTCATCTATATCGGAGCACACTCCATATAAATCGTCTCCACCTCCAGCCTCAACTTCTAGTTCTGTTGTACCATCGCCAAAACTAAGTTTAACCCCACGCTTATACGGATACCCTTTAGCAGGATAATTTTCTATTTTGTCTTTACTGCTAGTGCAAGCTCCATCAGAATTTGAAAAAATTAGGTTTTTGTCTCTAAATTCAATAGAATTACTAAGTAGTCCAGAATCTTGTTGTGGATTTTTCATTAATGCTTTAATTTCTGCAACCTTTTTATTAAACTCTTCTTTAATTTTTGTGATATCGCTCATTAAAAACTCCTTTAAGTAATACTTGTTCTTTTATGTCTTTTTAGATTTTCATAAAATTGAATTCGTCTTTGCTTGTAAGTATTACTTATCGCTTGTACAAATTCTGTAAAATTAATTGGAACAAAATTAGAATCAAGCAAACTTACTCTCTCTTCTGATTTAACAAAAATATTACCCTTGTTACCCTTGTTATAGTTAACAAAAGAAAAATTACTATTCGCATTTTTTCTTAATTTGATATTCACTTTTGCTAAAGAAATAAGTTGCTCCAGTATCTCTCCATCGATATGACTTATATCTGACGCTTTAGCAATAGCTTTAATTTGCTCAACTGGAACAAACTTGCGAACAAGTTCTCTGCGTTGCGCTTGCATAATGTCTTTTAGAGTGTATCCTTTTGCAAGTAACGCCTCTTTGTTAAAATGTTTGCTAAGATGTGCTTTTGCAAGCGTATCAATTTCATTAATTCGCTCAGCCTCTAGTAACAATTGCTTTTCAATACGCTCCCTTTCTTCAACTTCTGTAAGTTCTTTTGCTATTCGTTCATTTATGCTTAAATTTCGGCGTGTCTCTTTGGTCTTTAAATTATTTATTTGTTCTTTAAGGCGCATATACTCTTCAAATTCTCCATCACTCATAGCTTTAGTATCAGCCTTAATTTGCCGTTCTTCTTTTTCTTCATTTCCAGTCACTTTTTAACTCCTTTTCTCAAAATGAAAATAATTTCTCTTTTAACATCGCTAGCTCCTCATTATTAAAGGAACTACTCTGTATAAGCTGGTTATATTTACTGTAAAGCTCAATTAGCTTTATATCTCTTTCTGCTTTTTGTTCTTCACTTAACATAATTAGTGAATTAAACTTCATATCAAGCCCGAAATACTTTGTAAGTTTTAAGTTACAAGAGGTCTCAACTTGTTCTTGTACGCCTTTTAAAAAATCGTAATAATTACTCCTATCACCTTTACCATCATTTCCTAGTCCTTTAGCCTGCTCATTAAAACTTCTAGTTAAGGGCTCTTTGGTGTCAGCCCCAATTTTCGCTTTAATTAACGCTAACGCCTCCTTTAAGTAGCTAAGGTCGTATTTAATAACCTCTAAACTAGCACTGGGAGTAGCCGTATAAAACATTCCCTCATTATTTAGATTGCTCTTAAGCCTAGCAAGCTCCTGTGCTAATGAGTCATTAAGGTTTCTTAAATTAGAAATATCTTTACTATGATTGTTTGAATTTTGTTTTCTCAAAAAAGAAGATAAAATGCCACTTCCCCTATCATTATTGCTCTGAGTAAGTGCACTTAAAGAAGTGGTTGCACTAGAGAGTGCGTCTTGTAATTGTACTAAAGATTCATCTTTGTAAAACAAGAAATTGTGGTTTTCAATACGTCTTTCTATTTCAACGTATATCTTTTCAAATAAATAAATATCTAGCAAAAAACTTTCTGTATAACAAGGAACATATCTTTTTAAGATATAATCAAAGTTTTCATATATGATAAGTCGACTTTTATGTATTTTAACTGCGTCTACAGAATTGTTCTTATTGTTGGATTTTACTTTATAGGTTATATGATCAAAATCAACTCCCAAATCTCTTACATATTCATAATCAAGGTATTCAAAACCAATAGGTAATTCTATATTAACGGGTTGTTCGAGATCTATTAGGGTATCTTTGGTTTTTACTAAAACATAACCAATCCCGTGAAAACGGTAGCTTATAATACAATTAAGCAGAGCATCTTTAAGTTGTACCTTTAACCTAGCAAGTTCAACCTCACTAACATTGTGGTCAGTGCTCTCAAGAACAAGTCCGTTCTTGAGACAATCTTCTGCTACATTTTCTATATAATTTCTAAAAAATATTGAATATTTATATAGTTCTAGTGAACTTATTTTATCTATTAATTTTGTTTTTCTTAAATCACACACCGTTTTACTTCTCTTTATTAAATTAGATGTATAATAGCAAAAACTAATATTTTTGTCAATAAAAT
>NZ_CP179517.1:0-18145 GCF_030437945.2 Borreliella kurtenbachii | reverse complement strand
GCAGATATAATTACATATGCTTTCTCATTTTCATTTTTTTTATTTCTTAATTCCCAATACGAACTATCTTCTTGCAGTTTAAAATCTTCAAAATTAATATCATTATCGTTACCATTAATGAAATCTTTCATCAATTCGTTGGCATTTAAAGAAAGTAAAGCAAATAACAAATGTAAAATAATATAAATTCTTTTCATTTATCATAATTCTCCAATATTAATAAGATAACAAGACTAGTTGCTAGTCTTGTTTTTCATAATTTATGCTTATAAAAACCATTTATTTTATTTTGAAATCTTTTTTAGCTTTTCTTTAAGAAAAGCTTATAAGATTCTTTTTTCAAATTAAAAACTAATCTTTGGGCAAATCAGCCAAAATTTGTTTTAAAATTTGTTTAACTGTATTTGCTTTATCTTCAGAATAATCTTTTTTAAAATTATTTCTAGCGTTATCTCCATATTTCTCGGCATAATCAATTTTATCCGAATTTAGCTGTATCAAATAATTAAAAATCGAATCTGGATAACCACCTATAAGTCTAATCATATCCTCAGACAGGAAAATACTATCAGTACTTATCTTAATTTTTATAAGATATTCAATAACCTCAAGAGCATCTAAAAAAACTCTTTTTTCTTTAATTCCAATTTTTCTTAAATCTCCCCTAATTCTAGGAGCATCGGAAAAAACATGACTTTTTTCATACTCATTTTTAAAATCATAATTATCTAGTCTTTTATTTATTAAATTAAAATCTTCTTCAGAAAAAGCTCTTTTGGTTTCTGTATAATTTTCTTCTATATTTGCACTTAAACTTACTATAAATAAAAACAAAAATATTAACAGACTAATTTTTTTCATATCCCCTCCTAGCTTTATTGCCTAAATTTCAGCAATGCAAATGCGAATAAACAATAAGACTAATTGTTAGTCTTATTGTTTATAATTTTTACTATCAAAACCCATTTTTTATTATTTTTTATCTTCTGTATTTTGAGGTTCTGCTAGCTTTTCAAGCTCTTCTTTAATATTTTCAAGCGCATCATCTATAACTTTTTTTGCAAACTTATCAGTATTAGTACCATCATTAGCAGAATAACTCCCATTTACACCTAATTTTTTGGCATACAGAAAAGCTTCTCGTCCAATCTTGCCTTGATTTTTAACTTTATCAGTATTTTCAGTTACTAATTCAACTTGTCTTTTAAACTCTTCCAATTTCTGTTTAGCCTCTTCTAATTCTTTTTTTCTATCCTCTTTTGTCTTTTTTGAGCTATCTTTAAGCTCCTTTAATTCTTCTATTTTTTCTTTAAGACCTTTCTCTTTTAATCCTAGATCTTCAAAAACACCTTGAGCCACTTGCTCTTCGGCTTGTACTTGTGGTCTATCGGCTTGCATTAATTCTTCAACTTTTAAAAAAGCTTCTGATCCAAGCTTTTTTAAACCACCAACCACCTCTTCTTTTTTTGCCTCTAAAAATCCCTCAACTTTTTCTTTTACATTTTGTTTTAAATCTTCACTACTTGCATAATTCTTGCAAGAGCTTATCAGTGCAAAAACAGCACAAATAGTAAATATTTCCATTATTTTATTCATAAGTTACTCCATAAGCCTCAATAATAATGCAACACTGAATAATTACAATTTTTCAAAGATTTAAATATATAGTTTTATTACATTCCCCTGTTACATATTAACAAAACGCAAATGTAATTTTAACCAACTCCCAAAAATCTCTCCATTGCAAATGCCCGGCTCATTACAAAAGACTACAAAATGCATACAACTTAAATTTAAAAGTCTTTGCTATATATCACTTAAAGTATTGTATCTTTCTTAAGTCCACCCCTCAGAACTTGACACTTCTGTTTATCACAGCCACCCTACAGCAGAAATTTCACATGCAATGAGAACACCATAAATTTGACTAATTTTTTTTGTTTTTGATAAAATATAAATTACATTTTTTATCTATTTTTATTACTTTTACTTAATTTAAAAGTAACACCTAGAAGGAGCTTGTCTTATGGATATTAATAATTATTTTAATTTAAATAATAACAATATAGATTTAATCCTTAACCTGGTAAAAGACTACCAAAATTTACGCAATGAAAACAAAATTCTTAAAAATTCACTAAAAATTTCATCTAAATCTACAAAAGAAACTTCAAAACCAACTCCTAAGTTTTATTTAACACCAAAAATTAGCAACTTAATTAAAAAATGCATCAAAACTCTAAAACAAACTGATCCAATATCTGGTTGGTTTCTACATCTACTCGCAATAAGTGGGTGCAGGGGCGCTGAAATGCAAAAAGTAAAAATGCAAGATATTACTCCCTTACTAAGCAAAACTGGGGAAACTTTGTACAATATAAAAGTAAACGTAGCTAAAAAAAGAAATGACGCTTGTATTAGAGAAATTATCATTAGTTCCGAAGAGTTTGAGGCTATTCAAACAGCACATAAAAATCATTTCGAAGAAAAAAATCTTGACTCACGGCGTACCTATCTTTTTCAAAAAACCAAACATAAATTTAAAGATAATCGAATTAGCATTATCCATATTTCTGATAAATTCAAAAAGCTGCTTAAAAAGTCGGGGTTTCGTGCAAATAAATCACTTCACTTATGTCGAAACTTATTTATTTCGTATTTAAAATCCAATGGTTACAATTCTTTTCAAATTAAAGAGCTTATGAAATATTCTTCAACTTCCGAAATTGATAATATCTACGGACTCTCTTCTGCTAATAAAATTCACGCTTATAAATGCATGAAAAATAACTTAAAACTGTAAAAGTTTAAATATACGTTTTGAAGTTACTTTAAATATTTTTCCACGTGGTTTCAAGTCAAGTGAATCATATAATATTTCTTTATTTTTTGTTGCTATAAAATGATATCCATTAACCTTATCGATTTTAACTTCACTTATTTCAAATTCATTAACTGTGCCTAAATAATTTAAAGACTCATATCTCACGCTACTTCTAATTCCGTAGTAATTAAGTATCATACATGGATTTATAATAAAACAATTACTCTTAATATATCCAAGTCCTATAAATCTATAATACGCTGTATTTACATCATATGCATTAAATTCGCGTTTCTTAAATAGACTTGTATAATAATGTAGACATAAAAAGTAACAACCCCATTTTTGTATCTCTGGTCTTAAAGTTCTATTATCTTGTTTTATTTTATTAATAAGCATTGTTTACCTCTACTATATTAAATTATTTCTTTAATTTTTTAGTGCACCCATTCACATGGGGACACTAACACCATTTGCAAATGCTATATTGCTAGGAGAAAATACTGTACCACTTGTTGGCAATAGCCCCTTTAATCTATCTGATATCGCCCTTTTCTTAGGATCAAGAGTAAACATAAACTCTCCAAATCTATAATTTACATGCTCAATTAGTGGACATGTATTCGTAATATTGTAAATTAGCATTTTCAGCCTATCTTTATAAGGTTTTTCTCTTTTTTTATTTTCGTTCTGAATTCTATTTAATTCTTTTTGTACACTGTCAATCTCCATTAAATCATACGCAAGATTTTCAGCAGATTGATTATCCTTAATTTCAAGGTCTACACAATCAACATATTCTATAAATTCTCTTGCCCAATCAAATTCAACTCCAGAATTATAAAAATCACTCCTTTCTACTAAATCTTGGACAAGCTTTATAAACACATCCTTGTTAAAATTGTGTGCTATTAAGTATTCCTCTCTATAGTTGCTATAAATATCTTTTTTTAAATTTTTAATTTCTAATTCACATTTATTAATAAATTCAAATACTTTTAATATTAGGGCATCATTTCTTTTAATCTTACAGTTAATTGGTGTAGCATCTATTAAAAAGAATAAATTACAATACTCAAGCCCGGTGCATGCTAGCTGCATTTGAGCCTGCACATAGTATTTGAAAAAATATTTGCTACTTAAAAAATTGCCATTTTTATTGTACTCAGCAATAGCACTACTCATATAATGAGAGTCGCTATTTTTAATCTCTAAAAGTTCTAAATCGCCATTATTATTAATAAACCAGCCATCAATTGTTGAGCCTACTAAAGTTTCTGAACTGCCCATTTTTTTGAAATAATTATACCTATCAACACCGTTGGCATATTTGTTCTTATACAAAATATCAATATTATCACCATGTGCTTTAACAAATTCTCTAAATCCTAAATTCTCTAATTCTTTGCCCTTGAGCATATACAAATTCTCTTCAAAAGGGAGGCTCATTCCAAAATATTTAAGCACTCTGTTTATCATTAAATCTTTAAGTCCTGCACCTCCAATCAAAACATTGCCTACTTCACTAGCACCGTACCTATCAAGTTCATTTCTTTGCACACTAAAATCAATATTTCGGTTAAATCTAAAACACTCTTGACTACTTATTCCTGGTAATTTCTTGCCTATCTTGCTTAATTTACTTTTTTCTTTAATGGGAGAAGATTTTTCCTCAAATATTTCACATCCAGTAAAACTTTTTTGATTAACATAAAACATTTTAGACTCTCCTTGAATATTATTTTGTATTTCTTGATTATTTTTGTTTAAAAGATTTTCCATCTTTTTCCTCCTGTTTTTAGTAATAAATAATTATATAGCAAAAACTATTTTTGCCAACTTTTTTACAAAAAATTTTACAAAAAAATAGTTGGGCTTATTTAAATTCTCTTGTCTAAGAACTTAGCTAAACCCAACTTAATTGGATTGTTTTGATAGCAATACACTTTTTTAGCTATTCACATACATATATATAACAAAAACTATTTTTACCAACTTTTTATAACAATTTTTATAAAAAAAAGAGCTTAACTATATTCTCAAACAAAAGAACTTAGTTAAGCCCAAACTAAATCGGATTTATAATAACATAAATAGGTTAAGTTCCCTCCTATAATATTTATAATATTATTAATTGTTTTTTGCCAACTTTTTGCAGAAATTATTATAATTAATAAAAGCTTTATTAAATTCTCTTATTAAATAATTTAATAAAGTTAGGGTTTAGCCGAATTCACTTATTAAAATAATTTTAAAAAGCTTTTCAATAATTGAATATATTCTAATTTAGAATTAAAATCAATTTATATTTGTTAAAATAAAAGAACCTATTTAAATTCTCTTGTTAAAAAATTCAAATAAGTTCTACTTTATGAAAAAGCAAAAATTAAGTGTTAATTGATAATACTCTTCATCAATATTATAATGTACCATTTTAAAAATCAAATTATACAATACATCATTATTTGATGTATTGTAAATACCTCATAAATAGGGCATTTAAAATTGGGCCTAGAATTGCTGCTGTTATTATCATAAAATGTACTAGTCTGTTACCCATGCTAAGTTTTTGATTCAAACTCTTTTCTACACTATCTATTTTGGTGTTTAAACTAGATATATCTTTTTGTAAATTCTTTTCTACACTATCTATTTTGGTGTTTAAACTAGATATATCTTTTTGTAAATTCTTCTCTACACTATCTATTTTGATATCTAAACTAGATATATCTTTTTGTAAATTCTTTTCTACACTATCTATTTTAGTATTAAGTTCGTTTTTAACATTATTTATTTTGATATCTAAACTAGATATATCTTTTTGTAAATTCTTTTCTACACTATCTATTTTGATATCTAAATTAGATATATCTTTTTGTAAATTCTTCTCTAAATTAATCAATTTCTCTTTTAAAAACTCAAAGTTATAATTATCATTATGAAGAAAAACAAAATCTATTGCCTCTTCGCTAAATCCTATTTCTAAAAATTCGTTTTTTATATTTCCTATGTTAAACGTTCTGTTAGCTAAATTGTTCATACAACCTCCATATTATCCCTTTAATTGTTTATATTCTTTCATAATTATTTTAATTATTTCTTTTTTATCCATAAATAATTTATCTAACAAGAATCCCGTAAATTTAGCATTGCTTTTATAAAAATCATAACTTTCTTGATTTTTAAGTTGAAATCTTAGAGGTTTTATTGGATTTTGTTTAGACTTTTTTAATGTTGGACTTTCTTTATCCTTTATTAAATCAAGAGAATTATGAATGCCATTTTCTATTAAATAATCTTCTTTAAGAACTCCTTCTTGCAACGCAGTTGCTAATTTTAGGTAATTATAAGCTTGACTTCTAGCTATTTTATAATCTTTTATAAAATAGTCAAATTTTTTATATCCATCAATTTTATAATATTGATTATCCTTTATTTCTTTCAAAATTTTGATGCTATCCAATTTATGATATATTTCTTTTCTAAAATTAGCCTTTAATCTATCTTTCAAAGCATTATAATGAGCAATTCTATCTTCATTGGTCATCACTTCTTTTTTACCATCGGGATCTATCCCTGATGCCAAAATTCTTTTATTTAATTCTATTTTCATAAAAAATCTCCTTTATTTCAAAAAAGTCCAGAATCTGGATTTTTTTATAATAAATTTTTTAATATATCTCAAAAAATTTTGATAATGCTTCTTTATATTCATTAATATAGTCTTTATCCATATTGAATTCATTATTGCCCGCAATTTTTTTGTTTAAATCTTCTCTTTCATGAATAAATCCCAAAAATCTTTCCCTAGATTCAACATATTTTAATAACTCTTTATGAGTATTGTTTTTTTTAAACCTTGTCACAAGAAGAAAAATTGGTATTTTTATTTTTAAATTTTCAATATGAAATTCTAATAAATCTAAACTTTCTATTGCCCATTTTTCTGCCGTCATTGGAACTATTACACAATTGCTAGTTATTAAAGCGTTTGATAAAGTAAAATCTAAACTAGGATTAGTATCTACTACTATATAATCATAATCTTGCTTTAAAAAGATTAAACTATCTTTTAATCTCAACTCTTGATGGGGTATAAATTCATTTGAAAATTTATGCAAAGTTATGTAACTTGGTATTAAATCTAAATTCTCTTTAATATTTACAATTGCATTATTTACATCTAATTTATCTTTTAATACTCTGTATATGTTTTTATTGACAAGATCAATTTTTTGATTTTCAAGTTTTTTACAAAAATAACTGGTAGTAGATGCTTGAGTATCTAGGTCTATTAATAATACTTTATATTTTTGAGCTAATAATGTCGCAAATATTATTGAACTCGTACTTTTCCCAACACCGCCCTTGATTGACGCTATTGTTATTATTTTAGGTTTTTTATTATCCATTTTATTAACGGTCCTTGCTCCGGGTATTTTTTCCCATAAAATTTATATACTTGTTGTTCTAAATCCGTAAACATACTAAATAAAACTTTGTTGTAGTGATTATTTGTTCTTTTTTTATCCAATAAACGATATAATCCCTTGAAATAGCAAAAGACACTTCCTGCTTTAAATCTAAATTCCATATAATATGCCCTTGCTAATGCATATGCTTTTCTAGTCCCATTTATTTGATACTTTATTAACGGCTTTTTAATTGGTTTTCTGTAGCCATAAAAAATGCCAATAAATTTATCTCCTTCTTTAATTGGGTATAAATGAGTTTCTTCAACAATTCTTTCTCCATTAAATAAGGCCCTCAATGATAATCTAAATTCGTGTTTTTTCTCATAAACTCCAAATTTATAAATGTCCATCATTATTTTTGTATGGTACATTGCTTTACCATTTTCTTTTTCAATTAAAATAAAGCGTTCTTTATTTTGGCATTCAACTTTACATTTACCTTTTTTTACAGTTTCAATAGGTTCTAGTGCATTTTCCATGTTAAATCCTCATACAGCCTTTACATTAAATTCTTCTTTCGTTAAAGAATTTTTTCGTTTTTTTATTATTTCTAATAATTCAAGATGATATGTACCAAATACTTTATTGTATTCTATTTTCTTTTGGTTATTCAAATATTTTTTGATAATTGGCTTTAGAATTTCAATATTTGTTTCTTTTCTTAGTTGTTCAATAAGGATATTGAAAATATTTACCTTTAAATTTTGATAATTTTGTTGAGAATTTTGTTTTTTTCTTTCAATCGACTTTTCCAATTTACGCTTTATATTGTTTAAATCGTTATATTTATGCCTTTCAATAATAAAATGAGGCTTATATTTGTAATTTTCGTATACTTTTTGTAAATTTGTCTTTAATTGTTTAGGATTATATCCATTTTGTTCGAATTCTTTCTGAGTGTTATTTAAAATTCTCTTTAGTTTCTCTTGCTTTTCTTTAAAGCAAGATTTATTTAAATTTGTGTTTTTTAGCAATTTATTTTCAACTCTTTTTATGTTTTTGATTATTTTAATCATAGTATCTTTATCAACATTTAATGTTAATAAAAATTGAAGAATTTCTTTACATAATAAGTTACTTTTATTGAAATACTTTATTACTTGATATTTTTCTATTTCGTTAATCTTTCTTTCTTCTTTTATATTATTTTTATTACTTAAACACTCCACTGAATTTACATTACCATTTTTAGAAATATCGTCTTTAAAATGGTTATTAACTCTAGATTTAAATCTAGAGTTTTTTCGCTTTTCAAAGTACATGTTGATTTTCTGGTAACATTCTTTTTTAGGATACTTTAGCTTATAGTAAATTTCAGTTCCACAATTTACTCCCATGTGTTGGTAGTAATTCGTTGTAACTTTTAGTACTTTTTCTAATTTATAAAGATAATTTTGCATAGTTCTTAGTGTAGTGGGAGGTAGACCATTTCTTTTTAGATTTTTATTATAGTAATAGAGTATGTTTTGTTGTGTGTATTTTTTATCTTTTTTGTTTAGAAAATCTACTGTTGATGTAAGATATATTAACTTGTGTTGATGTTTGTTGTAGCAAGTGGGATTTTTTGTGGTATTTGGAAAATTTTTCATATTTTCTCTCCTGTTTTTAGTAATAAATAATTAATTATTATAATGCAAAATTTTGATTTAAAAGTAAATACTTTTCAGAAAAAATATTAAATTTTAATTATTAATTTTGTTAAATTAATACACTTTTTATAACTTAGTAAAAAGATTGATTGATTTTAATTAAAAATTGGGCTACACTACAAACAGCGTAGTTATTTGAACATTTTTCAGTTTTGACTACCTGTTTTTAGAATTTGAGAAAATAATAGTGGGAGCTTAACTAAGTTCTTTAACAGAAGGATTTAGCTAAGTCCCACTCCTTTTTTTATAAAAATTTTTTGTAAAATAATTGGCAAAAATAGTTTTTGCTATATAATTATTTATTACTAAAAACAGGAGTAAAAATATGACAAACATATCAAACAATAATAATCAAGAAATACAAAATAATATTCAAGCAGAAATAAGCTTCGAAAACAATATGCGCACCCTATTTCTGAACTTACCAGGGATTGATAAAAATCTTAAAGGGTACGGATACAAGTATCAGAATTTCAATGAAATAGTTAGAGAAATTAAAAATGTTATTAAGAAGCATAATTTGGAGCTTCGTGTTGCTCAACACCCAGTGTTTACAGTTGTAGAGGGGCAAGTTTTACATGTTATTAGAACTACATTCTACAGTACAAGCAGTAGTGGTAGGTATAAAGAATCATTTGATACGCCAATACTTACAGAAAAATTACAATGCAACAGCGAAAATGGGGCTAAAACCGTAAATACATTGCCACAATTTGTTGGATCAGCTATTACTTATTTCAAAAGATATGCTTTAGTTGCAGCTCTTGGAATAGAAAGTGAAATAGATACTGATGCAGCGCCTATTTACAATAATATCGAAAACGAAAATTCTATGCCTAACAAACAAGTTAGTGTTAATCAAAAACAAGAACAAAAAAAGGACATAAATCAAGAAAAAAATCAACTAAACAGCTTTAATAAAAACTTAAAATCTGGCAAGGCTTATTGCTATGAAATTTTTAGAGACGCACTGTTTAATATAAAAAATTGGGTAAATGAAGGTGACGAAAAAAATAATATAAATGCTCTTATTCGGGCATTATGTACAGATAATGACGATGCTTTAAACAATCTTCTTGATGAAAATCCCAAGCTTAAGAGTATAGAATATTGGGTAAATCTTATGAAAGATTATTTCAGTAAAACCAATAAATTTGATGATCTAAATAAGCTTAAAGTATTTATGTCTGATAATCGAGACGTTTATAAAACAAAAGTATTAAAATTCTTTTGCATGTTAAAAAAAGAAAGACAATTTAATTATATATTTGCAGTGTAGATACAGTAAAGCCCCCAAATAGGGGGCTATTAGATTATTACTGAGCTTGCTGGGCTTGACACGTGCTACTTGCTTGAGATTTAAAATCATCTATATTCCCGCCAAGAGCCCCTTTAACCGTTTCTTTAAAAGTGGTTTTTTGATTTTCTGCATTATCTCCAGTACAACTATCAAGTTCACTTTTTATATGATCAAGCGCATCTTTTATTTTGGATTCATCATTTTCTAAGAATTTATCAAATTTTCCAGCACCAGCTAAAGCGGTTTTTAACCAGTCAAGGTGTGTTTTTTGAGCATCAGATAGCTTTTCTCTAAGAAGTTCTTCTTTAGATTTAGTTTTTTCTTGTGTTACTTCTTTTTGGGTTAAATCACGCTTTCCCCGGCTTTTTGTTTGTTGGGCATTGTTTTTTAAAGTGTCATTATCATTAGAATTACAGCCGTTTAACATTAGTAAAAATAAACAAAATAATATGTTGATGATTTTCATTGTTATTTCCTTCCCTTATCTCTAGTTCAATATGTTGAGTAAAAATAAAATTTATTCTTGTAATTATAGAGCCTATTTTTAAAAATCTTTAAAAATATTAATTGAGAGATTTATATTTTTCGAATGTTGTGCTAGCTTTTATCTCATTATTATTAAATATAGGAGTAACTAATGAAAAATAAAAACATAGTTAAATTATTTTTTGTATCAATGTTATTTATAATGGCTTGTAAAGCATATGTAGAAGAAAAGGAACAAATAGATTCATTGAGTACAGACGTTTCAACTCTTAATAATAAGATTGATCATGAGAAATTTAATAATTATAAACAAGAAATAAATAAATTAAAAGAAAGTTTAAAGGATGTAAGTAATGCAGAGCTTAAAGAAAAGCTATTGGCTTTAGAAAGTCTCTTCCAAGATAAATTGGCAGCTAAATTAGCAGCTTTAAAAGCAGCTAAACAAAAAATTGAGGGGATTACAGATACTGACAATAATACTGAAAAAAACAAGATATGGGCAGAATCAAAGCTGGTTGGAGCAACTATAAAGTTCAGCGGAAGCAATGCTGCTGGTAATGGAAAAAAAATGTCTGAAGAAGCTGTAGAACAGATAGATAAAATAATAAAGTTTCTCGAAGAAGGTACTAATTAATTAATAAATATTCATCTTAAAAATGTTAAAATCTAGATATTACATTTGCTTTAATCTAATATCTAGATTTTCTTCTGTTATAAAAGCCAATTTGATTATAAAGTAGAATTTCTTGCAAGAAAAACCTTTTTGTAATTTACATTTTTAACTGAGAATATTTATTATAGACTTTTTCCGCTATTGGTTTTGTTTTTTCAATGTACGCTAAATATATTTTGATATTATGTTTTACCGCAGGTATAGAGTGTTCGTCTTTTAATGTTGATAAGTCTGGATAAGGATATTCTGGATAATTCGGATCGTTAACCTTAACTTTTGTTTTAGCTAAAAATGTTACAAGGTACATAACATACTCTGAAAGTTGTGTTTCATATTTGGCTAAATATTTTAGTGTTTGAATAATTGGAGGTTTTGGCTCTTCTGGTAGGTTGGCAATAGTAGTACAACACAATAGTAAAGCAATTAGTAGACAATACAATTTCTTAAGCATTTTCACTCCTTTTAAGCATTTTGATATATTCTTTCATAATTTTGTTGCGTGTTGCTTTAAGTGAAGTGATAATTTTTTTATTTTTGTCAGCAGAAATAGCCTCTATTATCTCAATATTGTATTTTAAAATGTCTTGTATTTCTTCAAATATTTTCACTGACTCAGCTGTTTCCATAGATTTTAGTGTGCTTATATATGTTTTATAGAAAAAATCTATTACTTTACTAAAAGTATTGATGTAATTATGATCTATGTTTGTATCAGTTTTAGCTATATTAGTTAAGCTGGATAGTAAATTAAGCCCCAAACCAATAGTGTTATTTTGCATTATTTGGTCTTTCCTTATAGATAGGGGTTCCTTCCCGATTGAATTTCAGATCATTAGATATTTTGAGATTTTTTTCATTAGAATTAACTAAATCAATGCATTGATTGATTTTTTCATTTAATGGAGCGAGTGCTTTATTTATTGTTGGGGTTAATGCACTCTCAAGTCTTTCCATATTTGCTGTATAGATTAATTTATAATGAGAATACAGCTCATAAAGCAAAAAGAATCCTTTATGTGCAATTTCATCAAATTCATCTTCAAATTTAGAAAATATATCAATAAGGGTTGATAAAGACGTAAGTCCAAGCTCAACATTATCTTTAGATAATTTCATAAGTTAATCTCTTTTTTTAATGTGATTTTTGCCATTCCCATTGCCATTCTTAAAAAGCTTGCCTATTACAATAGTCAAAATGTCTTTTAATAAAGGCTTAAGAAGAATTAACACTCCTAAAACCAGTACTGTTACAAAAATCATTACGGCTATAAGTTTAATTTCATTTAAATTGATAAGAAGTTCGGTTATTTTAATACTATCCATTTTTTAATCCTTCATTTTAATTTTTTTAGTTTTATATGTATATTATATATCAAAACCATAATTTTTGCTAAAAATTTTATAATTTGCAAAAATATGGGACCGGATTTCCTGATATGTGGACTCTTTTTTGTATATACCATCCTTTGTACATAGGAACTCGAATAGATACTGAAGAGGAGCCCTGATGTAGATAAACTAGGTTTTTTTGACTTTCATCGGAATACCGTACATGTAATGATTTCCTCCCATTGCTCTGGTGTTTTATGTCAATATCAATATCAAGGTAAACTGGATCATCGTCACTACTTTTATTACAATAAAGAGTTACATCACCGTAATCGTCCATATTAATAATCGTTCTTTTACCCTTGTATTCATGCGGATAGAAGGCAGTACCTGAAGTTTTATTGCCGATAGGAAGATACTCGGATGGTAAGCCAAGCAGTTGTTTAGGAACGGGTGTTTTTTGAATAGTGCCGAAAAGACGAAGTGTTAAAAGATAGTCATCTTTAGATAGAGTGGTAGATGATATGCCACTTTCAAGGGAAGATCTTATTTTTCCATAAAGATTTGAAAGTTTACTAGATTCATTCTCAATTAGCTTGTCAACGATTAAATCGTAAATGCTTTTTATAAAATCTTTATCAGCTACAAGTTCAGTAGCGATTGTAGACTTAATTATCTCTTTAAAATAGCCTAGCTCTTCGCCTTTAAATGTTTGGTGATTAACGGTTTTTAAGAAGTTTTTAAAGGTGATAGCATTGCTGCTTGCAGCTCCATCATCAAGCAGTAAAAGATCAGTATTGTTAACGGTCGTAACCTTATTTAAATCTTTTATTTGAACTATTTCTTCTTCATCAATCAGTAATTTTTCTTGATCATCAGCCATAAAACCTCCTTAGTTGTTAAAAGTAATAATATTGTTACCATCTGTATTATTAATTTTGAGAACTCTACCAATAGGAATAATTCTCTTAATAAAAGCATAAATTGAATGATCATATCCTTTAGGAAGTGAGTTAAATACTAAAGCTTTTTTCGATGTAGCATATCCCGGTTTCTTTTCTCTAAGTAATATCTTTTTAAGACGTTTCCCTTTTTTAGTGCTAGGCGAAATAAAGGTAGTAAAGTTTGTTTTTATTACCCCTTTTAAAGAGATATCAATAACCCCAGCTTCAGGAGTAGTAACTTCAATGTCCACATTTAAAAAGGTCTTGAAAATCAGTCTAAATGACTCATCAGTACCAATATGCCGTAAAGCAAAAATAACGCTATTAATATTGCTTGTAATACTTTGTAAAGTTTGAGTTTTTGCATAAAAAATAGATAAAACTTGAGATATCCATATTGCAATATATCTTGATTTTATATTTTCTATTGCATTAATGGATATGAAGTTGGAATTAAGAGTCTTAAGCTCATTAAGTAGTGCTTGTGCATATTCTGTTTCTGTACGTATAAATTTATGAATCTCAGTGCCATTAAATAAATTAGATATTTTCATATTTGTTAACTATCCATATCAATAAGCAATCGATCTGTAGTATTGAAAAGTAGCATTGTATCATCAGTAATAGAAATATCTTGATTTTTTTTAAAATCGCTATCAGTAATTTTTGCAATACTCTCAGTGTCTGCATCTTTAATACAAGCACTTATTTCCATAAACTTAATTCCTTTAACTTCATTAACTGGAGCAAAAAAGTCTTGATATTCAAAGCTAATTCCCATATCAGAATAGTTATTTGAAATAATCCTAGAATATATATCTCTAATTTGAGAATCTATGTTTAAGTAGAGGTAGTTTTTAAGGTCAAGTTTATACTTTACTTTCATGTAAACATATTTTCTTTTTCCTAGTGATATTTTGTAGGATTTGCGTTGACCAGTTGAATTGAGGCCATCAATTTCTATGTCTCCCTCAAGTAAAGTCCCACTAGGGGTTGTTAGATATAATGTTTCCCAAAGTTTTGCTTTAAATTCAGGACTGTTAATATTAGATTTACTATTATCTAGTAAAGTTTCCTTTAGAATTAGATATATATTGGCTTTACCAGCTGCACTTTTAATATTGGTGTACTCAATTCCATCAAGATTAAGTAAAGCATTGCGAACCGCACTGTAAGTTGTGCTTTTAGAAGAAATGTGTTCTTCAATAGCAGCCCAATAAGTGCCACCCGGTTTCATTTTAGAAAAAAATAGATTAAGCTCATTAATTATTTCTTCTTCAATTAATGCTAAAGAAGACGCAATAATGTTATAAATTGAGCTTTGGTTATCATCAATATTAATCCCATAATTTACACGCAAATATTCTCTTTTCGATCTTACAATATCCTTAATTGTACGTTTTAAAATGCCAAAATCAGAATCAAAAACTATGCTCATAAATTAAACTCCATATTCAAAACATCGCCTGAGAAAAAAAAGGATATGTGTGCTTTATTGTCTTGTATAGTAGTTGAGATGTTTATTAAATCTAGGTTAAGTTCTTTAGATATTTCGTGAAAATAATTTTTTACAGCGTGAAGATTGTTAATTTTTAACAGTTTTAAAAGCAAGAAATAGTCCAGTCCCCAATGAGGAGCATAGCTTAAACTACCCCTTAAGGTTTTTAAAAATATCAAAAATCTTTGTTTTTGTTCTTCAATTCCATCAACAAGTGATAAATCGTTATTAAATACCAATTCAAAATTATTGCCTAATCTTAAATCCATACTATTAATTATACCATAATTAGCAAAAATTACTTAAACAAACTATTAATATCAGAATTAATTTTAGCAGTTGTCGGGATTAAGGTGATCTGGTCTATTGTGGGGGCTTTGGTGTTTGGATCTATTACGATTTTCAACCCCTCAATAGCACTCACAATATTTTTGAGAATTGTTTTTAAGCTAGTTGTTTGGTTAGCTATTTCAATGTTATTGTTTGCTTTAATTTTAACAGTATCAGAGATTAGATTTAAAGTCTTTGGGCTAATTGCACTAAGTATATAAAAATGATGTTTGTCAAAGTGAATATCGTTATTTTTATCAAAAATATTAACGCTTGATTGAAGTAGTAAAACGTTATCACCTTTTGATAGTTCTAAACTGATATTAGAGATATTTTTCGTGTGAATTTCTAAATCTTCAAATTCGGGTATTGTAATAATAGCCTCTTGAGTTTGTTGTTTAAAATCCTTTACAGTGCCAATTTTAATTATAAAAATGTTTGAATAAATCCAATTTTTAACGTCCTCTTGTGCTAATGCATGTCCATAAAGACGCTGGTTCATTCTATAAATTTCATAGTCTTCATTCATTCTGGTCCCCTTTATTTTTTAGGTTTTGTATTAGAATCATCTTCTAACTTTAATATTAATGAACACTCTCCTGTATTGCTAAGTTGAGCGTTTGTTTCTTTTATAGTGGTTTTTGTTATTTTTCCTAGTCCGTCAATAAATGAAACTTTATCTCCAACATTTAACTTATGTGTGAAAAATGTTTTTGCGTTCCAAAATATAAGATTTTTTTTGAGTGTAGTGCCCAAAGTAATTTCTTGTTGTGGAATGAATTCAAGTCCATAGTCTTCTAATGCCTCGTAGTGGACATTTTCCCCCTTTTTTAGATAATTAGTAAATATCAGATAGCATTCATATCCCCGTAAACCAGTACCAATATCGGCTATTACGTTATGAACATATGTTCCTTTTATTTTGTCAATAAACTCTTTTGGTGTTGTGGCATAAATATCTTTGTCAATGATTTTAAGACTATCTTTTTCGTCCATATTAAGGATATTGCGATTGGGAAATACAGATTCTATTGCTTCTTGTACCGTCTTGCCTTTAAAGTTTTTGCCCTCTTTGCCTGCCAATTTGCGATTGAAGAAGTTGCTTTTAGTTAATAAACGAACATCAAGCTCTACACTAAAATCTCCACCGGGATAATCAGTGCTCATAGGGGGCCCTAAAGTTCCCGCCATTATGAAATCAAAATTTTTTTCATGAGCAAATTTCTTATAATATATTTTTACTATATCTCCGAATTTAATGTCGTCGGTGAAGTCTAAGGGAAGATTCCAAAGTACGACTTTTGCTTGTTTGGAACTTATAGTATGAATATTTGAATACACGTTGGATATGGAAATATCAATATGAATCCCATCTTGTGTATTGATGATAATTTTAGGAATTTCTTCGGCGAAAGGAATTCCATCAGGTGATTTTTTTGATGTATCTACATTGTAGAACTCAATTTTAAAATCATATTGTAGTAACAGCATTTTTTATCCTTTATATTTTTCCAATGCAAATGTTTTTACTATTTCTATTGATAAACTAACTTCGACTTCATCAATGAAAGGAGTGTCCTTAAACGAAAGACTTGTAATTACAGCCAATTCTTTTAGGCCAAAAGTTGGACTGTAGATACTAAAAGGAACTTGAGCTTGAAGTCTATTTGCTAGTTGTTCTTTTGCAAGATGCACATCAAAACATAGCATAGTATTGCCAAAAACAGTCATTTTAAGTAAAGAAAGCATATCCTTATATAAGGATGTTAGTATTCCACCGTTTAATGATATATGTTCACCAGTCATTACCGGATTGTAGCTTACATATTCCGCTTTTCTATCATAATAATTGATGACCGGTCTTTTAGAACAACTAGTATTGTAAGTGCGTGTTATGAGTTCGGTTTTTGGTTTTATAAAAAACAATTGAGGAACATATCCAAAACCTTTTAGATCCATTCTTGGGAATAACACTAAAAAGTTATCTGCTCCAAAAAGAGCAAATATTTGGGTTATTACATCCCGTATTATTCGAGGAATCTCCCTGAATTCTTTCTTTTCAACATCTTTGATTTTTTCCTCGAATTTTTTCTTTTCAATATTATTATTGTTAGTATTTTCATTATTAATATCTATTTTGTTAGTTGCATTGTTAGCAATTTTTTTGTTACTTGTCATAAGTAATTACCTTTTGTAAAAATTATGGTGTGCTGTTAGCATTGTCTTGATTTTGATTACTTTCTGGTTTAGGGTTAGGTGGATTTGGGACAGGCTCAGGTTTGTCTTTAAAAAATCTACCAACCACTGGCAACTTAGCAAAAAGACTTTTTAGTCCTTTAAAAAAAGGCTGAATAATGTCGTTCATAAAATTAAAATTTTTAATTTTATGGGTGATCCAGTTAATAAGGTTAAGCAATGGATTCAAGACAGTAGTGGTTAAGTTTTGAAGAGTTTGCTCAGCTGAGGCCAAATTACTTTGAATACTCTCAGCATTATTGACTTTTTTTGTAAGGCCGAAAGATTTAAAATCCAAATATTAAATTCTTGTCTTTTTTTGTTTTAGTTTTATCTGTATTACTAAAGGCTTCACCAATAGCAGTCCCAAATATACGCAGTAAGTTAAAAACATTTTTATCG
>NZ_CP179519.1:0-30635 GCF_030437945.2 Borreliella kurtenbachii | reverse complement strand
TTACAAAAATCTTTGATTGCCAAAGTGAACACTTCTCTCTCTATATCCTAAAGACAACATCAAATATGCTGCAGATATTGCATCAAGAGCGTCATCATGGGTTTTGTTATCTCCTTTATACGAATAAATATCATTAAATACAGAAGAGCTACTGTATTTCGTAATGTAAAGTTTATTGTAAGTAAACGGCGTAATTAACGTTGTTATTCTGCTAAATTTATTAGATTTTGGCTTAACCGGGACAATTCTAAAATATTGACTCATATTATTTCTTAGCAACATGTATTCACGAGTCAATCCACCAGCACCTTTTGTATTGTCTCTATCTTCTAAATAAAGTGTATGTACATTAAAATTCTCTAAAACGGTCTTTACCATATTCATAATATACGGGTCATTGGCTGGTCGTTGGTCTTGAAATACAAAAGCATAATACTTGTCATCAACCCGCTCCATAACACATAATGCAGTGTTATCCCCGCCAACACTAAATGCTGGGTCTAAATATGCTATCGGGCTAGTAAATACATAATCATTAGTAATATTTATTTGTGTAAAAATTGAATCAGTGCTTGCTATCCATTCACCTAGCAAAACTCTTGCTTTATATGATGGTATATCTTTATATAGCTTTTCTTGTGTTTCGATAAATCCTTTGCTGAGCAGAACATTATCATAAGTCGTAAAATTATATGTCTTAAAAGTTGCTATATTATCAATATAATCAGTTTTGAAATAGTGTTCTGGATGATCGGGATTAGTATCAAAAATAATAGTTTCTTGTCCACACCTTAGTCTTTTTAAGACTTCCTCTAAAGTTTGCTTGTGTAAAGTTGTAGCCTCATTGACAAAAATAAGTGCTGAATTGCTACCCCTAAACCTTTCAAAATCACTTGCCTTATCTCCACCGTATAGATTAATACGCAGTGAATCAATCAGAATATATGAATTATTTGTATGTCTTGGAATATAAGGAATTTTAAGCAGTTTGCATAGCTTTTCAAATTGCCCCAAAACATTAACTTCAACTGAACGTTGTGAATTACCAATAATGAAATTATTCGTATCACTTGAGTATAACTTTTTATTTTCAATTAAACTTTTGAGAAAAAGATAACAGGCAAGATATGTTTTACCGCTAGCTATACCGCCGCTGAGTATAATCTTTTTCTCATTATTCTTTTGAATGCTTTTTATCACATTTTTTTGTTTTAAAGTTAACTGTTCTTCTTCAAACTTAGCAAAATTAATTGAAGAATTTGTTAGATTTACAAATTGTGATATATCAACTCCATATTTATTTTTGTATTCCTTTTGTAGTGTTGTAAAAAGTTTTGTTTGATATAAGTTCACTTGTGCCCTTTACTATTTTTGTAGTTACTTTTGCTTTCAGCTTCATTAACCGTAGCAAGTTTTTTCATACATTCATAGTAAAGCTCCATTTCTCTTATTGAACACTCCTTTATATATTCATCAAGCTCGCTTTTTAAAGAATTAATTTCTCCATTAATAAATTGCTTATTTTTTTTACTACTTGCTTTATTTAAAGCGTCAATTTCGGCTCTTAAATTTTCTATTTTAGTATGCATACTAACAAGCTCAATACTAGAATATTGCTTAAATGCATTTATAAATCCTAATTCTAAATTAGCCCGCTCTAAATCCAATTCGCTTCTAACTTTCCTAGCGTTAACTTCTGATCTAAAGGTTTGTGACAAAAGGTGTTCAAGAGTGTCTTCACTAATTGATAATCTAGAGTCATCGCTAACAGAATTTTCCCCACTTTCCCATTTTTTCCTCATCCTCCACACATTTACCCTAGAAACTCCCAATTTATTAGCTATTTCCCTATCATCTAACGATCCTTCTCTAAAATATGCAACATAATCATCAAAAGATCTTTTAACTTTTTTCAAAAAAATCCTCTAAAATAACAAAAGTAACAATTTGTTACTCTAAATAGTAAAGCAATTTGTTAATTGTTAACATAAACTGATAACTTCTTGATATTTAGCAGGGAATATTTGTTAGCTTTTATTGATTTAGTTCGCTGCTATTTCTATAATTTTTGATTTAGAAATAGCAGTTCACTAATTTATTGCATATAACTATAAATTAACTCTACTTTTTCGGAAAAGTATTTCATTTCATTCATAAGATTCTTACTGGTGAAAAGTCTTTTATCATAATAGTGTATACTCAAAAATAAAATATCTCTAAATTCTTTAATCGCATCTATTTGAAAGTCTAATTCTGATACTTTTTCTCTTATCCCATTAAGAATTTGACAAACAAAAATCAAAAATTCGATAGATTTATCTTCTCCTAATCTTTCTAAACATTTTTCTAGCATTCCTTCCTTGTAGCTAAAATCAACTTTGAAACTTTTAAATTTTTTTGTTAGATTTTTTCTTTTCAAAGTGTCTTTAACAAATTCTTTTTCCGATTCTAAAAAAACACTTTTTCCGGTTTTTATTACGTACTTTTGCATTTTTTCAACAGCACTGTATATTTGTCTTTTTTGCTTTAGAGTTATTTGGCTAGTTAAATAGAGCTTGTTTATAAGTTTATCTATTTCTTTTTTTGTTTTCTTATATAAATTATCATAAAAATCTGAAATCTCATTTATATTCATCATAACTCTAGAAAGTATATAAATAAACAATATTTTTAACAATAGTTTTTGGCACTTTTTGTATGAAAATTTTGATAAAAAACATTTCTATATTCATAATAATTAAATCTACAAAAAAATAACAACTAGCAATTTTTTTACTAGCTGTTATTTTGTGTATACAAAATTTAATTATATCTAAAATTAATCTTCTTCATCATAATCATCGTCACTACCAGCAATGTATTCTTTAATTTCTTCAAAATTAGATTCGTCTTCAAGATATTTTTTAACTTCTTCTAATTTTGATTTTACTTTTTCTAAATCTTCTTTAATTTCGCTAACATTTACATTTTCTTTTAAGTCGGGCTCCTTCCCGATACCAGCGTATGATTTATTGCCTTCATTTAATTTAGTTCTTAAACCGTCTCTAGCTTCACTCAATTCTTTTAATAATTTCCCTAATCCTGAGTCATATTCATCTTCTAAATCCCAAGTTTTGCGTATAGAGTTATTGTCTTCGGTAAAATCATCATACACAGGCCCAGTAATTCTATCTATAACTCCTTGTGCACCCACACTTGCTTGCGCTGCTATGACATCAATATTTTCATTAATTTCATCTATTTTGGCTGTAAGTGTTTTAATTTGATTACCAACTTGCCTTTTTTCTGCTTTTTCTTTAGCTTCTTCTTCTCGTTTTTGTTGTTCTGCCTCTTCTTTTTCTCTTTTTTCTTTTTCTGCTTTAGCTTTTCTTTGTTGCTCTTCTTGTTGTCTTTTTTGTTCTTTTTGTTGTTCTTCTGCTTTAGCTTTTCTTTCTTTTTCTGCTTTAGTCTTAACTTCTTCTTGTTGTTTTTTCTGTTCTTCTGCTACTTTTATTTTTTTAGCATTCCCTTCTGTATCCTTTTGTTCTTCTTTTTCTTTTTCAACTTTAGCTTTTTCTGATTTTCCTTCTTGTTGAACATCACTTTGTTGTTTTTCTTTTAATACCGGTGTATTATCTTGACCATTTGCCAACAATGCTGGTGGAGGATTTATTACACCATTATCAGGATCATCGCCCTGCATTAATTCTTCTTCTTGTAATTTTTTTGCTACTTCATCTGCTTTTGAACCACTTGAAGCAATTTTATCCTTTACTGGATCTAAAATCTTATCTACAAATCCTTGAACTTTCTCACCCGCATTTTGTTTTATATCTTTGCTAGTTGCAAAATTCTTGCAAGAACTTATCAGCGCAAAAACAGCACAAATAATAAACATTTTTTTATTCATACTTTTTGTTTTCTCCTTTGTTTTGAACTTCTTCTATTTTAAAAGATACCACTGTTATTCTTTTTTATCTTCTACAGTTTCTCCAATATTTTTAAGTTCTTCTTCAATCTTTTTAAGTGAATTAGTTATGACTTCATTAGCCATATTACTAGTATCATTATCACCACTAGGCATATTTTTAAAACCCAATTCTCGAGCATACTTCCAAGCTTGTTGTCCAAACTGCCTCTGGTTTCCAGCTCTATGCCCTTGAGTTTGTCCAGTTGTAGATTCAGCTTGACCTTTAAGCTCTTCAAATTTCTGTTTAGCCTCTTGTAAAGCTTGTTTTCTCTCCCCTTTTTTCTTTGCTAAACTCTCTTCAAGCTCCTTAAATTTACCTTCAAGTCCTTTCCCTTTTAATTTTTCTCTTATTTTTTTTATTTGTCCCTCATAATCAGAATATGTTTCAAGAGAAGTTTTTTTAGAATCTAATTCTTCTATCTTATTCTTTAATTCTTGAATTTGTTTTTCAATCTCTTTCGTATCTTTTTCATCTAATTTAGATAAATCTTTTGTCTCTAGAATTTCCAAAAATCCTTCAACTTGCTTTTTTATCTCTTGTTCTGTTTTTTTTACATTTTGTTCTGAACTTTCTAAATCTTGCACTGACCCTTCTAAATCTTTACTAGTTGCATAATTCTTGCAAGAACTTATCAGCACAAAAACTGCACAAATAATAAACATTTTCATTTTCTTATTCTTATTCATAAGTTACTCCATAAGCCTCAATAATAATGCAACACCGAATAATTACAATTTTTCAAAGATTTAAATATATAATTTTGTTACATTCACCTGTTACATATTAACAAAACGCAAATGTAATTTTAACCAACTCCCAAAAATCTCTCCATTGCAAATGCCCGGCTCATTACAAAAGACTACAAAATGCATACAACTTAAATTTCAAAGTCTTTGCTATAAGTCAGCTAAAGTATATAGTCTTTCTTAGCTGCACCCCCCAAAAACTGCCCATTCTGTTTATCACAGCCACTCTACAACCCAAATTTAACTTGCAATGAGAACTCCAAAAATTTGACTAAAATTTTTTGTTTTTGGTACAATATAAATTACTTTTTTTATCTATTTTTATTACTTTTACTTAATTTAAAAGTAACACCTAGAAGGAGCTTGTCTTATGGACATTAATAATTATTTTAATTTAAATAATTTAGGTATTGATTCTATACTCAAACTAATACAAGAGTATCAAAAAGTAGTAAATGAAAACAAAATTCTTAAAAATTCTCTAAAAATTTCTTCTAAACCAAAAAAAGAATCCTCAAAACCAACTCCTAAGTTTTATTTAACCCCAAAAGCTATCAAATTAATTGAAAAATGCGTTAAAACATTAAAACAAATTGACCCAATTTCTGGTTGGTTCCTACATTTACTGGCAATAAGTGGGTGCAGGGGTGCAGAAATTCAAAAAGTAAAAATGCAAGATATTACTCCCTTGCTCAGCAAAACTGGAGAAACTTTTTACAATATAAAAGTAAATATAGCTAAAAAAAGGAATGTCACTTGTATTAGAGAAATTGTTATCAACTCAGAAGAGTTCGAGGCTATCCAATCCGCTCACGAAAATTATTTTAATGAAAAAAATCTTGACTCACGGCGTACTTATCTTTTCCAAAAAACCAAACATAAGTTTAAAGATAATCAAATTGATATTATCAATATTTCTAGAAAATTTAAAAATCTTCTTAAAAAATCCGGATTTCGCGCTAATAAATCGCTTCATTTATTTAGAAATTTGTTTATTTCATATTTAAAATCTAATGGCTATAACTCTTTCCAAATTAAAGAACTTATGAAATATCATTCAACTTCCGAAATTGATAATATCTACGGCCTCTCTGCTGCTAATAAAATTCACGCTTATAAATGCATGAAAAATAACCTTAAACTTTAAAAAAACTATTTTAGTTTAAATATACGTTTTGAAGTTACTTTAAATATTTTCCCACGTGGCTTTAAGTCAAGTGAATCATATAATATTTCTTTATTTTTTGTTGCTATAAAATGATATCCATTAACCTTATCGATTTTAACTTCACTTATTTCAAATTCATTAACTGTACCCAAATAATTTAAAGATTCATATCTCACGCTACTTCTAATTCCGTAGTAATTAAGTATCATGCATGGATTTATAATAAAACAATTACTCTTAATGTAACCAAGTCCTATAAATCTATAATATGCTGAATTTATCTCATATGCATTAAATTCACGCTTCTTAAATAGACTTGTATAATAATGCAGACATAAAAAATAACATCCCCATCTTTGTATCTCTGGTCTTAAAGTTCTATTGTCTTGTTTTATTTTATTAATAAGCATTGATTTCCTCTCCTATATTAAATTATTTCTTTAATTTTTTAGTGCTCCCATTCACATGGGGACACTGACATTATTTGCAAATGCTATATTGCTTGGGAAAAGTAATGTTTCACTTGTTGGCAATAAACCACTTAATCTATCTGATATTGCCCTTTTCTTAGAGTCAAAAGTGAACACAAATTCTCTAAACCTATAATTTACATGCTCAATTAGTGGACATATATTCGTAATATTGTAGGTTTTCATTTTGATTATATCTTTAAGATACTTTTCTCTTTTTTTGTGTTCGTTTTGCATTTTGTTTAATTCTTTTTTTGCACTATCAACCTCCATTAGATCACATGCAAGATTTTCAGCAACTTGCCTATCCGTAATTTCAAGTTCTACACAATCAACATATTCTACAAATTCTCTTGCCCAATCAAACTCAACTCCATTCCTATAAAATTCACTTCTTTCTACTAAATCTTCAACTAGTTTTATCACCTCATTATTATCATTATTTAATGTTTGTAAGTTGATATTATTATTTTTAAATATTTGAGTTCTTATGTTAAAAGCTTCCGTCTCGCATTTGTGAACATACTCAAGCACTTTTGCTATTAAGTCATCATTTCTCTTAATCTTACAGTTAACTGGTGCTGCATCTATTAAAAAGAATAAATTACAATACTCAAGTCCAGTACATGCTAGTTGCATTTGCGCCTGCACATAATATTTGAAAAAATATTTGCTGCTTAAAAAATTGCCATTTTTATTGTACTCAGCAATAGCACTGCTCATATAATTAGAATCACTGCTTTTAATTTCTAAAAGCTCTGCGGTGCCGTTACTATTTATAAACCAACCATCAATTGTTGATCCAATAAACATTTCTGATTTACCAGTTTTCTTGAAATAATTATACTTATCAACACCGTTGGCATATTTGTTCTTATACAAAATATCAATATCATCACCATGTGCTTTAACAAATTCTCTAAATCCTAAATTCTCTAATTCTTTGCCCTTGAGCATATACAAATTCTCTTCAAAAGGTAGGCTCATTCCAAAATATTTAAGTACTCTGTTAATCATCAAGTCTTTAAGTCCTGCACCTCCAATCAAAACATTGCCTACTTCACTAGCTCCGTATCTATCAAGTTCATTTCTTTGCACACTAAAATCAATATTTCGATTAAATCTAAAACACTCTTGACTACTTATTCTTGGTAATTTCTTGCCTATCTTGCTTAATTTACTTTTTTCTTTAATGGGAGAAGATTTTTCCTCAAATATTTCACATCCAGTAAAACTTTTTTGATTAACATAAAACATTTTAGACTCTCCTTGAATATTATTTTGTATTTCTTGATTATTATTGTTTGACATGTTTGTCATTTTGTTTTCCTCCGATTATTGATATTTATAAAAATAAATATATAGCAAAAACTATTTTTGCCAACTTTTTTACAAAAAATTTTTTTAAAAAAAATAGGGCTTAACCAAATCCTCTACTAAAAGAACTTAGTTAAACCCTTGTATTATTTTTTTGCAAATTACTAAATAAAGGTAGTTCAAATACATGGAAATGTTTTAACAACTACGCTGTTTGTAGTGTAGCCCAATTTAGAATTAAAATCAATTTGTATTTGTTAAAATAAAAGAACCTATTTAAATTCTCTTGTTAAAAAATTCAAATAAGCTCTACTTTAAAGCTATATACTAACTTATTACTTTATAAAATTTTAATCATTCTCATTTGAAAAAATACTTATTGAATATAGAATAGATAATTGGAGCAAGCGTTATTCCCATTATTAGAATTACTTGTATTGTTCTATTACTTGCAGTAAATTCGTTTTTTAAACTGGATATATCTTTTTGTAACGTCTTTTCAACGCTATCTATTTTGGCATTAAGTTCGTTTTTTACACTATCTATTTTAGCATTTAAACTTTTTTCTATACTGTCTATTTTGGCATTTAAACTTTTTTCTACATTATCTATTTTAGTATTTACACTATCTATTTTAACATAAACACCATCTATATCCTTTTGAAAGCTCTTTTCTACATTAATTATTTGTTGTTCTAAAGAATTTATTTTTTCTTTTAGAACTTCAAAATTATAATTATCATTTTGAAGTAAAACAAAATCTATTGCCTCTTCACTAAACCCTTTATTTAAAAATTCTAACCTTATATTTTCTATTTTAAGAGTATTGTAGGCCAAATTCCTCATAAAATCCCCTTTATTATCCTTTTAATTGTTTATACATTTTTAAAAGTTTACTAATCAAATCTTTTTGATTTTCAAAAATCTCTTGCATCATAAAACTTGTAAATTTAGCATTGCTTTTGTAAAAATCATAACTTTCTTGAGTTTTAAGTTGAAATCTTAATGGTTTTATTGAATTTTGTTTAGATTTTTTCAATACTGGACTTTCTTTGTCTTTCAATACACTTAATATTAATCTAAATCCATTATCTAATACATATTGTTCCTCAATAACTCCTGCTTCTATTGCATTGGCAATTTTTAAATAGTTATATGCTTGAGTTTTTGCAACATCATAATCCTTTATAAAAGCATCGAAACTTTTGTATCCATCAAGTTTATAATATTCATTATCTTTAATTTCTTTTAAGATTTTCATACATTCTACTCTATTAGAAACTCCTTCTCTAAGGTTTACATACAATTTCTTTTTCAAAGTGTTATAACGATCTGTTTCAACGCCATTTTTACTAACATTAGAAGAATCTACAAGTAGTGCATTCCCCTCAGAATCAATATCCCTTTTATTGATTATTAATTTTGTATTATTTTTCATAACAAGCCTCCTTGGTTATAAGTTCATCGCGTTGAACTTATAATTAAAATTATCTTAATTTTGCATAAAAATTCATTAATGAATTTTTATACTCTTTTATATAATCCATTTGAAAATCAAAAGAAGAATTACTAGCAATTCTTCTATTTAAATCTTCTCTTTCTGATATCATTCCTAAAAAATTTTCTTTGGAGTTCAGCATTTCCAATAATTGCTTATGTGTATTATTTTTCTTAAATCTCGTTATTATAAAAAAAGTAGGCAATTCTACACCTATTTTTTTCATAAAAAATTTCAAAAGGTCAAAACTTTCAATTGTCCATTTTTCTGCTGTCAAGGGGACAATTACATTGTTACAACAAACTAAAGCATTAGTTAAAGTAAAATCCAAACTTGGGGGAGTATCAATTATAATAAAATTATAACCAACATCTATATGTTTAAGCTCTTTTTTTAATCTAAATTCATCAAAAGTGTGTTTATAACCAAAAGCATTTATACTGTGTAAAGTCAAATAACTAGGTATTAAATCTAAATTATTCGCTACATTAACGATTGATTGATTGATATCTAATTTTTCTATCAAAACTTCATATATATTATTTTTTCTTAAATCTATATTGGATTTTTGTATATCATCATAATAATAACTAGTGGTGGATGCTTGAGTATCTATATCTATTAATAATACTTTATATTTTTGGGCTAGCAAAGTTGCAAATATTATTGCACTTGTGCTTTTACCAACACCGCCCTTGATTGACGCTATTGTTATTATTTTAGGTTTTTTATTATCCATTTGATTAACGGTCCTTGTTCCGGGTATTTTTTCCCATAAAATTTATATACTTGTTGTTCTAAATCCGTAAACATACTAAATAAAACTTTGTTGTAGTGATTATTTGTTCTTTTTTTATCCAATAAACGATATAGTCCTTTAAAATAACAAAAAACACTTCCTGCTTTAAATCTGAATTCCATATAATATGCCCTTGCTAATGCGTATGCTTTTCTAGTTCCATTTATTTGATACTTTATTAATGGTTTTTTAATTGGTTTTCTATAACCATAAAAAATACCAATAAATTTATCTCCTTCTTTAATTGGATACAAGTGAGTTTCTTCTACAATCCTTTCTCCATTAAATAAGGCCCTCAATGACAATCTAAATTCGTGTTTTTTCTCATAAACTCCAAATTTGTAAATGTCCATCATTATTTTTGTATGGTACATTGCTTTACCATTTTCTTTTTCAATTAAAATAAAGCGCTCTTTATTTTGGCATTCAACTTTACATTTGCCTTTTTTTACAGTTTCAATAGGTTCTGGTGTATTTTCCATATTAAATCCTCATACGACCTTTATGTTAAATTCTTCTATGACTAAAGATTTTCTTTTATTTTTTATTATTTCTAATAATTCAAGATGATATGTGCCAAATACTTTATTGTATTCTATTTTCTTCTGGTTATTCAAATATTCTTTTACAATGGATTTTAGAATTTCAATATTTATATCTTTTTTTAGTTGTTCAATAAGGATATTGAAAATGTTTGCCTTTAAATTTTGATAATTTTGTTGAGAATTTTGTTTTTTTCTTTCAATCAACTTTTCTAATTTACGTTTTATATTGTTTAAATCGTTATATTTATGCCTTTCAATAATAAAATGAGGCTTATATTTGTAATTTTCGTATACTTTTTGTAAATTTGTCTTTAATTGTTCGGGATTATATCCATTTTTTTCGAATTCTTTCTGAGTGTTATTTAGAATTCTTTTTAGTTTCTCTTGCTTTTCTTTAAAGCAAGATTTGTTTAAATTTGTGTTTTTTAGCAATTTATTTTCAACTCTTTTTATGTTTTTTATTATTTTAATCATAGTATCTTTATCAACATTTAATGTTAATAAAAATGGAAGAAATTCTTTGTATAATAAGTTACTTTTATTGAAATACTTTATTACTTGATATTTTTCTATTTCTTTAATCTTTCTTTCTTCTTTTATATTATTTTTATTACTTAAACACTCCATTGAATTTACACTACCATTTTTAGAAATATCGTCTTTAAAATGGTTATTAACTCTAGATTTAAATCTAGAGTTTTTTCGTTCTTTAAAGTACTTGTTTATTTTCTGGTAACATTCTTTTTTAGGATACTTAAGCTTATAGTAAATTTCAGTCCCACAATTTACCCCCATGTGTTGGTAGTAGTTAGTTGTTACTTTTAATACTTTTTCTAATTTATAAAGATAATTTTGCATTGTTCTTAGTGTAGTGGGAGCTAGTCCATTTCTTTTGAGATTTTCGTTAAAGCAGTAGAGTATGTTTTGTTGTGTGTATTTTTTATCTTTTTTGTTTAGATAATCTAGTGTTGAAGTAAGAGATATTAACTTATGCTGGTGTTTGTTGTGGCAAGTGGGATTTTTTGTTTTACTTGGAAAATCTTTCATTTTCTTTCTCCGTTTATTGATATTCATAATTACTATTATGATGCAAGATTTTGATTTAAAAGTAAATACTTTTCTAAAAAAATATTAAATTTTAATTATTAATTTTGTTAAATAATAATTAAAATTTGTAATTTAGTAAAAATATAAATTGATTTTAATTCTAAGTTGAATTATACTACAAATAGCGTAGTAAAATGTCTGCATTTTTCCTACCGTTTATTGAAATTTGAAAAAATAATAGTGGGAGCTTAACTAAGTTCTTTGGTAAAAGGATTTAGTTAAGTCCCACTTCTTTTTTGTAAAATTTTTTGTAAAAAAGTTGGCAAAAATAGTTTTTGCTATATATTTATTTTTATAAATATCAATAATCGGAGGAAAACAAAATGACAAACATGTCAAACAATAATAATCAAGAAATACAAAATAATATTCAAGCAGAAATAGACTTCTTAAGAGACATGAAAACCCTAATGAAGAACTTGCCACGTATTGACAAAAGTCTTAAAGGATATGGATATAAATATCAGGATTTCAATGACATATTAGAAGAAATTGAAAACGTTATTGAAAAGCACAATTTGGATCTTATGTTTAGGCAATTTCCAATTTCTGTAGAGGGTCAATATGGCATAGTTGATTATATTAGGACTACATTCTACAGTACAAGTACTGGGTACAGAGAGTCATTTGATACGCGAATTCATACAGAAAAATTACAATGGAATAGTGAAAATGGTTCTAAAAATGTAAATACATTGCCACAATTTGTTGGTTCAGCTATTACTTATTTTAAAAGGTACGCTTTAGTTGCATGTCTTAACATAAAAAGTGAAATGGATACTGATGCAGCGCCTATTTACAATAATTATGAAAACAAAAATTCTATGCCTAATAAGCAATCTAGTGTTAATCAAAAACAAGAACAAAAAAGGGAACAAAAACAAGAGATTAATCAAATTCAGAAAAATAACACTATTCAAAACCAGAAAAGAGATATTAAGCAAGAACAAAAAAAAGATAGGTTTTATTATTACAGTATTTTTAAAGAAGCGTTGTCTAATATAAAAAATTGGGTAAATAGCCCTACAACAAAAGATAATATAAACTCAATTATTCAAAAAATAAGCTTTATTCAGAATATAGCCCCCAATAATTTTGATGATATCAAGAAAATTGAATCTGATTTAATCTCGTATTTTGAGAAAAATAGTGATTTTAAGAGTGTAAACTATTGGGCGGAGATTATAAAAAACTATTTCAAGAAAAACAATAGATTAAAGGATTTGCAAGATTTTGAAAAGTTTATGGCGTTTAAGAGGACTATTTATGGCCCTAGTCCATTAATATTCTTTAGTGTCTTAAAAGAATACGAACGTTTTGATGAGATATTTGCAGCATAGCAAGATTTTTACATGGTAAAGCCCCCATTATGGGGGCTGCTATATTACTACTGAGCTTGCTGGGCTTCACAAGTACTACTTGCGCTATTTTTGAAATCATTTATACCGCTGCCAAGTGCTCCTTCAACCACGGCTTTGAAAGTGGTTTTTTGATTTTCTGCATTTTCTCCAGTACATTTATCAAGTTCACTTTTTATATGATCAAGCGCTTCTTTTATTTTTGACTCATCATATCCTAAAAATTTATCAAATTCTCCGTCTTTAGTAAGAGCGGTTTTTAACCAATCAAGTTGTTTTTTTTGGTCTTCAGATAGCTTTTCTCTAAGCAATTCTTCTTTAGATTTTGGTTTTTCTTGTTGTACTTCTTCTTTTTTTAAATCACGTTTTTTTCTGCTTTTTGTTTGTTGGGCATTGTTTTTTAAAGTGTCATTATCATTAGAATTACAGCCGTTTAGCATTAGTAAAAATAAACAAAATAATATGTTGATGATTTTCATTTTCATTTCCTTCCCTTATCTCTAGTACAATATGTTAAGTAAAAATAAAATTTATTCTTGTAATTATAGAGCCTATTTTTATAAATCATTAAAGAGATTAATTGAGAGATTCATATTTTTTGAATGTTGCGCTAGCTTTAATTTCATTATTATTAAATATAGGAGTAACTAATGAAAAATAAAAATACAGTTAAATTATTTTTTATATTAATGTTATTTGTAATGGCTTGTAAAGCAGACGTAGGAGAAAAGAATCAATACGCAGAAGAAGAAAATCAAATAAATTTATTAATGTCAGGCGTTTCAACTCTTAACGAAAAGACTAATCACAAAAAATTTAATGAGTATAAAGATAAGATAAATCAATTAAAAGAAAAGTTTAAAGATATAAATGATACAAAGCTTCAAGAAAAATTATTGGCTTTAGAAAAGCTATTTAATGATAAATTGGCAGCTAAATTAGCAGCGTTAAAAGCAGCTAAAGAAAAAATTGATGGTTTTGATAATAAGGAGAATAATAAAGAAAATATATGGTCAGAAGCGAAATTGGTTGGAGTAACTGTACCGCTCTATGGAAATAATACTGCTGGTAATAAAGGACAAGAAATGGCTACAAAAGCTGTAGAGCAGATAGAGAAAATAATAAAATTCCTAGAAGAAGGTACAAATTAATTAATAAATACTCATCTTAAAAATGTTAAAATCTAGATATTACATTTGCTTTAATCTAATATCTAGATTTTCTTCTATTATAAGAGCCAATTTGATTATAAAGTAGAATTTCTTGCAAGAAAAACCTTTTTGTAATTTACATTTTTAATTGGGAATATTTATTATATACTTTTTCCGCTATTGGTTTTGTTTTTTTAATGTACTCTAAATATATGTTTATATTATGTCTTACCGCAGGTATAGAGTGTTCGTCTTTTAATGTTGATAAGTCTGGATAAGGATATTCTGGATAATTTGGATCATTAACTTTAACCTTTGTTTTAGCTAAAAATGTTACAAGGTACATAACATACTCTGAAAGTTGTGTTTCATATTTGGCTAAATATTTTAGTGTTTGAATAATTGGAGGTTTTGGCTCTTCTGGTAGGTTGGCAATAGTAGTACAACACAATAGTAAAGCAATTAGTAGACAATGCAATTTCTTAAGCATTTTCACTCCTTTTAAGCATTTTGATATATTCTTTCATAATTTTGTTGCGTGTTGCTTTAAGTGAAGTGATAATTTTTTTATTTTTGTCAGCAGAGATAGCCTCTATTATCTCAATATTGTATTTTAAAATGTCTTGTATTTCTTCAAATATTTTCATTGACGCAGCTGTTTCCATAGATTTTAGTGTGCTTATATATGTTTTGTAGAAAAAGTCTATTACTTTACTAAAAGTATTGATGTAATTATGATCTATGTTTGTATCAGTTTTAGCTATATTAGTTAAGCTGGATAGTAAATTAAGCCCCAAACCAATAGTGTTATTTTGCATTATTTGGTCTTTCCTTATAGATAGGGGTTCCTTCCCGATTGAATTTCAGATCATTAGATATTTTGAGATTTTTTTCATTAGAATTAACTAAATCAATGCATTGATTGATTTTTTCATTTAATGGAGCGAGTGCTTTATTTATTGTTGGGGTTAATGCACTCTCAAGTCTTTCCATATTTGCTGTATAGATTAATTTATAATGAGAATACAGCTCATAAAGCAAAAAGAATCCTTTATGTGCAATTTCATCAAATTCATCTTCAAATTTAGAAAATATATCAATAAGGGTTGATAAAGATGTAAGTCCAAGCTCAACATTATCTTTAGATAATTTCATAAGTTAATCTCTTTTTTTAATGTGATTTTTGCCATTCCCATTGCCATTCTTAAAAAGCTTGCCTATTACAATAGTCAAAATGTCTTTTAATAAAGGCTTAAGAAGAATTAACACTCCTAAAACCAGTACTGTTACAAAAATCATTACGGCTATAAGTTTAATTTCATTTAAATTGATAAGAAGTTCGGTTATTTTAATACTATCCATTTTTTAATCCTTCATTTTAATTTTTTTAGTTTTATATGTATATTATATATCAAAACCATAATTTTTGCTAAAAATTTTATAATTTGCAAAAATATGGGACCGGATTTCCTGATATGTGGACTCTTTTTTGTATATACCATCCTTTGTACATAGGAACTCGAATAGATACTGAAGAGGAGCCCTGATGCAGATAAACTAGGTTTTTTTGACTTTCATCGGAATACCGTACATGTAATGATTTCCTCCCATTGCTCTGGTGTTTTATGTCAATATCAATATCAAGGTAAACTGGATCATCGTCACTACTTTTATTACAATAAAGAGTTACATCACCGTAATCGTCCATATTAATAATCGTTCTTTTACCCTTGTATTCATGCGGATAGAAGGCAGTACCTGAAGTTTTATTGCCGATAGGAAGATACTCGGATGGTAAGCCAAGCAGTTGTTTAGGAACGGGTGTTTTTTGAATAGTGCCGAAAAGACGAAGTGTTAAAAGATAGTCATCTTTAGATAGAGTGGTAGATGATATGCCACTTTCAAGGGAAGATCTTATTTTTCCATAAAGATTTGAAAGTTTACTAGATTCATTCTCAATTAGCTTGTCAACGATTAAATCGTAAATGCTTTTTATAAAATCTTTATCAGCTACAAGTTCAGTAGCGATTGTAGACTTAATTATCTCTTTAAAATAGCCTAGCTCTTCGCCTTTAAATGTTTGGTGATTAACGGTTTTTAAGAAGTTTTTAAAGGTGATAGCATTGCTGCTTGCAGCTCCATCATCAAGCAGTAAAAGATCAGTATTGTTAACGGTCGTAACCTTATTTAAATCTTTTATTTGAACTATTTCTTCTTCATCAATCAGTAATTTTTCTTGATCATCAGCCATAAAACCTCCTTAGTTGTTAAAAGTTATAATATTGTTACCATCTGTATTATTAATTTTGAGAACTCTACCAATAGGAATAATTCTCTTAATAAAAGCATAAATTGAATGATCATATCCTTTAGGAAGTGAGTTAAATACTAAAGCTTTTTTCGATGCAGCATATCCCGGTTTCTTTTCTCTAAGTAATATCTTTTTAAGACGTTTCCCTTTTTTAGTGCTAGGCGAAATAAAGGTAGTAAAGTTTGTTTTTATTACCCCTTTTAAAGAGATATCAATAACCCCAGCTTCAGGAGTAGTAACTTCAATGTCCACATTTAAAAAGGTCTTGAAAATCAGTCTAAATGACTCATCAGTACCAATATGCCGTAAAGCAAAAATAACGCTATTAATATTGCTTGTAATACTTCGTAAAGTTTGAGTTTTTGCATAAAAGATAGATAAAACTTGAGATATCCATATTGCAATATATCTTGATTTTATATTTTCTATTGCATTAATGGATATGAAGTTGGAATTAAGAGTCTTAAGCTCATTAAGTAGTGCTTGTGCATATTCTGTTTCTGTACGTATAAATTTATGAATCTCAGTGCCATTAAATAAATTAGATATTTTCATATTTGTTAACTATCCATATCAATAAGCAATCGATCTGTAGTATTGAAAAGTAGCATTGTATCATCAGTAATAGAAATATCTTGATTTTTTTTAAAATCGCTATCAGTAATTTTTGCAATACTCTCAGTGTCTGCATCTTTAATACAAGCACTTATTTCCATAAACTTAATTCCTTTAACTTCATTAACTGGAGCAAAAAAGTCTTGATATTCAAAGCTAATTCCCATATCAGAATAGTTATTTGAAATAATCCTAGAATATATATCTCTAATTTGAGAATCTATGTTTAAGTAGAGGTAGTTTTTAAGGTCAAGTTTATACTTTACTTTCATGTAAACATATTTTCTTTTTCCTAGTGATATTTTGTAGGATTTGCGTTGACCAGTTGAATTGAGGCCATCAATTTCTATGTCTCCCTCAAGTAAAGTACCACTAGGGGTTGTTAGATATAATGTTTCCCAAAGTTTTGCTTTAAATTCAGGACTGTTAATGTTAGATTTACTATTATCTAGTAAAGTTTCCTTTAGAATTAGATATATATTGGCTTTACCAGCTGCACTTTTAATATTGGTGTACTCAATCCCATCAAGATTAAGTAAAGCATTGCGAACCGCACTGTAAGTTGTGCTTTTAGAAGAAATGTGTTCTTCAATAGCAGCCCAATAAGTGCCACCCGGTTTCATTTTAGAAAAAAATAGATTAAGCTCATTAATTATTTCTTCTTCAATTAATGCTAAAGAAGACGCAATAATGTTATAAATTGAGCTTTGGTTATCATCAATATTAATCCCATAATTTACACGCAAATATTCTCTTTTCGATCTTACAATATCCTTAATTGTACGTTTTAAAATGCCAAAATCAGAATCAAAAACTATGCTCATAAATTAAACTCCATATTCAAAACATCGCCTGAGAAAAAAAAGGATATGTGTGCTTTATTGTCTTGTATAGTAGTTGAGATGTTTATTAAATCTAGGTTAAGTTCTTTAGATATTTCGTGAAAATAATTTTTTACAGCGTGAAGATTGTTAATTTTTAACAGTTTTAAAAGCAAGAAATAGTCCAGTCCCCAATGAGGAGCATAGCTTAAACTACCCCTTAAGGTTTTTAAAAATATCAAAAATCTTTGTTTTTGTTCTTCAATTCCATCAACAAGTGATAAATCGTTATTAAATACCAATTCAAAATTATTGCCTAATCTTAAATCCATACTATTAATTATACCATAATTAGCAAAAATTACTTAAACAAACTGTTGATATCAGAATTAATTTTAGTGGTTGCTATTTTTAGACTGACTGATTCAATTACTGGGCCTCCTTGTGTGGGTACGACTTTTATACCCTCAATAGCACTTACAATATTTTTGAGAATTGTTTTTAAGCTAGTTGTTTGGTTAGCTATTTCAATGTTATTGTTTGCTTTAATTTTAACAGTATCAGAGATTAGATTTAATGTTTTTGGGCTAATTGCACTAAGTATATAAAAATGATGTTTGTCAAAGTGAATATCGTCATTTTTATCAAAAATATTAACGCTTGATTGAAGTAGTAGAACGCAATCACCTTTTGATAGTTCTAAACTGATATTAGAGATATTTTTTGTGTGAATTTCTAAATCTTCAAATTCGGGTATTGTAACAATAGCTTCTTGAGTGTGTTGTTTAAACTCCTTTACAGTACCAATTTTAATTATAAAAATGTTTGAATAAATCCAATTTTTAACGTCCTCTTGTGTCAATGTATTTCCATAAATACGCTGGCTCATTCTGTAAATTGCATAGTCAATATCCATTCTAACTCCTTTATTACGCAGGCATCGGTGCAAAATTAGAGGCGTCATATAACTTAAGTGTTAATGAACAATCCCCTGTGTTACTAAGTCTTGCACTTGTTTCTAATATAGTGTTTTTGACAACTTTTCCCAACCCATCCCTAAAAGAAACTTTATCACCAACTCTTAGCTTATGTGTGAAAAATATTTGAGCGTTCCAATATATACGCCTTATCTTGAATTCAGGATCGATATCACTTTCTTGTTGTGGTATAAATTCAAGACCATAATCTTCTAATGCCTCGTAGTGAATATTTTTCCCCACTTGTTTGTAATTAATAAATATAAAATTGCATTCAATTTCAAAATTGTGATAACCTACATCAGTTATTATGTTATCCACGTATTTCCCTTTTTTTATTTTTTCAATAAACTCTTTTGGTGTTGCGGCATAAAAATTTTTGTCAATGATTTTAAGGCGATCTTTTTTATCCATATTAATGATATTGCGATTAGGAAATACAGATTCTATTGCTTCCTGCACTGTTTTGCCCTTGAAGTTTTTATTCTTTAACTCTCGATTAAAGAAATTGCTTTTAGTTAATAGACGAACTTCAAGCTCTACACTAAAATCTCCGCCGGGATAATCAGTACTCATGGGGGGTTCTAAAGTACCTGCCATTATGAAATCAAAATTTTTTTCATGAGCAAATTTCTTATAATATATTTTTACTATATCTCCCACTTTAATGTCGTCGGTGAAATCTAAAGGAAGATTCCAAAGTACAACTTTTGCTTGTTTGGAACTTATAGTATTTAATTCTGATGAAAACCTATTAGATATAGTAATATCAACATGAATTCCATCTTGTGTATTGATTGTAATTTTAGGAATTTTTTTTGGAAAAGGAGTTCCATCAATTGATTTTTTTGATGTATCTACATTGTAAAATTCAATTTTAAAATCATATTGTAGTAGCAACATTTTTTATCCTTTATATGGTTCTAATGCAAATGTTTTCACTATTTCCATTGATAGGCTAACTTCAACCTCATCAATAAAAGGAGTGTCCTTAAACGAAAGACTCGTAATTACAGCTAATTCTTTAAGGCCAAAAGTCGGACTATATATACTAAAAGGAACTTGTGCTTGTATTCGATTAGCTAGTTGTTCTTTTACAAGATGAGCGTCAAAACGTAGTAGAGTGTTGCCAAAAACGGTCATTTTGAGTAGAGAAAGCATATCTTTATATAAAGATGTGAGTATTCCACTGCTTAATGAAATATGTTCTCCAGTCATTACTGGATTGTAGCTGACATATTCTGCTTTTCTATCATAATAGTTGATTATAGGCCTTTTAGAACAGCTAGTGTTATAAGTTCGTGATATTAGCTGATTTTTAGGTTTTATAAAAAACAACTGTGGTACATATCCAAAACCTTTTAAATCCATTCTTGGGAATAGTACCAAAAAGTTATCTGCACCAAAAAGAGCAAATATTTGGGTTGTTACATCTCTTACTATATAAGTAATCTCCATGATTTTTTTCTTAGTTTCAATATCATTATTATTAGTAATTTTTTTGTTAATTTTCATAAGAATTGCCTTTTTATCTACCTTTTCCCAATCATTTTATTTAAACCAACTTGCTAGTTTTGATATTTGTTTCGCAAGCCAGCTATTTTCAATCATTGCCCATAAATCTCTAAATGGCTGAATTATAGGATCTACAATAGCTGAAACCATGTTGCCTATAATTCCAGTAATGCCTCCTTGTTCATAGGTTTTCATAATTCCTTTAACCCATTCAATTATTTCTGAAGCTCCTTTAAGCACTGGCTCCATGCCTGCAGCAGTCACATCCATAAGAGATTGTTCAAGGTTGATCAAATTGCTATCAATTTTTTCCTTCTCTCCGGCAAATTCAGTAAGATTAAAAGAATGAAAATCCGCAGCCACTTTTTGTAATTCAGTAAGTCTAAATCCAAAATCTTTGTGCATAGCGGATTTTTGAAAGTTATCTTTGGCTGTTTGTGTATATTTCCAGCCGACTGTTGTGCCTACCATAATCTTATAAAGCATGTCTCCATTTCCTCTAAGATAATCATCAATAGCTGCTGCAGCCTCTTCCATGCTAGCCTGACCGCTAGATACAAGTTCGGCCATAAAATTTCCTGTATTTTTTAAATTAGTTCCATTTAACTTGTCCATTTCTGTTAGAGTGCCCTTGACTAGAGTAAAATGACGCAAAAATTCTTCTTTTTCTAAGTCACGCTCAAATCCTTTTTTCCCGTGAAAAATACCCTTTTCTTTTTCATCTCCCATAAGTATTTTTCGTTGTTCTGTTGTATAAAATGCGGTATTGAGTTTTTGAGCTTTTTCTTTTTTAGAAACTTCTACAACTGATTTTTTAATAAATCCTGTAACAAACCCAATAATCCCGCCTCCAACTTTACTTACAGCATTGCCAATGACATTTCCAAGAGCACTACCTATTGCAATTTTGGCAACAAGGCCTTTTCCTTGAGAGGCCGCTAGCATTTTACTTTTTGCTTTTGATTCTTTTGCAAGTTCTTTAAACTCAAGACGTCTTTTATCTCTATCAGACATTAAAGATCTTTTGAAAGCCTCTTTTCTGGCTTTTTCAAAACCCATGCCCTGTTTCATAAGTTTTTTAGTCTGTGTAAGTCTATATTTCTCAACACGCTCTCTTAAGCTTTCGAATTTAGATTGTCTGTTAAGTTCTTTTTTCTTGTCCGACAAATTATTCTTTACAATATCTTTAGTACTCCCTAAACTAGATTTTTTAGGTTTAAGATATTTTTCCATTTTGGAAATATCTTGTTCAATAGCCTTTTTTGTTGCAGCATGATCAAGAATACCTTTAAATTTAATGGTGAATTTGTCGCTCACTGAGCCCTCACTTGCTTAAAATTAATTCATACAATTCTTTTTCTAATTTAATATCAGCAAGTCTATTGACCTCTAAAAGCTCATCATAAGGCAATTTCTTAACCGAGTCGTATGAGCAAATATTCATAATTACTGGAAAATAGTATTTGTCGTTCTTAATCTCGTCAAGCAAGTTAAAATACTTTTTTCTAGTCTCATTAAGACTTGCAATAGCTTTATCAATATCTTTATTTCTCTTGCTCATTTATCAACCGGCTCATTGGAATTTGATGTAATTGATGAAAGTGAAGTGGCTACTTTTTCATAATCAAAATTTTCATTGATATAGTCAAAAGTAACAAAATCACCAACATTATTTTCATACTCACTCAAATATACTAAAGCGGGCTTTTTTAGATCATTGTCTAAATGAAAAGTATTAAATTGTGCAGTGTAAATTATTGCAATAAGATAGTCCTTATAATAAGAAATAAATTCTCTATTTTGATCCAAAATCAAATAGAATTCGTCTAAAAATTTTGGACTTATCATTAAGCTTGTAATTTCTCTTAAGTATTTGACCTCATTAAGCTTTAAAATAGCGTCACTTTGATTAAATCCGAGTACTCTATCCCATTCATAGACCGGTAATACTCTTAGTGGATATTCATAGGTTTTATTTTTAGTTAAAATTTTCATTTTATATCTCATTATCATGATAAGACTCTCCTTTTAAGTGTTGTTCGGTTTAGATTTTTGGCAATTAATAGCCCTAATTTCAAAAGATACTTTTTCGGCCTCAGCAGAATAACTTCTTGAAGGCTCTTCAGTAAAAATTGCATAATTAGAAATAATTTTGGTAGCAATTCTATCATTGAATGCTAAATCAAGCATTTTGTCCTCTTTTCTCACATCCATGTTGTAAAACTGTTCATCAGAAAGTTCAGTTAACAAAATGTAGTCATGACTGCCTAGTGTAACTTCAATATTGAAAACATAAGTTATCGTTTTGGGATCTCTTAAGCTTATTACAGGCATACCTTTATCTTCACTACTAATCACTGCTCTTGTTGTAGGTTCGCTTGTAAGCTCTAGCTTGCCACTATGTAACTGCGTACCACCAATTGAAAAATAAACTTCTCTTAAATCATAAAATTGCATTTTTTAGCCCCCCTTTTAAGCACTTAAACTGTTTTGATAATCAACTATATCTTGAGTAGTAATTACTAAAGCAACAGCATTAATGCTAAAGTTATAAGTAATATTCACACTAAGTTCTAATTTAAGTTGTGGTGTAGGAGAAATAGTAAGACTTAAATTCTTATACTCTATTATCAACCCTCTATCAATAAACCGTTTAAGTAGGCACTCAATTGCTGAAGTATATGCATTATCTCTAGAGCCACTAAGTTGTAGTGCAGATAATTTGCTATTTTGTCTGTTGTTTTTATTCCAAATTCTAATAAGCTCAATAATCGCTTCATTTTTTATATAATGATAAGTGAAAATCTCGTCTATTGGACTTCCAGCTAAATCAACACCCTCTTTAAAAGCAGGCATACCATCAAGGCCAGTTTCATTAAGAAGTGAGTAAAAGTTGATTTTTGCAGTTCGCAACTTTCCAATTACAGTGTCGTCAACAAGCGGTGTAGCAGCCAGCGGCATGCCATAAGGATTTACAGCATGGAAAATACTTGATTGATGCAAATATTGACTTATAAATTTAAGGTGTAAATTGTCTTTATTATTACTGTAAACAACAATATTTCTTTCTTTTTCAATATTGCCCTTATCTTTAAATAGTTCTTTTATTTCTTGTTCTTTAGTTGAGAATACAAAAAAAGTTGAAGGCATTTTGAATTTATTATAGTCATCTTTGTAAATTTTAAGCCCATCATCTGACGCATCGCCTTCAGTGTTAATAAGTACAACAAAAGAATGCCTATGTACTTTAAGATAATTTTTTAGCTCTTCAGGCTTATCCTTATAAATGAAAAGATCGACTGATTTTAATGACTCTTCACTTGAATTAAAAAAATTTAACATTGCGGTTTTAAGCAGTGTTTTTTCTTTTCCAAACTGATCTTCGCCATTTCCATTATCTTTTTCTAAAGTTTCAATTTGTTTTTCATAATTATTAACGGTTAAATTCAATATTTTATAGCTAGCAGCATCTTTGTTAACTTTGATTTTAGCTGTTTTGTAAACCAAGAGTGGATTGTAATAATTAGGCCTACTAGCTTGGATCCTAGAGTCAATAAAACTTACACTAATTGTATCTTGCGGCAATTTTGTATTCCTCCTTTAAAATTTCAATTGTTTTTACACTAGCATTGAATGCTATAGATGCACTGTATGCATGGTTGCTATATTTTGTGCCTAAATTAATAAGCCCAACTGTTTGCATATTAGATATTGGATAAATATAAAGGTTGATTTGGCTAATATATTCGGGTTGAGATTGACTTTCTAAAGTATACTTATGGGCTTTATTATGTAGAAAGTCACTAAGCATACTATAAAGTATCAACATACGCGAATTAGCGTCAAAATCTTGAGCGTTTAACACTATTGCAATAATATATACTTGAAAATTTACACTAAATTCCAAAGCATTCTCATAAAATGCACCGGCTCTAGAATTATGATCAAATAGATTTTCTGTGCCATCAAATTTCAATGCTATTATATTTGAGCTAGCAGCTGTGATTTTTGAAAGATATGGATGATTGTAGGTATTTATGATATCGCACTCAAAATTATTTTCAGTTGCATACGCCTTAAACCCTTTAAATATTTGGGTTAAATGATTTAATACCATATTTAAAGTGAAAATCATTCAACTGTTACCTTATAAGTAATCTCTGATAACATTTTGGCTGTATCAACAAGTGGAATTGCTGCAGTGTTACTACCCCGTTTAAACTTGCTTTTGATTGTATTGGCCTTTAAGGCTGGAGTGACTTGTGCTGATAGTAGATAATTTTCATAGTACCTGACAAAAGCTTGTCCAATAGCCTCCATTCCCGATTTAGGGTCAAGATTAAACTTAGAATTTATATAGCTATTATTGATATATTCTCTAAACTCAGAGCTACTAGCAATTTTGGTTAAATGTTTTCTTGCTGGTAAATTGCTACTCCCTTTTTCATGCATTTTAGCAATACCCGCACGACCACCAAACCACCCAATTTCCAATTCAATTTTAAATTCTAGCTTGTCCATATAAATTCCTTTAAAACCAAAGTAAAATATCCGATTGAAGAGTCAATACTAAATATTTCAAAGTAAACTAAATCTGCAATTGATATTCGGTCTTTAAGCTCATAGTTAAGGTCTTGATATGTGTAAAGTTTAGAATACCCTTGAATATCAGACATATCAGAGTCATAAAGCATTGCAAGTTCTTGTGGCCGTATGTCAATAATAACTCCTGCGAATTTAGTGTACTTATTTTTATCAAATACTCTCTGATAAGAAGAGTCATTTTCAAGCTTTACAATAGTGCCTTTATAAAACTTTAAGGGTTGCGGGTCCTTAAATACGTTGATCATGCGAAAGGACAGATCTGAAAGTCTTTTTCTAACACCATTCATTAGACAACCCCCACACAAGATGGCGTTGAAGTTTCTCTTTTTAGTTTTTCTAAAAATGCATCAAGTTGTGAACAAAAATTCTTATTTGATCCACAACCCCCCTCACCGCCTTCTTCGCCCCCACTACTACTAGGATAATAATCAAGTTCAAGTTCATTGAATTTTTCTTTTTTGATCCTATCAAATTCAAATTCTCGAACAACTCCCTGTTTTCTTAATTGACAACCCATGTGGTAGAAAGTAAGTAAAAATATTTGTTCATATGTAAGTGAACTGGCATCAATGCCGCGTGTTACTAGAATAGCTTGTAGTAAGGATAAATGAAGTAGAAAATTTTGCCTACTTAGTGCAAATTGGTCTATTCCTAATAGCAATAACACTTCTGAATGAAGTTTTGTCACTAAAAGTTCTTCTTCTCCCTCAGCTTGTGCTTGCAAGTTTTCTTGTTCACTCATTTTCACTTACCTTATACTTTTAACTTTGCTTTATGTTAACTTGCAAAATAGTTTTTCTAGTAGCAAGTAGACCGCCTAAAACAAAATCAATGTATGAATGAGCAATATCAGTTGAGTCTTTATCAACTTGTTCATTCGGTGTGGGTAGCATATACTTGCTAGGCTTAAATTTAATAAGCTCAGAATTTAGTGGATAAATGAGTATTTTATGTTTTAGCAAGTTTGAAGTTTCAATATAAACATCTTCTCTATTATTAATAGCCTTAATAGTCTGAATTAAAACATCTTCCCATTTTTCACAGCTACTTGCTGCACCCTGTCCTGCTGCGTATGGTTTTACGAGTTTAAGTGAAGTTGCTGGGTCAACTATTACCATCATAGGAGTGGAAAATTCATCTCCTAATTCTAACTTTGAAAGTCCCGCCTCAATCTTTTCAAAGATTTTATCCATTTTATCTTTATCACCACTAGCAACTTCTTCTTTTATCTGCTCAGGCATATTAAGTAGTCCATACATATTAGGAAGTAGGCGTTTTTGATTTTTTCCATCTTTTTGAATCGAAACGGTACCCGTTAGTACAAAGTGATTTATAAGTTTAATAATTTCACTACTTGCAAGTTTATAAGCTTGAGCAAAGGGCAGTAAATTATTATTAATGTCCCCAATATATGAGTCCGAAGTATAAAATTTCTCAGACGTCTGCTTTAAATGTCTGAATTTGTATTGTAATTTTAAATAATTAAGTCTTACCACTTCAGAACTAAAACCAATAGTTGAGATAGTATTAACCTCATTGGCAATTGTTGTAGGATTAGCATTTAAAAACGCGTCCCATTTTAAGGTTTTTTGATATCCCATTTGTAGATCAACATCTTCAATTTGATCAGGTGAAAACCATTTATACATAATAGGATCTTTAACTTCTCCTATGATATTAGCCACAGCTTTTGCATAATAATTTTCATCAAATAATTCCATATTAAATCCTCCCAAATTTTATTAATTTCTACTTATAGCTTTATTTCCAAATACCGCTACTTTTACCAAATAAACTTCATTGCTAATTTGTTTCGCATCAGTCAATGCTGTTGCATTAATAGTTGCTTTATTTGGCGCTCCAGTAACCTTTTCAAGGGCACCGTCTTTATTAAAAACAAGTTTGTCTTTTACTTTAACCGTAGAATCTTTTGCTACTAAGTAGCCCTCAAAATTATTGGTAATTGGCACAATAGTGGCTGTTTTACTAAACTCATCTATGTCAATGCATATTCCATATAAGTCTTCACCTCCACCAGCCTCAACATGTGGCTCATAGTGAATTTGATTTTCTTGAGCCTCTTGAATAACTCTTTTTACTCCACGCTTGTACGGATACCCCAAAAATGGATGATTTTCCAATTTGTCAAACTTACTAGTTCTAGTGCCTCCAGAAGCAAAAAATTCTACATTTTTGTCTCTAAATTCATTAGAATTGCTAAGCAAACTAGCGTCATGTTGGGGATTTTTCATGAACTTTTCAAGTTTACTTCTCTTTTCTTGATACTCTTTTACTAATTGCGTTGTATCTCCCATTTATTTACCTCCTTTTATTCGCCCAAGGCTTAACCACCGTCAGGTATTACTATTTTCTCAAGGCTTCTATTGCCAAAAATTGCAACTTTTATCAAATTAATAGAATACTCTTGCCTAGGATATCTAGCTTGATCTTGATTTCCATCTTCAGGTGCGAAATTGATTGTAAATGAATCAGATAAGGCATAGGCATTAATTACGGTTGGCGGCCCACCACCAGCCTTGATAATAACCCCATTGTTATTTATATCCAATATTTCTCCTATTTTTATGCTCGGATTTCTTGTAACAAGGTACCCCTCAAAGTTATTGGTAATTGGCAATACATACGCAGTGCAACTAAACTCACATACATCTACACATATCCCATACATATCAGTATCAGCTCCAACTTCCACATATATAGAGTTCTCTTTTGGAACAAGCTTAACGCCACGCTTGTATGGAAAACTATTTGCTGGATCGTAATGGTATTCCTCTATTTTGTCTGAATAACTTGAACACGCAAATGTATAAACATCAGCTCGCTCATTTTTGGATTTAAAACAACTGCTTGAACTGCTAAAAACCTTATTTTCAATCGAACTCATCGATTTTACATGTTTTTTGAATTTCAAAAGGACATCATCAAGTTCGTTAATTGCATCCAAATAGGGATCTTTTGCTTGCACATCTTCAGCTTGTCTTGCTTGCCGTTTAGCCCTAGGAGCAGCAGGAGCTTTTACCTCTAAATCTAACTGCGGGTTATCAACAGCGTCAAGATTTTCAACTTGCCCGTTACCTTTTAAATCCATAATTTAATTACCCTTTAATAGCTCTATTCCCAAATACACTAGCAAGCACTATAAATAAATCTTCGGTCAATTTATGTGCTTTTGAAAGCGCTATCGCATTAACAGCCTTTTGAGCCCCCGTGGTTTTTTCAAGTTCCCCATGTTGGTTAAAATTTAATTTATCTCCTGGATTTACACCATTTTGTCCTTCTTTCTTAAGCGTTAAATACCCAGTAAAGTTATTTGTAATTGGAATTACAGTTGCCATACCGCTAAACTCATCTATATCGGAACACACTCCATATAAATCGTCTCCACCTCCAGCCTCAACTTCTAGTTCTGTTGTTCCATCGCCAAAACTAAGCTTAACTCCACGCTTGTACGGATATCCTTTAGCAGGATAATTTTCTATTTTGTCTTTACTGCTAGTGCACACTCCATCAGAATTTGAAAAAATTAGGTTTTTGTCTCTAAAATCAATAGAATTGCTAAGTAATCCAGAATCTTGTTGGGGATTTTTCATTAATGCTTTAATTTCTGCAACTTTTTATTAAACTCTTCTTTAATTTTTGTAATATCACTCATTAAAAACTCCTTTAAGCAATACTTGTTCTTTTATGTCTTTTTAGATTTTCATAAAATTGAATTCGTCTTTGCTTGTAAGTATTACTTATCGCTTGTACAAATTCTGTAAAATTAATTGGAACAAAATTAGAATCAAGCAAACTTGCTCTCTCTTCTGATTTGGCAACAATATTGCCCTTAATAGAGTCAACAGAAGAAGAATTGCTACTCGCATTTTTTCTTAATTTAATATTCGCTTTTGCTAAAGAAACAAGTTGTTCTAATATCTCCCCATCGATATGACCAATATCTGACGCTTTAGCAATAGCTTTAATTTGCTCAATTGGAACAAACTTGCGAACAAGTTCTCTGCGTTGTGCTTGCATAATGTCTTTTAGTGTGTATCCTTTTGCAAGTAACACTTCCTTATTGAAATGGTTGCTAAGATGCGCTTTTGCAAGTGTATCAATTTCATTAATTCGCTCAGCCTCTAGTAATAATTGCTTTTCAATGCGCTCCCGCTCTTCAACTTCTGCAAGTTCTTTTGTTATTCGCTCATTTATACTTAAATCTCGACTTGTCTCTTTGGATTTACTATTTGCTTGTTCTTTAAAGCGCATGTACTCTTCAAATTCCTGCGCACTTATAACTTTAGTATCAGCCTTAATTTGCTGTTCTTCTTTATCTTGTGCTTGCAAGTCTTCTTTTTCTTCTTTCTCAGTCACTTTTTAACTCCTTTTCTCAAAATGAGAATAATTTCTCTTTTAACATCGCTAGCTCCTCATTATTAAAGGAACTACTCTGTATAAGCTGGTTATATTTACTGTAAAGCTCAATTAGCTTTATATCTCTTTCTACTTTTTGTTCTTCACTTAACATAATCAGCGAATTAAATTTCATATCAAGCCCGAAATACTTTGTAAGTTTTAAGTTACAAGAGGTCTCAACCTGTTCTTGTACGCCTTTTAAAAAATCGTAATAATTACTCCTATCACCTTTACCATCATTTCCTAGTCCTTTAGCCTGCTCATTAAAACTCCTAGTTAAGGGTTCTTTAGTATCAGCCCCAATTTTCGCCTTAATTAACGCTAACGCCTCCTTTAAGTAACTAAGGTCGTATTTAATAACCTCTAAACTAGCACTAGGAGTAGCCGTATAAAACATTCCCTCATTATTTAGATTGCTCTTAAGCCTAGCAAGCTCCTGTGCTAATGAGTTATTAAGATTTCTTAAATTAGAAATATCTTTACTATGATTGTTTGAATTTTGTTTTCTCAAAAAAGAAGATAAAATGCCACTTCCCCTATCATTATTGCTCTGAGTAAGTGCACTTAAAGAAGTTGTTGCGCTAGAGAGTGCGTCTTGTAATTGTACTAAAGATTCATCTTTGTAAAACAAGAAATTGTGGTTTTCAATACGTCTTTCTATTTCAACGTATATCTTTTCAAATAAATAAATATCTAATAAAAAACTTTCTGTATAACAAGGAACATATCTTTTTAAGATATAATCAAAGTTTTCATATATGATAAGTCGACTTTTATGTATCTTAACTGCGTCTATAGAATTGTTCTTATTGTTGGATTTTACTTTATAGGTTATATGATCAAAATCAACTCCCAAATCTCTTACATATTCATAATCAAGGTATTCAAAACCAATAGGTAATTCTATATTAACGGGTTGTTCGAGATCTATTAGGGTATCTTTGGTTTTTACTAAAACATAGCCAATCCCATGAAAACGGTAGCTTATAATACAATTAAGCAGAGCATTCTTAAGCTGTACCTTTAATCTAGCAAGTTCAACCTCGCTAACATTGTGGTCAGCGCTCTCAAGAACAAGTCCGTTCTTGAGACAATCTTCTGCTACATTTTCTATATAATTTCTAAAAAATATTGAATATTTATATAGTTCTAGTGAACTTATCTTATCTATTAATTTTGTTTTTCTTAAATCACACACCGTTTTACTTCTCTTTATTAAATTAGATGTATGATAGCAAAAACTAATATTTTTGTCAATAAAAT
>NZ_CP179516.1:0-14149 GCF_030437945.2 Borreliella kurtenbachii | reverse complement strand
TTACAAAAATCTTTGATTGCCAAAGTGAACACTTCTCTCTCTATATCCTAAAGACAACATCAAATATGCTGCAGATATTGCATCAAGAGCGTCATCATGGGTTTTGTTATCTCCTTTATACGAATAAATATCATTAAATACAGAAGAGCTACTGTATTTCGTAATGTAAAGTTTATTGTAAGTAAACGGCGTAATTAACGTTGTTATTCTGCTAAATTTATTAGATTTTGGCTTAACCGGGACAATTCTAAAATATTGACTCATATTATTTCTTAGCAATATGTATTCACGAGTCAATCCACCAGCACCTTTTGTATTGTCTCTATCCTCTAAATAAAGTGTATGTACATTAAAATTCTCTAAAACGGTCTTTACCATATTCATAATATAAGGGTCATTGGCTGGTCGTTGGTCTTGAAATACAAAAGCATAATACTTGTCATCAACCCGCTCCATAACGCATAATGCAGTGTTATCCCCGCCAACACTAAATGCTGGGTCTAAATATGCTATCGGGCTAGTAAATACATAATCATTAGTAATATTTATTTGTGTAAAAATTGAATCAGTGCTTGCTATCCATTCACCTAGCAAAACTCTTGCTTTATATGATGGTATATCTTTATATAGCTTTTCTTGTGTTTCGATAAATCCTTTGCTGAGCAGAACATTATCATAAGTCGTAAAATTATATGTCTTAAAAGTTGCTATATTATCAATATAATCAGTTTTGAAATAGTGTTCTGGATGATCGGGATTAGTATCAAAAATAATAGTTTCTTGTCCACACCTTAGTCTTTTTAAGACTTCCTCTAAAGTTTGCTTGTGTAAAGTTGTAGCCTCATTGACAAAAATAAGTGCTGAATTGCTACCCCTAAACCTTTCAAAATCACTTGCCTTATCTCCACCGTATAGATTAATTCGCAGTGAATCAATCAGAATATATGAATTATTTGTATGTCTTGGAATATAAGGAATTTTAAGCAGTTTGCATAGCTTTTCAAATTGCCCCAAAACATTAACTTCAACTGAACGTTGTGAATTCCCAATAATAAAATTATTCGTATCACTTGAGTATAACTTTTTATTTTCAATTAAACTTTTGAGAAAAAGATAACATGCAAGATACGTTTTACCGCTAGCTATACCGCCGCTGAGTATAATCTTTTTCTCATTATTCTTTTGAATGCTTTTTATCACATTTTTTTGTTTTAAAGTTAACTGTTCTTCTTCAAACTTAGCAAAATTAATTGAAGAATTTGTTAGCTTTACAAATTGTGATATATCAACTCCATATTTATTTTTGTATTCCTTTTGTAGTGTTGTAAAAAGTTTTGTTTGATATAAGTTCACTTGTGCCCTTTACTATTTTTGTAGTTACTTTTGCTTTCAGCTTCATTAACCGTAGCAAGTTTTTTCATACATTCATAGTAAAGCTCCATTTCTCTTATTGAACACTCCTTTATATATTCATCAAGCTCGCTTTTTAAAGAATTAATTTCTCCATTAACAACTTGCTTATTTTTTTTACTACTTGCTTTATTTAAAGCGTCAATTTCGGCTCTTAAATTTTCTATTTTAGTATGCATACTAACAAGCTCAATACTAGAATATTGCTTAAATGCATTTATAAATCCTAATTCTAAATTAGCCCGCTCTAAATCCAATTCGCTTCTAACTTTCCTAGCGTTAACTTCTGATCTAAAGGTTTGTGACAAAAGGTGTTTAAGAGTGTCTTCACTAATTGATAATCTAGAGTCATCGCTAACAGAATTTTCCCCACTTTCCCATTTTTGTCTCATTCTCCACACATTTACCCTAGAAACTCCCAATTTATTAGCTATTTCCCTATCATCTAACGATCCTTCTCTAAAATATGCAACATAATCATCAAAAGATCTTTTAACTTTTTTCAAAAAAATCCTCTAAAATAACAAAAGTAACAATTTGTTACTCTAAATAGTAAAGCAATTTGTTAATTGTTAACATAAACTGATAACTTCTTGATATTTAGCAGGGAATATTCGTTAGCTTTTATTGATTTAGTTCGCTGCTATTTCTATAATTTTTGATTTAGAAATAGCAGTTCACTAATTTATTGCATATAACTATAAATTAACTCTACTTTTTCGGAAAAGTATTTCATTTCATTCATAAGATTCTTACTGGTGAAAAGTCTTTTATCATAATAGTGTATACTCAAAAATAAAATATCTCTAAATTCTTTAATCGCATCTATTTGAAAGTCTAATTCTGATACTTTTTCTCTTATCCCATTAAGAATTTGACAAACAAAAATCAAAAATTCGATAGATTTATCTTCTCCTAATCTTTCTAAACATTTTTCTAGCATTCCTTCCTTGTAGCTAAAATCAACTTTGAAACTTTTAAATTTTTTTGTTAGATTTTTTCTTTTCAAAGTGTCTTTAACAAATTCTTTTTCCGATTCTAAAAAAACACTTTTTCCGGTTTTTATTACGTACTTTTGCATTTTTTCAACAGCACTGTATATTTGTCTTTTTTGCTTTAGAGTTATTTGGCTAGTTAAATAGAGCTTGTTTATAAGTTTATCTATTTCTTTTTTTGTTTTCTTATATAAATTATCATAAAAATCTGAAATATCATTTATATTCATCATAACTCTAGAAAGTATATAAATAAACAATATTTTTAACAATAGTTTTTGGCACTTTTTGAATAGAAACTTTGATAGAAAACATTTCTATATTCATAACAATGAAATCTACAAAAAAATAACAACTAGCAATTCTTGCAACTAGCTGTTATTTTGTGTATACAAAATTTAGTTATATCTAAAATTAATCTTCTTCATCATAATTATCCTCACTACCAGCAACATATTCTTTAATTTCTTCAAAATTATCTTCATTTTCAAGATATTTTTTAACTTCTTCTAATTTTGATTTTAGTTCATCTAAGTCTGATTTAATTTCGCTAACACTTACATTATCTTTTAATTGGGGTTCAGTGCTTCTAGTATCAATAATATATGGTTGATTGTCTACATTTAATTTAGTTCTTAATGTATTTCTAGCATCACTCAATTCCTTTAATAGCCTTCCTAATTCTAAATCTTCTTCATATTCCAGATCTCCCCAAGTTGTACGTATAGAGCTACTACTATCAGTAAAATCATCATATATGGGTCCTGTAATTTTATCTCTAACTTCTTCTGCTCCTATGCTAGTTTGACCTTTTATACCATCAATATCTCTGTTTATCTCATTTATTTTATCTGTAAGTGTTTTAATTCTGCCTTTAACTTTCTTTTCTTCTTCTTGTTTTTGTTTTTCTTCTCTTTCTCGTTTTTCTTTTTCTGCTTTAGCCCTAGCTTCTTCCTGTTGTTTTTGTCTTTCTTCTTCTTGTTTTTGTTTTTCTTCTCTTTCTCGTTTTTCTTTTTCTGCTTTAGCCCTAGCTTCTTCCTGTTGTTTTTGTCTTTCTTCTTCTTGTTTTTGTTTTTCTTTTTTTTCTTCAACTTTTCCTGATTTTTCTTCTTTTTGATCACCACTTTGTTCTGCTGATTTTGCTATTGGTACTAGTGTATTGTCGTTACCATTTTCTAGTAATGTTGGTGGCGGATTTATTCCGCTGCCATTAGGATCATCGCCCTGCATTAATTCTCTTTCTTCTTGTTTCAATTTTTTTGCTACTTCATCTACTTTTGGCCCAATTGAAGTAATTTTATCCTTTGTTGGATCTAAAAATCCTTTAATTTTCCCTTCTGGATTTTGTTTTAAATCTTTACTAGTTGCATAATTCTTGCAAGAAATTATCAGCGCAAAAACAGCGCAAATAATAAATGCTTTTTGATTCATAATTGTTCTCCCCTATACTTCTAACTTCTATTTTAAATTTTTTTTAAGATCTTCTAGTAGTATTGCATATTCAACAACTTTATCTCCTGAATCCTTAATTTTATCTCCTAAAAATGTAATATATTCAAAATCATCAATTTTTTCTATTTTTGTTATTATCTCCTTATTTTGAATACCATTTTCACCACTTTGTTCTTCCTTATATCCATAATACAAACTAGTTTTAAATGTTCCACCTTTAGTCATTGCTTTTATAAAGTTATTAACTTCTGACTCTTCTAATGAAAAGAATGTAGCAGAGTATCCCTTCCCAACATTTAACCCTGTATCAATACCATCTTCTTCTTTTCTTACAACCAAAGTTCCTAAGTCTTCCCAATTACTGCTATTGTCTTTTTTATATTTTATTTTTACAGTAAATTCAGAGAATTCTATTTTTTTAACTTTCCCCTCGCCATTACTTTGCTCATCATATATAGATAAAGTATGATTTTTACAAGAACTTATCATCGCAAGAACTACACAAATAATAAACATTTTCTTACTCATAATACTCTCCATAAATCTCAATCATATCATAATACATAATAAATACAATTTTTCAAAGATTTAAATATATAATTTTGTTACATTCAGCTGTTACATATTAACAAAACGCAAATGTAATTTTAACCAACTCCCCAAAATCTCTCCATTGCAAATGTCCTGCTCATTACAAAAGACTATAAAACACATATGGCTTAAATTTCAGAGTCTTTGCTATATATTAGATAAAGTATGTAGTCTTTCTTATCCAACACCTCGAGAAATTGACACTTCTCTTTATTACAGCCATCCTACAGCTCAGATTTTGCATGCAATGAGAACACCCAAAATTTGACTAAAATTTTTCGTTTTTGGTACAATATAAATTACTTTTTTTATCTATTTTTATTACTTTTACTTAATTTAAAAGTAACACTTATAAGGAGAGGATTTTATGGACATGAATAATTATTTTAATTTAAATAATTTCGGTATTGATTCTATACTCAAACTATTACAAGATTATCAAAAAGTAGTAAATGAAAACAAAATTCTTAAAAATTCACAAAAAATTTCTTCTAACCCTAAAAAAGAAACTTCAAAACCAACTCCTAAGTTTTATTTGACCCCAAAAGCTATCAAAATAATTGAAAAATGTGTCAAAACATTAAAACAAATTGACCCAATTTCTGGTTGGTTTTTACATCTACTCGCAATAAGTGGGTGCAGAGGTGCCGAACTGCAAAAAGTAAAAATGCAAGATATTACTCCCTTATTAAGTAAAACTGGAGAAATTTTTTACAATATAAAAGTAAATATCGCTAAAAAAAGAAATGTCACTTGTATTAGAGAAATTGTCATCAATTCCGAAGAGTTCCGGGCTATTCAAAAAGCCCACGAAAATTATTTTAATAGTAAAAATCTTGACTTACGACGTACTTATCTTTTCCAAAAAACCAAACATAAATTTAAAGACAATCAAATTAGTATTATCAATATTTCCAAAAAATTTAAAAATCTTCTCAAAAAATCGGGATTTCGCGCTAATAAATCGCTTCATTTATTTAGAAATTTGTTCATTTCATATTTAAAATCTAATGGTTATAATTCTTTCCAAATTAAAGAACTTATGAAATATCATTCAACTTCCGAAATTGATAATATCTACGGCCTCTCTGCTGCTAATAAAATTCACGCTTATAAATGCATGAAAAATAATTTAAAACTATAAAAAAACTATTTTGGTTTAAATATACGTTTTGAAGTTACTTTAAATATTTTTCCACGTGGCTTTAAGTCAAGTGAATCATATAATATTTCTTTATGTCTTATTGCTATAAAGTGATATCCATTAACCTTGTCGATTTTAACTTCACTTATTTCAAATTCATTGGCTGCACCCAAATAATTTAAAGATTCATATCTTACACTACTTCTAATTCCGTAGTAATTAAGTATCATACATGGATTTATAATAAAACAATTACTCTTGATGTAGCCAAGTCCTATAAATCTATAATATGCTGAATTTATCTCATAGGCATTAAATTCGCGTTTCTTAAATAGACTTGTATAGTAATGTAGACACAAAAAGTAACAGCCCCACCTTTGTATCTCTGGTCTTAAAGTTCTATTGTCTTGTTTTATTTTATTAATAAGCATTGATTTCCTCTCCTATATTAAATTATTTCTTTAATTTTTTAGTGCACCCATTCACATGGGGACACTGACATTATTTGCAAATGCTATATTGCTTGGGAAAAGCAATGTTTCACTTGTTGGCAATAAACCACTTAATCTATCTGATATTGCCCTTTTCTTAGAGTCAAAAGTGAACACAAATTCTCTAAACCTATAATTTACATGCTCAATTAGTGGACATATATTCGTAATATTGTAGGTTTTCATTTTAATTATATCTTTAAGATACTTTTCTCTTTTTTTGTGTTCGTTTTGCATTTTGTTTAATTCTTTTTTTGCACTATCAACCTCCATTAGATCACATGCAAGATTTTCAGCAACTTGCCTATCCTTAATTTCAAGGTCTACACAATCAACATATTCTACAAATTCTCTTGCCCAATCAAACTCAACTCCATTCCTATAAAATTCACTTCTTTCTACTAAATCTTCAACTAGTTTTATCACCTCATTATTATCATTATTTAATGTTTGTAAGTTGATATTATTATTTTTAAATATTTGAGTTCTTATGTTAAAAGCTTCCGTCTCGCATTTGTGAACATACTCAAGCACTTTTGCTATTAAGTCATCATTTCTCTTAATCTTACAGTTAACTGGTGCTGCATCTATTAAAAAGAATAAATTACAATACTCAAGTCCAGTACATGCTAGTTGCATTTGCGCCTGCACATAATATTTGAAAAAATATTTGCTGCTTAAAAAATTGCCATTTTTATTGTACTCAGCAATAGCACTGCTCATATAATTAGAATCACTGCTTTTAATTTCTAAAAGCTCTGCGGTGCCGTTACTATTTATAAACCAACCATCAATTGTTGATCCAACAAACATTTCTGATTTACCAGTTTTCTTGAAATAATTATACTTATCAACACCGTTGGCATATTTGTTCTTATACAAAATATCAATATCATCACCATGTGCTTTAACAAATTCTCTAAATCCTAAATTCTCTAATTCTTTGCCCTTAAGCATATACAAATTCTCTTCAAAAGGTAGGCTCATTCCAAAATATTTAAGTACTCTGTTAATCATCAAGTCTTTAAGTCCTGCACCTCCAATCAAAACATTGCCTACTTCACTAGCTCCGTATCTATCAAGTTCATTTCTTTGCACACTAAAATCAATATTTCGATTAAATCTAAAACACTCTTGACTACTTATTCCTGGTAATTTTTTACCTATCTTACTTAATTTACTTTTTTCTTTAATGGGAGAAGATTTTTCCTCAAATATTTCACAACCAGTAAAACTTTGTTGACTAACACAAAACATTTTAGACTCTCCTTGTATATTATTTTGAATATTTTCTTGTGGATTATTATTGTTTGAAATGTTGTTCATTTTTTTACTCCTTGTTTGTATTAATAAATATAAGTATATAGCAAAAACTATATTTGCCAACTTTTTTACAAAAATTTTTACAAAAAATTAGGGCTTAGCTAAATTTTCTATTATCTACTAAAAAACTTAGTTAATCCCTAATTTCTTTTTTTTTGAAAATTCCAATTAAAGGTAGTTAAAACTGAAAAATGTTCAAATAACTACGCTGTTTGTAGTGTAGCCCAATTTAAAATTAAAATCAATTTGTATTTGTTAAAATAAAAGAACCTATTTAAATTCTCTTGTTAAAAAACTCATTTTTTATACTTTCTATATTATATATTCTGTATGCTAAATTTCTCATAAAATCCCCTTTATTATCCTTTTAATTCTTTATATTTTTTTAAAAGTTTATTAAGAAACTCTTTTTGATTTTCAAAAATCTCGTCCATCATAAAACTTGTAAATTTAGCATGCTTTTTATAAAAATCATAGCTTTCTTGTTTCTTAAGCTGAAATCTTAGGGGTTTTATCCAATTTTGTTTGGATTTTTTTATTGTTACGCTCTCTTTGTTTCTTAGTAAAAAAAGAGTTTGTCTAAATCCATTTTGTACTAAAAATTCTTCCTCTATTATCCCCTCTTCTATAGCATTAGCAATTCTTAGATAATCATAGGCCTGGGTTTTTGCCAATTTATAGTCTTTTGTAAAATCTTCAAAACTTTTATATCCATCTAATTTGTAATATTCATTGTCTTTAATCTCTTTTAAGATTTTCATTGTCTCTAATCTAGAACAAATTTCAGATTTAACATTTATCGTTAATTGAGATTTTAAAGATTTATACCTAACCATAACATCATTATCGGTAGACAAATTTCTTTTATTTAATTGTATATTCATATATAAATCACCTCATATTTTTTCCGGCACCGGAATTTTTTTCTACAAAAAATGCCTTTTTATATACTCCATCCAAAAGATGGAGTAACTTGCATCTTATTTAAAAAACATTCAAGAATTTTTTTATACTCACACACATAATCTTTATCTAAATCAAATTTATCATTTTCTGCTATTCTCCTATTTAAATCTTCTCTTTCAGATATAATCCCTAAATAATCATCTCTTAACTGTAAAATGTCTAGCAATTGTTTGTGAGTATTATTTTTTTTAAATCGTGTTACTAATACGAAAATAGGCGCATTTGTTCCTATTTTTTTTGAATAAAACTCTAAAAGATCCAAACTCTCAACTGCCCATTTTTCAGCAGTTATGGGTACTAAAACATATTGACTACTTACCAAAGCATTTGTCAAAGCGAAGTCTAAACTGGGTGGAGTATCTATTATTATATAATCATAATTGCCTTGTATAGATTCTAACTTCTTTTTTAGTCTTAATTCTTTAAATGGAATTGCTTCTTGATTAAATTTATGCAAACTTAAATAACTAGGTATTAGATCTAGATTGTTATCAATATTGATAATTACATCTCTTATTTCTAAAGCACCTTCTTTTAATATTTCATATATATTAAAATTTTCCAAATTAACATTTTTATTTTGTATATTATTAAAATAAAAACTGGTTATTGATGCTTGCGTATCTATATCTATCAAAAGAATCTTTTTTGATTTTGATAAAAGAGTGGCAAGAATTATTGAAGTTGTACTTTTCCCTACACCGCCTTTAAGGCTGGCAATTGTTATTATTTTAGGTTTTTTATTATCCATTTGATTAACGGTCCTTGTTCTGGGTATTTTTTCCCATAAAATTTATATACTTGTTGTTCTAAATCCGTAAACATACTAAATAAAACTTTGTTGTAGTGATTATTTGTTCTTTTTTTATCCAATAAACGATATAGTCCTTTAAAATAACAAAAAACACTTCCTGCTTTAAATCTGAATTCCATATAATATGCCCTTGCTAATGCGTATGCTTTTCTAGTTCCATTTATTTGATACTTTATTAACGGTTTTTTAATTGGTTTTCTATAACCATAAAAAATACCAATAAACTTGTCTCCTTCTTTAATTGGGTACAAGTGAGTTTCTTCAACAATTCTTTCTCCATTAAATAAAGCCCTCAATGATAATCTAAATTCGTGTTTTTTCTCATAAACTCCAAATTTGTAAATATCCATCATTATTTTTGTATGATACATTGCTTTCCCATTTTCTTTTTCAATTAAAATAAAGCGTTCTTTATTTTGGCATTCAACTTTACATTTGCCCTTTTTTATAGTTTCAATAGGTTCTGGTGCATTTTCCATGTTAAATCCTCATACAGCCTTTATGTTAAATTCTTCTACAGTTAAAGAATTTTTTTCATTTTTTACTATTTCTAATAATTCAAGATAATATGTACCAAATACTTTATTGATTGTATTCTATTTTCTTTTGGTTATTCAAATATTCTTTTATAATAGGCTTTAGAATTTCAATATTTGTATATTTTTTTAGTTGTTCAATAAGGATATTGAAAATGTTTTCCTTTAAATTTTGATAATTTTGTTGAGAATTTTCTTTTTTTCTTTCAATCGACTTTTCTAATTTACGTTTTATGTTGTTTAAATCGCTATATTTATGACTTTCAATGATAAAATGGGGCTTAAATTTGTAATTTTCGTATACTTTTTGTAAATTTATTTTTAATTGTTCCGAATTATATCCATTTTTTTCGAATTCTTTCTGAGTGTTATTTAGAATGTTCTTTAATATGTTTTGTTTTTCTTTAAAGCAAGATTTTTTAATATTAAAACGTTTTATTAGAGCAATTTCATTTTGTTTTAAGATTTTCATTGCCTTAATCTTCGTATTTTTATCAGTATTTAAATACAGAATAGAAAGAGCTTTTTCAGTTTTAAAGTCACATTTATTGAAATAATTTCTTAGTTGATATTTTTCTATTTGGTTAATCTTTCTTTCTTCTTTTATATTATTATTTTTATTACTTAAACACTCCACTGAATTTACACTACCATTTTTAGAAACATTGTCTTTAAAATGGTTATTAACTCTAGATTTAAATCTAGAGTTTTTTCGCTCTTTAAAGTACTTGTTTATTTTCTGGTAACATTCTTTTTTAGGATACTTAAGCTTATAGTAAATTTCAGTTCCACAATTTACCCCCATGTGTTGGTAGTAATTAGTTGTTACTTTTAATACTTTTTCTAATTTATAAAGATAATTTTGCATTGTTCTTAAAGTAGTGGGGGCTAGCCCATTCCTTTTTAGATTTTCATTAAAGTAATAAAGTATGTTTTTTTGAGTGTATTTCTTATCTTTTTTGTTTAGGTAATTTAGTGTTGAAGTAAGAGATATTAATTTGTATTGGTGTTTGTTGTGGCAAGTTGGACTTTTTGTATTATTTAGAAAATCTTTCATATTTTCTCCTTGTTTGAATTATTAATAATTACTATTATAATGCAAAATTTTGATTTAAAAGTAAACACTTTTCTAAAAAAATATTAAATTTTAATTATTAATTTTGTTAAATTAATATGTTTTTTGTAATTTGGTAAAAATACAAATTGATTTTAATTTTAAATTGGGCTACACTACAAACAGCGTAGTTATTTGAACATTTTTCAGTTTTAACTACCTTGTTTGAATTTACAAAAAATAAAGATTAGGGTTTAACTAAATTCTTTAGTAGATAAGAGAGAATTTAGCTAAGCCCTATTTTTTTTATAAAAATTTTTGTAAAAAAGTTGGCAAATATAGTTTTTGCTATATACTTATATTTATTAATACAAACAAGGAGTAAAAAAATGAACAACATGTCAAACAATAATAATCAAGAAATACAAAATAATATTCAAGGAGAAATAAGCTTTAGAAAAGATATGAAAACCCTAATCAGAAACTTGCCGCGTATTGACACAAAAGTCTTAAAGGGTATGGGTATAAGTATCAAGATTTCAATGACATAGTAGAAGAAATTTATAACGTTATTGATAAGCATAATTTAGATCTTTTTTTTACGCAAGACCCAATTTCTGTAGAGGGTCAATATGGCATAGTTGATGTTATTAGGACTACATTCTACAGTACAAGTACTATTTACAAATACTCATTTGATACCCCAATTCATACAGATAAATTACAATGGAACAGTGAAAATGGCTCTAAAAATGTAAATACATTGCCACAACTTGTTGGATCAGCTATTACTTATTTCAAAAGATACGCTTTAGTAGGGCATCTTTGCATAAGAAGCGAAATGGATACTGATGCAGCGCCTATTTACAATAATTATGAAAACAGAAATTCTATGCCTAACAAACAAGCTAGTGTTAATCAAAAGCAAGAACAAAAAAGGGAACAAAAACAAGAGATTAATCAAATTCAGAAAAATAACACTATTCAAAACCAGAAAAGAGATATTAAGCAAGAACAAAAAAAAGATAGGCTTTATTATTACAGTATTTTTAAAGAAGCGTTGTCTAATATAAAAAATTGGGTAAATAGCCCTACAATAAAAGATAATATAAGCTTAATTATTCAAAAAATAAGCTTTATCCAGAATATAGACCCCAATAATGTTGATGATATCAAGAAAATTGAAGCCGATTTAATCTCGTATTTTGAGAAAAACAGTGATTTTAAGAGTATAAACTATTGGGCGGAGATTATAAAAACCTATTTCAAGAAAAATAATAGATTAAAGGATTTACAAGATTTTGAAAAGTTTGTGTCGTTTAAGAGGACTGCTTATGGCCCTAGTCCATTAATATTCTTTAGTATCTTAAAAGAATACGAACGGTTTGATGAGATATTTGCAGCATAGCAATATTAAAGCCCCCTATTTGGGGGCTGCTATAGGTATAATAATTAAGGTTTTTATTTTTATGTGATTGAGAAATGTTTTTAGTTTTGCCAATTAGCTGTAAGACCTGCATAATGGCCATTTTCACCAGTGTCTAAAAGTTCATCTTTAAGGCACTTATAAATCTCTTCATTAGAATTTTTATTAAATATATCATCAGCGACACCTCTGAAATATTGCTCTATGTCGTTGTTACCATTTCCATATTTATTATTATTATTAAGTTGATTATTTTTTTTACAGTCAATGGCCCCTTTAATATAAGTATCAAAGCTTTCACCATTTGCTTTTGATTGTCTTTTAGATTCTAAGAAGTCATAAACTTTAGTAAATGCATTGGCCAATTCTTTTTGTTTTTGAATATCTGTAGAAAGCCAATTGAAGAAATTATTACATTTGCTTTCGCATTTATTCTTGTTTCCATTGCTACACTCTTGCATATCATCGTATAGTTTTCCAATTGTGTATGTAAACAGAGCTTTTAATGAAGTAAACATTTTTTCTTCGTCGGGGGTTAAAGTAATTTTTTCTTGTGGTGGCAGCTCTTCTGGGCTTAAATCACGTTTTTTCCTGCTTTTTGTTTGTTGGGCATTATTTTTTAAAGTGTCATTATCATTAGAATTACAGCCGTTTAGCATTAGTAAAAATAAACAAAATAATATGTTGATGATTTTCATTTTTATTTCCTTCCCTTCTCTATAGTTCAATATGTTGAGTAAAAATAAAATTTATTCTTGTAATTATAGAGCCTATTTTTAAAAATCTTTAAAAATATTAATTGAGAGATTTATATTTTTCGAATGTTGTGCTAGCTTTTATCTCATTATTATTAAATATAGGAGTAACTAATGAAAAATAAAAACATAGTTAAATTATTTTTTGTATCAATGTTATTTATAATGGCTTGTAAAGCATATGTAGAAGAAAAGGAACAAATAGATTCATTGAGTACAGACGTTTCAACTCTTAATAATAAGATTGATCATGAGAAATTTAATTATTATAAACAAGAAATAAATAAATTAAAAGAAAGTTTAAAGGATGTAAGTAATGCAGAGGTTAAAGAAAAGCTATTGGCTTTAGAAAGTCTCTTCCAAGATAAATTGGCAGCTAAATTAGCAGCTTTAAAAGCAGCTAAACAAAAAATTGAGGGGATTACAGATACTGACAATAATACTGAAAAAAACAAGATATGGGCAGAATCAAAGCTGGTTGGAGTAACTATAAAGTTCAGCGGAAGCAATGCTGCTGGTAATGGAAAAAAAATGTCTGAAGAAGCTGTAGAACAGATAGATAAAATAATAAAGTTTCTCGAGGAAGGTACTAATTAATTAATAAATATTCATCTTAAAAATATTAAAATCTAGATATTACATTTGCTTTAATCTAATATCTAGATTTTCTTCTATTATAAAAGCCAATTTGATTATAAAGTAGAATTTCTTGCAAGAAAAACCTTTTTGTAATTTACATTTTTAACTGAGAATATTGATTATATACTTTTTCCGCTATTGGTTTTGTTTTTTTAATGTACTCTAAATATATGTTTATATTATGTTTTACCTTCTATATTAACGGGTTGTTCGAGATCTATTAGGGTATCTTTGGTTTTTACTAAAACATAGCCAATCCCATGAAAACGGTAGCTTATAATACAATTAAGCAGAGCATTCTTAAGCTGTACCTTTAACCTAGCAAGTTCAACCTCGCTAACATTGTGGTCAGCGCTCTCAAGAACAAGTCCGTTCTTGAGACAATCCTCTGCTACATTTTCTATATAATTTCTAAAAAATATTGAATATTTATATAGTTCTAGTGAACTTATTTTATCTATTAATTTTGTTTTTCTTAAATCATACACCGTTTTACTTCTCTTTATTAAATTAGATGTATGATAGCAAAAACTAATATTTTTGTCAATAAAAT
>NZ_CP179509.1:0-30789 GCF_030437945.2 Borreliella kurtenbachii | reverse complement strand
TTACAAAAATCTTTGATTGCCAAAGTGAACACTTCTCTCTCTATATCCTAAAGACAACATCAAATATGCTGCAGATATTGCATCAAGAGCGTCATCATGGGTTTTGTTATCTCCTTTATACGAATAAATATCATTAAATACAGAAGAGCTACTGTATTTCGTAATGTAAAGTTTATTGTAAGTAAACGGCGTAATTAACGTTGTTATTCTGCTAAATTTATTAGATTTTGGCTTAACCGGGACAATTCTAAAATATTGACTCATATTATTTCTTAGCAACATGTATTCACGAGTCAATCCACCAGCACCTTTTGTATTGTCTCTATCCTCTAAATAAAGTGTATGTACATTAAAATTCTCTAAAACGGTCTTTACCATATTCATAATATAAGGGTCATTGGCTGGTCGTTGGTCTTGAAATACAAAAGCATAATACTTGTCATCAACCCGCTCCATAACACATAATGCAGTGTTATCCCCGCCAACACTAAATGCTGGGTCTAAATATGCTATCGGGCTAGTAAATACATAATCATTAGTAATATTTATTTGTGTAAAAATTGAATCAGTGCTTGCTATCCATTCACCTAGCAAAACTCTTGCTTTATATGATGGTATATCTTTATATAGCTTTTCTTGTGTTTCGATAAATCCTTTGCTGAGCAGAACATTATCATAAGTCGTAAAATTATATGTCTTAAAAGTTGCTATATTATCAATATAATCAGTTTTGAAATAGTGTTCTGGATGATCGGGATTAGTATCAAAAATAATAGTTTCTTGCCCGCACCTTAGTCTTTTTAAGACTTCCTCTAACGTTTGCTTGTGTAAAGTTGTAGCCTCATTCACAAAAATAAGTGCTGAATTGCTACCCCTAAATCTTTCAAAATCACTTGCCTTATCCCCTCCGTATAGATTAATTCGCAGTGAATCAATCAGAATATATGAATTATTTGTATGTCTTGGAATATAAGGAATTTTAAGCAGTTTGCATAGCTTTTCAAATTGCCCCAAAACATTAACTTCAACTGAGCGTTGTGAATTCCCAATAATGAAATTATTCGTATCGCTAGAATATAACTTTTTGTTTTCAATTAAACTTTTGAGGAAAAGATAACACGCAAGATACGTTTTGCCGCTAGCTATACCGCCGCTGAGTATAATCTTTTTTTCATTATTCTTTTGAATGCTTTTTATCACATTTTTTTGTTTTAAAGTTAACTGTTTTTCTTCAAACTTAGCAAAATTAATTGAAGAATTTGTTAGCTTTACAAATTGTGATATATCAACTCCATATTTATTTTTGTATTCCTTTTGTAGTGTTGTAAAAAGTTTTGTTTGATATAAGTTCACTTGTGTCCTTTACTATTTTTATAGTTGCTTTTGCTTTCAGCTTCATGGGCAGTTGTAAGTTTTTTCACACATTCATAGTAAAGCTCCATTTCTCTTATTGAGCACTCCTTTACATATTCATCAAGCTCACTTTTTAAAGAATTAATTTCTCCATTAACAATTTTCTTACTTTTTTTACTGTTTGCTTTATTTAAAGCATCAATTTCGGCTCTTAAATTTTCTATTTTAGTATGCATGCTAGCTAGCTCAACACTAGAATATCGCTTAAATGCATATATAAACCCTAATTCTAAATTGGCCCGCTCTAAATCTAATTCGCTTCTAACTTTCCTAGCGTTAACTTCTGATTTAAAGGTTTGCGACAAAAGGCGTTCAAAAGTATCTTCACTAATTGTTACTCTAGAGCCCTCGTTAACAACACTTTCTCCACTTCCCCATTTTTGTCTCATTCTCCACACATTTACTTTAGAAACCCCCAGTTTAGCTGCTATTTCTCCATCACTTAATGAACCCTCGCGAAAATACGCAACATAATCATCAAAAGACCTTTTGGCTCTTTTCAAAGAAATTCTCCTAAATTAACAAAATTAACAATTTGTTACTCTAAATAGTAAAGCAATTTATTAATTGTTAACATAAACTGTAAATTTCTTTATACCTATTAACTCTTGATCTATATTTCAAATGTTCATTAAATTTAAATACGTAAAAATATAATTTACTTATATTAAATGATTTTAGATAAGTATGTTTTATTTTAAAAAGGAGCGAAAAATCATGTCAAAAGCTGTTGACGAAATATATTGCCATTCTTGTGGCAAAACAATTAAAAAAGATGCTGAAATTTGTATTTCTTGCGGGGTCAAAAATAAACAGGCTGAAAACTACAATAAACTTGTAGTATTTTTACTATGCTTATTTCTTGGTTACTTAGGAGTTCACAGATTTTATGTAGGGAAAATAGGAACTGGTATGTTATACCTATTTACATTTGGATTTTTATATATTGGTGCTTTAATCGATCTCATTAGAATAGCAACAAATAAGTTTGAATGTAAATAAAAAAACAAGACTATCAATTAGTCTTGTTCATCATAATTTATGTTTTTAATACCATTTTTTACTCTTGTTTATCTGCAGGTTCTTTAAACTTTTCTTCTAATTCTTTATTTCTTAATTCTTTTTCTTCAATCCTATTTTTCAACATATTTATTTCTAATTTCTTTTCTTCAATTGAATTCTTTATATCTTGAAGTATTAAGTTCAGAGCTTCTAATGAATCAACCTCGGATTTTAGGTTATTATATCTATTATAGTCAACTTCATAAGATATTATGCTATATTGACAGTTTTCAATATCCTCTTTCCAAATTTCAACTAAATTTTTATTCTCTTCAATCATATTATCATCTTCTAATTTATAGAATTCAGACCTAAATTTAACAATTAAAGCTTCATCATCTAAATCTTTATTCTCTATTTCATATAACATTTTTATTCCATTTGTATATCTTTCAATATTAGCCTTATATCTTTCAATATTAGCCTTATATCTTTCAATATTAGAGTTTTTCCATTCAATTAATTTATACTTAATATTGGGAAAAGCTGCCTCTATTGCATCAATATAAACTTTATGGTGCTTAATACTATTGTCTTTTAGCTGAATATAGCTTTTTCTTGAAAAACTAACTTCTTTTTTTTCATTTGTTAATCTTATAATTTCATCTTGATGAAATTGATAAACATTAGGCGCCCGACTTCTTTTATGGCCTTCTTTAACAAAAAAATTTAAATTTTGGGTTTCTTCCTCGATTTCTTTTTCTAATCTTTTGATTTTATATTGGAATTTATCTCTATAATATTCAATTTGACTTTTAAATTCTTTTATAGAAGATCTAATTTTATTTTCATTTGCTAATTGATCTCTTTTTTCTCTTTCCAATATCTCTCTTTCTTCTATTTCTATTTTTTTATTATTAGCATATTCAAAATCATTAAATGAATGCTCCATGCCTGTTGAAAATTTATCAAAATCTTTTTCGTAATGTACATTACAACCAATTAATATAAATAAAAACAAAAAATTAAAATTAAAACTATTCATTGTGCCCTTTTATAATTAATAAATAACAACTTTTAAAAAGTTACATTTTAACCAAATACTTAAGCAATGTTAATATAAATAGAAAAACAAGCCCGGTTATAATTTTTATTTTTATAATTTATACTTTCAAAACCACTTCTTTTATTTTTTAACATTTTTTGACTCTTCTTCAATGCTTTTAAGCTCTTCTTCAATCTTTTCAAGTGAATCATCTATAACTTTGTTTGCTAATTCATCAGTATTACTATTGATATTACTTATGCTTAACCCTAAATTTTTAGCACACTGCCAAGCTTGAAATCCAATACTGCCTTTTCCTTTAACTTGCTGACCATAAGTTCCTCCAGTTGCAGTATCAACTTGTTCTTTAAATTCTTGAAATTTTTTCCTAACCTCTTCTAATTCTTTTTTCCTTTTCTCCATTTTATCCTTTAAAGTTTTTTCAAGGGTTTCTAATTCGTTTTTAAACTTTTCTTTATCTTTTTCATCTTTTAGTTTTTCTTCTAATTTTCCCTTTAATTCTTTTATTTTCTTTTCATACCCTGAATATGTTCTAATAGAAATATTCTTAGGATCTGCTTTATCTATTTTATCTTTTAATTCTTTTATTTCTTTTTCAATCTCCTCTTGTAATTCTTGATCATTTTTGTCAATCCCATTTTCTTTTGATTCTGAATCTTCAGCAACACCTTGAACCACCTGATCTTCACCTTGCCCCTGTGGCTCATCAGCTTGCACTAATTCTTCAGCTTTTGGTTTAACTTTTGCTTCTGGTTTTTCAAACCCTCCAAACAACTCTTCTTTTTTTGTATCTAAAAATCCCTCAACTTGTTCTTTTAAATTTTGTTTTAAATCTTCACCACTTGCGTAATTCTTGCAAGAACTTATCATCGCAAGAACTACACAAATAATAAACATTTTCTTACTCATAATACTCTCCATAAATCTCAATCATATCATAATACATAATAAATACAATTTTTCAAAGATTTAAATATATAATTTTGTTACATTCAGCTGTTACATATTAACAAAACGCAAATGTAATTTTAACCAACTCCCCAAAATCTCTCCATTGCAAATGTCCTGCTCATTACAAAAGACTATAAAACACATATGGCTTAAATTTCAGAGTCTTTGCTATATATTAGATAAAGTATGTAGTCTTTCTTATCCAACACCTCGAGAAATTGACACTTCTCTTTATTACAGCCATCCTACAGCCCAGATTTTGCATGCAATGAGAACACCCAAAATTTGACTAAAATTTTTCGTTTTTGGTACAATATAAATTACTTTTTTTATCTATTTTTATTACTTTTACTTAATTTAAAAGTAACACTTATAAGGAGAGGATTTTATGGACATGAATAATTATTTTAATTTAAATAATTTCGGCATTGATTCTATACTCAAACTATTACAAGATTATCAAAAAATAGTAAATGAAAACAAAATTCTTAAAAATTCACAAAAAATTTCTTCTAACCCTAAAAAAGAAACTTCAAAACCAACTCCTAAGTTTTATTTGACCCCAAAAGCTATCAAAATAATTGAAAAATGTGTCAAAACATTAAAACAAATTGACCCAATTTCTGGTTGGTTTTTACATCTACTCGCAATAAGTGGGTGCAGAGGTGCCGAACTGCAAAAAGTAAAAATGCAAGATATTATTCCCTTATTAAGTAAAACTGGAGAAATTTTTTACAATATAAAAGTAAATATCGCTAAAAAAAGAAATGTCACTTGTATTAGAGAAATTGTCATCAATTCCGAAGAGTTCCGGGCTATTCAAAAAGCCCACGAAAATTATTTTAATAGTAAAAATCTTGACTTACGACGTACTTATCTTTTCCAAAAAACCAAACATAAATTTAAAGACAATCAAATTAGTATTATCAATATTTCCAAAAAATTTAAAAATCTTCTCAAAAAATCGGGATTTCGCGCTAATAAATCGCTCCATTTATTTAGAAATTTGTTCATTTCATATTTAAAATCTAATGGTTATAATTCTTTCCAAATTAAAGAACTTATGAAATATCATTCAACTTCCGAAATTGATAATATCTACGGCCTCTCTGCTGCTAATAAAATTCACGCTTATAAATGCATGAAAAATAATCTTAAACTTTAAAAAAACTACTTTAGTTTAAATATACGCTTTGAAGTTACTTTAAATATTTTTCCACTTGGTTTTAAGTCAAGTGAATCATATAATATTTCTTTATTTTTTGTTGCTATAAAGTGATACCCATTAACCTTGTCGATTTTAACTTCACTTATTTCAAATTCATTGGCTGCACCCAAATAATTTAAAGATTCATATCTTACACTACTTCTAATTCCGTAGTAATTAAGTATCATACATGGATTTATAATAAAACAATTACTCTTGATGTAGCCAAGTCCTATAAATCTATAATATGCTGAATTTATCTCATAGGCATTAAATTCGCGTTTCTTAAATAGACTTGTATAGTAATGTAGACACAAAAAGTAACAGCCCCACCTTTGTATCTCTGGTCTTAAAGTTCTATTGTCTTGTTTTATTTTATTAATAAGCATTGATTTCCTCTCCTATATTAAATTATTTCTTTAATTTTTTAGTGCTCCCATTCACATGGGGACACTGACATTATTTGCAAATGCTATATTGCTTGGGAAAAGCAATGTTTCACTTGTTGGCAATAAACCACTTAATCTATCTGATATTGCCCTTTTCTTAGAGTCAAAAGTGAACACAAATTCTCTAAACCTATAATTTACATGCTCAATTAGTGGACATATATTCGTAATATTGCAGGTTTTCATTTTAATTATATCTTTAAGATACTTTTCTCTTTTTTTGTGTTCGTTTTGCATTTTGTTTAATTCTTTTTTTGCACTATCAACCTCCATTAGATCACATGCAAGATTTTCAGCAACTTGCCTATCCTTAATTTCAAGGTCTACACAATCAACATATTCTACAAATTCTCTTGCCCAATCAAACTCAACTCCATTCCTATAAAATTCACTTCTTTCTACTAAATCTTCAACTAGTTTTATCACCTCATTATTATCATTATTTAATGTTTGTAAGTTGATATTATTATTTTTAAATATTTGAGTTCTTATATTAAAAGCTTCCGTCTCGCATTTGTGAACATACTCAAGCACTTTTGCTATTAAGTCATCATTTCTCTTAATCTTACAGTTAACTGGTGCTGCATCTATTAAAAAGAATAAATTACAATACTCAAGTCCAGTACATGCTAGTTGCATTTGCGCCTGCACATAATATTTGAAAAAATATTTGCTGCTTAAAAAATTGCCATTTTTATTGTACTCAGCAATAGCACTGCTCATATAATTAGAATCACTGCTTTTAATTTCTAAAAGCTCTGCGGTGCCGTTACTATTTATAAATCAACCATCAATTGTTGATCCAACAAACATTTCTGATTTACCAGTTTTCTTGAAATAATTATACTTATCAACACTGTTGGCATATTTGTTCTTATACAAAATATCAATATCATCACCATGTGCTTTAACAAATTCTCTAAATCCTAAATTCTCTAATTCTTTGCCCTTAAGCATATACAAATTCTCTTCAAAAGGTAGGCTCATTCCAAAATATTTAAGTACTCTGTTAATCATCAAGTCTTTAAGTCTTTAAGTCTTTAAGTCCTACACCTCCAATCAAAACATCGCCTACTTCACTAGCTCCGTATCTATCAAGTTCATTTCTTTGCACACTAAAATCAATATTTCGATTAAATCTAAAACACTCTTGACTACTTATTCCTGGCAATTTTTTACCTATCTTACTTAATTTACTTTTTTCTTTAATAGGAGAAGATTTTTCCTCAAATATTTCACATCCAGTAAAACTTTTTTGATTAATTCTTGTCATATTGAGATCTCCTTGAATATTATTTTGTATTTCTTGATTATTATTGTTTGAAATGTTTGTCATATTTTTTTTACTCCTTATATTTGTATTAATAAATATAAGTATATAGCAAAAACTATTTTTGCCAATTTTTTTACAAAAAATTTTACAAAAAAATAGTTGGGCTTATTTAAATTCTCTTGTTAAAGAATTTAGCTAAACCCAACTTAATTGGATTGTTTTGATAGCAATACACTTTTTTAGCTATTCACATACATATATGTATAACAAAAACTATTTTTACCAACTTTCTACAGAAATTATTATAATTAATAAAAGCTTTATTAAATTCTCTTGTTAAAGAACTTAATAAAGCTAGGGCTTAACCGAATTCACTTATTAAAAATTATTTTAAAAAGCTTTTCAACAATTGAGTATAGTTCAATTTAGAATTAAAATCAATTTGTATTTGTTAAAATAAAAGAACCTATTTAAATTCTCTTGTTAAAAAATTCAAATAAATTCTACTTTAAAGCTATATGTCAACTTATTACTTTATAAAATTTTAATCATTCTTAATTTAAAAAATACTTATTGAATATAGAATAGATAATTGGAGCAAGCGTTATTCCCATTATTAGAATTACTTGTATTGTTCTATTACTTGCAGTAAATTCGTTTTTTAAACTAGATATATCCTTTTGTAACGTTTTTTCTACACTATCTATTTTAGTAGATAAACTAGATATATCTTTTTGCAAGGCTTTTTCTACACTATCTATTTTAGTATTCAAGCTAGATATATCTTTTTGCAAAGTTTTTTCTACATTGTCTATTTTAATATTTAAATTCTTTTCTACATTGTCTATCTTAGTATCTAAACTATCTATTTTGGCATTTAAATTCTTTTCTACAGTATCTATCTTGATATCTAAATTAGATATATCCTTTTGTAAATTCTTTTCTACAGTATCAATCTTAGTATTAAGTTCGGTTTTAACACTATCAATCTTAGTATCTAAATTAGATATGTCTTTTTGCAAATTCTTCTCTACATCAATTATTTTCTCTTTTAAAAATTCAAAGTTGTAATTATCATTGTGCAGAAAAACAAAATCTATTGCTTCCTTGCTAAACCCTATATTTAAAAATTCGTTTTTTATACTTTCTATGTTATATGTTTTGTATGCTAAATTGTTCATAGGTTATCCTTTTAATTGTTTATATTCTTTCATAATTTTTTTAATTATTTCTTTTTCATTATTAAATAATTTATCCAAAAGATACCCAGTAAATTTAGCATTGCTTTTATAAAAATCGTAACTTTCTTGACTCTTGAGTTGAAATCTTAGTGGCTTTATCGGATTTTGTTTTGATTTGTCCTCTTTAATTTCTATATTCAATATATTCCTATACACGCCTTTTAATCCTTTCTCTTTAATATCATTTATTGATACACTCCCCTCTAATACCTTTCTATAAATTTTAAGATATAAAAAAGCTTGACTTCTAGATATTATAAATTCTGCCAAAAAGTCTTCAAATTTTTTGTAACCATCAATCAAATAAAGTTTTTTTTCTCTTATTTTATATAAGATTTTCATTGTTTTAATTTTATTTTCAATATCATCAACCGTAATTCTACGAAGTTGATCCTTATAGCTTTTATATTCAAGCTCCTCATTTTCAAATTTTTGAACATCCTCAATTCTATTATTTAATAATATTTTTTTTTCTTTTAGCTTTGACACTTAATCCTCCTAAGTTTCTATTATGCTTTAAAAAGTCTTTCGGCGGACTTTTTAAAGCATATTGTTTAATATTTTTTTTATTTCTTGATAATAAGTTTCCTTATTATTAGGCTCTTTTAATTCATTTATAAAAACTTTAATTGAATTATAAAAATGAACTCTTCCTTTAATAAGATCTTTGTATTCTGACTTCAAAACACTCTCAATATCTTTATACGTATTCCTATTTTTTATAAATTGATTTTCTATTATTAACACATCAATATTTTTCTTTCTTATTATTTCAACTTCTTTTATTTCATTCATTAATATTGGCAGGGACTCTACAGACCACCTTTCTGCTTGAATAGGTATTATAACTTTATGTGTAATGTTTAGCGCATTAAACAACAAAGAACTTAAACTAGGAGGAGTATCAATTACTACATAATCAAAATTATAGTAATGTAAATTTTTATCAAAAATATACTCTAACATGAGTTCTTTATAGGGAATATCTCCTTTTTCAAATTTACACAGAATTGGATGGGCCGGAATAATATACATATTATTATTTATTGAATTTATATATTCATTAAAAGCTATGTTTTGATCTCTTTTTAAGAGATAATAAACATTATTCAATTCAATATTTCTGATATATTGTAAAAAATAACTTGTTAAACTATTTTGAGGGTCTAAATCTACAATTAACACTTTATTGTTCATTTCGTTTAGGATATATGAAAATATAATTGAAAACATGCTTTTGCCAACACCGCCCTTAATTGACGCTATTGTTATTATTTTAGGTTTTTTATTATCCATTTGATTAACGGTCCTTGCTCTGGGTATTTTTTCCCATAAAATTTATATACTTGTTGTTCTAAATCTGTAAACATACTAAATAAAACTTTGTTGTAGTGATTGTTTGTTCTTTTTTTATTTAATAAACGATATAATCCCTTGAAATAGCAGAAAACACTTCCTGCTTTAAATCTAAATTCCATATAATATGCCCTTGCTAATGCATATGCTTTTTTAGTCCCATTTATTTGATACTTTATTAACGGCTTTTTAATCGGTTTTCTATAGCCATAAAAAATACCAATAAATTTATCTCCTTCTTTAATTGGATATAAATGAGTTTCTTCAACAATTCTTTCTCCATTAAATAAGGCCCTCAATGATAATCTGAATTCATGTTTTTTTTCATAAACTCCAAATTTGTAAATGTCCATCATTATTTTTGTATGGTACATTGCTTTCCCATTTTCTTTTTCAATTAAAATAAAGCGTTCTTTATTTTGGCATTCAACTTTACATTTGCCTTTTTTTGTAGTTTCAATAGTTTCTGGTGCATTTTCCATATTAAATCCTCATACGGCCTTTACATTAAATTCTTCTTTCGTTATAGAATTTTTTCGTTTTTTTATTATTTCTAATAATTCAAGATGATATGTACCAAATACCTTATTGTATTCTATTTTCTTCTGGTTATTCAAATATTCTTTTACAATAGGCTTTAGAATTTCAATATTTGTTTCTTTTCTTAGTTGTTCAATAAGGATATTGAAAATATTTGCCTTTAAATTTTGATAATTTTGTTGAGAACTTTGCTTTTCCCTTTCAATCGACTTTTCTAATTTACGTTTTATGTTGTTTAAATCGTTATATTTATGACTTTCAATAATAAAATGGGGCTTATATTTGTAATTTTCATATACTTTTTGTAAATTTCTCTTTAATTGTTCGGGATTATGTCCATTTTTTTCGAATTCTTTCTGAGTGTTATTTAGAATATTCTTTAGTTTCTCTTGCTTTTCTTTAAAGCAAGATTTATTTAAATTTGTGTTTTTTAGCAATTTATTTTCAATTCTTTTTATGTTTTTTATTATTTTAATCATAGTATCTTTATCAACATTTAATGTTAATAAAAACGGAAGAATTTCTTTACATAACAAGTTACTCTTATTGAAGTACTTTATTACTTGACATTTTTCTATTTCTTTAATCTTTATTTCTTCTTTTATATTATTTTTATTACTTAAACACTCCACTGAATTTACACTACCATTTTTAGAAATATCGTCTTTAAAATGGTTATTAACTCTAGATTTAAATCTAGAGTTTTTTCGCTCTTCAAAGTGCTTGTTGATTTTCTGGTAACATTCTTTTTTAGGATACTTAAGCTTATAGTAAATTTCAGTCCCACAATTTACACCCATGTGTTGGTAGTAATTATTTGTGACTTTTAATACTTTTTCTAATTTGTAAAGATAATTTTGCATTGTTCTTAGTGTAGTGGGAGCTAAACCATTTCTTTTTAGATTTTTATTATAGTAATAGAGTATGTTTTGTTGTGTGTATTTCTTATCTTTTTTGTTTAGAAAATCTACTGTTGATGTAAGATATATTAGTTTGTGTTGGTGTTTATTGTGGCAAGTTGGATTTTTTGTGGTATTTGAAAAACCTTTCATGTTTTTACTCCTTATATTTGTATTAATACTTAATATTATAATGCAAGATTTTGATTTAAAAGTAAATACTCTTCAAGAGAAAATATTAAATTTCAATTATTAATTTTGTTAAAAAATAAATAAAATTTTTTATTTAGTAAAAATATAAATTGATTTTAATCCAAAGTTAGACTATACTACAAACAGTGTAGAAAGATATCTTCATTTTTTTCTACCTTATATTTGAATTTGCAAGAAAAAAAGATATGGGCTTAACTAAGTTCTTTAATAAGAGAATTTAGCTAAGCCCGCACCTTTTTGTAACAATTCTTATAAAAACCGGATAAAAAATCATTTTTGCTATATATGTGTGTATAGTAGATTAACTTTATCATTGTAGGATAATCCTGAAAATCAAGAATAAGGCTTAGCTAGTTCTTTGTTCTAGTCAAGTCGTATTTTTTTGCAAAAATTTTTGTAAAAAAATTGGCAAAAATAGTTTTTGCTATATACTTATATTTATTAATACAAATATAAGGAGTAAAAAAAATATGACAAACATTTCAAACAATAATAATCAAGAAATACAAAATAATATTCAAGGAGAAATAAGCTTTAGAAAAGATATGAAAACCCTAATCAGAAACTTGCCGCGTATTGACAAAAGTCTTAAAGGGTATGGGTATAAGTATCAAGATTTCAATGACATAGTAGAAGAAATTTATAACGTTATTGATAAGCATAATTTAGATCTTTTTTTTACGCAAGACCCAATTTCTGTAGAGGGTCAATATGGCATAGTTGATGTTATTAGGACTACATTCTACAGTACAAGTACTATTTACAAATACTCATTTGATACCCCAATTCATACAGATAAATTACAATGGAACAGTGAAAATGGCTCTAAAAATGTAAATACATTGCCACAACTTGTTGGATCAGCTATTACTTATTTCAAAAGATACGCTTTAGTAGGGCATCTTTGCATAAGAAGTGAAATAGATACTGATGCAGCACCTATTTACAATAATTATGAAAACAGACATTCTATGCCTAACAAGCAAGCTATTGTTAATCAAAAGCAAGAACAAAAAAGGGAACAAAAACAAGAGATTAATCAAATTCAGAAAAATAACACTATTCAAAACCAGAAAAGAGATATTAAGCAAGAACAAAAAAAAGATAGGTTTTATTATTACAGTATTTTTAAAGAAGCGTTGTCTAATATAAAAAATTGGGTAAATAGCCCTACAACAAAAGATAATATAAACTTAATTATTCAAAAAATAAGCTTTATCCAGAATATAGACCCCAATAATGTTGATGATATCAAGAAAATTGAATCTGATTTAATCTCGTATTTTGAGAAAAACAGTGATTTTAAGAGTATAAACTATTGGGCGGAGATTATAAAAAACTATTTCAAGAAAAACAATAGATTAAAGGATTTACAAGATTTTGAAAAGTTTGTGTCGTTTAAGAGGACTGCTTATGGCCCTAGTCCATTAATATTCTTTAGTATCTTAAAAGAATACGAACGGTTTGATGAGATATTTGCAGCATAGCAATATTAAAGCCCCCAAATAGGGGGCTACTAGTTGTTAGGACCCGTTGCAGGTACTAACTGCTCCAGTTGCAAAATTATCTATATTGCCGCCGCTAAAAAACCCTTGAACGGTAGTTTTGAAGGTGTTTTTTCCTTCATCATTTCCATTACATTTATCAAGTTCAGTCTTTATATGTTCAAGTGCTGATTTAATTTTGCCTTCATCATTTTCTAAGAATTTATCAAATTTTCCAACACCAGTTAAAGCGGTTTTTAACCAGTCAAGTTGTGTTTTTTGATCTTCAGATAGCTTTTCTCTAAGTAGTTCTTCTTTAGATTTTGGTTTTTCTTGTTGTACTTCTTCTTTTTTTAAATCACGTTTTTTTCTGATTTTTGCTTGTTGGGCATTATTTTTTAAAGTGTCATTATCATTAGAATTACAGCTGTTTAGCATAAGTAAAAATAAACAAAATAATATGTTGATGATTTTCATTTTTATTTCCTTCCCTTATCTCTAGTTCAATATGTTGAGTAAAAATAAAATTTATTCTTGTAATTATAGAGCCTATTTTTAAAAATCTTTAAAAATATTAATTGAGAGATTTATATTTTTCGAATGTTGTGCTAGCTTTTATCTCATTATTATTAAATATAGGAGTAACTAATGAAAAATAAAAACATAGTTAAATTATTTTTTGTATCAATGTTATTTATAATGGCTTGTAAAGCATATGTAGAAGAAAAGGAACAAATAGATTCATTGAGTACAGACGTTTCAACTCTTAATAATAAGATTGATCATGAGAAATTTAATAATTATAAACAAGAAATAAATAAATTAAAAGAAAGTTTAAAGGATGTAAGTAATGCAGAGCTTAAAGAAAAACTATTGGCTTTAGAAAGTCTCTTCCAAGATAAATTGGCAGCTAAATTAGCAGCTTTAAAAGCAGCTAAACAAAAAATTGAGGAGATTACAGATATTGACAATAATACTGCAAAAAGCAAGATATGGGCAGAATCAAAGCTGGTTGGAGCAACTATAAAGTTCAGCGGAAGCAATACTGCTGGTAATGGAAAAAAAATGTCTGAAGAAGCTGTAAAACAGATAGATAAAATAATAAAGTTTCTCGAAGAAGGTACTAATTAATTAGTAAATATTCATATTGAAAATGTTAAAATCTAGATATTACATTTACTTTAATCTAATATCTAGATTTTCTTCTATTATAAGAGCCAATTTGATTATAAAGTAGAATTTCTTGCAAGAAAAACCTTTTTGTAATTTACATTTTTAACTGAGAATATTGATTATATACTTTTTCCGCTATTGGTTTTGTTTTTTTAATGTACTCTAAATATATGTTTATATTATGTTTTACCGCAGGTATAGAGTGTTCGTCTTTTAATGTTGATAAGTCTGGATAAGGATATTCTGGATAATTTGGATCATTAACTTTAACCTTTGTTTTAGCTAAAAATGTTACAAGGTACATAACATACTCTGAAAGTTGTGTTTCATATTTGGCTAAATATTTTAGTGTTTGAATAATTGGAGGTTTTGGCTCTTCTGGTAGGTTGGCAATAGTAGTACAACACAATAGCAAAGCAATTAGTAGACAATGCAATTTCTTAAGCATTTTCACTCCTTTTAAGCATTTTGATATATTCTTTCATAATTTTGTTGCGTGTTGCTTTAAGTGAAGTGATAATTTTTTTATTTTTGTCAGCAGAGATAGCCTCTATTATCTCAATATTGTATTTTAAAATGTCTTGTATTTCTTCAAATATTTTCATTGACGCAGCTGTTTCCATAGATTTTAGTGTGCTTATATATGTTTTGTAGAAAAAGTCTATTACTTTACTAAAAGTATTGATGTAATTATGATCTATGTTTGTATCAGTTTTAGCTATATTAGTTAAGCTGGATAGTAAATTAAGCCCCAAACCAATAGTGTTATTTTGCATTGTTTGGTCTTTCCTTATAGATAGGGGTTCCTTCCCGATTGAATTTCAGATCATTAGATATTTTGAGATTTTTTTCATTAGAATTAACTAAATCAATAACCATATTAATTTTTTCATTTAATGGAGCGAGTGCCGCATTTATTGCTGGAGTCAATGCGCCCTCAAGTCTTTCCATATTTGCTGTATAGATTAATTGATAATGAGAATACAGCTCATAAACCAAAAAGAATCCTTTATGTGCAATTTCATCAAATTCATCTTCAAATTTAGAAAATATATCAATAAGGGTTGATAAAGACGTAAGTCCTAGCTCAACATTATCTTTAGATAACTTCATAAGTTAATCTCTTTTTTTAATGTGATTTTTGCCATTCCCATTGCCATTCTTAAAAAGCTTGCCTATTACAATAGTCAAAATGTCTTTTAATAAAGGCTTAAGAAGAATTAACACTCCTAAAACCAGTACTGTTACAAAAATCATTACGGCTATAAGTTTAATTTCATTTAAATTGATAAGAAGTTCGGTTATTTTAATACTATCCATTTTTTAATCCTTCATTTTAATTTTTTTAGTTTTATATGTATATTATATATCAAAACCATAATTTTTGCTAAAAATTTTATAATTTGCAAAAATATGGGACCGGATTTCCTGATATGTGGACTCTTTTTTGTATATACCATCCTTTGTACATAGGAACTCGAATAGATACTGAAGAGGAGCCCTGATGCAGATAAACTAGGTTTTTTTGACTTTCATCGGAATACCGTACATGTAATGATTTCCTCCCATTGCTCTGGTGTTTTATGTCAATATCAATATCAAGGTAAACTGGATCATCGTCACTACTTTTATTACAATAAAGAGTTACATCACCGTAATCGTCCATATTAATAATCGTTCTTTTCCCCTTGTATTCATGCGGATAGAAGGCAGTACCTGAAGTTTTATTGCCGATAGGAAGATACTCGGATGGTAAGCCAAGCAGTTGTTTAGGAACGGGTGTTTTTTGAATAGTGCCGAAAAGACGAAGTGTTAAAAGATAGTCATCTTTAGATAGAGTGGTAGATGATATGCCACTTTCAAGGGAAGATCTTATTTTTCCATAAAGATTTGAAAGTTTACTAGATTCATTCTCAATTAGCTTGTCAACGATTAAATCGTAAATGCTTTTTATAAAATCTTTATCAGCTACAAGTTCAGTAGCGATTGTAGACTTAATTATCTCTTTAAAATAGCCTAGCTCTTCGCCTTTAAATGTTTGGTGATTAACGGTTTTTAAGAAGTTTTTAAAGGTGATAGCATTGCTGCTTGCAGCTCCATCATCAAGCAGTAAAAGATCAGTATTGTTAACGGTCGTAACCTTATTTAAATCTTTTATTTGAACCATTTCTTCTTCATCAATTAGTAATTTTTCTTGATCATCAGCCATAAAACCTCCTTAGTTGTTAAAAGTTATAATATTGTTACCATCTGTATTATTAATTTTGAGAACTCTACCAATAGGAATAATTCTCTTAATAAAAGCATAAATTGAATGATCATATCCTTTAGGAAGTGAGTTAAATACTAAAGCTTTTTTCGATGCAGCATATCCCGGTTTCTTTTCTCTAAGTAATATCTTTTTAAGACGTTTCCCTTTTTTAGTGCTAGGCGAAATAAAGGTAGTAAAGTTTGTTTTTATTACCCCTTTTAAAGAGATATCAATAACCCCAGCTTCAGGAGTAGTAACTTCAATGTCCACATTTAAAAAGGTCTTGAAAATCAGTCTAAATGACTCATCAGTACCAATATGCCGTAAAGCAAAAATAACGCTATTAATATTGCTTGTAATACTTTGTAAAGTTTGAGTTTTTGCATAAAAGATAGATAAAACTTGAGATATCCATATTGCAATATATCTTGATTTTATATTTTCTATTGCATTAATGGATATGAAGTTGGAATTAAGAGTCTTAAGCTCATTAAGTAGTGCTTGTGCATATTCTGTTTCTGTACGTATAAATTTATGAATCTCAGTGCCATTAAATAAATTAGATATTTTCATATTTGTTAACTATCCATATCAATAAGCAATCGATCTGTAGTATTGAAAAGTAGCATTGTATCATCAGTAATAGAAATATCTTGATTTTTTTTAAAATCGCTATCAGTAATTTTTGCAATACTCTCAGTGTCTGCATCTTTAATACAAGCACTTATTTCCATAAACTTAATTCCTTTAACTTCATTAACTGGAGCAAAAAAGTCTTGATATTCAAAGCTAATTCCCATATCAGAATAGTTATTTGAAATAATCCTAGAATATATATCTCTAATTTGAGAATCTATGTTTAAGTAGAGGTAGTTTTTAAGGTCAAGTTTATACTTTACTTTCATGTAAACATATTTTCTTTTTCCTAGTGATATTTTGTAGGATTTGCGTTGACCAGTTGAATTGAGGCCATCAATTTCTATGTCTCCCTCAAGTAAAGTACCACTAGGGGTTGTTAGATATAATGTTTCCCAAAGTTTTGCTTTAAATTTAGGACTGTTAATATTAGATTTACTATTATCTAGTAAAGTTTCCTTTAGAATTAGATATATATTGGCTTTACCAGCTGCACTTTTAATATTGGTGTACTCAATCCCATCAAGATTGAGTAAAGCATTGCGAACCGCACTGTAAGTTGTGCTTTTAGAAGAAATGTGTTCTTCAATAGCAGCCCAATAAGTGCCACCCGGTTTCATTTTAGAAAAAAAGAGATTAAGCTCATTAATTATTTCTTCTTCAATTAATGCTAAAGAAGACGCAATAATGTTATAAATTGAGCTTTGGTTATCATCAATATTAATCCCATAATTTACACGCAAATATTCTCTTTTCGATCTTACAATATCCTTAATTGTACGTTTTAAAATGCCAAAATCAGAATCAAAAACTATGCTCATAAATTAAACTCCATATTCAAAACATCGCCTGAGAAAAAAAAGGATATGTGTGCTTTATTGTCTTGTATAGTAGTTGAGATGTTTATTAAATCTAGGTTAAGTTCTTTAGATATTTCGTGAAAATAATTTTTTACAGCGTGAAGATTGTTAATTTTTAACAGTTTTAAAAGCAAGAAATAGTCCAGTCCCCAATGAGGAGCATAGCTTAAACTACCCCTTAAGGTTTTTAAAAATATCAAAAATCTTTGTTTTTGTTCTTCAATTCCATCAACAAGTGATAAATCGTTATTAAATACCAATTCAAAATTATTGCCTAATCTTAAATCCATACTATTAATTATACCATAATTAGCAAAAATTACTTAAACAAACTGTTGATATCAGAATTAATTTTAGTAGTTGCTATTTTAGACTGACTGATTCAATTACTGGGCCTCCTTGTGTGGGTACGACTTTTATACCCTCAATAGCACTTACAATATTTTTGAGAATTGTTTTTAAGCTAGTTGTTTGGTTAGCTATTTCAATGTTATTGTTTGCTTTAATTTTAACAGTATCAGAGATTAGATTTAAAGTCTTTGGGCTAATTGCACTAAGTATATAAAAATGATGTTTGTCAAAGTGAATATCGTTATTTTTATCAAAAATATTAACACTTGATTGAAGTAGTAAAACGTTATCACCTTTTGATAGTTCTAAACTGATATTAGAGATATTTTTTGTGTGAATTTCTAAATCTTCAAATTCGGGTATTGTAATAATAGCTTCTTGAGTTTGTTGTTTAAACTCCTTTACAGTGCCAATTTTAATTATAAAAATGTTTGAATAAATCCAATTTTTAACGTCCTCTTGTGCTAAAGCATGTCCATAAAGACGCTGGTTCATTCTATAAATTTCATAGTCTTCATTCATTCTGGTCCCCTTTATTTTTTAGGTTTTGTATTAGAATCATCTTCTAACTTTAATATTAATGAACACTCTCCTGTATTGCTAAGTTGAGCGTTTGTTTCTTTTATAGTGGTTTTTGTTATTTTTCCTAGTCCGTCAATAAATGAAACTTTATCTCCAACATTTAACTTATGTGTGAAAAATGTTTTTGCGTTCCAAAATATAAGATTTTTTTTGAGTGTAGTGCCCAAAGTAATTTCTTGTTGTGGAATGAATTCAAGTCCATAGTCTTCTAATGCCTCGTAGTGGACATTTTCCCCCTTTTTTAGATAATTAGTAAATATCAGATAGCATTCATATCCCCGTAAACCAGTACCAATATCGGCTATTACGTTATGAACATATGTTCCTTTTATTTTGTCAATAAACTCTTTTGGTGTTGTGGCATAAATATCTTTGTCAATGATTTTAAGACTATCTTTTTCGTCCATATTAAGGATATTGCGATTGGGAAATACAGATTCTATTGCTTCTTGTACCGTCTTGCCTTTAAAGTTTTTGCCCTCTTTGCCTGCCAATTTGCGATTGAAGAAGTTGCTTTTAGTTAATAAACGAACATCAAGCTCTACACTAAAATCTCCACCGGGATAATCAGTGCTCATAGGGGGCCCTAAAGTTCCCGCCATTATGAAATCAAAATTTTTTTCATGAGCAAATTTCTTATAATATATTTTTACTATATCTCCGAATTTAATGTCGTCGGTGAAGTCTAAGGGAAGATTCCAAAGTACGACTTTTGCTTGTTTGGAACTTATAGTATGAATATTTGAATACACGTTGGATATGGAAATATCAATATGAATCCCATCTTGTGTATTGATGATAATTTTAGGAATTTCTTCGGCGAAAGGAATTCCATCAGGTGATTTTTTTGATGTATCTACATTGTAGAACTCAATTTTAAAATCATATTGTAGTAACAGCATTTTTTATCCTTTATATTTTTCCAATGCAAATGTTTTTACTATTTCTATTGATAAACTAACTTCGACTTCATCAATGAAAGGAGTGTCCTTAAACGAAAGACTTGTAATTACAGCCAATTCTTTTAGGCCAAAAGTTGGACTGTAGATACTAAAAGGAACTTGAGCTTGAAGTCTATTTGCTAGTTGTTCTTTTGCAAGATGCACATCAAAACGTAGCATAGTATTGCCAAAAACAGTCATTTTAAGTAAAGAAAGCATATCCTTATATAAGGATGTTAGTATTCCACCGTTTAATGATATATGTTCACCAGTCATTACCGGATTGTAGCTTACATATTCCGCTTTTCTATCATAATAATTGATGACCGGTCTTTTAGAACAACTAGTATTGTAAGTGCGTGTTATGAGTTCGGTTTTTGGTTTTATAAAAAACAATTGAGGAACATATCCAAAACCTTTTAGATCCATTCTTGGGAATAACACCAAAAAGTTATCTGCTCCAAAAAGAGCAAATATTTGGGTTATTACATCCCGTATTATTCGAGTAATCTCCCTGATTTCTTTCTTTTCAATATCCTTGATTTTTTCCTCGAATTTTTTCTTTTCAATATTATTATTGTTAGTATTTTCATTATTAATATCTATTTTGTTAGTTGCATTGTTAGCAATTTTTTGTTACTTGTCATAAGTAATTGCCTTTTGTAAAAATTATGGTGTGCTGTTAGCATTGTCTTGATTTTGATTACTTTCTGGTTTAGGGTTAGGTGGATTTGGGACAGGCTCAGGTTTGTCTTTAAAAAATCTACCAACCACTGGCAACTTAGCAAAAAGACTTTTTAGTCCTTTAAAAAAAGGCTGAATAATGTCGTTCATAAAATTAAAATTTTTAATTTTATCGGTGATCCAGTTAATAAGGTTAAGCAATGGATTCAAGACAGTAGTGGTTAAGTTTGAAGAGTTTGCTCAGCTGAGGCCAAATTACTTTGAATACTCTCAGCATTATTGACTTTTTTGTAAGGCCGAAAGATTTAAAATCCTTGAACATTTCCATCATCTTGGTAATTCTGGAATCTAGATCTACTTGAGCCCCGCTTTGCCAGGCCATTTTAGCATCTTCTATATATTTGTCTCCAACACCTGACTTCTTTAATAGATCAAAAAGCTCACTTCCATCACCCCCAAGAACACTATTAACAGCCTTTACTGCATCTTCGCTGCTCATAGCGCCACTGGATTTAAGCATAGCTGCAAATTCTACTGCGTTTTTCAAATTAGTTTCATTTAACATATCTAAGTCCCTTAAAGTACCCTTAAAGACACTTGCTTGATTTAAGAACTCTTCTTTTTCTAAATCTCGCTCAAATCCTTTCATTGTGCTAAGAACCTTCAAAAGACTCTCTTTCTCTTTTGGATCACCATAAAACGCCTTATTGAGAAGTTGTGTTCTTTTAGTTTTTGTGTCTTCTTCAACCGCTTTTTTAGCAAAACCTAAAAGGCCGCCCCCAACTTTACTCATAGCGTTGCTAATGATATTACCTAGGGCACTGCCTATTGCAATTTTGGCAACAAGTCCTTTTCCTTGAGAGGTCGCTAACATTTTGCTTTTTGCTTTTGATTCTTTTGCAAGTTCTTTATACTCAAGGCGTCTTTTGTCTTTATCAGACATTAAAGATCTTCTGAAAGCCTCTTTTCTGGCTTTCTCAAACCCCATGCCCTGTTTTATAAGCTTTTTAGTTTGTATAAGTCTATATTTCTCAACACGCTCTCTTAAGCTTTCAAATTTAGATTGTCTGCTAAGTTCTTTCTTCTTGTCCGACAAATTATTTTTTACAATATCTTTAGTGCTTCCCAAACTGGAGTTTCTGGGTTTAAGATATTTTTCCATTTTGGAAATATCTTGTTCAATAGCCTTTTTTGTTGCAGCATGATCAAGAATACCTTTAAATTTAATGGTGAATTTGTCGCTCACTAAGCCCTCACTTGCTTAAAATTAATTCATACAATTCTTTTTCTAATTTAATCTCAGCAAGTCTATTGACCTCTAAAAGCTCGTCATAAGGCAATTTCTTTACATTGTCGTACGAGCAAATATTCATAATTACTGGAAAATAATATTTGTCGTTCTTAATCTCGTCAAGCAAGTTAAAATATTTTTTTCTAGTCTCATTAAGACTTGCAATGGCTTTATCAATATCTCTATTTATTTTGCTCATTTAGCAACCAGCTCATTGGAATTTGATGTACTTGATGAAAGCGAAGTGGCTACTTTTTCATAATCAAAGTTTTCATTGATATAGTCAAAAGTAACAAAATCCCCAACATTATTTTCATACTCACTCAAATATACTAAAGCGGGCTTTTTTAGATCATTGTCTAAATGAAAAGTATTAAATTGTGCAGTGTAAATTATTGCAACAAGATAGTCTTTATAATAAGAAATAAATTCTCTATTTTGATCTAAAATTACATAGAATTCGTCTAAAAATTTTGGACTTATCATTAAACTTGTGATTTCTCTTAAGTATTTAACCTCATTAAGCTTTAAAACAGCGTCACTTTGATTAAATCCGAGTACTCTATCCCATTCATAGACCGGAAGTACTCTTAGTGGATATTCATAAGTTTTATTTTTAGTTAAAATTTTCATTTTATATCTCATTATCATAATAAGAATCTCCTTTTAAGTGTTGTTCGGTTTAGATTTTTGGCAATTAATAGCCCTAATTTCAAAAGATACTTTTTCGGCCTCAGCAGAATAACTTCTTGAAGGCTCTTCAGTAAAAATTGCATAATTAGAAATAATTTTGGTAGCAATTCTATCATTGAATGCTAAATCAAGCATTTTGTCCTCTTTTCTCACATCCATGTTGTAAAACTGTTCATCAGAAAGTTCAGTTAACAAAATGTAGTCATGACTGCCTAGTGTAACTTCAATATTGAAAACATAAGTTATCGTTTTGGGATCTCTTAAGCTTATTACAGGCATACCTTTATCTTCACTACTAATCACTGCTCTTGTTGTAGGTTCGCTTGTAAGCTCTAGCTTGCCACTATGTAACTGCGTACCACCAATTGAAAAATAAACTTCTCTTAAATCATAAAATTGCATTTTTTAGCCCCCCTTTTAAGCACTTAAACTGTTTTGATAATCAACTATATCTTGAGTAGTAATTACTAAAGCAACAGCATTAATGCTAAAGTTATAAGTAATATTCACACTAAGTTCTAATTTAAGTTGTGGTGTAGGAGAAATAGTAAGACTTAAATTCTTATACTCTATTATAAGCCCTCTATCAATAAACCGTTTAAGTAGGCACTCAATTGCTGAAGTATATGCATTATCTCTAGAGCCACTAAGTTGTAGTGCAGATAATTTGCTATTTTGTCTGTTGTTTTTATTCCAAATTCTAATAAGCTCAATAATCGCTTCATTTTTTATATAATGATAAGTGAAAATCTCGTCTATTGGACTTCCAGCTAAATCAACACCCTCTTTAAAAGCAGGCATACCATCAAGGCCAGTTTCATTAAGAAGTGAGTAAAAGTTGATTTTTGCAGTTCGCAACTTTCCAATTACAGTGTCGTCAACAAGCGGTGTAGCAGCCAGCGGCATACCATAAGGATTTACAGCATGGAAAATACTTGATTGATGCAAATATTGACTTATAAATTTAAGGTGTAAATTGTCTTTATTATTACTGTAAACAACAATATTTCTTTCTTTTTCAATATTGCCCTTATCTTTAAATAGTTCTTTTATTTCTTGTTCTTTAGTTGAGAATACAAAAAAAGTTGAAGGCATTTTGAATTTATTATAGTCATCTTTGTAAATTTTAAGCCCATCATCTGACGCATCGCCTTCAGTGTTAATAAGTACAACAAAAGAATGCCTATGTACTTTAAGATAATTTTTTAGCTCTTCAGGCTTATCCTTATAAATGAAAAGATCGACTGATTTTAATGACTCTTCACTTGAATTAAAAAAATTTAACATTGCGGTTTTAAGCAGTGTTTTTTCTTTTCCAAACTGATCTTCGCCATTTCCATTATCTTTTTCTAAAGTTTCAATTTGTTTTTCATAATTATTAACGGTTAAATTCAATATTTTATAGCTAGCAGCATCTTTGTTAACTTTGATTTTAGCTGTTTTGTAAACCAAGAGTGGATTGTAATAATTAGGCCTACTAGCTTGGATCCTAGAGTCAATAAAACTTACACTAATTGTATCTTGCGGCAATTTTGTATTCCTCCTTTAAAATTTCAATTGCTTTTACACTAGCATTGAATGCTATAGATGCACTGTATGCATGGTTGCTATATTTTGTGCCTAAATTAATAAGCCCAACTGTTTGCATATTAGATATTGGATAAATATAAAGGTTGATTTGGCTAATATATTCGGGTTGAGATTGACTTTCTAAAGTATACTTATGGGCTTTATTGTGTAGAAAGTCACTAAGCATACTATAAAGTATCAACATACGCGAATTAGCGTCAAAATCTTGAGCGTTTAACACTATTGCAATAATATATACTTGAAAATTTACACTAAATTCCAAAGCATTCTCATAAAATGCACCGGCTCTAGAATTATGATCAAATATATTTTCTGTGCCATCAAATTTCAATGCTATTATATTTGAGCTAGTAGCTGTGATTTTTGAAAGATATGGATGATTGTAGGTATTTATGATATCGCACTCAAAATTATTTTCAGTTGCATACGCCTTAAACCCTTTAAATATTTGGGTTAAATGATTTAATACCATATCTAAAGTGAAAATCATTCAACTGTTACCTTATAAGTAATCTCTGATAACATTTTGGCTGTATCAACAAGTGGAATTGCTGCAGTGTTACTACCCCGTTTAAACTTGCTTTTGATTGTATTGGCCTTTAAGGCTGGAGTGACTTGTGCTGATAGTAGATAATTTTCATAGTACCTGACAAAAGCTTGTCCAATAGCCTCCATTCCCGATTTAGGGTCAAGATTAAACTTAGAATTTATATAGCTATTATTGATATATTCTCTAAACTCAGAGCTACTAGCAATTTTGGCTAAATGTTTTCTTGCTGGTAAATTGCTACTCCCTTTTTCATGCATTTTAGCAATTCCTGCACGACCACCAAACCACCCAATTTCTAATTCCATTTTAAATTCTAGCTTGTCCATATAAATTCCTTTAAAACTAATGTGAAATATCCAATTGAAGAGTCAATACTAAATATTTCAAAGTAAACCAAATCCGCAATTGATATTCGGTCTTTAAGCTCAAAGTTAAGGTCTTGATATGTGTAAAGTTTAGAATACCCTTGAATATCTAACATATCAGAATCATAAAGCATTGCAAGTTCTTGTGGCTTTATATCAATAATAACTCCTGTAAATTCAGTGTACTTATTTTTATCAAATACTCTCTGATAAGAAGAGTCATTTTCAAGCTTTACAATAGTGCCTTTATAAAACTTTAAGGGTTGCGGGTCCTTAAATACGTTGATCATGCGGAAAGACAGATCTGAAAGTCTTTTTCTAACACCATTCATTAGACAACCCCCACACAAGATGGCGTTGAAGTTTCTCTTTTTAGTTTTTCTAAAAATGCATCAAGCTGTGAACAAAAATTCTTATTTGATCCACAACCCCCCTCGCCGCCTTCTTCGCCCCCACTACTACTAGGATAATAATCAAGTTCAAGTTCATTGAATTTCTCTTTTTTGATCCTATCAAATTCAAATTCTCGAACAACTCCCTGTTTTCTTAATTGACAACCCATGTGATAGAAAGTAAGTAAAAATATTTGTTCATATGTAAGTGAACTAGCATCAATGCCGCGTGTTACTAGAATAGCTTGAAGTAAGGATAAATGAAGTAGAAAATTTTGCCTACTTAGTGCAAATTGGTCTATTCCTAATAGCAATAACACTTCTGAATGGAGTTTTGTTACTAAAAGTTCTTCTTCTCCCTCAACTTGTGCTTGTAAGTTTTCTTGTTCACTCATTTCCACTTACCTTATACTTTTAACTTTGCTTTATGTTAACTTGCAAAATAGTTTTTCTAGTAGCAAGTAGACCGCCTAAAACAAAATCAATGTATGAATGAGCAATATCAGTTGAGTCTTTATCCACTTGTTCATTCGGTGTAGGCAGCATATACTTGCTAGGCTTAAATTTAATAAGCTCAGAATTTAGTGGATAAATGAGTATTTTATGTTTTAGCAAGTTTGAAGTTTCAATATAAACATCTTCTCTATTATTAATAGCCTTAATAGTCTGAATCAAAACATCTTCCCATTTTTCACAGCTACTTGCTGCACCCTGTCCTGCTGCGTATGGTTTTACGAGTTTAAGTGAAGTTGCTGGGTCAACTATTACCATCATAGGGGTGGAAAATTCATCTCCTAATTCTAACTTTGAAAGTCCCGCCTCAATCTTTTCAAAGATTTTATCCATTTTATCTTTATCACCACTAGCAACTTCTTCTTTTATCTGCTCAGGCATATTAAGTAGTCCATACATATTAGGAAGTAGGCGTTTTTGATTTTTTCCATCTTTTTGAATCGAAACGGTACCCGTTAGTACAAAGTGATTTATAAGTTTAATAATTTCACTACTTGCAAGTTTATAAGCTTGAGCAAAGGGCAGTAAATTATTATTAATGTCCCCAATATATGAGTCCGAAGTATAAAATTTCTCAGAAGTCTGCTTTAAATGTCTGAATTTGTATTGTAATTTTAAATAATTAAGTCTTACCACTTCAGAACTAAAACCAATAGTTGAGATAGTGTTAACCTCATTGGCAATTGTTGTAGGATTAGCGTTTAAAAACGCATCCCATTTTACGGTTTTTTGATATCCCATTTGTAGATCAACATCTTCAATTTGATCAGGTGAAAACCATTTATACATAATAGGATCTTTAACTTCTCCTATGATATTAGCCACAGCTTTTGCATAATAATTTTCATCAAATAATTCCATATTAAATCCTCCCAAATTTTATTAATTTCTACTTATAGCTTTATTTCCAAATACCGCTACTTTTACCAAATAAACTTCATTGCTAATTTGTTTCGCATCAATCAATGCTGTTGCATTAATAGTTGCTTTATTTGGCGCTCCAGTAATCTTTTCAAGGACACCGTCTTTATTAAAAGCAAGTTTATCTTTTGCTTTAACTGTAGAATCTTTTGCTACTAAATAGCCCTCAAAATTATTGGTAATGGGGACAATAGTAGCTGTTTTACTAAATTCATCTATATCAATGCATATTCCATATAAGTCTTCACCACCTCCAGCCTCAACATGAGGCTCATAGTGAATTTGATTTTCTTGTGTCTCTTGAATAACCCTTTTTACTCCGCGCTTGTATAGATACCCAGAAAATGGATGATTTTCTAACTTGTCAAACTTACTAGTTCTAGTGCCTCCAGAAGCAAAAAATTGCACGTTTTTATCTCTAAATTCAATAGAATTGCTAAGCAGCCCCGCGTCTTGTTGGGGATTTTTCATAAACTTTTCAAGTTTACTTCTCTTCTCTTGATACTCTTTTACTAATTGCGTTGTATCTCCCATTTATTTACCTCCTTTTATTCGCCCAAGGCTTAACCACCGTCAGGTATTACTATTTTCTCAAGGCCTCTATTGCCAAAAATTGCAACTTTTATCAAATTAATAGAATACTCTTGCCTAGGATATCTAGCTTGATCTTGATTTCCATCTTCAGGTGCGAAATTGATTGTAAATGAATCAGATAAGGCATAGGCATTAATTACGGTTGGCGGCCCACCACCAGCCTTGATAATAACCCCATTGTTATTTATATCCAATATTTCTCCTATTTTTATGCTCGGATTTCTTGTAACAAGGTACCCCTCAAAGTTATTCGTAATTGGCAATACATACGCAGTGCAACTAAACTCACATACATCTACACATATCCCATACATATCAGTATCAGCTCCAACTTCCACATATATAGAGTTCTCTTTTGGAACAAGCTTAACGCCTCGCTTGTATGGAAAACTATTTGCTGGGTCGTAATGGTATTCCTCTATTTTGTCTGAATAACTTGAACATGCAAATGTATAAACATCAGCTCGCTCATTTTTGGATTTAAAACAACTGCTTGAACTGCTAAAAACCTTATTTTCAATCGAACTCATCGATTTTACATGTTTTTTGAATTTCAAAAGGATATCATCAAGTTCATTCATTGCATCCAAATAGGGATCTTTTGCTTGCACATCTTCAGCTTGTCTTGCTTGCCGTTTAGCCCTAGGAGCAGCAGGAGCTTTTGCCTCTAAATCTAACTGCGGGTTATCAACAGCGTCAAGATTTTCAACTTGCCCGTTACCTTTTAAATCCATAATTTAATTACCCCTTAATAGCTCTATTCCCAAATACACTAGCAAGCACTATAAATAATTCTTCAGTTAATTTGTGTGCTTTTGAAAGTGCTATCGCATTGACGGTCTTTTGACCCCCAGTGGCCTTTTCAAGTTCCCCATGTTGGTTAAAATTTAATTTATCTCCTGGATTTACACCATTTTGTCCTTCTTTCTTAAGCGTTAAATACCCAGTAAAGTTATTTGTAATTGGAATTACAGTTGCCATACCGCTAAACTCATCTATATCGGAGCACACTCCATATAAATCGTCTCCACCTCCAGCCTCAACTTCTAGTTCGGTTGTTCCATCGCCAAAACTAAGCTTAACTCCACGCTTGTACGGATATCCTTTAGCAGGGTAATTCTCTATTTTGTCTTTACTGCTAGTGCACACTCCATCAGAATTTGAAAAAATTAGGTTTTTGTCTCTAAAATCAATAGAATTGCTAAGTAATCCAGAATCTTGTTGGGGATTTTTCATTAATGCTTTAATTTCTGCAACTTTTTTATTAAACTCTTCTTTAATTTTTGTAATATCACTCATTAAAAACTCCTTTAAGCAATGCTTGTTCTTTTATGTCTTTTTAGATTTTCATAAAATTGAATTCGTCTTTGCTTGTAAGTATTGCTTATCGCTTGTACAAATTCTGTAAAATTAATTGGAACAAAATTAGAATCAAGCAAACTTGCTCTCTCTTCTGATTTGGCAACAATATTGCCCTTAATAGAGGCAACAGAAGAAGAATTGCTACTCGCATTTTTTCTTAATTTAATATTCACTTTTGCTAAAGAAACAAGTTGTTCTAATATCTCCCCATCGATATGACTAATATCTGACGCTTTAGCAATAGCTTTAATTTGCTCAATTGGAACAAACTTGCGAACAAGTTCTCTGCGTTGTGCTTGCATAATGTCTTTTAGTGTGTATCCCTTTGCAAGTAACACTTCCTTATTGAAATGGTTGCTAAGATGCGCTTTTGCAAGTGTATCAATTTCATTAATTCGCTCAGCCTCTAGTAATAATTGCTTTTCAATACGCTCCCGCTCTTCAACTTCTGCAAGTTCTTTTGTTATTCGCTCGTTTATACTTAAATCTCGACTTGTCTCTTTGGATTTACTATTTGCTTGTTCTTTAAAGCGCATGTACTCTTCAAATTCCTGCGCACTTATAACTTTAGTATCAGCCTTAATTTGCTGTTCCTCTTTATCTTGTGCTTGCAAGTCTTCTTTTTCTTCTTTCTCAGTCACTTTTTAACTCCTTTTCTCAAAATGAGAATAATTTCTCTTTTAAAATCGCTAGCTCCTCATTATTAAAGGAACTACTCTGTATAAGCTGGTTATATTTACTGTAAAGCTCAATTAGCTTTATATCTCTTTCTACTTTTTGTTCTTCACTTAACATAATCAGCGAATTAAATTTCATATCAAGCCCGAAATACTTTGTAAGTTTTAAGTTACAAGAGTTCTCAACCTGTTCTTGTACGCCTTTTAAAAAATCGTAATAATTACTCCTATCACCTTTACCATCATTTCCTAGTCCTTTAGCCTGCTCATTAAAACTTCTAGTTAAGGGCTCTTTGGTATCAGCCCCAATTTTCGCCTTAATTAACGCTAACGCCTCCTTTAAGTAACTAAGGTCGTATTTAATAACCTCTAAACTAGCACTAGGAGTAGCCGTATAAAACATTCCCTCATTATTTAGATTGCTCTTAAGCCTAGCAAGTTCCTGTGCTAATGAGTCATTAAGGTTTCTTAAATTAGAAATATCTTTACTATGATTGTTTGAATTTTGTTTTCTCAAAAAAGAAGATAAAATGCCACTTCCCCTATCATTATTACTCTGAGTAAGTGCACTTAAAGAAGTTGTTGCACTAGAGAGTGCGTCTTGTAATTGTACTAAAGATTCATCTTTGTAAAACAAGAAATTGTGGTTTTCAATACGTCTTTCTATTTCAACGTATATCTTTTCAAATAAATAAATATCTAGCAAAAAACTTTCTGTATAACAAGGAACATATCTTTTTAAGATATAATCAAAGTTTTCATATATGATAAGTCGACTTTTATGTATTTTAACTGCGTCTACAGAATTGTTCTTATTGTTGGATTTTACTTTATAGGTTATATGATCAAAATCAACTCCCAAATCTCTTACATATTCATAATCAAGGTATTCAAAACCAATAGGTAATTCTATATTAACGGGTTGTTCGAGATCTATTAGGGTATCTTTGGTTTTTACTAAAACATAGCCAATCCCATGAAAACGGTAGCTTATAATACAATTAAGCAGAGCATTCTTAAGCTGTACCTTTAATCTAGCAAGTTCAACCTCGCTAACATTGTGGTCAGCGCTCTCAAGAACAAGTCCGTTCTTGAGACAATCTTCTGCTACATTTTCTATATAATTTCTAAAAAATATTGAATATTTATATAGTTCTAGTGAACTTATTTTATCTATTAATTTTGTTTTTCTTAAATCATACACCATTTTACTTCTCTTTATTAAATTAGATGTATGATAGCAAAAACTAATATTTTTGTCAATAAAAT
>NZ_CP179514.1:0-30460 GCF_030437945.2 Borreliella kurtenbachii | reverse complement strand
TTACAAAAATCTTTGATTGCCAAAGTGAACACTTCTCTCTCTATATCCTAAAGACAACATCAAATATGCTGCAGATATTGCATCAAGAGCGTCATCATGGGTTTTGTTATCTCCTTTATACGAATAAATATCATTAAATACAGAAGAGCTACTGTATTTCGTAATGTAAAGTTTATTGTAAGTAAACGGCGTAATTAACGTTGTTATTCTGCTAAATTTATTAGATTTTGGCTTAACCGGGACAATTCTAAAATATTGACTCATATTATTTCTTAGCAACATGTATTCACGAGTCAATCCACCAGCACCTTTTGTATTGTCTCTATCTTCTAAATAAAGTGTATGTACATTAAAATTCTCTAAAACGGTCTTTACCATATTCATAATATACGGGTCATTGGCTGGTCGTTGGTCTTGAAATACAAAAGCATAATACTTGTCATCAACCCGCTCCATAACACATAATGCAGTGTTATCCCCGCCAACACTAAATGCTGGGTCTAAATATGCTATCGGGCTAGTAAATACATAATCATTAGTAATATTTATTTGTGTAAAAATTGAATCAGTGCTTGCTATCCATTCACCTAGCAAAACTCTTGCTTTATATGATGGTATATCTTTATATAGCTTTTCTTGTGTTTCGATAAATCCTTTGCTGAGCAGAACATTATCATAAGTCGTAAAATTATATGTCTTAAAAGTTGCTATATTATCAATATAATCAGTTTTGAAATAGTGTTCTGGATGATCGGGATTAGTATCAAAAATAATAGTTTCTTGTCCACACCTTAGTCTTTTTAAGACTTCCTCTAAAGTTTGCTTGTGTAAAGTTGTAGCCTCATTGACAAAAATAAGTGCTGAATTGCTACCCCTAAACCTTTCAAAATCACTTGCCTTATCTCCACCGTATAGATTAATACGCAGTGAATCAATCAGAATATATGAATTATTTGTATGTCTTGGAATATAAGGAATTTTAAGCAGTTTGCATAGCTTTTCAAATTGCCCCAAAACATTAACTTCAACTGAACGTTGTGAATTACCAATAATGAAATTATTCGTATCACTTGAGTATAACTTTTTATTTTCAATTAAACTTTTGAGAAAAAGATAACAGGCAAGATATGTTTTACCGCTAGCTATACCGCCGCTGAGTATAATCTTTTTCTCATTATTCTTTTGAATGCTTTTTATCACATTTTTTTGTTTTAAAGTTAACTGTTCTTCTTCAAACTTAGCAAAATTAATTGAAGAATTTGTTAGATTTACAAATTGTGATATATCAACTCCATATTTATTTTTGTATTCCTTTTGTAGTGTTGTAAAAAGTTTTGTTTGATATAAGTTCACTTGTGCCCTTTACTATTTTTGTAGTTACTTTTGCTTTCAGCTTCATTAACCGTAGCAAGTTTTTTCATACATTCATAGTAAAGCTCCATTTCTCTTATTGAACACTCCTTTATATATTCATCAAGCTCGCTTTTTAAAGAATTAATTTCTCCATTAATAAATTGCTTATTTTTTTTACTACTTGCTTTATTTAAAGCGTCAATTTCGGCTCTTAAATTTTCTATTTTAGTATGCATACTAACAAGCTCAATACTAGAATATTGCTTAAATGCATTTATAAATCCTAATTCTAAATTAGCCCGCTCTAAATCCAATTCGCTTCTAACTTTCCTAGCGTTAACTTCTGATCTAAAGGTTTGTGACAAAAGGTGTTCAAGAGTGTCTTCACTAATTGATAATCTAGAGTCATCGCTAACAGAATTTTCCCCACTTTCCCATTTTTTCCTCATCCTCCACACATTTACCCTAGAAACTCCCAATTTATTAGCTATTTCCCTATCATCTAACGATCCTTCTCTAAAATATGCAACATAATCATCAAAAGATCTTTTAACTTTTTTCAAAAAAATCCTCTAAAATAACAAAAGTAATAAATTGTTACTCTAAATAGTAAAGCAATTTATTAATTGTTAACATTAACTGATAACTTCTTGATATTTAGCGGGGAATATTTGTTAGCTTTTATTGATTTAGTTCGCTGCTATTTCTATAATTTTTGATTTAGAAATAGCAGTTCACTAATTTATTGCATATTACTATAAATTAACTCTACTTTTTCGGAAAAATCTTTCATCTCATTCATAAGATTTTTACTTGTGAAAAGTCTTTTATCATAATAGTGTATACTCAAAAATAAAATATCTCTAAATTCTTCAATCGCATCTATTTGAAAGTCTAATTCTGATACTTTTTCTCTTATCCCATTAAGAATTTGATAAACAAAAATCAAAAATTCGATGGATTTATCTTCTCCTAATCTTTCTAAACATTTTTCTAGCATTCTTTCCTTGTAGCTAAAATCAACTTTGAAACTTTTAAATTTTTTTATTAGATTTTTTCTTTTCAAAGTGTCTTTAACAAATTCTTTTTCCGATTCTAAAAGAACACTTTTTCCGGTTTTTATTACGTATTTTTGCATTCTTTCAACAGCACTGTATATTTGTCTTTTTTGCTCTAGAGTTATTTGGCTAGTTAAATAGAGCTTGTTTATAAGTTTATCTATTTCTTTTTTTGTTTTCTTATATAAATTATCATAAAAATCTGAAATCTCATTTATATACATCATAGCTCTAGAGAGTATATAAATAAACAACATTTTTAACAATAGTTTTTTGCACTTTTTGAATGAAAATTTTTATCGAAAACATTTCTATATTCATAATAATGAAATCTACAAAAAAAATAACAACTGGTCATTTTTTTACTAGCTGTTATTTTGTGTATATAAAATTTAATTACATTTAAAAGCATCCAATATAATTACTGACTGTCACTGATGTATCCTTTAATTTCTTCAAATTTAGAACTATCTTCAAAATAGCTTTTAACTTTTTCTAATTCTGATTTTAATTTTTCTAAATCTTCTTTAATTTCGCTAACATCTACACTTTCTTTTAATTTAGGTTCACTACTTCTAGTATCAAGAATATATGATTTATTGCCTTCATTTAATTTATTTCTTAATGTATTTCTAGCATCACTCAATTCTTCCAATAGCTTTCCTAATCCTTCATCTACTTCATCCTCTAAATCCCCCCAAGTTGTTCGTATAGAATTATTTCCATTGGTAAAATCATCATATACTGGCCCCGTAATTTTATCTATAACTTCTTCTGCTCCTACAATTGTTTTATCTTTTATACTATCAATATCTTTATTTATTTTATTTATTTTATCTGTAAGATCTTTAATCTTATTTTCTACTTTCTTTTTTTCTAATTCTTGTTGTAGTTTTTCCTGTTCTTGTCTTTGCTTTTCTTCTTGTTCAGCTTTTCTTTGTTGCTCTTCTTTTTCTTGCTGTCTTTTTTGTTCTGCTGCTTTTTCTTTAGCTTCTTTTTCTAATTTTTCTTTTTCTAATTTCTCTTGTTTTTCATTGTTTTGTTCTTCTTTTTTTTTCTCCTTAGTATTTTCTTCTTTGCCCTCTTGTTTTTCCTCTTTCTTCTCTACTTTTTCTTTTTTACCACTATCTTCCTTTTCTGCTTCAGTTTTTTCTACTTTCCTTTCTTCTTGTTGACCACCACTTTGTTGTTCTGCCTTTAATACCGGTGCATTATCTTGCCCACTTGCCGACAATACTGGTGACGGATTTATTACACCATTATTAGGATCATCGCCCTGCATTAATTCTTCTTCTTGTAATTTTTTTGCTACTTCATCCGCTTTTGAACCACTTGAAGTAATTTTATTCTTTGTTGGATCTAAAATCTTATCTACAAATCCTTGAACTTTCTCACCCGCATTTTGTTTTATATCTTTGCCAGTTGCAAAATTCTTGCAAGAAATTATCAGTACAAAAACAGCACAAATAATAAATGTTTTTTTATTCATAATCGTTCTCTCCTATATTTCTAAATTCTATTTTAAATTTTTTTTAAGCACCTCAAGTGGTATTGCATATTCAGCAATTCTATCTTTATCATCATCTTCTTCTTCTCCACCTTCTTCTTTATTAATTTTATCTCCTAAAAATGTAATATATTCAGAATCATCAATTTTTTCTATCTTTGTTTTTATCTCTTTATTTTGGATACCATTTGCAATACTTTGTTCGTCCTTATATCCATAATACAGACTAGCTTTAAATGTTCCCTCTTCGGTCATTGCTTTTACAAAGTTATTAACTTCTAGCTCTTCTAATGAAAAGAATCCAGAAGAGTGTCCTGGGTTAACATTTAAACCCGTTGCAATACCATCTTCTTCTTTTTTTTCTACAACCAAAGTTCCTAAGTCTCTCCAGTTGCCACTTTTATCTTTATTTTTAATTTTTACAGTAAATTTAAAGAATTCTATTTTTTTAACTTTTGGTTCACTATTACTTTGCTCATCATATATAGATAAAGTATTATTCTTACAAGAACTTATCATCGCAAAAATAGTAAAAATAACAAACATTTTCCTATTCATAAATTTCTCCATAAGTCCTAATCATAACATAATCTCTAATAATTGCAATATTTCAAAGATTTAAATATATAGTTTTGTTACATTCACCTGTTACATATTAACAAAACACAAATGTAATTTTAACCAACTCCCAAAAATCTCTCCATTGCAAATGCCCAGTTCATTATAAAAGACTACAAAATGCATACAAATTAAATTTGAAGGTCTTTGCTATATATTACACAAAGTATTATATCTTTCTTGTGTGCCCCACTCAGAAATTGACTCTTATGTTTATTAAAGCCTCCCTACAGCCCAGATTTTGCATGCAATGAGAACACCCATAATTTGACTAAAATTTTTTGTTTTTGGTACAATATAAATTGCTTTTTTCATCTATTTTTATTACTTTTACTTAATTTAAAAGTAACGCCTAGAAGGAGCTTGTCTTATGGATATTAATAATTATTTTAATTTAAATAATAACAATATAGATTTTATACTCAAACTATTACAAGATCATCAAAAATTAATACATGAAAACAAAATTCTTAAAAATTCACTAGAAAATTCATCTAAACGCAAAAAAGAAAATTCAAAACCAACTCCTAAGTTTTTCTTGACTCCAAAAATTATTAAATTAATTCTAAAATGCGCCAAAACATTAAAACAAATTGATCCAATTTCTGGGTGGTTTGTGCATCTACTCTTAATAAGTGGGTGTAGGGGCACTGAAATGCAAAAAGTAAAAATGCAAGAGATTGCTCCCTTATTAAGCAAAACTGGAAAAACTTTATATACTATTAAAGTAAATGTGGCAAAAAAAAGAAATGTCGCTTGTATTAGAGAAATTGTCATTAGCTCCGAAGAGTTCCAGGCCATCCAAACAGCACACAAAAATCATTTTGAAGAAAAAACTCTTGATACACGACGCACTTATCTTTTTCAAAAAAGCAAACATAAGTTTAAAGACAACCAAATTGATATTATACATATTTCTAAAAAATTCAAAAATCTTCTTAAAAAATCAGGATTTCGTGTAAATAAATCACTTCACTTATGTAGAAATTTATATATTTCAAATTTGAAATCTAATGGTTACAATTCTTTTCAAATTAAAGAGCTTATGAAATATTCTTCAACCAATGAAATTGATAATATCTACGGACTCTCTTCTGCTAATAAAATTCAAGCTTACGAATGCACTAAAAAGTGCCTTAAACTTTAGCAAAACTATTTCAGTTTAAATATTCGTTTTGAAGTTACTTTAAATATTTTCCCACGTGGTTTTAAGTCAAGTGAATCATATAATATTTCTTTATTTTTTGTTGCTATAAAATGATATCCATTAACCTTATCGATTTTAACTTCACTTATTTCAAATTCATTAACTGTACCCCAATAATTTAAAGATTCATATCTTACACTACTTCTAATTCCGTAGTAATTAAGTATCATGCATGGATTTATAATAAAACAATTACTCTTAATGTAGCCAAGCCCTATAAATCTATAATATGCTGCATTTATCTCATAAGCATTAAATTCAACCTTCTTAAATAGACTTGTATAATAATGCAGACACAAAAAGTAACAACCCCATTTTTGTATCTCTGGTCTTAAAGTTCTATTGTCTTGTTTTATTTTATTAATAAGCATTGTTTACCTCTCCTATATTAAATTATTTCTTTAATTTTTTAGTGCTCCCATTCACATGGGGACACTAACACTATTTGTAAATGCTATATTGCTAGGGAAAAATACTGTACCACTTGTTGGCAATAGCCCCTTTAATCTATCTGATATTGCCCTTTTCTTAGGATCAAGAGTAAACACAAACTCTCCAAATCTATAATTTACATGCTCAATTAGTGGACATGTATTCGTAATATTGTAAATTAGCATTTTCAGCCTATCTTTATAAGGTTTTTCTCTTTTTTTATTTTCGTTTTGAATTCTATTTAATTCTTTTTGTACACTATCAATCTCCATTAAATCATACGCAAGATTTTCAGCAGATTGATTATCCTTAATTTCAAGATCTACACAATCAACATATTCTATAAATTCTCTTGCCCAATCAAACTCAACTCCAGAATTATAAAAATCACTCCTTTCTACTAAATCTTGGACAAGCTTTATAAACACATCCTTGTTAAAATTGTGTGCTATTAAGTATTCCTCTCTATAGTTACTATAAATATCTTTTTTTAAATTTATAATTTCTAATTCACATTTATTAATAAATTCAAACACTTTTGATATTAGGGCCTCATTTCTTTTAATCTTACAGTTAATTGGTGCAGCATCAATTAAAAAGAATAAATTACAATACTCAAGTCCAGTACATGCTAGCTGCATTTGAGCCTGCACATAGTATTTGAAAAAATACTTACTGCTTAAAAAATTGCCATTTTTATTGTACTCAGCAACAGCACTACTCATATAATGAGAGTCGCTATTTTTAATCTCTAAAAGTTCTAAATCGCCATTATTATTAATAAACCAGCCATCAATTGTTGACCCCACTAAAGTTTCTGAATTTCTCATTTTTTTGAAATAGTTATACTTATCAACTCCATTGGCATACTTGTTTTTATACAAAATATCAATATTATCACCATGTGCTTTAACAAATTCTCTAAATCCTAAATTCTCTAGCTCTTTGCCCTTTAGCATATATAAATTCTCTTCAAACGGTAGACTCATTCCAAAATATTTAAGCACTCTGTTTATCATTAAATCTTTTAACCCCGCACCACCAATTAGAATATTGCCTACTTCGCTAGCACCGTATTTATCAAGCTTGTTTCTTTGCACACTAAAATCAATATTTCGATTAAATCTAAAACATTCTTGACTGCTTATTCCTGGCAATTTCTTGCCTATCTTACTTAATTTACTTTTTTCTTTAATGGGAGAAGATTTTTCTTCAAATATTTCACAACCAGTAAAACTTTGTTGACTAACACAAAACATTTTAGACTCTCCTTGAATATTATTTTGAATATTATTTTGAATATTATTTTGAATATTATTTTGAATATTATTTTGAATATTATTTTGTATTTCTTGATTATTATTGTTTGACATGTTTGTCATATTTTTACTCCTTCAATTTTGATTATTAATCATTATATAGCAAAAACTATTTTTGCCAACTTTTTTACAAAAAATTTTACAAAAAAATAGGGCTTATCTAACTTCTCTATTTCTACTAAAGAAATTAGTTAAGCCCGTGCTGAAAATTTTTTTGCAAATTAACATATAGGTAGTTCAAATACATGGAAATGTTTTAACAACTACGCTGTTTGTAGTGTAGCTCAATTTAAAATTAAAATCAATTTGTATTTGTTAAAATAAAAGAACCTATTTAAATTATCTTGTTAAAAAATTCAAATAAGTTCTACTTTAGAGCTATATACTAACTTATTACTTTATAAAATTTTAATCATTCTTAATTTAAAGAATACTTATTGAATATAGAATAGATAATTGGAGCAAGCGTCATTCCCATTATCAGAATTACTTGTATTGTTCTATTACTTGCATTAAGTTCGTTTTTTACACTATCTATTTTGGTATTTAAACTTTTTTCTACATTATCTATTTTAGTATTTACACTATCTATTTTAATATAAACACCATCTATATCTTTTTGAAAATTCTTTTCTGCATTAATTATTTATTGCTCTAAAGAATTCATTTTTTCTTTTAGAACTTCAAAGTTGTAATTGTCATTCTGAAGTAAAACAAAATCTATTGTCTCTTCACTAAACCCTTTATTTAAAAATTCTAACCTTATATTTTCTATTTTAATAGCATTATGGGCCAAATTTCTCATAAAATCCCCTTTATTATCCTTTTAATTCTTTATATTTTTTTAAAAGTTTATTAAGAAAATCCTTTTGATTTTCAAGAAGTTCTTCCAAAATAAACGCTGTGAATTTAGAATGGTTTTTATAGAAATCATAACTTTCTTGTTTTTTAAGTTGAAATCTTAGGGGTTTTATCGGATTTTGTTTTGACTTTTTTATTGTTTTGCTCTCTTTATTTCTTAATATAATTAACGTTTCTAGTATACCATTTTTTATTAGAAATTCTTCTTGTATAATCCCATCTTCTATTGCATTAGCAATTTTTAAGTAATTATAAACCTGTGCTCTTGCAAGTCTATAATCTTTAGAAAAAGCTTCAAAACTTTTATACCCATCAAACCTATAATAATGATTGTCTTTAATTTCTTTTAAAATTTTTAAAGTTTCTAACTTACAATAGATTTCTTTTTTAGAATTAATTTTTAATTTTTCTTTTAAAGAATTATAATGATTTAATACACTATCAGTAACGATATAATTTTCATTATCACTTAAATCTCTTTTATTAACCTTAATATCCAATTTAAACTCCTTTTATATTAAACTGTCTAATTATTAGACTTTATATTTTTTTAAAAAAAATTTCTAAAATATTTTCATACTCTTTTATATAATCTTTATTTAAATCAAAATTATTATTTTCTGCTATTCGTCTATTTAAGTCTTCTCTTTCAGATATTATTCCTAAAAATCTATCCTTTGTTTTTAACATTTCAAATAATTTTTTATGCGTTCTATTTTTTTTAAATCTTGTTATTATTAAAAATATAGGTAAAAATAAATTTAATTTTCTTACAAAGAAATTAAATAAATCTAAACTTTCCACTGCCCACTTTTCAGCCGTCATTGGAATTATTACATAATCACTACATAAAAGTGCATTTTTTAACGTAACATCTAAACTGGGATTTGTATCAATTACTATATAGTCATACTTATAATACAAAGTTCCTAGGCTGGTTTTTAACAAAAAATCTTTATGTTCAATTTTATCTTCACTAAAATTATGTAGCGTAAGATAGCTAGGTATAAGATCAAAATTATTATCTACATTTATAATGGTGCTATCGATATCTACATTTTCTTTTAAAATCTCATAAATATTAAATTTAGTAAAATTAACGCCTAATTTTTCTATTTTTTCGTAAAAATAACTAGTGATGGATGCTTGAGTATCCATATCAATTAAAAGAATTTTATTCTTTTTTGATAATAAAGTCGCCAAAATTATTGCACTTGTGCTTTTGCCAACACCACCCTTGATTGACGCAATTGTTATTATTTTAGGTTTTTTATTATCCATTTTATTAACGGTCCTTGCTCTGGGTATTTTTTCTCATAAAATTTATATACTTGTTGTTCTAAATCTGTAAACATACTAAATAGAACTTTGTTGTAGTGATTATTTGTTCTTTTTTTATCCAGTAAACGATATAATCCCTTGAAATAGCAAAAAACACTCCCGGCTTTAAATCTAAATTCCATATAATATGCCCTTGCTAATGCATATGCCTTTCTAGTTCCATTTATTTGATACTTTATTAAAGGTTTTTTAATTGGTTTTCTATAGCCATAAAAAATGCCAATGAACTTATCTCCTTCTTTAATTGGATACAAGTGAGTTTCTTCAACAATTCTTTCTCCATTAAATAGGGCCCTCAATGACAATCTAAATTCATGTTTTTTCTCGCAAACTCCAAATTTATAAATATCCATCATTATTTTGGTATGGTACATTGCTTTACCATTTTCTTTTTCAATCAAAATAAAGCGTTCTTTATTTTGACATTCAACTTTACATTTGCCTTTTTTTATAGTTTCAATAGGTTCTGGTGCATTTTCCATATTTAAATCCTCATACGACCTTTATGTTAAATTCTTCTACAGTTAAAGAATTTTTTTGATTTTTTATAATTTCTAATAATTCAAGATAATATGTACCAAATACTTTATTGTATTCTATTTTCTTTTGGTTATTCAAATATTCTTTTATAATGGGCTTTAGAACTTCAATATTTATTTCTTTTTTTAGTCGTTCAATAAGGATATTGAAAATGTTTGCCTTTAAATTTTGATAATTTTGCTGAGAATTTTCTTTTTTTCTTTCAATTGACTTTTCCAATTTGCGTTTTATGTTGTTTAAATCGCTATATTTATGATTTTCAATAATAAAATGGGGCTTGAATTTATAAATTTCGTATACTTTTTGCAAATTTATTTCTAATTGTTTGGGATTGTACCCGTTTTCTTCGAATTCTTTCCTAGTGTTGTATAGAATTTCTTTTAATTTTTTTTGTTTTTCTTCCATGTAAGATTTTTTTATATTGAATTTTTTTATTAGGGCAATTTCATTTTGTTTTAAGATATTCATTGCTTCAATCTTCGTATCTTTATCAGTACTTAAATCCAAAATAGAAAGAGCTTCTTCCGTTTTAAAGTTACAATTATTGAAATAATTTCTTAGTTGATATTTTTCTATTTGGTTAATCTTTCTTTCTTCTTTTATATTATTTTTATTACTTAAACACCCCATTGAATTTACACTACCATTTTTAGAAATATTATCTTTAAAATGGGCATTAACTCTAGATTTAAATCTAGAGTTTTTTCGCTCTTTAAAGTACTTGTTGATTTTCTGGTAACATTCTTTTTTAGGATACTTTAGCTTATAGTAAATTTCAGTCCCACAATTTACACCCATATGTTGGTAGTAGTTAGTTGTAACTTTTAATACTTTTTCTAATTTGTAAAGATAATTTTGCATTGTTCTTAAAGTAGTGGGAGCCAGGTCATTTCTTTTTAGATTTTCATTAAAGTAGTAGAGTATGTTTTGTTGTGTGTATTTTTTATTTTTTTTGTTTAGAAAATCTAGTGTTGAAGTAAGAGATATTAATTTGTATTGGTGTTTGTTGTGGCAAGTTGGCCCTTTTTTGGTGGTTAAAAAACCTTTCATTTTTTACTCCTTCAATTTTGATTATTAATAATTACTATTATAATGCAAGATTTTGATTTAAAAGTAAATGCTTTTCAAGAAAAAATATAAAATTTTAATTATTAATTTTGTTAAATTAATACGCTTTTTGTAATTTAGTAAAAATACAAATTGATTTTAATTCTAAATTGGGCTACACTACAAACAGTGTAGGAAAATATTTTCGTGTTTTTACCTACCTTTAATTTTGATAGTTTGCAAAAATGACGATATGGGCTTAACTAAGTTCTTTAGAAAGAGAATTTAGCTAAGCCCGCACTTTTTATAAAAAATTTTTGTAAAGAAGTTGGCAAAAATAGTTTTTGCTATATAATGATTAATAATCAAAATTGAAGGAGTAAAAATATGACAAACATGTCAAACAATAATAATCAAGAAATACAAAATAATATTCAAGCAAAAATAAGCTTCAGAAAAGATATGAAAATCCTAAAAATGAATTTACCAGGGATTGACAAAAGTCTTAAAGGATATGGATATAAATATCAGAATTTCAATGAAATAGTAGAAGAAATTGAAAACGTTATTGATAAGCACAATTTGGAGCTTGATTTTGAGCAATATCCAATATCTAAATTTATAGATGGTCAAAAGGAGCATGTTATTAGGACCACATTTTACAGTACAAGCACTGGATATGAATTTTCTTTTGATACACCAATGCTTACAGAAAACTTACAATGGAACAATGAAAGCGGGTCTAAAAATATTGTAAATACAGTACCACAACTGGTTGGCTCAGCTATTACTTATTTCAAAAGGTATGCTTTAGTTGCATGTCTTCATATAAAAAGTGAAGTGGATACTGATGCAGCACCTATTTACAATAATTATGAAAACGCAAATTCTATGCCTAACAAACAAGCTAGTGTTAATCAAAAGCAAGAACAAAAAAGGGAACAAAAACAAGAGATTAATCAAATTCAAAAAAATAACACTATTCAAAACCAGAAAAGAGATATTAAGCAAGAACAAAAAAAAGATAGGCTTTATTATTACAGTATTTTTAAAGAGGCATTGTCTAATATAAAAGATTGGGTAAATAGCCCTACAACAAAAGATAATATAAACTTAATTATTCAAAAAATAAGCTTTATCCAGAATATAGCCCCCAATAATTTTGATGATATCAAGAAAATTGAAGCTGATTTAATCTCGTATTTTGAGAAAAATAGTGATTTTAAGAGAGTAAACTATTGGGCGGAGATTATAAAAGAATATTTCAAGAAAAACAATAGATTAAAGGATTTGCAAGATTTTGAAAAGTTTGTGTCGTTTAAGAGGACTGCTTATGGTCCTAGTCCATTAATATTCTTTAGTATCTTAAAAGAATACGAACGGTTTGATGAGATATTTGCAGCATAGCAATATTAAAGCCCCCTATTTGGGGGCTGCTAGATATTAGGAACCACCATTGTTGCAGTTACTAACCGCATTGTTTGCTCCAAAGCCATCTATACCCCCATTAAGGGCACCTTGAACTACTTGTTTAAAAGTATTTTTCTGATCATCTACATTTTCTTTCCCATTGCATTTATCAAGTTCACTTTTTATATGATCAAGTGCTGTTTTTATTTTGTCTTCATCATATCCTAAAAATTTATCAAATTCTCCGTCTTTAGTTAGAGCAGTTTTTAACCAGTCAAGGTGTGTTTTTTGATCATTAGAGAGCTTTTCTCTAAGTAGTTCTTCTTTAGATTTAGGTTTTTCTTGTGTTATTTCTTTTTGGGTTAAATCACGCTTTCTCCGGCTTTTTGTTTGTTGGGCATTGTTTTTTAAAGTGTCATTATCATTAGAATTACAGCCGTTTAGCATTAGTAAAAATAAACAAAATAATATGTTGATGATTTTCATTGTTACTCCTTTTTTTATTATTAATATTCACTTAACTAAGTATTAATACTAAATATTGGATAAACAATTATTATTTGAATTGATATGTTTTAAGTGAGGTAGTAGCTATTTAGAAATGAAAGCAAATATTAGCCCCGCTATCATTGTGATAGACATTGCTCCCATAATTCCCAATACCCATTTAAGCATTTCTGAAAGAGACATTAAATTCTTTTCCACATTGTCTATTTTGATATTCAAACCATCTATTTTTAAATTTAAATTCTTTTCCACATTGTCTATTTTGGCATTTAAATTCTTCTCTACAGTATCTATCTTAGTATTAAGTTCATTTTTAACACTATCAATCTTAGTATCTAAATTAGATATGTCTTTTTGCAAATTCTTTTCTACAGTATCTATTTTGGCATTTAAATTCTTCTCTACAGTATCTATTTTGGCATTTAAATTCTTCTCTACATTATCAATCTTAGTATCTAAATTAGATATATCTTTTTGCAAATTTTTTTCTACGTAAGAAATTTCAGAAACAAGATTATCAAATTTTATATCAAATTGTTTTTCTAAATTTTCTAAATCTCTATATGTTAGCTCATTGTGATAATATCTTTTAGATAAATCTTGTGCTATTAATTGTTCCATACCCAGTCTAATAAATTCTCTATATATTTGTTCTTGACTAATACCGCTAACGCTTGTTGACAATGTTTCCATAATATTTTCCCTTAAACTATATTATACACTATTTTAGATTGATTGGCTTTAGAGATTTTTATATGTAAAGGAGAATTTCTTGCAAGAAAAACCTTTTTGTAATTTACATTTTTAATTGGGAATATTTATTATATACTTTTTCCGCTATTGGTTTTGTTTTTTTAATGTACTCTAAATATATGTTTATATTATGTCTTACCGCAGGTATAGAGTGTTCGTCTTTTAATGTTGATAAGTCTGGATAAGGATATTCTGGATAATTTGGATCATTAACTTTAACCTTTGTTTTAGCTAAAAATGTTACAAGGTACATAACATACTCTGAAAGTTGTGTTTCATATTTGGCTAAATATTTTAGTGTTTGAATAATTGGAGGTTTTGGCTCTTCTGGTAGGTTGGCAATAGTAGTACAACACTATTATCTCAATATTGTATTTTAAAATGTCTTGTATTTCTTCAATATTTTCATTGACGCAGCTGTTTCCATAGATTTTAGTGTGCTTATATATGTTTTGTAGAAAAAGTCTATTACTTTACTAAAAGTATTGATGTAATTATGATCTATGTTTGTATCAGTTTTAGCTATATTAGTTAAGCTGGATAGTAAATTAAGCCCCAAACCAATAGTGTTATTTTGCATTATTTGGTCTTTCCTTATAGATAGGGGTTCCTTCCCGATTGAATTTCAGATCATTAGATATTTTGAGATTTTTTTCATTAGAATTAACTAAATCAATGCATTGATTGATTTTTTCATTTAATGGAGCGAGTGCTTTATTTATTGTTGGGGTTAATGCACTCTCAAGTCTTTCCATATTTGCTGTATAGATTAATTTATAATGAGAATACAGCTCATAAAGCAAAAAGAATCCTTTATGTGCAATTTCATCAAATTCATCTTCAAATTTAGAAAATATATCAATAAGGGTTGATAAAGACGTAAGTCCAAGCTCAACATTATCTTTAGATAATTTCATAAGTTAATCTCTTTTTTTAATGTGATTTTTGCCATTCCCATTGCCATTCTTAAAAAGCTTGCCTATTACAATAGTCAAAATGTCTTTTAATAAAGGCTTAAGAAGAATTAACACTCCTAAAACCAGTACTGTTACAAAAATCATTACGGCTATAAGTTTAATTTCATTTAAATTGATAAGAAGTTCGGTTATTTTAATACTATCCATTTTTTAATCCTTCATTTTAATTTTTTTAGTTTTATATGTATATTATATATCAAAACCATAATTTTTGCTAAAAATTTTATAATTTGCAAAAATATGGGACCGGATTTCCTGATATGTGGACTCTTTTTTGTATATACCATCCTTTGTACATAGGAACTCGAATAGATACTGAAGAGGAGCCCTGATGTAGATAAACTAGGTTTTTTTGACTTTCATCGGAATACCGTACATGTAATGATTTCCTCCCATTGCTCTGGTGTTTTATGTCAATATCAATATCAAGGTAAACTGGATCATCGTCACTACTTTTATTACAATAAAGAGTTACATCGCCGTAATCGTCCATATTAATAATCGTTCTTTTACCCTTGTATTCATGCGGATAGAAGGCAGTACCTGAAGTTTTATTGCCGATAGGAAGATACTCAGATGGTAAGCCAAGCAGTTGTTTAGGAACGGGTGTTTTTTGAATAGTGCCGAAAAGACGAAGTGTTAAAAGATAGTCATCTTTAGATAGAGTGGTAGATGATATGCCACTTTCAAGGGAAGATCTTATTTTTCCATAAAGATTTGAAAGTTTACTAGATTCATTCTCAATTAGCTTGTCAACGATTAAATCGTAAATGCTTTTTATAAAATCTTTATCAGCTACAAGTTCAGTAGCGATTGTAGACTTAATTATCTCTTTAAAATAGCCTAGCTCTTCGCCTTTAAATGTTTGGTGATTAACGGTTTTTAAGAAGTTTTTAAAGGTGATAGCATTGCTGCTTGCAGCTCCATCATCAAGCAGTAAAAGATCAGTATTGTTAACGGTCGTAACCTTATTTAAATCTTTTATTTGAACTATTTCTTCTTCATCAATCAGTAATTTTTCTTGATCATCAGCCATAAAACCTCCTTAGTTGTTAAAAGTTATAATATTGTTACCATCTGTATTATTAATTTTGAGAACTCTACCAATAGGAATAATTCTCTTAATAAAAGCATAAATTGAATGATCATATCCTTTAGGAAGTGAGTTAAATACTAAAGCTTTTTTCGATGCAGCATATCCCGGTTTCTTTTCTCTAAGTAATATCTTTTTAAGACGTTTCCCTTTTTTAGTGCTAGGCGAAATAAAGGTAGTAAAGTTTGTTTTTATTACCCCTTTTAAAGAGATATCAATAACCCCAGCTTCAGGAGTAGTAACTTCAATGTCCACATTTAAAAAGGTCTTGAAAATCAGTCTAAATGACTCATCAGTACCAATATGCCGTAAAGCAAAAATAACGCTATTAATATTGCTTGTAATACTTTGTAAAGTTTGAGTTTTTGCATAAAAGATAGATAAAACTTGAGATATCCATATTGCAATATATCTTGATTTTATATTTTCTATTGCATTAATGGATATGAAGTTGGAATTAAGAGTCTTAAGCTCATTAAGTAGTGCTTGTGCATATTCTGTTTCTGTACGTATAAATTTATGAATCTCAGTGCCATTAAATAAATTAGATATTTTCATATTTGTTAACTATCCATATCAATAAGCAATCGATCTGTAGTATTGAAAAGTAGCATTGTATCATCAGTAATAGAAATATCTTGATTTTTTTTAAAATCGCTATCAGTAATTTTTGCAATACTCTCAGTGTCTGCATCTTTAATACAAGCACTTATTTCCATAAACTTAATTCCTTTAACTTCATTAACTGGAGCAAAAAAGTCTTGATATTCAAAGCTAATTCCCATATCAGAATAGTTATTTGAAATAATCCTAGAATATATATCTCTAATTTGAGAATCTATGTTTAAGTAGAGGTAGTTTTTAAGGTCAAGTTTATACTTTACTTTCATGTAAACATATTTTCTTTTTCCTAGTGATATTTTGTAGGATTTGCGTTGACCAGTTGAATTGAGGCCATCAATTTCTATGTCTCCCTCAAGTAAAGTACCACTAGGGGTTGTTAGATATAATGTTTCCCAAAGTTTTGCTTTAAATTCAGGACTGTTAATATTAGATTTACTATTATCTAGTAAAGTTTCCTTTAGAATTAGATATATATTGGCTTTACCAGCTGCACTTTTAATATTAGTGTACTCAATCCCATCAAGATTAAGTAAAGCATTGCGAACCGCACTGTAAGTTGTGCTTTTAGAAGAAATGTGTTCTTCAATAGCAGCCCAATAAGTGCCACCCGGTTTCATTTTAGAAAAAAAGAGATTAAGCTCATTAATTATTTCTTCTTCAATTAATGCTAAAGAAGACGCAATAATGTTATAAATTGAGCTTTGGTTATCATCAATATTAATCCCATAATTTACACGCAAATATTCTCTTTTCGATCTTACAATATCCTTAATTGTACGTTTTAAAATGCCAAAATCAGAATCAAAAACTATGCTCATAAATTAAACTCCATATTCAAAACATCGCCTGAGAAAAAAAAGGATATGTGTGCTTTATTGTCTTGTATAGTAGTTGAGATGTTTATTAAATCTAGGTTAAGTTCTTTAGATATTTCGTGAAAATAATTTTTTACAGCGTGAAGATTGTTAATTTTTAACAGTTTTAAAAGCAAGAAATAGTCCAGTCCCCAATGAGGAGCATAGCTTAAACTACCCCTTAAGGTTTTTAAAAATATCAAAAATCTTTGTTTTTGTTCTTCAATTCCATCAACAAGTGATAAATCGTTATTAAATACCAATTCAAAATTATTGCCTAATCTTAAATCCATACTATTAATTATACCATAATTAGCAAAAATTACTTAAACAAACTATTAATATCAGAATTAATTTTAGCAGTTGTCGGGATTAAGGTGATCTGGTCTATTGTGGGGGCTTTGGTGTTTGGATCTATTACGATTTTCAACCCCTCAATAGCACTCACAATATTTTTGAGAATTGTTTTTAAGCTAGTTGTTTGGTTAGCTATTTCAATGTTATTGTTTGCTTTAATTTTAACAGTATCAGAGATTAGATTTAAAGTCTTTGGGCTAATTGCACTAAGTATATAAAAATGATGTTTGTCAAAGTGGATATCGTTATTTTTATCAAAAATATTAACGCTTGATTGAAGTAGTAAAACGTTATCACCTTTTGATAGTTCTAAACTGATATTAGAGATATTTTTTGTGTGAATTTCTAAATCTTCAAATTCGGGTATTGTAACAATAGCTTCTTGAGTTTGTTGTTTAAACTCCTTTACAGTACCAATTTTAATTATGAAAATGTTTGAATAAATCCAATTTTTAACGTCTTCTTGAGCCAATGCCTGGCCATAAAGGCGTTGATTCATTCTGTAAATTTCATAGTCTTCATTCATTCTAATTCTAGCCCCCTTTATTTTTTACGTTTTGTATTAGAATCATCTTCTAACTTTAATATTAATGAACACTCTCCTGTATTGCTAAGCCTTGCACTTGTTTCTTTTATAGTGGTTTTTATCATTTTCCCTAGTCCATCAATAAATGAGACTTTATCTCCAACATTTAACTTATGTGTGAAAAATGTTTTTGCGTTCCAAAATATAAGATTTTTTTTGAGTGTTGTGCCCAAAGTAATTTCTTGTTGTGGTATGAATTCAAGCCCATAGTCTTCTAATGCCTCGTAGTGGACATTTTCCCCCTTTTTTAGATAATTAGTAAATATCAGATAGCATTCATATCCCCGTAAACCAGTCCCAATATCGGCTATTACGTTATGAACATATGTTCCTTTTATTTTGTCAATAAACTCTTTTGGTGTTGTGGCATAAATATCTTTGTCAATGATTTTAAGACTATCTTTTTCGTCCATATTAAGGATATTGCGATTGGGAAATACGGATTCTATTGCTTCTTGTACCGTCTTGCCTTTAAAGTTTTTGCCCTCTTTGCCTGCCAATTTGCGATTGAAGAAGTTGCTTTTAGTTAATAACCGAACATCAAGGTCTACACTAAAATCTCCACCGGGATAATCAGTGCTCATAGGGGGGCCTAAAGTTCCCGCCATTATGAAATCAAAATTTTTTTCATGAGCAAATTTCTTATAATATATTTTTACTATATCTCCAAATTTAATGTCGTCGGTGAAGTCTAAGGGAAGATTCCAAAGTACAACTTTTGCTTGTTTGGAACTTATAGTATGAATATTTGAATACACATTGGATATGGAAATATCAATATGAATTCCATCTTGTGTATTGATGATAATTTTAGGAATTTCTTCGGCAAAAGGAATTCCATCAGATGATTTTTTTGATGTATCTACATTGTAGAACTCAATTTTAAAATCATATTGTAGTAACAGCATTTTTTATCCTTTATATTTTTCCAATGCAAATGTTTTTACTATTTCTATTGATAAACTAACTTCGACTTCATCAATGAAAGGAGTGTCCTTAAACGAAAGACTTGTAATTACAGCCAATTCTTTTAGGCCAAAAGTTGGACTGTAGATACTAAAAGGAACTTGAGCTTGTATTCTATTTGCTAGTTGTTCTTTTGCAAGATGCACATCAAAACGTAGCATGGTATTGCCAAAAACAGTCATTTTAAGTAAAGAAAGCATATCCTTATATAAGGATGTTAGTATTCCACCGTTTAATGATATATGTTCACCAGTCATTACTGGATTGTAGCTTACATATTCCGCTTTTCTATCATAATAATTGATGACCGGTCTTTTAGAATAACTAGTATTGAAAGTGCGTGTTATGAGTTCGGTTTTTGGTTTTACAAAAAACAATTGGGGAACATATCCAAACCCTTTTAAATCCATTCTTGGGAATAACACTAAAAAATTATCTGCTCCGAAAAGAGCAAATATTTGGGTTATTACATCTCTTATTATTCGAGTAATCTCCCTGAATTCTTTCTTTTCAATATCCTTGATTTTTTCTTCAAATTTTTTCTTTTCAAGATTATTATTGATAATATTTTCATTTTTAATATTAATTTTGTTAATTGCCTTGTTAGTAATTTTTCTGTTAATTTTCATAAGAATTCTCTTTTATCAAAATTATGGTGTGTTGTTAGCATTATCCTCAGGATTAGATCCAGAAGGTCCACCAGCATTGTTTTTGGGAGGGGGAGGGGGATCCAGGTCAGGATCAGCAAACCACCGTGGCGCGGCATTGTGTAACATTTTTCTAAATCCTTTAAGTATGGGATCAATAATGTGTGTTTTAAAAGTAAAGTCTTTAAAGTATGCAGTAATTTTCTTAATGAGATCAAGCAATGGTTCCAAAACAGTAGTGGTCATATTTGAAAGAGTTTGCTCAGCTTCGGCCAAATTACTTTGAATACTCTCAGCACTATTGGCTTTTCCTGTAAGGCCAAAAGATTTAAAATCCTTGAACATTTCCATCATCTTGGTAATTCTAGACTCTAGATCTACTTCAGCCCCGCTTTGCCAGGCCATTTTGGCATCTTCTATGTATTTGTAGCCAACCTTTGAGTTTTTTAGTAGCTCAAAAAGCTCACTTCCATCACCCCCAAGGACACTCTTAACAGCCTTTACTGCATCTTCGCTACTCATAGCACCACTGGATTTAAGCATGGCTGCAAATTCTACTGCGTTTTTCAAATTAGTTGAATTTAACATATCTAAATCCCTTAAAGTACCCTTAAAGACACTTGCTTGATTTAAGAACTCTTCTTTTTCTAAATCGCGCTCAAAACCTTTCATTCCGTCAAGAATTCCCTTAGTCTTCTTGTCTTTATTTCCCACAATCATATCTCGTTCGTTATCTGTAAAAAATGCACTATTGAGAAGTTGTGTTCTTTTAGTTTTTGTGTCTTCTTCAACCGCTTTTTTAGCAAACCCCAAAAGGCCGCCCCCAACTTTACTCATGGCATTGCCAATGACATTTCCAAGAGCGCTGCCTATTGCAATTTTGGCAACAAGTCCTTTTCCTTGAGAGGTCGCTAGCATCTTGCTTTTTGCCTTTGATTCTTTTGCAAGCTCTTTATATTCAAGACGCCTTTTGTCTTTATCAGACATTAAAGATCTTCTGAAAGCCTCTTTTCTAGCTTTCTCAAACCCCATTCCCTGTTTTATAAGTTTTTTAGTTTGTGTAAGTCTGTATTTTTCAACACGTTCTCTTAAGCTTTCAAATTTAGATTGTCTGCTAAGTTCTTTTTTCTTGTCCGACAAATTATTTTTTACAATATCTTTAGTGCTTCCCAAACTGGAGTTTCTGGGTTTAAGATATTTTTCCATTTTAGAAATATCTTGTTCAATGGCCTTTTTTGTTGCAGCATGATCAAGAATCCCTTTAAATTTAATGGTGAATTTGTCGCTCACTAAGCCCTCACTTGCTTAAAATTAATTCATACAATTCTTTTTCTAATTTAATCTCAGCAAGTCTATTGACCTCTAAAAGCTCGTCATAAGGCAATTTCTTTACCGAGTCGTATGAGCAAATATTCATAATTACTGGAAAATAATATTTGTCGTTCTTAATCTCGTCAAGCAAGTTAAAATATTTTTTTCTAGTCTCATTAAGACTTGCAATAGCTTTATCAATATCTCTATCTCTTTTGCTCATTTAGCAACCAGCTCATTAGAATTTGATGTACTTGATGAAAGCGAAGTGGCTACTTTTTCATAATCAAAATTTTCATTTATATAGTCAAAAGTAACAAAATCACCAACATTATTTTCATACTCACTTAGATATACCAAAGCGGGGGTTTTTAGATCATTGTCTAAATGAAAAGTATTAAATTGTGCGGTGTAAATTATTGCAACAAGATAGTCTTTATAATAAGAAATAAATTCTCTATTTTGATCCAAAATCAAATAGAATTCGTCTAAAAATTTTGGACTTATCATTAAGTTTGTAATTTCTCTTAAATATTTAACCTCATTAAGCTTTAAAACAGCGTCACTTTGATTAAATCCGAGTACTCTATCCCATTCATAGACCGGAAGTACTCTCAGTGGATATTCATAGGTTTTATTTTTAGTTAAAATTTTCATTTTATATCTCATTATCACAATAAGACTCTCCTTTTAAGTGTTGTTTGGTTTAGTTTTTTGGCAATTAATAGCCCTAATTTCAAAAGATACTTTTTCGGCCTCAGCAGAATAACTTCTTGAAGGCTCTTCAGTAAAAATTGCATAGTTAGAAATAATTTTGGTAGCAATTCTATCATTGAATGCTAAATCAAGCATTTTATCCTCTTTTCTCACATCCATGTTGTAAAACTGTTCATCAGAAAGTTCAGTTAACAAAATGTAGTCATGACTACCTAATGTCACTTCAATGTTAAAAACATAAGTTATCGTTTTGGGATCTCTTAAGCTTATTACAGGCATACCTTTATCTTCACTACTAATTACTGCTCTTGTTGTAGGTTCGCTTGTAAGCTCTAGTTTGCCACTATGTAGCTGTGTACCACCAATTGAAAAATAAACTTCTCTTAAATCATAAAATTGCATTTTAGCCCCCCTTTTAAGCACTTAAGCTGTTTTGATAATCAACTATATCTTGAGTAGTGATTACTAAAGCAACAGCATTAATGCTAAAGTTATAAGTAATATTCACACTAAGTTCTAATTTAAGTTGTGGTGTAGGAGAAAGGGTAAGGTTTAAGTTTTTATACTCTATAATCAATCCCCTGTCGACAAACCTTTTAAGAAGACATTCAATTGCTGAAGTATATGCATTGTCTCTAGCACCACTAAGTTGTAGTGCAGATAGTTTGCTGTTTTGTCTATTGTTTTTATTCCAAATTCTGATAAGCTCAATAATCGCTTCATTTTTTATATAATAATAAGTGAAAAGCTCGTCTATTGAACTTCCAGCAAGATCAACGCCCTCTTTAAAGGCAGGCATACCATCAAGACCAGTTTCATTAAGAAGAGAATAAAAGTTGATTTTTGCAGTTCGCAACTTTCCAATTACAGTATCATCAACAAGTGGTGTAGCAGCCAGCGGCATGCCATAAGGATTTACAGCATGAAAAATACTAGCCTGATGTAAATATTGACTTATAAATTTGAGGTGTAAATTGTCTTTATTATTACTGTAAACAGCAATATTTCTTTCTTTTTCAGTATTGCCTTTATCTTTAAATAGTTCTTTTATTTCTTGTTCTTTAGTTGAGAATACAAAAAAAGTTGAAGGCATTTTGAACTTAGCATAGTCATCTTTGTAAATTTTAAGCCCATCATCTGACGCATCGCCTTCAGTGTTAATAAGTACAACAAAAGAATGCCTATGTATTTTAAGATAATTTTTTAGCTCTTCAGGCTTATCCTTATAAATGAAAAGATCGGCTGATTTTAATGACTCTTCGCTTGAATTGAAAAAATTTGACAGTGCAGTTTTTAGTAGTGTTTTTTCTTTTCCAAACTGATCTTGTCCATTTCCATTATCTTTTTCCAAAGCTTCAATTTGTTTTTCATAATTATTAACGGTTAAATTCAATATTTTATAGCTAGCAGCATCTTTGTTAACTTTGATTTTAGCTGTTTTGTAAACCAAGAGTGGATTGTAATAATTAGGCCTACTAGCTTGGATCCTAGAGTCAATAAAACTTACACTAATTGTATCTTGCGGCAATTTTGTATTCCTCCTTTAAAATTTCAATTGCTTTTACACTAGCATTGAATGCTATAGATGCACTGTATGCATGGTTGCTATATTTTGTGCCTAAATTAATAAGCCCAACTGTTTGCATATTAGATATTGGATAAATATAAAGGTTGATTTGGCTAATATATTCGGGTTGAGATTGACTTTCTAAAGTATACTTATGGGCTTTATTATGTAGAAAGTCACTAAGCATACTATAAAGTATCAACATACGCGAATTAGCGTCAAAATCTTGAGCGTTTAACACTATTGCAATAATATATACTTGAAAATTTACACTAAATTCCAAAGCATTTTCATAAAATGCACCGGCTCTAGAATTATGATCAAATAGATTTTCTGTGCCATCAAATTTCAATGCTATTATATTTGAGCTAGCAGCTGTGATTTTTGAAAGATATGGATGATTGTAGGTATTTATGATATCGCACTCAAAATTATTTTCAGTTGCATACGCCTTAAACCCTTTAAATATTTGGGTTAAATGATTTAATACCATATTTAAAGTGAAAATCATTCAACTGTTACCTTATAAGTAATCTCTGATAACATTTTGGCTGTATCAACAAGTGGAATTGCTGCAGTGTTACTACCCCTTTTAAACTTGCTTTTGATTGTATTGGCCTTTAAGGCTGGAGTGACTTGTGCTGATAGTAGATAATTTTCATAGTACCTGACAAAAGCTTGTCCAATAGCCTCCATTCCCGATTTAGGGTCAAGATTAAACTTAGAATTTATATAGCTATTATTGATATATTCTCTAAACTCAGAGCTACTAGCAATTTTGGTTAAATGTTTTCTTGCTGGTAAATTGCTACTCCCTTTTTCATGCATTTTAGCAATACCCGCACGACCACCAAACCACCCAATTTCTAATTCCATTTTAAATTCTAGCTTGTCCATATAAATTCCTTTAAAACCAAAGTAAAATATCCAATTGAAGAGTCAATACTAAATATTTCAAAGTAAACTAAATCTGCAATTGATATTCGGTCTTTAAGCTCATAGTTAAGGTCTTGATATGTGTAAAGTTTAGAATACCCTTGAATATCAGACATATCAGAGTCATAAAGCATTGCAAGTTCTTGTGGCCGTATGTCAATAATAACTCCTGCGAATTCAGTGTACTTATTTTTATCAAATACTCTCTGATAAGAAGAGTCATTTTCAAGCTTTACAATAGTGCCTTTATAAAACTTTAAGGGTTGCGGGTCCTTAAATACGTTGATCATGCGAAAGGACAGATCTGAAAGTCTTTTTCTAACACCATTCATTAGACAACCCCCACACAAGATGGCGTTGAAGTTTCTCTTTTTAGTTTTTCTAAAAATGCATCAAGTTGTGAACAAAAATTCTTATTTGATCCACAACCCCCCTCACCGCCTTCTTCGCCCCCACTACTACTAGGATAATAATCAAGTTCAAGTTCATTGAATTTTTCTTTTTTGATCCTATCAAATTCAAATTCTCGAACAACTCCCTGTTTTCTTAATTGACAACCCATGTGGTAGAAAGTAAGTAAAAATATTTGTTCATATGTAAGTGAACTGGCATCAATGCCGCGTGTTACTAGAATAGCTTGTAGTAAGGATAAATGAAGTAGAAAATTTTGCCTACTTAGTGCAAATTGGTCTATTCCTAATAGCAATAACACTTCTGAATGAAGTTTTGTCACTAAAAGTTCTTCTTCTCCCTCAGCTTGTGCTTGTAAGTTTTCTTGTTCACTCATTTTCACTTACCTTATACTTTTAACTTTGCTTTATGTTAACTTGCAAAATAGTTTTTCTAGTAGCAAGTAGACCGCCTAAAACAAAATCAATGTATGAATGAGCAATATCAGTTGAGTCTTTATCAACTTGTTCATTCGGTGTGGGTAGCATATACTTGCTAGGCTTAAATTTAATAAGCTCAGAATTTAGTGGATAAATGAGTATTTTATGTTTTAGCAAGTTTGAAGTTTCAATATAAACATCTTCTCTATTATTAATAGCCTTAATAGTCTGAATTAAAACATCTTCCCATTTTTCACAGCTACTTGCTGCACCCTGTCCTGCTGCGTATGGTTTTACGAGTTTAAGTGAAGTTGCTGGGTCAACTATTACCATCATAGGAGTGGAAAATTCATCTCCTAATTCTAACTTTGAAAGTCCCGCCTCAATCTTTTCAAAGATTTTATCCATTTTATCTTTATCACCACTAGCAACTTCTTCTTTTATCTGCTCAGGCATATTAAGTAGTCCATACATATTAGGAAGTAGGCGTTTTTGATTTTTTCCATCTTTTTGAATCGAAACGGTACCCGTTAGTACAAAGTGATTTATAAGTTTAATAATTTCACTACTTGCAAGTTTATAAGCTTGAGCAAAGGGCAGTAAATTATTATTAATGTCCCCAATATATGAGTCCGAAGTATAAAATTTCTCAGACGTCTGCTTTAAATGTCTGAATTTGTATTGTAATTTTAAATAATTAAGTCTTACCACTTCAGAACTAAAACCAATAGTTGAGATAGTATTAACCTCATTGGCAATTGTTGTAGGATTAGCATTTAAAAACGCGTCCCATTTTACCGTTTTTTGATATCCCATTTGTAGATCAACATCTTCAATTTGATCAGGTGAAAACCATTTATACATAATAGGATCTTTAACTTCTCCTATGATATTTGCCACAGCTTTTGCATAATAATTTTCATCAAATAATTCCATATTAAATCCTCCCAAATTTTATTAATTTCTACTTATAGCTTTATTTCCAAATACCGCTACTTTTACCAAATAAACTTCATTGCTAATTTGTTTCGCATCAGTCAATGCTATTGCATTAATAGTTGCTTTATTTGGCGCTCCAGTAACCTTTTCAAGGACACCGTCTTTATTAAAAGCAAGCTTGTCTTTTGCTTTAACTGTAGAATCTTTTGCTACTAAATAGCCCTCAAAATTATTGGTAATGGGGACAATAGTAGCTGTTTTACTAAATTCATCTATATCAATGCATATTCCATATAAGTCTTCACCACCTCCAGCCTCAACATGTGGCTCATAGTGAATTTGATTTTCTTGTACCTCTTGAATAACCCTTTTTACTCCACGCTTGTATGGATACCCAGAAAATGGATGATTTTCTAATTTGTCAAACTTACTAGTTCTAGTGCCTCCAGAAGCAAAAAATTGCACGTTTTTGTCTCTAAATTCAATAGAATTGTTAAGCAAACTAGCATCATGTTGTGGATTTTTCATGAACTTTTCAAGTTTACTTCTCTTTTCTTGATACTCTTTTACTAATTGCGTTGTATCTCCCATTTATTTACCTCCTTTTATTCGCCCAAGGCTTAACCACCGTCAGGATTTACTATTTTCTCAAGGCTTCTATTGCCAAAAATTGCAACTTTTATCAAACTAATAGAATACTCTTGCTTAGGATATCTAGCTTGATCTTGATTTCCATCTTCAGGTGCGAAATTGATTGTAAATGAATCAGATAAGGCATAGGCATTAATTACGGTTGGCGGCCCACCACCAGCCTTGATAATAACCCCATTGTTATTTATATCCAATATTTCTCCTATTTTTATGCTCGGATTTCTTGTAACAAGGTACCCCTCAAAGTTATTCGTAATTGGCAATACATACGCAGTGCAACTAAACTCACATACATCTACACATATCCCATACATATCAGTATCAGCGCCAACTTCCACATATATAGAGTTCTCTTTTGGAACAAGCTTAACGCCACGCTTGTATGGAAAACTATTTGCTGGGTCGTAATGGTATTCCTCTATTTTGTCTGAATAACTTGAACATGCAAATGTATAAACATTAGCTCGCTCATTTTTAGATTTAAAACAACTGCTTGAACTGCTAAAAACCTTATTTTCAATCGAACTCATCGATTTTACATGTTTTTTGAATTTCAAAAGGACATCATCAAGTTCGTTAATTGCATCCAAATAGGGATCTTTTGCTTGCACATCTTCAGCTTGTCTTGCTTGCCGTTTAGCCCTAGGAGCAGCAGGAGCTTTTACCTCTAAATCTAACTGCGGGTTATCAACAGCGTCAAGATTTTCAACTTGCCCGTTACCTTTTAAATCCATAATTTAATTACCCTTTAATAGCTCTATTCCCAAATACACTAGCAAGCACTATAAATAAATCTTCTGTCAATTTATGTGCTTTTGAAAGCGCTATCGCATTAACAGCCTTTTGAGCCCCCGTGGTTTTTTCAAGTTCCCCATGTTGGTTAAAATTTAATTTATCTCCTGGATTTACACCATTTTGTCCTTCTTTCTTAAGCGTTAAATACCCAGTAAAGTTATTTGTAATTGGAATTACAGTTGCCATACCGCTAAACTCATCTATATCGGAACACACTCCATATAAATCGTCTCCACCTCCAGCCTCAACTTCTAGTTCTGTTGTTCCATCGCCAAAACTAAGCTTAACTCCACGCTTGTACGGATATCCTTTAGCAGGATAATTTTCTATTTTGTCTTTACTGCTAGTGCACACTCCATCAGAATTTGAAAAAATTAGGTTTTTGTCTCTAAAATCAATAGAATTGCTAAGCAGCCCCGCGTCTTGTTGGGGATTTTTCATTAATGCTTTAATTTCTGCAACTTTTTTATTAAACTCTTCTTTAATTTTTGTAATATCACTCATTAAAAACTCCTTTAAGCAATACTTGTTCTTTTATGTCTTTTTAGATTTTCATAAAATTGAATTCGTCTTTGCTTGTAAGTATTACTTATCGCTTGTACAAATTCTGTAAAATTAATTGGAACAAAATTAGAATCAAGCAAACTTGCTCTCTCTTCTGATTTGGCAACAATATTGCCCTTAATAGAGTCAACAGAAGAAGAATTGCTACTCGCATTTTTTCTTAATTTAATATTCACTTTTGCTAAAGAAACAAGTTGTTCTAATATCTCCCCATCGATATGACCAATATCTGACGCTTTAGCAATAGCTTTAATTTGCTCAATTGGAACAAACTTGCGAACAAGTTCTCTGCGTTGTGCTTGCATAATGTCTTTTAGTGTGTATCCTTTTGCAAGTAACACTTCCTTATTGAAATGGTTGCTAAGATGCGCTTTTGCAAGTGTATCAATTTCATTAATTCGCTCAGCCTCTAGTAATAATTGCTTTTCAATGCGCTCCCGCTCTTCAACTTCTGCAAGTTCTTTTGTTATTCGCTCATTTATACTTAAATCTCGACTTGTCTCTTTGGATTTACTATTTGCTTGTTCTTTAAAGCGCATGTACTCTTCAAATTCCTGCGCACTTATAACTTTAGTATCAGCCTTAATTTGCTGTTCTTCTTTATCTTGTGCTTGCAAGTCTTCTTTTTCTTCTTTCTCAGTCACTTTTTAACTCCTTTTCTCAAAATGAGAATAATTTCTCTTTTAACATCGCTAGCTCCTCATTATTAAAGGAACTACTCTGTATAAGCTGGTTATATTTACTGTAAAGCTCAATTAGCTTTATATCTCTTTCTACTTTTTGTTCTTCACTTAACATAATCAGCGAATTAAATTTCATATCAAGCCCGAAATACTTTGTAAGTTTTAAGTTACAAGAGGTCTCAACCTGTTCTTGTACGCCTTTTAAAAAATCGTAATAATTACTCCTATCACCTTTACCATCATTTCCTAGTCCTTTAGCCTGCTCATTAAAACTCCTAGTTAAGGGTTCTTTAGTATCAGCCCCAATTTTCGCCTTAATTAACGCTAACGCCTCCTTTAAGTAACTAAGGTCGTATTTAATAACCTCTAAACTAGCACTAGGAGTAGCCGTATAAAACATTCCCTCATTATTTAGATTGCTCTTAAGCCTAGCAAGCTCCTGTGCTAATGAGTTATTAAGATTTCTTAAATTAGAAATATCTTTACTATGATTGTTTGAATTTTGTTTTCTCAAAAAAGAAGATAAAATGCCACTTCCCCTATCATTATTGCTCTGAGTAAGTGCACTTAAAGAAGTTGTTGCGCTAGAGAGTGCGTCTTGTAATTGTACTAAAGATTCATCTTTGTAAAACAAGAAATTGTGGTTTTCAATACGTCTTTCTATTTCAACGTATATCTTTTCAAATAAATAAATATCTAATAAAAAACTTTCTGTATAACAAGGAACATATCTTTTTAAGATATAATCAAAGTTTTCATATATGATAAGTCGACTTTTATGTATCTTAACTGCGTCTATAGAATTGTTCTTATTGTTGGATTTTACTTTATAGGTTATATGATCAAAATCAACTCCCAAATCTCTTACATATTCATAATCAAGGTATTCAAAACCAATAGGTAATTCTATATTAACGGGTTGTTCGAGATCTATTAGGGTATCTTTGGTTTTTACTAAAACATAGCCAATCCCATGAAAACGGTAGCTTATAATACAATTAAGCAGAGCATTCTTAAGCTGTACCTTTAATCTAGCAAGTTCAACCTCGCTAACATTGTGGTCAGCGCTCTCAAGAACAAGTCCGTTCTTGAGACAATCTTCTGCTACATTTTCTATATAATTTCTAAAAAATATTGAATATTTATATAGTTCTAGTGAACTTATCTTATCTATTAATTTTGTTTTTCTTAAATCACACACCGTTTTACTTCTCTTTACAATAGTAAAGCAATTAGTAGACAATACAATTTCTTAAGCATTTTCACTCCTTTTAAGCATTTTGATATATTCTTTCATAATTTTGTTGCGTGTTGCTTTAAGTGAAGTGATAATTTTTTTATTTTTGTCAGCAGAGATAGCCTTTAAATTAGATGTATGATAGCAAAAACTAATATTTTTGTCAATAAAAT
>NZ_CP179521.1:0-30669 GCF_030437945.2 Borreliella kurtenbachii | reverse complement strand
TTACAAAAATCTTTGATTGCCAAAGTGAACACTTCTCTCTCTATATCCTAAAGACAACATCAAATATGCTGCAGATATTGCATCAAGAGCGTCATCATGGGTTTTGTTATCTCCTTTATACGAATAAATATCATTAAATACAGAAGAGCTACTGTATTTCGTAATGTAAAGTTTATTGTAAGTAAACGGCGTAATTAACGTTGTTATTCTACTAAATTTATTAGATTTTGGCTTAACCGGGACAATTCTAAAATATTGACTCATATTATTTCTTAGCAACATGTATTCACGAGTCAATCCACCAGCACCTTTTGTATTGTCTCTATCCTCTAAATACAGTGTATGTACATTAAAATTCTCTATAACAGTCTTGATTATATTCATAATATAAGGGTCATTGGCTGGTCGTTGGTCTTGAAATACAAAAGCATAATACTTGTCATCAACCCGCTCCATAACACATAATGCAGTGTTATCCCCGCCAACACTAAATGCTGGGTCTAAATATGCTATCGGGCTAGTAAATACATAATCATTAGTAATATTTATTTGTGTAAAAATTGAATCAGTGCTTGCTATCCATTCACCTAGCAAAACTCTTGCTTTATATGATGGTATATCTTTATATAGCTTTTCTTGTGTTTCGATAAATCCTTTGCTGAGCAGAACATTATCATAAGTCGTAAAATTATATGTCTTAAAAGTTGCTATATTATCAATATAATCAGTTTTGAAATAGTGTTCTGGATGATCGGGATTAGTATCAAAAATAATAGTTTCTTGCCCGCACCTTAGTCTTTTTAAGACTTCCTCTAACGTTTGCTTGTGTAAAGTTGTAGCCTCATTCACAAAAATAAGTGCTGAATTGCTACCCCTAAATCTTTCAAAATCACTTGCCTTATCCCCTCCGTATAGATTAATTCGCAGTGAATCAATCAGAATATATGAATTATTTGTATGTCTTGGAATATAAGGAATTTTAAGCAGTTTGCATAGCTTTTCAAATTGCCCCAAAACATTAACTTCAACTGAACGTTGTGAATTCCCAATAATGAAATTATTCGTATCACTTGAGTATAACTTTTTATTTTCAATTAAACTTTTGAGAAAAAGATAACAGGCAAGATACGTTTTACCGCTAGCTATACCGCCGCTGAGTATAATCTTTTTCTCATTATTCTTTTGAATGCTTTTTATCACATTTTTTTGTTTTAAAGTTAACTGTTCTTCTTCAAACTTAGCAAAATTAATTGAAGAATTTGTTAGATTTACAAATTGTGATATATCAACTCCATATTTATTTTTGTATTCTTTTTGAAGTGTAGTAAAAAGTTTTGTTTGATATAAGTTCACTTGTGTCCTTTACTATTTTTGTAGTTACTTTTGCTTTCAGCTTCATTAACCGTAGCAAGTTTTTTCATACATTCATAGTAAAGCTCCATTTCTCTTATTGAACACTCCTTTATATATTCATCAAGCTCGCTTTTTAAAGAATTAATTTCTCCATTAACAACTTGCTTATTTTTTTTACTACTTGCTTTATTTAAAGCGTCAATTTCGGCTCTTAAATTTTCTATTTTAGTATGCATACTAACAAGCTCAATACTAGAATATTGCTTAAATGCATTTATAAATCCTAATTCTAAATTAGCCCGCTCTACATCCAATTCGCTTCTAACTTTCCTGGCGTTAACTTCTGATTTAAAAGTTTGTGACAAAAGGTGTTCAAAAGTATCTTCACTAATTATTAGTCTAGAGTCCTCGTTAACAGAATTTTCCCCACTTTCCCATTTTTGTCTCATTCTCCACACATTTACTTTAGAAACCCTTAGTTTATCTGCTATTTCTTTATCACTTAACAGTCCTTCTCTAAAATATGCAACATAATCATCAAAAGACCTTTTAACTTTTTTCAAAAAAATCCTCTAAAATAACAAAAGTAACAAATTGTTACCCTAAATAGTAAAGCAATTTATTAATTGTTAACATAAACAGTTAATTTCTTTATGTCTATTAATAGCTGCCCTATATTTACAATATTTATTAATATAAAAACCAAATATTTCAAATATTCAAAAAGGAGCATTTATATGAATCAAAAACAAATATTTTTATTATTTCTATTATTTTTAAAAGTAACAATGAGTTTTTCTTATGATCAATCCAAATACGAGGGGTATATGGAAAAATATTATCATAAGAAAGGCAAAACAGATACACACATATCCTTTTTTAAAACCCTTAGAAATGATGATGAAAACCGTTATTTGGGCAAAGGAAGTTTTTCTACCCTCTTTGTAGGAGAAGATGAAAAATTAAGTCGTCTTAGCTTTACCACTTCAAGGTTTATTAAAGACGATAAAGAAACCTATTATATGGGTTTTAACTTAGAATACCATTACAATATAGAATTTAATAATCCATACCCTATGTTAACCGATATACGTGAAAACATTAGTAAAATAAAAGTTAAATTTTCTTTTAATAATGCCTCTGAAGAGATAATAAGAGAATTAAATCAAAAATTTGTAGATGATAGAATTATGTGGGAAATTCATAGAAGTGGTGGATTAAAGAGTCGTGCAGAATATGTTCGTATTAATTTAATAACTTCTGATCCAGGTATAGAAAATTTACTTCCAAAATTACTAAAACATAAAACTGTAACAATAACAATTGAAATTCCTGAAAGTGAAGATCCCGGCAAACTAACTCGATCTATAACTTTTGATCTTGATGGTTTCCAAAAATTATACAAAAAGCATAGCTCATTTTTTACCTAAAATAAGAGAACAAGACGAACAATTTGTCTTGTTCTCTTATAATTTATATTTTTAAAACCATTTTTTCTATTTTTCTTTATTATTTAACTTTTTAAGCTCTTCATTAATATTTTTAAGTGCATCATCTATAACTTTATTTGAAAAATCATCAGTATTGGTACCATCATTAGCAAAATGACTTCCATTTACACCCAATTCTTTAGCTTTTATCCAAGCCTGAAATCCAATACTGCCTTTTCCTTTAACTTTTTGACCATAAGTTACTCCACTAGCATTTTTAACTTGTTTTTCAAACTCTTTAAACTTACTTTGAGCATCTTCTAATTCTTTTTTTCTTTTTTCTATCCTTTCCTTTAAAGTTTTCTCAAGTTCTTCTAATTTATTTTTAAGTTTTTCTTTATCTTTTAATTCTTCTTTTAATTCTTTTATTTTTTCTTCATACTCACAATATGTTCCAATAACAGTTGTTTTTAAATCTGCTTTTTCTACCTTATCCTTTAATTCTCTTATTTGCTTTTCAATCTCTTTTAATTCTGAATCTTCTGGATCCTCTTGAGCTGCTTGATCTTCACCTTGCCCCTGCGACTCATCAGCCTGCATCGATTCTTCATCTCCTGGTTGAACTTTTGCTTCTGGTTTTTCAAAATCTCCAAAAAACTCTTCTTTTTTTGTATCTAAAAATCCCTTAACTTTTCCTTTTAAATCTTGTTCTAAACTTTTTTTTACATCTTCACCACTTGCGTAATTCTTGCAAGAAATTATCAGCGCAAAAACAGCACAAATAGTAAACATTTTTTTATTCATAATTGTTCTCCCCTATACTTCTAACTTCTATTTTAATTTTTTTTTAAGATCTTCTAGTAGTATTGCATATTCAGCAACTTTATCTCCTGAATCCTTAATTTTATCTCCTAAAAATGTAACATATTCAGAACTATCAATTTTCTCTATCTTTGTTATTATCTCTTTATTTTCGTTACCACCTCCGCTATTTTGTTCGTTCTTATATCCATAGTATAAACTAGTTTTAAATGCTCCACCTTCGGTCATTGCTTTTACAAAGTTATTAACTTCTGACTCTTCTAATGAAAAGAACGTCGCTGTGTATCCTATCCCAACATTTAACCCTATTTCAACACCATCTTCTTCTTTTCTTACGACTAAATCTCCTAAGTCTACCCAATTACCACTAGTATCTTTATTTTTAATTTTTACAGTAAATTCAGAGAATTCTATTTTTCTAACTTTCGCCTCACCATTACTTTGCCCATCATATAAAATATGATTCTTACAAGAACTTATCAGCACAAAAACTGCACAAATAATAAACATTTTCATTATCTTATTCATAAGTCTCTCCATAAGTCTCAAAGATAACGCAACGCCTAATAAATACAATATTTTAAAGATTTAAATATATAATTTTGTTACATTCACCTGTTACATATTAACAAAACGCAAATGTAATTTTAACCAACTCCCCAAAATCTCTCCATTGCAAATGCCCGGCTCATTACAAAAGACTATAAAACACATATGGCTTAAATTTCAAAGTCTTTGCTATATATCACTTAAAGTATCTAGTCTTTCTTAAGTCCACCCCTCAGAACTTGACACTTCTGTTTATCACAGCCACTCTACAACCCAGATTTTGCATGCAATGAGAGCGCCATAAATTTGACTAAAATTTTAGATTTTTGGTAAAATATAAATTACATTTTTTATCTATTTTTATTACTTTTACTTAATTTAAAAGTAACACTTCAAAGGAGAGGATTTTATGGACACTAATAATTATTTTAATTTAAATAATTTAGGTATTGACTTTATGCTCAAATTCTTTCAAGACTATCAAAATGCATTAAATAAAAACAAAATTCTAGAAAATGAAAATAAAATTCTTAAAAATTCACTAAAAATTTAATCTAAAAGTAAGAAAAAAATTTCAAAACCAACTCCAAAGTTTTATTTGAATCAAAAAATTATCAAAATAATTGAAAAATGTGTTAAAACATTAAAACAAATTGACCCAATTTCTGGTTGGTTTTTACATCTACTGGCAATAAGTGGCTGCAGAGGTGCCGAACTACAAAAAGTAAAAATGCAAGATATTACCCCCTTACTAAGCAAAACTGGAGAAACTTTTTACAATATAAAAGTAAATGTAGCTAAAAAAAGAAATGTCCCTTGCATTAGAGAAATTGTCATAAAATCTGTAGAGTTTGATGCTATTCAAAAAGCTCACGAAAATTATTTTAATAGTAAAAATTTTGACCCTCGGCGTACTTATCTTTTCCAAAAAACTAAACATAAATTTAAAGATAATCAAATTAGCATTATCCATATTTCTAATAAATTCAAAAATCTTCTCAAAAAGTCAAGATTTCGTGCTAATAAATCGCTTCATTTATTTAGAAATTTGTTTATTTCATATTTAAAATCTAATGGTTATAATTCTTTCCAAATTAAAGAACTTATGAAATATCATTCAACTTCCGAAATTGATAATATCTACGGCCTCTCTGCTGCTAATAAAATTCACGCTTATAAATGCATGAAAAATAACCTTAAACTTTAAAAAAACTATTTTAGTTTAAATATACGCTTTGAAGTTACTTTAAATATTTTTCCACTTGGCTTTAAGTCAAGTGAATCATATAATATTTCTTTATTTTTTGTTGCTATAAAGTGATACCCATTAACCTTGTCGATTTTAACTTCACTTATTTCAAATTCATTGGCTGCACCCAAATAATTTAAAGACTCATATCTCACACTACTTCTAATTCCGTAGTAATTAAGTATCATGCATGGATTTATAATAAAACAATTACTCTTAATGTAGCCAAGTCCTATAAATCTATAATATGCTGCATTTATCTCATAAGCATTAAATTCAACCTTCTTAAATAGACTTGTATAATAATGTAGACATAAAAAGTAACAACCCCATTTTTGTATCTCTGGTCTTAAAGTTCTATTGTCTTGTTTTATTTTATTAATAAGCATTATTTACCTCTCCTATATTAAATTATTTCTTTAATTTTTTAGTGCTCCCATTCACATGGGGACACTAACACTATTTGCAAATGCTATATTGCTAGGGAAAAATACTGTGCCACTTGTTGGCAATAGCCCCTTTAATCTATCTGATATTGCCCTTTTCTTAGGATCAAGAGTAAACACAAACTCTCCAAATCTATAATTTACATGCTCAATTAGTGGACATGTATTCGTAATATTATAAATTAGCATTTTCAGCCTATCTTTATAAGGTTTTTCTCTTTTTTTATTTTCGTTTTGAATTCTATTTAATTCTTTTTGTACACTGTCAATCTCCATTAAATCATACGCAAGATTTTCAGCAGATTGATTATCCTTAATTTCAAGGGCTACACAATCAACATATTCTACAAATTCTCTTGCCCAATCAAACTCAACTCCAGAATTATAAAAATCACTCCTTTCTACTAAATCTTGGGCAAGCTTTATAAACGCTTCCTTGTTAAAATTGTGTGCCATTAAGTATTCCTCTCTATAGTTACTATAAATATCTTTTTTTAAATTTTTAATTTCTAATTCACATTTATTAATAAATTCAAACACTTTTGATATTAGGGCCTCATTTCTTTTAATCTTACAGTTAATTGGTGCAGCATCTATTAAAAAGAATAAATTACAATACTCAAGCCCGGTGCATGCTAGCTGCATTTGAGCCTGCACATAGTATTTGAAAAAATATTTGCTGCTTAAAAAATTGCCATTTTTATTGTACTCAGCAATAGCACTACTCATATAATGAGAGTCGCTATTTTTAATCTCTAAAAGTTCTAAATCGCCATTATTATTAATAAACCGGCCATCAATTGTTGACCCCACTAAAGTTTCTGAACTGCCCATTTTTTTGAAATAGTTATACTTATCAACTCCATTGGCATACTTGTTTTTATACAAAATATCAATATTATCACCGTATGCTTTAACAAATTCTCTAAATCCTAAATTCTCTAATTCTTTGCCCTTAAGCATATACAAATTCTCTTCAAAAGGTAGGCTCATTCCAAAATATTTAAGTACTCTGTTAATCATCAAGTCTTTAAGTCCTGCACCTCCAATCAAAACATTGCCTACTTCACTAGCTCCGTATCTATCAAGTTCATTTCTTTGCACACTAAAATCAATATTGCGATTAAATCTAAAACACTCTTGACTACTTATTCCGGGTAATTTCTTGCCTATCTTGCTTAATTTACTTTTTTCTTTAATGGGAGAAGATTTTTCCTCAAATATTTCACATCCAGTAAAACTTTGTTGTTCAACACTTATCATTTTGAGATCTCCTTGAATATTATTTTGTATTTCTTGATTATTATTGTTTGAAACATTGTTCATTTTTTTTCTCCTATTATGTTATATAAAAATATATATATAGCAAAAACTATTTTTGCCAACTTTTTTGCAAAAATTTTTATAAAAAAGAAGTGGGGACTTAACCAAACTCTTTTCTCAAAGAATCTCGTTAAGTCCCCACTATATTATTATTTTTATCAAATTCTAAAATATAAGGTAGTCAAAAATGATAATACATCAAATAACTACGATGATTTTAGTGTAGTCCAATTTAGAATTAAAATCAATTTGTATTTGTTAAAATAAAAGAACCTATTTAAATTATCTTGTTAAAAAATTCAAATAAGTTCTACTTTAAAGCTATATGTCAACTTATTACTTTATAAAATTTTAATCATTCTTAATTTAAAAAATACTTATTGAATATAGAATAGATAATTGGAGCAAGCGTTATTCCCATTATTAGAATCACTTGTATTGTTCTATTACTTACAGTAAGTTCGTTTTTTAAAACATTTATTTTATTATCTAGGCTAGATATATCCTTTTGTAAGGTTTTTTCTACATTATCTATCTTAGTGTCTAAACTGTCTATTTTGGCATTTAAACTTTTTTATACATTGTCTATTTTGATATTTACACTGTCTATTTTAACATAAATACTATTTATATCTTTTTGTAAATTCTTTTCTACATTAATTATTTGTTGTTCTAAAGAGTTCATTTTCTCTTTTAAAACTTCAAAGTTATAATTGTCGTTCTGAAGCAAAACAAAATCTATCGCCTCTTCACTAAACCCTTTATTTAAAAATTCCAACCTTATATTTTCTATTTTAAGAGCATTATAGTAGGTCAAATTACCCATAAAATCCCCTTTATTATCCTTTTAATTCTTTATATTTTTTTAAAAGCTTGTTAATTAAATCTTTTTGATTTTCAAAAATCTCATCCATCATAAAACTTGTAAATTTAGAATTTTTTTTATAAAAATTGTAACTTTCCTGTTTTTTAAGTTGAAATCTTAGCGGTTTTATTGGATTTTGTTTTGAAATATTTCTATCTATATCAGATTTTTTAATCTTTTTATACGCCTGGTTAAAACCAATTTGTTTAATTTCTTCTTTTGTTAAATCTCCTGATAAAACTTTTTTATAAAGACGCAAATATAAAAATGCCTGGCTTCTTGCTATAACAAATTCCTTAAGAAAATCTTCAAATTTCTTATAACCATCAAGTTCATAAAGTTTCTTTATCCTTATTTTATATAAAATTTCCATCAATTCAATTTTATTATTAATATCACTTGAAGTAATTCTTCGCAATTGATTTTTATAGCTTTCATATTCTATTTGATTATCTTTATCATTATTACTTTCAAATTGATTAACACTAACTTTCCTATTATTTAGAATAAGTTCTTTTTTCCGATTTTCAGACATTATTTTTACTCCTTATTTTAAAAGTACGTCAGCATACTTTTATTATTTTTTTTAAAGTTTCTTTAGCCTCCTTATAGTATATTTCTTGAATATTGGGCTCTTTTAATTCATTAATCAAAATCTTAATATTATTAAAATTGTGAATTTTCCCCTTAACAAAAAGACCATAATTTTTATATAACAATTCTTCTATATCTTTTAAGGTATTTCTATTTTTAATGAATTGATTTTCAACTATTGATATTTTTATTTCTTTATTTTTAAATATATTAACTTCTTCTATTGCATCCATTAGCATAGGAAAAGCTTCAACTGACCATCTTTCAAGCTGAATAGGAATTATAACTTCATCTGTAATATTTAAAGCATTAAATAATAAAGGATTTAAACTAGGAGGAGTATCAATTATTACATAATCAAAATTATTGCTGTAGAAAATTTTCTTCAAACAATGTTCCAATAGCTGTTCTTTATACCTCTCATCTTCTTGCTCAAATTTACATAAAATTGGATGAGAAGGAATAATGTACATTTTTTCATTAATCTTATTTAAATATTTATTTAAATCATCCTTTTTATAATCCTTAAGCATATAATACACATTAATACCTTCAATACTTTTTAAGTATTTAGCAAAATAACTAGTCAAACTATTTTGAGGGTCTAAGTCAATCAATAAAACCTTATTATCAAGGTCCTTCAAAATAAAGCTAAAAATAATTGTTAATACACTTTTGCCAACACCACCCTTAATTGATGCTATTGTTATTATTTTAGGTTTTTTATTATCCATTTTATTAACGGTCCTTGTTCCGGGTATTTTTTCCCATAAAATTTATATACTTGTTGTTCTAAATCCGTAAACATGCTAAATAAAACTTTATTGTAGTGATTATTTGTTCTTTTCTTATCCAATAAACGATATAATCCTTTAAAATAGCAAAAAACACTTCCGGCTTTAAATCTAAATTCCATATAATATGCCCTTGCTAATGCATATGCTTTTCTAGCCCCATTTATTTGATACTTTATTAAGGGTTTTTTAATTGGTTTTCTATAGCCATAAAAAATACCAATAAACTTATCCCCTTCTTTAATTGGGTATAAGTGAGTTTCTTCAACAATTCTTTCTCCATTAAATAAGGCCCTCAATGATAATCTAAATTCGTGTTTTTTCTCATATACTCCAAATTTGTAAATGTCCATCATTATTTTTGTATGGTACATTGCTTTACCATTTTCTTTTTCAATTAAAATAAAGCGTTCTTTATTTTGGCATTCAACTTTACATTTTCCTTTTTTTACGGTTTCAATAGGTTCTAGTGCATTTTCCATGTTAAATCCTTATACGACCTTTATGTTAAATTCTTCTGTGACTAAAGATTTTCTTTTATTTTTTATTATTTCTAATAATTCAAGATAATATGTACCAAATACTTTATTGTATTCTATTTTCTTCTGGTTATTCAAATATTTTTTTACAATGGGCTTTAGAATTTCAATATTTGTATCTTTTTTTAGTTGTTCAATAAGGATATTGAAAATGTTTTTCTTTAAATTTTGATAATTTTGTTGAGAATTTTGTTTTTTTCTTTCAATAGATTTTTCTAACTTACGTTTTATGTAACTTAAATCGCTATATTTATGATTTTCAATAATAAAATGGGGCTTATATCTGTAATTTTCGTATACTTTTTGTAAATTTGTCTTTAATTGTTCCGAATTATATCCATTTTTTTCGAATTCTTTCTGAGTGTTATTTAGAATTCTTTTTAGTTTCTCTTGCTTTTCTTTAAAGCAAGATTTATTTAAATTTATGTTTTTTAGCAATTTATTTTCAACTCTTTTTATGTTTTTTATTATTTTAATCATAGTATCTTTATCAACATTTAATGTTAATAAAAATAGAAGAATTTCTTTACATAAAAAGTTACATTTATTGAAATAATTTCTTACTTGATACTTTTCTATTTGGTTAATCTTTCTTTCTTCTTTTATATTATTTTTATTACTTAAACACTCCACTGAATTTACACTACCATTTTTAGAAATATCGTCTTTAAAATGGTTATTAACTCTAGATTTAAATCTAGAGTTTTTTCGCTCTTTAAAGTACTTGTTTATTTTCTGGTAACATTCTTTTTTAGGATACTTAAGCTTATAGTAAATTTCAGTCCCACAATTTACCCCCATGTGTTGGTAGTAGTTAGTTGTAACTTTTAGTACTTTTTCTAATTTATAAAGATAATTTTGCATTGTTCTTAAAGTAGTGGGAGATAGACCATTTCTTTTTAGATTTTCATTAAAGTAGTAGAGTATGGTTTTTTGTGTGTATTTTTTATCTTTTTTGTTTAGATAATCTAGTGTTGGGACAAGAGATATTAATTTGTATTGGTGTTTGTTGTGGCAAGTTGGATTTTTTGTGGCATTTGAAAAACCTTTCATATTTTTTCTCCTATTATGTTATTAATAATTAATATTGATTATGCAAAATTTTGATTTAAAAGTAAATACTTTTCTAAAAAAATATTAAATTTTAATTATTAATTTTGTTAAATTAATGCACTTTTTGTAACTGAGTAAAAAGATTGATTGATTTTAATCCAAAGTTAGACTATACTACAAACAGTGTAGAAAAATATCTTCATTTTTTCTACCTATTATGTAATTTGCAAAAAATAATACAAGGGTTTAGCGAAGTTCTTTAGCAAGAGAATTTAGCTAAGCCCTAAATTTTTTTGTAAAAATTTTTATAAAAAAGTTGGCAAAAATAGTTTTTGCTATATATATATTTTTATATAACATAATAGGAGAAAAAAAATGAACAATGTTTCAAACAATAATAATCAAGAAATACAAAATAATATTCAAGCAGAAATAGACTTTGAAAAAAATATGCGCACTCTATTTATGAACTTGCCAGGGATTGATAAGAATCTCAAGGGGTACGGATACAAGTATCAGAATTTCAATGAAATAGTTAGAGAAATTAAAAATATTATTAAGAAACATAATTTAGAGCTTCGTTTTGGTCAATATCCAGTGTTTACAGTTGTAGAGGGGCAAGTTTTACATGTTATTAGAACTACATTCTACAGCACAAGTAGTAGTGGTAGGTATAAAGAATCATTTGATACACCAATACTTACAGAAAAATTACAATGCAACAGTGAAAATGGGGCTAAAACGGTAAATACATTGCCACAATTTGTTGGATCAGCTATTACTTATTTTAAAAGGTATGCTTTAGTTGCAGCTCTTGGTATAGAAAGTGAAATAGATACCGATGCAGCCCCTATTTACAATAATCACGAAAACGAAAATTATATGCCTAACAAACAAGCTAGTGTTAATCAAAAGCAAGAACAAAAAAGAGAACAAAAACAAGAGATTAATCAAATTCAAAAAAATAACACTATTCAAAACCAGAAAAGAGATATTAAGCAAGAACAAAAAAAAGATAGGTTTTATTATTACAGTATTTTTAAAGAAGCGTTGTCTAATATAAAAGATTGGGTAAATAGCCCTACAACAAAATATAATATAAACTTAATTATTCAAAAAATAAGCTTTATCCAGAATATAGACCCCAATAATTTTGATGATATCAAGAAAATTGAATCTGATTTAATCTCGTATTTTGAGAAAAATAGTGATTTTAAGAGTGTAAACTATTGGGCGGAGATTATAAAAAACTATTTCAAGAAAAATAATAGATTAAAGGATTTACAAGATTTTGAAAAGTTTATGGCGTTTAAGAGGACTAGTTATGGTCCTAGTCCATTAATATTCTTTAGTATCTTAAAAGAAGAAAAGCAATTTGATTATATATTTGCAGCATAGCAATATTAAAGCCCCCAATTTGGGGGCTGCATTATTTATATTAATTGCATGTAGTAGTTGCATTATTTGCAAAATCATTTATATTTCCATTTTTAAAGAATTCTGCAACCACAGTTTTGAAAGTGGTTATATGCTGTTCAGCATCATTTTTCCCAGTACATTTATCAAGTTGAGTTTTTATATGATCAAGTGCTGATTTTATTTTATCATCATCATTTTCTAAGAATTTATCAAATTTTCCAACACCAGTTAAAGCGGGTTTTAACCAGTCAAGGTGTTTTTTTTGATCATCAGATAGCTTTTCTCTAAGAAGTTCTTCTTTGGATTTAGGTTTTTCTTGTGGTACTTCTTTTTGGGTTAAATCACGCTTTCCCCGGCTTTTTGTTTGTTGGGCATTATTTTTTAAAGTGTCATTATCATTAGAATTACAGCTATTTAGCATTAGTAAAAATAAACAAAATAATATGTTGATGATTTTCATTGTTACTCCTTTCTTTATTATTAATATTCACTTAACTAAGTATTAATACTAAATATTGGATAAACAATTATTATTTGAATTGATATGTTTTAAGTGAGGTGGTAGCTATTTGGAAATGAAAGCAAATATTAACCCTGCTATCATTGTGATAGACATTGCTCCCATGATTCCCAATACCCATTTAAGCATTTCTGAAAGAGACATTAAATTCTTTTCAACATTGTCTATTTTGGCATTTAAATTCTTCTCTACAGTATCTATTTTAGCATTTAAATTCTTTTCTACAGCATCTATCTTAGTATCTAAACTGTCTATTTTTAGATTTAAATTCTTTTCTACATTGTCTATTTTAGTATTAAGTTCGCTTTTAACAGCATCAATCTTAACAGTTAAATTCTTCTCTACGGCATCAATCTTGATGTCTAAATTAGATATATCCTTTTGTAAATTCTTTTCTACATTATCTATCTTGGTATTAAGTTCACTTTTGGCATTATCTATTTTAGAAACAAGATTATCAAATTTTATATCAAATTGTTTTTCTAGATTTTCTAAATCTCTATATGTTAGCTCATTGTGATAATATCTTTTAGATAAATCTTGTGCTATTAGTTGTTCCATGCCCAGTCTAATAAATTCTTTATATATTTGTTCTTGAGTTACACTTGCAATATTTGTTGACACTGTTTCCATAAAATTTTCCCTTATGGTCATATTATATACTATTTTAGATTAATTGACTTTAAAGATTTTTATATGTAAATGGGAATTTCTTGCAAGAAAAACCTTTTTGTAATTTACATTTTTAACTTAAAATATCAGCTTTAAATTTTTTACTATAGGTTTTTTTAAAAAAATATTACAAAAATCTTAAATTATTTTTTCTTTTCTTTGTATACTACAACAAAGCTAAACCCCATTAAATGGCTTAGTGATTTAATTTCAAGAATATTTTCGGCACCTATTTGGTTAATAAAATTTTCTAAACCTATTCCTAAAAGTTCAAATGGAAATTTGTTTTTATCTTCTTTTTTTACAGAAAAGTTAGATTCAGACTTGCCAGGGCCTTTATAGCTAACTATTAAAGTTTTAACTTTAATAATTTCATCTTTTTGAATTTCATATGAAATTAAATTACTAATACTGATAATAAACATAAATAATATTAATAAATTATTTTTTTGCACATTGTGCTCCTTAATAAATAGAATATTAATAACCTTATATCTTTATTAGGATATATCCTAAAATATAAAATTTTATTTAAAAATAGTATAAATAAACGATTTTAAGATTATAAAGTAGAATTTCTTGCAAGAAAAACCTTTTTGTAATTTACATTTTTAACTGAGAATATTGATTATATACTTTTTCCGCTATTGGTTTTGTTTTTTTAATGTACTCTAAATATATGTTGATATTATGTCTTACCGCAGGTATAGAGTGTTCGTCTTTTAATGTTGATAAGTCTGGATAAGGATATTCTGGATAATTTGGATCATTAACTTTAACCTTTGTTTTAGCTAAAAATGTTACAAGGTACATAACATACTCTGAAAGTTGTGTTTCATATTTGGCTAAATATTTTAGTGTTTGAATAATTGGAGGGTTTGGCTCTTCTGGTAGGTTGGCAATAGTAGTACAACACAATAGCAAAGCAATTAGTAGACAATGCAATTTCTTAAGCATTTTCACTCCTTTTAAGCATTTTGATATATTCTTTCATAATTTTGTTGCGTGTTGCTTTAAGTGAAGTGATAATTTTTTTATTTTTGTCAGCAGAGATAGCCTCTATTATCTCAATATTGTATTTTAAAATGTCTTGTATTTCTTCAAATATTTTCACTGACTCAGCTGTTTCCATAGATTTTAGTGTGCTTATATATGTTTTGTAGAAAAAGTCTATTACTTTACTAAAAGTATTGATGTAATTATGATCTATGTTTGTATCAGTTTTAGCTATATTAGTTAAGCTGGATAGTAAATTAAGCCCCAAACCAATAGTGTTATTTTGCATTGTTTGTTCTTTCCTTATAGATAGGGTTTCCTTCCTGATTGAATTTTAGATCATTAGATATTTTTAGATTTTTTTCATCAGAATTAACTAAATCAATGCATTGATTGATTTTTTCATTTATTGGCGCGAGTTTTTTAGTTATTGTTGGGGTTAATGCACTCTCAAGTCTTTCCATATTTGCTGTATAGATTAATTTATAATGAGAATACAGCTCATAAAGCAAAAAGAATCCTTTATGTGCAATTTCATCAAATTCATCTTTAAATTTAGAAAATATATCAATAAGGGTTGATAAAGACGTAAGTCCTAGCTCAACATTATCTTTAGATAATTTCATAAGTTAATCTCTTTTTTTAATGTGATTTTTGCCATTCCCATTGCCATTCTTAAAAAGCTTGCCTATTACAATAGTCAAAATGTCTTTTAATAAAGGCTTAAGAAGAATTAACACTCCTAAAACCAGTACTATTACAAAAATCATTACGGCTATAAGTTTAATTTCATTTAAATTGATAAGAAGTTCTGTTAATTTAATACTATCCATTTTTTAATCCTTCATTTTAATTTTTTTAGTTTTATATGTATATTATATATCAAAATAATAATTTTTGATAAAAATTTTATAATTTGCAAAAATATGGGACCGGATTTCCTGATATGTGGACTCTTTTTTGTATATACCATCCTTTGTACATAGGAACTCGAATAGATACTGAAGAGGAGCCCTGATGCAGATAAACTAGGTTTTTTTGACTTTCATCGGAATACCGTACATGTAATGATTTCCTCCCATTGCTCTGGTGTTTTATGTCAATATCAATATCAAGGTAAACTGGATCATCGTCACTACTTTTATTACAATAAAGAGTTACATCACCGTAATCGTCCATATTAATAATCGTTCTTTTCCCCTTGTATTCATGCGGATAGAAGGCAGTACCTGAAGTTTTATTGCCGATAGGAAGATACTCGGATAGCAAGCCAAGCAGTTGTTTAGGAACGGGTGTTTTTTGAATAGTGCCGAAAAGACGAAGTGTTAAAAGATAGTCATCTTTAGATAGAGTGGTAGATGATATGCCACTTTCAAGGGAAGATCTTATTTTTCCATAAAGATTTGAAAGTTTACTAGATTCATTCTCAATTAGCTTGTCAACGATTAAATCGTAAATGCTTTTTATAAAATCTTTATCAGCTATAAGTTCAGTAGCGATTGTAGACTTAATTATCTCTTTAAAATAGCCTAGCTCTTCGCCTTTAAATGTTTGGTGATTAACGGTTTTTAAGAAGTTTTTAAAGGTGATAGCATTGCTGCTTGCAGCTCCATCATCAAGCAGTAAAAGATCAGTATTGTTAACGGTCGTAACCTTATTTAAATCTTTTATTTGAACTATTTCTTCTTCATCAATCAGTAATTTTTCTTGATCATCAGCCATAAAACCTCCTTAGTTGTTAAAAGTAATAATATTGTTACCATCTTTATTATTAATTTTGAGAACTCTACCAATAGGAATAATTCTCTTAATAAAAGCATAAATTGAATGATCATATCCTTTAGGAAGTGAGTTAAATACTAAAGCTTTTTTCGATGCAGCATATCCCGGTTTCTTTTCTCTAAGTAATATCTTTTTAAGACGTTTCCCTTTTTTAGTGCTAGGCGAAATAAAGGTAGTAAAGTTTGTTTTTATTACCCCTTTTAAAGAGATATCAATAACCCCAGCTTCAGGAGTAGTAACTTCAATGTCCACATTTAAAAAGGTCTTGAAAATCAGTCTAAATGACTCATCAGTACCAATATGCCGTAAAGCAAAAATAACGCTATTAATATTGCTTGTAATACTTTGTAAAGTTTGAGTTTTTGCATAAAAGATAGATAAAACTTGAGATATCCATATTGCAATATATCTTGATTTTATATTTTCTATTGCATTAATGGATATGAAGTTGGAATTAAGAGTCTTAAGCTCATTAAGTAGTGCTTGTGCATATTCTGTTTCTGTACGTATAAATTTATGAATCTCAGTGCCATTAAATAAATTAGATATTTTCATATTTGTTAACTATCCATATCAATAAGCAATCGATCTGTAGTATTGAAAAGTAGCATTGTATCATCAGTAATAGAAATATCTTGATTTTTTTTAAAATCGCTATCAGTAATTTTTGCAATACTCTCAGTGTCTGCATCTTTAATACAAGCACTTATTTCCATAAACTTAATTCCTTTAACTTCATTAACTGGAGCAAAAAAGTCTTGATATTCAAAGCTAATTCCCATATCAGAATAGTTATTTGAAATAATCCTAGAATATATATCTCTAATTTGAGAATCTATGTTTAAGTAGAGGTAGTTTTTAAGGTCAAGTTTATACTTTACTTTCATGTAAACATATTTTCTTTTTCCTAGTGATATTTTGTAGGATTTGCGTTGACCAGTTGAATTGAGGCCATCAATTTCTATGTCTCCCTCAAGTAAAGTCCCACTAGGGGTTGTTAGATATAATGTTTCCCAAAGTTTTGCTTTAAATTCAGGACTGTTAATATTAGATTTACTATTATCTAGTAAAGTTTCCTTTAGAATTAGATATATATTGGCTTTACCAGCTGCACTTTTAATATTGGTGTACTCAATCCCATCAAGATTAAGTAAAGCATTGCGAACCGCACTGTAAGTTGTGCTTTTAGAAGAAATGTGTTCTTCAATAGCAGCCCAATAAGTGCCACCCGGTTTCATTTTAGAAAAAAAGAGATTAAGCTCATTAATTATTTCTTCTTCAATTAATGCTAAAGAAGACGCAATAATGTTATAAATTGAGCTTTGGTTATCATCAATATTAATCCCATAATTTACACGCAAATATTCTCTTTTCGATCTTACAATATCCTTAATTGTACGTTTTAAAATGCCAAAATCAGAATCAAAAACTATGCTCATAAATTAAACTCCATATTCAAAACATCGCCTAAGAAAAAAAAGGATATGTGTGCTTTATTGTCTTGTATAGTAGTTGAGATGTTTATTAAATCTAGGTTAAGTTCTTTAGATATTTCGTGAAAATAATTTTTTACAGCGTGAAGATTGTTAATTTTTAACAGTTTTAAAAGCAAGAAATAGTCCAGTCCCCAATGAGGAGCATAGCTTAAACTACCCCTTAAGGTTTTTAAAAATATCAAAAATCTTTGTTTTTGTTCTTCAATTCCATCAACAAGTGATAAATCGTTATTAAATACCAATTCAAAATTATTGCCTAATCTTAAATCCATACTATTAATTATACCATAATTAGCAAAAATTACTTAAACAAACTATTAATATCAGAATTAATTTTAGCAGTTGTCGGGATTAAGGTGATCTGGTCTATTGTGGGGGCTTTGGTGTTTGGATCTATTACGATTTTCAACCCCTCAATAGCACTTACAATATTTTTGAGAATTGTTTTTAAGCTAGTTGTTTGGTTAGCTATTTCAATGTTATTGTTTGCTTTAATTTTAACAGTATCAGAGATTAGATTTAAAGTCTTTGGGCTAATTGCACTAAGTATATAAAAATGATGTTTGTCAAAGTGAATATCATTATTTTTATCAAAAATATTAACGCTTGATTGAAGTAGTAAAACACAATCACCTTTTGATAGTTCTAAACCGATATTAGAGATATTTTTTGTGTGAATTTCTAAATCTTCAAATTCGGGTATTGTAACAATAGCTTCTTGAGTTTGTTGTTTAAACTCCTTTACAGTGCCAATTTTAATTATAAAAATGTTTGAATAAATCCAATTTTTAACGTCCTCTTGTGCTAAAGCATGTCCATAAAGACGCTGGTTCATTCTATAAATTTCATAGTCTTCATTCATTCTGGTCCCCTTTATTTTTTAGGTTTTGTATTAGAATCATCTTCTAACTTTAATATCAATGAACACTCTCCCGTGTTGCTAAGTCTTGCACTTGTTTCTTTTATAGTGGTTTTTGTTATTTTTCCTAGTCCGTCAATAAATGAAACTTTATCTCCAACATTTAACTTATGTGTGAAAAATGTTTTTGCGTTCCAAAATATAAGATTTTTTTTGAGTGTGGTGCCCAAAGTAATTTCTTGTTGTGGTATGAATTCAAGTCCATAGTCTTCTAATGCTTCGTAGTGGACATTTTCCCCCTTTTTTAGATAATTAGTAAATATCAGATAGCATTCATATCCCCGTAAACCAGTACCAATATCGGCTATTACGTTATGAACATATGTTCCTTTTATTTTGTCAATAAACTCTTTTGGTGTTGTGGCATAAATATCTTTGTCAATGATTTTAAGACTATCTTTTTCGTCCATATTAAGGATATTGCGATTGGGAAATACAGATTCTATTGCTTCTTGTGCCGTCTTGCCTTTAAAGTTTTTGCCCTCTTTGCCTGCCAATTTGCGATTGAAGAAGTTGCTTTTAGTTAATAAACGAACATTAAGCTCTACACTAAAATCTCCACCGGGATAATCAGTGCTCATAGGGGGCCCTAAAGTTCCCGCCATTATGAAATCAAAATTTTTTTCATGAGCAAATTTCTTATAATATATTTTTACTATATCTCCGAATTTAATGTCGTCGGTGAAGTCTAAGGGAAGATTCCAAAGTACGACTTTTGCTTGTTTGGAACTTATAGTATGAATATTTGAATACACGTTGGATATGGAAATATCAATATGAATCCCATCTTGTGTATTGATGATAATTTTAGGAATTTCTTCGGCGAAAGGAATTCCATCAGGTGATTTTTTTGATGTATCTACATTGTAGAACTCAATTTTAAAATCATATTGTAGTAACAGCATTTTTTATCCTTTATATTTTTCCAATGCAAATGTTTTTACTATTTCTATTGATAAACTAACTTCGACTTCATCAATGAAAGGAGTGTCCTTAAACGAAAGACTTGTAATTACAGCCAATTCTTTTAGGCCAAAAGTTGGACTGTAGATACTAAAAGGAACTTGAGCTTGAAGTCTATTTGCTAGTTGTTCTTTTGCAAGATGCACATCAAAACGTAGCATAGTATTGCCAAAAACAGTCATTTTAAGTAAAGAAAGCATATCCTTATATAAGGATGTTAGTATTCCACCGTTTAATGATATATGTTCACCAGTCATTACCGGATTGTAGCTTACATATTCCGCTTTTCTATCATAATAATTGATGACCGGTCTTTTAGAACAACTAGTATTGTAAGTGCGTGTTATGAGTTCGGTTTTTGGTTTTATAAAAAACAATTGAGGAACATATCCAAAACCTTTTAGATCCATTCTTGGGAATAACACCAAAAAGTTATCTGCTCCAAAAAGAGCAAATATTTGGGTTATTACATCCCGTATTATTCGAGTAATCTCCCTGATTTCTTTCTTTTCAATATCCTTGATTTTTTCCTCGAATTTTTTCTTTTCAATATTATTATTGTTAGTATTTTCATTATTAATATCTATTTTGTTAGTTGCATTGTTAGCAATTTTTTTGTTACTTGTCATAAGTAATTACCTTTTGTAAAAATTATGGTGTGCTGTTAGCATTGTCTTGATTTTGATTACTTTTATCCTCCGTTTCCTCTACCCCATTCCACCAATTTTTAATTGCCTGAATAAGCCGTCTAATAAAGCTTCCTATGTCGAGAACCTGTTTAATCCCGTTAATTATGGGATTGAGAATATCTTTGGTGAAATTAAAATTTTTAATTTTTTCGGTGATCCAGTTAATGCTATTAAGCAATGGATTCAAGACAGTAGTGGTTAAGTTTTGAAGAGTTTGCTCAGCTGAGGCCAAATTACTTTGAATACCCTCAGCATTATTGACTTTTTTTGTAAGGCCGAAAGATTTAAAATCATTGAACATTTCCATCATCTTGGTAATTCTGGACTCTAAATCTACTTCAGCCCCGCTTTGCCAGGCCATTTTGGCATCTTCTATGTATTTGTCGCCAACGCCCGACTTCTTTAATAGATCAAAAAGCTCACTTCCATCACCCCCAAGAACACTATTAACAGCCTTTACCGCATCTTCGCTGCTCATAGCACCACTGGATTTAAGCATAGCTGCAAATTCTACTGCGTTTTTCAAATTAGTTTCATTTAACATATCTAAGTCCCTTAAAGTACCCTTAAAGACACTTGCTTGATTTAAGAATTCTTCTTTTTCTAAATCGCGCTCAAATCCTTTCATTGTGCTAAGAACCTTCAAAAGACTCTCTTTCTCTTTTGGATCACCATAAAACGCCTTATTGAGAAGTTGTGTTCTTTTAGTTTTTGTGTCTTCTTCAACCGCTTTTTTAGCAAAACCTAAAAGGCCGCCCCCAACTTTACTCATAGCGTTGCTAATGATATTACCTAGGGCACTGCCTATTGCAATTTTGGCAACAAGTCCTTTTCCTTGAGAGGTCGCTAACATTTTGCTTTTTGCTTTTGATTCTTTTGCAAGTTCTTTATACTCAAGGCGTCTTTTGTCTTTATCAGACATTAAAGATCTTCTGAAAGCCTCTTTTCTGGCTTTCTCAAACCCCATGCCCTGTTTTATAAGCTTTTTAGTTTGTATAAGTCTATATTTCTCAACACGCTCTCTTAAGCTTTCAAATTTAGATTGTCTGCTAAGTTCTTTCTTCTTGTCCGACAAATTATTTTTTACAATATCTTTAGTGCTTCCCAAACTGGAGTTTCTGGGTTTAAGATATTTTTCCATTTTGGAAATATCTTGTTCAATAGCCTTTTTTGTTGCAGCATGATCAAGAATACCTTTAAATTTAATGGTGAATTTGTCGCTCACTAAGCCCTCACTTGCTTAAAATTAATTCATACAATTCTTTTTCTAATTTAATCTCAGCAAGTCTATTGACCTCTAAAAGCTCGTCATAAGGCAATTTCTTTACATTGTCGTACGAGCAAATATTCATAATTACTGGAAAATAATATTTGTCGTTCTTTATCTCGTCAAGCAAGTTAAAATATTTTTTTCTAGTCTCATTAAGACTTGCAATGGCTTTATCAATATCTCTATTTATTTTGCTCATTTAGCAACCAGCTCATTGGAATTTGATGTACTTGATGAAAGCGAAGTGGCTACTTTTTCATAATCAAAGTTTTCATTGATATAGTCAAAAGTAACAAAATCACCAACATTATTTTCATACTCACTCAAATATACTAAAGCAGGCTTTTTTAGATCATTGTCTAAATGAAAAGTATTAAATTGTGCAGTGTAAATTATTGCAACAAGATAGTCTTTATAATAAGAAATAAATTCTCTATTTTGATCTAAAATTACATAGAATTCGTCTAAAAATTTTGGACTTATCATTAAACTTGTGATTTCTCTTAAGTATTTAACCTCATTAAGCTTTAAAACAGCGTCACTTTGATTAAATCCGAGTACTCTATCCCATTCATAGACCGGAAGTACTCTTAGTGGATATTCATAAGTTTTATTTTTAGTTAAAATTTTCATTTTATATCTCATTATCATAATAAGAATCTCCTTTTAAGAGTTGTTTGGTTTAGATTTTTGGCAATTAATAGCCCTAATTTCAAAAGATACTTTTTCGGCCTCAGCAGAATAACTTCTTGAAGGCTCTTCAGTAAAAATTGCATAGTTAGAAATAATTTTGGTAGCAATTCTATCATTGAATGCTAAATCAAGCATTTTATCCTCTTTTCTCACGTCCATGTTGTAAAACTGTTCATCAGAAAGTTCCGTTAACAAAATGTAGTCATGACTACCCAAAGTAACTTCAATGTTGAAAACATAAGTTATCGTTTTAGGATCTCTTAAGCTTATTACAGGCATACCTTTTATCTTCACTACTAATCACTGCTCTTGTTGTAGGCTCGCTTGTAAGCTCCAGCTTGCCACTATGTAACTGTGTACCACCAATTGAAAAATAAACTTCTCTTAAATCATAAAATTGCATTTTTAGCCCCCCTTTTAAGCACTTAAGCTGTTTTGATAATCAACTATATCTTGAGTAGTAATTACTAAAGCAACAGCATTAATGCTAAAGTTATAAGTAATATTCACGCTGAGTTCTAATTTAAGTTGTGGTGTAGGAGAAATAGTAAGACTTAAATTTTTATACTCTATTATTAGTCCTCTATCTACAAACCGTTTGAGCAGGCACTCAATTGCTGAAGTATATGCATTGTCTCTAGCACCACTAAGCTGTAGTGCTGATAATTTGCTATTTTGTCTGTTGTTTTTATTCCAAATTCTAATAAGCTCAATAATCGCTTCATTTTTTATATAATGATAAGTGAAAATCTCGTCTATTGGACTTCCAGCTAGATCAACACCCTCTTTAAAAGCAGGCATACCATCAAGGCCAGTTTCATTAAGAAGTGAGTAAAAGTTGATTTTTGCAGTTCGCAACTTTCCAATTACAGTGTCGTCAACAAGCGGTGTAGCAGCCAGCGGCATACCATAAGGATTTACAGCATGGAAAATACTTGATTGATGTAAATATTGACTTATAAATTTAAGGTGTAAGTTGTCTTTATTGTTACTGTAAACAACAATATTTCTTTCTTTTTCAATATTGCCTTTATCTTTAAATAGTTCTTTTATTTCTTGTTCTTTAGTTGAGAATACAAAAAAAGTTGAAGGCATTTTGAATTTATTATAGTCATCTTTGTAAATTTTAAGCCCATCATCTGACGCATCTCCCTCAGTGTTAATAAGTACAACAAAAGAATGCCTATGTACTTTAAGATAATTTTTTAGCTCTTCAGGCTTATCCTTATAAATGAAAAGATCGGCTGATTTTAATAATTCTTCGCTTGAATTAAAAAAATTTAACATTGCGGTTTTAAGCAGTGTTTTTTCTTTCCCAAACTGATCTTCTCCATTTCCATTATCTTTTTCTAAAGTTTCAATTTGTTTTTCATAATTATTAACGGTTAAATTCAATATTTTATAGCTAGCAGCATCTTTGTTAACTTTGATTTTAGCTGTTTTGTAAACCAAGAGTGGATTGTAATAATTAGGCCTACTAGCTTGGATCCTAGAGTCAATAAAACTTACACTAATTGTATCTTGCGGCAATTTTGTATTCCTCCTTTAAAATTTCAATTGTTTTTACACTAGCATTGAATGCTATAGATGCACTGTATGCATGGTTGCTATATTTTGTGCCTAAATTAATAAGCCCAACTGTTTGCATATTAGATATTGGATAAATATAAAGGTTGATTTGGCTAATATATTCGGGTTGAGATTGACTTTCTAAAGTATACTTATGGGCTTTATTATGTAGAAAGTCACTAAGCATACTATAAAGTATCAACATACGCGAATTAGCGTCAAAATCTTGAGCGTTTAACACTATTGCAATAATATATACTTGAAAATTTACACTAAATTCCAAAGCATTCTCATAAAATGCACCGGCTCTAGAATTATGATCAAATAGATTTTCTGTGCCATCAAATTTCAATGCTATTATATTTGAGCTAGCAGCTGTGATTTTTGAAAGATATGGATGATTGTAGGTATTTATGATATCGCACTCAAAATTATTTTCAGTTGCATACGCCTTAAACCCTTTAAATATTTGGGTTAAATGATTTAATACCATATCTAAAGTGAAAATCATTCAACTGTTACCTTATAAGTAATCTCTGATAACATTTTGGCTGTATCAACAAGTGGAATTGCTGCAGTGTTACTACCCCGTTTAAACTTGTTTTTGATTTTATTGGCCTTTAAGGCTGGAGTGACTTGTGCTGATAGTAGATAATTTTCATAGTACCTGACAAAAGCTTGTCCAATAGCCTCCATTCCCGATTTAGGGTCAAGATTAAACTTAGAATTTATATAGCTATTATTGATATATTCTCTAAACTCAGAGCTACTAGCAATTTTGGTTAAATGTTTTCTTGCTGGTAAATTGCTACTCCCTTTTTCATGCATTTTAGCAATACCCGCACGACCACCAAACCACCCAATTTCCAATTCTATTTTAAATTCTAGCTTGTCCATATAAATTCCTTTAAAACCAAAGTAAAATATCCGATTGAAGAGTCAATACTAAATATTTCAAAGTAAACTAAATCTGCAATTGATATTCGGCCTTTAAGCTCATAGTTAAGGTCTTGATATGTGTAAAGTTTAGAATACCCTTGAATATCAGACATATCAGAGTCATAAAGCATTGCAAGTTCTTGTGGCCGTATGTCAATAATAACTCCTGCGAATTCAGTGTACTTATTTTTATCAAATACTCTCTGATAAGAAGAGTCATTTTCAAGCTTTACAACAGTGCCTTTATAAAACTTTAAGGGTTGCGGGTCCTTAAATACGTTGATCATGCGAAAGGACAGATCTGAAAGTCTTTTTCTAACACCATTCATTAGACAACCCCCACACAAGATGGCGTTGAAGTTTCTCTTTTTAGTTTTTCTAAAAATGCATCAAGTTGTGAACAAAAATTCTTATTTGATCCACAACCCCCCTCACCACCTTCTTCGCCCCCGTTACTGCTAGGATAATAATCAAGTTCAAGTTCATTGAATTTCTCTTTTTTGATCCTATCAAATTCAAATTCTAGAACAACTCCCTGTTTTCTTAATTGACAACCCATGTGATAGAAAGTAAGTAAAAATATTTGTTCATATGTAAGTGAACTAGCATCAATGCCGCGCGTTACTAGAATAGCTTGAAGTAAGGATAAATGAAGTAGAAAATTTTGCCTACTTAGTGCAAATTGGTCTATTCCTAATAGCAATAACACTTCTGAATGAAGTTTTGTCACTAAAGGTTCTTCTTCTCCCTCAGCTTGTGCTTGTAAGTTTTCTTGTTCACTCATTTTCACTTACCTTATACTTTTAACTTTGCTTTATGTTAACTTGCAAAATAGTTTTTCTAGTAGCAAGTAGACCGCCTAAAACAAAATCAATGTATGAATGAGCAATATCAGTTGAGTCTTTATCCACTTGTTCATTCGGTGTAGGCAGCATATACTTGCTAGGCTTAAATTTAATAAGCTCAGAATTTAGTGGATAAATGAGTATTTTATGTTTTAGCAAGTTTGAAGTTTCAATATAAACATCTTCTCTATTATTAATAGCCTTAATAGTTTGAATTAAAACATCTTCCCATTTTTCACAGCTATTTGCTGCACCCTGTGCTGCTGTGTATGGTTTTACGAGTTTAAGTGAAGTTGCTGGGTCAACTATTACCATCATAGGGGTGGAAAATTCATCTCCTAATTCTAACTTTGAAAGTCCCACCTCAATCTTTTCAAAGATTTTATCCATTTTATCTTTATCACCACTAGCAACTTCTTCTTTTATCTGCTCAGGCATATTAAGTAGTCCATACATATTTGGAAGTAGGCGTTTTTGATTTTTCCCATCTTTTTGAATTGAAACAGTCCCCGTTAGCACAAAGTGATTTATAAGTTTAATAATTTCACTACTTGCAAGCTTATAAGCTTGTGCAAAAGGCAGTAAATTATTATTAATGTCCCCAATATATGAATCTGAAGTATAAAATTTCTCAGAAGTCTGCTTTAAATGTCTGAATTTGTATTGTAATTTTAAATAATTAAGTCTTACCACTTCAGAACTAAATCCAATAGTTGAGATAGTATTAACCTCATTGGCAATTGTTGTAGGATTAGCATTTAAAAACGCGTCCCATTTTACAGTTCTTTGATATCCCATTTGTAGATCAACATCTTCAATTTGATCAGGTGAAAACCATTTATACATAATAGGATCTTTAACTTCTCCTATGATATTTGCCACAGCTTTTGCATAATAATTTTCATCAAATAATTCCATATTAAATCCTCCCAAATTTTATTAATTTCTACTTATAGCTTTATTTCCAAATACCGCTACTTTTACCAAATAAACTTCATTGCTAATTTGTTTCGCATCAGTCAATGCTGTTGCATTAATAGTTGCTTTATTTGGCGCTCCAGTAACCTTTTCAAGGGCACCGTCTTTATTAAAAACAAGTTTGTCTTTTACTTTAACCGTAGAATCTTTTGCTACTAAGTAGCCCTCAAAATTATTGGTAATTGGCACAATAGTGGCTGTTTTACTAAACTCATCTATGTCAATGCATATTCCATATAAGTCTTCACCTCCACCAGCCTCAACATGTGGCTCATAGTGACTTTGATTATCTTGAGCCTCTTGAATAACTCTTTTTACTCCACGCTTGTACGGATACCCCAAAAATGGATGATTTTCCAATTTGTCAAACTTACTAGTTCTAGTGCCTCCAGAAGCAAAAAATTCTACATTTTTGTCTCTAAATTCATTAGAATTGCTAAGCAAACTAGCGTCATGTTGGGGATTTTTCATGAACTTTTCAAGTTTACTTCTCTTTTCTTGATACTCTTTTACTAATTGCGTTGTATCTCCCATTTATTTACCTCCTTTTATTCGCCCAAGGCTCAACCACCGTCAGGATTTACTATTTTCTCAAGGCTTCTATTGCCAAAAATTGCAACTTTTATCAAATTAATAGAATAATCTTGCCTAGGATATCTAGCTTGATCTTGATTTCCATCTTCGGGTGCAAAATTGATTGTAAATGAATCAGATAGAGCATATATGTTCATTGCGGTTGGTGGCCCACCACCAGCCTTGATAATAACCCCATTGTTATTTATATCCAATATTTCTCCTATTTTTATGCTCGGATTTCTTGTAACAAGGTACCCCTCAAAGTTATTCGTAATTGGCAATACATACGCAGTGCAACTAAACTCACATACATCTACACATATCCCATACATATCAGTATCAGCTCCAACTTCCACATATATAGAGTTCTCTTTTGGAACAAGCTTAACGCCTCGCTTGTATGGAAAACTATTTGCTGGGTCGTAATGGTATTCCTCTATTTTGTCTGAATAACTTGAACATGCAAATGTATAAACATCAGCTCGCGCATTTTTGGATTTAAAACAACTGCTTGAACTGCTAAAAACCTTATTTTCAATCGAACTCATCGATTTTACATGTTTTTTGAATTTCAAAAGGACATCATCAAGTTCTTTAATTGCATCCAAATAGGGATCTTTTGATTGCACATCTTCAGCTTGTCTTGCTTGCCGTTTAGCCCTAGGAGCAGCAGGGGCTTTTGCCTCTAAATCTAACTGTGGGTTATCAACAGCGTCAAGATTTTCAACTTGCCCGTTACCTTTTAAATCCATAATTTAATTACCCCTTAATAGCTCTATTCCCAAATACACTAGCAAGCACTATAAATAATTCTTCAGTTAATTTGTGTGCTTTTGAAAGTGCTATCGCATTGACGGTCTTTTGACCCCCAGTGGCCTTTTCAAGTTCCCCATGTTGGTTAAAATTTAATTTATCTCCTGGATTTACACCATTTTGTCCTTCTTTCTTAAGCGTTAAATACCCAGTAAAGTTATTTGTAATTGGAATTACAGTTGCCATACCGCTAAACTCATCTATATCGGAGCACACTCCATATAAATCGTCTCCACCTCCAGCCTCAACTTCTAGTTCGGTTGTTCCATCGCCAAAACTAAGCTTAACTCCACGCTTGTACGGATATCCTTTAGCAGGGTAATTCTCTATTTTGTCTTTACTGCTAGTGCACACTCCATCAGAATTTGAAAAAATTAGGTTTTTGTCTCTAAAATCAATAGAATTGCTAAGTAATCCAGAATCTTGTTGGGGATTTTTCATTAATGCTTTAATTTCTGCAACTTTTTTATTAAACTCTTCTTTAATTTTTGTAATATCACTCATTAAAAACTCCTTTAAGCAATGCTTGTTCTTTTATGTCTTTTTAGATTTTCATAAAATTGAATTCGTCTTTGCTTGTAAGTATTACTTATCGCTTGTACAAATTCTGTAAAATTAATTGGAACAAAATTAGAATCAAGCAAACTTGCTCTCTCTTCTGATTTGGCAACAATATTGCCCTTAATAGAGGCAACAGAAGAAGAATTGCTACTCGCATTTTTTCTTAATTTAATATTCACTTTTGCTAAAGAAACAAGTTGTTCTAATATCTCCCCATCGATATGACTAATATCTGACGCTTTAGCAATAGCTTTAATTTGCTCAATTGGAACAAACTTGCGAACAAGTTCTCTGCGTTGTGCTTGCATAATGTCTTTTAGTGTGTATCCCTTTGCAAGTAACACTTCCTTATTGAAATGGTTGCTAAGATGCGCTTTTGCAAGTGTATCAATTTCATTAATTCGCTCAGCCTCTAGTAATAATTGCTTTTCAATACGCTCCCGCTCTTCAACTTCTGCAAGTTCTTTTGTTATTCGCTCGTTTATACTTAAATCTCGACTTGTCTCTTTGGATTTACTATTTGCTTGTTCTTTAAAGCGCATGTACTCTTCAAATTCCTGCGCACTTATAACTTTAGTATCAGCCTTAATTTGCTGTTCTTCTTTATCTTGTGCTTGCAAGTCTTCTTTTTCTTCTTTCTCAGTCACTTTTTAACTCCTTTTCTCAAAATGAGAATAATTTCTCTTTTAACATCGCTAGCTCCTCATTATTAAAGGAACTACTCTGTATAAGCTGGTTATATTTACTGTAAAGCTCAATTAGCTTTATATCTCTTTCTACTTTTTGTTCTTCACTTAACATAATCAGCGAATTAAATTTCATATCAAGCCCGAAATACTTTGTAAGTTTTAAGTTACAAGAGGTCTCAACCTGTTCTTGTACGCCTTTTAAAAAATCGTAATAATTACTCCTATCACCTTTACCATCATTTCCTAGTCCTTTAGCCTGCTCATTAAAACTTCTAGTTAAGGGCTCTTTGGTATCAGCCCCAATTTTCGCCTTAATTAACGCTAACGCCTCCTTTAAGTAACTAAGGTCGTATTTAATAACCTCTAAACTAGCACTAGGAGTAGCCGTATAAAACATTCCCTCATTATTTAGATTGCTCTTAAGCCTAGCAAGTTCCTGTGCTAATGAGTCATTAAGGTTTCTTAAATTAGAAATATCTTTACTATGATTGTTTGAATTTTGTTTTCTCAAAAAAGAAGATAAAATGCCACTTCCCCTATCATTATTACTCTGAGTAAGTGCACTTAAAGAAGTTGTTGCACTAGAGAGTGCGTCTTGTAATTGTACTAAAGATTCATCTTTGTAAAACAAGAAATTGTGGTTTTCAATACGTCTTTCTATTTCAACGTATATCTTTTCAAATAAATAAATATCTAGCAAAAAACTTTCTGTATAACAAGGAACATATCTTTTTAAGATATAATCAAAGTTTTCATATATGATAAGTCGACTTTTATGTATCTTAACTGCGTCTATAGAATTGTTCTTATTGTTGGATTTTATTTTATAGGTTATATGATCAAAATCAACTCCCAAATCTCTTACATATTCATAATCAAGGTATTCAAAACCAATAGGTAATTCTATATTAACAGGTTGTTCGAGATCTATTAGGGGATCTTTGGTTTTTACTAAAACATAACCAATCCCGTGAAAACGGTAGCTTATAATACAATTAAGCAGAGCATTCTTAAGCTGTACCTTTAACCTAGCAAGTTCAACCTCACTAACATTGTGGTCAGTGCTCTCAAGAACAAGTCCGTTCTTGAGGCAATCTTCTGCTACATTTTCTATATAATTTCTAAAAAATATTGAATATTTATATAGTTCTAGTGAACTTATTTTATCTATTAATTTTGTTTTTCTTAAATCACACACCGTTTTACTTCTCTTTATTAAATTAGATGTATGATAGCAAAAACTAATATTTTTGTCAATAAAAT
>NZ_CP179520.1:0-30439 GCF_030437945.2 Borreliella kurtenbachii | reverse complement strand
TTACAAAAATCTTTGATTGCCAAAGTGAACACTTCTCTCTCTATATCCTAAAGACAACATCAAATATGCTGCAGATATTGCATCAAGAGCGTCATCATGGGTTTTGTTATCTCCTTTATACGAATAAATATCATTAAATACAGAAGAGCTACTGTATTTCGTAATGTAAAGTTTATTGTAAGTAAACGGCGTAATTAACGTTGTTATTCTGCTAAATTTATTAGATTTTGGCTTAACCGGAACAATTCTAAAATATTGACTCATATTATTTCTTAGCAATATGTATTCACGAGTCAATCCACCAGCACCTTTTGTATTGTCTCTATCCTCTAAATAAAGTGTATGTACATTAAAATTCTCTAAAACGGTCTTTACCATATTCATAATATAAGGGTCATTGGCTGGTCGTTGGTCTTGAAATACAAAAGCATAATACTTGTCATCAACCCGCTCCATAACACATAATGCAGTGTTATCCCCACCAACACTAAATGCTGGGTCTAAATATGCTATCGGGCTAGTAAATACATAATCATTAGTAATATTTATTTGTGTAAAAATTGAATCAGTGCTTGCTATCCATTCACCTAGCAAAACTCTTGCTTTATATGATGGTATATCTTTATATAGCTTTTCTTGTGTTTCGATAAATCCTTTGCTGAGCAGAACATTATCATAAGTCGTAAAATTATATGTCTTAAAAGTTGCTATATTATCAATATAATCAGTTTTGAAATAGTGTTCTGGATGATCGGGATTAGTATCAAAAATAATAGTTTCTTGTCCACACCTTAATCTTTTTAAGACTTCCTCTAAAGTTTGCTTGTGTAAAGTTGTAGCCTCATTGACAAAAATAAGTGCTGAATTGCTACCCCTAAACCTTTCAAAATCACTTGCCTTATCTCCACCGTATAGATTAATTCGCAGTGAATCAATCAGAATATATGAATTATTTGTATGTCTTGGAATATAAGGAATTTTAAGCAGTTTGCATAGCTTTTCAAATTGCCCCAAAACATTAACTTCAACTGAACGTTGTGAATTACCAATAATGAAATTGTTCGTATCACTAGAATATAAATTCTTATTTTCAATTAAACTTTTGAGAAAAAGATAACATGCAAGATACGTTTTACCGCTAGCTATACCGCCGCTGAGTATAATCTTTTTCTCATTATTCTTTTGAATGCTTTTTATCACATTTTTTTGTTTTAAAGTTAACTGTTCTTCTTCAAACTTAGCAAAATTAATTGAAGAATTTGTTAGCTTTACAAATTGTGATATATCAACTCCATATTTATTTTTGTATTCCTTTTGTAGTGTTGTAAAAAGTTTTGTTTGATATAAGTTCACTTGTGCCCTTTACTATTTTTGTAGTTACTTTTGCTTTCAGCTTCATGAACCGTAGCAAGTTTTTTCATACATTCATAGTAAAGCTCCATTTCTCTTATTGAACACTCCTTTATATATTCATCAAGCTCGCTTTTTAAAGAATTAATTTCTCCATTAACAAATTGCTTATTTTTTTTACTACTTGCTTTATTTAAAGCGTCAATTTCGGCTCTTAAATTTTCTATTTTAGCATGCATACTAACAAGCTTAACACTAGAATATTGCTTAAATGCATTTATAAATCCTAATTCTAAATTAGCCCGCTCTAAATCTAATTCGCTTCTAACTTTCCTAGCGTTAACTTCTGATCTAAAGGTTTGCGACAAAAGGTGTTCAAAAGTATCTTCACTAATTGTTACTCTAGAGTCCTGGTTAACAACACTTTCTCCACTTTCCCACTTTTGTCTCATTCTCCACACATTTACTTTAGAAACTCCTAATTTCTTCGCTATTTCTACATCACTTAATGAGCCCTCACTAAAATACGCAGCATAATCATCAAAAGACCTTTTAGCTCTTTTCAAAAGAATTTCTCCTAAAATAACAAAATTAACAAATTATTACTCTAAATAGTAAAGCAATTTAATAAATTTTTTAACACAACCTATTAACTTCTTAATACCTATTAATCACTGCTCTATATTTACAATATTCATTAAATTTAAATATATAAAAATATAGCTTACTTATATTAAACACTTGTAATTGAGTAGGGTTTATTTTTGTAAGGAGTTTAAAATTATGTCAAAAACTATTGACGAAATATATTGCCATTCTTGTGGCAAGCCAATTAAAAAAGAAGCTGAAATTTGTATTACTTGTGGAGTTAAAAATAAACAAGTTAAAAAATCTTATAACAGATTAGTAGCAGCATTATTCTGCTTATTTTTTGGTTATTTAGGAGTTCATAGATTTTATGTGGGGAAAACAGGAACTGGTTCTACATTTTTATGTATAACTCTTTTTTCTATTTTACTTACTATCTTTACCATAGGCCTTGGATCAATAATTACAGCGCCCGTACTAGCAACACTGGGAATTATAATTTTTATTGATTTTATAAGAATATTAATAAATAAATTTTAAAAAAGGATTTAAAATGAACAAAAAAACAATGTTTGTAATGTTATTAACATTATTGACAATTATTTTAAACTGCAAATCAAATAATAGTAGCAACAAAAATAATAATGAAGAAATATTAGGGGATAGTAAATTTTTTACAAGTGGACAAGAAGATAATGAAAAATACTCTTGGATTGCAACAAAATCACAAGAAAGGCCTGAAAATTGGTTTAACAAAAATCATGCACTTATGAATTTTATATATAACAACCTAGGAATTTATTATTATTTTCATTTTAATGATGTTGCTACTAAACATGATATTGGTTTCTATGACATATATAATATAAAAAATTCAGATAAAATTAAAATTAAATATACTTTTGATAATGAACAAGAATCTGAACTAAAAATTGGAATAGCTGAATGTAGGCTTACTCCTAAACAAGTTGAAGGAAAAAACATAGTGTGCTATTCTGCAACTAATTTATTTAATGATAATTTTATTTTTACCAGCGTTATGATTCCTCCGTCTAAATCAGAAGATTTTTCAAAAAAACTACTAACTTCTAAAACCCTTAAAATAGCTTTTGAAATTTTTAAAGAACCAATAACATTTAATCTTGAAAATCATAAAAAATTATATAAAAAATATAAAAACCATTTTATAAAAGAAGACAATAATAGCAAAACAAAAGATACTAGCATAAAAATCGACAAAAATTGACGAGGCACACAAAATACTTTAACAATCGCAATACAAATAAAAAAACAAGACTGGTTATTAGTCTTGTTTTTTATAATTTATGTGTTTAAAAACCATTTCTTTTATTCTTTTTTATTTTCCAGCTCTTTAAGCTCTTCATCAATCTTTTGAAGTGTATTTTCTATTGTTTTTTTAGTCATGTCACTAGTATTAGAGCTATTACCAACACTAGTTACACCTTTAAATCCTAATTTATTAGCAAGTTGCCATGCTACCCCCCCAATGTTTCCTTGATTTTTAGACTTATCCCCTTCAGATTTACCATCAGCACCTTCAACTTGTTCTTTAAACTCTTTAAACTTTTTTTTAGCATCTTCTAAATCTTTTTTTCTCTCTTCTATTCTCTTTTTTAAACTCTCTTTAAGCTTTTTTAAACCATCTTCAAGCTCATTTTTCTTTTCTTTATTCTGCAGCTCTTTTAATTTTTCTTGTAATTTTTTAATTTTTTCTTCGTATTCATTATATGTTCCAAGAGCGGTTTGACCATCAACTCCATCTATTTTATTCTTTAATTCTTCAAATTCTTTTTCAATCTCTTTCAACTTCTCTTTTTCATCAGACCACTGAGCTACTTGCTCATCAGACTGCATTAATTTCTCTTTTACCCCATCTTTTGTACCTGCAAAATCTAAAAATCCCTCAACTTTTTTTTCTAAATTTTGCTCTAATTTTTTTTCATCTTTATCACTTGCATAATTCTTGCAAGAACTTATCAGCGCAAAAACAGCACAAATAATAAACATTTTCTTATTCATAAGTTACTCCATAAGCCTTAATAATAATGCAACAGCTAATAATTGCAATATTTCAAAGATTTAAATATATAATTTTGTTACATTCACCTGTTACATATTAACAAAACGCAAATGTAATTTTAACCAACTCCCAAAAATCTCTCCATTGCAAATGCCCGGCTCATTACAAAAGACTACAAAATGCATACAACTTAAATTTCAAAGTCTTTGCTATAAGTCAGCTAAAGTATATAGTCTTTCTTAGCTGCACCCCCCAAAAACTGCCCATTCTGTTTATCACAGCCACTCTACAACCCAAATTTAACTTGCAATGAGAACTCCAAAAATTTGACTAAAATTTTTTGTTTTTGGTACAATATAAATTACTTTTTTTATCTATTTTTATTACTTTTACTTAATTTAAAAGTAACACCTAGAAGGAGCTTGTCTTATGGACATTAATAATTATTTTAATTTAAATAATTTAGGTATTGATTCTATACTCAAACTAATACAAGAGTATCAAAAAGTAGTAAATGAAAACAAAATTCTTAAAAATTCTCTAAAAATTTCTTCTAAACCAAAAAAAGAATCCTCAAAACCAACTCCTAAGTTTTATTTAACCCCAAAAGCTATCAAATTAATTGAAAAATGCGTTAAAACATTAAAACAAATTGACCCAATTTCTGGTTGGTTCCTACATTTACTGGCAATAAGTGGGTGCAGGGGTGCAGAAATTCAAAAAGTAAAAATACAAGATATTACTCCCTTGCTCAGCAAAACTGGAGAAACTTTTTACAATATAAAAGTAAATATAGCTAAAAAAAGGAATGTCACTTGTATTAGAGAAATTGTTATCAACTCAGAAGAGTTCGAGGCTATCCAATCCGCTCACGAAAATTATTTTAATGAAAAAAATCTTGACTCACGGCGTACTTATCTTTTCCAAAAAACCAAACATAAGTTTAAAGATAATCAAATTGATATTATCAATATTTCTAGAAAATTTAAAAATCTTCTTAAAAAATCCGGATTTCGCGCTAATAAATCGCTTCATTTATTTAGAAATTTGTTCATTTCATATTTAAAATCTAATGGTTATAATTCTTTCCAAATTAAAGAACTTATGAAATATCATTCAACTTCCGAAATTGATAATATCTACGGCCTCTCTGCTGCTAATAAAATTCACGCTTATAAATGCATGAAAAATAACCTTAAACTTTAAAAAAACTATTTTAGTTTAAATATTCGTTTTGAAGTTACTTTAAATATTTTCCCACGTGGCTTTAAGTCAAGTGAATCATATAATATTTCTTTATTTTTTGTTGCTATAAAGTGATATCCATTAACCTTATCGATTTTAACTTCGCTTATTTCAAATTCATTAGCTGCACCCAAATAATTTAAAGACTCATATCTTACACTACTTCTAATTCCGTAGTAATTAAGTATCATGCATGGATTTATAATAAAACAATTACTCTTAATGTAGCCAAGCCCTATAAATCTATAATATGCTGAATTTATCTCATAGGCATTAAATTCAACCTTCTTAAATAGACTTGTATAATAATGCAGACACAAAAAGTAACAACCCCATTTTTGTATCTCTGGTCTTAAAGTTCTATTGTCTTGTTTTATTTTATTAATAAGCATTGTTTACCTCTCCTATATTAAATTATTTCTTTAATTTTTTAGTGCACCCATTCACATGGGGACACTAACACTATTTGCAAATGCTATATTGCTAGGGAAAAATACTGCGCCACTTGTTGGTAATAGCCCCTTTAATCTATCTGATATTGCCCTTTTCTTAGGATCAAGAGTAAACACAAACTCTCCAAATCTATAATTTACATGCTCAATTAGTGGACATGTATTCGTAATATTATAAATTAGCATTTTCAGCCTATCTTTATAAGGTTTTTCTCTTTTTTTATTTTCGTTTTGAATTCTATTTAATTCTTTTTGTACACTGTCAATCTCCATTAAATCATACGCAAGATTTTCAGCAGATTGATTATCCTTAATTTCAAGGTCTACACAATCAACATATTCTATAAATTCTCTTGCCCAATCAAACTCAACTCCAGAATTATAAAAATCACTCCTTTCTACTAAATCTTGGACAAGCTTTATAAACACATCCTTGTTAAAATTGTGTGCTATTAAGTATTCCTCTCTATAGTTACTATAAATATCTTTTTTTAAATTTTTAATTTCTAATTCACATTTATTAATAAATTCAAATACTTTTGATATTAGGGCCTCATTTCTTTTAATCTTACAGTTAATTGGTGCAGCATCTATTAAAAAGAATAAATTACAATACTCAAGCCCGGTGCATGCTAGTTGCATTTGCGCCTGCACATAATATTTGAAAAAATATTTGCTGCTTAAAAAATTGCCATTTTTATTGTACTCAGCAATAGCACTGCTCATATAATTAGAATCACTGCTTTTAATTTCTAAAAGCTCTGCGGTGCCGTTACTATTTATAAACCAACCATCAATTGTTGATCCAACAAACATTTCTGATTTACCAGTTTTCTTGAAATAATTATACTTATCAACACCGTTGGCATATTTGTTCTTATACAAAATATCAATATCATCACCATGTGCTTTAACAAATTCTCTAAATCCTAAATTCTCTAATTCTTTGCCCTTGAGCATATACAAATTCTCTTCAAAAGGTAGGCTCATTCCAAAATATTTAAGTACTCTGTTAATCATCAAGTCTTTAAGTCCTGCACCTCCAATCAAAACATTGCCTACTTCACTAGCTCCGTATCTATCAAGTTCATTTCTTTGCACACTAAAATCAATATTTCGGTTAAATCTAAAACACTCTTGACTACTTATTCCTGGTAATTTCTTGCCTATCTTGCTTAATTTACTTTTTTCTTTAATGGAAGAAGATTTTTCCTCAAATATTTCACATCCGGTAAAACTTTGTTGTTCAACACTTATCATTTTGAGCTCTCCTTGAATATTATTTTGATTAATGTCTTGTGGATTATTTTTGTTTGAAATGTTGTTCATTTTTTTACTCCTAATTTGTATTAATAAATATAAGTATATAGCAAAAACTATTTTTGCCAATTTTTTTACAAAAAATTTTTTTAAAAAAAATAGTTGGGCTTATTTAAATTCTCTTATCTAAGAACTTAGCTAAACCCAACTTAATTGGATTTTTTTGATAGCAATAAACTTTTTTAGCTATTCACATACATATATATAACAGAAACTATTTTTGCCAACTTTTTTATAGAAATTATTATAATTAATAAAAGCTTTATTAAATTCTCTTGTATAAGAACTTAATAAAGTCTAGGGTTTAACCGAATTCACTTATTAAAATAATTTTAATAAGCTTTTCAACAATTAAGCATTGTTTAATTTAAAATTAAAATCAATTTGTATTTGTTAAAATAAAAGAACCTATTTAAATTATCTTGTTAAAAAATTCAAATAAGTTCTACTTTCAAGCTATATACTAACTTATTACTTTATAAAATTTTAATCATTCTTAATTGAAGAAATACTTATTGAATATAGAATAAATAATTGGGGCTAGTGTTATTCCCATTATTAGTATTACTTGTATTGTTCTATTACTTGCATTAAGTTCGTTTTTTAAAACATCTATTTTATTATCTAGACTAGATATATCTTTTTGCAAAGCTTTTTCTACATTGTCTATCTTAGTATCTAAACTATCTATTTTGGCATTAAGTTCGTTTTTTACACTATCTATTTTGGCATTAAGTTCGTTTTTTACACTATCTATTTTGGTATTTAAACTTTTTTCTACATTATCTATTTTAGTATTTACACTATCTATTTTAATATAAACACCATCTATATCTTTTTGAAAATTCTTTTCTGCATTAATTATTTGTTGCTCTAAAGAATTCATTTTTTCTTTTAGAACTTCAAAGTTGTAATTGTCATTCTGAAGTAAAACAAAATCTATTGTCTCTTCACTAAACCCTTTATTTAAAAATTCTAACCTTATATTTTCTATTTTAATAGCATTATGGGCCAAATTTCTCATAAAATCCCCTTTATTATCCTTTTATTTGCTTATATCTTCTTAAGAATTTATTAATCAAATCTTTTTGACTTTCAAAAAGTTCATCTAATAAAAACCCTGTAAATTTAGCATTACTTTTATAAAAATCGTAACTTTCTTTACTTTTAAGCTGGAATCTTAATGGTTTTATGGGATTTTGCCTTGATTTTTTAAATGTTGGACTTTCTTTATCTCTTAATGACAATAAAGACATAGTAAGTCCATTTTCTATGATAAATGTTTCTTCTAATAGACCCTCTTCCATAGCATTGGCTATTCTAATATAGTCATACACTTGAGTTCTTGCTATTCTATAATTTTTTGCAAAAGAATTAAAACTTGTATATCCATCTAATTTGTAATATTCATTGTCTTTTATCTCTTTTAAAATTTTAATAAATTCTATTTTATGAAAAATTTCTTTTTTAAAATTATTTACTAATTTACTTTTTAATTTTTCATAATATTCTAATTGATCGTTGTCCTTTTCTTCTAAATTTCTTTTGTTTATTTTTACCAACATAATATCACCTCAAATAAAAAAATTTTTATCATTAATAGATTGTCCTTATTAGGGACAACCTAAATTAATTCGTTTTATACCTTATCCACTATTTTTAAATATTCCAAAAATTTATTAATAGCATTTTTATATTCATGCATATAATCTTTTTCTAAGGAAAATCTAGAATTGCTGGCTATATTTCTATTTAAATCTTCCCTTTCAGAGATAATACCTAAAAAATCCCCCCTATTCTTTAATAAATTTAGAAATTCCTTATGTGTATTATTCTTTTTAAATCTTGTTATGAGTAAAAATAATGGAATTTTTATACTCAATTTATTTAAAAAATAATCGAATAAATCCAAACACTCAACTGCCCATTTTTCAGCTATTATTGGAACAATAATATAATCGCTGCTAAACATTGCATTTTTAAATGCAATATCATAACTAGGGGCTGTATCCAATATAATATATTTATAATCACTGTTAAAACAGCTTAAATTTGATTTTAATAGCAAGTCTTTAAATTCTATTTCGATTTCATTAAGCATATGTAAACTTAAATAACTTGGCAATAAATCCAAATTGTCTTCAATATTTACAATTGCTTTTTCAATATCTAAATCATTGGCCAAAACTTCATATATATTGTTAAATTTTAAATTTATATTATCTTCTTGTATTTTGTCTTGATAGTAACTAGTGACTGATGCTTGAGTATCCATATCTATTAACAATACTTTATTTTTTTTTGATAACAAAAATGCCAATGCTATGCAAGTTGTGCTTTTACCAACACCACCCTTAATTGACGCAATTGTTATTATTTTAGGTTTTTTATTATCCATTTGATTAACGGTCCTTGTTCCGGGTATTTTTTCCCATAAAATTTATACACTTGTTGTTCTAAATCCGTAAACATACTAAATAAAACTTTGTTGTAGTGATTATTTGTTCTTTTTTTATCCAATAAACGATATAGACCCTTAAAATAGCAAAAAACACTTCCGGCTTTAAATCTAAATTCCATATAATACGCTCTTGCTAATGCATATGCTTTTCTAGTTCCATTTAGTTGATACTTTATTAATGGTTTTTTAATTGGTTTTCTATAGCCATAAAAAATGCCAATGAACTTATCTCCTTCTTTAATTGGATACAAGTGAGTTTCTTCAACAATTCTTTCTCCATTAAATAGGGCCCTTAATGACAATCTAAATTCATGTTTTTTCTCGTAAACTCCAAATTTATAAATATCCATCATTATTTTTGTATGGTACATTGCTTTCCCATTTTCTTTTTCAATCAAAATAAAGCGTTCTTTATTTTGGCATTCAACTTTACATTTTCCTTTTTTTACGGTTTCAATAGGTTCTAGTGCATTTTCCATGTTAAATCCTCATACGACCTTTATGTTAAATTCTTCTGTGACTAAAGATTTTCTTTTATTTTTTATTATTTCTAATAATTCAAGATAATATGTACCAAATACTTTATTGTATTCTATTTTCTTCTGGTTATTCAAATATTTTTTTACAATGGGCTTTAGAATTTCAATATTTGTTTCTTTTTTTAGTTGTTCAATAAGGATATTAAAAATGTTTGTCTTTAAATTTTGATAATTTTGTTGAGAATTTTCTTTTTTTCTTTCAATAGATTTTTCTAACTTACGTTTTATGTAACTTAAATCGCTATATTTATGATTTTCAATAATAAAATGGGGCTTATATCTGTAATTTTCGTATACTTTTTGTAAATTTGTCTTTAATTGTTCCGAATTATATCCATTTTTTTCGAATTCTTTCTGAGTGTTATTTAGAATTCTTTTTAGTTTCTCTTGCTTTTCTTTAAAGCAAGATTTATTTAAATTTGTGTTTTTTAGCAATTTATTTTCAACTCTTTTTATGTTTTTGATTATTTTAATCATAGTATCTTTATCAACATTTAATGTTAATAAAAATGGAAGAATTTCTTTATATAAAAAGTTACATTTATTGAAATAATTTCTTAGTTGATATTTCTCTTTTTGATTAATTTTTCTTTCTTCTTTTTTATTATTCTTATTATTTAAGCACTCCACTGAATTTACACTACCATTTATAGAAATATTGTCTTTAAAATGGTTATTAACTCTAGATTTAAATCTAGAGTTTTTTCGTTCTTTAAAGTACATGTTGATTTTCTGGTAACACTCTTTTTTGGGATACTTTAGCTTATAGTAAATTTCAGTTCCACAATTTACACCCATGTGTTGGTAGTAATTAGTTGTAACTTTTAGTACTTTGTCTAATTTATAAAGATAATTTTGCATTGTTCTTAAAGTAGTGGAAGCTAGACCATTTCTTTTAAGATTTTCATTAAAGTAGTAGAGTATGTTTTGTTGTGTGTATTTCTTATCTTTTTTGTTTAGAAAATCTAGTGTTGAAGTAAGAGATATTAATTTGTGTTGGTGTTTGTTGTGGCAAGTGGGATTTTTTATAGCTTTTGAAAGGCCTTTCATGTTTTTCTCCTAATTTGAATTAATAATAATTATTATAATGCAAAATTTTGATTTAAAAGTAAATACTTTTCTAAAAAAATATTAAATTTTAATTATTAATTTTGTTAAAAAATAAATAAAATTTTTTATTTAGTAAAAATATAAATTGATTTTAATTCTGAATTGGGATACACTACAAACAGAGTAGTTATTTGGACATTTTTCAGTTTTGACTACCTAATTTGAATTTGCAAAAAATAATACAAGGGTTTAGCGAAGTTCTTTAACAAGAGAATTTAGCTAAGCCCTAATTTTTTGCATGAACTTTTTTTAAAAATCCTTACAAAAATAGTTTTTGTTATATATTTATGTGTAGTAAGATTAACTTTATCATTATGTGATAATCCTAAAAATTAAGAATAGGGCTTCGCTAGAGCAAAGTACTAGCCAAGCCTTATTTTTTTAAAAAATTTTTTGTAAAAAAGTTGGCAAAAATAGTTTTTGCTATATACTTATATTTATTAATACAAATTAGGAGTAAAAATATGACAAACATGTCAACCAATAATAATCAAGAAATACAAAATAATATTCAAGCAGAAATAGACTTCTTAAATGATATGGATACTTTAAGAATGAACTTGCCACGCATTGACAAAAGTCTTAAAGGGTACGGATATAAGTATCAGGATTTCAATGACATAATAGAAGAAATTTATAACGTTATTAAAAAGCATAATTTAAAGCTTGGTTTTTTTCAAGATGCAACTTTTACACATCATCCATATGGCATAGTTGATGTTATTAGGACCACTTTTTACAGTAAAAGTACTGGGTACAAATACTCATTTGATACCCCAATTCATACAGATAAATTACAATGGAACAGTGAAAATGGCTCTAAAAATGTAAATACATTGCCACAACTTGTTGGATCAGCTATTACTTATTTCAAAAGGTACGCTTTAGTAGGGCATCTTTGCATAAGAAGTGAAATGGATACTGATGCAGCACCTATTTACAATAATTATGAAAACAAAAATTCTATGCCCAACAAACAAGCTAGTGTTAATCAAAAGCAAGAACAAAAAAGGGAACAAAAACAAGAGATTAATCAAATTCAAAAAAATAACACTATTCAAAACCAGAAAAGAGATATTAAGCAAGAACAAAAAAAAGATAGGCTTTATTATTACGGTGTTTTTAAAGAAGCATTGTCTAATATAAAAGATTGGGTAAATAGCCCTACAACAAAAGATAATATAAACTCAATTATTCAAAAAATAAGCTTTATTCAGAATATAGACCCCAATAATTTTGATGATATCAAGAAAATTGAATCTGATTTAATCTCGTATTTTGAGAAAAATAGTGATTTTAAGAGTGTAAACTATTGGGCGGAGATTATAAAAAACTATTTCAAGAAAAATAATAGATTAAAGGATTTACAAGATTTTGAAAAGTTTGTGTCGTTTAAGAGGACTGCTTATGGCCCTAGTCCATTAATATTCTTTAGTGTCTTAAAAGAATACGAACGGTTTGATGAGATATTTGCAGCATAGCAAGATTCTTACATAGTAAAGCCCCCATTATGGGGGCTGCTAGATTAATTACAGGTAGCAGTTGCTTGATCTGCAAAATTGTTTATATCATTACCTTTAAAGAATTCTGTAACTATAGTTTTGAAAGTGTTTTTCCCATCATCATTTCCATTACATTTATCAAGTTCACTCTTTATATGATCAAGTGCTGATTTTATTTTATCATCATCATTTTCTAAGAATTTATCAAATTTTCCAACACCAGTTAAAGCGGGTTTTAACCAGTCAAGGTGTGTTTTCTGATCATCAGTTAGCTTTTCTCTAAGTAGTTCTTCTTTAGATTTAGGTTTTTCTTGTGTTATTTCTTTTTGGGTTAAATCGCGCTTTCCCCTGCTTTTCGTTTGTTGGGCATTGTTTTTTAAAGTGTCATTATCATTAGAATTACAGCCGTTTAACATAAGTAAAAATAAACAAAATAATATGTTGATGATTTGCATTATTACTCCTTTTTTTATTAATAATGTTTAATAAATTAATTATTAATACTAAATATTGGATAAACAATTATTATTTGAATTGATATGTTTTAAGTGAGGTAGTAGCTATTTAGAAATGAAAGCAAATATTAGCCCTGCTATCATTGTTATAGACATTGCTCCCATGATTCCCAATACCCATTTAAGCATTTCTGAAAGAGACATCAAATTCTTTTCCACATTGTCTATTTTAGTGTCTAAATTAGATATATCCTTTTGTAAATTCTTCTCTACAGTATCTATCTTAGTATCTAAACTATCTATTTTTAGATTTAAATTCTTTTCAACATTATCTATTTTGGCGTCTAAACTATCTATTTTTAGATTTAAATTCTTTTCAACATTGTCTATTTTGGCGTCTAAACTATCTATTTTAGTATTAAGTTCATTTTTAATACTATCAATTTTAGCGTTTAAATTCTTTTCTACTGTATCGATCTTAAAAATAAGATTATCAAATTTTATATCAAATTGTTTTTCTAAATTTTCTAAATCTCTATACGTTAGCTCATTATGATAATATCTTTTAGATAAATCTTGTGCTATTAATTGTTCCATACCCAGTCTAAGAAATTCTTTATATATTTGTTCTTGACTAATACCGCTAACGCTTGTTGACAATGTTTCCATAAAATTTTCCCTTATAGTCATATTATACACTATTTTAGATTAGTTAGCTTTAGAGATTTTTATATGTGAAGTAGAATTTCTTGCAAGAAAAACCTTTTTGTAATTTACATTTTTAACTGAGAATATTGATTATAGACTTTTTCCGCTATTGGTTTTGTTTTTTTAATGTACTCTAAATATATGTTGATATTATGTCTTACCGCAGGTATAGAGTGTTCGTCTTTTAATGTTGATAAGTCTGGATAAGGATATTCTGGATAATTTGGATCATTAACTTTAACCTTTGTTTTAGCTAAAAATGTTACAAGGTACATAACATACTCTGAAAGTTGTGTTTCATATTTGGCTAAATATTTTAGTGTTTGAATAATTGGAGGTTTTGGCTCTTCTGGTAGGTTGGCAATAGTAGTACAACACAATAGTAAAGCAATTAGTAGACAATACAATTTCTTAAGCATTTTCACTCCTTTTAAGCATTTTGATATATTCTTTCATAATTTTGTTGCGTGTTGCTTTAAGTGAAGTGATAATTTTTTTATTTTTGTCAGCAGAGATAGCCTCTATTATCTCAATATTGTATTTTAAAATGTCTTGTATTTCTTCAAATATTTTCACTGACTCAGCTGTTTCCATAGATTTTAGTGTGCTTATATATGTTTTATAGAAAAAATCTATTACTTTACTAAAAGTATTGATGTAATTATGATCTATGTTTGTATCAGTTTTAGCTATATTAGTTAAGCTGGATAGTAAATTAAGCCCCAAACCAATAGTGTTATTTTGCATTATTTGGTCTTTCCTTATAGATAGGGGTTCCTTCCCGATTGAATTTCAGATCATTAGATATTTTGAGATTTTTTTCATTAGAATTAACTAAATCAATGCATTGATTGATTTTTTCATTTAATGGAGCGAGTGCTTTATTTATTGTTGGGGTTAATGCACTCTCAAGTCGTTCCATATTTGCTGTATAGATTAATTGATAATGAGAATACAGCTCATAAAGCAAAAAGAATCCTTTATGTGCAATTTCATCAAATTCATCTTCAAATTTAGAAAATATATCAATAAGGGTTGATAAAGACGTAAGTCCAAGCTCAACATTATCTTTAGATAATTTCATAAGTTAATCTCTTTTTTTAATGTGATTTTTGCCATTCCCATTGCCATTCTTAAAAAGCTTGCCTATTACAATAGTCAAAATGTCTTTTAATAAAGGCTTAAGAAGAATTAACACTCCTAAAACCAGTACTGTTACAAAAATCATTACGGCTATAAGTTTAATTTCATTTAAATTGATAAGAAGTTCGGTTATTTTAATACTATCCATTTTTTAATCCTTCATTTTAATTTTTTTAGTTTTATATGTATATTATATATCAAAACCATAATTTTTGCTAAAAATTTTATAATTTGCAAAAATATGGGACCGGATTTCCTGATATGTGGACTCTTTTTTGTATATACCATCCTTTGTACATAGGAACTCGAATAGATACTGAAGAGGAGCCCTGATGCAGATAAACTAGGTTTTTTTGACTTTCATCGGAATACCGTACATGTAATGATTTCCTCCCATTGCTCTGGTGTTTTATGTCAATATCAATATCAAGGTAAACTGGATCATCGTCACTACTTTTATTACAATAAAGAGTTACATCACCGTAATCGTCCATATTAATAATCGTTCTTTTCCCCTTGTATTCATGCGGATAGAAGGCAGTACCTGAAGTTTTATTGCCGATAGGAAGATACTCGGATGGTAAGCCAAGCAGTTGTTTAGGAACGGGTGTTTTTTGAATAGTGCCGAAAAGACGAAGTGTTAAAAGATAGTCATCTTTAGATAGAGTGGTAGATGATATGCCACTTTCAAGGGAAGATCTTATTTTTCCATAAAGATTTGAAAGTTTACTAGATTCATTCTCAATTAGCTTGTCAACGATTAAATCGTAAATGCTTTTTATAAAATCTTTATCAGCTACAAGTTCAGTAGCGATTGTAGACTTAATTATCTCTTTAAAATAGCCTAGCTCTTCGCCTTTAAATGTTTGGTGATTAACGGTTTTTAAGAAGTTTTTAAAGGTGATAGCATTGCTGCTTGCAGCTCCATCATCAAGCAGTAAAAGATCAGTATTGTTAACGGTCGTAACCTTATTTAAATCTTTTATTTGAACTATTTCTTCTTCATCAATCAGTAATTTTTCTTGATCATCAGCCATAAAACCTCCTTAGTTGTTAAAAGTTATAATATTGTTACCATCTGTATTATTAATTTTGAGAACTCTACCAATAGGAATAATTCTCTTAATAAAAGCATAAATTGAATGATCATATCCTTTAGGAAGTGAGTTAAATACTAAAGCTTTTTTCGATGCAGCATATCCCGGTTTCTTTTCTCTAAGTAATATCTTTTTAAGACGTTTCCCTTTTTTAGTGCTAGGCGAAATAAAGGTAGTAAAGTTTGTTTTTATTACCCCTTTTAAAGAGATATCAATAACCCCAGCTTCAGGAGTAGTAACTTCAATGTCCACATTTAAAAAGGTCTTGAAAATCAGTCTAAATGACTCATCAGTACCAATATGCCGTAAAGCAAAAATAACACTATTAATATTGCTTGTAATACTTTGTAAAGTTTGAGTTTTTGCATAAAAGATAGATAAAACTTGAGATATCCATATTGCAATATATCTTGATTTTATATTTTCTATTGCATTAATGGATATGAAGTTGGAATTAAGAGTCTTAAGCTCATTAAGTAGTGCTTGTGCATATTCTGTTTCTGTACGTATAAATTTATGAATCTCAGTGCCATTAAATAAATTAGATATTTTCATATTTGTTAACTATCCATATCAATAAGCAATCGATCTGTAGTATTGAAAAGTAGCATTGTATCATCAGTAATAGAAATATCTTGATTTTTTTTAAAATCGCTATCAGTAATTTTTGCAATACTCTCAGTGTCTGCATCTTTAATACAAGCACTTATTTCCATAAACTTAATTCCTTTAACTTCATTAACTGGAGCAAAAAAGTCTTGATATTCAAAGCTAATTCCCATATCAGAATAGTTATTTGAAATAATCCTAGAATATATATCTCTAATTTGAGAATCTATGTTTAAGTAGAGGTAGTTTTTAAGGTCAAGTTTATACTTTGCTTTCATGTAAACATATTTTCTTTTTCCTAGTGATATTTTGTAGGATTTGCGTTGACCAGTTGAATTGAGGCCATCAATTTCTATGTCTCCCTCAAGTAAAGTACCACTAGGGGTTGTTAGATATAATGTTTCCCAAAGTTTTGCTTTAAATTCAGGACTGTTAATATTAGATTTACTATTATCTAGTAAAGTTTCCTTTAGAATTAGATATATATTGGCTTTACCAGCTGCACTTTTAATATTGGTGTACTCAATCCCATCAAGATTAAGTAAAGCATTGCGAACCGCACTGTAAGTTGTGCTTTTAGAAGAAATGTGTTCTTCAATAGCAGCCCAATAAGTGCCACCCGGTTTCATTTTAGAAAAAAATAGATTAAGCTCATTAATTATTTCTTCTTCAATTAATGCTAAAGAAGACGCAATAATGTTATAAATTGAGCTTTGGTTATCATCAATATTAATCCCATAATTTACACGCAAATATTCTCTTTTCGATCTTACAATATCCTTAATTGTACGTTTTAAAATGCCAAAATCAGAATCAAAAACTATGCTCATAAATTAAACTCCATATTCAAAACATCGCCTGAGAAAAAAAAGGATATGTGTGCTTTATTGTCTTGTATAGTAGTTGAGATGTTTATTAAATCTAGGTTAAGTTCTTTAGATATTTCGTGAAAATAATTTTTTACAGCGTGAAGATTGTTAATTTTTAACAGTTTTAAAAGCAAGAAATAGTCCAGTCCCCAATGAGGAGCATAGCTTAAACTACCCCTTAAGGTTTTTAAAAATATCAAAAATCTTTGTTTTTGTTCATCAATTCCATCAACAAGTGATAAATCGTTATTAAATACCAATTCAAAATTATTGCCTAATCTTAAATCCATACTATTAATTATACCATAATTAGCAAAAATTACTTAAACAAACTATTAATATCAGAATTAATTTTAGCAGTTGTCGGGATTAAGGTGATCTGGTCTATTGTGGGGGCTTTGGTGTTTGGATCTATTACGATTTTCAACCTCTCAATAGCACTCACAATATTTTTGAGAATTGTTTTTAAGCTAGTTGTTTGGTTAGCTATTTCAATGTTATTGTTTGCTTTAATTTTAACAGTATCAGAGATTAGATTTAAAGTCTTTGGGCTAATTGCACTAAGTATATAAAAATGATGTTTGTCAAAGTGAATATCATTATTTTTATCAAAAATATTAACGCTTGATTGAAGTAGTAAAACGGTATCACCTTTTGATAGTTCTAAACTGATATTAGAGATATTTTTTGTGTGAATTTTTAAATCTTCAAATTCGGGTATTGTAACAATAGCTTCTTGAGTTTGTTGTTTAAACTCCTTTACAGTGCCAATTTTAATTATAAAAATGTTTGAATAAATCCAATTTTTAACGTCCTCTTGTGCTAATGCATGCCCATAAAGTCGCTGATTCATTCTGTAAATTTTATAGTCTTTGGTCATTTTAATCCCCCTTGCTTTCTACATTTAATCAGAATCATCAGAGTCATCCTTTAATTTAAGTATTAATGAACACTCTCCTGCGTTGCTAAGTCTTGCACTTGTTTCTTTTATGGTGGTTTTTATCATTTTCCCTAGTCCATCAATAAATGAAACTTTATCGCCAATTTTTAGTTTATGTGTGTAAAATGTTTGTGCGTTCCAATATACACGTCTTAACTTGTATTCACCTTCAATAGCAATTTCTTGTTGTGGAATGAATTCAAGTCCATAATCTTCTAAAGCTTTGTAATTTTCATCTGCTTCAATTGTTCTATCATTAGTAAATATAAAATTACATTCAACATCAAAGCTGTCACCACCAACATCAGCTATTACGTCATGAATATATATTCCTTTTATTTTGTCAACAAATTCTTTTGGTGTTGTGGCATAAATATCTTTGTCAATGATTTTAAGACGATCTTCTTTGTTCATATTAATAATATTGCGATTAGGAAATACAGATTCTATTGCTTCTTGCACCGTTTTCCCCTTGAAGTTTTTGTTCTCTAATTTTCGATCAAAGAAGTTGCTACTAACCGCTAACCGAACGTCAAGCTCAACACTAAAATCCCCACTAGGATAATCAGTGCTCATAGGAGTCCCCAAGTAACCCGCCATTATGAAATCAAAATTTTTTTCATGAGCAAATTTCTTATAATATATTTTTACTATATCTCCCACCTCAATGTCGTTGGTGAAGTCTAAAGGCAAATTCCAAAGTACAATTTTTGTTCGTTTAGATTTTACAAAATTATAATTTGAAAATTCATTAGATATGGTAATATCAACATGAATTCCATATTGCGTATTTATTATAATTTTAGGAGTTTCTTCAATTAAAGAATCCCCAGCGCTTGTATCCCTTTCTAAGGATTGTTTTTCTTCAATTAAAGAATCCTTAGCGCTTGTATCCCTTTCTAAGGATTGTTTTTCTTCAATTAAAGAATCCTTAGCGCTTATATCCCTTTCTAAGGATTGTTTTTCTTCAATTAAAGAATCCTTAGCGCTTGTATCCTTTTCTAAGGATTGTTTTTCTTTGTAAAATTCAATTTTAAAATCATATTGTAGTAACAGCATTTTTTATCCTTTATATTTTTCCAATTCAAATGTTTTTACTATTTCCATTGATAGACTAACTTCAACCTCATCAATGAAAGGAATATCCTTAAACGAAAGACTTGTAATTACAGCTAATTCTTTTAGGCCAAAAGTTGGGCTGTAAATACTAAAGGGAACTTGAGCTTGTATTCTATTTGCTAGTTGTTCTTTTGCAAGATGAGCGTCAAAACGAAGCATAGTATTGCCAAAAACAGTCATTTTGAGTAGAGAAAGCATATCCTTATATAAGGATGTTAATATTCCACCGTTTAATGATATGTTTTCACCAGTCATTACTGGATTGTAGCTGACATATTCTGCTTTTCTATCATAATAATTGATAACCGGTCTTTTAGAATAACTGGTATTGTAAGTGCGTGTTATGAGTTCGGGTTTTGGTTTTATAAAAAACAATTGTGGTACATACCCCAAACCTTTTAAATCCATTCTTGGGAATAACACTAAAAAATTATCTGCTCCGAAAAGAGCAAATATTTGGGTTATTACATCTCTTATTATTCGAGTAATCTCCCTGAATTCTTTCTTTTCAACATCTTTGATTTTTTCCTCGAATTTTTTCTTTTCAATATTATTATTGATAATATTTTCATTGTTAATATCCATAGAATTTCCTTTTTATTTGAAATTTACTGAATCATCCCCCCCGGTGTTATTGTTGTTCTTTCCAAAAATTAGATTATTCAACCACTCATTCGCGTAGTTATAAGCATTACTAGCAGTATTAACTACTGAGCTGCCAAAGTTTTTTACTCCATCAAAAGCGCCCGTTATACCACCTTTTATGGCATCAACGATTTTTTGTATGATTTTGTTAAAATCAAATCCCATAACCGTATCAATAAGATCAGTTATTTTGCCAATCGCCGGCATCAAAACTTTGCTGGTTGTCTTTTCAAGACTTTGCTCTATTTTATCCAATTTACTTTTAGCCTCAGCAACTTTATCGGAATGACCCATTATATTCAAAGATGATATATCTTTTATTAAGTCTGTAATTATCTCTGGCCTTAGCTTTTTTTTCCCTCCCTCTTGAGTTAGAAACTCTAACTTTTTTTTCATGGCTTCTAGATATTTTTCTCCAAATTTGTCTATAGGTTTCAATATATTAAAAGCTTCTGTAAGTTCCCCTTTAAGTATTTTTGAAACAACTTCAACAGCACTTTCGTTATCACCAACAAGCCCCGTGCTTCTAAACATAGCTGCTAGTTTTGTAGCATTTAATACATTCTCTCCCCCTTTATCATTAAGTTTTAATTCCCGGATGTGGCCTTTAAGCACGCTTGCTGTTCGCAGCAAATCTTCTTTTTCTAAATCGCGCTCAAATCCTTTCATTCCCTTAATAGCATTCCAAATATTTTCACGTTCTTTGTCACTGTAAAACACATTATTGAGTTGTTGTAGTTTCTTTTGCTTGGATTCATTTTCAACTGATTTTTTCATAAAACCATACAAAAACCCAATAATCCCGCCTCCAACTTTACTCATAGCATTGCCAATGACATTTCCAAGAGCACTACCTATTGCAATTTTGGCAACAAGGCCTTTTCCTTGAGAGGCCGCTAGCATTTTACTTTTTGCTTTTGATTCTTTTGCAAGTTCTTTATACTCAAGACGTCTTTTATCTCTATCAGACATTAAAGATCTTTTGAAAGCCTCTTTTCTGGCTTTTTCAAAACCCATGCCCTGTTTCATAAGTTTTTTAGTCTGTGTAAGTCTATATTTCTCAACACGCTCTCTTAAGCTTTCGAATTTAGATTGTCTGTTAAGTTCTTTTTTCTTGTCCGACAAATTATTCTTTACAATATCTTTAGTACTCCCCAAACTAGATTTTTTAGGTTTAAGATATTTTTCCATTTTGGAAATATCTTGTTCAATAGCCTTTTTTGTTGCAGCATGATCAAGAATACCTTTAAATTTAATGGTGAATTTGTCGCTCACTGAGCCCTCACTTGCTTAAAATTAATTCATACAATTCTTTTTCTAATTTAATATCAGCAAGTCTATTGACCTCTAAAAGCTCATCATAAGGTAATTTCTTAACCGAGTCGTATGAGCAAATATTCATAATTACTGGAAAATAGTATTTGTCGTTCTTAATCTCGTCAAGCAAGTTAAAATACTTTTTTCTAGTCTCATTAAGACTTGCAATAGCTTTATCAATATCTTTATTTCTCTTGCTCATTTATCAACCAGCTCATTGGAATTTGATGTAATTGATGAAAGTGAAGTGGCTACTTTTTCATAATCAAAATTTTCATTGATATAGTCAAAAGTAACAAAATCACCAACATTATTTTCATACTCACTCAAATATACTAAAGCGGGCTTTTTTAGATCATTGTCTAAATGAAAAGTATTAAATTGTGCAGTGTAAATTATTGCAATAAGATAGTCCTTATAATAAGAAATAAATTCTCTATTTTGATCCAAAATCAAATAGAATTCGTCTAAAAATTTTTGACTTATCATTAAGCTTGTAATTTCTCTTAAGTATTTGACCTCATTAAGCTTTAAAATAGCGTCACTTTGATTAAATCCGAGTACTCTATCCCATTCATAGACCGGTAATACTCTTAGTGGATATTCATAGGTTTTATTTTTAGTTAAAATTTTCATTTTATATCTCATTATCATGATAAGACTCTCCTTTTAAGTGTTGTTCGGTTTAGATTTTTGGCAATTAATAGCCCTAATTTCAAAAGATACTTTTTCGGCCTCAGCAGAATAACTTCTTGAAGGCTCTTCAGTAAAAATTGCATAATTAGAAATAATTTTGGTAGCAATTCTATCATTGAATGCTAAATCAAGCATTTTGTCCTCTTTTCTCACATCCATGTTGTAAAACTGTTCATCAGAAAGTTCAGTTAACAAAATGTAGTCATGACTGCCTAGTGTAACTTCAATATTGAAAACATAAGTTATCGTTTTGGGATCTCTTAAGCTTATTACAGGCATACCTTTATCTTCACTACTAATCACTGCTCTTGTTGTAGGTTCGCTTGTAAGCTCTAGCTTGCCACTATGTAACTGCGTACCACCAATTGAAAAATAAACTTCTCTTAAATCATAAAATTGCATTTTTTAGCCCCCCTTTTAAGCACTTAAACTGTTTTGATAATCAACTATATCTTGAGTAGTAATTACTAAAGCAACAGCATTAATGCTAAAGTTATAAGTAATATTCACACTAAGTTCTAATTTAAGTTGTGGTGTAGGAGAAATAGTAAGACTTAAATTCTTATACTCTATTATCAACCCTCTATCAATAAACCGTTTAAGTAGGCACTCAATTGCTGAAGTATATGCATTATCTCTAGAGCCACTAAGTTGTAGTGCAGATAATTTGCTATTTTGTCTGTTGTTTTTATTCCAAATTCTAATAAGCTCAATAATCGCTTCATTTTTTATATAATGATAAGTGAAAATCTCGTCTATTGGACTTCCAGCTAAATCAACACCCTCTTTAAAAGCAGGCATACCATCAAGGCCAGTTTCATTAAGAAGTGAGTAAAAGTTGATTTTTGCAGTTCGCAACTTTCCAATTACAGTGTCGTCAACAAGCGGTGTAGCAGCCAGCGGCATGCCATAAGGATTTACAGCATGGAAAATACTTGATTGATGCAAATATTGACTTATAAATTTAAGGTGTAAATTGTCTTTATTATTACTGTAAACAACAATATTTCTTTCTTTTTCAATATTGCCCTTATCTTTAAATAGTTCTTTTATTTCTTGTTCTTTAGTTGAGAATACAAAAAAAGTTGAAGGCATTTTGAATTTATTATAGTCATCTTTGTAAATTTTAAGCCCATCATCTGACGCATCGCCTTCAGTGTTAATAAGTACAACAAAAGAATGCCTATGTACTTTAAGATAATTTTTTAGCTCTTCAGGCTTATCCTTATAAATGAAAAGATCGACTGATTTTAATGACTCTTCACTTGAATTAAAAAAATTTAACATTGCGGTTTTAAGCAGTGTTTTTTCTTTTCCAAACTGATCTTCGCCATTTCCATTATCTTTTTCTAAAGTTTCAATTTGTTTTTCATAATTATTAACGGTTAAATTCAATATTTTATAGCTAGCAGCATCTTTGTTAACTTTGATTTTAGCTGTTTTGTAAACCAAGAGTGGATTGTAATAATTAGGCCTACTAGCTTGGATCCTAGAGTCAATAAAACTTACACTAATTGTATCTTGCGGCAATTTTGTATTCCTCCTTTAAAATTTCAATTGCTTTTACACTAGCATTGAATGCTATAGATGCACTGTATGCATGGTTGCTATATTTTGTGCCTAAATTAATAAGCCCAACTGTTTGCATATTAGATATTGGATAAATATAAAGGTTGATTTGGCTAATATATTCGGGTTGAGATTGACTTTCTAAAGTATACTTATGGGCTTTATTATGTAGAAAGTCACTAAGCATACTATAAAGTATCAACATACGCGAATTAGCGTCAAAATCTTGAGCGTTTAACACTATTGCAATAATATATACTTGAAAATTTACACTAAATTCCAAAGCATTTTCATAAAATGCACCGGCTCTAGAATTATGATCAAATAGATTTTCTGTGCCATCAAATTTCAATGCTATTATATTTGAGCTAGCAGCTGTGATTTTTGAAAGATATGGATGATTGTAGGTATTTATGATATCGCACTCAAAATTATTTTCAGTTGCATACGCCTTAAACCCTTTAAATATTTGGGTTAAATGATTTAATACCATATTTAAAGTGAAAATCATTCAACTGTTACCTTATAAGTAATCTCTGATAACATTTTGGCTGTATCAACAAGTGGAATTGCTGCAGTGTTACTACCCCTTTTAAACTTGCTTTTGATTGTATTGGCCTTTAAGGCTGGAGTGACTTGTGCTGATAGTAGATAATTTTCATAGTACCTGACAAAAGCTTGTCCAATAGCCTCCATTCCCGATTTAGGGTCAAGATTAAACTTAGAATTTATATAGCTATTATTGATATATTCTCTAAACTCAGAGCTACTAGCAATTTTGGTTAAATGTTTTCTTGCTGGTAAATTGCTACTCCCTTTTTCATGCATTTTAGCAATACCCGCACGACCACCAAACCACCCAATTTCCAATTCTATTTTAAATTCTAGCTTGTCCATATAAATTCCTTTAAAACCAAAGTAAAATATCCAATTGAAGAGTCAATACTAAATATTTCAAAGTAAACTAAATCTGCAATTGATATTCGGTCTTTAAGCTCATAGTTAAGGTCTTGATATGTGTAAAGTTTAGAATACCCTTGAATATCAGACATATCAGAGTCATAAAGCATTGCAAGTTCTTGTGGCCGTATGTCAATAATAACTCCTGCGAATTCAGTGTACTTATTTTTATCAAATACTCTCTGATAAGAAGAGTCATTTTCAAGCTTTACAATAGTGCCTTTATAAAACTTTAAGGGTTGCGGGTCCTTAAATACGTTGATCATGCGAAAGGACAGATCTGAAAGTCTTTTTCTAACACCATTCATTAGACAACCCCCACACAAGATGGCGTTGAAGTTTCTCTTTTTAGTTTTTCTAAAAATGCATCAAGTTGTGAACAAAAATTCTTATTTGATCCACAACCCCCCTCACCGCCTTCTTCGCCCCCACTACTACTAGGATAATAATCAAGTTCAAGTTCATTGAATTTTTCTTTTTTGATCCTATCAAATTCAAATTCTCGAACAACTCCCTGTTTTCTTAATTGACAACCCATGTGGTAGAAAGTAAGTAAAAATATTTGTTCATATGTAAGTGAACTGGCATCAATGCCGCGTGTTACTAGAATAGCTTGTAGTAAGGATAAATGAAGTAGAAAATTTTGCCTACTTAGTGCAAATTGGTCTATTCCTAATAGCAATAACACTTCTGAATGAAGTTTTGTCACTAAAAGTTCTTCTTCTCCCTCAGCTTGTGCTTGTAAGTTTTCTTGTTCACTCATTTTCACTTACCTTATACTTTTAACTTTGCTTTATGTTAACTTGCAAAATAGTTTTTCTAGTAGCAAGTAGACCGCCTAAAACAAAATCAATGTATGAATGAGCAATATCAGTTGAGTCTTTATCAACTTGTTCATTCGGTGTGGGTAGCATATACTTGCTAGGCTTAAATTTAATAAGCTCAGAATTTAGTGGATAAATGAGTATTTTATGTTTTAGCAAGTTTGAAGTTTCAATATAAACATCTTCTCTATTATTAATAGCCTTAATAGTCTGAATTAAAACATCTTCCCATTTTTCACAGCTACTTGCTGCACCCTGTCCTGCTGCGTATGGTTTTACGAGTTTAAGTGAAGTTGCTGGGTCAACTATTACCATCATAGGAGTGGAAAATTCATCTCCTAATTCTAACTTTGAAAGTCCCGCCTCAATCTTTTCAAAGATTTTATCCATTTTATCTTTATCACCACTAGCAACTTCTTCTTTTATCTGCTCAGGCATATTAAGTAGTCCATACATATTAGGAAGTAGGCGTTTTTGATTTTTTCCATCTTTTTGAATCGAAACGGTACCCGTTAGTACAAAGTGATTTATAAGTTTAATAATTTCACTACTTGCAAGTTTATAAGCTTGAGCAAAGGGCAGTAAATTATTATTAATGTCCCCAATATATGAGTCCGAAGTATAAAATTTCTCAGACGTCTGCTTTAAATGTCTGAATTTGTATTGTAATTTTAAATAATTAAGTCTTACCACTTCAGAACTAAAACCAATAGTTGAGATAGTATTAACCTCATTGGCAATTGTTGTAGGATTAGCATTTAAAAACGCGTCCCATTTTACCGTTTTTTGATATCCCATTTGTAGATCAACATCTTCAATTTGATCAGGTGAAAACCATTTATACATAATAGGATCTTTAACTTCTCCTATGATATTTGCCACAGCTTTTGCATAATAATTTTCATCAAATAATTCCATATTAAATCCTCCCAAATTTTATTAATTTCTACTTATAGCTTTATTTCCAAATACAGCTACTTTTACCAAATAAACTTCATTGCTAATTTGTTTCGCATCAGTCAATGCTGTTGCATTAATAGTTGCTTTATTTGGCGCTCCAGTAACCTTTTCAAGGGCACCGTCTTTATTAAAAACAAGTTTGTCTTTTACTTTAACTGTAGAATCTTTTGCTACTAAGTAGCCCTCAAAATTATTGGTAATTGGCACAATAGTGGCTGTTTTACTAAACTCATCTATGTCAATGCATATTCCATATAAGTCTTCACCTCCACCAGCCTCAACATGTGGCTCATAGTGACTTTGATTATCTTGAGCCTCTTGAATAACTCTTTTTACTCCACGCTTGTACGGATACCCCAAAAATGGATGATTTTCCAATTTGTCAAGCTTACTAGTTCTAGTGCCTCCAGAAGCAAAAAATTCTACATTTTTGTCTCTAAATTCATTAGAATTGCTAAGCAAACTAGCGTCATGTTGGGGATTTTTCATGAACTTTTCAAGTTTACTTCTCTTTTCTTGATACTCTTTTACTAATTGCGTTGTATCTCCCATTTATTTACCTCCTTTTATTCGCCCAAGGCTTAACCACCGTCAGGATTTACTATTTTCTCAAGGCTTCTATTGCCAAAAATTGCAACTTTTATCAAATTAATAGAATACTCTTGCCTAGGATATCTAGCTTGATCTTGATTTCCATCTTCAGGGGCGAAATTGATTGTAAATGAATCAGATAAGGCATATGCATTAATTACGGTTGGCGGCCCACCACCAGCCTTGATAATAACCCCATTGTTATTTATATCCAATATTTCTCCTATTTTTATGCTCGGATTTCTTGTAACAAGGTACCCCTCAAAGTTATTGGTAATTGGCAATACATACGCAGTGCAACTAAACTCACATACATCTACACATATCCCATACATATCAGTATCAGCTCCAACTTCCACATATATAGAGCTCTCTTTTGGAACAAGCTTAACGCCACGCTTGTATGGAAAACTATTTGCTGGATCGTAATAGTATTCCTCTATTTTGTCTGAATAACTTGAACACGCAAATGTATAAACATCAGCTCGCTCATTTTTGGATTTAAAACAACTGCTTGAACTGCTAAAAACCTTATTTTCAATCGAACTCATCGATTTTACATGTTTTTTGAATTTCAAAAGGACATCATCAAGTTCGTTAATTGCATCCAAATAGGGATCTTTTGCTTGCACATCTTCAGCTTGTCTTGCTTGCCGTTTAGCCCTAGGAGCAGCAGGAACTTCTGCCTCTAAATCTAACTGCGGGTTATCAGCAGCGTCAAGATTTTCAACTTGCCCGTTACCTTTTAAATCCATAATTTAATTACCCTTTAATAGCTCTATTCCCAAATACACTAGCAAGCACTATAAATAAATCTTCGGTCAATTTATGTGCTTTTGAAAGCGCTATCGCATTAACAGCCTTTTGAGCCCCCGTGGTTTTTTCAAGTTCCCCATGTTGGTTAAAATTTAATTTATCTCCTGGATTTACACCATTTTGTCCTTCTTTCTTAAGCGTTAAATACCCAGTAAAGTTATTTGTAATTGGAATTACAGTTGCCATACCGCTAAACTCATCTATATCGGAACACACTCCATATAAATCGTCTCCACCTCCAGCCTCAACTTCTAGTTCTGTTGTACCATCGCCAAAACTAAGCTTAACTCCACGCTTGTACGGATATCCTTTAGCAGGATAATTTTCTATTTTGTCTTTACTGCTAGTGCACACTCCATCAGAATTTGAAAAAATTAGGTTTTTGTCTCTAAAATCAATAGAATTGCTAAGCAGCCCCGCGTCTTGTTGGGGATTTTTCATTAATGCTTTAATTTCTGCAACTTTTTTATTAAACTCTTCTTTAATTTTTGTAATATCACTCATTAAAAACTCCTTTAAGCAATACTTGTTCTTTTATGTCTTTTTAGATTTTTATAAAATTGAATTCGTCTTTGCTTGTAAGTATTACTTATCGCTTGTACAAATTCTGTAAAATTAATTGGAACAAAATTAGAATCAAGCAAACTTGCTCTCTCTTCTGATTTGGCAATAATATTGCCCTTAATAGAGTCAACAGAAGAAGAATTGCTACTCGCATTTTTTCTTAATTTAATATTCACTTTTGCTAAAGAAACAAGTTGTTCTAATATCTCCCCATCGATATGACTAATATCTGACGCTTTAGCAATAGCTTTAATTTGCTCAATTGGAACAAACTTGCGAACAAGTTCTCTGCGTTGTGCTTGCATAATGTCTTTTAGTGTGTATCCTTTTGCAAGTAACACTTCCTTATTGAAATGGTTGCTAAGATGCGCTTTTGCAAGTGTATCAATTTCATTAATTCGCTCAGCCTCTAGTAATAATTGCTTTTCAATACGCTCCCGCTCTTCAACTTCTGCAAGTTCTTTTGTTATTCGCTCGTTTATACTTAAATCTCGACTTGTCTCTTTGGATTTACTATTTGCTTGTTCTTTAAAGCGCATGTACTCTTCAAATTCCTGCGCACTTATAACTTTAGTATCAGCCTTAATTTGCTGTTCCTCTTTATCTTGTGCTTGCAAGTCTTCTTTTTCTTCTTTCTCAGTCACTTTTTAACTCCTTTTCTCAAAATGAGAATAATTTCTCTTTTAAAATCGCTAGCTCCTCATTATTAAAGGAACTACTCTGTATAAGCTGGTTATATTTACTGTAAAGCTCAATTAGCTTTATATCTCTTTCTACTTTTTGTTCTTCACTTAACATAATCAGCGAATTAAATTTCATATCAAGCCCGAAATACTTTGTAAGTTTTAAGTTACAAGAGTTCTCAACCTGTTCTTGTACGCCTTTTAAAAAATCGTAATAATTACTCCTATCACCTTTACCATCATTTCCTAGTCCTTTAGCCTGCTCATTAAAACTTCTAGTTAAGGGCTCTTTGGTATCAGCCCCAATTTTCGCCTTAATTAACGCTAACGCCTCCTTTAAGTAACTAAGGTCGTATTTAATAACCTCTAAACTAGCACTCGGAGTAGCCGTATAAAACATTCCCTCATTATTTAGATTGCTCTTAAGCCTAGCAAGTTCCTGTGCTAATGAGTCATTAAGGTTTCTTAAATTAGAAATATCTTTACTATGATTGTTTGAATTTTGTTTTCTCAAAAAAGAAGATAAAATGCCACTTCCCCTATCATTATTACTCTGAGTAAGTGCACTTAAAGAAGTTGTTGCACTAGAGAGTGCGTCTTGTAATTGTACTAAAGATTCATCTTTGTAAAACAAGAAATTGTGGTTTTCAATACGTCTTTCTATTTCAACGTATATCTTTTCAAATAAATAAATATCTAGCAAAAAACTTTCTGTATAACAAGGAACATATCTTTTTAAGATATAATCAAAGTTTTCATATATGATAAGTCGACTTTTATGTATCTTAACTGCGTCTATAGAATTGTTCTTATTGTTGGATTTTACTTTATAGGTTATATGATCAAAATCAACTCCCAAATCTCTTACATATTCATAATCAAGGTATTCAAAACCAATAGGTAATTCTATATTAACGGGTTGTTCGAGATCTATTAGGGTATCTTTGGTTTTTACTAAAACATAGCCAATCCCATGAAAACGGTAGCTTATAATACAATTAAGCAGAGCATTCTTAAGCTGTACCTTTAATCTAGCAAGTTCAACCTCGCTAACATTGTGGTCAGCGCTCTCAAGAACAAGTCCGTTCTTGAGACAATCTTCTGCTACATTTTCTATATAATTTCTAAAAAATATTGAATATTTATATAGTTCTAGTGAACTTATTTTATCTATTAATTTTGTTTTTCTTAAATCATACACCGTTTTACTTCTCTTTATTAAATTAGATGTATGATAGCAAAAACTAATATTTTTGTCAATAAAAT
>NZ_CP179512.1:0-30869 GCF_030437945.2 Borreliella kurtenbachii | reverse complement strand
ATATAATTATCTTTTAGTATAAATAGTCTTTAAACCATCCCTCTTATCACATCTATATAATACGTCAAGTGAAATTGTTTTTTAAGGTGAATTGGGGAAAAAATTTAATTTTTAATTGTCTCTAAATCGGTTAAAATTTGTTTTAATATTTGCTTAACTGCATTTATTTTATTCTCAGTATAAGATTTTATAAACTTTTTTCTAGCTTTTTCCCCATATTTCTCAGCAAAATCAACTTCGGATTTTTTCCCATATTTCTTAACAAAATCAACTTCATCAGAATTCAAATTCGCTAAAAGACCAAAGTAGTCATAAAAACCAAAATTATCTATCTTGCCATCTATAAGATCAGTTATCTTATACAACTGATTGAACTCAAGTTGGTCGAGTAACGTCGATGGTACTATGATTTTATATTTGATAAAATAACCTATGGTATCAATAGCATCCAAAAACACGCTTTTTTCTTTAATTCCAATTTTTCTCAATCGCCCCCTAATTATTGGAGCATAGGCAAAAAATACACTTTTATCATATTCATTTGCAAAATCATAATTATCTAATCTTTTGTTAAGTAAATCAAAATCTTCTTTAGAAAAAGTTTTTTTGGCTTTTGCAAAATTGTGTTCTTTGCGTTTTTCTGTAAGCTCATCTATATCTATATAGGCATTTAAATTAAATATTAAAAATAATAATAACCCTATTTTTTTCATATAAAACTCCTCAAATTCATTATCTACAACTTAATCTTTAGGCAAATCAGCTAACACTTGTTTTAATATTTGTTTAACCGTACTTACTTTATTTTTAGAATAAGATTCTTCAAAATTATCTCTGGCCTTGTCTCCATATTTCTCAGCATAATCAATTTTATCAGAATCTAGCTGTATTAAATAATCAAAAATTTTATCTGGATCACCATCTATAAGATTAGTTATTGCTTGAAGATTCTCGAAATAAAGCCTTTCAGAGTCGATTAATTTATTTTTTATAAGATATCCAATGATATCAACGGCATCTAAAAAAATACCTTTTTCTTTAATTCTGACTTTCCATAAACCCTGTTTAATTACTGGGGTGTATGCACAAAAAACGCTTTTTCCAAGCTCATCTTTTATATCATAATGATCTAATCTTTTTTTAATTAGACTAAACTCTTCTTTTGAAAGGTAACTTGCAGCCGATGCATAATTGTCTTTTATCTCGTTTTTTATCCGTTTTTTTTCCCGCCTATCCACACTAGCATTTAAATCAAGCAACAATAATAATAATAATAATATTAATAAACTAATTTTTTTCATTAAACACACTCAAATTTTATAATATAACTTACACTACACTTTACAAAACAAAATACACAAAATATAAAACATATAAATTTACTCATAGAAACACCTAGCAAGAAGGTTATACCAATTTTTAAAAATTGCAATATCCACTATTTGGGATTACGCTGCGTTATACTTATACATTCTTCTTAAATATTCTCATATCCTTTTACTAAAGATGAAATATAATCTTCTCCTTTTTTATTTTTAATAACCTTAAAATCATTAAGCAAAGTTACAAAATCTTCTTTGGTTAACGAGTAAAGACTGGCCACAATGAAATTATTTTCATTTTCTTTTTCTTTAAAGAATTCATCTTTGGGGTCTAGATTTAATATCTTATGAATTTCTTCTTTGCTAAACTCAAAATATTCTAAGTAAAGTAAATATTTAAAGTTGTCGGGATCATTTTTAACTATTAGCAAGGAAGTGTTTTTGGCTAAAGTTAAGTATAGAGGATTGGTTAAAATTTCATTTTCTTCGGGCTGCATCATAGGACATTGATACAGATATGCTTTTGACACATTAGCAGCTTGAACAAACCTTCTGAGTAAAAAATCAAATGGAAGCGAATTGAAAACAGATATAACAAACAATTTTTTGTAAATAGATATTGGCCTTTTCTCATAGTTTACACCTATTGTATTCATACAATAACAATTTCTAGGAGACAAAGTGCTAATCATTGTTCTTTCATTTGAGTTTCTTGAAACCTTTCTAAAGAATACTCTTTCGGTTTGATATTGGTTATCCTTGGCTAATACTTTTTCTAAGTCTTCTTTACTTATCCACAGCAATTTAGAACTTTCTTTTGCGGCTTTATCTTCAAAAAATCTTGAATTAAATTGGTGAATATTAGCCCCACAATATAGAAATATATAGTTTTCATCATTGCATTCTTTTAGTAAAAATTTGAGATTATTTATATCTGCTGTGTTCAAACCCCCTATGAAGTTCATATAATCTTCTGAAAAAGCACTAAATCGACTAAACATCTTATCAACAAGCTTAAGCTCAACGATATCTCTAAATTCTATTATTGACTCTTGAATAGGAGATAGCCTTTTGATTTGAGCTATATCCAATTCAATTCCTTTATAAGCATTTTCATTACCCTCTTTCAGATCACTGGTTATTTCTTTCATGATATTATCGCAACTCTGAATAACAAATTTTACTCTAAATTTTGTTGTGGGTTCTTTAGTATTACTGGTCTGAAATATTGCAAATTTGAAGCCGGGGTTTACGGCGCCAAACCTTTTTTGATTTTCAAACTGATACACATAATTAAGTTTATAATTTGAAAATATATGCTGCCTCAGTGCTTTAGAGCTGAATTCGCACCACAAAGCGGAAGGGGTCAAATAAGTTAAGTTACCTCCGGGCTTCACCAACTTCAAATTGAAAGCCACAAAATATCTAAAAAGATTGGGATCACCACCACTAGAAAATTCTCTAAACCCCAACCTGTACATATTATTCAAAATCTTTAAGCTGTTCTTTTCCTCATAGTACTGGATACTCAAAGGATGATTATCTTTACTAAGTATTTCTTGTTTTATTTTATTTTGTTCTTTTATACTTAGTTTTCTGTAGCCAGGAATATGTTTTGAGAAAAATTCAGATTCATCAAACTTGGGTTTCTCCCATGGAGGATTTCCAATTACAATATCAAATCCTTCTTGAATATCTAGAAACTCAATCCCATAGTGAAAAAATTTATAGTAGCTGCTTAATTTTTTAATTTTTTCTATTTTTTCTTTATCTTCGTTGGAAATTTTACTGTCTAAAATATTTCCAATCAAATTAACTACGGTTGTAATATCACTAAATTCTATATTCAAAGATTTGTCAAAAGACAACGAATAAAGTTTAATTAAAGAAAATATTATTCTTAAATTATTTATATTTTCATTTTTCTGATATTCTTTGTATATCTTTTTAGATTTTTCTACATCCTCTTTAGTAGTATCATTAATACCTTTGATTTTTTGATAGATATCTTCTAAAATAGTCACAATTTCGTTAATCTTTTTTACAAATAACAAGCAGCTACTTCTAAATTCGCTATTCAAAATATTCAAAAATTCATCTGTGGTATACCCTAAAAGGGCATTTCCTACTTTTATTCGGTTGGTAAGAAAGCTTGGTGGTGACACAAAAATAAAGACACCAATCCACAACCTTAGCATTGCGATTTGTACAGATATCTGATCAAAATCAATCCCGTAAATACATTTTCTAAGTAATGTTCTTTTGAGGACAATCTTCCGGCTTACGCTGTCTTGAATGTTATATTTTTTAGCCTCGTCAATAACATTTCTATACTCCATATCCAAACTTTTTTTTAGATCTTCAAATTTGTCAAGACTGTACCATACTTTTTTTGTTAAGTAATCTAAACAAGAAATTAACAAATTGCCCGAACCGCAAGAATTATCAATTATTTTTATATCTAAAGGGGATTTGGTTTTAAGCTGTTCTTCAACCGCCGACGCGGCCATAAAATCAGCTAAGTCTTCTGGAGTATAATATGCACCACTTTTTTTTCTATCAAGCGATCTAGATGTAAGATAAATATTGCCTTTATAGTAGGTAGCTACTTTGTTTACTTTCTTGTTTTTAAGCTCATCTTCAGTATGAATACAATAAGTTCCTTTTTCAATAGTGCGGTGAATAGTAGTATCTGCGATTCTTAGATCATATCCAAGTAAATTTTCGTACAGTAGTAGTGAAATTGAAGAAATACTAGTAAAAATACTCTTCTTTGAAGAAAGAAACGCAAAAGATAAAAAATTTGTAGCGTATTCAAAGTTAGATTCCAGAATTTTCGGAGTACTTAGCAGACTTTCATTATTTAAATATTTTACCTTATCCTCTGCAAACAATCCTCCATTGAATATAGGAAATTTTAAAAAATCACTACCTTTATGAAAGGTAGTGAAAATTTTTATTATTTTTTTATATTCCAATTTCTTTTTTGTATTTTCATCATAAAAAAAATATCTAAAAGATATTGAAGATCTATATAGCTTATTTTCTTTTAATATCTTCTTGAAGATATCATTATCTTCAATATATGCAATAAAAAATATTCTTAAGATAAAAATAATTGATTCTTCAAGAATGTTAGCTAAAATATGCCGAGTAATTTCTTTACCTAATGCTTTGAATTCTTTGTCATATATATTTTTTGCAATTCTAAATACTATAGAGTCGTCGGGTCTCTCGTAAAGAATCTCTGTTAGGGTTTTTTGAATTCTCTCTTCTTCTTTGGCTAGAGCATCCTTTGCTAATTTTTGGGTGAATGCTATTGAAGCATTTATTTTTACAATATTTTTAGTTTTCATCACAGCATTCTACACTTTTGTGTCAACGTAGTAAACTACTATTTCTAAATCTTTGACTATAGAAATAGTAGTTCACAATAGTCGATAATAACACTTGCCCATAGCGACTGATTTAGTTGCTACAAAATCAGCCTCTATGGGCAAGCTTTTTATGCTGAAAATAAGGATTAGAAAATTATAATCCTCAATAGCAGGATAATATATTATTTAATTTTTATCAAGGGGGTAATTTCTCTTTTTATATTTTCTGTGATTTTCATACTCAATAATGAGATCTGATAAGATGTTTTTTTTCTCCTTAATAATTTTTTCTAAAAAAAAATTTATTCTTTTAGTGTCTTTTTTACAAAAATCATAAACTTCTTTGTCTTTGATTAGAATTCTGATAGGTATATTTTGACTATTATCATCTTTTTCTATATCTTCTTTAGATTCATGAATCGGTTTGTTTTTCTGTATATCTTTATAGGTAGCCTCTATGCCCATTTTTTTAACTTTTTCTATGGAAATAACCCCTTCTAATACTTTTTCGTAAATTTTCAAATATGTGTACGCTTGGCTTTTAGCAATTACATAAGATTTTAAAAATTGCTCAAAACTAGAAAAATTATCGTACTTATACAGACTTTTTTGCTTAATTTCATATAAAATTTTCATCCTTTGAATTTTATTATTAACATCAGACGCCAAATTAAACTTTAACTGTTCTTTTAGTTCATTATAATTTATTAGTTCTCTATCTTTACTATTATCTGAGCTTAATTCTTCATCTGATAGGATTTCACCTCGTTCATATAAAGTTATCTCTTTTTCTTTTTCTTTTTCTTTTGATTTATTTCCCATTTTTATATCCTTTGTTTATTTATATCAAAATAGCAAAGAATACTCCACCTATAATTTCTATGAAATTATAGGTGGAGATGAATTTGTAACGCAAGTTAAAATATAGTATTATAATTATAAAAAATAATGAGTGCTAATAAAGCTTATAAGTGCAGGATATATCCCAACACCAATCAAAAAAAATATTTTTCAAAAGTATTTGGATGTGTAAGATTTTTGTATAACAAAATGTTAAGTGATAAAAAAGATTATTATGAAAAAAATAAGAAAAGTCTTAGTGTTAATCCAAGTAAATATAAAGATGAATTTCCATTCTTAAAGGAAGTTGATAGTTTGGCTCTTTGTAGCGCGTGGATCGACTTAAATTTTGCGTATAGTAATTTTTTTAGAGAAATTAAAAAAGGAAATAGAATGCAAGGATTTCCTAAATATAAAAGTAAGAAAAATAGGCAAACTTTTAGAACTAATAATCAAAAAAACTCAATAAGAATAGAAAATGGTTATATAAAACTACCTAAAATAGGGTTTGTAAAGTTGTGTCTACATAGGTGCATTAAAGATAATGAGCTTATTAAAAATGTAGTAGTAGAAAAAGATATTGATGATAAATATTATATTTCAATAATAGTTGAGTGCTTAGATACTAAAAATATCAATGAAACTAAAGGCGATAAAAAAGAAATAGTTGGTATTGATATGAGTATGAGACATTTTTTAGTAAGTAGTGAAGGCGAGAAAATCAATCATCCTAAATATTTATTAAAAAATGAAAATAAACTTAAAAAATATCAAAGAAAACTATCAAAAAAGCAAAAAGGTTCTATTAATAGGGCTAAATCTAGATTAAGAGTTGCCAAGCTGCATAAGAAAATTTCAAATCAAAGAAAAGACTTTTTGCATAAATTATCTTATTACTTTGTATCCAATTATAAAAACATAGTAATAGAAAATTTATCAATTAAAGGCATGCAAAAAGGAATGTTTGGAAAAAGTATTAATGATTTAGGATGGTCTGAGTTTGTAAGACAATTATCATACAAATCAGAGTGGTATGGATCCCCTTTGTATAAAGCAGATAGATATTTTTCATCAAGTAAATTATGCAGTAGTTGTCACATTAAAAATACAACTCTAAGATTAAGTGATACTAGGTGGACTTGTAGTAGTTGCAACACTTTGCATGATAGAGATATAAATGCCGCTCTGAATCTTAAAGCTTATTATTATAAAGAAATAAAAACTAAGGCAGGAACTGCCTGAAGTAAAGCTTGTGGACCATGCTCTAGTGGATGACCGTTCTTTTAAGAGCCTAAAAAGCTATCATGGGATGAAACAAGAAGCTATTTCTATAATCTTTGATTTAGAAATAGCAGTTCACTTGTATCAAAAACTGTAGTCCAGTCTCCGGACGATTATTTTCTAAACCCACCATATTCAAATGTTAGTTACACAGAAAAAATATTTTTCAAAGTATTTTTTGTTTCTTCATAATATGTCTCTTTTATGGCGGGCTCCTCTCGCTTGGTTATGAAAATCTTTATTCCATTTGAATAGTGAATTTTGCCTTTGACATATTCTTTATATTTTTTATGAAGCAAGCTTTCTAATTCTTTTATTATATTTCTGTTTTTTATGAATTGGTTTTCGACAATAGAAATATTGTATACTTTATTTCTGAATTTTGATATTTTATTTATTGAGTTGATTAACATAGTAAAGCTTTCTAACGACCATAATTCTATTTGAACTGGAATTACAATATAATTTGCTGCATTCAACGCATTTTTCAAAAGATACCCTGAATTAGGAGAAGTATCTATTATAATATAATCAAAATTGCACTGTTGTATATTTTCATTTAAGTAGTATTCCAAAACAATTTCCTTAAAATCTACGATTTCTGCATTGAAGTTTTCTAAAACAGGATGAGAAGGAATTATAGATATATAGTCGTTAATTTTATTAACACACTCATTAAAATTGACATTTCCTTTTAACATGTTGTAAACATTATACTTTTTAATGTTATTAACATGTCTATGGAAATAGGAAGTTAAAGAGTTTTGTGGGTCTAAGTCAATTAGTAGTACTTTTTTGCCCGATTCTTTTAGAACATGTGAGAAAAGTATAGAAAGTGTACTTTTGCCAACTCCACCTTTAATTGATGCCATTGTTATTATAACTGGTTTTTTAATATCCATTTTTTTAAAATTCCTCCATTTGGTAATTTTTTATTGTAAAACTTATAGACTTTGGTTTCCATTTTTTCTAAATTATTTAGTGTAAACTGATAGTACTCTGTGGTTTCTTTTTCTTTTTTCCTCAACAAAGTTCTTAAAGACAATATGTAAGATTTAATAGATCCTTTTTTGAATTTAAATTCTATATGATATAGTTTTTGTATCATATAACTTTTATTATCTCTTTCTTTGAGATTAAAAGGTTTTTTAAGTTTATCCCAGCCATATTTTATTCCTAAGAATTTGTCGTCTTTTTTTAATGAGAAAAGATTAAGAGAATAATATTTTTTTTCATTGCCTTTGATTGCTTGAAATACAATTCTTAATTTTTGTGTTTTTTTTGAAACTTTGTATCTAACTAGGTGCTTAAATATTTTCGTGTAATATACTTTTTTACTGTCTATTTCTTCTATTTTGCTAAAAGCATCTTTTTTGATTGAAATGTCGCTAATCTTTATTGAATCTTTTTTTTGTTTCAGTTTTTCAAGTAATCTACTCAAAGTATAGTCCTTTTTTCCAAAATGTTAACTAAAATATTATTTGCTATTATGCCAGCATGTCCTGAAAAGCTAGTTGTTTTATTTTTTCTCCATTTAGTAGTGTAATCATCTTTAAATTCTCCTGCAAGGATGTAGAAATCCGTTTTATAAGGTGCGGCCTTTCTCATAAAATGGATTTTATCTTTATAAAGATTTAGTTTAGATAAGAAAAATTCTTTAATATCTTCAACCGCATAATCATATTTTAGATAATTTTTAAAATCTTTATAGTTTAATAAAGTATTTTTTAGTGTTTCAATTGGTTTTTTGGTGTTAGACGCTATTGATTTAATTCTTTTAAAGAAAGAGTTTTCTATAGAATTCTCATTATATATATTTATATATTGTTTATTATATACAGTGATATTTTCAGTGATATTTTCAGTGATATTTTGAGGTTCAAAATATCCTTTTTCTTTCTTTAAAACATCTTTTTCTTTCTTTACTTTCTTAATTAAGTCTGCTTTAGTGCTACTAAAATATGCATCAATCAATTTATGTGCAATAGATGATACTTTGTATATACAAAGCTTTCCTTTAAATTCTCCAAAGTTATTTGAAAATGTTAGTATTCTTTTTTCTAATGCTTTTAGCTTAATTAAAAATCTTAAATCTATTCTTAGCGTATTAATTGTGGTTTCTTTTTTATTTTCTTTATATATATTTGAGTTTAGTACACGAAGTATATCTCCTTGATGATGAACTCGAAGTTCTTTTACTTTTTCAGAAGTAAAGTGTTCTTTATTAATTGGGGTACTGTATTTTTTTTCAAACTCTTTATTTAAGTAGAGAATGACCGAAATAATTTTTTTCAGTCTACAAATTTTGCTAAGTAATTTATTCTTATTGGGGTTGTGTTTATGGTTGGATTTTATAATTTTCATTTTTTGAGCTCCTTATTTCCAGCATTTATTAATAATTTATTATACCTATAAAATGGAATTAATTGCAACTTACAAAGGAATATAGTTCCAAAAATAATAAAAGAAAAAGACTATTAACAAAAGTTAATAGTCTTTTTCAAGGTGTTGAAAGTTCAGTAATAAATTACGAACTATCAACACTAATAATTATATACTAGTAATTGTAAAATACAAGGTAGTTTGAAAATTTTTTTACATTTTTTTCTACTCTGCCATTCTAAATCCCATTAGATGTTCTTTTGATTTTAGCATTCTAACTAATTTTTCAGCATCAAGCACATCCCCATTAAAGTTATAGTAAAAATTATTTACAACTGTACTGTTTTGGCTTTTTTGTAATTTAGTAATTTCTTCTGCAATGATTTTAGCTTCAAGTTTGCGTAGATTTTCATCTATTGGTGCTGGAGTTATTCTTACTAATTCTGGTTGCCCAAACTCACTAGACATTATACCTGAGTTTGGCATATATGTCGGTTTATTTGAAACAAATCGTGCACCGCCATGAGCAAGTTTTATCTCTTCAATAGATCCAGCTGATTTTACTTTTGCAATTCTTTTTAGTATTTCGTCTAAAATTTTTTGTGTTTTTCTTAACCTATCAGGCTTGCCCAAATTCCACCAATCTTCAGCATTTACCTTATCAACTTCGGCCTGTGCTTTTATTAGTTCGGGCTCTAGTTTAGAAAGTTTGTTTTTGCGTTCTACTTCTAGTTTTTTAGCCTCTTCGGTCTTAGTAAGTTGGGTGGTTTCTATATCTTTTTTTGTTTTATATTCTGTTTGTACATCGTGTAATCTTTTTTGAAATTCTTCACCAGATATTTGTCCTTTACTTTGAGCTTGTTTGAGAAATTCTATTTCTTTAGTGTATTCATCATCTAATTCGCTCAATTTTTCTTTTCTCATTTTGATTTCTTCATCAAAACGATCTTCAAGCTTTTGAAGTTCGACTTCACTTCGTTTTTCAAGTTCTTCCAAATCTTCGTCCCGTTGTTTTTCAATTGCTTTAATTCTCGCTTTTTCTTGCCCCTTGAAAAGTCCCCAAACAAAATCGGTCAATCCGTTTATAAGCTCCGCAACAGCTTCTCCCCAAGGTCCAAACAATGCTCCAGCAGCGGTTTTTAATCCACTTTTCCAAGATTCGTACATTTGTGTTGTCATTTTTTCCGCAACTTCACCCCAATTCGCATACTCCCCATTATTCCAATTATGAATTTCTTCTCCAATAATTTCTCCCGTATCCTTATTCAAAAATTTGCCTGCTATATCTTTCATAAAGGCATTCATAAAGACATTTAGGCCGTCTAACATGCTGTCATATAAGCTTTTTGTCGTATCTTGAGCTTTCTCAGCATATTGTTTTATAGTGTTTCTATTGGTTTCATTTAGCTTTTCAAATTGCGATTTGTGCTCATCCACGAATTTTTTATACATTGCTTGAATTTTGGATGCCATCTTTTTTTCAGCACTTGCTCTTTCTTTTGCTGGAAGTAGCATTGTTTCCCACTCTAAGTCGGTTATTTCTTTTTGCAGAGCTTTTTGAGCCTCGACAAAAGATCGATCTAAAGCGGTTTTTTCATATTCATTAACCTGCTTTTCAAGCGCGACTACAACTTGCCTGTTAGACTCGTTCAGAGTTTCGAAACTTTTTCCATATTTTTTTACGAACGCTTTGTTCTTTTCATTGATTTCATCATTAAGTTTCTGTAAAGCGCTTACTTGATCTGTATGGGGCAGAGTTTTGATTATTTCCCTTTCACGACTTTCTTTTTCTTTTAGTAAATTTTGGTACTCATTCACAAAATAATAATTGGAGTTATTGAACTCATTTACCGATTTTTCAACTCCGACTAAAATTTTCTTGTTCTCGTCAGATAACTCGTCAAAACTTTTGGAGTATGTTTCCATAAACTTTTGGTTTTTTTCATTTATGGTTTTTTCAAGAATCCTTAAGGCTTGTTCTCGTGCTTTCCCGGTCTTATTATAGATGTCCCTCTGCTCATTAAATATTTCGTCTTGCAGCTTTTGATAGTCTTCTGCCATTTTCTTGTTAAATTGGGTTTTTGCATTTGGATCAAACTTTTTATCCCTTTCGGGTTCGGTACCAGAAGTGTCTTTTTCCTTTTCGGTCTTTTTCCCAAAAGTAACCAGATTTTTCAATTTTGTATACGCTTTGGATATCGTATCTATCAACTTTTGAACCCATTTGATAATGGGCTCAAACGCACCCTTAAAACGATCTAAAAATCCACTAGAAACATATGTTGCAAGTTCTTTTAGCTTGTTGATTACGTATTTGATTCCCTCGTAGAGCTTCACAAAGGGCGTGGTAATGGCCTTGAACAACATTTTCATGCCTTGCACCCACTTGCCGGCAAGATATGCTACAAGCTCACCCAATTTGGTAGTTAAGTATATTGTAGCTGTAGTCACCTTGGTCAAAGGAACCATGATTGCTACCATAAGAAATTGTTTTACTTTTTCAAATCCAATCATCATTGGCTCTAGAGCTTTTCCAATGTCTAAGAAAAGCTTTTCGCTCATTTTAGCAGTTTGCTGTTGAGCTTGAGCTAAAGTTTTTGCTTCTTTGGCAGTGTTCCCGTAAAATTTACCACCTTCGCTAGTGGCTTTAGAAAGAGCCTTATTTAGAGTCTCGAACCCTATTTTTCCATCGCTCGCGGCCTTATATAATGCCTCTCCAGCTAAACCAGCTTCTTCTGCCAAAATGTCTGTAATGTCAACACCCGCGTCACGAAGTGCATACAAATCTTCTAAATTCACTTGATTGCTCGATTCTACACGAGAATATACTTCGGCTAATTTCTCAAGCCCCTCGCTACTTCCACCAGCAGCCTCCCCAAACATTCTAATTCTCTCTTCAACTTCACTCGCAGTTGCACCATAAGAAAGCATTGTTTTAGTAGCATTAGCAATAGCGTCTCTAGTAAAAAGAGTTTCATCGCCAAAAGCCCTCATGGATTCTGCTAAAGATTTTCCAAGGTCTTCGTTTCCAAGCATGTCAGAAAACGTTGACACTTCTTCGTTGAATTCATCAAGAGCATCCATAGCGCCATCAAAAATTCCACTTATTGTAGAGCCGATTGCTTGTATAGCCTTTACAGCTATAATAATTGGGGCAAAAGCCGCCAACATTTGGTTGAATGCCTCACCGGTTTTGTTTGCCAAATTCTTTACACTTCCTAAGCCTTTTCCAACACTTTTTAGAACTTTGCCTATACTTTTCATGCTGCCAGCTTTGGAATTTACGGAATCAACAGAATCTGCAAGAGATTTGAAGTTTTTACTAGCATTCTGTGAACTTTTATTTAGCGCTTTCTCTAAGTTGGATCCAGATTTAGCAGATTTTTCTAATTTTGACTTCAAATCATCCAGACTTGAAAATTTTTGTTCGGCAATTTTTTTTAGAGTTTCTGCTATTGCGTCCAGCTTTTGATTATTGCTGATCGACATTGATAGCGGAATTATTATTTCATCAAGTTTCATCTACTTCTGCTCTCGCTCTCAAGATTTTTGATGTACAAATTGAGTTCGTTCAAAACTAAAACAAACCAGTAATTTTGCTCAAAAAGGCCGCCCCTATTGGGCAAGCTGCCAATACTTTTTGAAAGTAAGGCTTGATTCAGTAAATGCAGAATAGCATCCTCATTATATTTGATCCAGGGAAGTTCCTTTTTCATATTCACTATGAATTCTGAATTCACGCGGTCTGCAAAATTCAGAATTTGGTCATAGTGATTTTTCTTTGTAATATAAGCGAATGCAAGTTCTACTTTTTTGAAACACGCTCAACCCTTAGAGTATCTGCCAGGAAATTAATTTCGATTGCAAGACTTGAAAGCATGTCTTGAAACAAGATAGCGTCACTTTCAACCATCTCTTTGGTGATAACTTCTCCTTGTTGATTTTCAAGGCCGACAAATTCTACCACATTTTCATCCCAAATTTTTTTTACAAATTGAATTTGAGCGCTTGTTGACTCAATCATAGCATTGGAATTGGTTTTACCATTCTCGCCATTCAATTTTTTGAAAAGTTCGATTTGTCTTGCTTTTAGCTTTTCCACAAACCCGTAGTTAATGTCTTTTAAAACTACATATGCTTTTTCTTCTTCTTTGATCTTTTCCTTGCCGTTTCTAATATAGTCTGGAATATAGGGTAACATTACCCTGCCAGTCAAATTAACATTAATTACCATTTTTGCCTCCTAAATCTTGAAGAACCTTGCATCTTTAATATAGTCGCATGAAAGCGATACTAAGGGTTTTGTTAGAGTAAGCTGGCACTTTAGATCAATTTTTTGATTGTTCAGGTCCTGGCTTGGGTTGTAAGTTGCAATTTGTCCTTCGCCCACCATGAATTTGGTTCTTTGATCTTGATCTGCAATTTGATCTACAAAAAGTACCGTGAACTCGTAATTTGTAGGTAAACTACGTTTTCCAATTTGCCATTGGTCATTATTTTTTGAAATATCTTGTGTTATGAAATGCGATTTTTCTATATATGTATCTAGGATTTCTTCCTTATTAGTTGCGGTTTCTCTAACGGAGTATCCGCTAAACTCAACAGTTTGCTCTGGTATTTTTCCAATTGCCGAGATTGATCCGCAAGTTGTTTTTAGAGTTTCTGTAGCTTTTGTTGAGCTGATGGTATATGAATACCCCAAGCAATATGTTTTGAAAAGTAGAACATCAATTTCATCAGCATTATCACATGCAGCAGATATTTTTGTCAAAAGATCTTTGTTGTAGTAGAAAATGCTACCTTCTTTTAGATCTAAATCTGATGTAAGTTTTGACTTAGAATCAATCTTTTTAACCCTAAAAATGCATTCGCTAATTGACTTCCATTTGCTAGGTTTTGTTATGTTTGAGCCCAAGTCTTTTACAACTAAATTAGTAGGATCTGTTCCAGAAGGTTCATTATTATTTTTGATGTCTGAACCCTTGAAGTTCCACTTGAATTTTTCAATATTGACCGTAACTAGCACTGCGCCAGTCGGCATTCTCAATTTTTCAATTGCCATTTTTACCTCCACGACAATTAATGTAATCAGCGCCATCTATCCTAATTCCCAATGTTGAATCAACCAATGTTACCATTCTTGCATCAGAATTTTCGTCTTCAACCTGGGAATCGTCAATGCTAAAATACTTCAACGAATAATTTAGCATTAGAAACGCCACAATTATATTTGCAATCTCAAGTCCTAAAGTAGGACGCATGTTACACTCTGTGTAAATTATGAACTTTGGACACAAAAGCATCGAGTAATTTTTGCAATGATTCAGAATTTCTCCAGTACTTTTTACTGCAAAGACAATTGATGGCAAGTCTAAGTTTGAACATGCAAACATTTCAGACTTGTAATATACTTTTGTGGTTGTTTGTTTACAAGTAGCCAAGTAAGTTTTCAAATTTTTTTTCAGATTAATGACAAATTCTTCTATGTACTTCATCTAAGTAATTTTGCAGACTCCTTTACTAAATCGCTTGTCCAGTTTGTATATTGGTTTTTAGGTTTTCTCTTCTTCAGAGATAGCCAAATGGGCACTGCTGAGGATTCTATACCCTTATATGCTGCCCAAATTTTGATTTTTGTTAGACTTGGAGCTGGCAAATTGTTGTTATATGCCTGTCCTGAGTCTAGAAATTCAGAAAGAGGGGAGCCTACCTTTACTTTTAAATTAATTCCCAAAGAAGTTTCTTCTAAATCAATATTTGTTACATTCGACAATCGTCCGGGGATATGTGATTTTAAGAAGTCCGACTTTTGTCGGATTTTAAAACCAACGAAACTTTTTGCATTATCAAATATAGATTTTCTTATTTTTTCTCCAATTTCCATTTGTTATCCTTTTGGTCAACCAATATAAAGAAAGGGACAAGAATCAATACGCGGGAATAGGAAATCAAGTTGAGAGAGCAAGTACTTAAATTTACACTCTTTTTGATCTCCTTTACACCTAATATTGAAAACTTCTAAATAAAGAACATCAAGCAAAATTACAAGCCAATTATTGTAAGCAACTCCCATTTGGTACAAGGCCAAAATAGATTTTGCATATCTTAGTACTTCAAAAAGTTGCACTTTTGTTTGATCTGGGATACTAATGCTTCCGTCTTTATTAGTGCACTCAATTCGTAAAGATTCTATCTTAGTAAGATTGATCCACATAATAAGATCGTCAAGTTCACTCATTTGCTAAGTTTGTTACCCATTAGGTTTTGTAACTTCAATTTCAACAACTTCTTGTGGTTGAAAGTGAATTATTCCTGCTGATTCCATTGAGGCATGAATGTAATCTCCGTCTGATGATGCAAATTTTCTAAAGAATATTTCTGACAACATTGGAACAAACATAACTTCTGGATTTGGTTGATAAAGTATAGGATTTTTCAATCCTTTGAAAATCGAAGTTACCACTTTATGATCTCTAAAAAGTGCTTCTTTAACTGTTACATACTGAGGTTCGCTGTATAACTCTAATAAAAGGTGAGAAAAATTGTGAGGAACTAAAAGATGGTAACCCTCATCAAGTTTTTCCATGTGTTTTTCTGCTTCACGTTTTGCAAGTGCTACTTTTTCATACAACGTAAATCCAGTAGTAAGTGTTTCAACAGTAACTTTACTTCTGCCCTTTAGATTTGCAATGCCTTCCATATTGATGTTTTTTTTACCAAAAATAACAGAATGGTATGCATCCTTCATAAGGCCAAGCTCTAGATTAGCCTTTACTTCATCTTCAGTTATAGTTCCGTACATTAGGTCTTTTAGAGAAATTCGCTGTACTGTATCAAATACGTGCATCTTGTAAGCCATCTCTTTGAAGAAAATGCTACTTTTTCCAATTTCATTACTATGATCACCAAAAGTTGCTGTGACATTGTGGTCAACTGTTGCTTTTTTGACAATATAATAACCTTGTCTTAGATCATTTCTACTTATCATCTTGTAAGGCACAAGTTCGGAAAGGCCACCTTTTGCAAGTTGTATTATATCTGCACTGTAACTACCACTTGCTTCTGCAAAAATACTTCTACTCAAAATCTACCTCCTATTTTTTTCACAAATTTTTACGTTCATGCAAATTTTCTGCTACCATTAGACTCAAACTCAGGTCCAATATTAACATCAAGCAAAACTACTTTGCTATTTGCATCAAGACTAACGTCTTTGATTCTACCAACTTGCACACCCCCTTTTCCGTCTTTTACAAGTTTTCCTGCCTTTAAAAACACAAAATCACCAATTTTAGGAGTTGCAAATGTGTTATCTAACATAACGGTTATTTCCCCAGCACGTCTTATTGGAATTAGTTCGCCCGGTGAGTAATTTTCATTTTCTAGTAAAGCAATATCTGCCTTTTTTAAGGCAAATCCACGAATAGGACCAACTCCTGCTGTTGCAGTTGCAGCTTTTACCAGTACTTCTCCCATTTCGCTTGACCCACTCGAATAAACTGGATCTCCCGGTTTGATGATGGGTGATTCAACATCAACTATTGCGGTTTCAGTTTGATGTACGCATGCTTTGTGTTCAACTCCTAAAACGAAATTTTTACATAATTTTGTAAAATCGAAATCTGCCATTTATGCCCTCCCCAAAGTAAATCTATCTTTGTATTTTTGTAATTTTGTCTCGTTAATAATTTGACCTGTAAATCGATTTCTTGCATTTACCATTTGCTTGTACGCTGTAAGTTCTTGTACTAGCAAGCTGATATTGTCGATTTGCGAATCAAGGTCACCTTCCTCGTCAATTTTGAACTTGATGTTGTACTTTTTTTTCATTGCATCCAAAAATGCAAGCTTAGCGTCTTTTACGCTCAGAACATTAGCAAAAGGTGGAGCAATTTCATACTGCTCACAAGCTTTCTCAAGATTTGACAAAATTTTAGAATCTTTGAAAGCATTAGCTTCGGCTTGCCTTTCGGCTTGTTTTCGAGCTTTTATAAAGTTGCTCTCAGCCTCAGCAAGTCGTTTTTCGAAATCTTCTCGTGATATCATGTCTGGCAATTTTTTTGCATCAGCCACTAACCGTTCATATTCCTCTGAAGATATTGTTACAAGTTCTTTGTCATTTTTTGGCAAAGATTCAGAAATTGCAACAGTTTCTTCATTTATTTGTTCTTGCATATTGACCTCCTTAAAATTAAATTTTCTAAATTTGCAAGTACTGATTCATTTCATCTTGTATTTTTAAGTACAAGCTATCATTTCCCATTTCTTTCGCCTTGCTTAAAAGTTCCACATAAGTTGCTAAGGTTTTTGCATGTTTTTCATCAATTTCGGCTTGTTCTTTTTGACTAATTGGTTTTACTGGCTTGTAGCACCAATTAGAGCTTAATCCAAATTTTGAAAGTACCGCATTGATGAATGGCGTTACCATTAGTTTGCATATCTGTTCAATGTTTAGGTAAAAAATATCATAGTTGCCAACGCTGCCTTCTCCAGAAGGAGATATTGGATACAGTATTTCTTTGGGAATTCCCGAATGAAGTGTTATGTCTGATACAATGATTTCAAAAGCATCTCTTAGTGGGCTTACAGATCTTGTTACATTAGCAATATCATCTTCTCTTCCGAGTATCATCATTTTGTGGTTACTATCAAGAACCCCCTCAATGTTTTTTTTAACCTCGGCCAGATCATATGCAGTCATATCCTTGACTGATGGCAGAGTTGCTGATTTAAGGAAAGTAAAATTATTCACCCTTAAAAACCCTACCGTCTCATTAAGTAGCGTGTTCATAATATTGCTACTTTTTTTTAGAGATTCAAAATTTAGAAAAGATGACTTCATGGTAATGATTCTACTTTCATGAATATTTTTTAAGAAAAATCCCTGATCAATAACTTCACCAAAGTTATAACAAAGACAAGGAAATCCCTTTTTTAGTGGCTTGTGTGGATCATCGGAATCTGGAACTACTATATAAAAATGGCTTTCTCCAGACAAAATTGCTGTATAAACCATTTTTTTGATCACGGCTCTGAAATTATTATCAAATAATTTTGAAAGTCCATCATCGACTTTGTGCTCAATATCTCTTGAAGATGCAAACCCCGCGTAAATTTCAGCTATTTGATGTGCAAGTCTTAATTGATCCTGGTGTGGTGTGTATTCACTTACTGGAAATAGTTTTGTTTCTTTAGGTTTTTTGAAAAATTTCATTCTAAACATTAGAAGCTCCTTTAGCTAAAAACCGATATGGCATTGAGAAATGCCGGGATGTATACCAAATCTTTTTGCATAACAAAATTTGTAACTTCGCTATCTTCTGCACTAGATTCATCATAATAATATTCAGTTTCGTTGAACTCTGAAATTACATCAGTGGTTTCGGGTTTGTTTACTACATTAAGATTAGACGGAATCAAATAGTCTGAGAGTGAATACAAGTTTCGTTTTTTTGCAAGCAAAGTACCTCTACCAAAACTAGAAAATACATATTTGAGTTCTTCTCTTGCTGCTGGCAATACAAAAACTCCTTTGAACTTATTAATTTCGGATTGGTAATCAGTTTTTGATAGTAAAACTTTATTACACGCGTTTGTAATAATCACAACTGGAAGATAGGAAATTCTTCCAACAAGAATTTCTAAAAAACAAATTCTGTTGCCTTTAACGTGTATTCCTGTATAATAGCTTCCATTAGCTCTGGAAAGAATATCAGGACCGCACACATTAAATTTTTTTATTAATCTTGCTGTACCAAAATCAAACTCTTCTCCTAAAACCTCAATTCTAAAACCAATATCATTGCCATGATATGCAAGTCTTTGTTTTTCAAGCCAAGCTTGTACGTCTCCACCATTTAAAAATGGGTTGTCACGGTAAGTGCTTTTGATTATACACACAGCGGGATTGTCTTGATTTGATAGGTACCTTTTATATAGCCAGTGTGATTTAGGCACCGGATTGCTTGACATATAGATTCTGCCGCCTTGTTCTCTCATTGTAGGGATAAGCATTTCTATGTCATCAGCGCTAAACTGATTGGCTTCTTCCAGCCACAAGTCCTTAAAATGCGCATAAGATTTTAAGTCTCTTGTATCGTGACCCCCTTCAAAAACAAAAGCACGTTTTTTCCCAAAAATCAAACTCTTACTTTCAATTTTTGCTTTGCTTATATTGAAAAATTTTCTTAAGTTATATATGCTTAAAAGTTCTAAAATTTCTTTGTGTATTGATTGTGTTGTTTTGTTTTTCTTTTTTCTAATTGCAAGAGTATCCCCGCCATCAACACTAAATTTTCTTTCTAAATTAACAGTTGCAATGTCGTAGGTTTTACCAGTTCCCCTACTTGAGTAGTATATGAAAATTTCAGCATTGGGCTTTTCTTTGTAGGCATCAACATATACTGGAAGTCGCCTTAGTCTCATAGTTCACCCTTGTTAATAATTTTGTTGATTTCTTCTTCGGTATAAGAACAACTTTTTACAAAATTCGTACTTGTATTGTTTCCAATAATTAATTTTTCTTTGTTAATAATGTCTAGCACTAAATCTTCAGCTTCACTCATTTCAAAGACCGCAAAAAACATTCTGAATGCATGTAGACTTGTTGCTAGCACATTGCTGTTTGAAAATTCAAACATTTTGTTGACAAACAGTCTAAGCAACGCTTGTTTGCTGGAGTTGTGTACAGTTTGATTATCAAAAGAAAGTTTTTCTTCTATTAATTTTTTTAAATTTTCTTGAATTTGTAAATTGTCCATAATTTTTCTCCTAAAGATCGTATCTATAAAAAGATATATAGCAAGTGTTTTTAGGTTTTGTTTCTTTGGAACCACTTTGCCTTGTGAAAGGTGGTAATAAATATTCGGGGTCTAGCTCTAGGTAATCATAGCCTGTAATAAAGGGAGACATAATCTCCTCAGCAAAATACCAAGTATACCAAGTATCAGCACTACGATAAATCATTGTCATTCTTTTTACTAATTGGCCTTTAAAATTAATTCTCTCGGTGTCAAGCTTATGATAGTGCCTCTTAAAAGAATCACTTTGTCTATCCCCTAAGCTTCTTGACCCATCAGAATCATTGGAGCCGCCAGAATCATAGTGTCTTAAAAATCTGCCCGACAAATTGGGGGCTGAAGATATTCCTAAAGCTTTATATGCGTAGCAATTGCTTGGCAAGCTTCTTCCGTCTGGAATACAAAATTTGTTTGTGTTTGTAAATGCTTGAATCAATTTGCTTCTTGTAAGGATTGATCCTTCCATTGCAAATTTGGCAGTCAAGGCACCGACGGGTGTTTTTTCCAAGAAAAACAAAATCATATGTTCTAAATATTCAATAAGTGAATCTAAATTTGGGGCACTTTTAGTAATTTCATATTCTTTTCTGTTATCAATGTTTTTCCCATCGCATATTGAGAAAGTAAGCTTATCTTTTAGCAAAATTGGTTCTCCAAGAGAGCCCTCATATCCTAGCGAATCTATTTTGTCGCCATTTCTGAATTGGATTCGAGTTTTAGTGTTTTCGAGTTTCTTTTTTATTTCTGTGTAGTCTTCTTGTGTTATCATTGATTTTACCTACCAATCATATCTGTAGAATGAAATATAACATATATTTTTGGGTCGTGTTTCGTCATCTCCCGCATATTTTGTGTAGGAAGGGTATTTCGACGACTCTATTGGGTCACCGTATTCTATATGAGTAACAAAAGAGGTGCTGCCTGTACTCCAATTAGAATCTCTTCTGATGGAGGAGTAACGAGTCACAAGTCGCCCTCGCAGTTCACGCAATAGGTCCAAGTTAATATCATGATCGTGACTCTTATAAGAATCCTCTTGTTCATTTCCCAAGCTTCTTGACCCGTCAGAATCGGTGGAGCCGCCAGAATCATAGTGTCTCAAGAATCTGCCCGACAAATTGGGGGCACGAGATATTCCAAATTTTTCTTTTACAAAACAATTGTCTGGAAGAGATCTGTTATCTGGAATACAAAATTTTTTAGTATCTTCAAAAGCTTGTATCAATTTACTTCTTGACAGTGTTCCTTCCTGGGCGAATTCTGCAGTTAAAAAACCAGGATAAGTATTTTCTAAACACCAATTAACTAACTCTTTTAAATAATCATCTATATTTTCGCCAATAGGGGGTTTGGTATTTTTATTTATGGGATAATATTTTCTATTAGTAGTATCTTTACCATTGCAAATAGCAAATAATTCTTTATCTTTGACAACAATAGGTTCGCCAAGTTTGCCAACATAATTTTTTGCTTCTTCCATAGTTCCAACGCCAAATTGAATTTTGATATTGTCGGCTTGAAGTCTTTTTTTGATGTTTTCAAAATCATCATCACTTATCATCTAAGCAGCCTCCTGTTTGTCTTTAGTGTTTTCCATGTAAGTGCTAAGATCAAGTATTCGGACACCCACATCTGATTTTCTTGTTAAATTAAGGGCAAGTGTGTTTTTTACAAAAGTATCGCGTATGATCAAGTCAAAAGCATGATTTTCAAGTCCAACTTTATTTTCTGTAAACGTATTGTTACTTAGTCTTGCGCTAGTAATATCTTGTAAATGCAGCGCAGTGCCGCTATTTTTGATAAACTGTGTGTCGGTTATTTTCAAACTTGAAAAGTTGGAAAGCTTAAGCGCATTGGTGTTGTTGGTAAAGAAGCTTTCTCTAATTATTGCATTAAGTCCATTTGCAACCGATGCAGTTTTGCTGCCTTGAGCATTAACATTAATTAGTGTTAGATTGGTAACATTTTGTATGTCAAAACTTTGATTTGTAGAATCAAAATTTACATCTTCAAGTAAAATTTTTTTTGTTTTTTTGAAATGCAATGCTTTGTTTAATGCGCACCTAAATGTGACATTTTTGATGTACACAAAGCTTGCATCTGTAACATAGACCGATGATCTGGCCTCTTCTTGCAATGAATATGATGAGCAGAGCACTACAACAGCGGGCTGTGTAAAGCTTTTGTCTTCTAGGTAAGGCGACAGTTCTTCTTGGTTTAGATCTCCTCCGTTAATGTAAAGTTCACTCATTGGTTGTTGACATATGTTAATTCCAGAAAGCCTGAATGATTTTTCTGATGTAAAAATATGTTTAGGAAACCCCGTGCTTCTTATGAAAACTTCGTCATCGCCTTCTATTTCTAAATTGTTTAGTTTTACTTGATCATAAATGTAAAAATCGCCTTTAAGTAGTTTGATCTTGTTAAGTCCAGCTTGTTTTGCAAATTCAATTGAACCATTTAAAGTATTTTCGTCTTTAAACCCGGAGGCTTTAAATTGGTAAGTTTCGGGCCCATCATAATTAAACGGTGCAATAACAACTTTGTGAACTCCAGACAAATAGTCGCTTATTCCTATTTTGGTTGAAGTTGTAAGGTATTCGTAGTGAGTGTAGTCGCCCCAGGTGATTCCTTCGTACTCGTAAAGTTTGATATCCAGATCGAAATTAGTAATTTTTTTTGAAAGTATAAGGAAAAAATGATCAATGCCAATATTGTCAAGTCTAAGTTTGACAAAATCGGTTATATTTAGATTTTGCATTGACCTAAAATTAACAATAGTGTGTCCTTTGACACGTAAGTTTGTTAGGAATTCAAAAAGTCTTACTGCGGATTCTTCGGAAAAAATGAATCTTGTTGTGTATTCAAACTTTTTAGAGTAAAAATCATCAGCATTGTCGGTTTGGAGTACATTTTGAGCTATTGTGTAGAAAACATCACCATAAATGTCAAAGTGGTAAATATATTTGGAGCCTTGACTACTAGAAGTGTTTCTAAACCAAAGCTTAGCCTTTGTTGGAAAATATTCTTTATTTTCAAGCTTGATGGAGGAGTCGGCACTAAACCTTGCTTCAAGGTTATGAGTTGAGATTATTGCTAAATGTTCATTTATGGCGTAGTGGTCGTGCCAAACTTCGCGCCTTTTGAAGTCCCATTTGTAAACTGTGTCTAGCCAGCTAGGATCGTATTCTTGAAAAACACTGCTTCCGACCTTGTCTGCAAAGTCGGGGTAAACTACACCTTTTTGAAGAACTGCAACGTACAGTGCCCCATCGGTACCAGCAACATTGATTGGGGCTGAGTACAGTGGTCGTTTTTTGGACATTGCTTCTTCTTTGCTTTGGAATTTGCCTTCTCTCCAAATAACTTTAGTTGAATCGTAGCTACTGGAGCTACTTTTTGACATAACATAACTTTCAGCATCCACAGTACAAATTTCAATTTCTTTAGTAATAACTTCGCTTTTCCAAATTGGAAGTATTTGTAGTTTGCCGACTGAAGAGAAAGTGTATGCGTATCCGAATTCATACAACAAGGCTTGCAAAATAGTTTCGACATCTTCTCCAGAATCAATGATTACAGCGGGGACTTTATCAAGTATTGCTTCGCTAGCATCATCATCAATAAGGTCTTTTAGTTTAGTTTTTTCTATTATTAGGTGGACAAGTGAGAGCTCTTTTGCCAAAGGATTGTATACAAAAAGCCAGTCTGGTGAAAAATTGTTTGGAAATTGAACTGGATTTTCGAATGCAATCTTTAGTAGGCTAGAGTAGTCATTAACTGTGAATGATACACTTTTGGTGCTATTGAATAAGTCTCTGCTGAAAAATTTTTCTAGAATTCCCCTAAAAACGGGTTTATTGTTATTATTTACTTTTACGAAAATGTCTTCGTTTCTGAAGAATAAGAAATTCAAAAACTCTTCTGATAGGCCGCTTACACTAAAGCTGAACGTGCTTGCTGCTGTTTTTAGGCTTGGATCAACTATTTTTTCTTCTAGAACAATGCTTGTAGTGTTAACAAAAGGGGTAAGTTCAAAAATTTGACCCTCGTCCGTGTAGAATACAATGTCAAGCTCCAAAGAAGTACAATCTTCTGTTGTATCTTCTTTGGCACTTGATATTTCTGTAGTTTCGTTGCCTTTTTCAACTTCTTGACTTAAATCAGCGATTTCTGAATTTTCGTCAGCAATTTCCGGACTTTTCAAATTAATTTCTTGAACTACATCCACTTGATCTTGCAATTTACCGTACCTTATCTTCTGCTATATTTTTTGTAGCAATCGAATACAATAGGTTCAGTTTTTTCTATGTATCGCTTATAGTATGCGATTCGATTTTTTAACATATTGGTGTCATCGGGTTCATTTTCATCGTCAACCTCAGGATTAAAATTTTCAAAAATGGGAAACTTTTCACCAACATAGTGCTTGTTAGCATAGGCTTTTACAGACAAAAGCCAAACATTCAAAGAAGTTGCGTATCTAAAAAGTTCCGCCTCATCAGAAATTAGGCTTGAAATATCTTCTTTATTTGTTAATGTTGGGGTTTTAGGAAGCGATGGTATTGATTCACAAGAAAGTAGTAGTAAGAGTGCCCAAAAAATACCTATGAAACTAATTTTTGCTTTAAATTTTTGCATTGTTATCTCCCGTGAACTTGATTTTGTAAATCGTTTAGCATTTTTTTTGTAACTTCGTCTCGAAGCTTAATGAGTTTTCTGTATTCGCAAAAGCTACCTCCAGAATTTCTGTAAGCCTCACAAGCTTGTATTGAAAGCTCAATGGTGTCTTTTAAGCGTTTGTCAATTTGCTCAACAGCAGCTTTGTCCTCATTGCTTTTTTCGATTTTGTCTTTCAAAAAAAACACTAACCTTAAAAGTGAGCTTGTGAAGGCCATTCCTTCGTTCACTATGTCTAATTTTTCTCTACCAAAAGAACTTTCAAACCCTTTTAGGAGTGCATTTTTTACATCCACTGCGTCTAGCAGCGCATTAATATTTTTTACTGCGTTCATTACGCTACCTCCAAATTGTTTCTAAATTTTGCATTGTAAAGTTCTAGTCTGTTCTTTACGCGCTGTACTATTGCTTTGTTTTGAATTTTGAAAACTCTTAGCGAATCTATGTACCCGTTAGAAACGGCCTTAGAATTGCCAAGTGAATCCCAAATTACGGTTTTTCTGTCGTTTGCCACAATTACAAAATGGTAAAAACTAGAACTTTCGTCTTTGTACTTTGCAATCAAAATATCCGATTCTAAAGGCACGTAAGAACTCGGATAATGTTTTTCGTCAAAGTAAATATCTTCGTCAATACCTAAGTTTGCAAATATTGCGTTTGGAGAATTTACAAACGCATTGTCACCCCTTAGACAGCCTTTACTTACAAGTCCCTTGAAAAGTAAATCAATCTCAAAACAATCGAAACATTTTTCGACGTTGTTTTTGATTTCTTTTACTACAAAGCCAACAAACAAAATGCAAAGGAAATAACACCCAAATTTAGAGATAATTTCGTTTTGTTCTTTGAATTTCATTTGCAAAGGCACCGCAAGTCTGTGAATTTCGACTTCCTTGAAAGTCACTTTGTCGAACTTTTTGAATTGCTCTGCACTTTCTAGTAATTCTGATTTGTACTTTTTTATGAAATAATCTTTCAAAAGATTATAGAAAAAATTGTAAATACTTAAAAATATTTTGTTATTCATTTAGCTTTTCCAATTTCATTGATCTTAGTTGTTCTCTTAGAATTTCTTCTGCTTTAATTCTTTCTTTTACGAGAATATTTCTAATTTCTTGTGCTAAGTTTTCTTTGTTTACAGTGATAATGAAATCCGTAGTTCTTTTTAGATCTTCTTTTACTGAATTTTTCATTTCTTCGAATTCGGTTTTAATTTTAGTGTCGTAATAATTCTCAAGTTCTTTGAAAACTTCTTTCTTAACAACTTTGTAGTAATTTTCGAGCTCTTTGAAAACTTCAGCCTTGACCTTAGCTGCTTGAGTTTTGATGTCTGCTAGAAGTCCTTTAAAAGCGTATGTACCAATTCCAGAAATTGATATTATTAGCATGGCTATGATACTGCTTACAATATTTACTTTCTTTAGTTTTGCCATATACCCCCTCCATCAGATTTCAATTTTTTTTATAAAAAAAAAATCATATTTCACCCACTTTGCACGTGTACAAAATAAATAAAACATGACTTTAGCTAATTCAGACTATTTAGTCCAAATTATCTAATAGTGCTTTCGCAGTATTAGATTTTGTAAAATATACAACTTTTTTGTTAAAAACCAAATAATTTTGTATTTTTTTTGAAAAAGCCAAAATTTGTTATACAATATTTTCGTGAGAGGATTTTTCATAAAATTACCTCCACAGAATTTTGAATTTAATTGAGGAAGGAAAAGAAAAGTCTAGTCGCATGTGCAACCAGACTTTCACCCTTTCATCACTAATGATGAATCGGTTTTAATTTCCATATGAAAAATATTTTATTAGAAAAAGCTAATTTAGACAAATCCAATTCACAAAACTTGCTTATTAAGTTAGTGGAGAACAATTATAAAAAGACTTGTACGGATACTGTAAAAGTATCCTACGTTGAGTCTTTGATCAAAAAAATGTGTGTAAACCCATACAAAAGGTTGCTGAAAGTTTACTGGGCAATCAGTGTTAAAAATAAAGACTACAAAAAAACATTTGGAGTTGAGCGTTATTCGGCTTGTGACATTTACAGAATTGTAGCAAAACTTCTTGAAAAAGATGGAAAAAGAGCTGTTTGTAATCGTACTGTCCAGCGAGACATTAAGATTCTAAATGATCTTGGCCTAATTCAAACCGTACTCCGAAAATTCGGAAAACACAAAACCGGGCATGGAAGTGTTGCACATTATATTCAAAACATGCAATTTGTAGGCTACCACAAAGAAATAATTTGGCAATATTTCGTATCTTTACTTGAAGAAAAACTTGCAAACAAAAAAATAGTAGGCGACTTCGACTGGAACATTCAAAATGCGGTGTTCAAAGTTTCTAAATTCCAAAATATCCAAAACAAATTTCAAAATCATACTAAGAATTCCACATCCTTTAGGTTTGTTGATAATAAAGTTTCAGAAAAAATTTCCTATGGGACTTTTGAACAATCATGCGACATTACTTTACACAGTCAGCACAGTAAAAGTCGTGTCAATACTATGTCGCCTCATGAGTCGCCGCCTGTTATTAATAAAGCTAATATAAGTAATATTAAGTATAAGAATTCTAAGAATTCTTATGTTAATTCAAAAATTCTAAAAAACAATATTAATTTTGAAAAAAAAGACGTAGAGTCTCGACTTATTCAAAGAGACATTCCAAAAGATTTCCTTTACAGAGTAAAAGATCTTAGCAATAATGAATCAACTTACAAAAATGCGCTTAATAATTTGGAAACGGTTCTAGATGATCATCAAAATGCCAAAGTAAAGTATATACTCGAGCATTTCTTAGAACAATTTTCTGAATATCGTTATAAGGTTTGGATGATGATGAAGCGTAATGATGGGGTTATTAGTGATTATGATCTAATTTGGAAAGATCGATTCACAGAATTTGTAAATAAAAAGGTTGAGCTTAATGATTATGTGAAAAAAGTGCTTGCAATAGAAGCTAAAGAAAGAGAAAATCGTAGTAGAGAGCGTTTAGAGAGATCGAATGATCAATCGCAAGCACAAGTGCAAACGCAAACAAGGGAATTGTCAAATAATCAGAGGCAAGATAGCGTAAATACGCCGCCGGAGAGAATTTACTTGGGGGAGAATAGAAATAACATATATGGAAGAAGTAACATCGTTAAGGATTCTTCGGGGTTCAAGTCTCTCAAAGGCCTTACACTTGATAGTTTGGGAATTACTAAAAAGTAATTTGAGCCTATTTGGCTTTAGGAGGTAAAATGAAAATAAGAATGAAACATTTAGTAAGAAGACTTTACTTGAGAAGGGACAAAATTTGGCATGTTTACATGAGCACGGAAATTCAAAACAAAGCTAAGGACAAAAGCATTACCAATTTTCCCCATTTGAAACCAGAAGATTTGGACTACGAGTACGTTTACAAGTTCGTGGATGAGTGGATTCAGAAGAAATACAACGATAAATTAGGGTTTACCATCCAGAAGGTAGATGGTCTTGAATATATTTGTAAGGCAAAAAGGTATGCCAGTTTAAGGAAAATATTGGCTAGGATTGTAAAAGACTATAAAGAAATATTTCTTGGTAGGTTGCAGAAGGCTCCTGGTGCTGCGGCAGTTCCCGGATCGGGAGGTAAGAGGCAAAGTGGAAGTTAGAAAGGAGTGATGTATTAATTTTAGGATAAAAAGGGTAGTAAAAAGCCCAGTAAAAACACCAACTAAAAAAAAGGTTGTTGTAACTACTAAAAATCAAATACCTTTTCATAATCATACTTTTTTCAAAAAAGAGATTTTGGAGGGTAAGGTCATGTATCATACAAGATTGATGAATGTTTTGTGGGCTTGGAGAGCCAGCAAAAAAATGTTTGCAATTTTCTTTGCCAATACGTTGAACAAAGAGAAAAAGGCGGTTTACTTGTACCCGTTGAAAGAGGGTGATGTGTTTTACGGAATTTTTTACGGATACAAAAAATCAAGGGAAATAGGTTTTTCACCGATTATGCGTCTGTTTGTAGATTTTCTAAAAAAAATTTCAAAACCTTCAATAAGGCTTATTACCTTGAATTTAGGTTCAAAACGGGAAGTGTGTTTATGTATGTTCATACTATATCTTATTTCGTTGACGGCCGGAATATTCGGTCTATTAGAAAATTGTATAAGAAAATTTTGAAGTTAGAACAAGAAGTGTTTAAGTTTTACTCCAAAGATTTACAGCCCGAAGGAATTATTACTAAGTGGGTTGCAAAAATTAAGCAAAAAAGGGAAGAAAGACTAGATCAAATTGGTAATCTGATCAATCCCCCACCCCATCTGCGTGTACGCAGTCGATTTCGTAAGTTTTGAAAATGAGCTGTTATTTAGCCTTGATTTGTGTTATAATGTATTTAGCAGGTGAGTAAATTATGAAATCGGCATTGACAAACAATAATATTACTGAAGAACAAATATATAGAGAGTTTCTACGATTGGGTATGGAACAACTAATAGCTCAAGATTTGTCAAAAAGATATTATCACAATGAACTAACATATAGAGATTTAGAAAATTTAGAAAAACAATTTGGTATAAAGTTTGACAATCTTGTTACTAAGATTGATAGCGTAGAAAAGAATTTAAATCTAAAAATAGATAATTTAGATACTAAGATTGATACTGTTAAAAATGAACTTACTACTAAGATTGATACCGTAGAAAAGAATTTAAATCTAAAAATAGATAATTTAGATACTAAGATTGATACCGTAGAAAAGAATTTAAATCTAAAAATAGATAATTTAGATACTAAGATTGATACCGTAGAAAAGAATTTAAATCTAAAAATAGATAATTTAGATACTAAGATTGATACTGTTAAAAATGAACTTACTACTAAGATTGATACTGTTAAAAATGAACTTACTACTAAGATTGATACCGTAGAAAAGAATTTACAAAAAGATATGTTTAATTTGGAACAAAGGCTAGAAACAAAGCTGGAAGCCAATAACAAACTTCTTTTGGAAAAGCTGGAAGCCAATAACAAACTTCTTTTGGAAAAGCTGGAAGCCAATAACAAAGTTTTTTCGGAAAAGCTAGAAGCCAATAACAAAGTTTTTTCGGAAAAGCTTAAAGTCAGCAACAGAATAGTTATTATTGCAGTAGTAGTTGTGCCCACTGCTATATCTATTCTAACTCCCTTCATTACGTCATTAATTAGCAATTATTTCAAATAGAAATTGCAAAGAATTTTTTACTTTAATCAAGAAAAAAAATTTTAGATATAATGCGCTTTTGCAATTTGCAAGTATTTTTGTAGATTCCCAGTTTTTTTAGGTTAGCATTAATGTATAGCGTTAGAGTATGTAAATTTTTGCAAGGTTCCTTTTCAGTAATAAAATTTGAAATCAAGTTTGTAATAGTTGATTTAAGCTCGTTGGAGCTGTTTTTATAATGATTTAGATTGCTTTGATTGAGCTTTAGAGGTGCAAATGATTTAATGTAATTGAGTTTTTGTGATAGATTTAATATACAAGGTGTTTTAACTAACAAAAAGTTTTGTGAGTTAGAGTTATATGTAATTTCGTTTAGAGTTTCTTTTGACTTTGCAATCAAAGAGTAAATAATTTTCAGTTGTTTAGTAGTAATCCCAAAACCAAATATATTGTTTGCCACATAATTAATTCTACGCGCATCAATAGATAGTAATCTATTTTTGTCTAAATTTTCAATACATCTGGAAATTTCATTAGAGCAAATTAGAGAATATGTTTGAATTTGTAAACCGTTATCCAATGCATAAGAAAGTATATTGGATTTGAAATTGTAAGGAGTTTTGATATTTTGATTTTTTAGATGAGCTAATGAAATTCCAGAAGCCATAATAATTCCAAGTAATTGGTGAGTAGTGCTAGTAGAATTGATAAGATGTTTGCTAATCAGAATAAATTCATCCGGATTTATTCTGTAAAAATTTTTCTGTTTAGCAGATTTTTTTTTAAAAAAGAACTTGAATAAAAACATATAAACATTATACACTTTTAGTTAAAAATTGCAAAAATTAAAGTTGTATTATTTCGGGTTAAAGTTTTATCATTTTAAAAAATTCTAGTTAAAGTTGTATTATTTCGGGTTAAAGTTTTGCTGCTTGGTAGGTATAGTTTTAGCTATTTAGGTTAATCTTTAGAGTGGAAATATCTATACTAATTAAAAATTATAT
>NZ_CP179511.1:0-24005 GCF_030437945.2 Borreliella kurtenbachii | reverse complement strand
ATATTATTATTATTTAGTATAAAGATAAGATTAAAGAAAATTATCTTCACAAATAAAATAGTTATCCGAATGCATTATTTATAAACTAATTGAAAAATTATCAATAAAACATAATGGGATATTAATATCGGTATCCATTATTTTCCACTAATGTCCCAAATCGAAGTCGCTCTTTTCTTATTTGATCTAGTAAGCGTCCAATCATTTGGTCAACAGAACCTCTCAATAAAGTTGTCAATGCTACCAAAGTTTTAGTAACTCCAATTTCAACTGCGGTTTTAACCGTGTCATTCTCTCCATTGATAGCAAAAAACTGGCCGTCTTTGGCCATTCCTCTCAAAACAATTGCTGCAGCAATCTTAACCGGCATATAACCCGGAAAACAATTACTATTATTATGCCTATAATTAGTAGTGCCAATAGCTGCCTCAATAGGATCCTCTCCCGATTCAGGAGATTTGCCCTTAGCGCGTTCTACTAGGATTCCACTAATATTGCTCATTAAATGCAATATCTCTTCCCCACTAACCGAATTAACTAAATCTTTTGCTTTATTCGCTGCACTACCATTATTAGTGTCACAATTCTGATTATTTTCATTTTCTGTTTTTAAAAAAATCTTGCCGACATGTTCAACATTACCAACTTGTTGCATATGTTTACGACGATTATACTCGCCAATATTAATATTCTTGAACATTTTATTATAAATATTAGAACCAAAAACACTAGAAAACCTTAAAAGGGTTTGTATCCAATTGGCAAACCTCTTTACACTTGATGAATCGGCTATCTTAGGATTTACTGCCACAACTTGCCCAACTAAATCGCTGTCAATATCTGCCGCTTTAGCAGCCTCTTCCACATCATTAACAAACTCCATCAAATACCAATCAAAAACTTTTGCAGCGTAATTGATACTGTGGACTGCTTTGTCATACTCAGCAAAATCAAAAGATATTTTTTTAAACCCTTCTTGAATTTTTTTAAACCCTTTAGATATTGTTTCAAAATAATTTCTAACTTCGGACTTTTTCAAGTCGATTGCAGCTGTTCCTAAAGAACCGCCAAAAGGAGAAGAGATAAAGGCATCGGAAAATTCTTTACCCAATATTTCAATTGAATTTAACAATTTATTTTTTATGACTTCATCGGATACTGTATTTTTACAAGTAATTAGAACAAACAGCGGCAGAATAAATACTAAACTTGTTATTTTTTTCATTGTTGAACCCTCATTTCCAATTGAAGAGTAGAACTTCTAAATTCATAAGATACTTTTTTAATTTCTTCTAGAATCTTAATTTCAGAATCACTATTAATAGAATTCGGTTCATCATTATTATTTACTTTGGAAGTTGGAGAATTTAACAACATGAAATAGTTATCGAAAACATCAGCCAGCCTACTTTCCAATTTATAAAAATCTTTTGCATCTATCCCAAGTTTTTCATCTGTACCCTCTACATTGGGCGGATTATCTCTGCCGTATTGAATATAGCTAAGCAATTCTTTAACTTTCCCCAAACCTTGCAACTTTAATAAAAACTTTTTAATATAATTTTCTATCTTTGATGCATCTCTATTGAGAAATATATCAAAATGAGGAAACTTCTTGTATCCTTTTGTTAATTCACATTTTAATGCATTAACAAAAAAAATTAATGTATCAAACTCTTCATTGCTAAGTCCAAGACTATTTTTCCAATCTGACTCTGAATTAATATTTTCTACATTTTTTACACCTTGAAATAAGGAATCTTTATTCTTAAAATCACTATTTTTCGATAAACTACACTTTACAAAACAAAATACACAAAATATAAAACATATAAATTTACTCATAAAAACACCTAGTAGAAACTTGCTTATAGAAACACCTAGCAAGAAGGTTATACCAATTTTTAAAAATTGCAATATCCACTATTTGGGATTACGCTGCGTTATACTTACACATTCTTCTTAAATAATTCTCATATCCTTTTACTAAAGATGAAATATAATCTTCTCCTTTTTTATTTTTAATAACCTTAAAATCATTAAGCAAAGTTACAAAATCTTCCTTGGTTAACGAGTAAAGACTGGCCACAATGAAATTATTTTCATTTTCTTTTTCTTTAAAGAATTCATCTTTGGGATCTAGATTTAATATCTTATCAATTTCTTCTTTGTTAAACTCAAAATATTCTAAGTAAAGTAAATATTTAAAGTTATCGGGATCATTTTTAACTATTAACAAGGAAGTGTTTTTGGCTAAAGCTAAGTATAGAGGATTGGCCAAAATCTCATTTTCTTCGGGCTGCATCATAGGGCATTGATACAGATATGCTTTTGACACATTAGCAGCTTGAACAAACCTTCTGAGTAAAAAATCAAATGGAAGCGAATTGAAAACAGATATAACAAACAATTTTTTGTAAATAGATATTGGCCTTTTCTCATAGTTTACACCTATTGTATTCATACAATAACAATTTCTAGGAGACAAAGTGCTAATCATTGTTCTTTCATTTGAGTTTCTTGAAACCTTTCTAAAGAATACTCTTTCGGTTTGACATTGGTTATCCTTGGCTTTAGATAAAAAAATGCTATTTTTGTAAGAAATCACTTAATAAAGACTATAAAATTTGTATTACTTGTAAAAATAAAAACAAGCAAACTATAAAATCTAATAGCAAGCTAATAGCATTTTTATTGTGCTTATTTATTAGTTGTCTTGGATTTTGTAAATTTTGTATAGAACAGAATAACATGTTTTTTACACTTTTATTAATGTGCATTTTAATTGCCATATTTATGCAAATTAAAAAATAATTTTAACAAGACTAATAAAAAATTTACTAAAGAATCCTTTTAAAGGATGATAAGCAAAAATAGCCTAGGCCACTATACAACTTTTATTTTGTTGATATGCTCTCGCGTCAATTAAATTAATTTAGTTTTACAGAAATTCTCATGCCCCTCTACTAAAGATAGAATATATTTTTCTCCAATATAACTAAAATTAAACTATGGTCAAACCACATTTTGAATAAATCAAAATTATTATCCATATATATGGATAATATAGTTTAAAAAGCTACAATCACTAAAACTTAAAAAAAGTAAATACTTTTCTTTTATAGTAAATTTATTTATATTATTAATTGCTAATTCATTGTCAAGGAGCGTTTATCAATAAATCCTCTCAAATGCTCCCTACTACGCTGTTCCCTTTCTTTAGCCTCCATTGTAAGCACCTTTTTCACATAATCATTAAGCTCAACTTTTTTCTTAACAAGCTCTCCAAACCGTTCCTTCAAAATGACCTCATAATCGCTAATAGCCCCGTCCGTACGCTTCATTATCTCCAACTTTATATCGATAAACAGAGAACTGATCTAAAAAATGCTCAAGCACATACTTCAAATTGCTCCCCTTGTGCTCATCTAAGGCCTTATCCAGATCATATAGTACATTTTGTAAGTTGTAGGATCATTGCTAAGATCTTTTATTCTACTAAGGAAATCTTTTGGGATATTCCTTTCGATCAATTTAGTTTTAATGTCTTTTTTCTAAAATTAATACTGTTTTTTTTGAATTCTTGAATTGCATAAAGAATTCTTTAAATTCTTATAATTAATATTGCTTATAGAAGCTTTATTAAATACAGCCGGCAACGAGTGGCGCGACATTGTATTGGTTGCGACGACTAAGAGTCTTAAGCATATCACTTTTTATTCAATAATTTCTATAATTCAGAAAATTTTTATGAAAATATTTTTTTAAAAGCCACATGTGACATTGCCTTAGACAATCAGGATGTTGACGTAAAACTTATTATTATTATTTGTTAAATAAAAACTTAATCAAGCTTCAGTGGCTCACAATGGCGGTCACAAATTAAAGTAAATTTTGAATAAAAAACTTAATCTTAAGTTAAGGCTACACCAATTCGAAAATAAAATCAATATCGTATATCAATATCTTTGCGCTTATTTGGCAATAAAAATCTCCATTCAGACTATGCAATGTCAAATAAGCTGGAAATTAAGTTTAAATTGTTTCCTGCTCTAAGAATTGTGCTATTAATAAATTATCTTTTAAAACTTCACAAATGTTTTTTCTTTCTAGCCTTAGATTATTTTCTTTTAATTTTTCATAAAGATAAATAGTGGTTGAGCTTGTGTGTCCGTATCGATTAACAATGCTGTGTGTTCTTTTAATAAAAGTGTAGCAAGAATTATAGCGCTTATACTTTTCCCAACACCCCCCTTTTATACTGGTAATGTTTATTATTTTTGTTCTTTTTTTTTATCCATTTGGTTATATATCAGTTTTACCTATTATTTGTTTTAAATCGATATCATTTTTGCTTTTGATATCTAAGTTTATAGTAAATTTCAGTTTCGCAATTAACCCCCAAGTATTTATAATAATTGGTTGCTACTTTAAATTCTTTTTCTAGTCTGTAAGGATAGTTTTGTAATATTTTTATTATAACAAAGTTTTGACCATTTCTTTTTAAATTTTCATTAAAATAATAGAACAATAGCAGCAGCAATCTGATCATTCTTCTTCATCTTATTCTCATCAAAAGCAGCAGCAGCCTTCTCCTCCGTACTCCCAATAGCCGCCTCAATCGGATTTGTAGCATCCTTCACATCCGCAACTCCCTTCTTCTGCTTCTTAGCAGCATCAACAATAGCTTTTAATATCTGCTTACCACTAACCGCACTAACAGCAGCAGCAGCCTTCTCTGCATCAGCCTCACCACCACCCCCATTCTTCTTCTTAGCAAACAACTTCCCAGCATCCGCGTTCTGCTCACCACCAGCACCACCACCAGCAGACTCACTCTCCAACTTACCCCCGCTTCACCAGAGCCTTCCCAGCAGCAGCATGCAAGGGGCAAAGGGAGCGTTGCTCATTATATATAAAATACTGAACTTGTGGCTTATCATAAGGAAATAATTTATATCAATATAAATTTCTCGCTTTGAAAGTTTTTAACTTTATTTTATTTTTTCTTTTATCTTTTATGATCCAATATAGAAATTCAATTTAGTAAGCCTAATTATCATTAATTTTTGTAATAATTTTATTTTTTTAAAAAAAAATATAGATAAAATTATTTATTAAATTAACTTTATAAATTTTTATATAGATAAATTTAAAACCCTAGATAAAAAATTAGAAACATTTAAAAATGCTAAAACCATATCTTGCCATATCTGGGGGAATGAAATTAGTTAAAATCTCAAACGACAATATTGATAAAATACTATAGAAGTTATTGATATATATATATATATAGCAACAAAACGATGATTTAGTAAAAATTATTGGCAATTTACCTTTTGCTGTTTAAGATTTCGAAGATATCATTTAATTTTTTTTTATAACTTTTTAAGCTTCCTAAATCACCTCTCTTTTTGTAATTTCTAAAACTACAAAATGTGGACCATTTAGTGTAGATTGTCCGAAATAATACTTAATTATTTTTTCTAATATAAAAAACAAAAAGATATTTTCACTAAAAACAACCTTTTCATCCTTTAATAATAATAATGTTTTTTTACTAAAAACATATACCACAAATCTCTTTAAAATGCTTAATTAAGCTTATTAGTTTTTAAATAATTCCCATATCCTTTTATTAAAGATAAAATATGCTCTTCTCCTTTTTTGGTTTTTAACACCTTAAAATCTCTAAGCAAGATGATAAAATCTTCTTTGGTTAATGAGTAAAGATTGGCTACAATAAAGTTATTTTCATTTTCTTTTTCTTTGAAAAATTCATCTTCCACATTTAGATTTAATATTTTATTAACCTTTTCTTTATCAAACTCAAAATATTCTAAGTAAAGTAAATATTTAAAATTCTTAGGATCATTTTTAGCTATCAGAAGAGACGTATTTTTTACAAGATTTAAATATAAAGAATTACTTAAAATTTCTTTTTCTTCGGGCTGAGGCATAGAGCATTGATATAAACATGATTTTTGAACATTTGAGTCAACAAATCTTCTAATCATAAAGTCAAATGTAAATGTGTTAAAAATCGATATAATAAATAATTTTTTATAAATGGATATTGGCGTTTTCTCATAATTTATATACATTGAATTTACGCAATAACAATTTCTAGGAGATAAGGCACTAATCATTGTTCTTTCATTTGTGTTGCTTGCAATTTTTCTATAGAATACTCTTTCGGTTTGATATTGGTTGTCTTTCGTTAATACTTTTTCTAAGTCTTTTTTATCTATCCATAGTAATTTAGAACTTTCTTTTGCAGCTCTATCTTCAAAAAATCTTGAATTAAATTGGTGAATATTGGCTCCAGAATACAGAAATATAAATTTTTCATTATTATATTCTTTATACAGTGCCTTATACTTTGTTAAATGTAGTCCCTCTCCAAAATCAATATATTCTTGACTAAGAGTGCCAAATTGATCAAACATTTTGTTAATAAGAGTAAATTCTTCCTTGTCTTTAAATTCAATTATTGGTTCTTGAATGGGAGATAGTTTCTTAATTTGGTCTATATTCAATTCAATTCCTCTATAAGGATCATATTTATTATCTTTCAAATCACCAGTTATTTCTTTAATAATATTATCATCGTTTTGAATCATGAATTTTGCTTTAAAGCTTGATGTAAATTCTTCAGCATTACTAAGTTGAAATATTGAAAATTTAAAGCGAGAATCTACATCTTTAAATCTTCTTTTATTTTCAAATTGATAAATATAATTAAGTTTATAATTGGCAAATATATGTTTTCTTAGTGCACTAGAACTATATTCACTCCAAAGGCTTGAAGGAACCAAATAAGTTAAATTGCCCCTTTTTTTTATTAGCTTTAAATTAAATGCTAAAAAGTATCTAAAAATATTTGGATCACCACCACTAGTAAAATCTTTAAAATCAAATTTATAAATATTGTTAATAGTGCTTATACTGTTTTTTTCTTCGTTGTATTCAATACTCAAAGGATGATTATCTTTACTAAGCATTTCTTGCTTTATTTTATTTTGTTCTTTTATGCTTAGTCTCCTGTAACTAGGAATATGTTTTGAGAAAAACTCGGATTCATTAAACTTAGTTTTCTCCCATGGTGGATTTCCAATTACAATATCAAATCCTTCCTGAATATCTGGGAACTCAACTCCATAGTGGAAAAATTTATAGTAGCTACTTAATTTTCTAATTTTATTCATTTTTTCTTTATCCTCACTAGAGGTTTTATTGCCCAAAATATTTTCAATTAAACTGATTACATCCGCAATGTCACTAAATTCTATATTTAAAGATTTGTCAAAAGATAATGAATAAAGTTTAATTAAAGAAAATATTATTCTCAAATTATCTATATATTCACTTTCTTCATATTCTTTATATATCTTTTTAGATTTTTCGATATCTTCTTTAGTGGTATCGTTAATACCTTTAATTTTTTGATAGTTATCTTCTAAAATAGTTGTAATTTCTTTAATCCTTTTCTTAAATAAAGAAAATCCACTTTCAAACTTCTTTTTTGTAATATCAAAAAATTCATCTTTAGTATACCCCAAGAGAGCATTTCCTACTTTTATGTGATGTTCAATAAAGCTTAGCGGCGTTCCAAAAATAAAGGTATTAATCCACAAACTTAGCATAGTAATTTCAACCGAAATAGGATTAATATCAACACCATAAATACACTTCTTTAGCAACATCCTTTTAAGTACTAATTCTTTACTTATAATATCCGGAACATCATACTCTTCACTTTCTTTTAAAATAGCTCTATATTCTTTATCAAGCTCTTTTTTTACATCTTCAAATTTATCGAGCTCGTACCATACTTTTTCTGTTAAGCAATCTAGACAAGAAATCAAAAAATGCCCCGATCCACAAGAATTATCAATGATTCTAATATCTAAAGGAGATTTGGTTTTAAGCTGTTCTTCAATTGATGATATAACCATAAAATCAGTTAGGTCATCTGGAGTATAATATGCTCCACTTTTTTTCCTATCAAGTGATCTAGATGTAAGATAAATATTGCCTTTATAGTAGGTAGCAACTTTGTTTACCCGCTTGTTTTCAAGCTCTTCTTCGGTACGAATGAGATAAACCCCGTCTTCAACAATACGATGAACGGTAGTATCTGCAATTCTCAGATCATATTCAAGTAGAGTTTCGTATAATTCTCCAAAACTTTTAGGATCTAACCTTGAATACTCTATAAATTTTTCATCTTTAATGTTTTTTTCTTCAAAGAAAAGTATTTTAACTAATATTTCTTCAAGTTCACTAATACTGAGTAAACTTTCATTATTTAAATATTTAACCTTATCTTCTGCAAATAATCCTCCATTAAATATAGGGAACTTTATTGCACCACTTCCTTTATCAAGCAGATTGAAAATTGTCATTATTTTTTTATATCCTAATTTCTTTTTTGCATTTTCATCATAAAAAAAATATCTAAAAGATATAGAAGATCTGTATAGCTTGTTTTCTTCTAAAATTTTCTTAAATATGTTGTTATCTTCAATATATGCAATAAAAAATATTCTTAAAATAAAAATAATTGACTCCTCAAGTATGCTAGCCAAAATATGACGAGTAATTTCTTTGTCTGATACTTTAAATTCTTTGTCATATATATTTTTTGCAATTTTAAATACTATAGAATCATCAGGCCTCTCATAAAGTATCTCTCTAAGAGTTTTTTGAATTATCTCTTTTTTTTTAGATATTTGTTCTTTTTCAACTGCTATTACATTGCTTGTTTTTAGGTATCTTTCTTTTCTTATAAGATAGCTAAATAAAATAAACCATTCTTGTTCTTCATATTCTTCTTTTTTTTCAATTTTAGAAAAATCAAATTCAATATATCTTTTTTCTCCATAAAGTACTTTCGATTTATCATATAATCTCCATACCTTTCCATTTGAAAGTATCCCATAATGTTTTTGATATTGATTTAGATATCTATATAGCTGATCTTCTGCTTCTCTTACCTTATCTTTAGCATCAAAACTAAATGCTGGACGCTTAACTTCTGCTATAAGCAAGATATCTTCAGCTGGAATAGGCTCATTATTTTTTTTAGCTTCTTCTAATTTTTCATTAAAATCTACTTTGTCTTTATCATTTTCAAAAAGTAGTATATCTACTCTGGATTTCACTCCTTCTATTTGCCCACTCTTTTGTTGTTCTACTGAATAATTTAGTTCTTCAAATATGGATTTTAGTAAAGACTCTATATTTGCTTCTGTTGAATTATCATATATTGAAGAAAGTTTATTTTTTATAAAAATAAAAAAGTCTTTTAAACTATTAATATTTTCTTTTCTTACAAAGTCTCTTGACAATTCTTTATAAAGAGATACATTTGGATCATTTGTTTTTACAATGTCATTAATTTTCATTAATCATACTTACAAAAATTATTTATATTATTTGCTTGTTTATGTTTATATTAACTTTATTTCTAAATGAAATAATTCAAACTTATTTATAAGTAGAATCAATTTTTAGTAATAAAAAAACAAAACTTTTTTTATTGATTTATTTTATTACATATTTTATATAAATTGCAATGTTGGCGTACTGATATTTCTATAATTAATTATAGAAATATCAGTACATTTTATTTATTTTACAATTTATTCTCTATATAAAAGAATGGGCTAACTAAAACATCTACTATTGTAACTTGAAAGACAAATACAATTCCTATCATCTAACTATAATTTCAATTTACTGTCGAGTTCGGTTTTTAAGCTTTTAATTTCTCCTTTTACGGCATTAATTTTGTCTTTTACAGTGTAATTCCATCTCTTATAAAACCTTGAAACTCTGGTTTAACAATCTCTAAATCCTTTACTGTTATTTCATTATTATAAAATATAGCAGCCAAATCACTTACTAATGCTTTATTCATACCCAATCTAACAAGCTACTTATACATACCATTTTTTTCACCTTTATCTCTAACATATGTTTATTATACTCCTATCTGGGAAATTAAGAAATACACTAAAGCTAAACCCAATTGTTGATGTTTTTAGGCTTGAATCGACTATTTTAATCCATGGTGTTAATAATAGAATTGATAAAACTTTATTTAATTTAATGAAAGATAAAAAATAAGTATAGAGTAAATTTAATAAAACCACCAAAGATTAGGCTGGAAATACAAGAAACATGTGATTTTTATAAAAGGCTTCCGAATCACTCTTAAAGGGTTTCTCTTTCTTTATTAAGGGCACTTTACTTTTGTTAAGAATTCGAAAAAACACTATTGAAGAAGCACTTTTGCCAAAGAAACATTTCCCTACCCTGTTCTTTTTTTTAGCACCACAATAGGCTCTTAAAATAGCAAAAATCGCCCTCTTTCTTTAATTTAATCCAAACCCCATGTAATGATAAAAAATAAGATTTTTCAATTCCGTTAACTTTGTACCTTACAAAAATTTTCTTTATTGGGTTTTTATAACCGTAATAAATCCCTAAGAATTTATCGCCTGCTTAATGCAAATAAATTAAATCCTTCAAATTTTGATTGATTAAATCATTTTATTAATAATAAACGGCATTTATTTTTTTCTTATTAATCCCTAATTTATAAATATTAAACATTATTTTTATGTGATACATTGTCTTATCATTATATTTCTCGACATTTATAAAAAGATCTTTTTTGTCCGAACGTATAACTATTGAAGTACCTAATTGTATAAATTTTGCTGTGCTTTGCATATTTAACCCTTATATAACTTTTTTTTTAACATTGAAAATTTTTTTTATTTTTTATTATTTCTAATAATAAAAACCTTCTAAATTAATTTAGATTAAAACAAACATGCACAGCCATTGCCGCACTTTTTATTTTACAAGCCGCCTCACTTAAAGTTATAATATTGCCATGATCATCTCTATTTTTATCTTTAAGCTCATTATACAAGCCTTCAAAATACGTTTCAACATTATTCATAAGCGTCTTTACACATTTATTAACTTTAATTACGCTTTTATTACTTGAATCTTCTAAAGATACACATATTGATGAATTTTTATTATTAAAATCATCTACTGCCTTTTTAAGGTCATTATATTTACTATTACTATTATCTTTTCCATCAATTATTGCTATTTTCAACAATTCATCTAGCAAATTTATCATCTTTAATCCATTCTCTAAATTATTCTTAGCTGCTGATGAAACATTATAACCTGCGCCAATTAATGCTTTAAAAGCTAAATCGATCTTTTCTGATGACTTTTTGATTAATTCAACTAACTTAGGAGTGTCTTTTGCTTCTATATTATTACCATTGTTTCCATTTTTCTTTTGAGTAATTTCGTTATTAGACTTTTCAGCATCAATCTTTGCTTCACTCACCAAGCTTGAGAGATCTTGAGCACTCAATGTTTTAATTTTTTCTTCACCTAGCCCCATAATTTTATCTGTATCATCTAACATTTGACCACTCTCTGTAAATGCCATCACATTATCTTTATTCACTTCTTCAATAGTATTGTCCCCATACCATTTACACGAACTCATCAATATTAACAATGCTATTCTTTTCATTTTCAAACTCCTTAAATTTAAACAACAATAATTGTTATTAACAATACAGCAATTTAGTAATTTAACTATTTTTTATTATTAAAAATAATGCAATAAATAATTTAAAAATTTAAGCTAAAAGTTTTGAGTATTTTTTATACTTAAATCAAGTCCTTAGCCGAATATCACTACTCCAAGTAATGACTTTGAGCATATATTATAAAGTTCGGGGAAATACCCTATCACAAATATTAATTAGAATTTTTTTTAGATAGAAAGAGAAATACTTTTGAATTAAAGGCTAACAAACTAATAATCCTAAATATTCGCTAAAAATTAAAAAATATCAAAAAAATAAAAAGATTCTATCAACAGAATTAATCTAGTTAAAAGCTGCTAAGCTATATAAGAAAATTTTAAATCAAATAAAAGACTTTTTACACAAATTATTTCTTTACTTTATAACTAAATAATAAAAATACAATAATAGAGAGCTTGTCAATTCGGGACATGTAAAAAGGATTTTATAGAAAATATTAATAATTTATAACAGCATAGAGGGTTTTCGTAGACAATTGTTACATAAATCAGAGTATTGTGAAGCCTCTTTGCATAAAATAAATAGATATTTTCCATTAAGTAAACTATGTAACAATTGCGGTATTAAAAATACTACCCTAAAATCAAATGATACTAGGTAGCCTTACAGCGACTTCAACACAATTTATGGCAGAGATATAAACGTAACTCTAAATATCAAAGCTTCATTATAAAGAGATAAAAATTAAAGCAGAAACCTCCTGAAATAAAAACTCATAGATCAATATCCTAATTGATGCCCTTTTTTATAAAACCTCAAAGCCATGGCAGGATAAAATAAAAAGCTATTTCTATAATCTTTAATTTAAAAAATTATAGTTCAAAGGTTGAAATTAATCAAATATTTTGATTATAATAAGATTATTATTAATAAAAATACACTGAAAATGGAGATTAAAAATGAAATCAGTTACATCTAACCATAACCACCAAACCCATAAAAACAAACTACTTAGTAAAACCTGCAGACTGAAAAAAATTATTTCGGTTATTATTTACTTAAATAAAGAGTTTGAAAAAAAATACAGCACCTCAATCAACAAAGAACACTTTACTTCCGAAAAAGTAAAAGAACTCCGAATTCATCATCAAGGAGATATACTTCGTGTACTAAACTCAAATATATATAGAGAAAATAAAAAAGAAACTACAATTAATACTCTGCGGTCAGATTTAAGATTTTTAGCTAAGCTAAAAGCATTAGAAAAAAGATTACTAACATTTTCAAATAACTTTGGAGATTTTAAAGGAAAGCTTTGTATATATAAAGTGTCACCTATTGCACATAAATTAATTAATACATATTTTAGTAGCGCTAAAGCAGACTTAATTAAAAAAGTAAAGAAAGAAAAAGACGCTTTAAAAGAAGAAAAAGGATGTTTTACGCCTCAAAATATCACTGAAAATATCACTGTATATAATAAAAAATATATAAATATATATAAAAAGAATTCTATAGAAAACTGCTTATTCAAAAGAATCAAATCAATAGCTTCTAAAACCAAAAACCCCATTAAGACACTAAAAAATACTTTACTAAACTATAAAGATTTTAAAGATTACTTAAAATACGATTATGAAATAAAAGATATTAAAGACTTTTTCTTATCCAAGTTAAACCTTTATAAACATAAAATTCATTTTATGAGAAAAGCCGCACCGTATAAAACCGATTTTTATGTTCTTGCAGGAGAATTTAAAGACAATTATACTACTAAATGGAAAGTAAATAAAATAACCAGCTTTTCAGGACATGCTGGCACAATAGCCAATAATATTTTGGATAACATTTTAGAAAAAGGACTAAAAATTGAATAGATTATTTGAAAAACTAAAACAAAAAAAAGCTTCAATAAGGATTAACGACATTTCAATCAAAAAATCCACTTTTAGCAAGATAGAAGAGATAGACGGCAAAAAAGTATACTACACAAAAATATTTAAACATCTAATTGATTTTAGAGTTACCAACAAAGAGCAAAGATTTAGACTTGTCTTTCAAGAATTTAATAATAATAAAGATTATTACTTTTTTAACCTTTTTGCATTAGAAGAAAATGATAAATTTTTAGGAATAAAATATGGGTGGGATCGCCTTGAAAAACCTTTCTTTATTAAAAAAGAAGATAATAAAATTTATGCAATAAAAAAGCTATATCACATAGAGTTTAAGTTTAAAAAAGGATCTATTAAATCCTACATATTATCTTTAAGAACCTTGTTGAGGAAAAAAGAAAAAGAAAAAACCGAATACTATCGATTTACGCTAAATCATTTAGAAAAAATGGAAATCAAAGTATACAAATTTTACAATAAAAAATTACCAGATGGAGGAATTTTAAAAAAATGGATATTAAAAAATCGGATATCATAACAATGGCTTCAATTAAAGGAGGAGTTGGAAAAAGTACACTTTCCATACTTTTTTCTTATATGTTAAAAGAATTGGGCAAAAAAGTGTTATTAATTGATTTAGATCCCCAAAATTCTTTAACTTCCTATTTTAATAGATATATTTCAAATATTGAAAAGTACAATGCTTACAGTATGTTAAAAGGAGATTTTCATTTTAATGAATGCATTTGTAAAATTAATGATTATATATCTATAATTCCTTCCCATCCTATTTTAGGAAAATTTAATTCGGAGGCTATTGATTATAAAGAAATTATTTTAGAACACCATTTAAATGAAAATATTCAAAATTATAATTTCGACTATGTTTTACTAGATACTCCTCCTAGTTTAGATTTTCTTTTAAAGAATGCCTTAAATGTTGCGGATTATATTATAATTCCAGTTCAGCTAGAAATATGGTCAATAGAAAGTTTTACTATTTTAATTGATGCAGTCAATAGTATTACAAAATTTAGAAAAAAAATATACAATATTTCTATTGTAGAAAACCAGTTTATAAAAAATAGAAAAACAATAAAAGAAGTGGAAGATTTACTTTATAAAGAGTATGGAGAATATATTAAGGGCAAGGTTCATTTTTCAAATAGCATAAAAGTTCTTATAAACGGACGATTAGAGCCCTCTGAAAAAGAAATATATCATAAAGAAGTAAAAAATGCTTTAAAAAACATTTTTTCTTTGTAGTCAATCGAAATGTTAACTATAATATAGATTGTTTAAAATTGTCCGATATCGGACAAGCAATTTTTAGTAAAAATGCTTTAAAATAGGAGAGAAGAATGGGGAAAAAGGAAAATAAAGAGCAGGTAACTTTATATAAAAGGGTTGAAATACCCACACTTGAAAAATTTAATTTGAATAAAAATCAAGACGAGGAATTAAAAAATTACAATGAATTAAAAGAAAAGTTGAAATTAAATTTGAAATCAGATATTAATAATAAAATTCAAAGAATGAAAATTTTGCATGAAATTAAGCAAAAAAAACTTTATAAATATGATGGTTTCAAAAGTTTTAAACAGTTTATAAAATCTTATATAATTGCCAGAAGCCAAGCTTATATGTATTTGAAAATTTATGAGAAAGTTTTAGAAGGGGTTATTTCTATTGAAAAAGTTAAAGAAATAGGCTTTGTGGCTACATATAAAAATATATTAAAAAACAGGCCATCATATGTATATAAAGAAAATACAGAAGAAAATGATTACATTCAAAGTATGTCTATTAGAATTTCAATGCAAGATAAAGAAGTTTATGATTTTTGCAAAAAAGATATCAAAAGAATATATTTTATTCTAGAGAGGCTGATTAAATATAAAAAAAATATCTTGTCAGATCTTATTATTGATTATGAAAATAGTAGAAAAGATAAAAATAAAAAAGTGAACTCTTGATTAAAGTTGTATAATATATTATTATCAAATTAGGTTGGAGAATTTTCTCTCTCCGTTTTCAGTAGTAAAATATTTGCCCATAGGGGCTTTTTTTGTATTTACTAGATCTGGGTGAATCTGTAAGCAGATTGTCATAAGAATTCTTGAATTTCTTGTTTTTTAGAAACGAAGATATCATTCCCCGCAGAACAATAGCAGCAGCAATCTGATCATTCTTCTTCATCGTATCAAAAGCAGCAGCCTCCTTCTCCCCCGTACTCCCAATAGCCGCATCAATCGGATTTGTAGCCTCCTTCACATCCTCAACCCCCTTCTTCTTCTCCTGCTCCTTAGCAGCATCAACAATAGCTTTTAATATCTGCTTACCACTAACCGCACTAACAGCAGCAGCAGCCTTCCCTGCAGCAGCAGCATCACTACCACCCCCATTCTTCTTCTTAGCAAACAACTTCCCAGCAGCCGCGTTCTGCTCACCACCAGCACCAGCACCAGCAGCAGCAGACTCACTCTCCAACTTACCCGCTTCACCAGCCTTCTCAGCAGCATCAACAATCCCCTTTATCCCACTAGCAATCCCATTAACACTCGTTTCGTCACCACCTTTTGCTGCTGCTGCATTACCACCAACCTTAACAACCTTCCCAATCACATCCCCACTACCACCAGTAGCACCACTAGCAGCAGCCTAAGCAGCTTTTACCATCTCTTCAAAGCCACGACAGTCTTACTTACAGCCCCCTCAACAGCACTTTTCAAAGCCTTCTCAGCCTTATCATGAGCATCATTCTTCAAAGCAAACTCCCCATCCTTAGCCATTCCCCGCAGAACAATAGCAGCAGCAATCTGATCATTCTTCTTCATCTCATTCTTATCAAAAGCAGCAGCAGCCTTCTCCCCCGTACTCCCAATAGCCGCCTCAATCGGATTTGTAGCATCCTTCACATCCTCAACTCCCCCCTTCTTATGCTTCTTAGCAGCATCAACAATAGCTTTTAATATCTGCTTACCACTAACCGCACTAACAGCAGCAGCAGCCTTCTCTGCATCATCATCACTACCACCCCCATTCTTCTTCTTAGCAGCAAACAACTTCCCAGCAGCCTCATTACCACCAGCACCAGCACCAGCAGCAGCAGACTCACTCTCCAACTTACCCGCTTCACCAGCCTTCTCAGCAGCATCAACAATCCCCTTTATCCCACCAGCAATCCCATTAACACTCGTTGCTTCACCACCTTTTGCTGCTGCTGCATTAGCATCAACCTTAACAACCTTCCCAATCACATCATCCTTACCACTACCACCAGTAGCAGCACCAGCAGCAGCCTGAGCAGCTTTTACCATCTCTTCAAAGCCACGACAGTCTTACTTACAGCCCCCTCAACAGTACTTTTCAAAGAATCCTTAGCATTATCATGATCAGCATTCTTCAAAGCAAACTCCCCATCCTTAGCCATTCCCCGCAGAACAATAGCAGCAGCAATCTGATCATTCTTCTTCATCGTACTAAAAGCAGCAGCCTCCTTATCATCCCCCGTACTCCCAATAGCCGCATCAATCGGATTTGTAGCATCCTTCACATCCTCAACCCCCTTCTTCTCCTTCTTCTCCTTAGCAGCATCAACAATAGCTTTTAATATCTGCTTACCACTAACCGCACTACCAGCAGCAGCAGCCTTCCCTGCATCAGCATCACTACCACCCCCATCATCATTCTTCTTCTTAGCAGCAAACAACTTCCCAGCATCCTCATTACTATCACCACCACCACCACCAGCAGCAGCCTCACTCTCCAACTTACCCGCTTCACCAGCCTTCTCAGCAGCATCAACAATCCCCTTTATCCCACCAGCAATCCCATTAACACTCGTTTCGTCACCACCTTTTGCTGCTTCTGCATTACCATCAGCCTTAACAACCTTCCCAATCACATCCCCACTACCACCAGTAGCAGCACCAGCAGCAGCCTGAGCAGCTTTTACCATCTCTTCTAAGCCACGACAGTCTTACTTACAGCCCCCTCAACAGTACTTTTCAAAGAATCCTTAGCCTTATCATGAGCATCATTCTTCAAAGCAAACTCCCCATCCTTAGCCATTCCCCGCAGAACAATAGCAGCAGCAATCTGATCATTCTTCTTCATCTCATCCTTACTAAAAGCAGCCTCCTTCTCCCCCGTACTCCCAATAGCCGCCTCAATCGGATTTGTAGCATCCTTCACATCCTCAACTCCCCCCTTCTTCTGCTCCTTAGCAGCATCAACAATAGCTTTTAATATCTGCTTACCACTAACCGCACTAACAGCAGCAGCAGCCTTCCCTGCATCAGCATCACTACCACCCCCATCATTATTATCCTTCTTCTTAGCAAACAACTTCCCAGCATCCGCGTTCTGCTCACCACCAGCACCAGCACCAGCAGCAGCAGCCTCACTCTCCAACTTACCCGCTTCACCAGCCTTCTCAGCAGCATCAACAATCCCCTTTATCCCACTAGCAATCCCATTAACACTCGTTTCGTCACCACCTTTTGCTGCTGCATCACCATCATCAACCTTAACAACCTTCCCAATCACATCATCCTTACCACCAGTAGCAGCACCAGCAGCAGCCTGAGCAGCTTTTACCATCTCTTCAAAGCCACGACAGTCTTACTTACAGCCCCCTCAACAGTACTTTTCAAAGCCTTCTCAGCATTATCATGAGCATCATTCTTCAAAGCAAACTCCCCATCCTTAGCCATTCCCCGCAGAACAATAGCAGCAGCAATCTGATCATTCTTCTTCATCTCATTCTTATCAAAAGCAGCAGCATTATTCTCCCCCGTACTCCCAATAGCCGCATCAATCGGATTTGTAGCATCCTTCACATCCGCAACTCCCCCCTTCTTATGCTTCTTAGCAGCATCAACAATAGCTTTTAATATCTGCTTACCACTAACCGCACTAACAGCAGCAGCAGCCTTCTCTGCATCAGCAGCATCACCACCACCATCATTCTTCTTAGCAGCAAACAACTTCCCAGCAGCCTCATTACTATCAGCACCACCACCAGCAGCAGCAGACTCACTCTCCAACTTACCCGCTTCACCAGCCTTCTCAGCAGCATCAACAATCCCCTTTATCCCACTAGCAATCCCATTAACACTCGTTGCGTCACCACCTTTTGCTGCTGCTGCATTATCAACCTTAGCAACCTTCCCAATCACATCATCCTTACCACCAGTAGCAGCACCAGCAGCAGCCTGAGCAGCTTTTACCATCTCTTCAAAGCCACGACAGTCTTACTTACAGCCCCCTCAACAGTACTTTTCAAAGAATCCTTAGCCTTAGCATGATCATCATTCTTCAAAGCAAACTCCCCATCCTTAGCCATTCCCCGCAGAACAATAGCAGCAGCAATCTGATCATTCTTCTTCATCGTAGCAAAAGCAGCAGCAGCCTTATTCTCCCCCGTACTCCCAATAGCCGCATCAATCGGATTTGTAGCATCCTTCACATCCTCAACCCCCTTCTTCTTCTCCTTAGCAGCATCAACAATAGCTTTTAATATCTGCTTACCACTAACCGCACTAACAGCAGCAGCAGCCTTCCCTGCAGCAGCAGCATCACCACCCCCATCATCATTATCCTTCTTCTTAGCAAACAACTTCCCAGCATCCGCGTTCTGCTCACCACCAGCACCACCACCACCAGCAGCAGACTCACTCTCCAACTTACCCGCTTCACCAGCCTTCTCAGCAGCATCAACAATCCCCTTTATCCCACTAGCAATCCCATTAACACTCGTTTCGTCACCACCTTTTGCTGCTGCATCACCAACCTTAACAACCTTCCCAATCACATCATCCTTACCACTACCACCAGTAGCACCACTAGCAGCAGCCTGAGCAGCTTTTACCATCTCTTCAAAGCCACGACAGTCTTACTTACAGCCCCCTCAACAGTACTTTTCAAAGAATCCTTAGCCTTATCATGAGCAGCATTCTTCAAAGCAAACTCCCCATCCTTAGCCATTCCCCGCAGAACAATAGCAGCAGCAATCTGATCATTCTTCTTCATCTCATTCTTACTAAAAGCAGCAGCAGCCTTCTCATTCCCCGTACTCCCAATAGCCGCATCAATCGGATTTGTAGCATCCTTCACATCCTCAACCCCCTTCTTATGCTTCTTAGCAGCATCAACAATAGCTTTTAATATCTGCTTACCACTAACCGCACTAACAGCAGCAGCAGCCTTCTCTGCATCAGCATCACTACCACCCCCATTATTATCATTCTTCTTCTTAGCAAACAACTTCCCAGCATCCGCGTTCTGCTCATCACCAGCACCAGCACCACCAGCAGCAGACTCACTCTCCAACTTACCCGCTTCACCAGCCTTCTCAGCAGCATCAACAATCCCCTTTATCCCACCAGCAATCCCATTAACACTCGTTTCGTCACCACCTTTTGCTGCTGCAGCACCAGCATCAACCTTAACAACCTTCCCAATCACATCATCCTTACCACTACCACCAGTAGCACCACTAGCAGCAGCCTGAGCAGCTTTTACCATCTCTTCAAAGCCACGACAGTCTTACTTACAGCCCCCTCAACAGTACTTTTCAAAGAATCCTTAGCCTTAGCATGAGCAGCATCCTTCAAAGCAAACTCCCCATCCTTAGCCATTCCCCGCAGAACAATAGCAGCAGCAATCTGATCATTCTTCTTCATCGTAGCAAAAGCAGCAGCCGCCTTATCATTCCCCGTACTCCCAATAGCCGCCTCAATCGGATTTGTAGCATCCTTCACATCAACTCCCCCCTTCTTCTCCTGCTTCTTAGCAGCATCAACAATAGCTTTTAATATCTGCTTACCACTAACCGCACTAACAGCAGCAGCAGCCTTCTCTGCATCAGCATCACTACCACCCCCATCATTATTATCCTTCTTCTTAGCAAACAACTTCCCAGCATCCGCGTTCTGCTCACCACCAGCACCAGCACCAGCAGCAGCAGACTCACTCTCCAACTTACCCGCTTCACCAGCCTTCTCAGCAGCATCAACAATCCCCTTTATCCCACTAGCAATCCCATTAACACTCGTTGCGTCACCACCTTTTGCTGCTGCATCACCAACCTTAACAACCTTCCCAATCACATCATCCTTACCACCAGTAGCAGCACCAGCAGCATCCTGAGCAGCTTTTACCATCTCTTCAAAGCCACGACAGTCTTACTTACAGCCCCCTCAACAGTACTTTTCAAAGAATCCTTAGCCTTATCATGAGCAGCATTCTTCAAAGCAAACTCCCCATCCTTAGCCATTCCCCGCAGAACAATAGCAGCAGCAATCTGATCATTCTTCTTCATCGTAGCAAAAGCAGCAGCAGCATTATTCTCCCCCGTACTCCCAATAGCCGCCTCAATCGGATTTGTAGCATCCTTCACATCCGCAACTCCCCCCTTCTTATGCTTCTTAGCAGCATCAACAATAGCTTTTAATATCTGCTTACCACTAACCGCACTAACAGCAGCAGCAGCCTTCCCTGCATCAGCATCACTACCACCCCCATCATTATTATCCTTCTTCTTAGCAAACAACTTCCCAGCATCCGCATTATCACCACCAGCACCACCACCACCAGCAGCAGCCTCACTCTCCAACTTACCCGCTTCACCAGCCTTCTCAGCAGCATCAACAATCCCCTTTATCCCACCAGCAATCCCATTAACACTCGTTTCGTCACCACCTTTTGCTGCTTCTGCATTAGCATCAACCTTAACAACCTTCCCAATCACATCCTCCTTACCACCAGTAGCAGCACCAGCAGCATCCTGAGCAGCTTTTACCATCTCTTCTAACCACCCACTAATTTCTGCTATAGCGCCTTGCACTCCACCACCTTTTGCCCCATCAGCGCCACCTGTAGTAGCACCACCAGCAGCAGCAATCTGATCATTCTTCTTCATCGTAGCAAAAGCAGCAGCCTCCTTCTCCCCCGTACTCCCAATAGCCGCCTCAATCGGATTTGTAGCCTCCTTCACATCCTCAACTCCCCCCTTCTTCTCCTCCTGCTTCTTAGCAGCATCAACAATAGCTTTTAATATCTGCTTACCACTAACCGCACTAACAGCAGCAGCAGCCTTCCCTGCAGCATCAGCCTCACTACCATCATCCTTCTTCTTAGCAAACAACTTCCCAGCATCCGCATTCTGCTCATCACCACCAGCACCACCAGCAGCAGCCTCACTCTCCAACTTACCCGCTTCACCAGCCTTCTCAGCAGCATCAACAATCCCCTTTATCCCACCAGCAATCCCATTAACACTCGTTTCGTCACCACCTTTTGCTGCTGCATTAGCATCAACCTTAACAACCTTCCCAATCACATCATCCTTACCACCAGTAGCACCACTAGCAGCAGCCTGAGCAGCTTTTACCATCTCTTCTAACCACCCACTAATTTCTGCTATAGCGCCTTGCACTCCACCACCTTTTGCCCCATCAGCGCCACCTGTAGTAGCACCACCAGCAGCAGCAGCCTTCCCTGCATCACCACCACCATCCTTCTTGCTGTTATTTAGATTATTTAAGCCCTTTTTTGTTTCTTCTAATTTTTTAGCCAGAGAATCAAAATAATCTTTTACCTCTGATTTTTTTGGGTCTGCTTTGAATCCCAATGCGTCTGCGACTAATCCGCCAAAAGAGGTAAATACATCTAGGAATCCATTACCTAATTGTATAATTGATTGGTAAAACTTGCTTGTTGGATCATCCTTACTACCCGCTTCACCAACATTGCTTTTGCAATTAACAAAAACAAATATTGCTCCTAAAAGTATTGCACTTGAAATTTTTTAATTTGAAAATAATTTAATATTGCTTTGATAGTTCGGTTTGTAATGTATTTTATTTATTTTATATTTCCATTGCAGTAATGGTATTACTAATATTTATTTTATTTATTTTATATTTCCATTGCAGTAATGGTATTACTAATATTTATTTTATTTTTTTGATACTTTTAAGAAAAAGTTATTTTAACTATTAATTAATAAATTTTAATAATTAATCTAATTTTTTTGATTGATATTATTATATTATAATATAATATTTTTAAAGGAAGTTGTTTGTTAGCTCAAAACGGTTGCTTTGACAAGTAGGTTAGCAACTTTTTTTTTTATATTCTTTTTTTAAAAAAAGAATATAAAAAAAAAAGTTGCTAACCTACTTGTCAAAGCAACCGTTTTGAGCTAGAGTGATATTTTATACTTTTCATTAAGGAGACTAATATGAAAAAATTTCAAGTGCAATACTTTTAGGAGCAATATTTGTTTTTGTTAATTGCAAAAGCAATGTTGGTGAAGCGGGTAGTAAGGATGATCCAACAAGCAAGTTTTACCAATCAATTATACAATTAGGTAATGGATTCCTAGATGTATTTACCTCTTTTGGCGGATTAGTCGCAGACGCATTGGGATTCAAAGCAGACCCAAAAAAATCAGAGGTAAAAGATTATTTTGATTCTCTGGCTAAAAATTAGAAGAAACAAAAAAGGGCTTAAATAATCTAAATAACAGCAAGAAGGATGGTGGTGGTGATGCAGGGAAGGCTGCTGCTGCTGGTGGTGCTACTACAGGTGGCGCTGATGGGGCAAAAGGTGGTGGAGTGCAAGGCGCTATAGCAGAAATTAGTGGGTGGTTAGAAGAGATGGTAAAAGCTGCTCAGGCTGCTGCTAGTGGTGCTACTGGTGGTAAGGATGATGTGATTGGGAAGGTTGTTAAGGTTGATGCTAATGCAGCAGCAAAAGGTGGTGACGCAACGAGTGTTAATGGGATTGCTAGTGGGATAAAGGGGATTGTTGATGCTGCTGAGAAGGCTGGTGAAGCGGGTAAGTTGGAGAGTGAGGCTGCTGCTGGTGGTGCTGGTGGTGATGAGCAGAATGCGGATGCTGGGAAGTTGTTTGCTAAGAAGAAGAATGATAATAATGATGGGGGTGGTGATGCTGCTGATGCAGAGAAGGCTGCTGCTGCTGTTAGTGCGGTTAGTGGTAAGCAGATATTAAAAGCTATTGTTGATGCTGCTAAGGAGCAGGAGGAGAAGAAGGGGGTTGAGGATGTGAAGGATGCTACAAATCCGATTGAGGCGGCTATTGGGAGTACGGGGGAGAAGGCGGCTGCTGCTTTTGATAAGAATGAGATGAAGAAGAATGATCAGATTGCTGCTGCTATTGTTCTGCGGGGAATGGCTAAGGATGGGGAGTTTGCTTTGAAGGATGCTCATGATAATGCTGAGAAGGCTTTGAAAAGTACTGTTGAGGGGGCTGTAAGTAAGACTGTCGTGGCTTTGACTGACGTGGTTCGTAAGGCGGTTCAGGCTGGTCTAAAGAAGGTGGGAGATGCTGTTAAGTCCAGTAGTTCCGGGGCCACTATTGATAAAACACCATAATCAACTAAACTGAGTAATTCTAGTGGCGCTAGTATGCGCCACTTTGCTTAGTGATTACGTGAGTAATCCTTATTTGAATCTGGAATTATACTAAAAGATAATAAATG
>NZ_CP124055.1:0-26357 GCF_030437945.2 Borreliella kurtenbachii | reverse complement strand
ATTTTTCTATTGGATTAGCTATTTTTATATTATATTTTCAAAATTTTACATAAGCTTGTCGATTTCCATTTTTATATTATCGGACAATCCTCCAAATACAATTTGAACGCTATTCCCTTTTCTTAATATTCCACTAGCGCCCAGATTTTTGAAATAAGCATCTGATTTAATAAATTCTATTTGTTTTAGATTAACTCTTAGTCTTGATGCACATGCATCAATGTATGTAATATTGTCTTTTCCTCCAAGACCTTCTAATACTTTTGAAGCGGTTTCTGATAAGCTTGTTTTTTCTGAGCTCATCATCATGTCTTTTTCCATCTCCTCATCTTCTCTTCCGATTGTTTTAAGATTGAATTTCATGATTGCAAATTTAAATATAAAGTAAAATCCGATAAAGTAGAAGATTCCTAATATAGGAATTGCTATCCAATTTGTTTTGCTATTTCCCTGAAGTATTCCAAATAAGAACATATCTATAAATCCTCCAGAAAATGTTAGTCCAACTCCTACGTTTAAAAGGTGTGTTAAAAGATATGCTAGTCCAAAAAGAGGAACGTATATAAAGTAATAAAGCGCTGGTGCTGCAAAAAGGAATGCAAATTCAAGAGGCTCTGTAATTCCTGTTAGCATTGATGTAAAGCTGGCAGATAGTAGTAATGAAGCTACGTTTTTTTTATTTTCAGGTTTTGATGTGTGGTACATAGCAAGCGCAGCCCCAGGTAGTCCAAAAATCATAACAACAAATTCTCCGCTAAAAAATCTTGTTCCTTTTGCAACTTCAAAATGTACAGTATTGGGATCTGCAAGTTGCTTGAAGAATATATTTTGTGCTCCTGATATGAGTTCTTCATTTATTTCTAATGTTCCCCCAACAGCTGTTTGCCAAAATGGCAAATAAAATATATGGTGAAGTCCAAACGGAATTAAAGATCTTTTTATTGCTCCATATGCAAATGTTCCAAAAAGTCCTGATTGTTCTACAATTCTTCCAAAAGAAGTCATTGCACCTTGGATAAAAGGCCAAGTAAATGTTAAAAATATTCCTACTACAAACATTGTTATTGTGGTTATGATTGGCACAAATCTTGTGCCTCCAAAAAATGCTAAAAATGTAGGTAGTTGAATATTGTAAAATCTGTTATGAAGAAAGACAGCAACAAATCCGGCTATCAACCCCCCCATTACGCTCATTTGAAGAGAGAATATTCCAAGTACATTTGTATATTCCTGACTTTTTGCAGTTGCAACTGTTTCAGGCATTCCTAATTCCAATAATGCTTTTAAGCTTGCGCTTTCTGGTGTGATTCCTTGTATGTACAAGATTCCATTTATAGTTTGATGCATAACCAAAAATCCAACTACTCCTGCTAGAGCAGCTGTTCCTTTTTCTACTTTGGCAAGTCCGATTGGAATTGCTGCTGCAAACATTAAAGGTAGGTTTGCAAAAATTACTTCTCCTGTATATTTCATAAGATAAAGTACCGAGCTAGCTACAGTTCCTTTTCCAAGGAACTCTTCTAATCCGTAAGCTTGAATCATTGTTTCGTTAGTAAATGCTCCCCCAATTCCCAATAAAATTCCAGCTGCTGGTAAAAGCGCTATTGGAAGCATGAAGGCTTTTCCTACTTTTTGTAATATTGTAAATATAGATATAGATGCTGATGATGTTGACATAGTTTTCCCCTTTTATTAAATACAAATTAATTAATTAAAATAATTAATTTGTATAATACGCTTAATATCTTAACAAGATTTTTTAATCTTGTAAATATAAGTGTTGAATAAATAATAATATTATTAAAATGCTGTTTGTAAAATTTTTTTCTAAAAAACATTAAAGATTATTTTCAATTTAATTTCATGGCATTTATTATTAAAGTATTGTTTTTTAATCTTTGTTTTCATTTAATTTATTTATTTTAAATTAAATTTAGGAATAAATCAGATCAATTTAGTTTGGAATGTTGTTGTAAGGCTAATTTAATCAGCAGTAATCATTTTAAAGCTAAATTCCGATCAAATATTTATAAATTTCACTAGTTTTATCGCAGTAGTCTATAGGGAGTTTATTGTCGCCATCTCTGATATTTGGATTAGCGCCTTTTTCGATTAGTGATTTAATAAAACTTAAATCATATTTTTGAATTATAGCATTATGAAGAGCTGTTTGAGAACTTTGATTTGTTAAATTAATATTAAATTCTTTTGTTATTAAATAATTTATAATACTTTTTGCTTTTACATTTATGGCATAAGTAAATATTGGATTGCCGTTAGAAAATATTGTATTTAATGAAAAGATATTATTATTTTTTGATAAAAATTCTTTAAAATCATCAAGTTTATCATTTTCAGTTAAATTTTGTAGATGTTTTTTTTTCTCAATGTATAATCCATATTCTTTTTTGATTTTTATTGTCTTAAGAAAATTATCTTTATTTTCTTGCAAGTCTATGTAATAAGGGCTGGTATCTATATTATTTTTATAATATTCTATGGGAGTGATAATATTTTTTTCATCAAGATAGTAAACGTTTATTAGTTCTTTAAAGTGCATATTTTTATTTTCTGGGATTAAATCAAATCTAACTTTATGGCTTTCAAATTTTTTAAAGGGGATTAAATTATAATTTTGATCGTAAAACAGCAATTCTGTTATTTGTCCGTTTGCATTTTTTATAACAGGAATAATATTCCCATTTACATCAATGCTTATTTCTGTATTTTCTCCATTTAGAATAGGTAATTTATATTTATTATAAATAGGAGTAATATTTTCTTTTATTTGTTCAAGTTTTTCTTTAATTTCTGAATTTGTTGCTTTGGCGTAATTTTTATAATTTGTTTGAATTTCGTAAGAACTTTTTCCGATGTTTTTAGCATATTTCTCAAAACTAGCATTAAACACTGTGTATATTGGATTAAATTTTGACATCAATTCCATTCTTATTGGTACTGGGAAGTTTAGTAGATATTTTTGAAAAAATTGTTCGTTTATTTTATGTATTTCAAGAAATTCTTTTTCAAAAATATTAAAATCTTCCAATAACTGCTTTTCGGTAAAGTAATAAGATAAATTTGAGCTAATAATAAAAAGGGTAAAAAAAGTTAAATAATATAAAAAATATAAATTTTTTAATTTATTTCTGATTTTATTTCTCAAGTTTTTATTGAAAATTGTAAAAGACAGAAATCCAATAGCAAAGTATCCAGAGTATAGAAATATTTTGCTTAGCACGTAATAACTCATTTTACATCCTTTTAAAGTTTATTTTTAAATTATATCAAAATTATTTATATATTTTTATTTACTTTACTTTATTTTGCTAAAAGCATACAATTGCATTAAGTGAAGAAGTTTTTAATTCCTGTTTATTTTATATTGTTTTACGGCTGTTCAACGGTATCTTTGGTCAAAATACCAGAAAAAGATAAAATAAATTTAACTGCTTTATCATCTTTGATGGATTACCCTGATTTGAAGATTTCAAATTTTAAAATAAAAGACTATGAACATTTACAGCATTTGTTTGATTTTGAAAGTTTGAGCGATACTGAAAATAGTGCGTATATTTACGTTGATGAATCTAATTTTAATAATAATATTAATTTTATTAAAGACCTTTTTATTTATAATAAGAAATTATATAGAATACTTATTGCCTATAGTTCAACCCAAGGTGCATCTTTTAAGGCAGAAGTTTTATCTTATCTTGAAAAACAAAAAATTATGAAAAATTTTTCATTGAAAGTAAATTTTCCAACTGCTAAAAAATTTATGGATAATAGGTATTGGATTGTAATTGCAAAAAACCATTTAGATTCTCTTATTAAGAGTAGAGATTATTTGGTTTTGGCTAATGTAAAGATGGAATATATACTCAAAAAGTTTTTAATTTAAGAAAGCTTTTTACTCTAGATCCTCAAATATTTTTTTAATTTGTTCCCTTTTTTTAAGTTCATATTTTTCCAAATCAAGAGCTATTGATTCTTTAATTTTATCTGTATTGTGGAGGTAAATGTTGGTTTCTATTTTTTCTTTTGTGTTTTTAATTTTTAAGAATTTTTTACTTTTTTTTATTTTGTCTATTTTGCTAAGATCATTGAGTATGCTTAATTTTAAATAAATTGTATTTTCAGTTACTTGAAATTCTTTTGCTATTGTTTTTTGAGGGTACTTTCTAGATTTATATTGAGATAATTTTAATTTTAATGTAGTTGTTGGAACTAATATATTTGCTGCAAATATATTGGCTTCTATTACCATTTGACTATCTTGAATATCACCATAATAATTTTCATTTTTAGATAGATTTTTAATTTGATCTTGATGCATCAAATAATGCCCCAAGTGTTTTGCTATTGTAAATCTTTTATTTTCAAGACTCATGTTTTCATTTATATATAAAGAGTTTTCACTTAATTGAATATATCCTGAAAAATCTTTATGTTTATCTTGAAAACCTATTTCGAAAATTTTAAGATTTTCTCCCATAGCAATTTTTATTATAGGAACAGGAATAAGCAATATTTTATGTTTTAATATTATATAATCCGAATAGGCTTTAGAGGTTTCAATATAAGAGCTGAATTTGTTTTCATGCATTTAATATAAATACTCTCCTTTCTGTATTGTATAATATAAGTTAATTATGAAATATAGTTTTTCTTTGATTTTAATGGTTTTTATTTGCTATTCTTGCAAGATTTTGAATATTGCTGAAGATTTAGAAAAGAATTTTGAAAAAATTGAAAGAGCGGATTATTTTCTTTATTTTTATCCAGATAGTCAAATATACATTAAAAAAGATAAATCGAGCAATAAATTTACTGTTTTTTTAAATGTTATGCTAGATTCAAATTTAACCTTTACTAAAGGGTATTTGAAATTAATTCAAGACAATAAATATATTGGAAGTATTGCCATTTCTAAGGTAGTTAGTATTGGAAATTTTAAGTTTTTATACATTAATCTTGATAAAGATAATTTTACTCTTATGTCGAAAGCTTTAAACCCTAACAAAAAGCTAGTCTTTTTATTTAACGAGGATTCTTTTCAAGTTTGGACTAAGGATACCTTGCAATATGATCCAAGGTTTATTGATGTCAATTTCAAAAATACAAAAAATACTTTAGAATATGCATTTAAAAACAAAATTTTATAAAACCCCCCACATATTGTTTATTATCTTAAAAATTTTTAAAAAATATTTATTATTTTTCTATCTAATACTTTTAACATTGTCTTGTTCTACAATTTCTTTTAATGGTATTCCTGAATTAAAAAAAGACTCTAAATATATTAAATTAATTCAAGAGAATAATAAAATTTCTTTAAGACATTACTTTACCATTTCTAATACTTGGAATTTAAGGTACAAAGAACCTTTATTTTTAAAAGTTGAAAATGATATAATTGCTTTATTTCTATTTGATCGTCACAAGCTAATTGATGATAAATATCTTCAAACCTTTTTTAGCGTTGGAAAAGATATTTCTTTAAAAGCTTATTTAAAGCTTATTAAAGCGAAAAAATTTGTTATTACAAATAGTTCTGAAAAAATTATTAAAACCATTGTATTTTCAAACTTGCCTGATAGTGAAAATATTCTTTTTCAGAACAATATGCTTAATAAGGTGCAATAGACCTTTAAAAAGAATTAAAAGACCAGGTTATTATTGAAAATATTTTTAAACAATAAAAAGGAAAGTTTTATGGGGAAATATGTAAAAGGTTTATTTTTTCAATTTAAAAACAGTGATATTAACTATAAAAAGGAAATTTTCGCAGGCATTACTACTTTTTTAAGTATGTCATATATTATAGCTGTTAACCCAGCAATACTATCTAACACGGGCATGCCAATTGGTGCGCTAGTTACTGCAACCTGTCTAACAGCAGCATTTTCTACTATACTAATGGGGCTTTATACCAATACGCCTTTAGCATTAGCTTCTGGAATGAGTTTGAATGCGTTTTTTGCATTTTCTGTGGTAATTGGGATGAACATTCCTTGGCAAGTTGCATTAGCCGCTGTTTTTATTGAAGGACTAATTTTTATTCTTTTATCCTTTTTAAGAATAAGAGAGCAAATTATAAATTCTATTCCAATAAATCTAAAATACTCTATTTCGGTTGGAATAGGACTTTTTATTGCTTTTATTGGTTTTGTCAATGGGGGAATTATTATTAAAAATAATGCTACATTGGTTGGAATTGGATCGTTTGTTGACTTAAAAGTTTTATTTACATTCCTAGGATTATTTTTTATTGTAATTTTCGAACAATTAAATGTAAGAGGAAGTATACTTTGGGCAATTAGTCTAGTTACTCTAACAGCTTGGATATATGCAATATTTAACTTAGAAGGCGCCAAATCTATTGGAATACATCTTCCCAGCGGAGTTCTAAAATTTGAATCCATTGGACCAATATTTAATCAATTAGATTTTTCTTATGTTTTAAATGAACATTTTTGGACCTTTATATCAATAGTTTTTATTCTCTTGTTCAATGATTTATTTGATACTGTAGGTATTTTAATAAGCGTTACAACAAAAGGTGGGATGTTGGATAAAAATGGAAAAATTCCCAATGCAAAAAAAATATTGTTGGTAGATGGCATTGCTACTACTTTTGGAGCAATAATGGGAGTTTCAACTGTTACTACCTACATTGAAAGTTTTACAGGAATTGCCGAGGGTGGAAAAACGGGCCTTACTTCAATTGTAACTGGAGTATTATTTTTATTTGCAGTTTTTTTCGCTCCCCTGTTTGTTGCCGTTCCTGCAAGCGCAACCGCTGCGGCGCTAATATATGTAGGATTTTCAATGTGTAGAGAAATAATAAAAATTGATTTCTTTAATATTAGAGAAAATATTTCTAGCTTTTTAATATTTTTTTTGATTCCTTTAACTTATAGTATTTCTTCGGGATTTTTTGTTGGAGCAGCATTTTACATTTTAGTCAATGTATCATTTAATCTTTTTAGTAAAAAAAAGATTAAGATTTCTCCTGTACTAATAATATTGTGCTTAATTTTTATTATTAAATTTATTTATGGCTATTAATTTTTTCATAAAATTTAATTTACCAATAACCAATATATTTTATTAATAGATTAGAATCTGATAAATAGCGTTCGTTTTATTTTTGATATAAAATAAAATTTGAGGAGTAATCTGTAATGAATCAAGCCAAAGAAACATTATTATTTCAATTTAAAAATAAAACCATCGATTATAAAAAAGAAATTATAGGTGGTATTACCACTTTTTTGAGTATGGCATACATAATAGCTGTTAATCCAGCAATATTGTCTAGCACAGGCATGCCAATTGGTGCATTAGTTACTGCAACTTGCTTAACATCAGCACTTTCTAGCATATTAATGGGGCTTTATACCAATACCCCTATTTCACTAGCACCAGGTATGGGACTTAATGCATTTTTTGCATTTTCTGTGGTAATTGGAATGAATATTCCTTGGCAAGTTGCATTAGCTGCTGTTTTTACCGAAGGGCTAATCTTTATTGTGCTCTCTTTATCAAGAGCTAGAGAAAGCATTGTAAATTCCATACCAGTAAATTTAAAATACTCTATTACGGTTGGAATAGGACTTTTTATTGCTTTTATTGGCTTTGTCAATGGGGGAATTATTATTAAAAATGATGCTACATTGGTTGGAATTGGATCATTTATTGACTTAAAAGTTTTACTTACATTTTTAGGATTATTTTTTATTGTAATTTTTGAACAATTAAATGTAAGGGGAAGTATACTTTGGGCAATTTGCTCAGTAACTGCTATATCCTGGATATATGCTATCTTTAGTCCAGAAAGCGCAGTTGCTGCCGGAATACGTTTTCCAGATGGAATTTTAAGATTCGAATCTATTGGACCAATATTTAACCAGTTAGATTTTTCCTACATATTAAGCAAACATTTTTGGAGTTTTATTACAATTGTATTGGTATTACTGTTTAACGATTTATTTGATACTTTGGGCACTTTAATAGCAGTGGCAGCAAAAGGTAATATGTTGGACAAAAACGGAAAAATTCCTAATGTTGGAAAAATATTTTTAATTGATGCCATTTCTACTACTTTTGGAGCAATAATGGGAGTTTCAACTGTAACCGCATACATTGAAAGTTGCACAGGAATAGAAGAAGGTGGTAAAACTGGGCTTACAACAATAGTAACGGGGATAATGTTTTTCATTGCAATATTTCTTTCACCATTATTTATTGCTGTTCCAGCTAGTGCAACTGCTGCAGCGCTAATATATGTAGGATTTTCAATGTGCAGAGAAATATTGAAAATTAATTTCTCTAATATAAGAGAAAATATTCCGAGTTTTTTAATATTTTTTTTAATTCCCCTAACATACAACATCTCTTCCGGGATAAGTATTGGAATAATATTTTATGTTTTAATAAACATAATACTTAATTTATTGGAAAATAAAAGAAATAAAATCTCTCCAGTAATGATAATACTGTGTCTAATTTTTATTCTTAAATTTATTTATATTTATTGACTATTTGCCATTTATAAAAAAAATTTAAAATTTGCAATTTTAAAAAACCAAATTCTAAATAATGAAAAAGGTTTTTATCTTTAAAATCTTAAAAAGATTATTTTCCCCTATGAATAAACTTCATTCGAATCCATGAACCTAAAAAACTACTCATATTATCTTTAAAATCTGAAAAACCATTTAAGCCTTCAAAATATTACTACTTAATTTTATTTATATCTAGAGAATACTTAAATTCAATTTATTAACGGCTTTTGAAATAGGTTTTTATTCTAAAAAAAGAACTTAAAGTTAAAATCATTTAATACTTATTTAAAATGAATTTTAAAAAATTTTTTGGGAAAAATAAAAAAATAAAAGCCAAGAAATCTTTCTTGACTTATATTGACTTTATTTTTCCAGTTACTTTTTTAAAACAAATTAATCTTATAATATTGATCTTAATTAAGGTTTTTTTGGACTTTCTGCCACAACAGGACTTGTAAGCTCTTTAACTGAATTGGATAGCATCTCTTTAGCCGCTTTTGACAAGTTTTCCACCGCTTTAAATAACTTATCAAGTTCTTCAGCACCCTTATCCTTAGTATTATGTGTTCTTAAGATAGCCTTTTTTGCATCATCATCCTGAGCATCCTGTTTGCCGAGCTCTGTGTGACTACTTTTTAGTTTATTAGTAAATTCTTCAGAACATTTCTTGACTGCGGCAATCTTTTCCTTTAATTCTTCATTTTTCAATCCACCTAACTTTTGTGTTATTAGCGTTGATATTGCATAGGCCCCCGCTAACAATGATCCATTGTGATTATTTTCGGTATCCAAACCATTATTTTGGTGTATTTTTTTACCAATAGCTTTAGTAGCAAGTTCATCTATAGATGTAAGCAAAGCTTCAACTTCTTTTACAGCTAGCACAACCGTATTAGAATCTGTAATTTTTTTACTTATTTCTGTAAGATTAGGCCCTTTAACAGACTCATCAGCAGGATTAGTAGATGCAGCGTTCCCATCTTTTCCTGAATTATTACAAGATATAAATAAAAATAAAGTCATCAATATTGCACTTAATGTATTCTTTTTCATTAATTTGTGCCTCCTTTTTATGTATGAATTATTAGTTCAACAATTTTACTTTTCAATTTTTTATTTGAAAAAATAATTTTTCAATTTTTTTCAAATTTTTCAAGTTCACTTATTTGAAATTTTTTCAAGTTCACTTATTGAAGAATTTGAAAAAAATATTTTAATTTAATTTTAAAATCAACATAAGAAAAGCCAAATATGCTAAAATTAAATAAAATATGTTTAATAAGAAAACTTTTAATTTATTTTAAGGACTTGTATTATGAATGCTCGGGCAATACTTGTATTAGATTTTGGATCCCAATATAGTCAACTAATTGCAAGAAGGATTAGAGAAATTGGCGTTTATACAAAAGTAATGCCTTACTATACTCCTTTAAAAGAAATTAAAAATATGAACATCTCAGGAATAATATTAAGTGGGGGACCTGCTTCTGTTTATTCAAAAGAAGCTCCTACCTTGGACATGGAAATTTTTAATTTAAAAATACCTGTTTTGGGCATATGCTATGGAATGCAAATAATTGTTAAATTATTTGGGGGCCTAGTATCTAAAGACTCTAAGCAAGAATATGGAAGCTCTGAAATCTTTTTAAAAGGTGAAAAATCTCTTTTATTCTCAGAACTTCCAAACAAATTTCAAATTATTATGAGCCATGGAGATAGTATTGAAAAGATTCCGGATAATTTCAAACAATTAGCTTTTACAAAAAATTGTATTGCTTCCATATCAAATGAAACTCAAAAAATTTACGGTCTACAATTCCATCCAGAAGTAACTCATTCTGAATTTGGTGATCAAATAATTAAGAATTTTGTTTTTAAAATTTGCCAAGCTCAAATTAATTGGTCACTAGAGGGCAATATAGAAACCATTGTGGAAAAAATTAAGTTTAAAGTGGGAAGCAAAAAGGTTATTTTGGGATTTTCTGGTGGCACAGACTCTTTGGTTTGTGCATTACTTATAAAAAAAGCAATAAAAGAAAATTTAATCTGCGTTTTTGTAAACACCGGATTGTTGCGTAAAAATGAAGATAAAAAAATACTAGAATTAAAACATCAATATGATTTAAATATAAAATACATTGATGCTTCTATAAAATTTTTGAACCATTTGAAAAATATAAGTGATCCTGAGGAAAAGAGAAAAATAATAGGAAAAGAATTTGTAGATGTTTTTGAAAAAATTACTCTAGAAGATCAAAATATAGAATATTTGGCTCAAGGAACAATTTATTCTGACGTAATTGAATCTAAATCAAAAGATAGTGTTTCTTCAAAAATTAAATCTCATCACAACGTAGGGGGACTCCCAGATAATATGAATTTAAAACTTTTAGAACCCTTAAATGAATTTTTTAAAGATGAAATAATTCAAATCGGAATAAATCTAGGCATTAAAAAAGAATCTCTTTATAGACACCCATTTCCAGGCCCAGGACTAGCTATAAGAATAATCGGAGAAGTAACACAAGATAAGATAACTATCTTACAAGAAGCAGACAATATTCTCACAGAGGAGCTTTTTATAAATGATTTATATTATCAAATAAGACAAGCATTTGTTGTATTGCTTCCTGTCAAATCTGTAGGCGTAATGGGAGATCAAAGAACATATGAATACACAGCTGTAATTAGATGTGTAAATACCCAAGACTTCATGACTGCAGAATGGACTGAACTTCCTTATAGTTTTTTAAAAAAAGTTTCTTCAAGAATAATCAATGAAGTTAGAGGTATAAATAGGGTTTGTTATGACATATCTTCTAAGCCTCCATCAACCATAGAATGGGAATAATAAAAACAATAAAAAGGAAACTTTATGACAAATAAGATAATAAAGGAAGCTTTGACTTTTGATGACGTGTCTTTGATTCCAAGAAAATCCTCTGTATTACCTAGTGAGGTTAGCTTAAAAACACAATTGACAAAAAACATATCCCTAAACATACCATTTTTAAGCTCAGCAATGGATACTGTTACAGAAAGCCAAATGGCAATAGCCATTGCTAAAGAAGGTGGAATAGGAATTATACATAAAAACATGTCAATAGAGGATCAAAGAAAAGAAGTAGAAAAAGTAAAAACATATAAATTCCAAAAGACTATTAACACTAATAGAGACACAAACGAACAAAAATCCGAAATATGCAAAAATGCAGAACATAAAGAAGATTTTCCTAATGCATGCAAAGATTTGAACAGCAGACTAAGAGTCGGTGCTGCTGTTTCCATCGATATTGATACCATAGAGCGCGTTGAAGAGCTTGTAAAAGCACATGTAGATATTCTTGTTATAGACTCTGCCCATGGGCATTCTACAAGAATAATAGAACTTGTAAAAACAATTAAAAACAAGTACCCAAACCTAGATCTTATTGCTGGCAACATAGTAACTAAAGAAGCTGCATTGGATTTAATAAGCGCAGGAGCAGACTGTTTAAAAGTAGGGATAGGTCCAGGGAGCATATGCACAACAAGAATCGTTGCAGGAGTTGGCGTTCCCCAAATAACAGCAATCTGCGATGTTTATGAGGTTTGTAAAAATACAAATATTTGCATTATAGCAGATGGCGGAATCAGATTTTCAGGAGATGTGGTTAAAGCCATTGCAGCAGGAGCTGACAGCGCAATGATAGGCAATCTCTTTGCAGGCGCAAAAGAATCTCCTTCGGAAGAAATAATTTACAACGGAAAAAAATTCAAATCTTACGTTGGAATGGGCTCTATTTCTGCCATGAAAAGAGGCTCTAAATCAAGATATTTTCAACTAGAAAACAACGAACCTAAAAAATTAGTCCCCGAAGGAATTGAAGGCATGGTGCCGTATTCTGGAACATTGAAAGATATTTTAGCTCAATTAAAAGGTGGTTTAATGTCTGGAATGGGTTATTTAGGAGCAACTACAATATCTGATTTAAAAATAAATTCTAAGTTTGTAAAAATAAGCCATTCTGCATTAAAAGAATCCCATCCTCACGATGTTTTTAATATAAAAATAACTTAACAGCTTAAAATCTTACACTTTTCTTTTAAAGAAATACAAACCTTGATAGGAAAAGAATGGTACTGTCTGTTTTCGCAATATTTTTTCTAGTATTAATATACCAGCATTTACTTTATTTAAATAATAATAATTCTAAAATAATTAATTTAATAAGAAATGAATTCTTAAATTAAGAATTCATTTCTTATTTTTATTTAAAGCCATATCTTTTGATATGGCTTTAAGCTATCTACAATTAAAAATTGATTTTTAGGAAAAAATAAAAAATAAATCATTTAATTGGTTTTATTTCAGATAAATTAAATCTTTCTGAAATATTTGGTTCCCAACCTTTCCATCTGTCGTTTCTAAAAAGATAACTAGAAGAAGTTATATTAAGAAATATGGCCGGAAAATCTCTTTCAATTATTATTGCTTCTGCTTTTTTTAGAATTTCCTGTCTTTCAAAAATATTTCTTTCATTATCTGATTTTATTAAAAGTTTATCATATTCAGAATTCGAATAGCCATAAGATGAAAAAGATGAGTTTTCCGTTTTAAAGATACTTAAGAATGTCATGGGGTCAGCATAATCTCCTGACCACCCTGCCCTTATTATTTCATAATTACCATTTACCCTGCTATTTATATATGTTGACCATTCTTCATTCTCAAGTTGGACATTAATATTTAAGTTCTTCTTCCACTGATTTTGAATAAATTCAGCAATTTTTCTCTGGCGATCATTTGTATTATACTTTACTTTCAATAAAGGGAAATTTTTACCATTAGGATATCCTGCATCCGCCAAAAGCTTTTTTGCCATTTCAACATCAAATAAGCTTAGGGTGCTTTTATAAGAGTAATCAATATAATCTGGAGTTGCTCTTCTTGTAGGAATAGAACTATCATTAAGAACGTTCTCTGTTAAAGTTTTTCTATCAATAGCAAGAGACAGCGCCTTTCTAACTTTAACATCGTCAAGCGGTTTTACTTTTATATTCAAAGAGTAAAAAGAGGTTGAATTGGTCCCCATCGAATAATAATCGTCTCTAAGCTTAAGATCCTTAAGTAAATCTGGTGGAACATTATTAAAAATTGCATCTAGTTCATCATTTAAATACATATTATAAGCTGTAATGCTATTATCTGCTACAAAAAATATAATACTATCAAGAACAACGTCTTTGGAATTATAATATTTATTATTCTTTTCAAGAACAACCTTTTCATTTAAAACCCTAGATTTTAATTTGAAAGGACCACTAACAACCATATTCTCAGGATCTGTCCATCTTTGTCCATACTTTTCAATAACATGCATTGGAACAGGAACAAATGTTTGATGTACTAACATGTCAAGAAAATATGGCTTTGGGGATTTTAGCGTTATTTCCAAAGTTTTCTCATCAAGAGCTTTAATTCCAAGATTAGACTCATTTACTTTGCCATCAAAATACTCTTCTGCATTTTTTATAACAGACTTAATCATGTTAACAAAAGACGATCCAGTCTCTTTATCTAAAATTCTCAGATAAGATTTTCTTATTCCCTCGGCAGTAATAGCTACTCCATCGCTCCAAACAAGATTATCTCTTAAATGAAACGTATAAACTAATCCGTTATCAGAAATATCCCAACTTTTTGCAAGTCCGGGCCTGTATCCCCCAGTCCTAGGGTCTCCATCTAAAATACCAAGAAACATTTGGCTTACAATTCCCGATCCTACTGTATCGTTTATGAGTTGAGCATCTAAAGTAGCAGGCTCACTTCCAATATTTAGCTTAAAAACCAATTTGTTTCCATTACTTTTATTAACACAAGAAATAAATAAAATTAAATTAAGAATTAATACAAATTTTAACTTTCTTATCAATATTTTCATACAAGCATCCTTATAAGTTTTTATAAATTTAAATTTTGCCTATATTTTATTATATATGAAATATAATTTCACATTAACATTATTAAACGCACCTAAATTATTCCATAATAGAGCATTTATAATTTATTTTTTTATTAAAAAATAAATTAATATTGAATTTTAAATTAAATTTCATATTTAACACTTCCTTTGTTGTAATAAAAGTTCTTTATAAGAACTTTCTTGTTTTTAAAGCACCTTTATTAGGTTTAAAAGCTTTCTTATACATTGATAGCAAAAATAATACCAAAAAAGTAGCAATCAAAAACCCTTAAAATATGATATAAAGAAATAATAATTAATTTATCAAAAATTGTTTGCAATGATCTAATAAAAAATATATTATTATGTTCACTAGTCTATAATTTTTTTATCAAAGGAGAGGGATGTGAGATTATATCAAAGTCAATTAAAATTTTTAAAATTGTTGGTATTTTTTTTATTAATATCTTGCGCTTCCTTAAACGTTGAGCACGATCAATTTGGAAAAACATTTAGAATATACCAAAGTTTAAACAAAAATGCAGAACTTAAAGGAATTTTTAATTATAAAACAGGAATAACCAAAATAGTTTTATATACAAGGTTTAGAAACCATAGTATAACAGAGCATACTTCTTTATTACTACCAGATGGAACTAGAATTGAAGGAAAGGCAAGCTACAAAAGAGATAACAACCATTTTTTTGGCAACTGGATTAATTATTCTTCATTTGTTTTGTCTAAGTCTTTACTGGAAAAAATGATTAAAGAAGAAGATGCTTCTTATAAGAACAATGAAGTTAAAATTAAGGTTGGATTGGAAGATTTAAGTTTGAAAAAATATAAAATTTTGGACTTTCTAGTAATGGTTGAATCAATTGAAAATAAAGATTATAAAAATTAAATTTTTATAATCTTTATTAGTTGTTTATTTCCAGTTTAAAACAAGCATTATATTGAAAAATAGAATTGATATAAGGGCATATAATTCCTATCTTAATCATTTGCAAAAATGACAAAGGCTACCTTTAGGTAGCCAACTTATTATTCTAATCAAACAACAAGAGCGAGACATTGCATCTCAATCTATATAGATTATTATATAGTATTTTATTTTTTTGTAAAGTATTTTTTAAACATTTTTTGCGTGTAGTAATATTTTCTGAATTTAGAATATTATTTTTTATCTTTTAAATTGTCATATTTATTTTTAATATCCATAAGTAATTTTTGATTGTCATAATATAGCTCTTTTAGCAAAAAGCTTATAAAGCTTGTATTTGATTTATAAAAATTAAAGCTTTTTTCATCTTCGATTTTTAATTTAAATGACCTATTTAATATATTTTTTGAATTAGTTATAATTCCATTATTTTCTAAAAATTGCATAGCATAATATATTCCTTTTTTAAAAATCAATTCATAATTGATTTTTCCACTGTCGATGCCTATTACTAATTTAATGTATCTATAAACAGTGGTTTTTGCCATATTATAATCTTTTATAAAATGACCAAAACTTTTATATTTATCTATAACATAGTATTTATTATCATTAATTTCTTTTAAAATTCGGGCTGTTTCAATTTTGTTGTAAGATTCTTCTTTTATTAAAATTTTTAATTTTTCTTTCAATTCTAAGTATCTAGATTCTCTGTTTTTTTTAATTTCATTTCCATTAAATTCAACTCTTTTAACAATTTCTATTTTTTTATTTAATTTCATAGTCTATTTTTACTCCATTGCATACTTTCAAATTAGTTCCATATGGAACTTTTAGTTCCATATGGAACTAATTTGAAAGTATGCTTAAAAAATTTTCAAGTATATTTTCATAAGCTTTATAATAATCCTCATTAAAATTGAATTTCTCTCTGTAAAAAATGATTTTACGTAAATTATCTCTTTTTGGAACACTTCCTAAGAATCTGCTCTTATATTCACACTCGATAAACTTTTTAAGCTCTTTATCAATATGTTGTCTTTCAATAAATTTGGTTATTAAGTAAAATATTGGCAAATCCCTTCTAAAAAGATCATTTAATCTACTAGTTATTAGATCTAAGCTTTCAATTGCCCATTGGTCTGTTGTTAAAGGTATAATTAAGTAATCTGTAATGATTAAACTATTATTGAGCAAACTTCCCAATGTAGGTGCAGTATCCATTATAATAAAATCGTATCTGTTTTGAATAAAGCTTAAAAAAATCTTAAGCAAATTTTCTTTTAGCGAAATACTCTCTTCATTAAATTTGCTTAAGTTTATGTGGCTTGCTATGAAATCTGCATTATTATTTATTTTGATTATCGAATTTTCTATATCTATTTCTTTTTTGAGAACTTTATATATATTAATATCTTTTGGACTAAGATTTTTTTTTCTTAAGAGATTAATATAAAAACTTGTACTACTTGCTTGTGGATCCAAATCTATCAATAATATTTTGTTATTTTTTTTTGAGAGGATTTCAGTAAACATTAATGCTGTTGTACTTTTTCCCACTCCTCCTTTTATTGATGCAATTGTTATTATTTTTGGTTTTTTTGTATCCAATTTAATATCCCTTTATTACTTTCGTATTTTTTGCCATAAAATTTATGTATTTCTTCTTCGATTTTTAAAGTTCTTTCTAGAAGAGATTTATAAAAAACTTTATTTTTATTTTTATTTTTGGTGAATATATATAAGCTTCTTAAATAACAAAAAACACTTCCTTTTTTAAATTTGAATTCCATATAAAGTATTTTTTTTAATTTTATGGTTTTTTTTGTTCCTTTTTCTGAATAAAATATAACAAATGGTTTTGGAAGGTTTATGAAACCGTAAAAAATTCCTAAAAATTTATCATTTTCTTTTACTGAAAATAAATGGAAACTTTCGTATTTTCTATTATTAAATACATTTCTTAGGCAAAGCCAAAATTTTCCTTTTTTTGGTTTTGCTTCAAAATTATTTATCATGCTAAAAATTTTTGTATGATAAATAATTTTGTTTTTTGATTTTTCAATTTTGTTAAAAAAATTATTTTTTGTTTCTTTATTTTTCATTAGATTTTTTTGCTTTACTTTGGAATTTTTTTATCATATTTTTTTTTATTAGAGCCTTCATTAATACAATAGCATTTTTTATGTTATTTGATGTATTGATTTGATTTTTCTTTTTGGGATTTTTTTCTTTTTCTATTTTATTTTTAATTTTAAATTCTGTTATTAGTTCATTAAAGTCTGTATTTTTGAATTTTTTTGCCATAAACCATATTTTTTTCTTCTTTTTTTCTAGAGTTTTTTTGAAGAACTTTATAATTTCTTTTTCTTTATATTCGTTTAATTCTTCCATAAAATCTTTCAAGTTCCATAATGAATTTTTATAAGTTATTTTATTTTCTGCTATTTTTTTTATTTCTTTTAGATTTATTGCTTTTGATTTTTTTTTGATTTTTTTTTCTAAGAAGTTTATAGTTTTTTCTATGTTTTGACTTCTTTTTCTAAAAAAATATTTAGAGTTCTTATAATTTTTACTTATATCATTACTTAATACATGTGAAGTTATTTGATGTGAAATTTTATATTTTTGAGATTCTTCTATTATTTTAAATTTTTTTAGTTGCTTATTTTTTGATTTTTCATGCTTTGATTTTTTATCAATAAAATATGCTGTACTGATAATTTTTTTAGCTAATTTTTCAAGTGCTTTATTTATGGTGTAGTAAGTAAAACTTCCATTGTTTTTTCCAAGTGGATTGAAATGGCTTTTAATTAATCCTAAATTTTCAAAAATTTTTATGTCATTTTGTATTGTTCTTTTAGTGACCTTTTTAAATCCTTTTTTTTCCAATATAGAATTTGTCATTACTACAACATTGCTTAGAGAATATTTTTTTTTAGATATAAAATAGTTGGTGCTTAGTTTTTGGATGACCCAAAATATTTTCAATCTTCGGTCTACTACTTTATTAAAAGGCATCTTGTTAGTTTTTATTTGATACATTTTAAGCTCCTATCGTTTGATCTTTTATTGCATTAAGCACTGAAATTAATGATAATACACTTATTTAAAAAAGTAAAGTTTTATTAGTAAATTTGCAATCAAATGTGTAAACTTCAATGAGTTAAAGTTTATGCCTACTTGATTGCAAATTTTTTATGCAATGATCCACTTCTTTTAAGAATTTTAAAAGAAGTGGTTTATATATTTCAAATGTGAATTCGCCCTTTTCTCCGTAAGATTTTAATTTTAAAGTAATATCATTTTCAATGTTTTTTGTTAGCTCTATTATTTTTTGTGGACTTAATACTATATTTAATGTTTCTTTTATTATTTTTGAATTCTTTAAAGCTCTCACAGGAGGCTCAATTTTTAATTTTCTATCATTCTCATCATAAATGGAGTTTAGAAAACGTAATTGATCAGAGTATAAGCTTAAATTTAAAAACAGAATATTTAAATTTTCACAGGGGTAATAATTTGCTATAATAAATGTTTCGTAAGTTTCTGAGGGGGTGTTTGATTTTTCAAATAATTTTGGAATTTTCATACTGTATATGTAATAATCCTCTATTTCATTATATTCTGTTTTAAGCTCTGTTTTTTCAATTTCAATTTTTCTACTATCAATACGTTTTTGCAAAATATTTTTAGATATTTTAATTTCTTTGTCAAAATCTGTTATATATGCTAAAATGTACTCCTTATTAAATTTTATACTATGTGCTACATTCCAATTATCTTTAAAGTCAATGTTAATGTATTTTCCTGTGCTTTTATCGTAAATGTGGGTTAATAGATCTCTTGAATTAGTTAGTGAAATACTAATAATGCTTTTATTAAAGCTGGATTTTACTTTGAGTTCTGCTTTATATTTTAAATAATTAATTTTTTCTTCATTTATCAAAATGCTTTCGGGATTTATTTGTAATCCTTTTTTTTTGATGTAAATATTGATTTTAAAATTTTCTTTTTCTGTTAAAGGGTTGTATACTCCCACAATGGATATTTTATTGTCATAATTTCTGCTTATTATTGAGTCTTCTTGAAATTTTAGTTTTCCTAATTTATGATTTGTATCATGCAGATTGAAATTACCATTTGAGATGGATTTGCAACCTAAAATTAACAAAAATAAGGAAATGTTTTTAAGGTATTTCATTTTTTATTCCTTAAGTAATTCTATATAACTGTATAAATTAAATTCTAGTGCAATAATTATATTCTTTTTGATTTTAATTATTAAAGAATTTGTTATACTTTTTATGCAAGCTTTTCATTAATATTAATATATTTTAGTATATTTAATGAGAAATTTTAGATGAAAAAAAAGTTTAATTTTATTTTTCCCTTTATTATTTTTTTGTTTTCATGTAATATTAGTGTTTCTTCAATTTTTATTAGACCTTTAGATGAGGTAATAAAAATTGAGCTTGGTTTATATGAATCGTTAGGAAATGGTAAATTTAAAACCTGCATTCATACTAAGAATTACTTTAATTCTATTAAAGATATTAGTTATTATTCTTATTTTTTTATTTTAGATAAATTAAGCAATAATATTGTAATGAAATTGGCTTTAATTTCTAAAAAAGCAAGCTTATTAACCTATGATTTTGGTATTTTTTTTGACCGTAAATTTAAATTAACAATTTCTAATTTAAATTCAAATGATCCCGAATTTAACGTTATTGATAGTTTTGATAAGAAAAATTCTTTTAAAAATAGCATTAATAGTAATGTTCAGAATTTTGTCACTATTGTATTTAATTTGGATGATATAAAGGCTATTAATCGAGATTTTGAACTTAAAAATGATGCTGAGGATCTTAATTCTTCTACCAATGAATTTATATATTTTTTTGATAGTTCTAAAAATTTTGGTTTAAGAGAGTCTTACATTACTGTTTATTATTATGTCCTTAAAGCAATTGAAAAGTTTTTACAATAACCAAACTTTTTATTAGTGTATTTATTTATCTTCGATTATTTTAAATTTTTCCCAAGGTTCTATTTTTTCAAGCAGATATATTTCGTCATTGACTATTTTCCCAACTACGTTTACAAGACCATTGTTTGGGGTATCTTTTAGTGCTATTTGAAGTTCTCCTGCATAACCTAAATATTCTGAAGAGTCTATTAGGATGTCTCCTTTTTTAATTTCATTTGGGGAATGCACAGGGAATTTTTTATTATTGTAGTACACTCTTGGCATGGTTGATCTAATTCTATAGGAATTAATGTCTCCTCTATTAAAATGTAAATTTTCAAGTATTATTTCTTTTTCTACCGAAGTTGCTTTTGAATTTAGATCTGCTTTGAGCTCTAAAATATTTCTGTTTACCTTTGATACTTTTTTTAGTTCTGTTTCACTTGGAAAACAATTAGAAATTAGAACCGTATCTATTCCTTCTTTGAAAAGATCTTTTGTCTGGATTTCTATATCTTTAGATCTGTGTGATTCTAGTGTAGGAACACCCTCTTTTTCTTTTCCTCGTGCACATTCTTCTGCACTATTAGAACTAATAAATGCAGCTGTTGGGATTGAATAGTGTTTAAATATTTTTGTTGTTTCTTTAAAGAAATTTCTTGAAAGTCCTGTATATTTGTGAGGATAAAAATTATGACACCCAAGTAAATTTTTTATATTAGGCTTAAAATACATTATTGTATCAATATGTTTATTTATGTTGCTTATATTAAGTTGAATCTTAAGGTTAGAGTCGTTAAAAGTCATTAATGATTCTTCAATACCTGTGAATGTATTGTCTAATCTAATTGCCCAAGCACCAAGCTTTTTGAAAAAATCCAGTTTTGGACAATTTCTAAGATTTGAAAGATCGATTTTCAGTTCTTTGAAAATTTCAGGACTTACATCAATAATGGGCTTCATTCCGTTCTTAATTGCAATGCTAAGTAATTCTTTGAAGTTGTCAAATTCATTCCCGTTGATATAAAGTAAAGAGGTAAATACTTGGGTAAATCCAAAATGAGCACTTTTTTCAAGATATTCGATAATTTTATTTTTAGGGCTTACATTAGGGTATATAGATATTCCAATTTCTTTCATTTTAGCTTTCCTTAAACAGAACTTTTATTGTTAAATGCATTAATTGCAAGTTGTAATACTTTTTCGCCATTCATTGTTCCATAATCGATTGTGTTAATTGTTTCGATTGGAATTCCTTTGGGCTTTGTGATTTCTTCAAGTCTTTTTTTATTAAATCTTGACTGTGGTGCAAGCAAAACAACGTCAAATCGGTCAACAACTTCGCCAAGTCGTGTTTCAGCAATGGCTTCAATTGTTGCATTTATATTGTTTGCTTTAGCATATTTTTCAATTCTTTGTACCAGCATACTTGTGGACATTCCAGCTCCACATACAAGTAGTATGTTCATATTGCCTCCTAGTTTTTTATTTCATTTATTATTTTGTAAACATTAATTAATTCTTCAAAAATGCTTGATTCTGAAATTGCAGACATTAAATGATCTTCAGCATGAATTAAAATAAAAGGCGCTTTAACAGAGTTTGGATTGGTAGCTGATTGATGTATTATTTCCCTGTGTGCTTCATGAGCCTTTGCAATAGATTTTTTACTTTCTTGTATAGCAAGCTCTGCTTTGTCATATTCTTTGTTTTTGGCATATTCTAAAGCTTCTCTTAGAAAGCTTTTAGCCTCACCAGAATAAGCTACAACAGGCATGCTTATTTTATCTATTAATTCTTCTATGCTGTATGTTTTTTTATTCATGTATAAAATATTCTCCTTTTATTTATAAATCAATAATTAATATTATTTAATATATCTTATAAAGATTATATTATAAGATATATTTAAAATAAATAATTTTATTATAAATATATCTTATAGGGATTTTATCATCATTAATATTAATTATACCATATAATAATAAATATTATAAGCGGTTAATTATAACTTTTAATTAGTTTTTATTGGAGGATAAATTATATTATAATAAATATTATAAGTTATTAATTATAACTTTTAATTAGTTTTTATTGGAGGATGGTTTTCATGAATTTTCAAGATTTTATTGAAACTACTTTAGTTCCTATTGCTAGTAAAATTGGATCAAATAGATATTTAATTGCCTTAAGAGATGGTTTTACTTTTTCTATGCCCTTTTTAATAGTTGGTTCTTTTATTTTGCTTTTGGTTAATTTGCCTTTTACAGATTCTGCAACATTGTTATACCAACAGTGGTATGTTGATTTAATGGCTAAATATAAAGGAAATCTTGTTCAGCCATTTTATGTAAGTATGGGTATTATGTCTATATTTGTTGTTTTTGGTATTGGTTATAATTTATCTAATCACTATAAACTTAGTGGTATTACGGGAGGATTTTTATCTCTTTATACATTTTTAATTTTAGCTGGGCAATCAGATTGGATACCTTACGGTGGGGATTCTGCTAAATGGGGAATTCAGCCTAATTCATGGTTTCCTGTAATTGATGCAAGATATTTTAGTGCCCAAGGAGTATTTACTGCTATTATTGCTGCTATTTTTTCTGTTGAAGTTTATAAATTTTTAGTTCAAAGAAATATGGCAATTAAGCTTCCGGAGTCTGTTCCGCCTGCTGTTTTAAAATCTTTTGAAGCTTTAATTCCGGTTATTGTGCTTTCAATTGTAGCTCAAAGTGTTAATATTGCTATTCAAAGCTTAGTAGGAAGCCTTTTTCCTGAAATAATTATGAATATGTTTAGGCCTGTTTTGCAAATTAGCGATACTTTAGTTGGGACTTTAACAATTTCTTTTATTGTTCATATATTATGGTTTTGCGGCCTTCATGGTACTAATGTTATTATTGCTCTTCTTAATCCTATAATTTTATCAAATCTTGATTCAAATATTAGAGCCCTTTCTGACAATCTTCCACTTCCTCATATTTTAGCTGGGGGATTTCTTGATTCATTTGTGTATATTGGTGGTGCTGGTGCAACTTTAGGTCTTGCTATTGCTATGATGCTTAGTAAATCTCAGCATCTAAAGGCCATAGGTAGACTTTCGTTTGCGCCTGGTCTTTTTAATATTAATGAACCTATTATGTTTGGTGCACCAATAGTTTTAAATCCTATATTAGGTATTCCTTTTTTACTTATTCCTATATTTAATATAATTGTTGCATATACTCTTACTAATTTTGGAATTATTGAAAGAGTTAGAACTTTGGTTCCGTGGACAACTCCTGCTCCAATTGCAGCTTTTTTTTCTACAGGGCTTGATATTAAGGCGTTTGTTTTAGTTTTATTATTATTGATTATTTCAGTATTTATGTATTTGCCCTTTATTAAAGCATATGATAAGGTGTTGCTTTTGCAGGAAAAGAAAGAATAGGAAATTTTTTGGAATTGCTATTGTAAAACTTGTGATAAAAATATCAGAGAGCTATTTATAAATAGCTCTTTTTTAGAAAATAAAAGAATTTATTTAAAATTCTTTTATTGTTTTGTGATTTAAATTTAAAAAAAAAGATTGATTGGTGTGAATTAAATGTTTCTTTGGTTTATTGTGCATTCTATTATAATTGTGCAATGTAATTTAATAAATAAGCATATTTTTAGGAATCAGAAATTTTTTACTTAGCTAAAGATTTTAAACTTGGTATAATTGAATTAACATGCCTCCAAAAGTGAAGATAAAAAATGATTTTGAAATATTTAGAAAAGAATTAGAAATTCTATATAACAAATATCTCAATAATGAACTTTCGTATTTAAAATTGAAAGAAAAAATAAAAATTCTTGCAGAAAATCACAAAGCCATTCTTTTTAGAAAAGATAAATTTACAAATCGCTCAATAATATTAAATCTTTCAAAAACTCGTAAAATAATTAAAGAATATATTAATCTTTCAGTAATTGAAAAGATTCGAAGAGATAATACTTTTTTATTTTTTTGGAAATCAAAAAAAATAAAAGAATTAAAAAATATAGGAATTAAGGACCGCGAAAAAATAGAAGAGTTAATACTTTTAAATCAAATGAATGATGAAAAACCTTATTTTCAATATTTTATAGATTTATTTGTAACTCCAAAATGGTTAAATGATTATGCTCATAAATATAAAATTGAAAAAATTAATAGTTATAGGAAAGAGCAGATATTTGTTAAAATTAATTTAAATACCTATATTGAAATAATTAAGCTTTTGCTGAATCAAAACCGAGATATTAGATTAAAATTTTATGGAGTTTTAATGGCAATAGGCCGTCGTCCTGTTGAAGTAATGAAGCTTTCTCAATTTTATATTGCAGATAAAAATCATATTCGTATGGAATTTATTGCAAAAAAGCGAGAAAATAATATTGTTAATGAAGTTGTTTTTCCAGTTTTTGCAGATCCCGAATTAATAATTAATTCTATAAAAGAAATACGCTATATGGAGCAGACCGACAATCTTACTAAAGAGCTAATCTCTTCAAATCTTGCATATAGTTACAATAGATTGTTTCGTCAAATTTTTAATAATATTTTTGCTCCGGAAGAGTCTGTTTATTTTTGCAGGGCCATTTATTGTAAATTTTCTTATCTTGCGTTTGCGCCCAAAAACATGGAAATGAATTATTGGATAACAAAAGTTTTAGGGCATGAACCAAACGATATAACAACGGCCTTTCATTATAATCGATATGTTTTGGATAATTTAGATGATAAGGCAGATAACAACTTGTTAGCATTGCTTAATCAAAGAATTTACACATATGTTAGACGTAAAGCTACTTATTCTATTCTTACAATGGATCGTTTAGAAAGTTTGATAAAAGAACATCATATATTTGATGATAATTATATTAAAACGTTGATTGTAATTAAAGATTTGATGTTGAAGGATAATTTAGAAACTTTGGCAATGGTTAGAGGGTTGAATGTTAAAATTCGCAAAGCTTTTAAAGCCACATATGGATACAATTATAACTATATAAAACTTACAGAATACTTATCAATAATTTTTAATTATAAGCTATAGTTTTTGTTTTTTAAAATTTTAGACATTTTTTAGACATTACCAATAATTTGGGGAATATTGGGAAATATTTTATTAATAAGATATATTATATAATTGATATGAAAATAGGTCCTCATTATTTTTTTAAAAAAATTTTAAAATCCAATAACAATGGAATGATTTATATTTCTTATCTTTATGATAATTTGGCTTCAATTAAGCCGGCAGGAGATTGGCTTAAAATTTATTTTAAAGATTCTAAAAGAGGTAAAAAATATTTTATTCTTTTTAATAGGAGTAGTTCAAATGGTAGTTTTATTTCGTGTAGATTCTTAAAAACAGGTTGTAATTATGGTCTTGATATTAAATTTTCTGACGGCAATTTAAATATTTTTTGTAGAAACAGAAAGTCTTTAGAGTTTTTGAAATTTAAAGTTGAACATTTTTTTAAAGCCAGCGTGTTTTGTTCTAAAAAAAACAATTCTTATGTGAGCAATATTAAGCCAAAAAATAAAAGAGTTAGTGTTTTTGTTAAACGAGAAGTAAGTTCTTCTAATAATAAATTTTAAAATCATTAAATTGAAAAGGGTAATTTTCATCTAAAGTTATTTTTTCAATGTTTTCAATGTTTGAATACTTATTCCCATTTAATGATTTTTCAAATTTTTTCATTTGTTCTTTAGTATTAAAGAAAACCACTATTTCTACCCTTCCATCATTTAGGTTTTTTACAAATCCTTTTAGCTTCATATTGTTTGCTATTTGTTCTGTGAAAAGCCTAAAACCAACACCTTGTACCCTGCCAGAAATAAAATATTGTTGTTTATACATTATTCCCTTCTTTGTATAAAATTTATCCAATAGAAAAATTTTTAA
>NZ_CP179510.1:0-32036 GCF_030437945.2 Borreliella kurtenbachii | reverse complement strand
ATATTACATTTGTTTAGTATAAAAAGTTAAAAAACATCTTCCTTTACAGGATAGCTGCCCAAATCAATTAATAATTAATACTAATTGAAAAATTTCCAAGAAAGTGCAATATTGATATCCACATTGTTCCACATCTACACCAAACCGAAGTGGGCTTTTTCTTACTTCATTTAGCAAATTTTCAATAATTATGCCAACAGAGTGTTTTAATACATTTATTAATACTACCAAAGTTTTAGTGACTCCAATTTCAACAGCAATTTTAACCGTGTCATTCTCTCCACTGCTAACAATAGGCCATCTTTAGCCATTCCTCTCAAAACTAATTACTGTAGCAACAATTGCCGGATTAATAACATTAAAAAACTAAAAATATTATAAAATATCTAATAATAAAAATATTCTTATTATTATTTCAATAATTTATACTAATTATTTAATTATATTATTATTGCATTATATTATAGTTAAGGAGAATATCTATGAAATACCATATAATCGTAAGTATATTTATTTTTTTATTTTTAAATGCTTGCAATCCAGATTCTAACACCAATCAAAATAATTCTAAAAAAGGATTAAAAACAGAAAGAATCCCTAATAAACAAATAAAAAATACGATACTTGATGATTTAAAAAATTTAATAGAAACAGCTAACGCAGATAGAAAAAAATATGAAAAAAAATTAGAAGAAGAATCTTCAAACCAATATGGAATATCAATTTTCAAAGAAATTTATTGGGTAGCATCATATGAAACGGTAGCAGATAATACCGAGAGATCTAAAAACTATAGAAAATTCACTTATGCTACTTTAAATCCTATTAATACCAATAAATTAGAGGATCTTTCAAAGATTTTAATTCGATCAAAACAAAAAACCCTCCTATTTGGCACCTTTTATAACCTTGGAAGCGCTTTTGATACAGTGATTAATCACTTATATCCTAAAAAAGACACTATAGATGAACTGGCTGTTTCAGATTTAAAAAAGCTTAAAAATTCGTTTGAAAAATTATTATCTATAAAAACAGATATCTCAAAAATGTTAGAACAGCTTTTATTAGATTATAAAGATTATATAAATTCTACAGAAACAGATATTGCTAAACTTGAATCTCATTTAACGGAACTTTACAAGCAAATTGCAAAAAAAAGTTCCCAAGCAACAAAGCTGAAAAATAACATATTATCAATAAGCGGCCTTTAAAGTCATGTTATTGGAATTGATATTATGTAAAAACCTATCCTTTAAAAAAGGATAGGTTTAATAGTGAACTACTATTTCTATAATCTTTGATTTATAGAAATAGTAGTTCACTGGAAACTTAATAAAACCTAAATTAAAATCTGCTTAGCACAGCAAAGTAATTCAAATGATATTTTAAAGAAAAACTAATCTACAAGCGCAAAATCAAATAACTTGCTCTAATAAATTATCAAAACTTTATTATTAGGGGGTAATAATAATGTGAAATTTTTTTTTCACATTATTATTAATTTTTAGTTTTACAATGCAAATCTTTGCAACACAAGATAAACAAAATAGAGCTGAAAAAGGTGTTGAGGATATTGACACCGTAATGAAACCATACTAGTACCATTACTTTTGAATATCTTTTTGGCTTTAGGAATAGAATCTTTTGTCCAAGGGGATTATATTGGCGGGGGTGCATTGCTTGGATCCTGGGCACTTAGGGGAATACTTGTGATAACTAGATACATTCCCGGAAGCATACCATCAAAAACGCACCAACAGGAACAATCGGATTAGCCTTAGTAGGAATAGGAGGATTCACGATTACAGCAGCATCCTACATAACTGGAATTATTATTCCCTTTAAATTTGCAAATAGATACAATGCAAACCTTAAAAAAACTCGGCATTGAGCTTGCAGGTTTTGAATCCAATTTTAACATTAGAATAAACAGATTCTAGCTGTCGTTTTAAAAAAGTTATTTAAAAATTAATTTACCTAGAAAGAGAGTGTTAGCATTAATACTATTTCTAAATCAAAAATTACAAAAATAGGTCCTTGCTTAGGTTATATTTGCACGATTCTTTACTCAAATATTTATCGATATTCTACTAACACTTACAAATAAACTTCCCTAAAATTATTTTTGAGATAATATTGACATATTTGAAACACTCAGTAAACTTGAAACAGAGCTCATTAATTCTCATTTACTAAAAGTTATTCCAATAATAAATGGCAATATCAGAACATGTTTTTCATTTTTAGATAAAACTCTAAAACAAAACCTAATCTTAGACAAAAGTTTTTTATAAAGAAGAAACAAATGAACTTTACTATAACCAAACTTCTATATTTACGAATGTTTCTAAAGACGAGTATAACTATACTATTGGAAGTTGCCAAACTCTACAATATAAAAGGCAGAGAAATGCCCCCAAAAGAAGTTGAACATCTAGAAAAAGTTAACAAAAAAATTCATTATACAATTGGCGTACAAAAAGAAATAAACGGTATAATTTCAAATCTAAAGGGGAGCTTAATGGAAATTTCATAAAACCTACATTAAAATCTGCTTAGCTCTTACCTAAAGTGGGTAATATCCTAATATACAATAAAAATCAACCATTGATTTTTTTCTTTTTGTTTTCTTTTGTCATTTTCATATTCATTAATTAAATCTGATAAGACTTCTTTTTTAATGAAAAATAGTTTTTCAAAAACAAAATAAGATCTTTTGGTATTTTCTTTACAAAATTCGCAAAACTCTTTATTTTTCATTAAAATCCTAATAGACATTTTTATATTATTTACTTCAGGTAAATTTTCTTTTTTTACGCTTGATAAATTCTCTTTTGACTGTCTTTGTATTCCTCTAACCCTATTTCTTTAATTTTATCTATAGAAACAGGCCCCTCTAGAACCTTTTCGTAAACTTTTTTGCTGTACTTTGTATTAATAAATTTCCTAAAAGCAATTTTCAAATTTTCTTTTATTAAATCTTTAAACATACTTTGATCTTATTTTATATAAAGGGGAAATACATAGATTGATTCACTGCATCTATTTTTGAAACAAAACATCTCTCTAAAATTCTAGAGGGAGAGGTAATAAAAGAATGAAAAAAATTATTTGTTGATAAAAATCTTATTGTAACAAGGCTTATATTATTCTTAATTTCTAAAATATATTTTATTACTTTATATTTTGGGTTCTACTACAACTCCTTTATTTTTAGAGTAATAAATAAATCTGCTGTCAAATGGTCTATAAGATATTTTTTTAACATAACTTGGATCGACATTTATTGATTTAAAAATTTTTAAACCCCTAATAACTTACAAAATACAGAATCTTCACCTAGATTATAATTGTTTATAGCATATTCTTCTTTTGAATATGCAAATTCTTAAGCTTGTTTAAAAGTTTTTCTCTTATATAGTCAATAGCTATTTTAGTTTTTCTGGTTTGAACGCCAATACTAAAATTATTGAAAATATCTTTCAAAGAAATTCCATTGTCATAAATATCTTTATTTAAAAAATCTTTTTAGTAAAAAAATAATGGGGATATTTGTATTCAAGTTTTTCAAAATTAACAGTAAAGATATTGTTTTTTCTAAAAACTCATATTTTTCCTCTCTTTCACCTTTAATACTTTTGTAAAATACTTTAACAAGTTTGTTTTTTTAGTCCATCTTTATATTTAGTAAAAATAGCAATAGCAACTCCGGTTTGGATGTCAAATACATTCTCACCCATACTGCCATCATCAGTTTTTTTTCTTTCTTGAACTATCGTGTAAAGTTTAATATATAAATTTCATCAAATGTTTTTAAGAAGTAGTATCTCATCCCTCTGAATGCCACCACCTTGTCAAGGTATCCATTTGTTTGTCATGATACCTAGCAATCCTTCGTTAGAACTCTTAATTCTATGTTCTGCAAATCTAATAAGCTTGGTGCAATCATCATTAAGTGGCCTTAAATTTTTCCATTTATAGACTTATTTTCTATTTTTTATAATCATTAACTAAATTCAATATATATTCATTATTATTTTTTGAATCTGAGTTATAAGGAGGATTTTCAAGTATGAAAGTATTTGCTTTTCTTTAACTTTATTTGTAAGTTCATTTTCTTCCCTAATTGCAGGGAAAAATGCCTTAAAAGATTTTTGATCTGAGGGCTCTGCTTTATCAATAGAATTAATCAAAAATATTTATAACTTTATGTTCTCATTATTGAGGCTAGTGCTACAAATTTCTTTTAAATAATATTGACTTAACTTTAAATGACTACCCGTATAAGGAACCATTAAACATTCAAAACCATAGACATTTTTAAGTATGTGAAAATTAATGTAATCTTCTTGCTTTTCATAGTCTATTGGAATTTCGTTTAGTATAATTTTAATTACTTCAGGTAAAAATGTGCCAATACCTATTACAAAGTCAAACACTTCAACTTTATCCCTATTTGCAAAGCAATAATTTAATTTAATTGTTTTTAAGTGCTTTATGTAAACTATTGACAATAAAACTTACACCCGAATGAAAAGTGTACTATACTCCTTTGACCTTTCTTAATTTAGCATCGTACTTAGCTAGAAAATCCTCATAAAATAAAGATAGGGGATCTTTTGAGCTGTTTTGGTTCTTGTAAAAGAAAATTCTTTAAAAATAAGTCCTGTATCAATTTATTTATTACATTAATAATTTCTTATAAAATGCCATCTTGGGCTATTGTATTCATTATTTGTCTCAATATCATCAATTAATTTAATATATCTATTATAAGTGAAAAGTTCTAAGGTATAAACTTTTTAATATTGTAAAAAGTTATTTTTCATTATTTTTATTATTAAGTCGGAAATAAAAAGTCCATAAGTAATAGTTTGGGAAATTGAGTCTGAAAATTCATTGGTAGAAAAATTATTATTATAAATAAATATTTTCTTTAATTACATTATAAATTTTTATCTATACACCATTAGTCAAATTTTTAAAATCTAAACTATTAGAATTAAGATTCTAATCTTATTTTAATAGTTTCTTTATTTTCTGAAATCGTTGATAAATCGATATATACCCTACCAACATTATCTTATTAATAACCATATTTTCATATCACTTAAAACACAAATTTTCAATAGCGGTTAATTCTAAATAAGAAAGGATATTTTTTATAATAACACTCAAAACAAAAATTATACAACAAGTTAAAAAATTTAAAAACTTATTAATTCATTATGGTGTATTTTAGCCGTCTACTTTTGAATTTAGGATTGTTTTATTAATAAATTTATTTGAACTAGCTTTTATAATTCAATTATTTATTAAATATCCAAGTTCTTTAAGAAATATTTATCACAAAAACCTTACTACTAAATAAGTTATTAACCTTCTTTATAGTTATTAAATACCGACCTATACTTAAAATATTTATTAAATTTAAACAAAGACATAATTCCCTTATCTTAAACTTTTAGATAATTATAATTGATTTTTAAGAAAATCAAAATGATACCCCAAAAGCTTTTAATAATAAAAAAATTGTTATTCTTACAAAAAGCTACTTAAGAAAAATAGTAAAATTTGTGTTGTTTATAGAACTAGAAATAAATACCCCCAAAACCCTTATAACGAGCTAATAATTGTTTTTATTGGGAGATTATTTAGGGATTATAAAATTTTTTTCTTTCTAGCATCTTTTTTTCTTCTTTCAAACTATCTTCAAGACCCTTTAATTTATCTTTATAACTCTTCTTTATCTTTAGTTATTCTTCTTTTTTAAATTTTCTCTTACTTTTTGTATTCCTTTTTCAATCTCTTCTAATTCTTGTATCTTGTATTCCTTTTTCATTAACTTCTAATCTTAGATTTTCAACAATATTTTGAGCTACCAGATTTTTAGCTTTCTCTTGTATCTGCTTGGCATCTTACATTAATTTCTCTTTTATCTCTTCTTTTGTATCTATAAAATCTAAAAATTCTTTAGCTTGTTTTTTAAAATTCTTGTTCTAAGTTTTGTATATCTACAACTTATATAATGTTTATAAGAACTTATTAGTACAAAAATAGCAGGCATAGAAGCATATTTTTATTCATAATTATCCCCCTAAGCCTTAGGAATATATTAAAGCCCTATATTTACATCTATATAGCTTAAAAACAATCTAATTACATTGCACACTATAAAAAGCAATAAAAATAAAGCCCCCAAGAACTGCCTCCCAGAACACAAATTCTAAAATCACCAAAGTAGATCACAATAAAGACAATTAAATGCAAATAATAAAAATATAAGATATTCCCCCTTTATTAAATAAAATTGGAATAAGTTTTTGCGACATAAATTTCAAAAACTTAAACAAAATAAACATTTATTAATAAAATTGTAAAAAAGAAAAACTAATATTAAACACAAAGCTCAAATATCTATAAGTTAATTTAGTTTTACAATAACTAGCAATAAAAATACATTAATAAAATTAATAGATACATTAAATTTTAAATCTTCATTACACACACTATAAAACAAAATTTTATATTTTACTTTTTTTCGTTATTATATTTAGCTACAATATCAAGCAAAACATCTTTTCTATTCTAAAAAGATCCTTAAAAATATAATTTACTATTTTTGTATCTTGTTTTACAAACTCATATAATTCTTTATCTCTCATGAAAATTCTAATAGAAATATTCTTATTATTTAATTTACTTATATGGTTATTAAAATCTAATGATTTTTTTCTAAACATGTGTTTTTTTATATTTTTAAATCCTAATTCCTTAATCTTATCATAGATAAAACTACCCCCCAAAACTTTTGAATAAAGTTTTAAATAAAAATAAGTTTGCGCTTTAGCAACTACAAAAGGCTTTATAAATTGAGAAAAACTTTTAAAACCATCATATTTATACAGTTATTTTGTTTAAATTTCATATAGAATTTTCATTATTTGAATTTTACTATCAATTTCATTTTCTAAATTCGTTTTCAATTGTTCTTTTAAATCTTTGTAAATTATTAAATTTTTATCTATATTAGTATCTAAATTCGATAAATTATCAATAATTGCGGCATTTGCAATTTTTTTATTAAGATATAATTATTTTTATTTTTTTATTAAAGTACATATCCTTATATACTTTATTATCTTATATAAATTATTGAGTAGACTAAACCATTTTTAATTACTATACAATATATAAAAAATATTTTGCAAAGTTTCTTTTACCTCTTTATAATAGCCTAATTTTGAAGACGGCTCTAAAAGCTAATTTATAAAAACTTTTATATCATTTGGAAAATGAATTTTGTTGATGCTAAAATCAATACATTATTCTCAAATAATATACATATTTATTTGTAAATCATCTTTTACTTTTTACTTTAATATCCCAATTTTTTTGACATTTTATAATTTAAATAACCACTTTATAAATAAAGAAATTCCCTGTGATTTATCAAATGCCTTATCTGAATAATATATTTGATAAATCACATAGGTTCATATTCTTAACACAAAATTATCTATACTAAATTTTTAATTATATTTTTTACACTCCTTATACTCTTTCATAATCTCATTAAGCAATTCTTCTCTATCTTCAAGTAATTTTTCTAACAAAAAAATAATAAATTTTGCTTTTGATTTGTAATATATGCATACATTTTCTGTTTTAAGCTGAAATCTTAATGGCCTAATAAAATTTCGATTGGATTTTTTAATTTTCACTCCTTCTTTATCCTTTAAAAAAATAAAGAATTTTGCATGCGGTTTTCGATTATATCTTTCTCCTAAGCCAGTCCTTCTTCTATTGCATTTGCCATTCTTAAATACTCATAAGCCTGACTTTTTGCTATTTTGTAATTCCTAGTAAATATTTCAAAGTTTTGATAGCCATCTAATTTATAATATTCTTTATCTTTAATCTCTTTTAAGATCTTCATTGTTTCTATTTTATTGTGAATTTCTTTTTAAAAGTTGATTATTAGTCTTTTTAAATGAAGAGAACTTGTTCCATTTTATCTTAATAAAATTAATTTTAATTTTCTTTTGATTTTTGTTAGTATTGATAAGATCCTTTATTTTTTATATTCATATATTTAAATTTTAAACTCATTCTATCTCCTTACTTATTATGAAGTTAAAAATTTTTCCGATAACTGGAAAAATTTTTCAAGTGTAATTTCATATTCTTTTATATAATCTTTATTTAAATTGAAACTATCGTTCTCTGCTATCCTTTTGTTCAAGTCTTCACGTTCATGAATGGGGCCTAAAAAATTATCATCTCTGCTTATTAATTCCAACAAGTGTTTTCATTCCCGAAATTATTTTTTTTTGCATATTTTTTTAGTTTAAGTTTATTAATTCTTTTTTTCCTTTAGTTTTCTCTTTCTTCTTTTTTATTTTTATAAATCACTTTTATTAAAAAATATGTATACATATATTTTTTTAATATCTCTTTCAATAAGCCCGGGCAACTACTTTCAAATATCACACATTAAGCGACACATGTGCTCTTGCAATTTTGATTTTTAAGCCAATCTCCAAAAAATTTTTAAAAAACTTATTATATTTATTGATTGCCTTTTAAGAAACTTTTTTTATTATGATTTTATTATAACTTTGTAAATCTTTTAATAGTTTAACTTAGCTAGATTGTCAAATACCTTGCTATTAGGGCTTTATTATAACTGTTAAATTTTACTTTTTTTGTTAAAATTTATATTGCCAATGATAAAAATATGCCAATTTAAATCAAACATTTTTAACAATGTCTAAATCCTCCCTATATAAAGGGCATCATAAATCAATTTTACTGAAAAAAACAACAAGCATATCTAAGATCTTTCAACCTATTAACACCACACAATATGGCAAACAATTCTCGATATTATACTATAATTAATATTGTTATAATACATTATTATTGACAAAAGTTATATCAAGGGATATTGCCTAATATAGCAGAAACATATTCTGTTATTAAATATCTCCTAAGGAGGATTTTATTTTTAAAATAACAGAAAATAGTGCACTTATTTTAATAGATATACAAAATGATTTTTTAGAATCGGGCGCTTTACCAGTATCTAACAGTAATGAAATAATTTCTTTGATCAACCAACTTCAAAATTATTTCAAAAACATTGTTGCCACCAAAGATTGGCATTGTAAAAATCATGTAAGCTTTTCTAACAATAAAAATGGGGGTATTTGGCCTGAGCACTGCGTCAAAAATACTTGGGGATCAGAGTTTCCTAATGATCTAAATACAAAAAGAATAAAAAAAGTTTTTTTAAAAGGCACCGATCAATATTACGATAGTTACAGTGGATTTTATGATGATTGCATTAAAAAAACACAAACGGGGCTTCAGCTTTATCTGAAAAACAATTCAATCAATACATTATTTATAGCGGGACTAGCATTGGATTTTTGTGTAAAAGAAACAATACTTGATGCGGTTAACCTGGGATTTCGAGTTTATCTAATAACAGATGCTACAAGAAGTATAACGCCTGTTCCTGAATTAATAATTCAGGAACTTAAAAAGCTTAATGTATTAACTTGTTTCTCCAAAGACATCTTCGACAGCCAAAGTAAGCTTAATATATAAAATCATTCAACAGCATTTAATTAAAAAACTACTATTTATAATTAAAGCTATCATGAAATGATAGCTTTCTAGACCATATAAGAGAAGATCATCCACTAAAAAATAGCCTTTATATTAAATTAAAGCCGCCTTTTCCTTGGTTTTTATTTCTTAGCAAAAATAATTTTAAGATTCATAGTTATATTTATATCTCTATCACATAAAGCCATGCAATTAACACAAGTCAACTTAATATTACTTATCCTTTGTATAATACCACTTCGAATGTCCTATTTAAATATAATAGAAAAATGATAAAAAGCTCAAATACTTCCCCCATGCATCATATAAAAATATCCATCTCAAAATGTTAGAAAAAATGCCACCGACATAATTCTCTAATGCCAAATGTACATTCTATGACTACAATAAAATCTTTTAAGAATTCAATTCTAATAACAGCTATTTAAACCGACTCACAATATAAAAAATTTTTATTTTTATTTTTTAGTGATAAACTTTACTTATCGGAAAAATTGCTTTATTATGTAAGAGTGTATAAAAACCATCCGAAGTTGAGGAGGCAGAAGTGAAGGTTAACAAATCCCCACAAATACAAAGTAAATATCAGCACAAACTAATTGCTTTAATTGCGACACTTGAGTATATTAATAAAAATAAAAAAAAATACAACCAATCAGACATCCTTTATTGTTTTAACAGCAACTTAAGACGCAACGATCAAAAAGAAGTTTCAATCAAAACACTTCGAAACTACTTCTATAAACTAGAAAAGCTAAATATTACTATTAACTACTATAGACATCTGGGTATTAATATGGGCACTGAAATTTACTATGCTCTTAGGCATTCTAAAAAAGATTGCTACAATCTACTAAACCAACACTTTAAGAATAAAAAAACAGAAAGATTTCAAAGGCGTGTTAATACATACATTAAAGTAAATTACGATAAAAAGGACAATGTAAAAAATGGGGAATGTTTTAATAATAAATATAAAATAGAAGAAAGAGAAAATGAAAGAAAAAAAAAGATTGATGAACTTAAATTAAAAAAATATGCAAAAAAATGTAACTTCGATAATGAGATTTCCTCTTTTATTATTAATCTTAACTTAAAAAAAGAAAAAACCATAAAGCTTTTCAAGCTTATAATCAAAGAAAAATATTATCTCAAAAAAGAAAACGAATGTAATTTACAAAAGACACTTCAAAACAAGCAAAGAGATTTAATTTCAATATTAAAAAAAACCCAAAAAAATTTAATAAAAGAAGGTTGCGATAAAAAAAAGATAAAAACACAAATACAAAACACATACCAAAAATATAAAAACAAACCCCATTTTATATTAGAGTGCAATAAATACAAGGACCTAGATCAAATTATAAAAAAGATAAAAGACGATACTAATAAAACTGAACCCCAAAAAAATAAAGACAATATGAAAACAAACATATATAACATACTTTTAGATCAATTACATAGCAAAACCAACACAATAAATTTAAAGTCGAAAATTAAAGAATACTTAAATAAACAAAATGAACTTGAATACAAAAAAATATTTAATAATCAATACTATAATGAAATTATTAAAATAATAGAATCACAAAGTAGTTATAAAAATAGCTACATAAATTAAGAGTTTGAAATGAAAAGTGTACTAGAAAAGCTTAAAAATAAAAAAAAAGAAATAATAAAAAAAAGCAGAAAGCCGGAAATTTTTATCAAAAAAGAAATTCTCAATGAAAGAACACTATATCATACTAAAATGCTAATGGATCTATACAAATTTGAAATAAACAAATATAAAAAAAACAAATTTTTAATTCTTTTTAGAGAATTATTTAATCAAGAAAAATTAGAAGGACTCAATTTATTCTCTACAAAAGAAAATGACAAATTTATAGGAATTTCCTATGGATACAGAAAACCTATAAAAAATATTATTATAAAATACAAAATTAATGGTACTTTAAAATCATATACATTTTCCAAAGTATATTATATAGAATTTAAATTTAAAAAAGGCAGTGTGTTTTGTTATTTAAGAAGTCTTGCAAGGTTAATCAAAAAAGAAAGAATTAATAAAAAATATTTTCAAACATTTATTGACATGTTAAACAGATTAGAAAAAAAAGTATACGAATTTTATTGTAAAGAATTGCCAGACGGAGGAATTATAAATAAATGGATAGAGAAAGCACCAAAATAATTGCCATTTGCTCAATTAAAGGAGGTGTTGGTAAAAGTACAAGTGCTATTATTTTTTCAACACTCTTGTCTAAAAAATATAAAGTTCTTCTAATTGACGCCGATCCACAAGCATCAACTACTAGCTATTTTTCAGATCTCTTGGAAGAACAAGGGGTGGATGTTTCAAAACAAAACATTTACGAAGTATTAGCAGATAAAAAAAATATAAATTCTTCCACCTTTAGATTAAACAATAATTTATACATATTGCCCAGTTATATATATTTATACCTTTTTTATGACGATAACATTCCATTTAAAGAAACAAGATTAAAAGATAGTTTAAAATTATTAAAACATAAATACGACTACATAATAATAGATACTAGTCCTAGTTTAGGAATTATTTTAACAAATGTATTGGTTGTAAGTAATTATATAATCATTCCAATGACTGCTCAAAAATGGTCGGTAGAAAGTTTGCAATTATTAGAATTTGCTCTAAAAAGATTAAAATTGAAGATACCGATTTTTCCAATGGTAACTAATTTTAAGAAAAACAATACTTATAAGCACTTGTTAGAATTAATAAGCAGAGACGATAATTTTTTAGGTCTTATTCATGAACGTGAAGACTTGAATAAAAGGATAGCAGAAAACGATACTTTCGATTTAAATAAAGATTATATAAAAGAATATGAAATTACACTTGAAAAATTTTTTCAGTTGTCAAAAAAATTTTTAATTTCATAATATATAGGGAAATGAAATGAGTGTAAAATTAAAACATATGAATATAAAAATAAAGGATCGTATTAATACTGGCAAAAATCAAAAGCAAATTAAAATTAATTATGATGAAGATGAAATGGAACGATTTCTCTTTTTAAAAGAAAGGCTAATAATCAACTTCCAAAAAGAAATTCACAATAAAATAGAAACAATGAAGATCTTAAAAGAGATTAAAGATAAAGAATATTATAAATTAGATGGCTATCAAAACTTTGAAATGTTTACTAGGAATTACAAAATAGCAAAAAGTCAGGCTTATGAGTATTTAAGAATGGCAAATGCAATAGAAGAAGGGCTAGTTCAGGAAAAATACATAATCGAAAACGGTATACAAAATTCTTTATTTTTTTTAAAGGATAAAGAAGGGGGAAAAGTTAAAAAATCCAATCGAAATTTTATTAGGCCATTAAGATTTCAGCTTAAAACAGAAAATGCATACATATATTACAAATCAAAAGCAAGATTTACTAGTTTTTTGTTAGAAAAATTACTTGAAGATAGAGAAGAATTGCTTAATGAAATTATGAAAGAATATAAGGAGTGTAAAAAATATAATTAAAAATTTAGTATAGATAATTTTGTGTGCAGAATATAAAATTATGGTTTTTGAAAAATAAAATATTTAAATTCAGGTATTTGATAAAAATAGTGAATTTAAGTATTTTGTAAAATAGTGACTTTAATCAAAAAGTGTTATAAAAATAATCAGTAGAGTGAAGTAAATTCTTTAAAAGATAATTTACAAATAAATATGTATGTTATTTGAGAATAATGTATTGATTTAACACTATACATAGCGTATAATATTGGTAAGTGGTGCTATTAACTATAAGCATCCTTAACTTTGGTCGATGTCTATTTATAGGGCTTAAGATAAGTATTCTTGCTTTAAGAGTATTTATGGTTAGGCCCTATGTGATTTTATGCCAATAATAATAAAATCAAAAAAAATCGATATTGAAAAATCTTTTATAAATAAACTTTTTATATTCAAAATATAAAAAGCTTAAAAAGTATTTTTATCAATCAGTGTTAGAATTACGCATTTGGCTTTTCAAATCAATCCGTATAAATGTTTGCTCAAAAATGGAGGGTTCTTTTAATTATTTTTACCATAAATTATTGCCTTGTAATAAAGAATTTAGACAGCTTTAAAAAGCTTTTGTGGATTGTGGTCTTTGATTCATGACCGATCTCTAAAAAAGATCCTGTAAGCTATCATTGGATAAAGCAATAAGCTATTTTTATAATCTTTGATCTAGAAATAATAGTTGGAAAAGAGAAATTAATTTTTTTTTCTATTTATTTCTTCTTTAGAATAGTATAATAATAAAAGATATGAAAATAATAGTATTATTAATTTCTTTTTTATTAATTCCCAACAGTTTTATTTTTTCTAGTGAAGTATCTGAAGAAGTTGTTATTTTAAATGATAGTAATAGATATAATTTTGGTTTAATTCTTAAATTAAAAACACAATTTGGATCCTTTATTTTAAGGCATTATCATGAAGGATACATAGATTTAGATTTTAAGATACAAATTATAAATGGCACAGAGATTGTATTTAAAAAGGTGTATATTAATGGGGTTTCTGTGATAGACCATCCAATCAATGCTCGCTCACGCTTTATTAATGGGGTTAATTATTTTGATTTTGATATGAGGTTCTTTGAGCACAGTGAAAAAATGAATAAAATAAGAAAGTTAGCAGAAGAAAATGGAATTGATGTATACGTTGAATGTTTTGATGAGATAAATAATAAGAAAAAAAAGTATTCTTTCAGGGCAAGCAGGGAAAATAGTGTGCATTTTTATAGTGCATTTGATATGATTTTTCATAAATAGGATAGATTATTAATGAGAAAAATATTATTTTTTGGGTTATTAACAATTTGTATTTTTTTAGTTTTCTTTTTTTACAAACAAAAAGAAAACAATGTTATTTATAATAAAATTGTTGAAAAGTTTGAAGATAATGTTGTTATTGATGAAACCTATACACATCTTTTTAAAGACAGTAATTTGAAAGAATTGGTTTTTATAAAATCACAGCTTATAATTCCTGAGCTTGAGCATAAAAAGATGATGAAAGCGACAGGTTATCGTGCAGATGCTTATAAAGCGTTATCTACTGTTTATAAGTTTGATTTTAAAGTGTATGACAATAAAATTTTAGGTTTTAAAAGTGTAATTTTTGAAGGATTTGAAGATGCTAAAGTTTCAAAGCATGAAAATAATTTGCCAAGTGAGAACTGGCAGCAATTAAAAGATTTTAACATTGGTGATCCAAATATAAATGAAAAGTTTTTTCATTTAGAATTTCCTTTTTTAGTAAAAAATACCTTGTGTGTTACTATTTCTAAAGGGTTTTTTAAGAAAGTCAAAAAATTAAAACGATTAAAGATTGTGTTAATTTCTAATGAAGACAGAGAATATAAAATAGATATAGAAAATTTTTTGCCAAAATACAATCTTTAATTTAAATTGAAAATTTTAAAAATAGTGTGTTTTTAATTCTAGTATTCAAGAGGATGCTTTTCGACATGGAAAGCAAATGATATCTTTGCTGGTTGAATATAATTTTTTAAGAAATATTTTAGTGATCAACTTGAATTTTCATTTGTGCAAAGGGAAGTTTCTTTATGTAAAAGCAAGTTGGAGTTCAAAATGCATTGCAAAAAATTTATAAGGGTTTAAATAACAAATTGGTTATTTCTTCTAAATTGTTTTATTGTTATCTTTTCAGGGCAATAAAAATTTGAGAAGAAGGGCCGAAATAATAAAACTGATTGTTGTTAAAAATTTTATTTCTGTAGCATAAAGGAGAAAGTTTTTTGTTTTTAGAGTTAGGAGATAGGTGTTTTTAAAATTGTATTCATTATATAAATAATATATTTATCCTTTTTTTATTAATTCTCTAAATTTAGGCATTTTTTCTTGAATTTCTTTTTTGTTTTTATTTTATATTTTTCGTTTTTTTAAACAAGACTAAGCTAAGTGTTAAATATTTTAAGAAATCTTCTGAAATCATCATTATATTTTCTATTTTAATATAACATTCAAAACCCCCCAGTTTGTATTTTAAATGGCTTTTTGTGATTTTATAATCAAGCTTGTTTAAAGGATTTTTTGAGCTTCAAAAACTTTTTAAAATGAATGTCCTTCTATCATTCTTATAAAATAAATATAGGGTTAATTCATTAATAAAAAAACTTCAAAATGGGACATATATATTTATATGGTGTATATTGTAGGGCATAAGTTTTATGTTTTTTATAGCTTTTCCATTTCTCTCTATTTCGGAGAAGTTGGGCATTTTGATTAGGCATCAATAAAAACAAGGTGTTTAATTGAAATATTAATTAAGAATCGTTATATTATCATTTATTAATTTTTACATAAATAAAAGTTTGATTTATTTTATTTGTTTTGTGTTTCCTAATAATTATAAACAAAGAAATTTTTAAATTTGAGATAATTAATAGTAACACATAAAAAAATAATATGGCAAGGGGAAGATATATTGTTGCTTTAAAAAAAGCATTAGCTATATAGGGAGAAAGTTAAATAAAACTAAATCTAAGAAAAAAGAACTTAAAAGAATTAATTTCAGAGTTGAAAAAGAAGAAGCTTTTTTTACAAAAAAATAAGAAATTTTTAGAAACTTTAATATGTGAGTTGTTTGAAAAGGGAAAAGACTTAATTGGGAAAATAATAGAAAAGTAAAAAAATTTAAATGTAAGTAGAGATAATTTAAAGAATATGCACAAGCTTGTTTCAAAGAGTTTGTAAATTATGAAAAAATTATCAGCAAATTATATTCCTGAAATAGTAAGAAATAAGAAACTAGGATATCTAATAAACAATAGAATTATAAAAAAGCTAGTTCAAATAAATTCATTTAAATCCGTTAGCAAGTAATTTAAAGTTCAAAAGTAACAATTTTTTTATTGTTTAGAAAAGAAATTGTGATATATTTTTCCATATTATACTCCAGATCCTTTTAAGTTTGTAAAAATCTAGGTATATGTTATTAATATAATAATAAAACCAAAAACTATTAATTTTAATTTATAAAAAATTAAAATTAATAGTTTTATTATATTTTGAATTAAATATAATACATAATGCTTAAGAAACTTTTAAAGATTTTTGTTTTAATATCCACAAAAAGAAAAAAGGGAGAAGATAATTTACTTTGGTTTTCAATACTAATACTTTTAAATCAATAAGTTAAAATACCGCATATGCCATATAGCTTTATCAATTTTGAATTATATTAATTGCTGAATTTTTGGCTCCATTTTTTTGCCTTTGCTTTTCTTATTCAGTTTTCATCATTCATCAATAAAAGGTTTTAATTTTTCTTTTGATAAATTTAAATACTTATCAAATATTAATCTAATAGCATTATTAAATAGTTTTAGATTTAAGATGATTTCGTAGGTTTTATCTTTATTTGTTTGTTTATTTTTTATAGTAAGATATGTAAGTATATAGTTACATTTACTTTTCTTGTAAGAGCTTAAAATAATCTGCTAAAGAATTGTCAAAACCCCCAAAATTATATGAATAAATGTATTGGGGCTCCTTTGAAGCTTCTTTTAATTAATTTTGGCAAAACCAGTTCTATATTGTTCAAAATCAATATTCGACTCTTCAGAATTTAATTTTAAACTTTTGACTTCGTATTTTTTTCAAACTCTTCATTGGATTCAAATGCTATTATCTTAGCTATAGGTACTTCTTGAACGAATATTTTATAGTTATTGTCATTAATGCTATAATTAGCATAGCTAAAGCTAAGCAATGAATAAGTTTTGAATCGGATGGGTGAAAAAATATAAGAATATTTAAGCTCCCTAAGATCTTCAATTAAATTGTTATTTTTATTTTTTATAGCGCTTAAATTACCAGATTTTGCCCATGTAACATAACCTCTTGCAAGTAGTTCAAATACTTCTCCTTCTTTTATTTCATTTAATTTAGGTTCTTTAAAAGTAAGACAAATATTGTTATTACTCTCTTTAATGTGGGTTTTTATTATATTTTGTAATATCTCCCTCTTCAATTATCTTAAAATCAAAAACCTCAGTTTTGATGCTGTTGATTTTTGAAGATTTTGGTGGCGTCAAAAAAACACGAATAAAATAATGGTATATATAAAAATATATTCGAAATACACATGTCTTTTTTCATAAAATTTCTCTATTAACTTGATCAAAGTCAAGAATTTATAAAATATTTTTTCATTATATCATAAAAAGAATTAAGTAAAAGACAAAAAATTGTGTGGATCAATATCAATTGACCTATTAACTTTTTAGAATTTGTAGAAAATATTGTAAATATAATTTATATAGTATTGTATTTTGTTTTACTCTATGGAGCAGTATGCAAAAAAATGTTTATTGTTTTATTATTTTTGTGTTGATAAGTTCTTACAACAATTATGCAAATGATAAAAGCTTAAAAAGAGTGAAAGAGTATTTAGAAAAAGAAGCAAAGGTATTTTTATGCTTATCAAATTTTGTTTTATAGTGCGGGCAAATAAAATTTTAAATTTAATGTATTTAGGGGTTTTATTAATGCAGTTAATACGATCAAATAACTTTTTCAATATTTTTGCAAGAAATTTAAAAAAAGCGGTAAAAATTTGAATTTTTGTATATGTTTTTAATATTGGGCTAGTAAAGCTATAGAAGTTGTTAAATCAAAAATTATAAATTTTAATGCATATTTGGGATTAATAGTTTCAGGAGATCAGTTTATTGATCTAAAATATATGAACAAAATTATAAAAAACTTTAAAGATGTAATAGTTTTTGAGATGGAAGGTGTCGCAATAGGGCATGTTGCACATACGTTTAATGTCCATTTTATAGTTATTGGGCCATACGGATATTTTAAATAAAGAAGTTAATGAGTTTGAATATAATAAATTTTTTTTAAAAAAAAATTATGATAACCAAAAAATAAATCGTACTATTTCAGTATTAGACTTAGAAGCTTTCAAGATTTATATGATATGTATGAACATAATTTCAATTAAGAAATTGAAAAGATTTAAGAAGAGCTTGAAAAGTTGTAATATTAATAAATACAAGCTAAAAAATTGTATAAAAAAGGTTAGATCCCAAGCTCATAAAAAACTCGTCCAAGTTTTTTCATCATAACTTTCAAATAAATTATTTTTTAATTCATGATCACTATTTCCATGTCATCTAAAATACAACTTTCAACCGCACTCAATTTTAGATTAGAAAGTGTCCTTTTTTTAGTAAAAATATCATTACAGCTCATTACAAAAAATTCCAAGCTTTTAATGATATTTAAAAATCTCAAAAAATTTAAAACATCCGGGCTAACAACCATAATGAAATAATTTTAGACTCAATATAATTTTATAGGTTTTATCCCCATTAGTTTGTTTATCTTGTATAGTAGGATGCTCAAGAATATAATTACATTTGCTTTTCTTGTAGAGAAACTTAACAAATACTTTTGTTAAACCGTCATTCAAACTCCCAAAATTATATAAAATAATGTGCCCAGGCTTTCTTGAAGCCCTATTTAACCTAATTAAAGCAATACTATTTTTATATTGATAGAATCAATATTCGATCCTTCAGAAATTAACTTTAGGCTTTTAACTTTATATTTTTCTTAAACCCCTTTCATTGACTCAAAAGCTATAATTTTAATTATTGGCACTTTCCTTCTCCATATTCTCATAAATTTATATCAGAGCTTAAAGCAAAGCTTTTGTGGATTTAAGGAACTTTAAAAGATAAACTTTATAGTTCCTTAAATCATTTTTTATTTTTATACCATCTGTAACGTGTAGTATGGAAAATTACTTTTTAGATAATTTTTAGCTTTGTATATGTTTTTTGAATCCTCTAAGTATGAAATAGGACAGGTTCCAGAACATCCTAAAAATTTATATCAAATAAACATTTTGCAATAAAGGCTTCTAAAATCAAGATAGGCGGGACAATATCACATTTAGGGTTAATAATTACTGGAAGACCGATCTGTTAATTATGAAAATCAATATATTCAAAATATTTTTTAAGAATTTGAAAATGCAATTATAATAGATATGGAAAGTGCATCGGCAGCTCGCATAGCCTATAATTTCAATATTCCTTTTATAGTCATTTAACGAAATCCAAATTCTTATTTTGAAGAAAGAAACGAAGTATCTGGAAAAAAGGTTGAAGATAGGGTTGCGGGCGCTATTTATGATGATGTTACCAATAATAAGTCAAATGGCAATGCTCTTTATTCTGAATGGAGTGACTATCTTGAAGAAGAAAGTGAATTAAAAGATCTTATTGATAAACTAGAAAAAGCTAGAGAAGAATTAAGGGGTAAAATAAAAGAGGGCAAGGATAAGGATGAAAAAAATAAAAATGCTGTAAGGAATAGTGATATTAAAGAAGATTTAGAAAAGTTGAAAGAATATTTAATAAAACTAAAAGAATATCTTTAAAATAATGTCGATAAAAAATAAATTCAGAAATCTGTAAAATGTTCAATAAATCTGGATGGTGATGATTGTGAATAGCAAATGAAAGGAGTTTGTATTATAAATTATGAAAAGCAAGGCTAAAATCGTCTTGCTTTTGTAATATTGGAGTAATTTTTGGGCATTAAAGCTTATATGTGCAATAATTATTGGCAGAAGTAGAATAATTCAAGTTTTATTTACAGTTTAGTTCTTAACTTAATTGCCGCAAGTAGATGCAGCTTGATCTTTAAATGTGTCAAGGTTATCACTATTCCCTTTAAAAGATCCCTTTAAAGTTTCTTTAAAAGTATTTTTTCCACCACCATTTCCATTACATTTGTCAAGTTCTATTTTTATGTGGTCAAGTGCCGATTTAATTTTATCTTCATCATGACTTAAGAATTTATCGAAATCAGTTTGACTTTCCAGAGATTCTTTTAAGAATGAAAGTGCTTCTTTTTGAGTAGTATTTAAGTTTTCTATTAAAAGTTCTTCTAGGGTTTTTTGAATTTCTATGTTTTCTTCACTTAAACTTCTTTTATATCTACTTGTTTTTTTAGTGAGAGTATTTTTGTTATCAATATTGTTTACTGTACAGCTAATTAATATCAATAAAATAAGTAAAATGTAATTAATTTTCATGTTACTTCTCCTTAATTTAAATTAATGAACATTGTAAATATAGATCATTATGTAATAAGTATTTTTAAATCAGTAGTTTATGTTAATATTTTATAAATTGCTTTAATATTTAGAGCAATAATATGTTAATTTTGCTGCTCTAAGGAATAGTTTTGAAAGTAGTTAAAAGAATCTTTTGATGATTATGTTGAACCTTTTAGCTAAGGTTTATTAGCTGATATAGAAATTGCAGAGATAAGTTATAAATATGATTAAAATTGCAGGAGTTATTTGTAATAATGTAATGGAAAATGTAGTAAAATCATTTAATTAGAACATTGAAAAATTGCAATTATTAGTTGTTGGATATGATTCATTTATGGAGAGGATCATGAATAAAAAAATTTTGTTATTTTTGCAGTTTCTACGATGATAAGTTCTTGCAAGAATTATTCAAGTAGTGGAGATTTAAAAAGTAAAGAACAAAATCTAAAAGGAAAAGCTAAGGAATTTTTAGATGTTTTAGATCCAAAAGATAAACTAAAGGATAAAGAGTTAGCTAGAGGCTTTGAAGACTTTAGTAGTGTTGGTTTAGAAGGCAAAGGTGCAATGCAACACACAAAGAAGATTAATCACAAGAGCTAGAGCAAGTAGGGCAAAACATTAATGGAGGCTTAGAACTAAAAGAGGTGTACACAAGAGAGATTAAAAGAATCTGGAGATAGCTCTAAAAAGAAAAAAGGGAATAGAAAAAAATTTTAGAAGAGGCTAAAAAGAAATTTGAAGAATTTAAAAAACAATTTAAATCTGTGACTGGAGAAAATATCGAAAAAGTTAAAAAGCAAGGTAAAATTAGACAAGAAACTTTAAAGTGTGCTAAAGAATTGCGTGTAAATGAAGATTATTCAACTAGTGATGGAACTAATACTGATAATTTTGCAAAAAAAGTTATAGATGATGTACTTGAAAATATTGAGGAGAAACTTAAAAAATTAAATAATGAAGAAGAATAAAAAAAATGAAAATGATAATGCATATGTTATTGTATTGGGCGATAAAAATGTTTTTAACTTTTAATGTATACTTTGGGATTGTTGTTGATGAAGCCTTTGGCAATGCTGATAAAACTAAAGCAAAAAAAGATAATAATGCAATATTTAAGGACATCGATGGGCTGATATTTGATTTTAGCCCTAAAAAAGGGTCAAGAATTGCTATTCTTTTTAAAAAAAGAAGTATTTGAAAATAAAACTAACAATACAAAAAATATGATTATTAGTTGCTCTTTTGACAAAGAAGAGCTTAGTATAAATTCACTTAGTAATCAATGGATTGTAGGAGGCAATAGTTTGTTAGGCTTAAAAGAAAATGAGATATCTAGTTTTCTTAAAAAAATCATTATCAAGGAGGGTTTTAAAAGTAAAAATACATGATAACCAAAAAACAAGGCATGCTTTAAGTATTAGACTTAGAAATTTTCAAGATTTATATGGTATGTATGAACATAATTTTAATTAAGAAATTTAAAAGATTCAATAAGAGTTTAAAAAGTTGTTATATAAATAAAGGTAAGCTAAAAAATTGTATGAAAAAAGGTATAAGCATTTTAAATGTAATTTTCTTTATGTTATTTTTTTATTCTTGTGTTTTATTACCAAAATCACCAAAATCTTTTAAAAAAGCTGAAACTGAAGTTTTGGAGTTTGGGGTAATTAAAGAAGATAAAAAAAATATTGAAGAAGACAGTAAAAAAAATATTAAGGAATATTATAGTAATATTTGTTATCTTGATGAAGAACCTAGATTAAATGAAATAAAAGAAGGGGAGGTTTGGGAATTGTTTGTAGGCGGTTATGTCACATGGGCAAAAGCTGCCAATTTAAGAGCCATAAAAGACAAAAACAATAATTTAATTAAAGATCTTGAGGGGCTTAAGTATTCTTATATATTTTCACCCATTCGGTTTAGAACTTGGTCATTTTTGTCTGGCTATACTTATTATATTAATGATAATAAGTATAGAATATGGGGAAAGGAAGTCCCGATAGCTAAAATCATAGCATTTGAGTCAACAAAAGAGTTTGAAGAAAAGTATGAAGTTAAAAGCCTAAAGTTAGTTTCTGAAGGATCGAATATTGATTTTGAGCGATATAGAACTGGTGTTGCTTCAATTAGCTTAAAAGAGACTTCAAAAGAATTCGGCTTCATTAATTCATATAATTTTGGGGTTTTTAATGATGATTTAACAAATGCTTTTGGCAAGCTTCTCTACAAGAAAAGCAAATGTAATTATATGCTTGCGCATCTTACTATACAAGATAAACAAACTAATGAGGATAAAACCTATGAAATTGCATTGAGTCTAAAGTTATTCCATGATACTGTTAAGATGATATTTGCTAAGTATCCAGATTTATCAAATGAGAAATTAAAATTTTTTATTGATGAATAGTGAGTAACAAAATGATATTTTTACTAAAAAAGGCATATTTTCTAATCTGAAATTGAGTGCGGTTGGATGTTGTATTTTAGACGATATAAAAATAGTGATTCATGAATTAAAAAATAATTTATTTGAAAGTTCTAATAAAGATTTGGACGAGTTCTTAATGAGTTTGGGTAGGGGCTCTAATGCTAAAAAATTAATCAACTTGTTTCGCAAGATTAAAACAAGATTAGGTTATAATTTCCTTGGGGGGTGAAGTTCTTATATTATATTTTTGTAATAGAGACCCCGAGTTGTTTAATATTTTATTATTCTCATTTAGGGATGTGTAGTTTAGATTGAAATAGTGAGGATTATAATTTTGAGGATAATTGGAAAAAGGGTTTAATTGATCAACGGGTTCACAAGATAAAAAAATCTTTAGAATTAATGCCGAAATTATAACACTATGTATTTTTTGTTAATTTGTTAGCCTTAAGGATGAATTATTAAATATTTGTAGGTTACTAGAAAGAGTAGAAAATTCATATATACTTTACCGTGGGGTTGAAAATTTAGAAATAGTAGCTTGCTAAAAAATTACAAATTATTTTTCTAATATCGTTTCTTAAACTTCCCCCAAGTGCCTGAGATCCAAGTAATGCTCCGCTGTTAATATATCCCCTTGGACAAAGAATCCTATCCCCAAAGTAAAAAAGATATTCAAAAGTAATGGTGCTACTACGGGAGTTTTTTAGTTTTCATATTTTATTACGCTTGCAATATCCTCAACACTTTTCCTAATTCTATCTTGTATTGCAAAGATTTGAATTGTAAGTCCAAAAATTAGCATTTTAATAATATAAAAATTTTTTTAATACTAGTCTTCTTGCTTTAATCAATATATTTTACTTGTATATTAGGTACATATCTGTATAATATTGTAAAGTCTAAAAATTTCAATATTGCTAAATTGGTGTGGTATTATTGACATAATCATTAAATATTTTGTGGTAAGGTGTTGCTGTAGATATATTTATATTTTATATAGTTTGTTTTGTAAATTGTGGTTTATCAAAGAATAGCAATTTTTAAAATAAAGACCCTTTATTGCAGGATGTAAAAAATGTTAATTCAAAATCGGATTGGAAGAGCGATCTTGGACTTAGTAGTGAAGAATTTTATACATTAACTTTTTTTATTAATGCATTAAAATTTGAATTATCAAAAGGATATAATAGGTTTCCCAATTTTGATATATCTCTCAATGGAGATGTGTCTCATATAGAAGGTTATATTAAAAGTTTTTATTAAAACTGCAGAGTTTGGAGAAAGTTAAAGAATTGCTTAGCTATATTTAATATGGTAGAGATAATCAGCTTAATGTAGAGGGTAGAGATGAAAATCTTGAGATAGAGGCAAAAGATTTTTATAAATTGGAAAGTAGTCTGGCCGATGTTTTCGATAGCTATTTCATGTTGTTAAATCCTCCATCGTTTGAAGTGAATGATAATAACGGCAGTCCCCATATTAGTAGCGATCACAAAATTAATATATTAGAACAAATTTAAAAAGTGTCTTATGAATTTAGAAGTTCTGTTAAGTAATTTAATGCACTCGAATAGTAGGATATTCAACAAACAATAGAATTATAAAAGTTAGTTTATAAATAAATTCATTTAAATCTATTAATAAATTTTTTAATATTTACAATAGAAATTGTTGTTTTTTTAAAAAAATATATATGAAAAACATATTTGCCTATTTAGAATTAAATGCTATTGAAATTTGTGTTTTGAGAGATAAGAAAAAGCTTATTTATAAGTTTTACGAGTCGATTTTATATATAGAAAATGATGTAGGCCTATATGAAGCTGGAAAAAAGAAGTATTTAATTTTTATGGTCGAGATTTAAATCTTCAGGGCGAGGGTATTATAACCTAAGCAAAATAGATAAAACCAGTCAGAAAAAGTTGGTAAAAGGGGAGAATCCCAGCTTATTTTGCAGTCTACTACTCTGTAGTTGAGTTTATTAACTTTGAAAATATTCTTTTATTTAGCTTTCATTTGCGTTACAATGTGCTTGGTAGGTTAGTAAATTAATAAATTATCGATGTTAACAACAAATATTATTGAAAAACAAATATATAAAGAGTTTCTGCGATTGGGGATGGATCAATTAATATCTCAAGATTTGTCAAAAAGATGTTATCATAATGAGATTACATATAGAGATTTAGAAAAACAATTTGGAATAAAGTTTGACAATCTTATTTCTAAGATTGATAACGTAGAAAAAAAATTTAAATCTAAAAATAGATAATTTAGCACAAGACAATGATAAAAAGCTGCACATTAATAGCCAAATTTTTTAGAAAATCAATTTAAATAGTATTGCAATATTAAACCATTTATAGGGTATTTTTTGTGTTCTATTTTTTAAACAATAGAACAAGCTTTTAGTTAAGATTAAAATTTAAATTTAATTACTTTTGCGATTTGTTTATAATGCCACTTTTATTATAAGCAAATTTTAATTATTTTAACTTATTAAAGTTAAGGTAAAGGAGATTTATTTAAAAAAAGTTGTTATCTTATTTAAGATTTGCGGGGTGTATTTGCAAATGTAGCTGGAATTATTATTCCAGGTATGTAGCTTGCTTAGGTGCACATGAGACAAAAATTAATAATTATTATTTTATGCTAAAAAGATTAAGTTCTTATTTTGTGTTTTTAGTTTGGACTGATTGCACGAATAAAAAAAAAGAGAAGAATTAACTTCTCTTTTTAAAAAATATCAAGTGCAACTTATTAATTTTTTGTTTAGATTAATAGGCTTAATTTTTTAGTAGATAAAGAGCATGGGCGTATTTCTTATTTATGTGGTTTGCTAGCGCCGCATCATCTGTTTTAATGTTACCAGAATTTTTATTGTAAGCCTCAATAGTTTCGTTTAAAGCTTTTACAAAGTTTTGTTTTATCTTTAAATCCCGTTCTATGTCTTGTAGTAATTTTTCAGCTTTTTCTTTGCTTAGAGTGGATAATATATTTTGTATTTTTGTTAAATGCCCGTCTTCTGTGTGAAGTTGAATATCCTTTGATGTTGTTAAAAATCTATGAGCTATTAGTCGGTTCGCATCATTTTTGTCAAGTCTTTCAAGAATTTCTTTTAATGTCAATATTTTTTCTTTTTCGTAATTTAAGGATGAGTAAATTATTTTTTTTAATTTCATTTTTGCATTATGCATAAAATTCTCACCGCTTTTAAGTTTGAAAGACTCTAAGAAATCATATTGTGTATCAATTTTAGCTATTTGTATATCGTCTTGTTTTTCTTGAGTTTCCAGGTCCTTGCCAATTTTTTCTAATTTTGAGGTTGTAGTTTGTTCTTGGGAGTTTTGATTTGAAGATTTTGAATTTTGAGATTCATTTTCAAAATTTTGGTTATTTGTTGATAGATTTTTTGTTGAATTTTCCAATAGATTTTCTGAATTGGTACGGCTGTTTGTTTTTTTTAGATTTCTCGAATTGGCACGGTTTTTTGTTTTTTTTAGATTTCTTGTAGTGGTACGGCTGTTTAGTTTGTTTGGATTAACATTACCAAGAGGTGCGCATGATATGCAAATTGAAGTTAATATTGCTGTAATAATGTTAAGCTTAGATTTATTTAATTTAGGTTTTTTCAAAATATTCTCCTTATAAATTTAGACTAATAAATATTAATTTTAATTCAAAATAATAATATTACAATTTAATAATAAAAATCAAATAATTTTAATATTATTGAATAATTTAACAAAAAATAACAAAGAATTTTCCATCTATAATTTCTATGAAATTTAGGTGGATATGAATTTGCTAATAAATAGATTTATTTTGATTTTAAACATACTTTTTTACGATATCAATAGGGTCATCTTCAGCAAAGAGAAGGCAATAACTTTTAGACCAAAAATAAGGTTTTTAGTAATACTTGTCTAAATAAGTAAAATATTTTTTTATTATAAATCTTAAAGTTACTGTTTTTAGAGTATTAATAAATTTAGAAGGGTGTATATCGGGAGCAAATTCTAGTAATAAATGAATATTATCTTTATCATTGTTGAATTCATTGAAAGTTGTTTTGTCAACCGATTTATCTAAAAATTAAGTTTTTAATTAAAAACTTAATTTTTTTTAGAATATATTGTTAGTATTAATAATATATGGAAAAGATTTGTAAACAATGTTCTACTGAATAATTTAGTTCTTCAAACATAGACTTTAGCAAAGACTCTATATTTGCTTCTGCTGAATTGTCGTCTATTGAAGAAAGTTTGTTTTTTATAAGAATAAAAAGGTCTTTTAGTTTGTTAATATTTTCCTTTTTTATAAAGTCTTTTGATAATTGTTTATAAAGAGATATATTGGAATTGATTGTTTTTACGATATCATTAGTTTTCATTATCTATGCTTTATAAAAAAATCCATTAACAACAAAAAGCCAGGCAAATAGAAGGAGTAGAGTCTAGAATAGATATACTACTTTTTGAACATGATAAAGACAAAGTAGCTTTTAATAATAAAGGGGGAAAGAAGCTAAAAAAATAATGAACCTATTTCTGTTGAAGATATCTTGCTTCTAGCAGAAATTAAGCGTCCAGCATTTAGTTTTAACTAAAGATAAAGTAAAAGAAGCAGAAGATCAGCTATATAGGTATCTAAATCAATATCAAAAACATTATGGGATGCTTTCTAATGGAAAGGCATTGAGATTGTATGACAAATCAAAAGTACTAGATTTTGATCCCCAAAATAGTTTAACTAGTTATTTTTTTAAGTATATAAAAAGTTTGAGCAAAAACAATGTTTATTCTTTATTAAAAGAAGACTCCAATGCTAATTTAGATAAATATTTGACCAAAAAATACATGATAATGTATATCTTATTCCTTCTCATTCTAGTTTACATCTTTTTAATAAGGAAAATATTTCCTATAAAGAGCTTTTTTTTAAAGCATAGACCAGAAGGGGTATTTCCCAATTATAATTTTAATTATGTGATAATTGACACACCATCCAATTTGGATTCGATTTTAGATAATGCTCTCAATATTACTAATAAGCTGATTATTCCTATTCAAGTTGAAAGATTTTCTGTTGAAAGCCTGTCTATCTTAATGAAATATATTGAGAAAGTTTCAATGTACTTAGATAATAAAGATATTGATATATTCATAATTGAAAATCAATTTATGAAAAACAGAAATGCTTTTAAAAGCATAGAAAATTCAATTAAGGATAAATACGGCAAATATATTAAAGGAAAAGTCCATTTTTATAATAAAGTCAAGGTGTTTACAAATAATTTACAAGAACCTAATGTTAAAGAGCCTTATTATCAAGAATGTTTAGAAGCCTTAAAGAATATATTAGGTATTTAATTTGATTTTATTTTATTTCGGACATTTGTTCGCTTGCGAACAAATGCTGGTTAACATATAGTTTTTTATTAAGGAGGATTTTAGAGATGTCTAAAGATTTAATCATTTTGAATGATATGGAAGAAGGATTGATGGATATTTCCGAGGAGGAAGAGTATGAAAACTATAAGCATGCTTTAAAAAAGAGTATGGTTAATGATATTGAAAATAAAATTAAAATCATGGAGATATTGTATAATATAAAAAACAAAAAACTTTATCGTATCGATGGGCATTGGGCATGTGAGTTTCAAGTCTTTTATTGAAGAATTTTTAATTGCAAGAACTCAAGCTTATTTATATTTAAAAATATATGAACAGGTTTTAAAAGAAAAGTATGAAGTTGAAAACCTAAAGTTAGTTTCTGAAGGATCGAATATTAATTTTGATCAATATAGGTCTGGTGTTGCTCTAATTAGGTTAAAGGGTGCTTTAAAAGAATCTGGATGCATTAATTCATATAATTTTGGGGTTTTGAATGATAATTTAACAATTATTAATATTTTTAAAAATAAATCCTGTAAGTGCAATAAAGAGTTATGATAGCAAGCAACCACAAAAGATATTATTTTTATTCGGTATTTTTGTTAGAATTTGCAAGAACGTTGTACCATGCTGCACTAACTATCATTTTATAAATAAAGGGTTATCACTAAAAGATATTGCTATAGTACAAATTTGCTGCAAGGCATCAATTTTCTTTCAAATGATTTCTTATTTTATTATTTTTAAAGCTTCTTCATTCATACTTCTTTGTATTTCGTGGTTTATATAAATATAAGCGATACTAATATTTTTTGATGTTGAAGTATCTCAGATTAGGTATTAAATTATCATTAGTAAAATTAAAAATAATTTCTTTAGGTAAGTGTATTTAAAAATTAAACTATAGCTTAGTTGATATTGAACTACGTATTTTTTATCTTTATAAAAATAAATATAAAGAAACTATATTAAAATAATCATTCAGAAAATACCTGATAAACCGTGAATTATTGTTCTATAATCAATGATTATTGGATTTGTTCAATTTTCTAATTTCAACATAATAAACCTGATTATACTGATAGAACTGGTTTAGAAAATCTACTTAATGGTTTAATAACATTAAGTCAAAGTTTAAGTATCATTATTCAAGATGCGGCAAAACTAAACAAAAATGGGTTTAAATCTCTTAATTATACTTAAAACAAATGAAGCTGTGGTTTATTTCTTTTTGGAGATTTTTTAGGATTATCTATATATTAATACGTAAAAACATTTTTATAGCAATATTGTAATTTAAATAAAATGATATACAATATTAAATGATAATCAGTATCATTTATAATGATTGTTCTTGATTAGCGGAAAGGGGAATACTTTATGGTAAAAAATTTATTTTTATATATACTGTTAATAGTAGGATTGATGTCTTGTAATCTAGATTCTAAATTATCAGATAATAAAGGACAAAAAAATAACAATGGTGCAAAAAGGGAGGTTTTGGAGAGTGTTCAAAAAGATTTTACTAAAAATCTTGAAGGAGAGCAAGAATATAAAAATTTAGCTATTCCCGTAAAGCCTGTGGTGGTGAATTCAGGATCATTTTATAATGAGGCTGGTATATCAAACATCCCGATTAAGCAGGATCAAAAAAAAGAAATAAAAAAAGAGGATTTAATTCCTGTTACTGATGAAGAAAAGAGAGCATATGCAATAATTAAGAATATAGAAGAGAATATTCTTGAAAGTTCTGGATTTTCTGAGTTAATTAAGAATGTATGCATACTTAAAAATGAATATGCTTTAATAAGAGGTAATTTTTATGATGTATTGCATGATATTCAGAATAAACACATATCAATGAAAGAAGACTATAAAAAAAATAAAGACAAAATAAGGATTTTAACACAATTGCTAAATAAGTCAATTGTGGGTCATGAACTTGATAGACTTATAAATGATATTGATATTGCAGAACAAGAGATAAAATCCGCAGCTACATTTTTTAAGGCCGCTCAGGAAAGTTTAAAAGACAGCATTATTCAAAGATTAAAGAATAAAAATAAGGGGTCTTATTCATTACAATTATCTAGACAAGCTCTAATGAAAGCAGAGAATGCTTTAAATCATTTAGAATCTCATGCCTATAAAAAGGTTGATTCAATAGTAAAAAAGGAAGAGATAACAGAATTTATTGAACATGCAAAGACTGTTTTAGCAAATCTTAATGCATAAATAAAAAAATATATGAGCTGCTATTTCTTTAATCTTTGATTTAGGAATAGCAGCTTGATTCATCCTATGATAGCTTTTTGGGCTCCTAATAGTGCGCATCTACTAGATTATGGGCCACAAACTTACTTAAGGTAGTTGCCGTTTTAGTTTTTATTTTTTTGCAGTTAATAATTTTTTAAGATTTATATTTGTATTGTACAAGGTACTAAACTTGTAACAAGGTCATTTAATATTGCAAAATTACTGTAATTAGTAGATCTTTATTGTACTATTATTTGTATGTTTTAGTGAACAAAAATTCTTAAGGTTGTTGCAAATTAAGGCTAAATTATGTTTTTAATTTTAATTTTGATTTTTTTATAAGTTTGTTTTTGAATTTTGGTTTAGTTAGGACTTATTTATTTGGCTTTGTTAATCATAAAAATGGAAGAAAAATAGGATAAAATTTTTAGTTTTACTGTTGCAAAATATAATAAATACTTTGACATATTTAATATGTTTTATTATAAACTTTAATGAAATTAAAAATAGTTGAGGCTTAAATTTTGATTTATTAAATATAGGTTTAAGTTTTTTATTATATTTATCAACTATAAATATTGGGATATTACTTTTTAATATATTTTAAAGTTTTAAGGAGTGATAAGATGTGAATTTTGCAATTCATTGCATTGTGATACTATTATGTAGTTTTGTTTGAGGTTGTTTTTAGTTTGGGAATTTCTTTACCCTTTTTAAGGCAATTTATTATTATAAATATGGTTCTGTTTATAGTGCATTAATATATTCTTTTTTATGTTTAAATGGTAGATTTTTTATTTTAGAATTTGGTTTTAGGGTCTATTTTAGATGGGATTTTAGAAAATTCAGCACAAAATTTTAGATACAGAAGATTTTAATATCTTAGATACAAAGGATATGAAAAACAAATTCCTAGTAGTACAAGCGTTTAAATCAGAAGTTAAAGCTAAGAAAATTAAAGAGAAATTAGATTAAGAGTGTTCTAATTTAGACTTAGGATTTATGCATGCATTTAAACTATTGTAATAAAGAAGTTTGTGATTCTTGAAAAATACAAGTTAAAAATTTCAATTTTTGTATTAAAATTTAGGATTTTTGAGTTAAATGTTAAGGTATTGGGGTTAGTTTTTAGGATCAAAATAACTATACTATTAAAAAATTAAAT
>NZ_CP124056.1:0-34803 GCF_030437945.2 Borreliella kurtenbachii | reverse complement strand
AGCTTATAGTTATTTAGTATAAAGCTTAAATTATAAATTAAAAAAATAATGGATTTTAACCCTCATTTAACACATTGACTTGCTTATAGCAAAGCTACAAATATAATATTATAAAGGAGATTTTAATGCTTATTGACGATAAAAATAAAGAATATTTTACTTTAAAAGAAATACAAACTATGCAAAATAATAGTACAAAAAATACCATTTATATCAAACTACTTAGATTAAAAACAAGGAGAATCTATCCCCTATAAACCATCAGAAAATATAAAAGCTTTCAAAAAATCTGGGGGAAAAGTATTAATTTATATACCAAATAAGAAATTTTAAAATATTTTAAAACACCAAACTTTTAAAAAAAAATAATCTCAACAAATATTTTCCTAAATAAAATCTATTAAAATTGGTTAAAATGCTATAATGTTTAAAGAGCTTGCAATCAAAATATATAAAAATCCAATAATATTACCTAGCGAATCTTATTATTTTAAAATTTAAAAAACAAATCCTAACTATAGTTTAGATATAGATCAATATAGTTTAATTTAAAACATTGAATAAAGATTCTATAGATAATAAGTATATTCTCTTTAATTCAAGCCTAGAGAAAAAAAAGAATGCATACTAAATACAACAAGATAAGTAAAAAGGGGGAAACAATTTTTTTTGTATGAAAACTTTTCAAAAAAGAATATATCTAAAACTGGCATTTTAAAACAGTTTAAAATATTAAGATTATAACATGCATTTAATAAATACATATAAATACTGCAGAACTATCAATAAACAAAAATGGGATTTTTAAAAAATTGAGATAGACTGAAGTTGAAGGGGAATTAAAATTTTATGACAGCAATAATAGTGTATTCATGCTTGACTATGTGTTTAATATATTTTCACATGCAGCTAAAAACATTGTTTACAAAATTAATCATATTTTGTAAACAATGTTTTAATATTTTTTTGTTATTAATAGAAATGTTAAAATTAATTTTTTATCTGTTAATTATTAACAATAAATTTTATATATTTATCATATTGTCATTAGCTTTAATTACAATTAATACAATAATTTAACTTATTGTATTAATTGTAATTAAGCTAATTAATTGCATCTCATATGATAACTTTTTTAGATTATTTTTTATTTTAAGAAAGACAATCTACAAAAAGCACAATTAACAACCCAAACATTCTTTTTTGCGTAAAACCAATTATTACGCTCCCCATTGTTGGGTTTTTATAATTAGCTAAAAAATAATAAGGCCATTTATTTAAAAAGTCTTTTTTAAAATAAAATTTAAAATCTTCTTATATAGCTGCAAGCCTTGATCTAGATTTACCCCTATTAAAGCGCCCTTTTGTTTTTTGATAGTTTTCTTTAGTATTTTTTAAGCCTATTTTCACTTTTTTAAATATTAATTATGATTCGTTTTTTCATCCTTACCACTCTTTTTTATTATTTTTATTGTTATTTTAACATCTAAACTCCCAACTGCTACTGAAATATAATATTTATTATCGGTATTTTTTTCTACTACTAAATAAATTTTTAATAAGGTTATTGCTATTATAATGCCTATGTAGGCACAACTTTACAAATCCTATTTTAGATAAGCTTTTATACTCGTTTATATTCTTATTGGGGTTTTTATTTTATATTTAGGAACTTCTTAGGAGTTGCTTTATTTTTCAATTTATCTAAAAATTATTAATACGCCGAGCTAAATTACTCCACGCACCAAAAAGAGCTAAAATATTAACTTCCTTTAAGGGTGAAAGGCTATTTTTATATTTACCTATATTGATATCAAAACTTTTCTTGTTTTTTCATAAGAATCCTTTTGAAAAATTTCTTTTGATTATTATTAGAATATATTTTGTTTTATAAGCTTTATCGGCACCCATATATATATTATTTTAGAATAATCACTTAGTGTATATAGATGAAATAACTTTTAATAATCACTGCATATATTTTATTAAATATCCCCCGAGTACTAGTTAATAAATATAGGCATAAATGCTATACTTCTGTCCTCTGTCTTCATAAAATAATACCTATTTTATGTTCCTTATGGAAAATAATCAATAATGAATTCAATTCTAATAAGAATTAGCATTGCCAACATTCAACCTTCTAAATTCATCAATAATCCAAAGAAAGTAATCTTAAAGATTTATAAGAAAAAATATTTTATTTATATAAGTAATCCTGAAAACCTTATTTTTGGTCTGGAAATTACTGACTTATCTCTACTGAAGGACCTTCTATCGATAACATCAAAGAATATATTCAAAGTTTAATCCATTTACTAACAAAGAATTATCCATCTAAATTTTTGTGAAATTTAGATGGATAATTCTTTGTTATTTTTTTGTTAAAAATTTAAATAACAAAATTATCATTTCCTAGAAGCTTCTATATATTCCATAATTAAAGTTCTTATAAAACCAGAAGCTGTCAATCCCTTTTTGTCCAAAATAGAATAAAACTCAATCCAATATTCATGTTTTAGTCCTACGCTTATTTGCTTGGTCAACATCTTTGCCCTTCTAGGCTTAACATTTGAAATGTTATTGCTAATAACATCGTCTTCACGAAAAGCAAATTTAGATTTGCTAACATTTTGTTTAATAATTTCTTCTAAATCAACCTCTTTGCTTATAGGCATAAAGCATCCCCCAATCTTGAAAGCTCTAAGATAGATCTACTCTCAGGAAAATAATCAAAAATCGACTTCTTATATAGCTGAGATTCTGCTATTTTGGCATCTTGCCCAACCTCATAAAGATCATATCCAAAAGTTTTAAATTGCTTCAAGTGTAAATTATGCCTTTTAAAACTTTTATTAAGCATATTACAAATAATCTTCTCGTGTTTAACCTTTTTTCTATAAGATTTTAACAAAGAATCAAACTCTTCTTTAAAAATATTAATTCCCTCAAGACTTAAAAATTCTGGAGTCAGTGGGGTAACAACCTCACACATTGCAAGAATAATTCTTCGCTCCCAAAGCTCAAAACTGGGAGACAGATCAAAAATCGCAAATTCAAATCCCAATTTCTCTAATTCTAAGCAAAAATCATCTATCAAATATGGAGAATCCTGCAATTCATGCTGCACATCTCTTCTAAAAGTTCCACTCGGCACACATGGCAAAACATAAAAATTTTTTTGTATTTGTCTTAATACTTGATCTATATCTACCTTCTTCAAAAGAGAATCCTTAATATCCAACTTAAGAATTTCATGATTAAGAAACCATGTAGAAGAACTTCCTTGCTGTATATCACAATCAACTAATATAACTTTTTTTGTTTTAGATAAATAACTTGCAATATTCCCGCTTAAGGTAGTTTTACCAACACCGCCTTTTTGAATATGGAATGCTATTTTTTTCATACAAACTTCCTTTTAATTATTTTATATCATATATTAATTATTTTATATCATATATTAATTATTTTATATCATATATTAATTATTTTATATCATATATTAATTATTTTATATCATATATTAATTATTTTATATCATATATTAATTATTTTATATCATATATTAATTATTTTATATCATATATTAATTATTTTATATCATATATTAATTATTTTATATCATATATTAATTATTTTAATCTCTACATATGAAATTCTTTTTATAAAATTTTTCAATGAATTAGATCTGATACGGGTTTAAAAATTAGCAAACTACTATTTCTAATCAAAGATTATAAAAACAGATTTTTGCTTCACACTATGATAGCTCTTTAGATTTTTTATAAGAACGGCTATCCACATCAATAACATGATCAACAAGATTGACTTCGGCTCTGCCTTGGTTTTTATTTCTTTATATTAAAAAAGCTTAAGATTTAGAATTGCATTTATATCTCTGCCATACAAAACACCGTAAGTTAGTTAGCCTAGTAGCACTTAATTTTAGAGTTGCATTTTTAATATCCCCCCAATTACCAAACAGCTTGCTTGACAGAAATATATCCCTAATTTATACAAATTAGGCTCCATACTATTCTAATTTATATTATAATTTTCTTATAAACTTACAGCATTCTAAACTATAAAGGAAAGAAACAATTTATATAAAAAGTCTCTTTTTGGGTTTTTGATAATTTTCTTTAGCACTTCTTAAAGTTATTTTCGTATTTTTTTTACTATTAGTTTTAAAAGTTTGCTTTTTATTACTAGAATTTACTTACAACATTTAACCTTCTAAATTAATCAATAATCTAAAACCGGCATCTTTAGAACTTATAAGAAAAAATATTCTACTTATTGGGATAAATATTACCGGAAACCTTATTTTTGGTCTAAAAGCTATTGCCTTATTTATACTAGAAGAGAAAACTATGCAGATATCATAAAAAGTATATTCAAAGCTAAAATAAATCTATTTACAATCCCATCTCTCCACCAAAATGTCAAAGAAATTATAGGCTAATAATTCTTTATTATTTTTTATTTAATTTATAAAAAGCCCTAAGAAATTTCTCTCTTAAGGACTTTTTATAAATGGTTAAAGGTTAAAGATAAATTAAAATTTACAACAATTTAGATAAAAAACAAAATTAAAAATATTTTTTTATTTATAATATATATCAATTGATAATTAATATCAATTGATATATATTACTATATTATAATATATCAATTATAATAATTGATTTTTAAAGGATAAAAATGCAAAAAGAAATAACAATAAACTATAATGAATATACAATTGGGGGCATAAAAGGAACTTTCTTTGGAAATTCCCAATATGAAGCTAATTATCGAGCAAAAATAAATGGCTTTATAATTGACTTTTTTAAAATTCCAATAAGTTTAAAGAAAAAGTATGAACTTAATATTAAAGCCCTTAGTGATCCTAATTTTTCATCCACAAATATTACAATGAATTGCATAAATACTTTTAAACTTATAGTTGATATTGTTAATATGCAAACCGGAGAAAATTACGATTATGACACATTTATTACAAAAACAGAAACAGAAAAAATGCTTAAATATGGAACAAAAATAATTGCTGCACTAGCAAGACACTTTGATGAACAAAACAGAACCAACTTTAATGAAAGCTATTACGAATGGGAAAAAGGTTGGATAGATAAAAAATGGATAAACTATGAACCAACTGAAGAAGAAATCAAAGAAATTCAAGCAATGAATCAAAAATTAAACCCTTTAAAGCTCAAACACAAGAAAAGCTCCCTTAATAAGGGCCAAATACGGCTTTTGCAAGCCATAAATAAAATTGAAGGGCAATCACAACAACAAAAGGCTAAACCAAACAGCATAACTAAAAAATTAAAAGGAAATCATAGGAGAAAAGCCAAAATTTAGCATTTTGCTTAAAAACTTTTAATTTTATTTATTATTATTAAATAATATTTACAAAATTAAAAAAATAAAATATTATATATGTAAGGTAGAAAACAATCTGCCAACAGTCCCAAGCGCCCCTATTAATCCTCTCCAAATAAGATTAGGGGCAAGGGGGACTTCTTTTTTAAAGAACTAAAACATTCAAAGCCTAAACTAACAAGTTTATAGCAAATAAAAAAAATAAAAATCTAAAAAACACAAATTAACTAAAAATTTGTATTGTGAATGTAAAGTATAAAATTTTAATAATACTATTCAGATGTATACTCATGCTATTTCTAAGTCAAACATTATAGAAATAACTTAAGAATTTATTTCATGCCAGCTTTTTAAATTCTTTTAAGTAACAACCTTCACTACATTTTTATTAATTTCATTACTTTTAATGCTCTTGCATGAGCACAGCACAAACAAGTCAACTTATAGTGCTATAAAGGGGCGAAGTTTAAGCTATCAAATTCTTTTAGGAAGAAACACTCTTATTTATATTTATTTAAATAATTAATAAGCTTTTGCTTATTTCTTTCATAATAATCTTTTTTATCGCTTAACATTTTGTTATACAAAATGTTACACATCTAAATACTTTTGGAAAGTTATTTTTGATATGCTATATCAAAAATAACTTTCCAATTTTTATTTAAAAGAATCAAAAATTGAAATAATACTTGCAACTTTACTTGAAAGTATTATTTTTGTTCAAGCTTTGCTTTAAAAAATGGATAATTTAGAATATAATTTTTATGTCTAAAAATAGATATAAATTTGGACTAATTGTATTATATTGAAAAATAGATTGGCTACATGCGTTGTAATAATGCTTACTTGCGTTTTGTAGTTTTATAAAGTAAATTTTGATTATTAAAATTGGGGAGAAGAGATTTATGAGCAAAAAATTTGCAATTTCATTATTGTCTATAATATTAAATTTCTTATTAGTATTGAGTTGTGATTTATCAATAAATACCGACCAAAACAGAATAGATGAAATTTCTAATTTTGAAAAGAAATATATGAATAATTTGGATTATCAATGTTTAAGTAAAAAAGAGTCTTCGGTTATAAATTCTCAAATTAAATTAAACAATAATAATAAAAACCGGTCTTATTCTTCTAGAATATCTACTGTTTCAAATTACCATGATAAAACCCACACATCTTGTCAAAGAAAATGATTAATTTTCTTTGACAAAGAACATAATTTTATACCTATAATCTAATTTAAAAAGCTTTTAATTTGTGTTACAAGTATGAATTTTTTATATTTTTTAATATAAATTAAGATGTATAAATGAAAATAAACTATAAACAAATATATTAAAGTTTCTTGAAATAAAAAAATTTGAAGATATAGCTTTTATATTACGAGACTTTTTGTTATGTTGAAATATTAATTAATTTTGATTAACTTTAATTTTGCTGATTCTTTTAAACCCTTTATTGTTAGAGAAAATAATACTTACTCTTTGTTCGTTGTTATTAATTTTCTTATTTTTTTTCTCATGATTACTTTTATATTTTTCTTTTAAATTTTTACTTAAAAACGTTTTTTTAAATCTTTTTTCCCAAATCTCATTGAAATCATTTATTTTATCAGTTTTTTCGTTCATCATCCATATTTTTTTACTATACTTATTTTTAAATTCTTTTATAAAATGGTTTGAAATGTCTTTAATTTCATATTCTTCTTTGTATTTCTCTATTGCCGATTTTAGGTTTCTTAATGCATTCACATATGTAGTTTCATTGTTGCTTATTTTGAGTATTTTTGCTATTTGTAGTTTTTCTATTTTGTGAGTTTTTACTAACCTGTTTGTGATAAATTCTTTGTAAGGAATTTTATTTATTTTTTTATTGTTTCTTTCTACAGAATTCTTTATCTTATTTGTATCTTTTATACCTTTAGGTATAACAGCTGCAATTGACTCATCTGCAATTGAGCTTTTAGATTTTATATTTCTTATATTATTTTTATTTATAGTATTGTTAATCTCCTTAGAAAAATCAGATACTATTTTTTTGTCTTTTAAATATTCTTTTATTTCTTCATTAATTGCATCCTGAATAATTGTAAAACGGTGTTTCCAAAGATTTTTGTTTTGTATATAAAATGCAAAGCTTCCATTATCCTTGCCTAAATGTTTTAGTTTAGTTGTTATTAAGAGTATTTGATTTAAAAATGATATATCATATTCTAAGGTTCTGATTGATATTTTTTTATTATCTTTTGCGAGACATTTATTAACTATATTGTATATTTCTATTGTAGAATATGTGTTAATTTTGTTGGATTTATAGTATCCTTTGTTTTTAAGTTCAATTGCCCAACATACCTTGAGTATCCTTTGGTATATGGCCTTTTTTTTAGTTAAATATGCTTTTAGTCTTGAGCGTTTTAATTCTATTAAATTAGAGCCTGTGTTTTTTTGATTGTATTTTATAATTTCTTCTAATGTTATAAGATTATTAAAATTTGTATTGACATTATTTTTTATTTTTATTATCATAATATTATCCTGGCTTCTGAAGTTAAATTTGTTGTGGTTTCAGAAGCTTTTTCAATTATTTGGCTTGCATACTAAATTCTTGCTGTATTACAAACGAAATAATTAGCTTTTTACCATATTTTATAGCAATGGTTGTAAAATGTCAATACGATAGATTATAAAATATGACCCATCTTTTTTGAAGTAATTTGTATTTCATGTTTTGTAGATTTTCGACTCATTATTTTTTTTGCTTGCTCAATTCTTAATTGAATTGTTTCTTTTATGCTATTTGTTATAGGCTTGGGTCTTCGAAAGTCCATTAGAAAATATGTACAAAAATCTTCTAAAAGGTAAGGACGGTTATCTACATGGATTGCGCATTTTAAAATTTTTGATTTTTTAGATATAGTATTTTTGCTAATTGAAAGATTATAAGAATCTTCTAATATATTTTGGAATTCTTTTAAAGAATAAAGTCTTATACCGTTAATACTTAACATAAGTACCTCATAATTTAATTTTATTATATATTGTGTGTTAGTTTCAAGGATATTAGGTTATATGTTGAATACTTTTGTTAGAGAGTTTTTAATAGTTGCTAGATTAGGTGGCTTGGTCAGATTATAATAAATTTATCTTGTCAAGAATTACAGTAATCTGTCTTAATAAGGAATTTACAATAACGTGATATTTTTAAGAAATGGGGTTATGCTTGGGGCTTGATTTAAGTATTTTTTTTCAATTTTATCTTCTAATAATGCTATGTCAATTCTGATACAGCTATTTTCTTGTATAATATTGATGTCATTTAATATAAAGTCTAAGTTGTTTAAGTATAAATTTTTAGTCAAAAAATTTGTTTTTTCTAAAAAAATTAACCTTATTTTGCCTCCCAATCCATTCTCATTTTCAATAAAAGATCTTAATGTTTTTAGAATTTTTTGTTTGTTGTTGATAGTTTTTATTTGATTTGATTTTGTTAAGATTAGTTCTTCGTAGATTTTTGTGCTCAGATTTAATAACATTCTATTTGTTGTTTTAATGTTTGCATTTAAATTTTCATTAGTTTTTATATCGGTGGTATTAATAGTTTTGATATTTGAATAGCTAATTTTTGTTAAAAAGGGAAGTTCAATGGTCTTATCTATGCCTTTTAGCAGTAAATTAACTTTTTGGTTGTTTGCTTTGTTTTCAAAAAGGTAAGTATTATTATTTTTTATAATTGGAATGAATTCATTTTCTATATTTTCTTTTCTATAAATAGAGCCAAGTATTTTAAGTTCGATTAGGTAAATTCCACCCCTATTGTTAGCTTTTAAATCAATTGTGTAAACTTTAACTACCATCATATCGTAAACTATTTTGAGCTTTTCTTCACTTACATAGTTAATATAAAATTCAAGCTTACCCCTTAGAATGTCTTTTGGTAGTTTAGAAAATTCGTTTGGCCTTAATTTTAAACTAATAATTCCGCCTTTAAATGTTTTAAGTGATATGTTCTCTTTTAAGTTTATTTGAATAGTTTTTTCGAAATTAAGTTCAAATTTAAAAGCTATTGGGTTGATAATGAAGATTTTTTTGTTTTTTACAAAGTAAGTATTAATAATTGACCTTGGGTCAGTATACACGATTTCTCCTATAGATGCACTTTGAAATTTGTATAAATTGGGATTAGATTATATCTAATCTTTTAAATTGGTTTTTGTTAGAACAACACCTAATAATAATAGTTTTTTAAGTTTAATTCAAGCTGTAATATTAGAATATTTTATTTGGATTGATTATATTATTTAATTTTCTAATTTTTGAGAAATTTTTTAAAAATAAATATAAGATAAACTAAAGGAGGATTTTAATGAATTCAAAATTTATTTTAAAGTATATTATTTCGGTATTTTTTTTAGTTTCTTGTCAAACTTACCAAATAGCCTATGATAGGTTTTCTCAAATATTAGATTCACAGTATGATATTGGGGTAAATTATTCTAGAGATGTGATATTTAAGTCTGTAATTTCTATTAAATATGATAAATTAAAAAATAAAAAAGAATATTTTATTTTGGTTAGAGCGCAGTCTAAAAATTCTGGTCAAATAAAGCTTGAAAAGATAATCACAGATACTCGGTTTGAGTCTAAAGGAGAGTTGGTTTCAGAGAACAGCAAACGTGTTGTTTATTATAACGATTTTTATGATTCATATTTTCCTTATGACTATACAACAGTGGTTACTGAAAAAAATATTAAAGTAGAAATTTATAAGTTTATTATTCCAGAAAGTGAATTTATAAGATTTGTTGCGTTGGGTAATGATAATATAGCGGCATTTAGAATTTATGCGTTTAGGAATGATGTTATTGTAAGTTTTAATAAGATTCCTTTTAAAAAGTTTTTGGACGATTTTAACTTAAAAGTTAAATTGCTTGGTGGTAGTTGACTTAAATTTGAACAATTTGTAATCTTAGGCTAAATGGTAACTTGCTAAAAAGGACATAAATTAAGGGCATTTAGTATAAGCAAGCTTTTTGATATTAATTTATTATAATGTCGACTTTAAAATATTTTTAATATTCTCTAGCATCTTAATTTTTTGAGAAATTTATGAATTCTAGTATGGCTTTTTCATTTTTTAGCAAGAACAGCCCTTCTCTTATTCCATTATGGAATTCTTCAAAGGAAATTAAGATTGTTTTTAAATTTTTATCTTTACCCTCTATATTATCATAATAAAATATAAAGTAAGGCCTTCCCGTATTATCTTTAAAGCCAAGAAAATTTACAAATATTGCTGTTTCTTGAAAATCTGTTTTTAAATTGTATGAGTGACCATTTTTGTATAAAAAAATTCCATTTCCTTTAAGATTTTTAATTTCTAAATTATTAATTGTATTTTTAATTTTAGTAAAACTTTCAATTGCTTGTAAAATATATTTTATTGATGAGAATTTGGCATAGTATATGCGGTTATTGATTTGAAATTCTAAAAAGATACCGCATTCATTTCCAGCTCTAATTACATCTTGCTCATTTTTAATAGAAGTTGCAATTTTTTTGTCAATAACAAGATTGATTTTGAATGTAGAAATATGGGTCAAGGCTTTTACATTATCAATTGCCAAATCTTCTGTTAGATAGACTTTATAATTAATAAATATCCCTTTTAGATTTTTAATTTTAGCTTGTTTAAATTCATAGCTTGTGCTTTGAGCATATATTGTCAAATTTTTAATCAAAAATATTAAGAATATAAAAGTTTTACTTTTCATTATGCAACTTATTTATATGATAACAGTCTTGAATAATTTTAGTAAACCGTTTTTATCTATTAAGGCTGAAAATTTATAAAAAATTTTAGCTATACAAGTAGTTTTTGTTGATTTTTAGCTTCTTTCTTAAAGAGCGATCATCTTAAAAAATGCCGTGATTCACAGCTTTGCTTCAGGCAGTTTTTGTATTAGTTTTTTTCTTTATAGAAAAACTCTTAATAAATTTAATTATGATAATGGTCTAATCATATCCATTTATTATTAGAATTTTCTCCCAATATTCAACCTTCTAAATTTGTCAATAATCCAAAGAAAGGAATCTTAAAGATTGATAAAAAAAATATTTTACTTATTTATATAAGCATTACATAATCCCTTATTTTGGCTTCAAATAGTATTTGATTTTTCTGTAAAAATCTAATTTTAAAAAAAAATTTTTAAAATATATGGTAATACTTAATTATTGAACTAATAATTGAGTATTAAATATTCTCCTTTTTTAAAATTAAAAGAATTTATTATCAATATTTACTTCATACCATACATTCTTTTAAATGAACCTCTTATCTTTAAGGGGTTTTCTTTTTGTATAGATAAAATAAAAACTAATCAAACTCTTTAACTTAAATTTATTGCTAAGCAAATATATAAACTTGTTAAAGTTATTCTAATTGATAACTTGACCAAAGAATTATCTACCTATAATTTCCAGAAAATTTAGGTTAAAAAGAATATTTAAATCCAATAAATCAATTTTGCAAATATGCCTTCAAATAAAGTTTATAAAAATTATAGAATAAAAATTCATTGTGATTTTTAGGTTAAGCCTATTCTTTATTAAAGAATAGGCTTTTACATTGTGTATATTTCAATACGTAATTTAAATGTTATTTATAATTAGGAATATGTCATCTTTTAGTTTTTCTACTTTTTTCTTTTTTTCTGAGATTTGATTGTAAAGTGTGTCTGCATGAGATTTAAGCTTATTATTATCTGTTTTTATGTGATTTGTATCATTTTGATAGTCTAATAAAAGTTGGTGCATCATTTTTGAGATTGTTGTTTTTATAGATAATACTTTTTCAAACGAATCTTTAAGCTTTTCTAAATTTGAAATCTCTAGTTTTTCTAGATTGCCTTTTTTGGAATATAAGGAGGGAACAATCAAGCTAGAAAGAGTGTATTCAATCGCTTCAATGGTGTTAAATATGCCTTGTATTTGGCCTGATAACATTACAATTTCTGAAAATTCCTTTAATTGATTATCATTAATAGTATTTAAAATACTGTAAGTATTTTTTCTATATCTTTTTGCTCTCTCAGTATCAGCAGCCACCTTTTCACCCGGTGATGATGACCAACCTAAGGTTTTAAAAGCTTCTATTCCATATTGTTCTTTAGGTTCTTCTTTCAACTTTTTTTCATATTTTTCGTTATTTGCGTGTGCTTTGTCTATTGAATTTCTTAGAGCATTAAGCAGGGTGTTTTTAGGGTCTGTATCACGGTCTTTTTTTTGATTAGCAGAGCTTTCTTCTTGATTTAGTCCTTCTTTTTGAATTAGATTTGCTTCTGTTTTAGGCTTTAATCCTTTTTTCTTAGATTTTAATCTTTTTTTACTAGATTGATACTTCATGTCTTTTGCCTTAGTGTTAAAATCTGTATTGCAAGCTAAAAATAGAAAAACAAATAAGCCCGCAATAATTTTATATTTCATAAATATCCTCCTTATTTAAAATCTAAAATCGAATATTAAATATAATTCAATATTCGATATAATCCAATATTAAATATGATATTATATTGAATTAAATATAGAATGTTGAAATTATCATAATAATATTTTTATTGCGATAAATTTTATAGTATTTTAAGCTTTTTAAAAATCTATTTTGTAATTTGGTTGATTAACTGTTAATTATTATTTTCTTTTAATATTAATTTTTTATAGAAAAATTTTTATTTAATATCTATATCTAATTTTTAGACAAGATGTCTTTATTTTATAAAGACATCATTTAAATATTTAGTTTCTATAGATCAATATAATGATTTAGTATTTAATATCTTGAGAAAAGGTAAAGTCAGTATAGATCTGCGCATTATATTTATTAGCTCTAGAACAATCTATTTTAGTAGAGCTTTTTAAGTTTAGTAATAATAGTATTTTGGTAAACTTGTATATTATAGTTTATTTTGGTAGTAATTATTTTAGAAATAAAAATATGTGAAAATGTGAGTTTTAATACCGGTCATTTAACATTTTATTGTACAAAGTCTTACACGCCTGAATACTTTAATAAATATTATATTTCATTATTAGTTGAGTCAAGAAGAATAATCATCCTAAATATTTGCTAAAAAAATGAAAATAAGCATTAAGCAATGCCAAAGAAAACTATCGGATAAAATCAAATAAAAAAAAAGAATTTTTACATAAATTGTCTTATTACTTTGTGGTTAATTATAAAAACACAGCAATTTAATTATCAATTAAAGGTATAAAAAGTAATGTTTGGGAAAAATATTACTAATTTAGGATAGTATGAGCTTATAAAGCAGCTATCTATAAATCAGAGCATTATGAAAACCATGCATCATGCAAGATTTATGAATATTTTGAAAGGGATAGTGGTTGGAGTAGGTAAATTTTCATTTTTTTATAAACTCTTTTAACAAGGAGGGAAAATGGATTGGTTCGTTTCCATTAAAAATGTGGGAGATGCACTTTGAGCATATTCTATGGGTTTAAAAAATCAAGTATGATGAATTTTGTAGTGATTTTATTTTTGTGAAAATTTTATAAAAAATTGAAACCTTTAATAACGCCTTATTGCGTTGAGGGTGGTTTTAAAACCCACAGTATGTTTTTGTATATCCACTTAAGGGCTTATTTGGTGGGGTATAATAATAAGATTTTCTAAAAAATTATATAAGCGAGTATTGGATTTAGGCAAATAAGTATTCAAATCTTTAGAATAAGATTTGAATACCATAGGCATTGTAACCAATTTAATTGGTTACATTAAGAATATAAAATTGAGTAAAATTGGGAATTGCAGCTGCGCAGCATGGGTAGATTTTGAAAATGTTTTGTTGTTTGGTTTTGCTTTGTGTTCCAATGTATTTAGTAAGTGGATAGGATTTTCTAAGGAGAACTTTAAGTGATAATTAAGAATGATGATGAAAATGAAAAGCAATTTTGGCATTAAAGACATTATGGAAATATAGTCTTTTTAGTCGAGATTCAGAAAGTGTTGTAATTGGTGATTTTGATTAGCAGTACTGTTTAAAATTTAAGCAGTTCTACTTTAACTAAAGCCTGAAGATTTTGATTTCAATGTAGATAAAAAAATATTTGCTTGTATGGTAATTTACATACAAAAGGGATGCTGATTGGCTCTATTATAGTGCTTGATGACGGGCTTATAAAAGGAGGGGAACTTTAAAATGAAAAAAATATAATATTCAGATCATTTTCATTGATTGCATAGGTTTAATTGCTATGTTGTAGAATAATTTTCTCGTTTTTGAACAAGCTTCATTTTGATATGTACTATAGCGCACTTGCTCTTGAGTTTGGAAATTTCAATAATAGCAAGTTACCGAAGTGTAGAGGGCAAGGAGCGAGCCAGCCTGGTTTGGTAGCTTCAAAAGAATTGAGAGTTTTAGAGCAAGATACTTACATTGTAATTTTTTATATCAAGAGAATAGAGAATATAAAGGCAATAATAATGCTTTGAGTGGGGAAGGGAAGGTGTGGCCAAAGTTTCTAATTATAAAGAAATAAAAACGAAGACAGGAATTGTCTGAAGTAAAGTTTATAGACATGCCCTAGTGGATGATCGTCCTTGTGGCGCCTGAAAAGCTATCATGGAATTATCCTATATATAATCTTAAAAGTAAAGTTATTTTAGATTTTTTTAAACATTGTAATCTTTCATATCGATATAGCTTGTGACAATATTTTTGATTTATCTTTAAATCAATTAATATATCTTTTATAAATTGATAAAATTCCATTTTTCTATCACAATACTTTTTTACAATTATAGTTTTCTTTATTTAATTTAAAACAAGGCTACATATAAAACAAGGCTACAAATTATTGCAGCCTTGTTTTATATTAAAAATAATATTAAGAATTAGTACCAAATGCCATTTTTATCAATGGCGTTTTGCACTTCTTTAAGAGAATCTTTTGTCAATAGGATTGAGCGCGATATTGCTTTATATGCTTCGTATGAATCAGATTGTTCTTTGATCGTTAAAATTAAATTTTTTATTGTTGCTTCAATATCATTTAATCTTCTTTTTGCATGTATTTCTCTTACATATACAAAATTTTCTGCCGTCTTTACACTTACTTGAATATAATTCAATAAAGTCCTAAGATCTTTTTCAAGGTTTTCTTTTGTAAACTTTTTAGCTTCTTCTCTGGCTTTGGCCTTAGTAGAGCTGTCAAGGCGTGTAGAATACATTTGGGTTTGCTGTGTTGAAAATAATGTATAATCATCGTATATCTTAGTAATTATTCTAATTGCTGAACTTACATTATATTTAGTGCCTTCTAGATAAGATTCATATCGATTGCTTAATTTTATTTCCTCATCACAATCTTCTTCATATTCATTATTTTCTTCTAAAAAATACTGATCATAATCTTCTTCCTCTATTTCATCAATGTATGAAATAGAGTTTGAGCCCGAAATAGCTTGTAAGTCATTCTTTGGTCTTAAATCAGAATCTATAGTAAAATCAATTTCATTGCTTTCAATAGTTTTATTCAATTCGCCACTTTCGCCGCTAAGGGAATTTAAACTTCCTTGAATCATCCCTTTATGTTCATCTTGTTGTTTTTGTATTTTTTCTTTTCTAGGCTCAGATTGTTCTCTTAATAACTCAGGCTTTACCCTTTCTTTTTCTGATATTACGTTTTTTTGTAATAAATTACTATTATCGGCAGCCCTCCTCTTTGCACCATGAGTAGATGGGGCTTTTCTAGTGACCTTACTTTTTTCTTTATTTCTAACAACCTTGCCTTTACCTTTCTTGTTAATAGTCTTTTTAACAGATTTCTTAGTAGCATCTAAAATAGAGCTCTCTTTATCAAATAAACCAAGAGATTCCTCTTTCATTTCATCTCTTATGAATAAATCACAACTGATAAAACCAAAAAGTAATCCCAAAGTTAAATATTTGCTTTTAACTTTCATGCTTTTCTCCTTCGAAGTTAATACTAACTTTAAAGCATTTTAATAAGGATTACAAAAATTAACAAACCAATAGGGGGATAAATTACTTTTTGTTAAATTTTAGGAACAGAATTTGCAAAATAACTTCTAAATGAAATTGAAAAAAGTTTAAATGCAGCCATAAGCTTAAAAGTGAAGCAACTTCTTTGATTGCAAAGATAAAAAGCAATCACAATAAAGACAACCAAGCATATCCAATTGTAAAGATTATCAAACATACCAAGCATTACAAAATATATATTCAAAGCTTTATTTACTAGTTTCTTAAAATTATTAATATCTCTTTTAAAAATTAATGAAATTAAAACCAGATTAGGTAAAATTAATGATAAGTCTAATTAAATGATAAGTGATTAATATATGCTTTTCTTTACTTTTCAGTAAAGGATTAGACACAGTTAAAATAGAAAGAATAGATAGTAATAAAGAAGTAAGTCCCGAAACCTAAAATCATTGAATACCAAGGGACATTTTAAAAATTCAATTTTTAATTAACTATTTTCCGATTTTATTGGTAATATATATTACATATGTCTTGTGAGAATAAAGATATAAATTTTATAAAATCAATAAAAGGTGTAATTAAAAAAATACGAACTTATAAAGATTATATTGAAAATGAAGCACAGACGAAAAACAATTTTATTAGCCCATTTTTAAATGCAATGGGTTATGATCATACTGATCTTTCTATTGTTAAAGTTGAAGCTACGGCAGATTTTCTTGATCGTAAGGGAATGAAAGTTGACTATATTCTTTATTCAAAAGATAGAGAGTCTTCTATTTTAATAGAAGCTAAACATCATAAGGAAAATCTTGATAATCATTTCAAGCAATTATCAGATTATTTTTATTATACTCGTTATAAAGAAAATACAAAAAAAGTTGAATTTGGAATATTAACAAATGGCATAGAATATAGGTTTTACACTGATTTAGACAAAGAAAATTTATTAGATAAAGAACCTTTTTTAATTGTTAATTTAGAGGAATTAACAATTAAAGATTTTGAATATCTTAAAAAGTTTTCTAGAAATTCTTTAAATATTGAAGAAGCCAGGGGGTTTGCATTGGAAAAAAAATATACAGATAAGTTTTTAACTTATTTTAAAAAAGAAATAAAAAATACAAGTGATGATTTTCTTGAATTTTTTAAAACTAAAATTGGCTTTAAAAAAACATATTCAGATGAAATATTTAAAAACATTATTAAGAATGCGTTTAATGGGCTTGCTGAAAATAATAGTACATTGGTAGATAATAAAAAAAATAATAAAGAATTTACTATAAATAGTAGTAATAGTAATGATATTAAAACTAAAAATTTAAAAATGTTTGAAAAACTAAGTTCTGATATGAAATTAATGTATCAAAAATTAGAAAGTTTTATCTTTAATTTAAATCCCCGTGAAATTGAAAAAATTGAAACAAAGTTGTATACGGGATTTAAGGTTTATAATAAATATTTTGTGGATTTTAGTTTTAGAGCAAGTAAAATAAATATTACTGTTACTGTTTTTTCAAATCAAATAACTTTAAAAGAAGGTTTTATAAGAGATATTAGCAATATTGGCAAATGGGGTAGTGGAAATATTCAGATTATTTGTACATCGGATTCCCAAATTCAAGAAATCAAAGATCTTATTAAACTAAGTTATAATAATATTGCTTCGAAATATAAGAAGATATATTAAATAATTCATAAATTAAAATAAATAAATAAATAAATAAATAATATATTTTTGTCTTTACAAAGTATCTATTAGTGTCTATTGTTCTTATTTTTTTGTTATTTGATTCATTTTTAGCAAAAAAGTAATTTATTATATGTAAATAGTATCCCCATTTAAATCTACCAAAAATCAATTTTATCTTAGCGTTAATATTATATCTTAAAAAAGATAAGTCTATTTTAGAACAAAATTTTGGCAAAAAGCCGCATATTGAGAGATAATTTTTTGGTTAAATCCCCTTTAGATATTAAAATCATTGATAATTCTTGTGGTTCGGGGCATTTTTTGATTTCTTGTCTAGATTACTTAACAGAAAAAGTATGGTACGAGCTCGATAGATTTGAAGATGTAAAAAAAGAGCTTGAGAAAGAATATAGAGCTATTTTAAAAGAAAGTGAAGAGTATGATGTTCAGGATAGTATAAGTAAAGAATTAGTACTTAAAAGGATCTTGCTGAAGAAGTGTATTTATGGTGTTGATATTAATCCTATTTCGGTTGAAATTACTATGCTAAGTTTGTGGATTAATACCTTTATTTTTGGAACACCACTAAGCTTTATTGAACATCACATAAAAGTAGGAAATGCTCTCTTGGGGTATGCCAAAGATGAATTTTTTGATATTACAAAAAAGAAGTTTGAAAGTGGATTTTCTTTATTTAGGAAAAGGATTAAAGAAATTACAACTATTTTCGAAGATAACTATCAAAAAATTAAAGGTATTAACGATACCACTAAAGAAGATATCGAAAAATCTAAAAAGATATATAAAGAATATGAAGAAAGTGAATATATAGATAATTTGAGAATAATATTTTCTTTAATTAAACTTTATTCATTATCTTTTGACAAATCTTTAAATATAGAATTTAGTGACATTGCGGATGTAATCAGTTTAATTGAAAATATTTTGGGTAATAAAATCCCTAGTGAGGATAAAGAAAAAATGAATAAAATTAGAAAATTAAGTAGCTACTATAAATTTTTCCACTATGGAATTGAGTTTCCAGATATTCAGGAAGGATTTGATATTGTAATTGGAAATCCACCATGGGGGAGAAAACCAAGTTTAATGAATCCGAGTTTTTCTCAAAACATATTCCTAGCTACAGGAGACTAAGCATAAAAGAACAAAATAAAATAAAGCAAGAAATACTTAGTAAAGATAAGCATCCTTTGAGTATTGAATACAATGAAGAAAAAAACAGTATAAGTACTATTAACAATATTTATAAATTTGATTTTAAAGATTTTACTAGTGGTGGTGATCCGAATATTTTTAGATACTTTTTAGCATTTAATTTAAAGCTAATAAAAGAAAAGGGTAATTTAACTTATTTGGCTCCTTCAAGCCTTTGGAGTGAGTATAGTTCTAGTGCACTAAGAAAACATATATTTGCTAACTATAAACTTAATTATATTTATCAATTTGAAAATAAAAGAAGATTTAAAGATGTGGATTCTCGCTTTAAATTTTCAATATTTCAACTTAGCAATACTAAACCTTCTGCAGCAAGCTTTAAAGCAAAATTTATGATTCAGAGTAATGATAATATTATTAAAGAAATAACTAGAGATTTGAAAGATGGCAAAGATGATCCTTATAAGGGGATTCAATTAAATATAGGTCAAATTAAAAAACTATCTCCTATTCAAGAGTCTATAATAGAATTTAAAGACAATGAAGAATTTAGCTTAATTAACAAAATGTTTAATCAATTTAGTACTCTTAGTCAAGAGTATATTGATTTTGGAGTAGGGTTAAATTTAACAAAGTATAAAGCATTGTATAAAGAATATAATGATAAGAATTTTGTATTTCTTTATTCTGGGGCCAATATTCATCAGTTTAATTCAAGATTTTTTGAAGATAAAGATGCAAAAGAAAGTTCTAAATTACTATGGATATATAAAGAAGATTTAAAAAAAGCATTAGCCAAAGATAATCAACATCACCCCGAAAGAGTCTGTTATAGAGATATTGCAAGTAACACAAATGAAAGAACCATGATTAGTACTTTGTCTCCTAAAAATTGTTATTGTGTGAATTCACTATATATAAATTATGAGAAAACGCCAATATCTATTTATAAAAAGTTATTTGTTATATCTATTTTTAATTCATTTGTATTTGACTTTATGATTAGAAGATTTGTTAATATGCATGTTCAAAAATCATGTTTATATCAATGTCCTATGCCTCAACCCGAAGAAGATGAGATTTTAAATAATTCTTTATATTTAAATCTTGCAAAAAATACTTCTTTACTGATAGCTAAAAATGATTCTGAAAACTTTAGCTATTTGCTTTATTTAGAACATTTTGGGTTTAGTAAAGAAAAAGTGAATAAAATACTGAAATTAGAAACTAAAGATGAATTTTTCAAAGAAAAAGAAAATGAAAATAACTTTATTGTAGCTAGTCTTTATTCACTAACCAAAGAAGATTTTATAACTTTGCTTAGTGATTTTAAAGTATTAAAAAACAAAAAAGGAGAAGATTATATTTCATCTTTAATAAAAGGATATGAGAATTATTTACTAAATAATAAAATTTTTTAGCATAAATAAGTTAATTTAAAAAAAGAAAAAATAAGATTTTAAACTAAAAAATGAAGTAAGAAAAAGAATTGAGATATCGCTTAAGGTTTTTAAAATAGATAATTAAAATAAAAGATCGGTGTTATTGTACAAAGTCTTTTTTAGATTAGTTATTTACTATTTTGGTGATTTTATTCTTTCTTTTAGAACTTCAAACAAAATTGTCATTATCATTATAGAGTAAAGCAATATATTATTGATTTTTATTTCTTATGTTAATAGTAATAAATATTAAAGTAAATTAATAATTCTACGATTGATTCACCACTTTATAATTAACTCTTTAATTTATTAAATAATTTTAATTTTTGTTTGTAACTGCCAATTATTAAAAATAAAATTATTAAAGTATAATTAATTTTTACATTAATTATTTTTAAATATAATTCTTTTAAAGAATATACCATTAATAATATTAATCTATTTCTAACCACTATTATTAAATTAAAGATTATAGAAAAAGTAGTTTGCTTATTTAAAAATTAAAGTTTATGTAAATTATAGGTGAAAAGTTCTTTTAATCTTTGGCCAAAAAATAAGCCTATCTTTGATTAAAAATAGGCTTTTATATTATTACAATTTTAATATGACTTAAAAGCTTTTATTGAAAGTATGTCACTTTTTAGCTTTTCTGCTTCTTCCCGTTTCTCTTCAATTTGTTTTATAATTGCCTTTACATGAAGTTTAAGATTCGCAGGATCTGTTTCTATAGAATTCTTATTATCTTGATAATCTAATACAAGTTTTTTTAATATTTTTGAGACGATTGCTTTTGTAGATAATAATTTTTCAAACAAATCTTTAAGCTTCTCTAGATCTAAAATCTCTAGTTTGTCTAGATTATCTTTTTGGGGATATAAGTAAACAATCACGTAGTCGATATTGCCCTCCAATGCACTAGAGGTATTAAATATGCCTTCTACTTCATTTGCCAATATTACAATTTCTGAAAATTTCTTTAATTCGTCATTTTCCATATCATTTAAGGTCCCATAAGTCAATTTTCTATAGGCTTTAGATCTTTCAGAATTATCGGAGATTGTTTCGCGTGGTTCTTCGTGCCATCTCAATCTTTTGAAAGCCAATATTCCATATTGGTCCTCAGGTTCTTCTTCTAATTTTTTTTCATATTTTTCTCTATCTGCGTTAGCTTTTGCTATTAAGTTTCTTAAATTATTAATCAACATGTTTTTTTCCCTTTGATTTTGATTTGCTTCTTGATTTTGATTTGCTTCTTGATTTTGATTTGCTTCTTGATTTTGATTTGCTTCTTGATTTTGATTTGCTTCTTGATTTTGATTTGCTTCTTGATTTTGATTTGCTTCTTGATTTTGATTTGCTTCTGTTTTAGGTTTTAATCCCTTTTTATTGAATTTTAATCCCTTTTTATTAGATTTTGCTCTCTTTTTACTAGATTGATGCTTAACATCTTTTTGATTGGTGTTAAAATCTGGATTGCAGGCAGTTAAAAATAGAAAAACAGCCATGCTTGCAATTATATTATATTTCACAAATAATCTCCTTACTTAAAATCTAATACTTAATATAATGCAATATCAATATAATACAATACTTAATATAATTTAATCTTTAATACAATATTATACCGTATTAATTATTGTATTATTAGAATAATTATAATAATATTTTCATTGCCGGAAGTTTTATAATGTTTTGAGCTTTTTTTAAAATCTATTTTGATATATTTTTGATTGATTTTTATCAAATTCGTTTATTTAAATCTTTTTATTAATTTTAAAGGCTTTAATAGATAATAATAAAGTTAAAATAATAAAGCTAAAATTAATATTTTAGTAATTTAACAATTCTTGAGAAAAGGTAAAATTGGTATTTCTCTATTTGTTATAGAGAAATCTATCTTGGTAGGGCTTTTTAACGTTTAGTAAAATAATGTTTGGATAAACTTGTATATTTACACAGATTATTTTTGTAGTAAGGTGGGTAAGGAGTATATATGAGGATTTTGGTTGGCGTTTGCATAATAGCATTAGCTTTATTGGGCTGCTATTTGTCTGATAAGCGGGAACAAGCTGTTCAAACTTTTTTTGAGAATTCGGAAAGTAGTGATATGGGTTCTGATGAGATTGTTACTGAAGGCATATTTTCTAGTTTAAAATTATATGCGTCTGAACATCGTTTATTGGTTGAGATAAAAAAGACCCTATACACTCTGCAAGGTTTAGAAAGTCGCGAGTTTCCGCCATTGCCTGACTATAATGAGGAGTATTTTAAAATTCTTTTTAGATTTAGGTTCTGAGCGATCTAAAGACTTGATTAAGTTGTTTGGTAGGGTAAAAAATGAGCAGAATAATAAATTTAAAAGTGAAGTTTATTGGCTGTATTCATGTATAAGAGAGTTATATTCTCCAGATATTAAGTATTCTGGTGAAAAAGGGAGCCCTGAGTATGATCGTTTTATGCCTAGACCCACTGCTTATCAACAATATTTAAAAGTGAAGAGAGAAATAGAAAGAAATACTTTTAATATGGTTGTCTTGTATTAATTGTAAGATAATTTTAATTTTCAGTATTAATGTTTTTCTTATATGGAAGAATTAATTGGTGAATAAATATAGATTATTATTTATAAAACCAGCGCCATTTCATTATTTATAAATATTTGGATAAAAAATATTAAAAAGGCGTGTTTTAATGCTTATATAAAAGAAAATGTTTTCAATTTATTATTGCTTTAATAGAAGTAATCGATGTGCTATTAATAAGAAGGCAATATTTAAGTAATTTAATCTTTATATTGTGGTTTTTTAGCCTTTTTTAAAAAAGGGAATTAGAGATAGTTAAATAATTTAATTAATATATTATTATGCTAATAATCATTATTTATTTATGATAAGAGATATGCTTAAATCTGATTCTTAAAAATCTATTAAAGAAGTTAATTCTCATAATAATAAAGGTAAGAATAATGCAAAAGTAAAAGATATTTCCAAATTAGTTAAATTAATTCAAAATGCATTTAAAAAGATTGATTTAGTTAAGACATTAATTAATTTAGGTTATAATGCTTCATATATTGCTAAGATTAATCTAAGAAATGGACTAAAAATGATAAATTTATTGGATTTCGCTATTGTGAAAATACTATACCTTGTTATCAATTTTGAATTATATTTATTTATATTAATTGCTAAATTTTTTTCTTAGCTTTTTCTTATTCAATTTTTATCATTCATCAGTAAAAAGTTTTAATTTTTCTTTTGATAAATTTGAATACTTATTAAATAATAATTTAATAGTAGTATTAAATAGCTTTAGATTTAATATGATTTCATAGGTTGTATCTTTACCGGTTTGTTTATCTTTTATAGTAAGATATGCAGGCATATAGTTACAGTTACTTTTCTTGTAAAAGGACTTAAAATAATCTGCTAAAGAATTGTCAAAAACTCCAAAATTGTATGAATAAATGTAATTAGGTTCTTTTGAAGTTTCTTTTAAATTAATTTTGGCTAAACCAGTTCTATTTCGTTCAAAATCAATATTAGATTCTTCCGAATTTAGTTTTAAGCTTTTGATTTCGTATTTTTTTTCAAACTCTTTGGTTGATTCAAATGCTATTATCTTAGCTATAGGCACTTCTTGACCGAGTATTTTATAGCTATTGTCATTAATGCTATAATTATAATCAAAAAAAAATGAATAAGTTTTGAATCGAATGGGTGAAAAAATATAAGAGTACCTAAGTTCTCTAAGATCTTCAATTAAATTGTTATTTTTATCTTTTAAAACCCTTAAGTCTCCAGATTTTACCCATGTAACATAACCACCTACAAGTAATTCAAGCACTTCTCCCTCTTTTATTTCATTTAATTCGGATTCTTTAAAAGAAAGACAAGTATTTTCATTACTCTCTTCAATGGGGTTTTTATCATATTTTGTAATATTTCCTTCTTCAATTGTCTTAAAATCAAAACCCTCAGTTTTGATGCTGTTGGTTTTTGAAGATTTTAGTGGAGTTAAAAAACACGAATAAAATAGTGGTATATATAAAAATATATTCAAAATACATATGTTATTTTTCATAAAATTTTTCCATTAATTTGATCAAAGTTAATAATTTATAAAATATTTTTTCATTATATCACAGAGAGAATTAAATAAAAGACAAAAAATTCTTTTGATCAACATTAACTAGTCTGTTAACTTTTTAGAATTTGTAGAAAATATGTGTTTGCCAATTATAAAATTAATTATATTTATCAATTTGAAAATCAAAAAAGATTTCAAGATATTGATTCTCGTTTTAAATTTGTCATATTTTAATTTAGCAATATTAAAACCCCCACATCAAGTTTTAGAATAAAATTCAAGATTCAGGGTAGTGATAATATTCTAAAAGAAATAACTAAGGATTTAAAAAGCGGAGAAGATAATCCTTATAAAGGTATTAAATTAAATACAAATCAAATTAAGAAACTATCCCCTATATAGGAATCAATAATATACTTTAAAGACAATGAAGAATTTAGCTTGGTTACCAAAATGTTAAGTTCATTTAATGCTCTTAGTGAAAAGTATATTGATTTTAAACAGGGGCTTGATATTGAGAATAAACTTTTATTAAAAGAATATAATAATGAAAACCGTATATTCCTTTATTCTGGGGCGAATATTCACCGGTTAAATTCAAGATTTTTTGAAAATAAAGATGCAAAAAAAGCTCTAAATTACTATGGATAGATAAAGAAGACTTTAAAAAAAAGTATTAACAACCAAATATGATCAATGTCAAACCGAAAGAGTATTCTATAGAACAGTTTCATGCAGTATGGATCAAAGAACCATGAGATTAGCACTTTATCTCCTAAAAATTCCTATTACACATCGACGTTAAATGTAAATTATGAAAAATCACCAATATCACTTTATAAAAAATTATTTATTATATCTATTTTTAACTCTCTTTCATTTGATTTCTTGCTAAGAAGATTTGTTAATATAGCTTTGGTAAAGTCATGTCTTTATCAATGTTTAATGCCTCAACCCAAAGAAAAAGATATTTTAGCTAATCCACTATACTTAACTTTAGTAAAATACCGCTTTGTTAATAGCCAAAAACGATCCTTTAAATTTCTCAAATTTGATTTACTTAGAACATTTTGAGTTTGGCAAAGAAGAAGTTGATAAGGCGCTAAAATTAGATGTTAAAGATAAGTTCTTTAAAGAAAAAGAAAAAGAAAAAGATTTTATTATAGCTAATCTTTATTCATTAACCAAAGAAGATTTTATTATTTTACTTAATGACTTTAGAACATTAAAAAATAAAAAAGGAGAAAAATATATTCTATCTTTAGTAGAAGGGTATGAGAATTTCTGTAAAACTAAATTAAGTGGCGCGAGAGCATATCAACAAAATAAAGGTTGTATAGTGGCCTAGGCTATTTTTACTTATCATTCTTTAAAAGGATTCTTTAATAATTTTTTTTATTAGTCTTGTTAAAATTTATTTTTTAATTTGTATAAATATGGTAATTAAAATATACATTAATAAAGGTGTAAAAAACATATGATGTTGTTCTATACAGAATTTACAAAATCCAAGACAACTAATAAATAAGCACAATAAAAATGCTATTAGCTTGCTATTATATTTTATAGTTTGCTTATTTTTATTTTTACAAGCAATACAAATTTTATAGTCTTTATTAAGTGATTCTTTGCAAAAATAACATTTTTTTATCTAAATCTTTTGTCATGAATTTAACTCCCCTTAGGAATTAAGTGCAACTATCTTACATTTAGGGTAGAGAAATCATGCTTAAAGTATAATGCCACTATAGTGAATCTGGAGTTTGCGCCGGAGAGATTTTTGATTTTTGTGTAAAAATTTTACTTTATGAATAGTAGGGTTTTTGTATATGTATTTACAATGCAATGCTAAAAAAATAATGCAAAAATGATAAAGATTTTAAGTTGAACTTAGAAAAAAATAAATCAATGGAGTTCGAAAATAAATTAAAAATACTTGAGAAAGAGAGCTTATGAATGACATTATTACACTTACTTCCTATCAAAAAATAGTTTTTATTGTCGGTATTATGTGTGGAATTGGAATAATACTATTAATGATATTAGTCTTGATTAAAACTATCATAGCTCCCAAGTTTATAAAGAAATTAAGAATTCATGAAGAAGAAATTAAAAATATAAAAAAATTATCAGAAGAATTTAAAAAAATTGAAAAATTTATAGTATATATTAATATGGAATAATTTCATGCACTTATTTAATAAATATAATACTTTTATAGGAGCTATAATATCCATGAACAAATGTATTGATGATCTAAGACTTTTAAAGTTTAATATTTTTTAGTTTTTATAAGGTATTCCTGATTCATCAAATTTTAGATCCTTAGATATTTTTAGATTTTTATCATTAGAATTAACAAAATCAATAAGGTGATTGATTTTCTCATTTATTGGATCGAGTGTGCTAGCTATTGTTGAATTTGATGTATTTTCAAGTCTTTCCATATTTGATTTATAGATTAACGTGTAATGTTCATACAAATCATAAGCCAAAGAAAATCCTTTATGTGCAATTTCACCAAATTCATCTTCAAATTTAGAAAATATTTCAATAAGATTCGATATAGACGTAAGTCCGAGTTTAAGATTATCTTTAAATAGGTTTTGTGATTTTTGTTTTATATTTTCTTGTATCTTTTCCGATCTATCTTCAATAGATTTAATTAAATCAATAACCCCAATGATTCTTCTACAGTATTTTATTTTCTTTATCATCTTTTATTTTGCTTCTTGAAGTGCTTCTAGTATTTTCTAAGAAATAAATCTATTTATTAAAAATTTCACTAGGGTATTTATTATTCATCAAATCAATAGGAAGCTTTAATTTTTCTCTTGATAAATCTGGATACTTGGTAAATATTAGCTTAACAACATCATTAAATAGCTTTAGATCTAATACAATTTCATGGGTTTTATCCTTACTAGTTTGTCTATCTTTTATAGTAAGATAGGCAAGCATATAACTACATTTACTCTTTTTTATAAAAAGAGTAAAAAAATCTGTTAAAGCATCATTGAAAACTCCAAAATTATATGAATTAATATATCCAGCCTCTCTTGAAACTTCTTTCAAAGTAATTTTAGCAAAGCCATCAGTTCTATATTTCTCAAAATCAAAATTCACTCCTTCAAAAATTAACTTTAGATTTTTAACTTCATATCTTTTTTCAAACTCTTTGGTTGACTCAAATGCTATTATTTTAGCTATTGGAACCTTTATACCCATTATTTTATAGTTATCATCATTGATATGATAAGTGTCGCCACTAAACAATGACCAAGAAAAAGTTTTAAGTCTAATGGGCGAAAAAATATACGAATATTTAAGCTCTTTAAGATCTTCAATTAAATTATTATATCTGTCTTTTATAGCCCTTAAATTATTAGGTTTTATCCATGTAACACTTCCTGCGAATAGTTCACCCCAAACTTCTCCTTCTTTTATTTCGCTTGACCCAAATTCTTCATTAATACAGGAAATATTTTTAATATCTTTTTCATTATCTTCTTTAATATCTTTTTCATTATCTTCTTTAATATCTTTTTCATTATTCTCTTCACTTAGCTCAAGGTCTAAACCTTCAGTTTTGATGTTTTTTAAAGAATTTGATCCTACAACACAAGAATAAAAAAATGATATAAAGAAAAATATATTCAAAATACTTATACTCTTTTTCATAAAATTCTTTTTGTTTTAATTAATTTCTAAATCATTACTCCATTAATTTAATATTAAAAATTCATAAAACATTTTTTCATTATACCCAGAAGAGGGTTAGCTACAAAAAATGAACTACTTATTCTATAATCTTTAATTTAGAAATAGTAGCTCATCTAAGTAATTTTACTAGTATTAAAATGAAAAATTAATCATATATTTATTATTTCTATTTTTAGGTTAAAAATATTTACGAATATTTATACTTAAAGCTTGACTTTTTGCCAAAAACGAATCTTGGTTTTATTCAATAACTAGGAAGAAACTTTTTAATGAACTCGATTAAGAATAGAATAATTTTTGACACCTTGGGTGTCAAAAATTAAAAAAATATATTTTTAAATACTAATCAGGATAAAAATCTAGTAATCTAAAGCGAATTAAAAGAACAATTAAAATTAAAGTTATAAGATGCTATTAATAATAAAGTTAAAGAAAAAGACCTTTATAAATATGATGGTTTCAAAAGTTTTGAACAGTTTATAAAATCTTTTGTAGTATTAAAAACTCAGGCCTATATGTATTTAAAAGTTTATGAAAAAGTTTTAAAAAGTGCTGTTTCTATTGATAATTTTAAATAAATAGCATTTATCAACTTTTATCAATATTTACAAAAAAATGATTTTATTGATATCCATAAAGCTACGCAAGAAAAAATAATTTAAATGGTGTAAAGATTTAAAAAAAAACAGGTTAAAGGATTTTTATATACAAAAGATAAGATAAAAGAAGAAGAGTGGACTGGAGTTTTTGGAAAATTTGGATCAGGAATTTATCCAAAAATAGGAATTAATGCAAGCTTTATGGACATCTATAAGGGCAAGTTGAAGATCTAAAATTAAAAGAGATTGATAAAAAATCAAGAATTAGAGGATAAAATAGGGAAAGTGATCCTAAACCTCTCTTTTAGAATATATTCTAATTATGAAAAAGAAATAAAAGAATTTAAGAAAAAACTTAAAAGATAGATAATGGCGACAAGGCGATAAGCCAAGGGCAAGTTGCAGCCAAAGTATTTATTTTTTAGAAGATACACTCAGCTCTAGGCTTCTTTCTATCAATTCTTTTATCGTCCTTATTATATTTGAAGAAAAACTGGCAAGCTTTTCTATATTTTAAATTTGCTGAGGTACAACACTAAAAAATTTCTAAAAACGCCTATAACATTATTTATTTTAGTATTATTAATAATAAGTTTTAGTTTTTCAAGACCAGATTTAAATAAGGTTTGTTAATTTTCTTAATTTCAATATAGCCTGCTTTTATTTGTTTTAAATACATAATCATGTGATTCAGTCTCCTATTTTTATTGCACTTTGACTCATGTTGATTACTAATACTTTAATTTTGATTAATTTGATTAAAGTCATTAAGTAGATTTTCTAAATTTAGTTCTATTGGTATGCTTGGTTTTTACATCTTGTGAGGGTTTTTCAAGATTATCTATATTTTTTTAAATAAAGACCTTTTATTATTCATTTTTATAAAGATAAAAGATATGTAGCTTAATATTAAACAAACTATATTTTAATTTTTAAATTAGTTTATCTAAAATAAATGTTTTTATTATTCTAGAGTAATTAATTTTACAGTTAATAAGCAAAAAGAAATAGACAATATAATATCTGTTTTAAAAAGATTTAATAAGCACTAATAAATACCTTACACAAGCATTTTAATGTCTTTTCTTTAAGAAGGATATTAATAATATCTATAAATACATTTGTTTTATTAATACTTATTTTTTGTACATTATCGTTCAATTTTAACCAATTTTATAAGTGCTATTTCTTAACTTTTTTTATTATTTTTAAATTTATATGTCACAACAATAGATAAGATTAAGTATTAAATTCCCAATGGCAAAACTCAAAATAATCTATTTTAGATAAACTAATTTAAAAATTAAAATATAGTTTGTTTAATATTAAGCTACATATCTTTTATCTTTATAAAAATGAATAATAAAGAGCCCATATTTAAAGAATATATCATTAATAATATTAAATCTATTGAATTAATATTATTAAATTAAAGATTGTAGAAATAGTAGTTTACTTATTACTAGAATTTAATCATAATATTGGCTTTTAAATTTATTAACAATCTAAAAATAGCATCTTCAAGGCATCTTATTTCTGCTGGAAGGGAGTTTCTATAAACATCATGAAGGGAGCATATTTATAAAACTAATAAATCAATTTGACAAAGCTTGTTTCCACCTAAAGCTTATGTAAATTATAGATGGAAAATTCTTTGTAATCTTTAGTTAAAATATTAAGTCTACCTTTTGTTGAAGATAGTTTTTTGCATTATAGCAATTTCAATACATAACCTTTAAGGTATGTATTGAAAATATGTCGCTTTTTATCTTTTCTAATTCTTCCCTTTTTTTTATAAGTTGTTTGTAAAGTTCAATTACATGAGATTTGAGCTTAGTGGAATTTGTTTTTATAAGATTTTTATTATTTTGATAATCTAATAAAAGTTGGTTTAACATTTCTGAAACGATTTTTTTTGTAGATAATAATTTCTCAAATGAATTTTTAAGCTTCTCTAAGTCTAAAGTGTCTAGTTTATCTATAGTGTTTTTTTTGGAATATAGATAAACAATCACGTCGTCAATAGCACTTCCAAATCCGTTAAAGATACTAAATAGGCTTTGTGTTTGTTCTGATAATATTATAATTTCTGAAAGTTCCTTTAATTTATTAGTGTCAATAGCATTTAAGGTGGCATAAATACATTTTCTATATCTTTTAGATTTCTCGCTATTATCGGCTATCTTTTCACCTGATAAATTTCCCACCCAAACTAATTTTTTGAAAGCCAATATTCCATATTGGTCTGAAGGTTCTTCTTCTAATTTTTTTACATATTTTTCTCTATCTATATTAGCTATTTCTATTAAATTTCTTAGATCGTCAATCGGTGTGTTTTTTATTCTTTTATTAGGGACTTCTTTTTGATTTGGATTTGCTTCTTGGTTTAGGTTTACTGCTGTTTTGGTTTTTAATCCCTTTTTATTGGATTTTAGTTCTTTTTTATTAGATTGATCCTTCATATCTTTTTGATTGGTGTTAAAATCTGGATTGCAAGCATTTAAAAATAAAAAAACAAATATGCTTACAATTATATTATATTTCACAAATATTCTCCTTATTTATAATCTTACATTTAATATACTAAAATAATATTTTCATTACCAGAAGTTTTATATTATTTTGAGCTTTTTTAAAAAATTTATTTTGATATAAATTTAATTAAATTTGTTTATTTTAATAATAGTATGTGTTATTTGTGAATAGATTTTGATGATTATTGTATTAAAGATTTAAAAACTTTGAAATTGTAAATAATTTGTAGAGTATTTTAAGGTATTATCGAATGGTTCTGTTAAGTTATTCTAATGAAAGTATTTAAACAAATAAACCGAAAGGTAACTACCATGTTGATGTAATATTAATTTATTTGTATTTAGTATCTATGGTCGTTGTTTAGTATAGATCTATTGAAAAATAAGTGAATTCTAGCTTAAAGGTATGGCAACATTAAAATGATCAAATAATCCACCCAGGTGCCTTTTTATTAGTTTTTAAGGCTTTAATAGGATAATAAGGATTTAAAGCAATATTGTGCTAAAAAGCACAAATAGGGTAAGAATTAATAATGAAAGATATAATAATCGGGCTAAAAAATCGACTAAAAGTTGTTAATTTGAACACAAAACATTTCAATTTAAATGAAGCTTTTACATAGGCAAGTATTCAGGCTTTAGAATTTTTTTGTATGTATTTTAATACAATAAGATCTAAGTTATTGAAATTATTATTATTATTATTATTTAATTTTATGTATGTATTTATTTATAAATTTTATAAGGATTAAATTTTAATATTTAATTTCCATAAATAAGTATAATGATTCAGTATTTAACAATTCTTGAAAAAAGATAAAATTGGTAATAATTTACGTATTATGTTTATTACTTCTAAAGTAATCTATTTAAGGTTAGAAAAAGAAATTGAAGGAGAACTCTAAATTTAAATTTTTTTGCTGAAAACGGTTATAAAAGGGGTTGGGGGTTGTTGAATGGTTATCAATTTTATCAATCTAAAATTAGAAGACTAACGAATGGAAAAAAAGAAAGTAATTTAAGATAAGATTTTAAATTAAAAGACAATATTATTAAGTGCCATATTAGACACATGCCCATATTGTAAGGGGAGTGTAGCATAAGGCAGGAGGAGCAGAGCCCTTAGTGTTGCTAATACTATAATTAGAGACGCTACAGATAAATCAGTAGATTTAGGGATGTTATTTGATAATGTGCAAAATAAGGCAAATTTAATTGAATTAACTTACAGAAACAAAAATTTAGCATATGTGGATGATATGCAAAAGAGGTTGATATGATATTCAAGATGGGATACTATTACATGCCCTAAATTGTACACTACCCATTTTTGTATCAGAATTTTTGTTGAAATAGTTGGCAACTCTATTTTGAAATCTTGTTTCTTTTTTTTCATTAAAGTGTTGGTTTGTCTTATAGTAACAATCTTTTTTAGGATAATTAAGCTTATAATAAATTTCCGTACCCAAATTTACTCCCATATGTTGATAGTAGTTTTTTGTGACTTTTATTTCTTTTTCTAGTCTATAAATATACTTTTGCATAGTTCTTAGTGTAGAAATTTATTCAATAATTTATTTATAGTTAATATAAGCTTTTATCAGTAAATTAGGGGGTTTTTATAATGGAAACAAGCAAAAAAGACACAAACAATAAAGTTCAATATAAATTGATAGTTCTTATCGCAACAATAAGCTATTTAAATAATAAAAATCAAAAATATACTCAAAAAACCATATTATATTATTTCAATGAAAATCTAAAAAAAATGGTCAACCCATTTATATTAATATATAGATTTTAATTTAAGTTTAGTATATAATTAGTTTAGGTGTATTGTTTGTGTAATACTCCTAAATATTTTGGAAAAAAGCTGATATAGGGCTTTAAGCAACTTTTTAAAGAAAGTTACTTAAAGCCCTTATATCGTTTATGTAACACTAATTTTCCTAATTTACGGTTTATTTATTATATATTTTTAGTAATTGTTCTTTATTAGGCCTTTAATACTCTAAAGTATTATGCTATTTCGCAAAAATAATTTTCTGGATTATATTAGCTTAAATATTAGGATGAAGATTATAAATTTTAGTGCAACAAACTTCTAAAGGGTAAAGGAGTGTATAAAGGCCTATAAAGCTTTCATTTTCTTTATTTGTGGGACATTTTAAGATTACTTTTGGATTTTTTTCTAATATTTCAAGATATTCTAATAGGGTTTTATAATTAACCCTAAGTTGATAAGTTTTAGCTAGAGCCGCATTAAAATTGTTTTTTATTAAGGGATAAGTGTAATTTTTATTTGAACTATGGAATAATTCTTTATTCATATGATCTAGTGTTTTGACAAGAATGATTAACTTATTCTTGTCAAATTTAATTTGCTTTTTTATTCTTGCGACCAATGTATTGTTAATTACTCCATCCATAATGAATTAACCCCCTATTATATTAAATTTATATTACAAATATAGCACAGTATTTTTTAAATTTTTTTAGCGTAAAACAATATATTTCTAAAGTTTTGCATAAGATTATTTTATAATGTATTTACAATTAAGTAGTAGTGTTTTCTTGTATAAATTGTTTTAATTATTTGTAGAATTCTATTAGTTGTAAACAAATTTTTTCTAGGGTATAATTAAGTTTATAATAAATTAGAGATTGATCGTCTTTAAAATAGAATTTTGCTATGATTTTTATTTTTTTTCTAATTGATTTAAGTATTTTTTCATTGTTGATATATTACTAGGAGATAGATTTTTGTTTTTGAGATTTTCGCTCTACTTTTTGAGTAGAGTTTTTTGAGAATAATTTTCTAATATTAAATTTATTTCAAATATTGTTGTGGTAAGAATAAATAATCTGCATGCATGATCTATTTCTTTTTCTTGTTGTTCTTTTATATACTTATACATAATATATAAGTATATAAAGATTATTTTGAAAATAAAGAATAAATTAAAAAAGTATTGATAATTTTCCAAAATTATAAAGTTTGGGATTTTAAAGTTAACACTTTTATGTAAAAATTGCAAAAATTAAAGTTTTATTTTTTGGGGTTAAAGTTTTAGTTATTTGGGTTAATCTTTAGAGTGGAAATATCTATACTAGTTAAAAATTATAT
>NZ_CP179518.1:0-9499 GCF_030437945.2 Borreliella kurtenbachii | reverse complement strand
TACTACTAATAGTTGTAATAATTTTTCATTATTATACAACCATTAATTATATTCAGTTCTTAAATCCATAGGGCTTTTCTAAGTTCTTTTAAAAGAGAATTTAGTAAAGCCCTAAATTTTTTTGTAAATTTTTTTGTAAAAACTTGTTAAAAATAGTTTTTGCTATATCCTTATATATAAGGAAAAATATAATTTATGGAGAAAATAAAAATGAAAAACTTAAACAACAATCCACAAGAAATCAATCAAATAAATAAGCAAACTAATTTTATTGGTTTTGAAAATTTTATAGAACTTGATAATCAAGTTAATCAAACTAAAGAAAAAAGTAAATTAAGCAAGATGGGCAAGAAATTGCCAAAAATAAGCAGTCAAGAGTGTTTTAGATTTAATCGCAATATTGATTTTAGTGTGCAAAGAAACAAACTTGATAAATACGGAGCTAGTGAAGTAGGTAATATTCTAACTGGTGGTGCAGGACTAAAAGATTTAATGATGAATAGAGTACTTAAATATTTTGGAATAAGTATGCCCCATGAAGAGAATTTATATATGCTCAAGGGCAAAGAGTTAGAGAATTTAGGATTTAGAGAATTTATTAAAGCACACGGTGATAATATTGATATCTTGTATAAAAACAAATATGCCAACGGTGTTGATAAGTATAATTATTTCAAAAAAATAGGTAGTTCAGAAAATTTAGTAGGCGCAACAATTGATGGCTGGTTTATTAATAATAATGGCGATTTAGAACTATTAGAGATTAAAAATAGCGACTCTCATTATATGAGTAGCGCTATTGCTGAGTATAATAAAAATGGCAATTTTTTAAGTAGCAAGTATTTTTTCAAATACTATGTGCAGGCTCAAGTGCAACTAGCGTGTACTGGGCTTGAGTATTGTAATTTGTTCTTTTTAATAGGGAATAAACCGATTAATTGTAGAATAAAAAGAAAAAATCTTTTGATAGCAAAAGTATTAGAATTTGTTAATAAATGTGAATTAGAAATTATTAATTTAAGAAATAAAATTTTTAAAAATGAGGCGGTCAATTTATTAATATCTCATAATGGCAATTATGATACTTTTATAAATCTTGTCCAAGATTTAGTAGAAAAAAGCGATTTTTATAAAAATGGGATTGAGTTTGAATGGATAAATGAATTTGTAGAATATGTTGATTGCGTAGACCTTGAAATTAGAACTGATGAGGCCGCTATAAATCTTGAGTGTTCTATTTTTGAGATTGAGAATTTAAAATTAGAGTTGAATAAAATTCAAATTGAAAACAAAAAGAAAGAAAATCCTATAAAAGAACTGCTCAAAATAAAAATTAATGAGATTATGCATAAATATCCACTAATTAATAATGTAAATTATAAATTTAGAGAATTTATATTCAATTATGACCCGAATAAGAGGGCAATATTAGATAGATTTAAGGGACTTTTGCCAATAAGTAGTATAAGTATTCTTTCTTAGCAATATAGTGTTTACAAATAGCATCAGTGTCCCCATATAAATAGGGACACTGAAAAAAATTGTTATAAAGAAGATGGATACGTATGATTATACGTCAAAAATAAAGATATGTATGATTGTAACTTGTGTGGTTAAGCTATAGGGCAATACTATTTTTTATGCACTCATACGCTTGAATTTTACTTGCATGAGATAGTCCATAAATATTATCAATTTCATATGTTGAAGAATATTTCATAAGTTCTTTAATTTGAAAAGAATTATAACCATTAGATTTTAAATTGAAAATAAACAAATTTCTACATAAATGAAGTGATTTATTTGTTTTAAACCCCCATTTTTTAAGTAATTTTTTGAATTTTTTAGCAATATGATCAATGCTAATTCGATTATCTTTAAATCTATGTTTGGTTTTTTGAAAAAAATAAGTGCGGCTAGTATTAAGATTTTTTTCTTTAAAATAAGTTTCGTGTACTTTTTGAATAGCATTAAATTCTTTTTCGGTTATAATAAATTCTCTAGTACAAGTAGTAAATTTTTTTTTTGCCACATTTACTTTTATGTTGTATAAAGTTTTTCCGGTTTTGCTTAAAAAAGTTGAAATATCTTGCATTTTTACTTTTTGCAGTTCTGCCCCCCTACACCCACTTATTACCAGTAGGTGTACAAACCATCCAGATATTGGGTCAATTTGTTTTAAAATTTTGACACATTTTATAATTAATTGATTGGTTTTTGGATTTAAGTACAACTTAGCAGGAGTTTTAGAATTTCCTTGTTTATTTTCGGTTGATTTTTTTATTTTATTTTTTAAGGTTTTATTTTCTTTTACTACTTTATGATAATCCTTGACTACTTCAAGCACTATTTCTGTAATTTCTTTTTTAAAATCTAAAATATCATCAATTTTCATTAAATTAACTCCACTTTTAAATCAAACAAAATTAAATATCAAAATAAAATAATATTAATTTATATTAATTCTATCTCAAATTTTATCAAGAATTGACAATATTAGTCAAACTAAAAAGTTATATTTGTGTGTAAAATTTAGGCTAGAATAGCCTTGGCAAGAATAATAAGCAATTTACAAGTTCCCAAAAAGTGTTACAACATAACTGGAGTTCTAAATTTCCCAAAAACTATAAAATAACGCTGGGATATATGATATTTATATATTTTTGATTTAATTTTTATAGACACTGGAAATTGTAACTACTATGAAAATGAAAATGTTTTTATGGATTTTGTTATTAATTTCTTAGAGACTAATTATTTTTCTTGTTACTTTTTTAAAAAATTTATAGATTTTAAATCTATTTATAAAAAAAAGTATACTCATAACACGAACAAGACTAGTTATTTATTTAGTCTTGTTTGTTTTATGTAGCAGTACTGCAAGTAAAAAAGAAAAACTTGATATAAATAAAAATGTAAAACTTATTTTAGGGTTTTTGCCTAAATATAAATTAGAAAATCCTAAATAGCCAAAAAATAGACAAAATAAAAATGATATTAAGCTATAATAGGGTTTTTTATTTTGATTATTTTTAGCCCCACAAGCGACACAAGTTTCGTCATATTTTCTAATTAATCTGTTGCAAGAACTACACCGTATATCATCATTAAAATATTTAGTCACAATAAATCCCCCCCTTTATAAATAAAACTTGTAAAGTGATAATATACTCATTATAAAAAGACTTTATTAAGTTGGCTACTCTAAAGTAGTTTAAAGATTTTGCTTTCATTTAATAGTTTTTGTTAATATTTTAAATATTATTGAAAATAAATTTAGGGTGTCTTTTATTTAAAACAAATAAATATATAATGTTTACAAAAACGATTTTCTCTAAGTGTTAACTTTTAAGTTAAAAAAATTAGTAAAAATTACAAGTCGAATTTTAACAAAAACTAATACGTTTAGAGTAGCTATTAGTGCTCTCATTAAATGCAAAATGAGGGCTATAGAGCATCTATAATAAACGGCATAGGGAATTTCGGTGGTATCAGACGGGATATGTAATATACTCAGACTATTTTATATAAAAAACTACTAAATTTGTACCTTATGCCCTTTATTAGCCATTTAAACAAGATTAATTCCTATGATGAAGAACTTCCCAAAATTTCATTTTTATTACATTTGCAGTTTGTTAATATGTAACAGCAAAATGTAACAAATTAGATATTTAAAACTTTAAAAAATTAAATTTGGATTGTTTCAAAAACATATAAACTATTTCTTGATTTTTTTATGTTTCACTTTAAGTAATATATCTTGAAATTAGCTATTTTACAATTAGATAATTTTGCTTTATTTTTAATTTTGGAGAGGCACTATGCAAAATAAAATTTTTATTTTTTGTATTCTTATTATACTCTTAATTTCTTGTAAACAATGTTATGAGCATCAAGAAACAATAATTCATACTTTAGAAAATTAATGTTAGTAACTTAAACAAAATTTTAAGGATTTTTTTATGCTAGATAAGAATAATTTTAAAATAAATAGTGATGAAAATCTTTCACAAAAGAATTTTTCTAACTTAAATAGGAAAATTGCTGGTTTAGAGACTAAAATATCTCTTTTAGAAAAAGATATTAAAGATATTCAAAAAAATTTTTATAAAACTAAAGCGTTTTGTTTACAAAAATTTAATGCATACCATAGAAAGAGTGTTTTTCTTTCCACAATAATAACCCCCTTTATCTCTATTATTGTTAATGGTCTTATTATTTGGTTAATTATTAAGTTTATCAAATAGAAATTATCTAAAGTTATATCTCTAATAATTTTAATTTGTGAACACCAAATAAGACTATTCGTTAATCTTGTTCTAATTCTTATTAGCATAGCTAATAAGTGTATAATAAAGCCTAGGAGAGGATATGAAAAAAATAAGCTTATTATTATTTTTATTAAGCATTCATTTAAATGCCTTTTGGAGTGAAGAAAATATAGCAGAAAATTATGCAAAAGCTAAAAAATCTTTTTCTGAAAATGATTTTAATTTAATTAAGAATAGACTAGATAATTACAGTTTTGAAAATGAGTTTAATAAAAGCAAATTTTTATCAGAGCGTGTTCCAGAAATTAGGGGGAGTTTAAGAAAAATTGGGATTAAAGAAAATAGTGTGTTGCTAGACGCTCTTGATATTGTGGGTTATCTGATAAAAAATAAATTTATAACGTTTGTTTTAGGGGTCCCGTTTGGTGCGATGGCTATAAATAGTCTCATAGAGGGCTATCCAAATTCAATTTTCGATTATTTAATACAATTAGACTCGGATAAAATTGATTATGCCGAAAAATATGGAGAAAAAGCTAGGGAAAAGTTTCGACAATCTTATTTTAAAGATAAAATAACTGCGGTTAAGCAAATATTAAAACAAATTTTGGCAGACTTGCCTAAAGATTAAATTCTAAACTTAGCTTAAATGGTTTTCAATCTTGAAACAACTCTAAAATAATCAATAAAATGCCCTTATGAGGAGCATAAATGGTTTTAAAACTAAAGCAAGTAGAAAAAACAAAATGTCTTAATAATTGATTAATATTTTCCCCCTTAAAGGGGGATTTATTTATATCTACACTGCAAATATATAATCAAATTGTCTTTCTTTTTTTAACATGCAAAAGAATTTCAAGACACTTGTTTCATAAACGTCATGATTATCATGCATAAAGTTTTCAAACTTATTTAGTTCATCTAATTTATTAGTTTTCTTGAAATATTCTAAAAGAATATTTGTCCAATATTGTATACTCTTAAACTTAGGATTATCATCAAAAATTTCATCTAAATCCGCCTCATTTTCAAAACATAATGCCCTAATAAGAGCGTTTATATTATTTTTTTCTTTTTCATCATTTGCCCAGTTTTTTATGTTAAACAAGGCACTTCTAAAAAGTTCATAGCAATCATACTTGCCCATTTTCAACTTTTTATCAAAATTTTTTATTTGGTTTTGATTAATATCTTTTTTTTGTTCTTGATTAACACTAGCTTGCTTGTTAGGCATAGAATTTTTGTTTTCGTGGTTATTGTAAATAGGAGCTGCATCAGTATCTACTTCACTTTCTATGTTAAGATATGCTACTAATGCGTATCTTTTAAAATAAGTAATTGATGAGCCTACTAATTGGGGCACTGTATTTACATTCTTAGACCCATTTTCATTATTCCATTTTAAATTTTCTGTAAACATTGGTGCATCAAATGAGTCTTTATACCCAGTGTTTGTACTGTAAAATGTTGTTCTAAGAAAATGTTCTTTTTGGCCATCTTCCTTTACAGAAACTGGAGCTTGCTTAAAATCAAGGGCTAAATTATGCTTATTAATAACGTTTTTAATTTCTCTAAGTATTTCGTTGAAATTCTGATACTTATAGCCATAACCTTTAAGATTTTTATCAATCCCCGCTAAGTTCATTCTTAAGGTTTTCATATCTCTTAAAAAGTCAATTTCTGCTTGATTAATTTCTTGTGGATTGTTGTTTAAGTTTTTCATTTTTATTTTCTCCATAAATTATATTTTTTCTTACATATAAGTATATAGCAAAAACTATTTTTGACAAGTTTTTTACAAAAAAATTTACAAAAAAATTTAGGGCTTTACTAAATTCTCTTTTAAAAGAACTTAGAAAAGCCCTAATTTAACGCTGATCTAACGTTTATTAGGAAATAACGAAAAATTATTTTCCACTAAACTAAATATAGTTTAGTTCAAATCTAAATTTAAAATCAATTAGTATTTATACGAATTCGTGGTTTATGTAATTTAAAAAAATTTTTGTTAAAAACAAAGAACTTATAAAAACCTATTCTCTAAATTATTTATAAAATTATATTTTTAGTTCTTCATATTTCTTAAAAAGTTTTTTAAGAAAATCTTTTTGATTTTCAAGAAGTTCTTCCAAAATAAACGCTGTAAATTTAGCATTTTTTTTGTAAAAATCATAGCTTTCTTGCTTTTTAAGTTGAAACCTTAAAGGTTTTATTGGATTTTGTTTAGATTTTTTAACCTTTTCTGAATTGCTATTTCTTAAAAAAAGTATAGTTTCCTTAATGCCATTTTCTAATAAGAAAGGCTCCTCTATAACGCCATTTTCTATAGCTAATGCTATTCTTAAATAGCAATAAGTTTGAGTTTTAGCCAACTTATAATCTTTTATAAAAGCATCAAAATTTTTATATCCATCTAATTTATAATATTTATTATCTTTAATTTCTTTTAAAATCTTCATATTTTCTATCTTAGAGTAAATACCTTGTTGTAAATTAGACTTTAAATGTGTTTTTAACATATTATAATGTTCTATTATTTCATCTTTATTATTTAAATTCTTTTTTATTTCCTCTTTTACTATTATTCTATCGCTTATCTCTATTCCTAAACTCATAATTAAAATCTCCCTTGTATTTTTAATATAAAATCACTACTTTTTTATCCTTATTTACAAGAAATTAGTGCGCCCGGCGCACTAATTTTATGCTTTTGCATTAAAATTATTTAAAATATTAAGATACTCCTTTATATAATCTCTGTCTAAATCAAAATCATCATTTTTAGCAATTCTCCTATTTAAATCTTCTCGTTCTGATATAATGCCCAAAAACCTTGATTTTTTTTGCAATATTTCCAGTAAATCTTTATGTGTTTTATTTTTTTTAAATTTTGTTGCGAATAAAAATACTTTCAAGTTTAACTTTAATTTATTTATAAAAAACTCTAGTAGTTGCAAACTTTCAATGGCCCACTTTTCTGCTGTCATTGGGACTATAATATGTCCACTAATAACTAAAGCATTGGATAATGTAGAGTCTAAATGGGGATTTGTATCAATTATGATATAATCATAATTGAATTTTAAATATTTAAAGCTGTCCTTTAATCTATGTGTTTTATAAGGTAAAATCTCTTCACTAAAAGCATGTAAACTTAAATAGCTAGGCAATAAGTCAAGCCCATTATTAACGTTGATGATTGAATCATTTATTAAATAATTTGATTTTAAAACTTTATATATATTTTTCTCAAGTAAATCAAATTTATTCTCTATTATTTTTTTATTAAAATAACTAGTAGTAGATGCTTGAGTGTCCATATCTATTAAAAGCACCTTATATTTTTGAGACAATAATATTGAAAATATAATTGCACTTGTACTTTTACCAACGCCACCCTTGATATTGGCTATTGTTATTATTTTAGATTTTTTAATATCCATTTAATAATTAGCCCTTCACCAGAATATTTTTTATTGTAGAATTCGTATACATGTTTTTCTAAATCCATCAATCTATCAACAAGTGCTTTATTATAGGGTGTATCTATCTTTTCTTTTTTTATTAAACGCCTCATACCCTTTAAATAACAAAAAACACTGCCAGTTTTAAATCTAAACTCTATGTAATATGTTTTTGAAAATGAATATGCTTTTTTAACTCCATCTATTGTATATCTTACAAAAACATTTTTTATTGGTTTTCTATAACCATAAAAAATTCCTAAAAACTTATCCCCTTTTTTTATCGAATATAATCGAATTTCTTGAATTTCTGTTTGATCATATAATTCTCTAAATGATACACGACATGCATTTTTTTTAGTATCAATCCCCCATTTATGAATATCGGTTACTACTTTCATATGATACACAGTTTTATTATTTTCTTTTTCTTTTTTTAAAAACGGATTTTTTCTTTTCTTAATTATTTTTTTATCTATTTGCTCAATCTTTATTGAATTTTCCATATTTAATCCTTATATAGCCTTTCTATCTAATTCTTTTAAACTCAATACACTTTTTTGATGTTCTATTAGCTCTAATAATTCGCAATAATATATCCCAAATACTTTATTGTATTCTATTTTCTTTTGGTTATTTAAATATTTTTTGATAATGGGCTTTAAGATTTCAATATTTGTGTCTTTTTTTAGTTGTTCAATAAGAATATTGAAAACGTTTATCTTTAAATTTTGATAATCTTTTTGGAGATTTTCTTTTTTTCTTTCAATCGACTTTTCTAATTTACGTTTTATGTTACTTAAATCATTATATTTATAATTTTCAATAATAAAATGGGGCTTAAATTTGTAATTTTCGTATATTTTTTGAAGATTTATTTCTAATTGTTTAGGATTATATTCATTTTTTTCAAATTCTTTTTGAGTGTTTTTTAGAATTTCTTTTAATTTATTTTGCTTTTCTTTTAAGTTAGATTTATTAAAATGTATATTTTTATTTTTTAGTAATTTAATTTCTATTATTTTTATGATTTTAAGTATTTTGATTATATTATCTTTATCAATATCTAAATTTAATAAAATTGTAAGAAAAATTGAAAGAATTTTTTTACATAAAAAGTTACATTTATTGAAATACTTTATTATTTGATATTTTTCTATTTCATTAATCTTTTTTTCTTCTTTTTTATTATTATTTTTATTATTTATACACTCCTTTAAATCTACACTCCCATTTTTAGTAAACTTGTCTTTAAGGCCCCTTGCAGTTCTATTTTGAAATCTTAAATCTTTTTTTTCTTGAAAGTATTTGTTTATTTTTTGATAACAATCTTTTTTAGAAAAATTCAGTTGATAGTATATTTCAGTCCCAAAATTCACTCCTAAATGTTTGTGATAATTAGTTGTTACTTTAAATTCTTTTTCTAATTTGTAAAGATAATTTTGCAGTGTTTTTAGTTTAACGGGGGGTTGACCATTTCGTTTTAGATTTTCATTAAAATAATAGAGTATGTTTTTTTGTGTGTATTTCTTATATGTCTTATTTATGTACTCTAGTGTTGAGACAAGAACTACTAATTTATATTGTAATTTATTGTGACAAGTTTTGAGGGTTTTTATATTAGGGAAATTTTTCATTTTTATTTTCTCCATAAATTATATTTTTCCTTATTTATAAAGGTATAGCATATTTTCGATTTAAAAGTTAGTGTTTTTGAAAAATATAAAAAATATAAATTGAGTATGATTTTAATATGGTCTA
>NZ_CP124058.1:0-901026 GCF_030437945.2 Borreliella kurtenbachii | reverse complement strand
TGTTATTTGGTTTTTAGTTTAATTACTCAAAAGCGAGGAAATCCTCGGCATTTCAACCCTACCTCTCAAACAAGAAAGAAAAAAGCTCATACCACATTATTCTCATTCTAAATGTTCAAATAGATGTTAGCGATAATAACTAAAATAGAAATAAAAAACTCAATAACAAACAATGGTAAAACAAACTTAAACCACGTACCATAACTCAATCTAGATATCCCCAATACAGCCATTATAACTCCGCTGGTAGGTGTTATTAAATTAATAAGCCCAGAAGAAGTTTGCATAGCAATAACAACTGAAGATCTTGGAATTGCCAAAAAATCAGCAAGTGGGGCCATTATTGGCATAGTTAGACTAGCATGTCCTGATGAAGATGGGACAACAAATCCTATAAATATTTGAATAATTTCATTCAAAATGATAAAAAGGGGTCTTGGAAGATTGTATAAAAAATTAGTAGCAGCATTTAACATAGTATCTGTGATTAAACCATCATCGCATACTATCATAACACCTCTAGCAAGTCCAATAACAAGAGCAGCCGTTAGTAAACTTTCAGAACCTTTCACAAACGCATCCCACATTTCAGATTCACCCAATCTACAAATAAACGCCGCTATAATAGCAACTCCAAGATACAACATTGTCATTTCTTGCATCCACCAACCAAGATTAACAATGCTAAATATCAAAATCAATATCATAAATCCAAACAAAAGTAAAACTAATTTATGAGCAAAAGTAAACTCAAGGTCACTCTGAGTATTATCTCCAGAAGAAAGTCCATCTTTTTTAACAAAATATTGATAATGCTCATTTCTTTGAGAATATACAAGTGATTTTGAAGGATCCTTTTTAATTTTAGATGCATACACACAAACATAGATTATAGCAGCTAATACTGATACACAATAAAGAACAATTCTAAAATAAAACCCATCCTGCAAACTAATAGAAGCTATTGCAGATGCAATTCCTGTCGCAAATGGATTTACAGTAGAAGCCATAGTACCTACTCCAGCTCCCAAAGCAATGATAGCTGCTCCAACAAGGTTATCATAACCCAAAGCTACTATCAAAGGAATCATAACAAAATAAAAAGGAAGGGTCTCTTCACTCATTCCGGTTACAGTTCCACCAATTGAAAAAATAAACATTAACAAAGGAATAAGTAATTTATCTTTATGCCCCAACTTCTTAATTAACCAATAAATTCCTGCATCTATTGCTCCGGTTTTCATAATAATCCCATATGCACCCCCAACAATTAAAACAAAAACAATAACTTCAACTGCATGTTCCATGCCCTTTGACATTGCAGTTAAAATAGTCATAAAAGGATGCAAAAATCCTCTAGGACCTCGATCGACATATTGATAAGTTCCAGCAACAATTATTTCCCTTTTGGACCCATCACCCATTTGCTTAAATTCTTTATCAAACTTACCAGCAGGAATCACATACGTTAAAATGGTAACAAATATAATTAAAGAAAATATTATTGTAAAACTACTTGGCATTTTGATCATAATATTCCTCCTAAATAATTTCATAAATTTAATTTCATATAAAAAATACCATTATCCTAAAGTTGATACCATAATAGCTTTAATGGTATGCACTCTATTTTCAGCCACATCAAAAACAACTGAATTTTTACTTTCAAAAACTTCTTCTGTAACTTCAATTCCATCAAGTCCATATTTATCAAAAATATCCTTACCAATCGTGGTGTTTAAGTCATGAAAAGCGGGTAAGCAATGCATAAATATTGCATCATCTTTTGCTATGCTCATTATCTCTTTATTAACCTGATAGGGCTTTAAAATATTTATTCTATCTTCCCAATTACTCTCTCCCATAGATACCCACACGTCTGTATACACAACATCAGCACATTTAACAGCCTCTTCTTTAGAATCTGTAATTGTAATTTTACCCCCACTCTCTAGTGCCAAAGCCCTGGCCTTAAGCGTCAAATCGGGGCCTGGAGAAAGCTCCTTGGGGGCAAAAATTCTAAAATCAAGCCCCATAATAGCACAGCCTTTCAATAAAGAATTAGCAATATTCCCTCTACCATCGCCACAAAAGACTATTTTAATCCCCTTCAAACTCCCTTTATGTTCTTTTATTGTCATTAAATCGGCTAGTATTTGGGTTGGATGAGAAATATCTGTCAATCCATTGTAAACAGGAACATTGGAATAATTTGCTAAACATTCAACAGCCTGTTGAGAAAACCCTCTAAACCCAATAGCATCATACATGCGCCCCAAAACTCTGGCGGTATCTATCATAGACTCTTTTGAACCTATTTGATTCCCCTTAGGTCCTAAATAAGTAATATTTGCCCCTTGATCATACGCTGCAATCTCAAAAGCACACCGGGTCCTTGTTGAATCTTTCTCGAAAATTATAACTATATTTTTACCTTTAAGTTTCTGCACTTCAATTCCTGCATATTTTGACTTTTTTAAATCAATTGATAAATCAAGTAAATACTTAATATCTTTGCTTGTAAAATCTAAAAGATTTAAAAAGCTTCTATTTCGTAAATTATACATCAACCCCACCAACCTTTACAATCAAGTTTTAAAAACTCATTAAACTCATGCTTAAGCATTAAATATCTTCCCTTACTAAAGGCATGGACATACATCTTGGCCCACCACGACCTCTTGAAAGCTCACTAGACGGAATTCTATAAACTTTAATGCCATTTTCTTCAAGCAACTTATTGGTTACATGATTTCTAGAATAAGCAACTACTTCTCCTGGAGCTATCGCCAAAACATTAGCACCATCATTCCATTGCTCTCTTGCGCCATGTATTAAGTCTCCACCCGCACATTTTATTATGTCAACCTTTCTGCCTAGATAAAAACTCAAAACATCTTTGAGCTTAGCTTTTTCTTCTTTAATATTAATTTTACTAGAATTTGAGTTATAAGTTAAAACATAAATTGAAAAATACATATCATCACTTGTAAAACTTGTAAAAACACTATGATCAATTTGAGTAAAAACTGTATCTAAGTGCATATAAGCTCTACTTTTTGGAATTTTAAAAGCCAAAATTGTGTTAAATGAGGCCTTATTTTCAAAAAGACTAACGGCCAGTTTTTCTACAGACTCCGCTTCTGTTCTTTCGGAAATTCCAATAACCAAAAGATCTTTGTTTAAAACAAACTCATCTCCACCTTCCAAAGAAGTCTCTTCCCACCTATTAAACCAAATTGGAACATTTTCTTTGTAAATGGAATGGTATTTAAAAATATACTCTGCAAATATTGTCTCTCTGCGCCTAACCTTGGTAAACATTTTATTTATTGTAATTCCATTGCCAATGCTAGCAAAAGGATCCCTAGTAAATAAAACATTGGGCATAGGATCAATAATAAAAAGACTTGCGCCATTAACCAAATCATCAAGCGAAAATGCACAATCTTTAAACTCTTCTCTTGTAACACCCGAAATCATTTTAGAAACCATATTATCAACGGTTAAATTAGAAAAATAATCTTTTAAAATATTAATTGTGTCATCTGTTTTTATTTCTGCCTCTAGAATAAATTGGGATATAAATTTATTTTTGAGTGCTGCAGAAGAAGCAAGAACCTCGCTAACAAGATCCTCAACATATTCAATTTCAACTGAATTATTTTTTAAAGTATCTACAAAAACTTCATGTTCTTGTCTTGCAACTTTAAGATAAGGAATATCATCAAACAAAAAATTTTTCATAATAAAGGGCGTCAAATTTTCCAATTCTTCTCCTGGCCTATGAAGCAAAACTTTTTTCAAACGACCTATTTCCGAAAATATATTTATTGGGTTTAAATATTCTTCCATCTATTTCCCCTTTATGAAAATTACCATATATTAAAATATTATAGTTTATATTAAAAAATATCAACTATTTTTTAAAAAATTTAAAAAATTAATATAGATGTAAAAATTGCAAAAATAAAAAAAGCAGCTCATAAAACTTTAAATCAAAAACATTGACAAAAAATTATGCTAAAATACTACTCATGAAGAAAATTAATAGATTAATATTAATATTAATATTAATATTAACTATAAACATTTTATTATTCTCTTGTGCCTTAATTCCAGATAACAAGTCAAAAAATCTAAGTGCATCAGAAATCATATTAACACAAAAAACACCACTAGAAAGCTCTTTAATACAAAATTCTTCTAATGTAGAATATCGAATACCAATATCTAGCATCCAAGAAATTTTAAACAATAACGATAATTCATTTTTAATAAAACAAACAGCAGTCAAAATCAAAATAAGTCCACAAAAACTTGAAGAAATAAAAAACTATTTAAATGCTTATAGAAATTATCTAAATAATGAAACAGAATGGATAAAATTTTTAGATCAAAGCAGCGTCAATGGAAATCTAACAATTAAAATTGATACTGCTTTTGAAAAAAAAACAAATTTTAATCATACAAATTCAGATAATGAAAATTTAACAGAACTAATAGAACTACAAATGTATCTAGAAAAAGAAATTTTAAACTTAATTGAGCAAACATTTCATGATAAAAATTTAGGATATATACAATTAAGTCATATCAATTCATTCTTCCCTAAAGAAAATATAAACTCAATAACAAAAGAAATAATAGATGGAAAAGAATATGTTGCACCGCACACAATAGCAAATCAATTATTAAAAATAAAAGATAAAAGATATTTTAAACAATTTATGAACTTTTTAAAAATTGAAAACAGCAAAATAGAAACAATAATTGAAAAACAAAAAATTTCAGATCTTCATAATGAATTGTATTATTCAAAGCAAACAGCACCCAGAAGAAGAAAAAGGTCAACCGTTGACTCCGACAATAACAATAAATACGATATAATACCAAAAATAATAGACCCAAATACAGGCATTGAAATAACTCCTAAAAATTTAAGATCTATTTTATCAAATGGCGACATAATACTAATAAAACCAAAAATAGATTGGACAGAGTTTTTTTATTTTTGGCAACATGTAGGAATATTTGATGAAGAAAAATACGAAGCTACTAAAAAAATTGCATTCAATGGAAATGATAGTTTCGATATAAAATCAATAATTACAAGCAATCAAATCAAATTTGATACAGCATCTACTCAAGGCTCAGGATATGAAAAACTTTCAACATATGTACAGTCAAGAATATTAAAAATATTCTCACCAATAACAGACACAAGAACAATTAAAAAAGCTATTAATTTCGGAAGAAACAGATACATTGACAACAACTTTGGATATATGGTTCCATTAATATCCTCTAATTTGTGGACAGATTCATTTAATCTTGAAGAAATTCACAACAAAACTTATTGCTCTTTAGTAGTTGATAGAATATATAAAATAGCAGGACTTAATGTATCAAGAAATTATGAAATTTCAGGAATAATTACCCCTGGAGAAATAAATGCGGCTGCTTACAATTTTTACATGTCTTATACGATTACAGGAATACTTCCAAGCATGCTTCCAAAAAGGCTCATTAAACCAACCCTAAAAGAAAAATTCATTGGCTACAACAAAGAAATAGTAGATACAGTAGAATTAAAAAAATCGAAAGAAAAAATTTTTGGAAGAGCTTGCAATATAACAAACATCTGGTGCTCAGGAAGCTAATAAACCATGAACAAATATTATGCCTGTATTTTGATTAATAGTAATGAAAAAATTATTTTCAAATCCTGGGAAGAATGCAAAACCGCTATTAAAGGAAAAAATAATAAAATAAAAAGTTTTAAAACAATAGAACAAGCTCAAAATTGGCTATTTAATAATGATAACAAAATTCATCACCACCCAATTGGAATATATTTTGATTCTGGAACAGGAAGAGGAAATGGCGTAGAAATTAGAGTTGTAAACGAAAAAAAAATTTCAATATTGGATAAAATCTTAGATAAATCTCTGATTAATGAATATGGAAATTATTATGTCAAAAATTTTCAAGGGATTAGCAATAATTTTGGGGAACTGCTTGCCCTATATACAGCCCTCAAAATAGCATTAAAAGAAAATATAACAAATATATTTGGCGACAGCAAATTAATAATTGACTATTGGTCAAAAGGAATCTATAATAGCAAAAAATTAACACAAATTACTATTAATTTAATCAAAAAGACAACTGAACTAAGGAAAAAATTTGAAGAGAAAGGTGGAAAAATTTCTTTTATTCCGGGAAATGAAAATATTGCGGATCTTGGTTTTCATAAAACTAGGTAGAAATATTGTCAAAAAATACATAAAAACAATATTTCTCATTTCAATGGTTTACTTTTATTGTTGTACGACAATAAAAGTAAACCATGATTATGAAACTGATTTTAAAGTTCTAGAATCTCCCTATAAATACATTAACATAGGTGTAATTAAAGCTACAAATGAATATATTTATATTCAAATTACAAACAACAGCTTAGACATAGTAAAAATAAGTTGGCAAAACACTAGTCTTAACAACAATAAAATCGTCTTAAAAAAAGAAGATCTTACAATAAACAATGAAACAGAGTATAAAAATAAATACAGAGAGTTTTTTATTGGTCCTAAAACTTCATTTGAATTTAAAGCATATCCACTAAAAATTCACTCTAAAAACAAAACTAGCAATAACTTAAGCTCAGATATTAAATATCCGTCTATTTTCAAACTCAACATAGCAAAAATAGGAATTGAAACAAAAAAAACAATAAATGTTTTAATAACAAGAACTATAAAAATTAATATTACTAATACATAAAAATCGTTATTATTTTTTTGTTTTTCTATTAATGATAAGATCATAGTTTGTATCTTTACTGCTCTCAAATGATGCTTTTATAGGGGCAAAAAAATTCCAAGAAATATAAATTGTAAAATTATTTCTCCAAATAGGAGAATAAATCCCATCAGATCCTATTAACAAATCTGGCTCTAAATTATATTCGCCAACAAATTTCCAATCATAAAAATTGAATTTAAAGCCTGATGAAAATTTTTTAATTTTAAAAAGCGAATCTTTTCTGTCTTGAGAATTAAAGAAATTGAAAGATTTTAATAAATCAGAAAAGACATTGACAGGTTCAAGGCCAATTTGATCCATATATCCTTTAAAGTATTTAAAAGTTTTAGTATTAATAGAAAAAGTAGAAAAGTAAATTTCTAAAAATTCTGTATATTTAAACTTCAAGGTCAATGCAGATCGAAGTTCATTATCTGTAAATTTCTGCAAATTTATTTTCCAGCCAACATTTACCCCCAAAGTAAAAGAAAGCTTCTTATCAAAAAAAGTTAAAACATACAAGTCCTTCTTGTAACTAGAATCTACAGAATATGGAATAAGTTTGGTTGTAGTTCCAACTTTGGAAAAATCTCCTTTTAAAGAATCATAATTATATTCAAAGTCATCTTTCATAGCAAACAAAAATTGAAAATCAAAAATATTAAGCTTAAAAGAAAGCTCGGAAACTCTATTTATCAAAGGATCATAGGCGGCCAAAAAACTAAATTTAAAATAATCTAAATATCTCGGTTCAATTTTATAATACAAAGCGGGAGACATTTCTAAATTTTTATAAGGTGATGCTGGTTTTTGAGGCTCCAAGGGATTTTGAACAGTAGAAATTTCAGAGTTTTTCATAGCATCTTCTTTAAATTTTTTATAATATTTAATTCCAATTCCAGCTTCTTGTAACAAATAAGGAAAATCTAAAGAAAATTTAAGCTCAGAAGAAGCCTTAATATCTTCAAAACTATTTTTTAATTCGCTTGAAAGCTCAGCACTAAAATAATCATAATCATAAATTAAAGAAGCTGTTAAACTTTGATAAAAAGTTTCCGGATCAGATAAAAAAATACTACTATTCTTATTAACTAAAGATTTTGCATCAGAATCATATTTTTTATTAAATGAATACAAAGTAGTCTTATTTTCAAACTTTAAAGTACTTCTAGAAAATAAAGGATACCTAATAAAAGGAAGTAGGTTTAAATTTATTTGGTTAATGATAGAGTGCTCACTTTTTTTATCTTTATCTTCAATCTTAAAATCTTTATTTAAAGGATTATACTCAATAGTATTAAGATATAATAAATTTTCAAAAGTAATTAAACGATTATAAAAATCAGCATGAATTTTTATATCCGTTTTATTTTTTATATCAAATAAATAATTTTTTATTTCATAATTAAAGTCCTTTGGACTTGTTATGCCATAATTATTAAAAAAAACATTATTTCTTAAATAAGGATTAATGCCAAACCTAATAAAAAAAGAATCGGATTGATCAATATTTGTCAAAGTAATTGGTTCTGGAGGAATATATAAATCTTTGGTTAATTCTGCTGCTTTTTTAGCATTTTTATCCTTCACATTCTTTTTATTATTATCTTTATCTTCTAGATTTTTAATTTCTGGACGCATTATCATTTCTTTGGTATCAGCTGAAAATGTCCATTGATTATTGTAAAGGTCTTTTTGAAAATTTAAATCAATATATGGAGCATAAATTCTCTCCAGATAGAACCATTTTCTTGTAGGATCATTAATATCTTTTGGTTTTTCCAAAGGAGATTTAACATAAAGATTCTCATAACCCGATAATTTAAAACTTAAGCCTAAATTATTTAATTTGTAATCTAAGATTGAACCGTCATTAAATGTTCGCTTATAAAAAGAAGACAAATTCCAATCAAAAGTACTAATGGTGGTTTGCTCTTTAACCGAATCTTTATCTAAATTTAAAAGAGAAAAAAATGTAGCACTTTCTATTCTATCTCTAAAATCAATATTAACATATGGATCAGAATAGTGCTCTAAAACAACTGAAAAAAGCGCATCGCTTAAAAGAAATTCCGTTTTAAATTTAAGTAAATATCTAAAAGGAACTTCAAACCCAAATATATCTCCTTTGTTAAGATTAGAAAAACTAAAAAGAGATTGTTTTAAAGTCCTATTGTCAAAAGGATAATATCCTCCATCGTAACTATAAACATTCCTAGTAAAACCTAATCCAAAATTTCCTTCCAAAGTTTTAAAATGCCCCAAAGTATTGCTCAAATTAAAATCAATTCCGGAATAAAATCCTAGATTAGCATAAATGTCAAAAATCAACTTAACATAATCTTTATTAAGACTGGATGCTAAATTTTCTGCAAAAAAATAAGTTAAATATCCATTTCTTATATAAGGTTTTTTACCTGAATTATAAACAGAATTGAAATCAAAGTCTAAAAAAGAAGAATCTTCACTTGAGGATTTATTACCAAAAAGATAAACGGTATTAAAAGCAGAAAAACCTTTTCGTGGATTTAGGCCTAAAGATGGATTAAAAAATAAACTATCTCCCGGTCTGAAAAAAAAGGGAATATAAAATACTGGAACTCTTCCCATGTAAAATATAGCATTTAAAAACCCAAAATCTCCCGAAGGCAATACCCATATTTTAGAAGCTTTAATTGAATAGTACGGTTCTGGAATTTTACTAGTTGTTGCAAAAGCTTGTTCCAAAATAGTAACATCATTGTCTATCTTTTTTAAAACCTTTCCTCCAAACGAAAGAATATGATCTATTTGATTTTTTTGCATTTTTTTTTGAAGAATACCATCTTTTAATAAAAAATTTTGAGAATCAAAATCAACAAAAAATTCATTGCCATAAAAATAAAGCTTTTCATTGGTATCCATATCAAGAATATATTCGACATTTCCAATAGAATAAAGTTTTTTAGAGTTCCTATTAAGGACTATCCTGTCGCCTTTAATATTGTGTTTTTTATTCTCTTTAATATCTTCAACCAAGATATTAACTCTTCCTTCAAAAACAACGCTTTCATCCTTAGTAAGCCCATAGGTGAAATTTTCAAGATTATCTGTAGTTTCAATTATTATTTTATATCTACCAGATCCGGCAAGCCCTTTTCCTTTGACAAAAAGCTCGGGATCTATTCCAAACTTTTTTAAAAGCAATTCTCGTATTTTTGAAACATCTGTTTCTTTTAGGCCCTCTTGTAAGGCCCATTTTTTTAAATCCTCGTCAGTTGAAAGCTCAAGTTCTCTTAAATAAGATTTTTGGCTTAAGGTTAGCTTATCTCTTTTTTTAGAATTCTTGTCATTTACAGTCTGGGCAAAAATTGCATTAGAAAATATTAAAAAAATTAAAAATACTATAAAAGATTTTTTAAAAACATTCCTGTATAGGAATTCGCGCATTTTGCAACCTCTTCAGGAATACCAGAAACAACGATATTCCCCCCTGCCAAACCACCATCAGGACCCAAATCTATTATATAATCTGCCTGTTTGATTACATCTAAATTATGCTCTATTAGCACAACTGTATTACCATTGGAAACTAACCGCTGCAAAACCTCTAATAACTTTTTTATGTCATCAAAATGCAATCCGGTTGTTGGTTCATCAACAATATAAAAGGTTTTGCCTGTGCTCTTTTTGCTTAACTCAAAAGCTAACTTAATGCGTTGAGCTTCACCTCCTGATAAAGTTGTTGCAGATTGTCCTAATTTAATATATTCAAGACCAACTTCAATTAAAAATTTTAAATAATGACTAATTTTAGGAACATTTTCAAAAAATTTACTTGCTTCAACCACACTCATCTCTAAAACATCGTGTATATTTTTTCCTTTGTATCTAACTTCTAAAGTTTCTTCATTAAATTTTTTACCCTTACACAAATCACAAGGAACAAAAACATCTGGTAAAAAATGCATTTGAATATTAAGATACCCATCTCCTTGGCATTTCTCACACCTCCCACCTTTAACATTAAAAGAAAATCTACCGGCTTTAAAACCCCTTGACTTTGCATCTGGAAGCTTAGCAAAAAGCTCCCTAATCTCTGTAAAAAATCCAACATAAGTTGCTGGGTTTGACCTTGAAGTTCTACCTATTGGCTTTTGATTTATTTGAATAATTTTATCGATTTTTTCGTATCCAACAATGTCTTTAAAACCATCACAATACTTTTCATTAAGCTTTAATCTACTATCAAGAGCTGGATACAATACTTCGTTAAGTAAAGTACTTTTTCCGCTACCAGAAACACCTGTTATTACGGTAAAAACTCCCAAAGGGATACTTACATCTATATTTTTAAGATTATTTTTATTAGAACCTAAAAGTAAAATTTCTCCCTTATCTGTCTTTCTTCTAGAGCTTGGAATATCTATTTTAAACTTACCACTAAGATATTGGCCAGTTAAGCTGTTTTTGCTATTTAAAATATCAATTAGGGCTCCCTTTGCAACTATTTCCCCTCCAAGAATTCCAGCACCAGGACCCATATCAATAATATAGTCTGCGGTGCGCAAAGTTTGCTCATCATGCTCAACAACAATTACAGTATTGCCAAGATTTTTAAGATTAACAAGAGTAGAGATTAATTTTTCATTATCTCTTTGATGAAGGCCAATACTTGGCTCATCAAGAACATAAATAACGCCTGAAAGTGCTGAGCCTATTTGAGTAGCAAGCCTAATGCGCTGAGCCTCACCACCAGATAGGCTGCCTGATATTCTATTTAAATACAAATAAGAAAGACCAACATCAATTAAAAATTTAAGTCTACTTTTAATTTCCTTTAAAATTTCTTTAGATATTTTTTCATCTACCAAATCAAGCTGCAAGTTTTCAAAAAATACATAAGAATCAAATACAGACAAATTAGTAAGATCTTGAATGTCTTTCCCATTAATTTTCACAGTTAAAGCTCCAACGCTTAAACGTTTCCCTTTACATGAATTACATATTTTTTTAGACATCAAATTTTCGTAAAAAATTTTAGTACTCTCTGATTCTGTTGCAAGATATCGTCTTTTTAAAAGAGGTAAAAGTCCTTCAAATGTTTTAGAATAATGAAATCCTCCATCTACCTCCTTTGCTTCCATTTCTTTGGACTGGTAAATAAAATCTATTTTTTCATTTGAGCCGTATAAAATCTGTTTAAGAACTTTGTCTGGAATGTCTTTTATAGGGGTATTTAAATCAAAATTATAATGCTTGGCAAGTCCTTTAAAAATAGCCACAGACCAAGACGAACTTGTCTTAAACGTAAGAAAAGCATCGTCATTAAAAGAAAGACTAGTATTGGGACAAATGCTCTCAAAATCAAACTCAAGTGTAACGCCAAGACCAGAGCACTCACTGCAAGCACCAAAGGGACTATTAAATGAAAAAAGTCTAGGCTCTATAAGAGGAAGTGAAAATCCACACAAAGGACAACTATTGTGCTCTGTAAATAGTTTATCTATTTTTTCTAAATCATTATCAATTTCCACTCTTAAATATCCATTAGAAACAGCAAGAGCAGTCTCAATAGATTCTGCAAGTCTAATTCTAACATTATTACCAAGCTTAATCCTATCAACTATAATTTCAATGGTATGTTTTTTATTTTTATGCAAATTTAAATTAAGTGCATCTTCTATTAAATAATCTTTAGAATTTATTCTAACTCTATTAAAACCTTGATTTAATATTTTTTCTAAAACCTTTTTATGAGAGCCTTTAGAGCCCCTTACAACTGGCGCAAAAAGTATAACCTTAGATCCATCAGAATAACTTAAAATAGTATTAACTATTTTATCTAAAGATTGCTCTTCTATTAATCTACCATCATTTGGACAGTATGCTTTACCTATTTTTGCAAATATTAGTCTGTAATAATCATAAATCTCAGTAATTGTTCCAACAGTAGAGCGGGGATTATTGCTTATTGTTCTCTGCTCAATAGCTATAGAAGGAGAAAGGCCATCTATATAATCAACATTGGGTTTTTTCATTACACCCAAAAACTGCCTTGCATAAGCTGAAACGGATTCCATATACCTTCTTTGCCCTTCTGCAAAAATAGTATCAAAAGCCAGAGAAGACTTACCAGAGCCACTCTTGCCAGATATTACAACTAAACCATCTTTTGGAATATCTACATCAATATTTTTTAAATTATGCTCTTTTGCTCCTCTGACAATAATTTTTTTTTTCAAACTTTTTTCCAAAAATTATACCTCTCTTTTTTTATTACGAGCCACACTAATTTTGCCACTAAGCTCTTTTATTTTATCTCTTAAAACAATTGCATCTTCAAATCTTTCATCATTAACAGCTTCTTCTAGCTCAAATTTAAGCTTATCAATAAGCTTTTTTTTAGACAATCTCTCCCCTGAAATAATTTTTTCAAAATCATAACCAACATTTTTATTTTTATTATTGAGTTCTTTTTCTAAAATATTTTGAATCTTTTTAACAATTGTCTTAGGAGTAATATTATTCTTTTTATTATAATCAATCTGAATTTGACGTCTTCTGTTAGTCTCCTCAATTGCCTCCTGCATAGCTATACTTATTTTGTCGTAATACATTATTACAAGTCCATTAGAATTTCTAGCAGCCCTACCAATTGTTTGTATTAATGAAGTAGTAGATCTTAAAAACCCTACCTTATCAGCATCTAATATTGCAACAAGAGATACTTCCGGAATATCTAAGCCCTCTCTAAGTAAGTTAATGCCAACAATAACATCAATTTCAGATTTTCTAAGCAGCGAAATAACTTCCACTCTCTCAAGAGTGTCAAGTTCTGAATGTAGATATTTTGCCCTCACGCCAAGACTTACTAAATATTCAGTCAAATCCTCAGACATTTTTTTTGTCAAAGTAGTAATTAAAACCCGCTCTTTAAGAGCTACTCTTTTTTTAATCTCAATGTAAAGATCTTCCATTTGCCCATCAGAGTGCCTAGTAATAATTTCAGGATCAACAAGCCCTGTGGGACGAATTATTTGATCAACAACCACACTACTCTTATCATTTTCTTCAACGCCCGGAGTTGCAGATACAAAAACAACCTGATTAATTAATGCATCAAATTCATCATATTTAAGGGGTCTGTTTTCAAGCGCTGCAGGAAGTCTAAACCCAAAGTTAACAAGATTTAATTTTCTAGAATGATCTCCATTATACATTCCCCTAAATTGCGGCAATGTAACATGAGATTCATCTACAAATAATAAGTAATCTTTTGGGAAAAAATCAAAAAGACAATAAGGTCTTTCCATTGTACTTCCACTCAAATATTTAGAATAATTTTCAATGCCTGAACAAAATCCTGTTTCTCTAAGCATTTCCAAATCATACTCTACTCTCTGCTTAAGCCTTTCGGCTTCTACAAGCTTGCCATTATCTTTAAAATATTGACACTGAAGACTTAAATCATGAGATATTTTAGGTATCGCTTCTAATACGTTTTTATAAGGAATTACAAAATAAGATTTAGCAAAAAGAGTAAAACTATTTGTAGCTCCTAAATTTTTCTTAGAAAATGAACTAATCCTATATATTTCAACAATTTCATCAAAATCTAAACAAATTCGATAAGCAAACTCCCCATGCTCACTACTAGGCCAAATTTCAACAATATCTCCCCTAATTGAAAATTTATCTCTTTCTAAATTCATTAAAGTTCTCTCATAATAAAGCTCTACAAAAATATCTGATATTTCTTTAATAGAAATTTTTTGACCTACAAAAAATTCTCGTGCTGATTTTTTGAAAAAATCTGGAGATCCAAGAGCATAAATTGAAGATACAGTTGCAACAACAATGACATCTCGTCTTTTAGCAAGAGATGTTACCGTCCTTATTCGCTTGATTTCTATCTCAGTATTAATAGTGGCTTCTTTTTCTATAAATAAATCTTTTGAAGGAACATAAGATTCAGGCTGATAATAATCATAATAAGAAACAAAATATTCAACAGCATTGTTTGGAAAGAAATCTTTAAACTCTCTATAAAGTTGTGCTGCTAATGTTTTGTTATGACTGACAACTAAAGCAGGCCTGTTTAGATCTTTGATTATATTTGCAATTGTAAAAGTCTTTCCACTGCCTGTAACACCTTTTAATGTTTGATATTTATTTCCCATCAAAATAGAATTTTCAATCTTTTTTATTGCTTTGGGCTGATCGCCAGCAGGAAGATATTCTGACTTCAAAAAAAAATCTATCATTAATTTAACGACCAAAATTTAATACACATTATTATAAATTATATGATAATAAATTCTATATCAAGTATATAATTCATTATAAATCAATATAATTAAATTAATCTTTGTTTAATAAAATAAAATAAAAGGGACAATTAATGCAAAAAATCAAAGCCAAAAAAAAATTAAAAAATTATATTCTTCTTGAAGAAGATACATATTTTCAAGAAGAGGCAATAAAAATTGAAAAAACAAATAATTCAACAGAAATTCTAAATAGATTTTATAAAGATTTAGAATTTGGCACTGCTGGAATAAGAGGAGTCATTGGAGCTGGAACATGCTACATCAACACATATAATGTAAAAAAAATAAGCCAGGGAATATGCAACTACATACTTAAAATAAATAAAAACCCTAAAGTTGCAATAAGCTATGATTCAAGATATTTTTCAAAAGAATTTGCTTACAATGCTGCTCAAATTTTTGCCTCAAATAATTTTGAAACATATATATATAAAAGCTTAAGACCTTCTCCCCAACTATCTTATACAATAAGAAAATTTGATTGTGATGTTGGCGTTATGATAACAGCAAGCCATAATTCAAAAGAATATAATGGCTATAAAGCATATTGGAAAGGTGGAATCCAAATAATACCACCCCATGACACACTAATAACCAATGAAATTAAACAAGTAAAAAACATAATAAATACAATTACCATAAAAGAGGGCATTAAAAAAAGGATCATCAAAGAAATTGGCAACGAGATAGACGAAGAGTATGTAAAAACAATAAACAAAGAATTCCCTGATTTTGAAAAGAATAGCAAAGAAACAGCCTTAAAAATAGCCTACACAGCACTACATGGCACCGGTGGAACCATAATAAAAAAACTCTTTGCAAATAGCAAAGTACAGCTTTTTTTAGAAAAAAGTCAAATACTTCCAAACCCTGAATTTCCAACAATAAATTACCCTAATCCAGAAAAACAAGAGTCAATGCTTAAAGTAATAGAGCTTGCAAAAAAAGAAGACTGTGACATTGCCCTTGCAACAGATCCAGATGCTGACAGAATAGGGGTTGCGTTCAAAGATCAAAACGAATGGATATTCCTAAACGGAAATCAAATATCATGCATTTTAATGAACTACATACTCTCAAAAGAAATAAATCCTAAAAATACATTTGTAATATCATCGTTTGTAACAACACCAATGCTAGAAAAAATTGCAAAAAAATATGGTTCTCAAATTTTTAGAACTTACACAGGATTTAAATGGATAGGAAATTTAATTAATGAAATGGAAAAAAATGAACCAAATAAAAAATTTGCTTTTGCATGCGAAGAAAGTCATGGATATCTAATAGGGAAAAGGGTTAGAGATAAGGATGCATTTTCAGCCATAAAAGGGATTTGTTCTTTAGCGCTTGACTTAAAAGCCAAACAGCAAACAATTAAGAATTATCTTGAAAAGATATACAAAGAATTTGGATACTATGAAGAATTTAATATAGAAAAAAACTTTGAAGGGGCTAATGGGGAAATTCAAAGAGAAAAGTTAATGCTCAAACTGAGGAAAGAACAAAAAGTACAATTCGCAGGAATTAAAATAATTGAAAAATTAGACTATGAAACTCTTAAAAAGATTAATTTTAAAGATGAAATTTCAGAAATCAAGGAATATAAATACCCCATAAACGCAATAAAATTTATACTTGAAAACGAAATTGTAATCATTGTAAGACCCTCTGGAACAGAGCCAAAAATTAAATTTTACATATCTGTAAAACTAGAATATAAGGAAAAACATAAAATATTTGGTATAATAAATGCAATAAAGATGGAGATAGAAAAATATTAACATAACAGAAAATTTAATAAATTTGGTAGAAATAGATTCAAAAGAAATTGCAAGAAAAAATAAAAATAAAGAAGTTTCAATTTGGCACTTATTACTATCTATAATTACCACTCCAAAAAAATCTGAAATAAAATTTATAGATACCAAAACTCTAAAAAACATTAAACAAGAAGTTATATGCGAAATAGATAAATTAGAGAAAATTTTAATAGAAAAAAACGAGATAATTATTCCAAAAATCAATAAAGAAATCTTTACTCTAATAAAAGAAGCTAAAAAGGAGTTTAAATCTAAACCTTTAATAGGAGCAAAAGAAATTTTTTATCAAATACTAAAAAATAAAAAACTTCTTAAAAAGCACAAACTAAGTAAGTCTAGCTTTAACTTTAAAGATCAAAATATATTAGAATACATGGAAAAAAATAAAATAAGATTAATTGAAACCTACAAAGAATTTGATGAAGAAATACGACTTGAAAATGAACACTTTGAAATTGAAAAGTATGTCAAAAATTTAACAGAACTTGCAAAAGCCAAAAAATTAGACCCCTTGATTGGAAGAGAAAGAGAGATTAAAGCTCTTACAAATATACTCTTGAGAAGAAACAAAAATAGCGCAATGCTAATAGGCGAACCTGGTGTGGGGAAAACAGCAATAGTTGAAGGACTTGCATCAAGCATAGTACAAAAAAAAATAAGTAGCAAACTACAAGACAAAACAATTTTAATGCTTAAGGTTTCAAACTTGGTATCGGGAACAAAATATAGAGGCGAATTTGAAGACCGTTTAAATAATATAATTAAGTATATTGAAAAAAACAAAAACACAATCATATTTATTGACGAAATACACACTCTAATAGGAGCTGGAAACTCCGAAGGAGCTCTTGATGCATCCAATATACTAAAACCATCACTTTCTAGAGCCGAAATACAAATCATTGGAGCAACAACTTACAATGAATATCGAAAATATATTTCAAAAGACAAAGCATTCGCCAGAAGATTCCAAACAATTACTGTAAGAGAGCCTGATGAAAAAGATACGCTAAAAATAATCGAAAATATTGCAAAAAATTTTGAAGACTATCATGGGGTGATCTATGAAAAAAATGCGCTTTTAAACATAATTAAACTTTCATCCAAATATCTAATAAATAAAAGATTTCCAGATAAGGCAATAGACATAATAGACATTGCCGGCGCAATTAAAAAAGAAGAACTTACAAAAGACAATATCATAACATCAGATGATATACAAAAGGCAATAAATGAAATACTATCTATTAAAACAGCAAATAACACTAAAGAAGAAATTTTGGAATTAAAAGAAGTAGAAAGCGAAATAAATAAAAAAGTGATCGGACAAAAACATGCAGTAAGTGAACTTATTAAAGAAATTATTAAAGTCAAGCTTGGACTTAATGACGATTCTAAACCCTTAACCTCAATATTGTTAATAGGATCAAGTGGATGTGGAAAAACTACTTTAACTGATGAAATATCTAAAAAAATTATCAAGGATCAAAACTCAGTATTAAAACTGGATATGTCAGACTATAAAGAAGAAAACTCTATTTCAAAATTAATTGGCACAAATCCGGGATACGTAGGTTACTCTGATGGGGGCATTCTGACAAATAAATTAAAATATTCATTTGAAACTTTAATATTGTTTGAAAACATTGAAAATGCACACAACTCTGTATTAAACCTAATAAGTCAAATGCTTGAAAATGGAGAACTTATTGATAGCAAAGAAGACAAAATACTATTTAAAAACACAATTATAATAATGACTACAAGCATTGGGTCTAGAATGCTTCTTGGAGAAAAAAATATTGGATTTAACAAAAATCAACAAAAAAGCTTAGAGGCAAGAAACTTTAAAGAAGAAATAAAACAAGATCTTGAAAAAAGATTTAAGTTATCCTTTTTAGACAGAATTCAAAAAAAAATTATCCTAAATGTTCTTACAAAGGACAATGTAGAAGAAATTTGCAAAAACTACTTAAGTACCCTTAAGGCAAAATTTTACTCTAAAGGAATCGAGATAGAAATAAAAAAAGATGTTGACAAATTTATAACCAAAAAATACTATAAAAAAAATTCAGGAGCAAGAAGCGTAATTGCCGCAATAAAAGAAAAAATAGAAGAAAATATTATCACCAAAATAGCTGAAAATCAAAACATAAATAAAATAACAATTTATTTAGAAAAAGAAAATATAATAATAGAATAAAGGGGAATTATAATATGTTTAAAAAAGTAGAAAACAAGGCAAATTTTCCTAAAATAGAAGAAAAAATATTAAAATTTTGGAATGACAATAAGATCTTTGAAAAATCAATAAAGCAAAGAGAAGGATGTGAAGAATTTACATTTTATGACGGACCGCCTTTTGCAACAGGACTTCCTCATTTTGGACATTTTGTTCCAAACACAATAAAAGACATAATTCCAAGATATAAAACAATGCAAGGCAAATATGTTAAAAGAAATTTTGGATGGGATACTCATGGGTTACCTGTTGAATACGAAGTAGAAAAAAAATTGGGAATTTCTGGCAAATACGAAATAGAAAATTATGGTATTGAAAATTTTAACAAAGAATGTAAAAAAATAGTACTCAGATATACAAAAGAATGGAAAAATATAATTTTGAGGCTTGGAAGATGGGTAGATTTTGAAAAAGGCTACAAAACTATGGATATAAACTTCATGGAATCCGTATGGTGGGTATTTAAAAATCTTTATAACAAAGGTTTAATTTATGAAAGTTACTATGTACTACCCTATTCCCCAAAACTTGCAACTCCACTTTCAAATTTCGAAGTGAACCTTGGAGAATACAAAGAGGTCAATGACCCATCATTAACAATAAAATTTAAAATCAAAGATAAAAACGAATATTTACTAGTATGGACAACCACCCCTTGGACATTGCCCTCAAACCTTGGAATTGCAGTAGGACAAGAAATAGAATATTCTAAAATTTTTGACAAAAAAAAAGAAGAAATTTTAATACTTGGATCAAAAAAGCTTAATAGCTATTATGATGATAAAAATTCATATACTATTATAGAAAAATTCAAAGGAAATAAGCTTGAAGGCATAGAATATGAACCTATTTTTAACTACTTTTTAGAACAAAAAGATAAAGGGGCTTTCAAGGTGCACACAGCCGATTATGTTACAACTGACGATGGAACAGGAATCGTTCATCTTGCTCCTTTTGGAGAAGAAGACTATACAATACTTAAAAAATACACAAATGTCGACATAATAGATCCCTTAGATGCTGAATGTAAATTTACAAATCAGGTAAAAGATTTTAAAGGACTTTTTGTAAAAGATGCTGATAAAAAAATAATAGAAAACCTAAAATTACGCAATTTTTTATTCAAAAGAGAAAATTATCTGCACAGGTATCCATTTTGCTACAGAACAAACTGCCCAATTATTTACAGACCAATAAGCTCATGGTTTGTAAATGTAGAAAAAATAAAAACCAAACTCTTAGAAGTAAATGAAAAAATTAATTGGATGCCAGCTCATTTAAAAAAAGGAAGATTTGGGAAATGGTTAGAAAATGCAAAAGATTGGGCAATAAGCAGGAATAGATTTTGGGGAAATCCAATCCCAATTTGGATATGCTCAAAAACAGGAAAAAAAATTTGCGTTGGATCAAAAAAAGAGCTTGAAGCTCTATCCGGTCAAAAAATTGAAGACTTACACAAAGACCAAATAGATAAAATAACCTGGCCAAGCAAAGACGGTGGCACATTTATCAGAACAAGCGAGGTTCTTGATTGTTGGTTTGAATCTGGAGCAATGCCTTACGCAAGCAACCATTACCCATTCACAAACGAAAGTAATTTTAAAAATATATTTCCTGCTGACTTTATTGCAGAAGGTCTAGATCAAACAAGAGGATGGTTTTACACTCTTACAATACTAGGAACTTCTCTTTTTGAAAACACAGCATTCAAAAACGTCATTGTAAATGGACTTGTGCTTGCAAGCGATGGAAGAAAAATGTCAAAATCCTTTAAAAATTATACAGACCCAATGGAGGTAATAAACACCTTTGGAGCTGATGCTTTAAGGCTTTATTTAATAATGAGCCCTGTAGTTAAAGCTGATGATTTAAAATATAGCGACAACGGAGTAAGAGACGTTCTTAAAAATATAATAATACCCATTTGGAACGCTTATTCATTTTTTACAACTTATGCAATAATTGATAAATTCAAACCTCCAAAAAATCTAAACCTAGTTAAAAACAATATCCTTGACAAATGGATCATAAGCGAACTTGAAAGCCTAAAAAAAATACTAAATATAGAAATAGACAAATACAATCTAACAAAGTCAATAGAATCTTTACTTGAATTTATAGATAAATTAAACAATTGGTACATAAGAAGATCAAGGCGAAGATTTTGGAAATCAGAAAACGATAAAGACAAAAATGATGCCTACGAAACATTATATTATGCAATCAAAACTTTAATGATTTTACTTGCACCCTTTATTCCATTTATAACAGAAGAAATTTATCAAAATTTAAAAACCGATGGGGATAAAGAATCAATACACCTTAACGATTATCCAAAAGCAAATGAAAATTTCATTAACAAAACAATTGAAGAAAAAATAAATCTTGCAAGAAAAATAACTTCGATGGCAAGATCACTTAGATCATTGCATAATATAAAAATACGCATGCCTATTAGTACAATATATATCGTCACAAAAAATCAAAACGAACAAAATATGCTAATGGAAATGCAAGAAATAATATTAGATGAAATAAATGCAAAAGAAATGAAAATAAAAACTAACGAAGAGGAGCTTATAACTTACAAAGCAAAGGCAAACTTTAAAGAACTTGGGAAAAAGCTTGGGAAAGATATGAAAGCGGTATCTACTAAGATTAGCAAACTAAAAAATGAAGACATAATAAAAATAATAAATGGAACATCTTACGAGATAAAAGTAGCCAATACAAAGCATTATTTATCATTAAATGATATAATATTAGAAAGAGAAGAAAAAGAGAACTTAAAAGTAATCAATGAAGAATCCATTACAATAGGAATAGACTCACTAATCACTAAAGAGTTGTACTTGGAGGGACTTACAAGAGAATTTGTAAGACAAATACAAAATTTAAGAAAAGAAAAAAATTTTGATGTTAGCGATAGAATAAATTTGTACATAGAAAATAATGAGGCTTTAACAGAAATGCTAAATAAATTTGAAAAATACATTAAAACTGAAACATTGGCGTTAAATATCATATTAAACAAAAGTAAGCTAGAAAAAAAAATAAACCTTGCCGATGACATATTTGCACTAATAGGAATTGAAAAATGCTAAAAACATTAACAAAAATAATTACCATTTCATGCCTCATAGTGGGATGCGCCAGCCTGCATTACAGTCCTCCAAAACAAAATCTAAATTACTTAATGGAGCTTTTGCCTGACGCAAACTTATATGCCCATGTAAATTTAATTAAAAACAGGTCTATTTTTAACTCTTTAGGCCCTAAATATAAATCCGCACTCGGGCTTGTAAGCGATTTATACTTTAGTTATAAGAAAGAAAACAACGACTTTGCTATACTAATAATGGGTAATTTCCCAAAAGATATTTTCTGGGGAATTCATAAAAATAGAAATACAGAATCAATAGGAAATATACTTACAAATCCAAAATGGAAACTTAAAAATTCAAACATATACATTATTCCAAATAAAGCTAGAACCAGTATTACAATAACCCAAAAAGATAAACCCGTAAAAGACAATAATATACTAACAACAAAATATATTGGGGAAGTAGAAAAAAATGAGATGTTTTTTTGGATTCAAGATTCAGCATTATTGCTCCCAAACCAAATGGCAAACAGCAAAAATTTAATCCCTTTTAGTAGCGGAACTTTGTCTATAAATAGCTTAAATCAAAACGAATATATTTTTAAATCCCTAATCAAAACAAATAACCCACCAATACTAAAAATATTGTCAAAAAAGTTAATTCCAACCGTCTTAGCAAACATGACTAATCTCGCAATATCAAGCCAAATAAAGACCACAATAAAAGACCAAAATACAGTAGAAATAGAATTTAATATTCAAAAATCTAGTGTTGAAAGCCTTATAGAAAAGCTGGCTTCAAATATTCAAACCTAAAATTTTTATCGCTCCATTAAAATGAGATATTATTTTGCCTTTTGCAAGTAAAATAATGATACAAGGCTCCAATTTTACCAGATTCATTATTAAATTTAGTGGGCTCAAGAGTTACAAGATTTTTTATATTATTATTATTATCAAAAGCCATTTCTAAAGACCATAAATTTTCTAATTTCTCATATATTCTATCTATTAAATCAGACCTTGCACTTATTCCTCCTCCGATCAAAATTTTTTCAGGATTTAAAATAAAAATTAAATTAAAAATACCAAATGATAAATTTTCAAAAAATCTTTCAACCTCATTTTTGGCATGAATATTTCCATTTTCAGCTAAATCAAAAACAAATTCTCCTGAAATTTCTTTTAAAGGCTTTCCCAATCGCATAGCAACTCTTTTCCTTAAGGCCAAAACAGAAGCAATGGATTCCCATCTACAATTAAAAGGAATATTATTACTAATACCTCTAGTAATCATAAATCCAACCTCTCCGGACATAAAAGAATTTCCTCTTAAAAGCTTGCCATTTGCAAAAATTCCAGCACCAATTCCTGTGCCAAGAGTCATAGCAATAAAATCATTAGAGTCAATAGCATTGCCCTTAAATTTTTCTGCCAAAGCTACACAATTAGCATCATTTTCAATCTCTGTACTTATTCCGGTTAAAGATTCTAATCGCTCTTTTAAAGGATAATTAACAAATCCAGAAATAGCATTTACCCTAAGAACATTTCCCTTAAGATCAACAAACCCAGGAATACAAATTGCAACTCCCGCTATATCATTTGATTCTTTGTAAGAATTAATAAGATTAATTAAAATATTTACTTGTTCATCAGAAGTAGCGCCTGTGCTTATTTCATTTTTATCAAAAAAAACACCACTTGAATCTGCAAGCGAATATTTAGTACTAGTCCCGCCAATATCAATCGCTAAATATCGTTTCATATCTATCCTCAGAGCCTAATTGTACATAAATGATTATAAATTTTCCATAGCAATATAAGAAATTTTAGAAATCTTGTTTATAACTATTTGCGCTTTAATTATTTCCTTTAAATAAGAAACATGAGAAATTATGCCAATTTGTCGTCCGGTCATCATTTGAAACTTAGAAAGCTTAGGCATAACTTGAGCTAAAGTATCCTCATCAAGATTGCCAAACCCTTCATCTAGAAAAAAAGCTTCTATTTTCAACTCACTATCCCTTATTTTATCAGATAAAGCTAAAGACAAGGCTAAAGACACAAGAAATTTCTCACCACCAGACAAAGTTTTTACCGTCCTTATTTTATTAACATCTTTTTTGTCTTCAATTAAAAAATCAAACTCCTTGCTCTCTTTATTGGTTTTAAGCTCAAAATCAGGAAAAATCCACCTTAAATACTTTTCATTTGCCAACCTTAAAATATCATTAATTAAAAAAGTTTGAACATAATATTTCAATCCAGAAGATCTAATAACTACCTTCCTTAAAACATCTAGCTTATCTTTCCTTTCTTTGGCAAGATTTAATTCACCTCTTAGCAAGTCTAAATTAATTTTTTGCTGATTGATCTTTTTTTGAAGAGCTTGAAAATTTAAAAGCTTGATTTTATACTTTTCGATATCTCTGGATAAAAATTCAAGCTTAGAGCTAATTGACAAACTCAATTCTTGCAATAAATACAAACTATTCTTATTAATTTGCTCTAAAGCAGCTTCTAATTCAAAGGAAAATGAGCTAAAAAACACACTTTTTAAATTTGAAATTATATTAATAAAACTATTTTGCTCTTCATTTAATCTCGCTTTTAAAGTCAATATGGATTCCTTTATAAATTTAATTTGTGTTTCGGTTTTAATTTTTAAATCTTCTAAATTTTTAAGATTTAAAACAAGCATATTCCATTCATTTTCTATACTTTTCTGCTTAGCCAAAACAACATTAAATTCCCTTTCCAAAGAAGAATAATCATTAAAGCTTAAATTTAAATTAAGCTTTAATAATAAATCCTTAATCTTTAAAAGATTTTGATCAAAATTTTTATTTTTCAAAGAAATCTCAATTTTTAAATCTTTTTCCCTAACCTTAAATTGTTTAAGCTTTTCTAATTTACTTTCAAATGCTAAAATTTTTTCTCTGTCAAAATAACTTATGTATTTGTCAAATAAATTTTTTCCAATCAATCTTAAAATCTCAGCATTATTATTTTTAAACTCTAAAACATTAGCCTCTTGCTTAGAGATTTCTTCTTGTCTGCAAGATATTTGATATTTAAGCTCATCAAGTTGATTTTGTATTAAATGAAGTTTTGAATTTAAAGCGTAAAGCTCTTTCAAGCTGCAAATTGATAATTTATCTTTATGTTGATAATTTTTATATTCAGCCTCAATATATTTTAGTTTTTCTTTATCGCTCTCAATAGAAAAATTTTTATCATCAAGATATTTTAACAACTCCTTATATAAATCAATCTTAATAATATTTTTTTCCTTATTTTTATTAAAACCTTCTTTCTCAGCAACTTTTAATAAAAATTCTAACCTATCTCTATATTTTGAAATCAACTCATCATTAAAAGCTTGAAACAATTTCAATGCTTCATAGTAAACATATTTGTCAAAATCAAAATTAGATTTATCAGAAGAAATGCTTTTAATCTCATCATTTTTTTTACTCTGAGACCTTAATAATTCTTTTTTTTCATCTTCAAGACTATTTTTCCTTAAAAGCAAGCTTTGATAATCATTCTCAACAAGTTTTAAATTAAAAAGATTGCAATTTTTGTTATAAAGCTCCTTAACATAACTAAAATTAAAATTATCGCTATCCAAATCTTTAATTTCTTTTAAATTACTCATTACTTTTGAAAGTTCTAAATCAAGCGATCTGCTATCATTAAACAAGTCACCTTGCATAGCAACTAGATTTTTCAAATTCCAAAAATCTGAACATAAATAAATTTTCCGATCTAAATCCAAATTTTCTTTTAATTTCTTTTGAACAGAATAATCCCTCTCCAAAGAATTTAGATATTCAACCTGATAAGATAATTGATTCTCTAGAGAAGACATTTCACTTTCCAACCCCAAATATCTCTCATTAGCCGATATCGCCTGATTACATAAAGAAATAGCTCTTCTAACATTTTCAAGATCAATTTCTAATCGATCAATATTAACTAAATCCAAATAATCCTTAAGGGATTTATACTCACTCTCATCATAATCAAGAATTGATTTTTCATAAGATTCAGAATTCAACAATTTATCTATATTAAACTTTGTGCGCTCGAAGTCACTTTTTAAATAAAATTCCAAATTATCATATTTTTTCAAATTAAAAATATTATCAATTATTGCGGTTTTATCTTTGGGAGTTGACGTTAAAAATTCTTGAAAATTGCCTTGTGGTAAAATTACAGTTTGACAAAATTGGTTAAAGTCTAATCGACAAAGACTTTTAATATACTCTAAAACATCGGTTCTACCCTCAATAATATTGTTATCAAAAAAACAACTAAGCAACATGCTCTTAGGGGTTTCTATATTTTTTACATTAAGTTCAACAAAAGATTCATAAATCTTGCCAGAAATAGTAAACGTTAATTTAACGTAAGCGCTAGTCTCGCCCTTTGATATAATGTCTACAATTTTTTTTCCAAGTCTGTAAACACGAGCATATAGCGCCAAAGTTATGCAATCTAAAATAGTACTTTTGCCTGCTCCAGTATTGCCAGAAATTAAAAAAATGCCCGATTGCCTTAAAAGAAGTGTATCAAAATTTAACTCGTGCTCACCTTTATAAGAAGCAATATTTTTAAATATGAGCTTATTTATCCTCATATTCACCCAAATATCCGTTAGTTAAAACCTCGTTAAAAAGAGAAATAAGCTCTTCTTCATTAAATCTGATATCCCTAATAACGCCGTTCTCAAAATCTCGTCTCAACTTTTTCTCAAAAAAATATTTTTCATCCATTTCAAGCACTTCAAGTTCTCCAATAAAGTTAGAATCGTCTTGAAAATCCTGGCTTGAGGGTAAAGAATAGGAAATAGAAACTAAATTCATAAAATTAAGCCTTGCTAAATCATAAATGGTCTCCTCAGCGCTAGTATCAACTGCCTCATTAAGTTCAATTTTCAAATAAATAGTAAAAGACTCTTCTTTTTTGAAATTAGCAAAAAAGTCAAGAACTTCATTCAAAGAACCTTTAACAAAGATTAATTTATTAAAAATCGGCACCGAAAATGCTTCTTGCGAGATTAATTTATTGTTATTAAAATGTAAAACATTTATGTATTTATCGCAAGACTCATTAAATGAATATTGCATGGGAGATCCTGAATAAACAATATTATCTCTTAGCTTCATGAATTTATGAATATGCCCTAGGGCAACATAAGAAAAACTATTCCCAAAAACATTAAAAGGAACAATATAACTACCTCCCAGGGTATCAATCTTTTTACTGCTGCCAAAAAAAGAATGCGCCATTAATATTTTAGGAATTTCTTTATACTTGTTTTCTAAAAAATTAGATAAATTTGATATCTTTTCTCTGTAGGCATTTTCTAAATTTTCAAGAAATAGCTTACTGGAAGACTGATCTTCTAATTCAAAAATATTATCAAAATTTTGCCCCAAAATAAGCCTTTCATTTATATGCGGAAGACAAACAACAATAAACTTAAGATTTCCATTATCTTTTAATAAAACTATTTGCTCATCAGAATCATATTCTGTTATTAAAAAAAAATTAAACCGTGAGAGGAGTTTTTTATTTATACTTAAATAATCCTTTTTGTCATGATTCCCAGAAATAACCACACACCATTTACAAGAAGTAAAAGAAAGCTCATAAAAAAAATCATTCACCAATCTTTGCTCTTCAAAACCAGGCCTTTTAGAATCATAAACATCCCCAGCAACAAGTAAAAGATCAATCTTTTCTTTTTTAAGAAATTCTAAAAGAAAAGATAAAAAATTTTTCTGCTCCTTAAGTATTGAAAAATTTTCAATTTTTTTTCCAATATGCCAATCCGAAGTATGCAAAATTTTATAATTGTTCACAAAATACTCTCACTTTTTTTAATTCTTAAATTATATTTATATATTATAATACAATATATAAACATAAGGAATTTATGGAAAATAAAAAATTGATAATAGTTGAATCGCCAACAAAAGCCAAGACAATAAAAAAGTTTCTCGATGAATCATTCCTAGTAGAAGCATGCATTGGGCACATAGTAGACCTGCCAAACAATGCAAAAGAAATCCCCAAAGAATATAAAAAATACGAATGGGCAAATATTTCTATAGATTATAACAATGGATTTAATCCAATTTACATTATTCCTAGCAATAAAAAACCAATTGTATCAAAACTAAAAAAATTAGTAAAAACAATAAATGAAATATATCTTGCAACCGACCAAGACAGAGAAGGAGAAACTATAGCATTTCACTTAAAAGAAGTATTAAAAATCAAAAATTATAAACGGATGATATTTCATGAAATCACAGAAACTGCAATAACCGAATCACTAAAAAATACTAGAAATATAGACATGAACCTTGTTAATGCTGGAGAAACTAGAAGAATATTAGACAGGCTATACGGGTATACAATCTCTCCTCTACTTTGGAAAAAAGTAGCCTACGGACTTTCTGCTGGGCGAGTACAATCTGTTGGATTAAAATTATTAATAGAAAAAGAAAAAACTAGAATAAATTTCAAAAAGGCCAATTATTATTCAATTTTACTTCAATGTAAACACGAGAAAAAAGACTTGTTGCTTGAAACAAAATTAGAAGAAATTGACGGCAAAAATATAGCAGAGGGGAAAGACTTTATAAATGAAACTGGAAAACTTAAAAATATCGCCAAAACAATAATAATAACCCAAGATTTAATGCTAGGGCTTGAGAAAGAATTAAAAAATGGACAAAAAATTGAATTAATTTCAATAGAAACTAAAAAAATAAAAATACCTCCTCCAAAGCCATTTACTACCTCTACACTTCAACAAGAAATAAATAAGCGCCTTAAAATTGGAACAAAACAAATCATGCAATACGCTCAAAAACTTTACGAACACGGATACATTACCTATATGAGAACAGACTCTCATAATATTGCTAAAATTGCAAAAGATAAAATAACAAAAATAATAAAAAATAAATATGGGAAAGACTATGTAGAGAAAAAAGACAGAATTTATGAAAAAGAAAAAATGGCTCAAAATGCACATGAGGCAATAAGGCCTTCTGAAATGTTTATTCCAAATGAAACCATAGAAATAGAAAGCAAAACCGCTAAAGAAATTTACAAAATAATATGGGATAGAACCATTATTTCTGGAATGAAAGATGCAATAAAAGAAAATATAAAACTGACTTTTAAGTATAAAAACTTAATTTTTAGATCAAGCTTTACAAAAATAATTTTTGATGGATTTCTTAAACACACTAAAGAAAAAGATGAATGTCTTAACATAAATTTTGACTTAATTAAAAAAGGAGATACATTTTCAATAGTCAAAATGAAAACAAGCGAACACGAAACAAAGGCTCCATTTAGATACACAGAAGCGTCTCTTGTGCAAAAAATGGAAAAAGAAGGAATAGGTCGCCCCTCGACCTATTCTACAATTATATCAACACTTTTAGAAAGGGAATATGCCTTCAAACTTAACAACACCTTAATGCCAACTATAAAAGGAGCTGCTGTAATAAATCTTCTTGAGAAATATTTTCCAGTACTAATTGAGCTAAATTTCACCTCTAATATGGAAGAAAAATTAGATAAAATAGCAGTAGGAAAACTAGATAAAATAAAATATTTAAGTAAGTTTTATAATGGCAAAAAAGGACTAAAAGATACAGTAATGCAACTAGAACCTAAAATTGATTCCTCTGAATTTAGAACCGTTATTGAAAGTCAAGACATAGAAAATAAAAATGATAACAACATTAATTACACAATAAACATTGGCAAATACGGACCTTATTTGATATTCAAAGGACATAATTACTCAATTAATACAAAAACTCCATTAGAAAATTTGTATAAAAAAGATGAAATAGAAAAAATAATAAATGAAAAAGAGTTAAAACCAAATATACTCGGCATTGATCCTTTAACAGGACTTAATGTATTCTTTAAAAATACAATTTATGGAAACATTGTCCAACTTGGAGAAGATACCTATGCCCCTCAAGAATATACAAAAAAAGGAAAACCTAAAAAATTAAAAATAATAAAAGCAAAAAAAGCATCAACTAAAAAAATTGACCCTGAAAACATAACATTAGAACTTGCTTTAAAATTGCTCTCACTGCCAAAAACAATCGGCAAACATCCTCAAACTAATGAACAAATCATTGCTGCAACTGGTGTTTTTGGGGATTATATTAAAACTGAAAGCGGAAGTATTGCTTGCTCACTAAAAAAAGATTTAAAAGCATATGACATAACACTAGACAAGGCCATCGGCCTACTCAACGAAAGAGCCAATAAAGTAGGTATAATCGTTAAAATAATCACATTTTCTAAAAACAAAATCGGCAACAAAATATATATTTACAAAAAAAACGATAAATTTTATGCTAAAATTAAGAGAAAGAAGATTGATTTACCTGATAACATTAATCTTGACGAAGTAAATGAAAAATATGTATTCAGCTTGTTATAAATATGAATGATTTAAAACTCCCAATTTATAAATACAAAGATGAATTAATTAAAGTACTAAAAAAACATAATGTTTTAATTGTAGAAAGTCCAACAGGTAGTGGAAAAACCACCCAACTGCCAAGAATAATCTATGAGGCGGGTTTTGCAAAATTAGGAAAAATTGGAGTAACTCAACCAAGAAGAATAGCCACAGTATCAATAGCTGAATATATTGCCAAGCATATTGGCGTAAATGTTGGAGAAGAAGTTGGCTATAAGATAAGATTTGAAGAAATTACAAGCCCAAAAACCAAAATCAAATTAATGACTGACGGAGTGCTTCTACAAGAGCTAAAAAAAGATACACTACTTTATGAATATGACGTAATCATAATAGACGAAGCACACGAAAGAAGTTTAAACATTGATTTTATATTGGGTCTTATTAAAGACATTTCAAGAAAAAGGGATGATTTTAAAATCATAGTTTCATCTGCTACGATAAACACAAAAATATTTTCAAAATATTTCAATAATGCACCGGTTGTTAGTATTGAAACTATCACTTACCCAGTACAAATAATATACAATCCTCCTCTTTTAAACACATCAAAAGGGATGATATTAAAAATAAAAGAAATTGTCTTAAACGTAATAAAAGAAAAAAAAGCAGGAGATATTCTTATATTTTTATCTGGAGAGAAAGAAATAAAAGAAACTATTAAAGAATTACAAGAATTAAACTCAAAAAAAAATTTAATAATATTCCCTTTATACGGCAGAATGCCTAAAGAAGCTCAAGAGCAAATATTTATGCCTACTCCTAAAAATAAAAGAAAAATAATAGTCTCAACAAACATAGCAGAAACTTCAATCACAGTTGAAAATATTAAAATAGTAATAGATAGTGGAAAAGTTAAAACAAACAAATTCCAAACAAAAACTCATACCTATTCGCTCCAAGAAGTTCCAATTTCAAAATCATCAGCCACTCAAAGAGCTGGTCGAGCAGGAAGACTTTCAAAAGGAACTTGCTACAGACTTTACAAAAGAGAAGATTATCAATTAAGAGAAGATTATCAAAAAGAAGAGATATATAGAACAGACCTATCTGAAGTAGTACTGCGAATGGCAGATATTGGAATTAGAGATTTTACCCACTTTGACTTTATCTCAAAACCATCAGCACATTCAATTCAAACTGCAAGCAAAATATTAAAATCTCTGGATGCTATAAACAATAAAAACGAACTTACAGAAATTGGGAAATATATGATACTATTCCCATTGATACCTGCACATTCAAGAGCATTAGTCGAAGCAATGATAAATTATCCACAAGCAATCTATCAAACCACAATAGGTCTATCATTTTTATCCACAAGTGGAATTTTCCTACTACCCCAAAATGAAGAGATGGAAGCCAGACAAGCTCACTTAAAATATAAAAATCCAATGGGAGATTTAATTGGGTTTGTTAATATCTTTGAAGATTTTAAAAAAGCTTTAAATAAAGAAGCTTTCACAAAGGAAAATTATTTAGATCTACAAGGACTTGAAGAGATAGCAAACGTACAAATGCAACTTGAAAACATTGTTAGCAAATTAAATATACCAATAATACAAAAAGGTGTTTTTGACAACGAAGGATATTTAAAATCAATAATGAAAGGAATGAGGGATTATATTTGTTTTAAAACTTCAAAAAAGAAATATAAAACCATCAGGGCTCAAAACGTAATAATTCATCCAGGATCACTTATTAGCACCGATTCTGTGAAATATTTTGTTGCAGGGGAAATTATAGAAACTACAAAAATGTATGCAAGATCTATTGGCGTCTTAAAAAAAGAATGGGTTGATGATATTATAAATGAAGAGTTTAAAAATAAAGACATATCTGACAAAAAGAAACAAATAGCAAATACTGAGCAGACAAAAATTATCAATGAAATCAAAATAGGGAAAAAAATTTTCAAAGCGGAATACAAAAATAACATTTATGTAATAAAAATTAACCTAGAATCGCTAAAAGAAATGATTTTAAAAAGCGAACCAAACAATCAAAATAATGAAGATTTGAAAAAAATTAAAATACAATTGATGCATAAAAATATAACGGTTTTTAACAACAAAAAATTTTTAGAAACTATAGAAATAGTTAAAAACATGGGAAAAGATTGGCATTATATAAAAAAATATGAAACAAACAGTGTAAACATTAATGAACTTGAAAAAATGAAAAATCTTTTAGAATGTACAATGCAATTTATAAGCTCTCCCTCTAAAAAAAATGCACTTTTTTTATCATTGGAAACAGATTATTCTGGAAATTTTAGACTAAAACCCAAACAAAATTTCATAATGGCAATAGAAGAATCTATGGAAAGCATCAAAAGCCTCATAGAAAACAAAGAATACATACAAAAGTTACATTTTATAAAGAAATTAATAAATAAAGTTTACAAAAAATTAAATTACTTTTTTTAAAAACTAAACTTTGAAAGCCTTATTATAATAGAAAAGATAATAATCAAACATTCTTCAAAGTTAGAATCAATACTGACAATAATTTCAAATTATTTTCATTATTCTTAAAACAAAGTTTATAATAAATTATGAACTGGCTATCCTTTTTTTTTGTTTTATTATTTTTAGTAATTTCTCCTTTTGAATTAAAGAGCAATAATAAAGAAAATATAGAAAATTTAATAAAGCTACATATGCTTTATGATTTAACTAATAACCTGTCAAAAGAATTAGAAACAATAAATAAAATTAAAAATTTTGACTTAGAACAATATTATCTGCTAATTACAAAATACTATCTAAAAATAAAAAAATATAAAGAAGCTAATAATTTTTTAAAAAAAATAAACCAAAAAAAGATCAAAAATCAAAAAATAAAAAACGAAATCATTTCATTAAAATTAAGAATAAATGAAGATAAGATTAATGAAGAAGAAATTAAAAAAATATTAAATAACGAAAAAAATATAGATGTCAAAATAATTTATCAAATATTTAGTCTTATAAAATTCAAAAATGAAAAATTAGCAACTAAAATTAAAAACCTCATACTAACAAACTATCCCAAAAGCATTTATTCTTATAAAATAAAAAGAAATGAATAAAAAAATATTAACACTGCTGGTATTGATTTTAAGCATTTTCTCAGGGCTAATGCTATCCAAATCAATCACTAAACAAGCCAAATACAAAATTATTAGAGATTATTTCATAAATAGTAATTATGTTCTAGTTAAAATTGAAAATAAAGATCTAAAATTCACCATATCAAAACCTATTTACGACAAAAAATTAAACAATTACTACTTTAAAGGCCAAACAACAAGCCATTTCTTAATTTCCAACAATGTTGACATTGCAATTAATACAAGTCCATATGAAGTTAAACAAAACATGTTTTTCCCAAAAGGACTATACATATATAATAAAAAAATGATTTCAAAACAAATAAATAACTACGGAGAAATTGTAATAAAACACAATAAAATTATATTAAATCCCAAAGAAGACGAAATAGAAAACTGCGATTATGGATTTAGTGGATTTTTTGTTTTAATCAAAAACGGAAAGTATAAAAAAAATTTCAAAGAAACAAAGCACCCAAGAACAATAATAGGAACTGATAAAAATAATAAGTATTTATTTCTTGCTACAATAGAAGGAAGGGGTGTCAATAATAGCAAAGGGGCCTCTCTTAATGAAGCCATTGATTTTGCATTAAGCTATGGCATGACTAACGCCATTAATCTAGATGGCGGGGGCTCAAGCACTCTTGTTGTAAAATCAAATAACGCTCCTTACAAATTAAATTTCACTGCAAACATCTTTGGACAGGAAAGATCTGTCCCATTTCATTTAGGAATAAAACTTCCTAATTGAAAAATCTCCAACCGATATTAAATCCAAGCATAATCTCAGTTGTTAACCCAGAAAAATTTTTATTATTAGAAAATGGAGATATAGAAAGCATAAACAAAGGCCTAATGTATAAACCCTCAAGATCGGGAATAAAAAGATCAGCAGCAAGCCCCATGCTTAAAAAAAAGAGATTAAAATTATTAGAGCTCAAATCAAAAGCGTATTTAAACCCAATCAATGGGAAAAGCATTCTAACCTGCTCTTTGAAAACCATCGGATATGTTCCATAAAGCCCAAGTGAAAAATATCTACCATTGTGAGCATCAACAAAAGCCTCTTTGTAAGACATTTCAAAAAGTGCATAATTTGCATCAAAAAATAAATTTAAATTAATCCCATGATCTGCTCTAGTAAAATTTGGAGCAAATTTAGTGGCGCCTGTTTTATCAGTATAATTAGTAAATTGATAAGAAAACCCTCCACCAAAAGAAAGTGGATAAGAAAAAATCAAATTATTAGAAGATATGAGAAATAAAATAAAAAAAAGATATTTCCTCATTAACAATCCTTAAAAATTCTAAAAAATACTATATTATTATAGTAACACACTAAAATAGTATATAAAAAATCAAGGAAATTATGAATACAAAAACATTATATTTAATATCCTTAATTCTTTTAGCCTGCAATAACAATAACAAAATTCCTCTCATTCAAAAATTAAATTTGCCCAAAAGTAGCATTCTGGGGTTTAGCAATAAAATGGGTATAATAATAAAAGATTATGCTTTTCTTAGTAAAAGCACTAAGAAAAATAGCGAATTGGATTATGATTACGCAGCTCTACTCAGAAAAGATGAAGTCGTAAAAATTGAAAAAACGCTAGAAAAAACAGAACGCTATGGAATTGAAGGAAATTGGATCCTAGTCAATTACAAGGGAACTAAAAGATATATCTTTAGCAAAGATATAAATATAGTCAACAATCTAATAATTGAACATTCTAAATAGCTCCACTACATAACCGGACAAAAGCCCGATCTATGTAATAAATTATTTATTTTTTTTCTTATGTCTATTTTTTCTTCTTTTTTTCTTCCTTTTATGGGTAGAAATTTTTTTTAATTTTCTTTTTCTTCCGCAAGGCACTCCCTAAATCTCCTTATCAACTTTAAAAATTAAATTCAAAATGTTATCTAAATCATCCTCTGGATGAAGCCATAAAACATCAGAAATTTTGGCAAAAAAGGTCATTTGCCTTTTTGCATATAAAAACGAATTTTTGTTTATTAAACTTATTATATCATTTAAACCATAACAAGGTCTACTTTTCCATAACAAAAACTCATTATAGCCTATCCCTTTAAAAGCTGGGGTATTTTCATTGTAACCCTTGCTAAACAAACCCTTAATCTCGGAAAGCAATCCACTATTGAGCATTTCATTGATTCTTATTGATATTCTAGTCTTTAAATCTTCAAAAGATCTCTTAAGGCCTATAATCACAATATTTTTAAACTCGATATTTTGTTTTTTTTTAAATTGACTAATAGGAATTCCTGTTTGATAGTAAACCTCAAGCGATCTTTTAATGCGATAAATATCATTCTTATTTAACATATTAAATCTAATGGGATCTACATTTTTCAACTCTTTTAAAAGATAAGATTTGCCCTTAAGATCTAAAAGATTGTTCACATAAATTCTTATTTCAGAAGTAACCAAAGGTGTTAAAGGAAATCCGTCCTTTAAATGCTTAAAATAAAAAGCGGTACCCCCTACAAATATGGGAATTTTATTTTTCTGTCTTATTTCTTTTACTATTTTTAAAGCCTGTTCGTAAAAAATTCCAATAGTATACTCCTTTTGGGGATCTAAAAAATCTACTAAATGGTGCTTTATATGCTTCATTAAATTTTTACTTGGCTTTGAAGAGGCTATATTAAACTCTTTATACACTTGAATAGAGTCAACATTAATAATTTCTGCTCTATTTTTTGGAAAATGAAACAAAATATTGCTTTTGCCCACAGCTGTAGGGCCAAAAATAAAAACTATTCTATCTTCCTTCAATTGAATAGCTAAATTTACCAGTTAAAATGTCATTAAAAGCTTGTCCTAATATTTTATCATCAAAAGTAGCATGTTCTGCTAAAGAAATATTGTCTATGATTTGCTCTGTGCGCATTATAGTTGCAACAACAAGTTCATAAAAATTTCCATCAAAATCTTGTATTTTTTTTAAAGGCACTTTAGTCATTTAATCTCCTTATAAAATAAACATATCACATAAGTTTAGCTAATTTTTTTCAAGTTTCTTTTATCAATTTCATCTCTAATTAATTCAAAAGCTTCATTTGGATTAATGTTTGTAACATCAATCACTAAATCGGTCTCTGAAGAATAATCATCAATATCTATATTGTAAATAGCTAAATATCTTTTTTTATCATTTTCATCTCTACTAAAAGTAGTGCTTAAAACATCAGAATACATGCCCCCCTCTCTAGTCATTATTCTTTCAGCTCTAACTTCCATTTTAGCATAAAGATATATTTTTAAATCAGCACTCTTAGAAATCCAAATAGCAAGACGAGAAGCAAGCACTGTATTATTTTTTTTAGAAAGCATAGACAATCTATTATCAAGATACCTATCCCAATAATAATCATCTCTTCCTATTATCTCTTTTTCATAAAACTCTGAAAAAGGGATATTATGTTCTCTTGCAATATCATGAAAAGTATAATTAATAAACTCAAGACCGTAATGTTTGGCAATCATGCCACTTACAGTAGTATTACCACAACCACTCTTACCAGAAAGTGCTATTTTCATTCAACATTCCTTATTTGCTCTTTTATTTTTTCTAAATTTAACTTCATATTCAAAATCAAATTCTTAATATCAAGATCAACTGCCTTATTACTCATAGTTGTTATTTCTCTGTGCATTTCTTGAGAAATAAATTCAAGAACTTTGCCACATATCTCATATTCAAGATTTTTATAAAAAGCTTCTATATGAGAATCCAAACGAATAATCTCTTCATTAATGTCTAAACGAATTGCCATTTTAGCGGCCTCTTCTGCAATGCTTAAATCTCTAAATTCATCCATTAATTTAGAGATATTTTCTTTAATGCTTGCAAATAATCTGACATTTATATCACTGCAAGCATCTTTAACAATTTTAAGGTCCCGCTCTATTAACGCAAGAGTTGACACGATATCCGATTTAGTATTCTCTCCTTCAAAACTTCTTCCATTATTATAATGGAATAAGGTTTCCTCTAGAACACCTTTAAACAACCCATAGATCTCTTCTTGATGCTCACTATCCTCATCAATTATCAAAGCTCCCTTTAATGATAAAAAATCACCTAAACTTAGTTCGTTTTTAATATTAAGATTGGTATGCGCCAAAGAATCTCTAAGTCTAGAAATAGCCTCAATATAATTAGGATTAACTGCAAAATTCACACGAGGAACCAATTCTTTATATCCTACATTTAAAAAAACATTGCCTCTGCTAATATATTTTGAAATCAAATTTCTTATATCAAGATCATAGCCGGAAAAAATTTCTGGTAACCTAAATTTAAATTCTAAAAACTTTCCATTATAAGATTTCAAATTAACACTAAACATATAGTTACCAATTATCTTTTCCAAATAAAAAAATCCCGTCATACTTTTCACTATAACACCCTTACAGAAAATCGTGTAAAATAAAATTATTTCCAGCGCCCATTGTAATAAACAAGTCTCCTGATATTAATAAACTTTTTATAAAGTCAATAGAGTCTTTGACATCTTTAAAAAAATAAGTATTTTTATTTATTTTTTTAATATTTAAAAACAATTTAAAAGAAAGTTCATCTGGATTAAAATTCTCCCTATTTGAAAGATATATATTGTGCAAAATTAATATATCAGCAACACTTAGAACTTCAACAAAATCAGCAAAAAATTCTTTTGTTCTTGTAAATGTATGGGGCATAAAATCCAAAATTATACGTTTGTTCTTATAAAAATTTTTAATACCAAAAAGGGTATTTTTAATTTCTCTGGGATGGTGAGCATAATCGTCCATGTAAATCACTCCATTTTCCTCTTTAACAACTTCAACCCTTCTTTTTATACCACTATAATTTCTTGCAATTCTTTTTACTGCTTCTTCAAAATCAAAAATTGACTTTCCATTGCTTTCTAAAAAAAGATTTAAAGCCAAAAGAGCTGCTGAAAAATTTAATACATTATGAAATAAAACAGTCTTAAGCTCAACGTTTAACAAACCTAAAAAAGAAAAACAAAAATATTCACTCTTAACTGTAATATTACTTATTTGAAAATCAGACAAATCTTTAGATCCAAAGCTAAAAATATTTATATCTTTTCTGTTAATTTGCCTTTTAATTTTAAGCAAATTATTATCATCTGAATTAATTATTAATATTCCATTTTTCTTCAAATTATTAATATACTGTAAAAAAGCGTCTTCAAGAGCCTCATAATTTTTAAAAAAATCAACATGCTCATAGTCAATATTGGTTAAAATAAGCATATTGGGGCTAAAATTCAAAAAATGTTTTTTATACTCACAAGTCTCTACAATAAAAATATTACTAATACCTGCTATTGAAGAATTATCTTTAAAATCTTTAACACTTGACCCCACAATAACATTAGGATTTAATCCTAATTTATTAAAAAGAATACCTAAAAACGCCGTAGTGGTAGTTTTACCATGAGAACCTGCAATTCCAATGCTATAGTACTTTCTAGAAAGCTCACCAAGAACCTCAGGATAAGATAAAATGGGGATATTTAATTCTTTTGCCTCAAGCAAAACTTGCAAACTATCCTTATTATAAGCTGAAGAATATACTATTAAATCAAAAGACCTATCAAGCTCTTTTAATGAAAATTCATAAATATTCTCATAATAAAATATTTTATTATTATTTAAAATTTCATCAGTATAAAATTTATCAGAGACATCTACTCCTTCTACACAATACCCCTTTGAATTTAAAAAACAAGCCAGAGAACAAACCCCAGCACCCTTAATCCCTACAAAAAAAATATTATTCAAATTGTCAAAATCAACCTTCATAACTCTCTTCTAAATAATCTTTTTTGTCATAAAATTTATGTATAACTATATCAATAGATAATATATTAATTATTGTATACTTAAGTACGTTCGTAATAATATAAGTTCTAAGCATTTCAGTATTATTAAGCAAGTTATTTCCAAGAGGAATATTTAAAAACAGCTTAAAAAGGTAATTGTTGCCATCTTTTTTGATTTTAAGATCATAAACAATATAATTTCTATCATACTCAGAAACACAATGTTCAATAATTTGCCTTACAGCTCTCTTAGAAATAGATAAAACCCCTTCTTCATAAAAATGGGGCCTTACAACAGATCGAATATAATTTTTCTTCCTAGCAAAGAACCATCCACTTTTAAAAAAAACTTTAATTGAATTTAATAGCAAATTGGGTCTAATAGACGTTATTTCGAAAGCAGCTGCTGGTACAACATGCTCCCCCATTTGCCTTGAAATCCTTGCTTTTTCTATTTCCTGTCTGGTTGAAACATCTGTTATGTAAATAATCTTAAAAACATTTGGCAACAAAAGTCTTGAAATTATTTTATCTATCATTTTAAGACTTGTTCCTAATATTAATATTTTATTAAATTCTTCTCTTGCAAGTACTTCAAGCATTTCTCTGCAATGATCATCATCTTCAAATACAGATCGCCTTACTGCTTTAAAAACATTATCTTCAAACTTAGCAGAACTTCCAGCAATAATTTTCATGTTTTTAATTAACACCCCATCATCAATGATTAAAGGTATTGAATATTTATCTGCTACCAAATGCGATCTAAAGCTCTTGCCAGTTCCAGCAGATCCTACTAATGCATACACTTTAACTCTAACAAATTTATGCTTAATGCTAGTTGCAAAGTTTTTAACCTTGCTTAATATTTTTTTTAAAAAAAAATCACTTGAAAAATTCTGAAAATTCATAGACATCAAAAATATCTTTTACTTGTTTTAAAAATTCTAAACTAGGCTTAGAGTAAAATTCATTCTTTTTAAAGAATGTTCCATTAAATTTTACCAAAAAAGCATGTAAAAAGTAATCGCTTTTTTTGAATTTCTCATAGTATTTCTTGTCATTAATTAAAGGATGATTGTTAAAGGAACACTGAGACCTTATTTGATGAGTAAAGCCTGTTTCAATAACAATCTCGGCAAGAGTAGCTCTTTTGGAAGATAATATTGGACTAACCTTTGTAATTGCATTAATATCCCCTTTATCCTCTAAAACAAAAGTTTTTCTCAACCTTTTATTTCTAAATAAATAATTTTTATAAACAACAGTTGACTTAACCTCGCCCAAAAGTATTGCAAAATATTTTTTAATTATAGATCCGCCACTAAACGCCGCACTTAGCTTTCTTGCTGTATTTATATTTTTTGCGAAAATAACAATACCAGAAGTATTTCTATCAAGCCTATGAACTGCAGAGGGCTTAAAGCTTAGCGATCTTAAATTTTGACTTAAAAGATAAGCATTCACTAAAAAATCAAGAGAATTTTTACCTCCATGAACTAAAATGCCTCTTTGCTTATCCAAAACAAGTAAATCGCTGTCTTCATAAATTATTCTTTTTCGAATACATTCAAAGTCAATATTGCTTTTAAAGCATTCATCCACAATTAAGTTCAAACTTTGGGCTAAAGATTTATATAAATAAATTTTATCACCCTTGCAAACTCTGCATGAAAAATGTGATTTTAGGCCATTCAGCCTAATATCACCCTTTCTAATATGTTTTATTATCCGCGCTTTAGAAAAATTCAAAATTTTAATCAAAATTGAATCTAGTCGCTTGCCATTATCATTAGCAAGTACTTCTAACAAAATATACTTATCCAAATGCAAAAATATCCCTAACAAGCCTTACTATTTTTTTTATAAAAAAAATTAACTATTAAAAATGTAAATATAGAAACAAAAAATGATGGAAAAACGGGGTGAAAAAACCAAATATTTAAACCAAAGAGTAAAATGCACAAATAAAATATTAAACCTAAAAACATAGAAGCAAAAGCTGCCATTTTGCTTACAAAATTTAAATAAAGTCCAAAAACAATAATGGGAAAAAATGAAACTTCCAAAGCCCCAAAAGCAAAAATATTAACAAAGAATAAAAAATTGGGAGGAAAGAGAGAAAATATAAGTATTGTTGCAATAAAAAAGATATTAGAAATCATTATTATCCTGCTAACCTTTGCATCTTCTTTTAAATCTTTTTTATAAATAAATATTGACTTTATTAAAACAGATGTCATTAAGAGCAAATTTGAATCTACCGTAGACATTATTGCAGATAAAAGACCCATAAAAAACATAAAACAATAAAAAGGACTTAAAACTTTTAAAGCTACATTTAAAACAACTTTATCATTTGGATTTAAATCCGGAAAAAGAATAACAGCAAAAAACCCTATTAAATGCATCAAAACAATTAAAAAGCTGATAATAAAAGTAGAAATGGGAAGAGATAACTTTATAGCATTCTCATCTTTAAATGCTATAAAATTATTAACAATCTGAGGCTGCCCTAATATTCCTATTCCTATTAAGATCCAAAAAGAAATTATATATTGTGGCTTTAGGTCAACATTTGAAGGAAATAAAAGGCTTTTATCTAAGCTAGATGTTGCTGTTTTGAATAAATTATTAATACCTCCTCCCAAATCTAATATCCTAGAAAACAAAATAACAGATGAAACTAGCATTAAAAGTCCTTGAATCAAATCCGTATAAGCTACTGCCTTAAAGCCACCAAAAAATACATAAATAAAAATTAATAAGGCAAAAAACAAAAGACCAACTACGTAGTCAATACCCCAAAAAACTTCTATAAGCTTAGCACCACCTATTAATTGGGCAGAAATCAAAAACATTGAAAAAAAAATCAATACACATCCACTAATTAACGCTAAAAAATCACTTTCATATCTATGCCTAATATAATCAATAATATTAATTGCATTAATTTTTTTTGATTCGCGATTTAATCTCTGACCAACAATAACAAAAACAATTAAAGTTGTGGGAATTTGTATGGTAGCTAATAATATAAAAGATAACCCATACTGATAAACAGCAGAAGGACCAGAAATAAAACTACTAGCACTAATATAGCTAGAAGCAAATAACAAAGCCATAACAATAAAATTAATATTTCGATTTGCAAGAAAATATTTATTTAATAACAAAAACTTACCTCTATTTCTTTTCTTTTTAAATCTAAAAACAAAAAAATTATCGACAATGTATCAAGTTTTACTAATTGCTAAAATAAAAAAACAAACCAAAAAAAAATTTATACTGGGGAATAAAATTCCTGATCCAAAAAACCACAAAGGAATATTAAATATAGTAGCTGATGTGTCAATAAAATAGGCAAAATAAAACCACAATAAAAACATAAAAACATACAATAATACAGCGTACAAAATCCTATTTTTCATTTAAAACAACCTTAACAAAAGGACATTAAAATTTATAAATTCAAATATAACGTATATTATATAATATATATTATATGAATAAAAATAAACATATATTAATTGGCATATGTGGGGGCATAGCCTCTTACAAGTCAGTATACATAGTTTCTAGTTTAGTTAAATTAGGATACAAAGTTAAAGTTATAATGACACAAAATGCAACCAAATTTATTACTCCATTAACTTTAGAAACCATTTCTAAGAATAAAATAATTACTAATTTATGGGATTTAGATCACAATGAAGTTGAACATATAAAAATTGCAAAATGGGCACATCTAATTCTTATTATTCCTGCTACTTACAACACAATATCTAAAATTGCATCAGGAATTGCTGATGATGGATTAACTACAATAATATCTGCAAGCACAGCTCCTACTTATTTTGCAATAGCAATGAATAGCACAATGTATTCAAACCCTATTTTAAAAGAAAATATAAAAAAGCTTAAAGCCTATCATTATAAATTCATTGAGCCTGATAAAGGATTTTTAGCTTGCTCATCAAATGCTTTGGGGCGGCTTAAAAATGAAGACAAAATTATAAAAACAATATTGAATGAATTTAATCAAAAAGATTACCTAAAAAACAAAAAAATACTTATAACAGCATCTAGAACTGAAGAATTAATAGACCCAATTCGTTATTTTTCAAATACATCAACGGGAAAAATGGGGTTCTGCTTAGCACAAGAGGCTGTTAAACTGGGGGCTCAAGTTACAATTATTACAGGCCCAACCAATGAAACTGAGCCTGAAGGGGTCAATATTATAAAAATAAAATCTGCAATGGAAATGTACAAAGAAGTTCTCAAGATATATAATAAATTTGAAATAATAATTGGAGCTGCAGCTGTTGCCGATTTTAAACCCAAACACATTTTAAGTAGTAAAATTAAAAAAAATAAAACCAATAGATTATATATAAAATTAGTAAAAAATCCTGACATAATCAAATACGTGGGACACAATAAACTTAAAAACCAAATTGTTATTGGATTTTGCGCTGAGGATTCTAAAAATTTAATTCAAAAAGCTAAAGAAAAATTAAAAAATAAAAATTTGGACTTTATCGTTGCAAATGAACTTAAATATTTTGGTTCAAACTTAAACAAAGTTTATATAATAAATAAACAAAGCACAAAAGAACTGCCAGAAATGGGAAAATCAGAAGTGGCTAAAGAAATTTTAAAAATTTTGTACTAATACTAATATGCTAGCAGATTATTAATAATCAATAATCTTTTAAAAGCACTTTAATATATTGAGAGTTCGTTTCACTTTTAATTTTTTTAAGTTTATCAGAAAGCGATGAAGATTTATTATAAACAGCCCCTTTTAATGCAAAATGCTTTAAATCAACATTTTTACTGTCAATGATTTTAGAATAAAAATTATCAAAATTGCCCTTTTTACCAGCCAGCATTGAAGCAATCCCTTTTAAAACATTTGAGGGTTTATTAACATTTTCTTTGTTAACAATTTCTAAAGCAATTGACAATGCTTTTGGAGAATCCTTATCTAAAAGGTAACTAAACATTGAAATTTTAAAATTATTGTCAATCTTAAAATCAAACATAATATTTTTCATCTCAATGTCCCCAAGATCCATATCAATTAAAGCCTTAGCAGAAGCCTCCCTAACTTTAAGAGATGGATCGCTTTTAAGCTTATAAATCAAAATATCCTTTGCTGAAGAGTCTTTATGTCCTTTGATTGCATTAATAGCCTTAAATCTAATATTATCATCAGAATCTCTTAAAAATCCTTGTAAAATCTCTTTAGACTTTAAAGAAGGATCTTTAGATAAAGAAACAATAATAGCCAATTTAACATTTAAATTATTGTTATTACTCTGAAGATACAAATCAGCATTTGTAGTTACTTTATCCGGAGCAAGATATGACAACGCCTCGATTGCAGCAGCCTTAATTGATGGGGTCTCATAATTATCTAACGAAATTTCATAAATTCTATCCTGATGCTCAACAGCGACCATTTTCCCAAGAGCAATAAGTATTTCTCTTCTAGCGCCATCATTTCCAGAATATTTTTCAAAAACTTCCATCATATTTTTAGAATACTCAAGAGAATTAAGCTCTCCCAAATAATAAGCTGCAATAGATACCACATTACCCTCTTTATTTTCAAGAATATCAATAAGGGTTTTTTTTAATTTCTCTTTATTATCAAACTCCTTAAGATACGAAATTGCCAAGCCAAATAAAGCATTTGAATATCTCTTACTCTCATAATTTTCAAGAATATAATTTGCTGTATCAATGCCCCCTGAATACTTAAGAGAAATAAACAATTCAAGTATTTCCTTTTTAATCTCAGCATTAAAAGTTTTCTCGAGCCTTTTCTTAAGAGACAAATTATATTGACTATCACTTGATTTTTTAAGAGCTTTTATAATGTTTGTAACTTGACTGTCAAGTCCATAAAGAATTGTATCATTAACATACTTACCATCTAAACCAATATTAGAAAAATTCTCGCCCTTAGAAGAATTTTCTCTCTCAACAAGCTTATTTTCTGTAATTTCGGGCAACAAAGGGGGACTAGGAAAAGTTGGGGGGTTAACATTTTGAGCATACACATTCAAAATAAGTAAAAAAAATAATAAATCAAAGTATTTCATAAAGTATCCCTCCTGATAAACCTAAAAAGCCTATTTATTCCTAAAACAGAATAACAAATAAACAAAATAAAAATACTAACAATTCCGGCTGTAATTAAAAAATAAAGATTTTTAAAACTAAACCCCATATCCCACTGAAACTTTTCAAAAAAGAAATAAACTACATATAAAGGGAAAAGCGTAATAATTGACTTTAAAAGAACAAATAAAATCTCAATTAAATCAATTTTAACTCCTCTTTTTAAAATTATAAAATAAAAAACAATTACACAAATCATAAAAGAAATAGATTGAGCTAATGCTAAAGCATTCAAACCATAATAATTAATACCAAAAACAGAAAGTGCAATATCAAGAATAGAAAATAAAACACTCAAATAAAATGGCGTCTTTGCATCACGAACAGAAAAATAATATTTTTGAAAAAACCCAAATATTGAATAAAAAAGTAAGCCTAAAAGAAAACATTTCAAAACACCCGCCGTTTTTTGAGTATCATAAATAGAAAACTTACCCCCCATAAGAAATAAATTTAAAATATGGTCTGACCAAATAAACATTAAAAAAGAGACTGGAATAAAAATTAATAATAAAATTTTAATTCCATCCACTAAAAGGGTATTTAACTTTATATTATTCCCCAAAACAGCATACTCTGCCATTTTGGGGAAAATTACTGTTGCAATAGAAATATAAAAAATTCCCACAGGAAGCTGATAGTAAACTACAGCATTACTAAGAATAGAAACACTTCCTATATCAAGAGTAGACGCTAATGCAAATGAAATCTGCTGAGTAACAATTGAAATGGAAAATCCAAAAATCATACGAAGCCATCTGGTTAAAAAATTTAAAAATACTTTTTCTCTAAAATAAAATGATGGCTTCCAGGCAAAACCAATCATAAGGCAATTTACAAACGGAATCAAAAATTGTAAAAACCCCCCAAAAATTACGCCAATAACAGCACTATATATTCCAAACCGACTATAAAATAAGAATATACTCAATATTATTCCCAAAGAAAGCATAATAGGCGAAAATGAAGGAATGAAAAAAATTTTATATGAATTTAGAACAGATACGAAAATTGATGATAGACTTATTAGCAAGATATATAATACCAAATACCTAAATACAGAACTTGCAAAAATTAAGTTTTCACCCCTATAATAAGATATAAAATAAATAATATGCTTTGAAAAAATAATCATAACTAAAACAATCAGCCCAATGGAAATAACGTTAAAAGTTATAACAGTTCTAAAAAAAGTAGCAGCTTTTTCGTGCGATTTGTTTTTTTCATGTGTAAATTCAGGCAAAAAAGCCGAAGTCATTGCACCCTCTGAAAGGATTTTGCGCAAATTATTAGGAATATTGAAAACATAGTTAAAAATATCAGCATCAAGATTTGCACCAAAATAATAAGAGAAAATCTTTATCTTTACAAAGCCCATTATTCTTGAAAAAAAAGTGGAAATCATGACCAAAATTGTAGAAACCACATATTTATTCATCAAAATTTCCCTCTTCATACTTTTTTAAATATTCAGTTCTAAAGTTTAAAAAATTATCATTTAGAATTGCGGTTCTGATCTTTGAAATCAACCGAAACATATAGTGAATATTATGCTCACTTGCCAAAACTATCCCAAAAAGTTCTTTCGATTTTATCAAATGTCTTAAATATCCTCTTGAATACCTTGTGCATAAAGTACAATCGCAATTCTTCTCTACCCGGGAAGTATCATCCTTATACTCCTTTCTACCAATCCGCATCACCCCATTATCTGTTAAAAGAGACCCATGCCTAGCAATTCTTGCGGGATTAACACAATCAAAAATATCAATGCCGTAATATATTGCATCGAGTATGTAATGGGGAGTGCCAATACCCATTACATACCTTGGTTTTTCTTTTGGTATCAACAAAGAACTATATTCAAGAATTTCTAAATATTTCTCTCTTGGCTCTCCAACAGAAATGCCTCCGATAGCAATACCTGGACTATCTAATTCTAATATATCATTAATGCTTCTTTTCCTTAAATCTTTAAAAAAATTTCCCTGAGTTATTAAAAATAAAAGCCCGTTATATCCCTCTTTTCTGTTTTTATAAGACTTGAATGTGCTGCGGGCCCAATTGGTTGTAATATTTGTATATAAATTGGCTTCATTATAATCAATCCCGTAAGAACTGCAAATGTCAAGCGGCATAATAATATCACTGCCAAAAATCTCTTGCATAGCAAATACTCCCTCAGGAGTAAAATAATGATAAGATCCATCTAGATGAGATTTGAAATGTACACCTTTTAGATCAATTTTTCTCAAACCAGAAAGAGAAAATACCTGAAATCCACCCGAATCGGTTAAAAAATTTTTATTCCAAGTTGTAAAATTATGAAGACCGCCATATTTTTCAATGGTTTTAATCCCTGGCCTTAAATATAAATGATAAGTATTTGCAAGCATCAAATTGCATTCTAACTTCTCAAGAATAGTATGTTTTAATCCTTTCATTGCGCCCAAAGTACCAACCGGCATAAAACAAGGAGTATCTACTCTACCATGAGGAAGATTGAGAAATCCAACCCTTGCATTAGAATGTTTGTCGTTCTTGATTACAGTAAACATATAAATATCCCAAATAATTATTATATATATTATTTTCTAACAATCCTATAAACAAAAAAATTGATAATCAAAAAAAATATAGTTGTAAAAGAACTTGCTATATATATATGTAAATAACCAAGATCCGCTAAAAAATTAAAAATTACAATAGAAATGACATAAACAACAGCAAAAGCAATGCTATTTAATAAGCTGAGTATAAAAATATTTTTTTTAAGAGCAAGAGCAATAAACCCAACAGTAAAGCTAAGAAGAATTAATCTAAATGAAAAGAATACCCTATTTAACAAATCAAACAATGCATCAGAATAATTTAAACGTTCGGCTTTAAGAAAACTTATCCAATTAATAAGTTTAGTAAAATTTAATGCCTTTGATGAGAGCATCACGGTTCTTATGTAATCGGGCGCCAGCTTAATAATTCCTGTCCCATCAAGAACATCATAGGTATTCTCCTTAATTTTTCTACCAATCTTAACAAACTCTCTAATACCATAAAGCTTCCATTTATTATCTTTCCATTCGGCCTTATTTATATCGTACCTTGTTTGAAACTCATCTTTACTGTCTTTAATTATAATCATCAAGTTAGCAAAAGTATTCTCATCAATATCATAAGATTTAATATTATAAATTTCTCTAGCAAGATCTCTTATTATTATAGTTTTATCGCCAGATCTACTATTACCAATGCTATTCTTAATAAGAATATCTCTTCTTGCTACAGTATCTATTACCAAATAATTATCAAAAAAGAAAAGAACAACTGAAATAAATATGCTAATTAAAATGATTGGTCTTAATATCCTGGTAAGTGAAACTCCACAACTAAAAAGGCCTATTATTTCATTTCTCATAGAAAGATTGCCAATAAGATTAGAAATAGCAAAAAGAAAAGATAAAGCCACTCCATCTGAGAACGCCTTTGGTAAATATAAATAATAAATGTAAAGAATATCCTTAAAGCCAATATTCTTTTCAAGATAATTAAGAAGATTTACAAATAAATCACCAAGAATAATTAAAATCATGAAAAGTAAGTTCATGGATAAAAAAGTAAGAATGATGCTTTTTACAAAAAGCTTATCTATTTTCATTTTTTCAACAATCTCAAAAAGAGAATTGCCCCTGCAACAACTAAAATTAAATTGGGCAAAATAGTAACAACAAGGGGATTTGGCGCATATTGCACAGTATAAACTTTTCCACCAATAAACATTACCCAATAAAAAACACAAACAAGAATTGAAATTACAAGCTCAAGAATAATAGAATACTTTTTATTAGAATACATTCCCATTGAAAAGGCCAAAAAAATGAAAAATAAAACCGAAAGCGGTAAACTAATTTTTTGAAAAAATTCAAGATTAAAAAGAGCCAAATTTTGCTTCATACTTTTATCCTGATAAGGTTTAAAATTTAAATTTAAGTTATACATATAGTTTAAATTTTCAAAAACATAAGATTCATCTACATAATAGTTTTGATTGTATAAATAATTTAAATAAAGATTTGAAAAATTTAAACTTAAAAAATCCCCTTCTAGATTATTTTTTATATTTGAATCTGCAATTAAATTATTTTGTTTTTTAATTAATTTTATAACATCCCTCATGCTCATTTGAGAAGGAGTTACATAATTTAATAAAAAACTATCACTAAATGTAACCTGATCGATTGAATATTTCATCTTATCTGCATAAAAATAATCATAAAATCCACTCTCGCTGTCTGTTAAAGCAATAGATAAAACATCATTTAAAATAAAATACACTTGAAAATTTTCTTTTTTAATATCAAGATTTTTTGCCATAAATATTCTATCAAAACCCTTAAGTCCAGTGTTATCAAAAAAAGTTACATTTTTATAACCATTTTCCGATTTCTCACCAGAAACAAAAATCAAATCTCCATACTGTTTGCTTGAATAGGGCTTTAATACTAAATGGGGAACTTCTTCTTTTATTTCATTAAAAATTTTTAACCTACCAATAGATCCAAGTGGAAGCAAAATATCATTAGATATAAAAGATATAAAAGCAATAACTACTCCCAATTTAAAAAATGGAACAAGTAAATCAAAAATTGATATGCCAATTGAACGAAAAGCTAAAATTTCATTGTGAAGTTTGAATTTATGAATAGTAAGAATTACTGAAATCAAAGAAGCAAAAGGAGGGGAAAGTGCAATCACCATAGGAAGAGAATATATAATAAAAATAAAAGCCTTAAAAAAGGGAACATAATTTTGAAGAAGTATTCTCATAAAGAATAAAATTTGATTTATAAAAAATACGAAAAAGAAAAATAAAAACGTAATTAAAAAATATTTAAAAAATTCAGTAATTATGTAAGACTCATAACTGTTTTTTAATATTTTCATCTACAAAAACCAAACCGTTATTAAGAGTGCCCAGTATGACATAATTTTCAAATCTAGAAACTTTTATTAAATTCAAATTAAGAAGTCCATTATTGGGTCCAAAATAATCCCAATTATCATTTTCAGAATCATAAATCAATAACCCATGATCAAAGGTTGCAAACAATAACTTTTTACCTTTAATCTCCATATCCATAAAATAATTAACATCAATATTATTGGCAATAACGTGCTTTTTATAGCTATTTTTATTTAAATTTAATTCAAAAAGACCCCCGCCATATGTTCCAACAAAATAACTATCTTTATATTCTTTTATAAAATTAATATTTTTTTCATTATCATTTTTGCTAAAAAAATCCAAATGTTTAATATTTTTCAAATTATCAACATTAATACTATAAATGGCCTTATCAACTGTTCCAACCAGTAATAAATTTTTCAAACTATCAAAGCACAGTGAAGAAATTTTATTAGATCCAAGCGGTATATTTTTCCAATTTTTTAAATCATAAAACCATAACCCAGAATTTAGAGTACCAACAAATATTCCATTTTTAACACCAAGCAAAACTTGCACATTGCTAAAATCAGCATTAGCGGGAACATTTATTTGTTTTAAATCTCCATCAACATCATCTATATAATAAACAACATTTTTACCACCAATATAAATTGTTCCATTATAATCCGTAAAACCCCTAATGCCATTTAAAAAAATGCTTTTTTTATCCTTAAGATAGACCCTACAATCATTTTTTTTAATATTATATCTTAAAAGCCCCCCCAATATATTAGTTACAAATATATTATCATTAAAGACAAATGTATCAAAAACGCTATTGTCAAGAAATCCTAAAGACTCTAAGTTTAAATGACTTACTCCAAGTTTATTGCTTAAAAAAGCATAAATCTCTTTATCATAACCTGATATAGAAAATTGATTAATTTCTTTAAATGCAGAAATTGCATCCAATTTTTCTTTAGCAAGATATTTTAATTCAGCTGATCTTAAACTAGCATGAGAATATTTATAATCTTTTAAAAATAGATCAAAATTATATTCAGAAAGATCATAAAAACCATTCTCATAATTTACATATCCAAAAAACAAATTTGCCTTAGCTAGTAATTCCCTGTTGTGCTGATTCTCATTAGCTACTATTTTATTCAAATAATAATTTGTCAAGCCAATATTTTTTTTAGCATAACTTTCTCTGGCTTTTTTAAAATAAAAATCATTTTCTTTTAAAAAAGCATCGCTAAGGAAAAAAGATTCATTATCCTTTAATCCTATCAAATAGTCTCTTTTAAATTCACTCTCAAGAACAACATTATTATCATCAATAATGACTGCTTCTTTTTTTTTATCTAAAATATCACCAACATGAGAGTCTTGAATAGATCTATTTGTAGTAAGGCAAGAACAAAACAAAACACAACACAGAAGACAACCTTTAAATAAATTATTCAAAACAAATTTCATATTATTTTAATAATCTTTATCTCTAACAATTTCAAGATCAATTTTCCCAAATTTGTCTATATCAATTATTCTAACTTTAATTCGCTGACCTTCTTCTAATTTTGGAGGGCGAACTAACCCTGCATTACCCCTTATATTATCTGCGCCACCACCAAATCTAGAATATCTATTACTATTTCCAAATCTTCCAGAACCATACTTGCTGTCTCTAGGTTTCAAACGAGTACTTAAAAATCCTTCCTTTGAAGGGGTAAGTTCAATAAAAGCCCCAAAGCTATTAATCTTTTTAACAGTTCCTTCATAAATTTCGCCTACCTTTGGCTCTCTTACAATACTCTCTATTCTTTCTTTAGCCTTTTGCATCTTAAAATCATCATCCCCGAAAAGAATAATTTTTCCATTCTGCTCAATTTGAACCTTAACTTCAAATTCATCTGTTATGGCCTTAACAGTTTTTCCAGTAGATCCTATAACAAGAGATATCTTGTCAATGTCAATTTGAAGTTGAACAATTTTGGGAGCATACTTAGATATACCAACTCTTGAATTAGAAATTACATTATTCATAATAGACAATATATGTATTCTACCTATTCTTGCCTGCTCAAGAGCATCTCTCATTAAATCTTTAGTAACATTTTCAATCTTAATATCCATTTGAAATCCAGTAATTCCATTTTTTGTACCGGCCACTTTAAAGTCCATATCGCCTAAATGATCCTCTTCTCCAAGAATATCACTTAAAACTACATATTTATCACCTTCGCTAATAAGCCCCATAGCTATTCCTGCAACTTGCCCTTTAACAGGAACCCCTGCTGACATTAAAGACATACTCCCAGCACAAACAGTAGCCATTGAAGAAGATCCGTTAGACTCTAAAATCTCAGAAACTACCCTAATAGTATAAGGAAAATCATTTTTCCCAGGAACCATTGATTCTAAAGCTCTTTGAGCTAAATGACCATGGCCAATCTCGCGCCTGCCAGTCATAAGTCTGCCGGTCTCACCAACTGAAAATGGTGGAAAATTATAATGGAGCATAAAATTAAGGCGCTTATCCCCATCAATGTCATCCATTATTTGTTCATCAATGCTTGTACCAAGAGTAGTTACTGCTAAAGCTTGCGTCTCTCCTCTTGTAAAAAGTGCAGATCCATGAGTTCTACTTAAAATATCAACTTCTGAAATAATATCTCTTATCTCATTAGGCGTTCTGCCATCTGTTCTAATATTATCGTTAAGAATAGAATTTCTAACAATCTCCTTCTCAAAATCATCAAAAGCTTTATGAAAAAGAGACTCATTACTATCGGTCAATTTCTCAAGAGAAGAAAAATGCTCATAAGATTTATTTCGCAACAAAGTTATAGCTTTATCTCTATTAAGCTTTCCCTTGACAAAACAAGCTTCTTTAAGCTCTGCATAAACAAAATCCCTAAGCTCCTCTTTAAATTCAAATATTTTTTCTTCAAAAGCTAAAGGAAGTTTTTCCTTTTCCCCTACAATATCTAAAAATTCTTTTTGAGCATTGCAAATTTGCTTAATATATTCATGAGCACTGTCTATTGCTGAGAGCAAAATATCCTCACTAACTTCATTAGCACCACCTTCTACCATAGTAATTCCATTTAAACTTCCGGCAACAACAATATCAAGATCAGAATCATGAATCTCTTCAAACGAAGGGTTTACTATAAACTTACCATTCAAATAAACCATTCTAACAGCTGCAATTGGACCGTTAAACGGAATATCCGACAAAAAAACTGCGGTAAAAGCAGCATTCATTCCCACAATATCCGGAGGATTGAGCTGATCTGTAGCTAAAGTCGTAGGAATTACTTGAATTTCTCGACCAAATCTTTTATCAAAAAGTGGTCTCATTGGCCTATCTATTAGCCTGGAAACAAGTATTTCTTTGTCCTTTGGCTTTCCCTCTCTTTTGATAAATCCTCCTGGAATTTTACCAGCTGCATAATATTTTTCATTATATTCAACAGAAAGCGGAACAAAATCTAAATCTTCTCTTACACTGCTTGAACAACAAACAGTTGCAAGAACCGAAGATCCCCCATAAGTTGCAAGAACCGACCCATTAGCCTGCTTAGCCATAAATCCAGTCTCAAATACTAACTCGTCTCTGCCTATTTTCAACTTTAATATTTTCCTCAAAATTCAACCTCTTTTTATTTTCTAAGACCAAGTTTAGATATCAACATCCTATAGGCTTCTAAATCTTTTTTCTGGTAATACCGCAATAAACTTCGCCTTTGCCCTACCAACTTTAACAAGCCTCTTTTTGAACTGTGATCTTTTTTATTTGTCTTTAAATGTTCAGTTAAATACTTTATTCTACCTGTAATAAGTGCGATCTGAACCCCAACAGAACCAGTATCGCTTTCATTTTTTCCAAATTCAGAAACTATTTTTTGCTTTTGCTTTTTATCTATCATAAAGCAACTCCTATACCATTATAGCAAAGCTCTAACAAACCTATTGCCATAATTTAAACTTACTATGATAGATTATAATATTTTTTCTTAAAAATAACAAAAGCAATTTATCCTTTTCGAGTTATTTTTAATAATAAATTATTAAATTGTTTAAAAAAATAAATATAAAATTAAAATATAATAATATATTTATATTTATTCAAACCAACTCCTTGAATTACTGCTAATATTTTTTCTTCTCTGGATTTTAAAATCTTAAATTCATTAATATTGATTTTAATTTCAGCATAAACACCATTTTTAACAAGATTTATCTTATCAGAATCAATGTAAACTTTTTCAAAACTTTTTAAAGATTCTAGGCTAATTAAGGAGGCTTTGCTCAAATTTTCACACAATGTAGAATCTTTTAACCTAAACATACCTACTTTAGTTCTTTTTAAATTGCTAACATAAGCGCAAGAATTTAGAGAATAAGCCAAATCTCTTGCAATACTCCTAATATAAGTACCTTTTGAACAGCTAATTTTTAAACTAAGCAAAGAAGAGCTAAAATCATAATTTAATCTTTGAATATTATAAACAGTCACTCTTCGTTTTTTAATTTCAAAAAACTTTCCATTCAAAGCAAGTTTATAGGCCCTGCTACCATCAATATGAACAGAAGAAAATCTAGGGGGACTTTGATAAATCTCTCCTACAAAATCTTTAAGCTTTAAATCTATATCCTCTAAATTAGGGATATAATCTGTTTTGCCAACTATTCTTCCATTAGGATCAAGAGTATCTGTTTCTAATCCAAATCTAAATTCTGCTAAATACTCTTTATCTAAAGAAGTAAAATAACTTGAAAGCTTTGTATATTTTCCTACAAGACCAATCAAAATTCCACTTGCAAATTTATCAAGTGTTCCAGCATGCCCAACACGATTTGTATTAAAATATTTTTTCACAGGAAAAAGAGTTTCAAAAGAAGTTTTACCTTGTTCTTTATTAATTAAAAGGAATCCATTTTCCAAATTTAATTCTCTCTTGTAGTATTTAATCCTTCAATTAACTTATTAACATAAAATGATTTAGAAAGAGAATCATCCTTAACAAATAATAATTTAGGAGTACTTCTAACTTTAATTCGCTTAACAATTTGACTTTGAATAAATCCCTTAGCATTATTTAAAGCTTTAACTGCATTATCCAAAGAAGCGCCTTCCTTAATAGAGCCCACAAACACTTTGGCATTTATTAAATCTTTTGAAAATTCTACTTTAACCACGGTTAAAAATGAATGAATTCTGGGATCTTTAATCCCCCCACCTACTATTAAATTGCCAATTTCTTGAGCAATAAAACTTTCAAGTTTAAACTTTTTTATATTCTTATACATAAACACATATATAAATAAAACAATACTAAGTTTTAAAAGATTTTTTCACCTTTTTTATCTCAAATGCTTCAATTATATCTCCTTCTTTAATATTAGCATAATTATCAATCACAACACCACACTCATATTGCTCAGCAACTTCTTTAACATCATCTTTAAATCGCTTTAAAGATGATATTTTCCCGGAATGAATCTGCAAACCATCTCTCATCACATTAGTAATCGCATCTCGCTTTATTAGTCCTCTAGAAACATAACAGCCAGCAATTACCCCGATTTTAGGAACATTTATTACAGCTCTCACTTCAGCAAAACCAATAAACTGCTGCTCAACATCTGGCTCAAGCATTCCCTCAAGAACTGACTTAACATCATTTATAGCATCATAAATAACATTGTACTTTCTAATCTCAACTTTTTCCTGATCTGCTAATACTTGAGCTTTTGCAGTAGGCCTTACATGAAATCCAATAACAATAGCATCGCTTGCTGAAGCAAAACTAATGTCTGTTTCAGTTATTACCCCCGCTGATGAATGCACAACTCTTACTCTAACCTCATCGTTTGTTAATTTTTCAAGAGAATTCTTTAAAGCTTCGACTGAGCCTTGAACATCTGCTTTTAAAATTATTTTAAGCTCTTTGAGCGTTCCTTCTTTGATTGAATCATAAAGATTTGACATGGTAACTTTCTTTACATTTTTGGAAGATTCATATTTTTTAAGATCTTGTCTTTTAGAGCTGATCAATTTTGCTTCTTTTTCAGTTTTAGTTACTTGAAAAGGATCCCCAGCTTGAGGCATTGAAGAAAATCCTAAAACACTAATGGCTTTAGCAGGTCCAACACTCTTAACAGAAACACCCTTGTCATTAATTAACGCTTTAACTTTGCCGTAGCACGCTCCGCCCACAAAAGAATCTCCCACATAAAGGGTTCCATCCTCAATAATAACAGAACAAACTATTCCGCGACCCAAATCAATCTTGGCATCAAGTACTTTTCCAATAGCTCTTTTGGATGGGTTTGCCTTTAATAACATCATATCTGATTGTAAAAGAATCATATCAAGAAGTTCAGAAATTCCTATTTTTTTAAGAGCAGAAATCAACACAAAAATAGTGTCTCCCCCCCAATCCTCAGATACTAAGCCGTATTCTGAAAGCTGATGTTTAATCTTATCGGGATTTGAATCTGGCAAATCAATCTTATTTATAGCAACAATAATTGGAACATTTGCTTCTTTTGCATGATTAATAGCCTCAATAGTTTGGGGCATAACACCATCAATTGCTGATACAACAAGAACAACAATATCTGTAACTTGAGCCCCACGACTTCGCATCATAGTAAAAGCTTCATGCCCGGGAGTATCTAAAAATGTTATTTCTCGACCATTATAAACAATAGTATAAGCTCCAATATGCTGAGTAATACCACCAGACTCCGTTTGATTTATATCTATATTTTGAAGCACAGAAAGCAGCTTGGTCTTACCATGATCAACATGACCCATTATTGTAATAACAGGAGGTTTTTCAATTCTTTTGCTTTGATCCTCTACCTCTTCTTCTATAACCGTTTCATCATAAATAGAAACAACATTAACTTTTGAACCATATTCTTCAACTAAAATAGTTGCTGTATCAGAATCTATTTTTTCATTAATAGTCACCATTACACCCAAAGCCATTAATTTAGCAATCAAATCAGAAGATTTTAAATTCATCTTTCTTGCAAGATCAGAAACAGTAATGCTGCCCATAATGTCAATTGACTTTGGAATAGGATTAGCTAAATTTTCTCGTTTCTTTTTTTGAAGTTGTTCAAAAACTTTTTGTTCAATTGTCTTGCTCTCAGTCTCTGCTTTTTTTCTCTTATAACTTTTTTGACTTTCTTGTTGCTGCTTTTTTTTCTCACCAAGCTTGCGATTTAACTCTTTACTATTCTCAGAATCTGATGAAGATGTGCTGCTAACAATAACAGGGACTTTAGTTTTTATAACTCTTCTAAAAGACACAGAAGTAGTATATTTATTTTGAGAATTATTTTTGGCAACATATGTTTTCTTTGGCGAACCTTGATATTGAGATGACAAACTGTCTCTGTTTTGCGAATATCCTCCAGTTCTGTTGTCTCTGTTTTGCGCATATCCCCCAGCTCTGTTGTCTCTGTTTTGCGCATATCCCCCAGCTCTGTTATCTCTATTTTGCGCATATCCCCCAGCTCTGTTATCTCTATTTTGCGCATATCCCCCAGTCCTGTTGTCCCTATTTTGCGCATATCCCCCAATTCTGTTGTCTCTGTTTTGCGAATATCCCCCAGTTCTGTTGTCTCTGTTTTGAGAATATCCCCCAGCTCTGTTATCTCTATTTTGCGCATATCCCCCAGCTCTGTTATCTCTATTTTGCGCATATCCTCCAGTTCTGTTATCTCTATTTTGAGAATATCCTCCAGTTCTGTTATCTCTATTTTGCGGATGTTCAGCTTTGCTGTTGTGCTTATGAAAATCAACAGAGCTATTTGAATCACTTTTACCACTTAAATCATTATGCGTTACAATTTTTACTACCTTCTTTTTTAACTTAATAATCTTAATTTTTTTGCCATCTTCATTTTTAATATCATCAATATTTTTCGACAAATTTACTCCTCCTCAAACTCAAAACTAAGCCCTATTTTACAACCCGGACAGGAGGTCATATTTTCATTAATAACAACACCACATTCAGGGCAAAGAAGCTCTTCATCTTCTTCTATCTTTTCTATAGACTCATCATTGTCATTAGCAATTATTATCATTCCTTCTTTTAATATTTTGTTAATTTCTTCTTGTTTTTCATAACTTACGCCAAGATTAAAAAGCACTCCCTCATCTGCTTGTAAAAAATTGTTAATATCATCAAGCCCCTCTTTTGATAAATTAGAAATCACAGAAGAATCGAGCAATTTAAGATCACTTATTTTGCTGATCTCTTCAAATTGCTCCTCTTCAACAACATCCTGCATAACTTTATCAAACATTTCGAGCGTTTCTTGCTTAAACTCTGAATTAGCCTTCATTTCTGCAAATTGACTGCTAGTTTTAACATCAATAGCCCAGTCAAGAAGTCTATTAGCAAGCCTAACATTTTGACCCATTTTACCTATAGCAAGAGAAAGTTGGTCATCGCTAACAACCACTAAGGCTTTATGTAAATCTTCGTCAAGAATATAAACATGCTCAATCTTAGAAGGAGTCAAAGAATCTTTTATAAATTCTTTAATATCTTTACTATAAGGGATAATATCGATTTTTTCTCCTTCAAGCTCCTTAATTATAGATTGAATTCTAACTCCTTTTTGACCTATACAAGGACCAACAGGATCAATCTCTTCTTTTTCAGAATAAACAGCAACTTTGATTCTGTAACCCGGATCGCGAACTATTTTATGAATTTTAATAATACCTTCTTCAATTTCTGGAATTTCAAGCGCTAAAAGCTCTTCAATAAACTTTGGATGGGTTCTAGAAAGAATAACCTCAATGCCATTTTTACCCTTTTTGACATTGTAAACTAAAACTCTAATCTTATCATTAATATTGTAAACTTCTCTTGGCGACTGATACTTCTTAGGAATTATACCGTCAGTATTGCCAAGATTAACATAAAGATCACCATTTCTATTTTGTTGAACGTATCCAATAACAACCTTATTTAACTTGCTTTTAAATTCTGATAAAATCTCATTATCCTCAATTCCTTGCAAGTCATTTTTGGTTCTTTGTTTTGCAACCTGAATAGAAAGCCTATCAAAAACTTTAGGATTAATTTCAATATAAGCATAACCACCTTCTACAATATTTTCCTTTAAGACATCTTTTTCTAATATTTCAAGCAAAGAATCTTTTACCTCTTTTACAATTTTCTTTTTTGCATAAACAGCCAAATCTCCCGTATCATCATCAAACTTAATAAAAGCATTCTCATTACTTCCAAAATACTTCTTATAAGCTATTAATACTGATTCTTTAATTGTTTTTCTAATAGAATCTATACTCATGCTGCGATCGTTTGCAATATTTACAATCATATGTCCCGTGCCCTTTATCATACAAACTTCCTCCTTAAACTAATCTGGCCTTCTTAACATCACTATAAAAAACATTTATTTCTTTGCTATCTGTTTTAAAAATAAAACTTTCTGGCTTTGACTCTAATATAAAGCCCTCTTCAAATTCATTATCTAGCATCAACTTAATCTTTTTACCTTCAAAAATTTTAAACTCTCTGTCACTTTTTATTTTTCTATCTATTCCTGGAGTAGAAAGCTCTAAAGTAAAACTATATTTAAGATTTGCTTCTAAAATTAATAAAATTATCTTATGCAAATCAGTTAGCAAATCAATACCCAAGGAAAAATTTTTACTATAAAGAACTATTTGAATTTTTCCATTATTTTTATTTCTAAAGATATTAATTTCTAATATCTCAACATTTAATCGCCTTGTTAAATCTTTTATCAAATTAAAAACTTCATTACTTTTGTCAAAACATTTAATCAACTGTATCCCTAAAAATAATAAGGTTCTTTTATAAGAACCTTATTAAATACATAAACTAAACCTTAAGTCAAGATTAACACTTAGCAAAAATAATGTCAACATTAAACCAAATTATAAGATTTGGCCAACGAAAGCCTTATAACCTTATAAGCTCCCAATTGCATAATAAGGTCTTCACAAATACACATAGATGCTCCTGTAGTAACAATATCATCAAGCAAAACAATCTTTTTGAATTGAAAATTTTTATATTTTGATCTTAATTTAATTTTATTTTCAAGATTTCTAAATCTAAGATTCCCTTTCATTAACTTCTGACTTTTTCCATACTTTCTTGAAAAAACATTTATATAATTAAATCCAAAACGGCTTAATAAAATACCAATGTATTCCATATGATCAAAACCATAAAATAATTTTCTTTTAAAACTACAAGGGACAGTTACTATTTGATCAAAATCAATATTATTTAAACATTTAGCAATTTCACTTGCTAAAAATCTACCAATTGACTTTTGAGCATCTCTCTTGTAAGACAAAATTAAAAATCTGTAATGCTCTTTATATTCAAAAAAATACATCAAATTTTCATTAAATTTAATTTTAAAATTAAAAAGTGACTTACATTGGTCACAAAGAGCATTAGAAGATACATATCTTTTCCCACAAAAAACACAAAAAGGCAAAAATATACTCTTTAGGACATTTAAATAACTCATACTAACTGGACTGAGAAACAACTTTTAAAACAATTTGATTTAACAGCTCAATTGATTGAAAAGGGGTAATATTATTAATATCTATGTTAGAAATAAAATTTTTTAACTCCAAATACTCATTTAATTTAACATGAATATCAGCGTCATTTTTCAAACCTTCCTCCCCATCATTACTATCAGAAGAAACAGCGGGAAGAAACTCCAAAAAAGAGTTACTCTTTCTGTCAAGCAAACTTTCTAGAATAACATTGGCTCTATCTATTACCCTTAAAGGAAGTCCTGCTATGCGAGCAACATAAATCCCATAAGAATTAAGAGATGGTTTTTCTTCAACTTCTCTTAAGAAAACAAGATCGCTGCCTTGCCTTTCAATTTTCATTGAAAGATTAATAAAAGCTTTATGATTAATAGACGACAATTCATGAAAATGTGTAGCAAACAAACTTCTAGCTTTAATATACTCTAAAATATACTCTATAATAGAATAAGCAATAGCAAGTCCATCATTCGTACTAGTACCTCTTCCAACCTCATCCATAATTATCAAACTCTTTTCTGTTGCATTTCTTAAAATATTAGCTGTTTCATTCATTTCAACCAAAAAAGTGGATTCCCCTTTGGCAATGTTGTCACTTGCTCCAATTCTGCAAAAAATTTTATCTGTAATGCCTATTACAGCTTTAGAAGCTGGAACAAAAGAACCTATATGAGCCATTAAAGTAATTAAAGCCACCTGGCGCAAATAAGTTGATTTACCCGCCATATTAGGTCCAGTAATTAAACAAAAATGCCTTTCTTTATCAATCCTTACAAAATTTTCAGTAAAGATTTCAGTGTTTTTAACATAATGCTCAACAACAGGATGCCTAGACTTTTCAAGAAAAATTTCCTTACCAGACGTCAATACAGGTCTTTTATATTCATTTTTTTTTGCCAAATAACCAAAGTTAACAACTAAATCAATATATGCAAAAAATTCTGCAACCTTTTTAAGAACTTTATTATGCTTAACAACATTTAATGCTATTTCATCAAAAATTTCCTGCTCAAAAGCAACTACATTGTCCTCAGCATTATTAATATCCACTTCAAGAGAAATAAGTTTTTCTGTTTTATATCTTTTTGAGGAATTTAAAGTTTGACTTTCCATAAAATGCGGTGGCACTTGAGCATAATTACTCTTTGTAACTTCAAAAAATAATCCCCTATTATTAGTTTTTCTAATCTTTAGATTATTGATCTTGCTAAGCAGTCTCTCTGATTCAAGATATTTATCAATATATTTATTTGCATTAATCTTTAAATCTTTTAAACTATCGAGCTTTAAATCATAACCTCTTTTAATAAGCTCATCGGGTAAGTTTGAAATTGCGCTATTTATTAATAAAGAAACTTTAGAAATACTGTCTTCTTCAAACTTATTAAAATTCCAATAATCAAAATTATGTTTATTGAATAAATTTTTTACCGTAAAAAATACAGAAAGGGCTTTTTCAATAAACAAAAAATCTTTTTTAATATATCTTTTCATTTGAATCCTAGATATTATTCTCTCAATATCCCATATATTAATAAAAGTTTCTCTTAAAGTCACAGTTAAGCCAATATTTTTGCAAAAAAATTCAACATGATCTAGTCTGGTATTAATCTCAGAAATATTTAAAATTGGATTTAAAATAAATTCTCGCAAAAGTCTCTTTCCCATTGCAGTTTTGCAATCATTTAACACAGAATATAATGAATATTGAGAAGAAAAATCATTATTATTTTTCACAAGCTCAAGATTAACCTGAGTTACATCATCAAGAAACATGTACGAAGAATCATTATTAATATCTATTTTATCAATATTGCTTAATAAATTTTTTAAATTATTTTTTATATGATTTATAATGAGAAAAATTGAAATGTAATAAGGCTTTTCCTCGTCAAATCCAAGAGAGCTCAATCCAAGTATGTTAAAATGCTCCTTTATTGTTTTTATTGCAATATCTTTATCAAGATGCCAAGCGGGAACCCTATTAATTAAAAACCGACTAAGATTAAGCTTATCTGAGTATTCATAATAAAAATTTTCAGAAACTATTATCTCTTTAGGAGAGTATTTCTCAAGATCCCTTTTAAGTTTTTCAAAAAAACTATTCTCGTAAAACATTATTCCAAGACTAGAAGTAGATAAATCTATATAAGAAAACGAATAATAATTTTTATAATCACTAATAGCAACTAAATAATTATTAACATCATCATTTAAAAAATCTTCATCAATAATAACACCTGGGGTTATTACCTCAACAACTTCTCTTTCTAAAGGCCCTCCAGAACTAGGATTAGACGCCTGTTCACAAATTGCAACCTTTTTATCAAATAAAATTAATTTTCTTATATATTCCTTACTAGTATGATAAGGCACACCACACATTGGAACATTTTCTCTTTTTGTCAATGTTAAATTAAGAAGCTTGCTTGCCTCAATTGCATCATCAAAAAACATTTCATAAAAACTTCCTACTCTGAAAAAAAGAATGGCATCTTTATATTTTTTTTTGATATCTAAATACTGCCTCATCATTGGGGTAACATTTTTTTCCATATGCTTCCTAAATAATATTGAATTACAATTGATATTATAAAATAAATATAATTCAATTAAAAAGCAAGAATATAAAATGATAAAAAGACTCTAAAAGCGATGTTTTATACAACTAAGTGCTATATAGACTAAAAAAAGAAAGTAAAGCCTTGAAAGGAAAAGTCTTTAAGGATTTTTATTGTCCTTTTCCAAAAGATGCTTAACAACATCGTCTGTTATATCAACAGTGCTATTGTGGTAAAGGATATATGGATTATTTTTTTTCATAATCAAAGAAAACCCATTAATCTCTGCAACATATTGAATACCACGAAGTATTTTGCTTAAAGATTCACTATTATTGTTTAAACTATTAATATTGGCCAATCTCTGATGCTCTAAGTTATTCTTTGCTAAACTAGACAGTCTCTTTAGCTCATCAACTTTCAAATTATATTGGTTTCCAAAAGATCTTGCATTATCTAAATCATTATCAGCAATCGATTTATCATACATCTGTCTTAAATTCTTAAGCTCTAAATTTAACGTATTGATTTGTTCTTGATACCGATTCTTTATTTGATCAAGATTAGCTTTTAATTGAGGATTTAAAACCTCAATCACAATTCTATCAAAATCAACAATTCCTATTTTAATAACATCTATCGAAAAAACATTAAAAGATAATAAAAAAAACAATGGTAAAATCAAAAAAAACACAAATTTCTCCATAGTATAATTAATATCTCATTTCAATTCCTAAGAAAAATTTAAATCCAGAATAATATTTGTAATAACTGTTAGCTTTATCATTGTCAAAATAAAAAGGATAAGCTATTACAAAAGACAGCGGCAATTGGGGTAAAAGACTTCTAATTCCAGTTCCCCAACTAAAAGCAAAACTACTAAAAGGTCTAAACAAAGAATTTTCTTGCCCTTCTAAAGAATAAGAAGCAAAATCTATAAACAAAGCATCCCAAACTAAAATATTTTTTAACAAAGGAATAGATATTTGCACAGTATTTACAAAAGAACTATAAATATTTTTCAAAATCCCCCAACCTCTAGCTTGCATAAAATTTTCACTAAGAATTATGTGGTGATGGGGCTGAATTTCAATTTCAAAACCATTACCAAGAGGAGGCAATATATTTGAATAGACACTCCTTAAGGTCAAAATAATATCAAAATAAGGGGTAAACACATCCTCATATCCTAAAAGAGAAAAATATCTCTCAAAAGTTGTAGAAGATTTAACAAAATGGCTTTGACCAAATAAAAATCCACCAAAAAAATCAAACTGCTGCTTTAGCAAAAATCCATTATTAGATAAAGAGGTAGAATTTCTTGTATCCCAAGCCGCGCTCAAACTAAGAGAATTTTCAAATCTAAAAGTCTTATAATTATCTCTTAAATAATAATTTGAAGGCCTGTTAACCTCATTGTCATAAAAAACATATTTTAAAGCGGTCTGCAAAGTACCAAGAAGGGTTTGCTTGCCAAGATAATTAGAAAAAGTATACCCTGTAAACGTTCCAAAACTAAGTTTAAGTAAAGAATAATTCATAGCATTAAAATCAGAAAAGCTTTTAGCATCTCGATATTCTTCCCAGCTTGTAAATGGATCAGGAACTTCCCTTTTGCCAGAAAAAATAGGCCCATTAATATCCTGATAAGCAGTATTAACAGAATGTGAAAAATCTATAAATCCACCCACCGTCCATCTTTTCTGCAAAAACCAATTATCTCTAAATGTCAAACTAAGGCTTTGCTCTAAAAAAGACAAATTTAGTCTTGCGGCAAAATAATAGCCTTCGCCTAAAAAATTAGAAAGCTCCCACTGCCCAAATACTGAGAATGGAAACGAAGAATTTGCATTACCTCCAAAATTCATACCAAATCCAAAATTACTTGTTGCTCGCTCCTCAATGTTTAAATTTATTTTCATAAGCCCTTCTGTATTGCTCGGAACAATATCTGGAATTACATTTGAAAAATAACCAAGCTGCTGTAAATTTGCCATGCCCATCTTAAACTTGTCCAAACTAAAAACATCTCCCTCTTGAAGAGGAATCTCTCTAAGTATTACATGCGAAGCTGTATTTTTATTTTTAGAAACAGCAATAGACTCAATATGAGCTTTATCCTTTTCTGAAATTTTAATTAATAAATCAACAAACTCCCCTCTTATCTTTTGTGAAGGAATAATTTCTGTAAAAATATACCCTTCCTTAAAATAACTCTCCTTAATTTTGGCAAAATCTTGCTCAAATTTAGAATCATTAAAAATATCACCTTCGCTAAAGGTAATAAAACTTTTTAATTCTTCTAGACTAAAAACTGAATTACCAGAAATTTCAAGCTTTCCAAATTTAAAAACATTGCCTTCTGAAAGAAAATATTTCAAAAAAACTTCCTTTTCCGATCTTTTAGAATCTTTAAGGGAATCTTTAACATCAACAGTACTATTGATAATCTTAACATCAATATATCCATTATTTTTATAAAAAGACTCTAGTTGACGCTTGTCCTTATCAATATTACTTTTTAAATATTTACCATCTGAGAAAAGAGACACTACTCTTGATGCTAAAGATTTTCTCAAAGTACTGCTTTTAAAGCTTAAATTTCCTTCAAAATCAATCCCTTTAACAACATATTTGGGGCCAGCTAATATATTAAAAATAATATCAACTAAATTTCCTTCTTCTTTGATTTCAAAATTTGCAGAAACATCAAGATATCCCATGTTTTTATACATCTCTTCAAGTTTGTCAATGCCTTTATTAACACTTGCAAGATTTAAAGGCTCATCGGTCTTAATATTCACCTTCTCAACAAGTTCACTATTCCAAAAAACTCTACTGCTATCAAAAAAAACAACAGAATTAACTAAAGATTTTTCTTTTACAATAAATGTGATAAAAAGGTCCTCACCGTCTATTTTAAACAGAGGCTTAATAAGCCCAGAAAAATAATCAAGAGAATAAAGATCAACTTGCAATTTATCAAAAATTTCATTAGAATATGCCATGCCAATGTAAGGTTTTAAAATATCAACAAAATCTCTTTCCCTTTTATTCTTAAGTCCTTCAAAATTAATACCCTTTATTATTTTCCCTTTGTAATTTTCAACTTGAGCAAAACTAAAAACAACAAAAAATATTAAAAAACTTACAAAAAACAAACCTCTAATTGAACCCATCTTAACCTCTTAACAATTCAATATTTAAATTTCCAAGAAATGCCTATATTATTTCCTATTCCATCTAAACCTTTTTTCATAAAATTGTAATCAAACTCATAATTAACCAAAAAAAATGGAGAATCAAACTCAATACCCAAATTGATAACAAAATTTAAATCTTTTGAAAAAGGAGTCATTTGTTCTTTTAAAAAACCAAAGCCTCCACTAATAAAAACACCCTCAACCAGATATTTACCCACCTTAACACTTGTATTGTCAAGAACATCAACAAAAGTGGGATTCCCGATTTTGAAAAAATTACTATTAATAGAATTCTTCAATATATCTGTCTTTATACTCAATAAGTCTAAGTTTAATACAGAACGCATATAATCTTCAATGGGTTGAATTAAAAAATCAAGAGCAATATCACTCACTATTCCAATTGCCATTTCAGCAGCATTAGTCCCTGCCGATCGCAATCCTCCCTCTCCCTCAGTCGCCCCTATTGTTGAGCCTGAAAGCAAATATTTAATCTCCTGCTCATTTCTAGAAGGATAAGACATAAACTCAATTTTCCATAAGCTTAAAGGACTATCAATACTTATTGTAACAAGCAGTTTATCATTTCTATCCTTAATAGTATTTGTAGCCTCCGCCTTTATCCATGGATCAAATTTAGCTCTACTCTCATTAAAGGATATATAAGAGCCACTTTTAAAGATAAATTTTTTATTATTATAATTAACAAAACCACTTGCAATATTCAAATCACCTTTAATAATAAAATCATCTGTTTTTGTATCAGATTTTATTATAAGTTTATCCCCCCTTGAAATAGTAGCTTGTAAAAAAGAAATATTACTATCTGGCCAATGAAAAGTAACGCCACTGTCAAAATTTATCTCAAGATCAGTTAAAATATCAAAATCTAAAAGATTAATATCAACTGTTTGCGGTCTTTTTGCTCGCTTGAAAGGATTTATTAATAAATCAACAACAGAACTTTCAAGAGAATAAACCCAAGCATTTGAAATATTTAAAATGCCTTTAAACATAATTTCATCAGCATTTCCTTCGATTGAAAAATCGCCTAAAGCATAGCCTGTAAAGCTTAAGGCAATTTTGTCAAATTTAATAGGAATTCCCGTTCTACCAGTCACATTAATATCTATTTTGTAATAATCAATAATAGTATCACTTAAAAAATTTAAATTTAAACTAGTAGAAACAAAAATCTTAGAATATCGATCTAGGTTAAACTCATTACTAAAAATGATTTTATTATCCTGAATTTCAACCGGCATATCAAATATTTCTAAAGCTCTATCACCACCAAACTTTCTAGAAGCTCTTAAATATTCAGTGCTAATTGATCCTTTTTGAACATTTAAACTTCCATTAATATTGGGATTATACAAGTCTCCATCAATATCAAATTCGCCATTTAAAACAAGATCATAAAGAATAAAATGATTGTCAACATTAAATAAAAAATGTGAATCCAAAAAATCTTTGGTGATTATTTTTGAATCAAATTTAATATCTTTTACACTTCCAAGAATTTTATTTTTAATTATTTTGCCTGACAAATTAAAACTAAGAGGCAAATAATCTTTTAAAATAAAGCTATATTCTCCGCTGCCATAATGGTATAAAACATTGATAAGATCATAATCAATTGAAATCATATTAAATTTTTCAAAATCATTACTAAATTCAATCGTAAGATTGGATAAAAATTCATTTTTATATTTAATATCTCGAAAGAAAAATTCGCCCTCTGTTTTGGTTTTCAAAACTCCAAATTGCTCTTCATCTCCACTTTGGAAATTTCTAAAATTTGCATTAAACTTATAAGAAAACAAGTCGCTATTAAAAACTATATTAGATACGCCTATAGAACTGCCTAGATCGTATCTTAGACTCCCAGTAAGAAACTCTTTTTTATTGCGTTTGGCTTTTATATCATATATATTAAGTTTATTGTCCAATAATCCTAAATTCATAGAAAACTGAACTGGAACGCCCAATAAAGTTAATTTATCTGTCTCAAGATATCCACTCAAAGAGTAATTTTTAAAATCATTCTTTTTAAAATTTAGCAAAAAATTACCATTAACCTTTCCTTCTAAAAGGGATAAAGAATTAAAATTGTAAAAATCTAAGTCTTGAAATTTAAGCAAAAAATAACTTCCATATTCATCGGAATTAATCCCTAAAAAATATCTCTCTGAATTTAAGCTAGAAAATAGATTCAAACTTCCATTAAAATTATCTTTTAAATTAAATTGTCCATATCCTTGCAAATTTGAAAGTTTGTTTATAAGTTTAACATCAGAAATGTACAATTTATCATATTCATATAAACCCTTAAAACCAAAATTGAAATTGTAGGCAGGTATTTTAGAAGCTTTTATTATATTAAACTTATCTATTTTAAATTTCAAATCTTCATTAAGGCCTAAATAGTTCCCATTAAAATTTATATTTATCAAAAGATCAGAAGTTTTATTGTAAACCCTAAAATCATTAACATTAAGGGCATAAACCATTTTAGAATCAAAATAATTAAAATCTAATTTGATACCAAGAGGGGATTCAGCAATAATAAACTTATCTTTAAGATTAACATCAAAATGCAAAGGATAAACTTTGTCCAAATAATAAAAATTCGTACTAATATTAAATCCACTTTCAAGTAGCTCAACAAATACACTGGAATGCAAATTGTGATCATTATACTGCAAATCGAAATTGTTTGATTTATAGAAATTTTTTCCTCCACTAGCATCAAGCACAAATTTGAAATTGTCTAACTTTGAAAATACCATTAAATTGAATTTTTTTAATTTATTTTTATGATAATCAAATTTATTTAAATTAAAATCAGAAATTAAATTTAAATACTTACCTGAAAATAAAGTCTTGGGAAAAAGATTTATTGGGTGAGAACTAGGAATAACTTCTTTTAAAAAAAGCAAAGGAAATTCTTTAATACCCAAATTAAGAGAAAATTCTTCATCATTAAGATCTCCTTTTAAAGAAATTTGAGAGTCTTTATTTTCCAAATAAATCAAATAGTCAACAAAAATTTTATCCTTTAAAAAAGAAGTTTTTAAACTTAAATTTTGAAAATTAAGATTTCCAAGACTAAAATTATCAGACTTAACCGAAAAAATATCTTTATCTTTATTAAAATCCAAATATCCATTTAGGTCGTTAAAGTTTAAAATTTTTGCAGACTTAAAGTTAAGACGCCCTATTGGAAGCAAATCTTTAAGAGAATAATAACCTTTATAGTTCACAACTCCCCTTTTAAGCTTTAAAAAAGCATTCTTAACACTTACAATTCTATCATCCCCCTTGATTTCAAGCTGCAAGCCTTGAATTTCTTTACCTATAGTGTCTACATTTAAAGACGAATCTATTATTCCTGCATATCTTAAATCTTTATCCTTAAAATCATAAGAAAATGCAAATTGCCCATTTAAACTTATGTCAAAATAATCTTTATAAACTTCAAAACCTTTGTTTAGCTTAATCCAATCTAAAAGATTAATATTGAAAAATAAAGCATCTAATCGAACAAAACCATTAGCCTTATCATAGCTTAAATTAAAATCAAAATTCTCTCTTCGTAAATTAAAAATTTTTAAATTTCCTTTTGAATAATTTATTTGGAACCCTTGCTCAAGTAAAGAAAAATAACTTGTTTTAAGCTCAAAAAAACTAAAATTAACATAACCATCCTTAAAGCCTTTTTTAAACTTCCCCTCAAAATAGAAAGTTGAATCTAAAATTCCATTATCAACTCTTTCGGACGGCAAATTAATTTCTAAATTTTTAACAACACCAAAATCAACTACAGAGCTAAATAAAAAATCTTCATCTACGGTACTTAAGGAAAAATTTTTAACCTTAAAATTCAACCAACTACTATTATTAAGCTTAATATTAATATTGATATTTTCTAAATTAATATTTAATCTATAAAGATAGTTTAAAATTTTATTTAAAATTACATTGCCATTGTCAGGATAAACATTGCTGGGATTTAAATCGCCAGATAAACTAAAGTCGTTTATATCAAAATTAAAATTACTCCCTTTAACATAAACATTTAAAATAATATTTTCATCACCTAAAATCAATTTAAACAGATTTAAATCTACCCTAACAATATCTATTAATATTTTATCTTTTCCATCCAGGCTTAACTCTAAACCGTCTATCTTAATTGACGACAAGAAATACGGTGAAATTTTATCATATTTAATACTAAAGCCAAATTTTGATTCAAGATATTTTATAGCAAAAAACTTTGCAGAATGAATTTGAACTTGAACAAATAGATTAATGGAAAAAATTATTAAAACAAAAATAAAAAATGGTAAAATCAACAATAAAAATGTCTTACTTCTCAAAAACAACAAATTCATAAACTCATATATTGATAATTATTATTATATAATAATTATCAATAACCTAATTATTGACAACAAAAGAAAGGAAGAAAAAAATATTTGTGATTAAAATATTGAAAAACTTTTATTGCATAGAAGGAATTGATGGAAGCGGAAAAACAAGCATCACCAATAAACTGAAAGCTCTTTGCAACGATGAATCAAGGTATTATTTTACAAAAGAACCATCAAGCGGAATAATTGGAGAAATGATAAGAAAACAATTAATGAATTTTGAAAATCCTTTAAAAGAATCAACATTTGCATATCTTTATGCTGCAGATCGACATGATCATTTATATAAAAAAGGTGGAATAATAGAAATTTTAAGCACAAAACCCGTAAAAATAATAACTGATCGCTATTTATTCTCATCAATTGCCTATCAAGGAAAATTAGGATATGAATTAAATAAAAATTTTCCATTGCCTGAAAAAGTATTCTTTATTGAAACAGATCCAAATATAGCTTATGAAAGAATACAAAAAAATAGAACACAAAGTGATCTTTTTGAGCTTGAAAAATACAAAACTTTTGAACAAATTGCCCTAAAATACTTAAAAATATTTAAAAAATTAGAAAAAAAAATTAATGTGATTTACATTGATAATTCAATAAAAGATAATTTAGATAAAAACGCAAAAAAAATTTTTAATCTAATAAAATTTTAATATAATTAATCATATGATTAATTATATCCTTAAAAACGTCACCTTTCAAATAAATTTAATTTTACTTCTTTTAGTAGCAGTTGTAAAGGTAAATGCATCGTCCAAATTTTATTATGCAGAACAATGGTATGTAATCTTTAACTCTCAAATGAAAAAGAAGCCTGAAAACTACAAAAAAAATATATTTTTTCTCCAAAAAGCCTTAAAATACCCATTTGGAAATCCAAAATACTCATTAACTAAAATAGAAACTAAAAAGCAGTGGGAAAAATATAAACTTCTTTTCAAAATGCATGTAAACTTGCTTTTAGTTAAGCAAAATTTAAATTTGGGAGATCTATTCGACACAAGAAATTTATATTTTTTCAAAACTCCAGAAAAAAATGGAATTATTCTCAACCTAGAAAAATCAAAAAAATTATATCAAATGGCTATTAATTACTACAATGAAGCACTAAAATACCACAAAAAGCTTGAAAATTACAAATCTGTTAAGCTGAAAAACGATGGAATAACAAACTGGGAAGATGAATATCATAAAATTTCTCTTAAAAAGCTTAATTACTATGACATTATTAAAAAAGAACTACTAAGGATCGACGAAACTAAAGCATTTTTTGAACAAAGGCCAAATTATTATTAAAAAAATTCTTTGCCATCTTTGGAAAAAAAAATTTTATTTATATAATCCTTATTTAAAGAAAACTTAAAAACAAGATCTTTAAAATTATCTTTACTCAAAATGCTATATTCTGAGAAAAGAGTTATTAACGCTCTTTCTGCTAAAAAAGGCAGTTCTAAAATATTTCTTAAAATTTCAGATCTAAATACACACGCTTTTTCACTAGCCAAAGAATTTACAAAATTTGAATTTTCAACATCAGTACTTAACGCTACAACCTCATTTTCAAGAAATTTTTTATCCCCTTGTGAATACAGCAAAGCAAATGGCTTTAAAAAGGAAAAAAAATATTCCTTGCCTACAAGATAATGATGCATTGAACATCTTGTAGAGTAATTTGGATAAATAGCAGATTCAATATCTTCATCGCCACCAACAATAAGCAAAGGATCAAAATAAGGAGCTGGAATTTCTTTATTGTTGTAAAAATAATACCTATACGAAAAAAAAGATTCTTCCATGCAATCAATGTGTCCACAATAAGCACCAAGCTTATAAATCTTATCTGAATATTCTACCAAAAGCTTAGCAGTATCATTAAAAGATTCTTTTCTAAAATTATAAAGCAATGTAGGTAATATAAATAAAATATTCTCATTTAATGAAATTTTATTTAAAACAAAAATTAAACGTTCATCATAAAAACATGCCTCATCAATAATAAAAGTGCCACAACTGGGATTAGAAGCTATTAAATTTTCAATATCAAAAGAGTTTTTAGCAAAACCAATCTCATCAATTTTATCTTTTCCGCCACCCCTATATGGTATTACGTTTTCTGGATAATCTTGAAACCTTCTCTTATCGAGAAAATTTCTAATAAAAAATACATTAACCCTGCTTCTATTTCCTTTAATAATATTGCCCAATACCTTGAGAGATTTTTTTCTTACAACAAGCGAATCTTTATAAATTTTTGCAGCATATTCTGTTTTTCCACTTCCCATAGGTCCAACTACAAGAATTAAGTTTACTTTGACTTTAAAATCAAAATGACTAATATAGACAATGTTATTTAATTTAGCATCTTCTTTATTAGCAAAGTCCAAACAAAAGCCCAAAAGTCCCCCTAAAGTAAATTAAAACTCAATTATACAAACAAAGAACAACAAAAAACATTAACATTAAAAGTCGAAAAAATTAATAACTTAAAATTCTATTAAAGTTTTTATTCAAAAGAATAAAAACTTTCAAAACTATCATCATCCAATAAAGCTTTCTTTATTTTTAGTTTATTCTTCTCATAAATCTCAATATAATTAAATTTTTTAGAACCATTAACTTTTCTATAAATTGAAACCAAACTTCCAACCACATAATTTTTAATTTCTACTAAATTAGATCCAAAATATTTTTTTTTACTTATCAAGCTTGATCTAATATCTAAAGCAGAAGTTTTTTCAAAAAATACATTTAAAGTATTTGGCATAAAAAAATCTTTACTATCAAGCAAGAACAACTCTCTAACCCCAAGACTATTAAAATTGCAACCCAAATTGTTAAAAAGATTGCACTTAAAAGCATGTAAAGCAAAGGTATAAACATCCCTTTTATCAGGATATTGAACCTCAATCATATCAACGTAAGGGTAAACAGAATAATTTATTTTATAACCAAGCAAACTATTCTCATAATAAACTGGGGACTTGTCTTTAAAATAAATTTTATTAAAATACTTGCTGCTATTTAAACTAAATTTGTTGTCAAAATCTACTATTCCTGAAAAAATACCTACTAAAACTCCATCTTTGAGTATGGCAACATTATTTTTATTATCAATACAATAAATTCCTGATAAACTTTTATAATCTTCTAAAAATTTACTCTTCATGTCGGGATCCTCTAAAAGATCATAAAACATTTTATATTCATTTATTGTTTCAGGAGGAAATTTTTTAAAAACCCTATAAGCTTCCGCGGGATCTAAAAGTTTGTACTTTAAAAAATAAATACCGTGAATTCCATTAATTTCTTTAATTTTGTCCTTAAGAAAAGAAAACAAAGAGACAGAATTGTCATAATTAAAATTCGAATTTCTAAATATATAATTAATGTTTTCGGGTGTAAAGAAAAAATCTTCTTTTGATCTAATAGTATTAAAAATGCTAAAAAAAAACCTATCTTCTTTTAAAAACCATTTAAAAAATAAAAAATCATTACCATACAAAGAAAAAGCTTTAAATAAAATTTTTTTAAAATCATCTCCAAAACTTTCAAGTCTTCCAGAAGCTTCAAGCCTCATGCAAATCAAATCTTTATCTATTTGTAACTCTTCATTTAAGCTTCCATACAAAGCAATAATTTCTTCATACATACTCTTATTTTCATTTTGTCTTAAAAGCAACGCAAAATAATAAGTGTATACTTCTTTAAGAGTTGCTACTTTAAAGTTATTAATATTAATTGCTTCTTTTAATAAATAAATTTTATCCGATAAAGAAACATTCTCTTTTAATGAAAGCTCATAAAGAGAATCTGAGGATAGCAAATTGAAATCAAGAGATCCATAAATTAAATCATTTCCTCTTTGTAAATTGGAAAAATTTTTAGACTCATTGAAAAGAATATTTGAAATATCTTCATCTTCTTTGACTGAAATTGCATATAGGTTTATAGAAATAAAAAGAATGAACATCCCCTTTAAATAAAACATAAACACTTGCCTAACCTTTTGTATCTTCCTCCTTTACTTCTTTTATAGTAGATTCTGCTGAAAATAAATATTCATCTTTATTGGGCTCAAAACCCAAAAGCTCTCTTACTTCTTTGTCTGTCAAAGTTTCTTTTAAAACAAGTTCTTTTGCAAGCTTAACAAGTTGATCCTTGTGTTCTACAAGGATATCTGATGCCTCTTTTAAACATCCTTCAAGTATTCTTTTTACCTCTCTATCAACTTTATCAGCAGTGTTCTCAGAATAAGCCTTAGCCTTTGAAAACTCTTTTGGAAGGAAAATGGGTGCTTCATCGTCTACTAAAAATATTGGGCCAACTTCTTCACCCATTCCCCACTCAGTAACCATTTTTTTAGCCAAGCTAGTAGCTTGCATTAAATCATTTTGAACGCCCGCTGTTGTAACACCCAAATTTATTTGCTCACTAGCATAACCACCATAACATATCTTTATTTTATCAAGAATTTGGTGCTTGTTTATTGAAAGCTTATCTTCCCTTGGAAGAGAAAATGCAACACCAAGTGCCCTGCCCCTTGGAATAATAGTAACCTTATGGAGTGGATCAGCATGTTCAAGATAATAGTGAAGCAAAGCATGGCCTGCCTCATGATAAGCAGTCTCAAGCTTTTGCCTATCAGTAATAGTCATGGATTTTTTTGCAACCCCCATCAATATTTTATCTCTGGCCTCTTCCATGTCCTTCATTAAAATTTCATCTTGATTATTCCTTGCAGCTATTAAGGCCCCTTCATTAATTAAATTTGCAAGATCCGCACCACTAGCACCAGGAGTAGCTCTTGCTATTACTTGTAAATTAATATCTTTTGAAAGCTTTGTTTTTGAAGAATGAATATTTAATATTGCCTCTCTTTCCTTAACATCAGGCAAAGAAACTGTTACTTGCCTGTCAAATCGTCCAGGCCTAAGCAAAGCAGAGTCAAGAACATCTGGACGATTTGTAGCAGCCATAACAATTACATTAGTATGCGTTCCAAATCCATCCATTTCAACCAACAGCTGATTAAGAGTTTGCTCTCTTTCATCATGCCCACCGCCAAGCCCTGCACCACGACTTCGACCAACAGCATCAAGCTCATCAATAAAAATAATACATGGGGAATTTTTTCTAGCATTATCAAATAAATCTCTAACACGACTTGCTCCAACCCCAACAAACATTTCAACAAAATCGGAGCCTGACATGTGGAAAAAACTAACTCCAGCCTCACCGGCAACGGCTTTGGCAAGCAAAGTCTTGCCAGTACCCGGAGAACCAACTAAAAGCACCCCTTTGGGGATTTTTGCACCTATTTTTTCAAATTTTTTTGGATTTTTAAGAAATTCAACAACTTCGTAAAGCTCTTGCTTAACCTCTTCTTGACCAGCCACGTCCTTAAAGGTGATTTTATTCTTTCCAGCTTCATACTTTTGTGCGGTACTTTTCCCAAATGTAAAAACTTTTCCACCGCCACCTTGAGTTTGACGAAATATAAAGAAAAAGAAAATAAAAAATAAAATCCATGGCAAAGTTTGTAATAAAACCCCAATCAGAGAAGCTTGACTTTTCCCTGAGCTAAGCTCTACTTTTTTACTTTTTAGTTCTGCAAGTAGATTTATATCAAGATAGGGAATACTGGTAGAAAAATAAGACTTTGCAAAGTTAGAGCCCTTGACAACAAATTGAATCAAATTTTTATCAATTATCACTACAGACTCAACTAAGCCATTGTCTAAATAACTCTGAAAAGTACTATAAGGAACATTTTTATAGCTTTCCCCTCCCCTTATAAAATATGACATAAATATCGCTGAAATTAGAAAAACAACAACAAGTCCTAAAATCCAATTTTTATTCTTCTTTTTATTATTAGATTTTCCATTATTATTCATATTATTATTGCCATTCATTCCTTTAAAAGCCCTCCAATCAAAGATATACTAATTTTTTTAAGAATGCTTTTTTCACTCCATACTAAGTTTAAAGTATTTAAATCAATAATTCCAATTAACCTGTTATCTAATGCTAACAACATTAAATAAGCTGGATTACACCTTATAAACTTAGAAAAAAATTTTTTTGCTTTCAATCTATCCTTAAAAAATTTATACCTAAACTCATAAGAACAACATTTTAATCTTGATGCAGAAGCTGCATTGCACTCTAAATATTTTAGCAAAATCTTACCTAAAGATAAACTATACCATTTGCCAACTTCCAAAATAAAATCAAAAGGTTTGTAAAACTTTTCATCCCTTTTAAAAATTAAATTAATTTTATTATGCCTTTTTTCTAAAAAAAAATCATTGGTTTTTATCAAAACATTATTTTTCTTTCTACCAATATCTACTTTAAACGCTTCATTAAGAGCCTTATAGGAAACTTTAGCTACAATTCCTTCTGAATTTAAAATTTTAAAAATCAATCTAAACACTAAATATTTAGGAAAATCTAAAAAAGTTTTCAAATCAAAAGAATAATAATATTTGCCTTTCTCAACAGGAAAAAATTCATCTTTTTCAAAATAATCTGCAAATTCCTTTGAAAATTCAGATATTCTTTTAAGACATTTTTCATATCCTTTAAAAACATTTTTTATAGCGGGTAGTAAATTATTTCTAACCTTGTTTCTTAAATATAAATTTTGAGCATTTGTGCTATCAACAAAAGCCCTAATATTATTCAAAGATAAAAAATTCTCAATTTCTAACCTTGAAACCTCAAGCAAGGGTCTTATAATATTCCTATTGACACAAGGAATCCCCGAAAGACCATCTAAAAAAGATCCTTGAAAAAATCTCATAATTATTGTTTCAATTTGATCGTTCTCATTATGAGCAAGTGCAATATAATTTGCGCCATTTTCTTTAAGAGCATTTTCTAAAGCATTGTATCTGTATTTCCTTGCAAGCTCTTCAATAGATATTCCCAACCTAGCCGATTCACTTTTTATATCTATATCGCATTTTTTAATTTGCAAAGCAATATTGTAAAGATCGCAAAACCCCCTTACATGCTCTATCTCTTGATTTTGCTCATTATCAGATCTAATAAAATGAGCAAAATAAAATGCAATAACATTATTGCTCAAGTAATATTTTAAATTTAATAATAAAGTTGTAGAATCAGCCCCGCCAGAAAAAGCAACAATAACTCGATTTTTATTTAAAGAATATTTTTTATAAAATCTATCTATTTTAATTTGTATATTATCGTCTAAGAAATGCATTAAAAATTACTAGAATTGATTTTTTGAACCTTATTTTTGAAATTTGCCTCGCTAATATCAATCAGCTCATCACTTAAAAAATCATACAATTTTTCAAGCCTATCTATTTCATCTTTGCAGAATCTAGAAAGAACAAAACTCTTTATATCGCACATAACATTGCTTCCAACCCCAATATAAAGCCTGCTATAGTTAGAGCTTCCAAGAACACTTGAAATTGACTTAAGGCCATTATGAGTAGACACACCACCTCGCTCTTTAAGTCGGCACTTCCCCAAAGGAAGATCAACATTATCAAGAACAACCAATAAATTTTTTATACACATATAAAAATCTGAAAATATTGAAGGAAATAAAGACCCACTTAGATTCATATAAGTCAAAGGTTTAACCAAAATTACTCTTCTGGAAATCATTCTTAATTCTGAATATTCATATTTTTTTTTTCTCTTTAAAAAAAGGCCATTTTTAGAAATAATTTTATCCAAAAGAGAAAAACCAACATTATGCCTAGTTAAGGAAAATTCTAATCCGGGGTTTCCTAATCCAAGTATCAATAAACCCATAAAATCACTTTATAATAACAACTTCTAAATTCTCGTCATTTTCTGCAAGCCTAACATTAGAAGGCAAAACAAGATCTTTAAGAAGAACACTATCCCCTTTATTAACAGGAGTTAAATCAAGCTCGATGAATTCTGGCAAATCCAAGGGCAAGGACCTTACCTTAACCTGCTCTTTTAAAACAGTCAAAATTCCACCCTCTTTAACCCCAATAGAAGCTCCAATAAGCTTAATAGGAACGTATTTTTCAAGCTCAACATTCTTATCCACTTCGTAAAAATCAATATGATAAATAAGCTTGCTGGCAATATTTTCTGCAACATCTTTAACAAAAACGCATCTTTCAAGCTTGCCATCATCTAATATTAAGACGGTATTATCTGTAAACTTTGCAAATTTCTTATTAAATTCACTACTCTTAATTCTCAAGTGTGAAACATCATTGCCTTGCCCGTAAACAACAGCCGGTATTTCACACTTAGCTCTTATTCTGCGAGCATTAGAAGACCCAAAACTTGATCTATATTGGCAACTTAAAATCCTGCTATTTTCCACCAAAAAACTCCTAATGTAAAATACTGGGACGGAAGGATTCGAACCCTCGAATGACTGGACCAAAACCAGTTGACTTACCACTTGTCGACGTCCCAAATACCTTATTAATACTTACAATTGACAAGCATACAAGATACAACGAGCTTTGTCAACAATTATCTAAAAATCTAATTCAAGCTCAAGATCGGCTGGATTTTCTCTTATATATTCCTTAAAAATAGAAGTTTGTAAAGCTTTTCTAAAATCCTGACTAATAGGGTGTACAATGTCTTTATATTCACCGACTCTAGTTCTTCTGTTAGGCATAGCAATAAATACTCCTTTTTGCCCTTTAATAACTCTAATATTGTGAAGAACCAAGCAGTTATCAAAAGTAACTGCAACATATGCTAATAATTTAGAACCAGAATTTTTACTATCAACTTTCTTAATCCTTATGTCTGTAATATCCACTTATAAGCCTCCCGCAAAAAGTACATAACTTAAATCTAAAATATTTTCTATTTTTTGTAAACATATTTTTATGATATTTTTAGTTTTTTTAATTAATTTTAATTAAACAGTAATTAAGGATAAATAATAATTCCCTTGGACCATATTTTTTCAAGCTCATAGTATTCTCTGGACTTTTCGCTCATTAAATGAATTACCAAATTTGCGCCCGAAACAACAGTCCAGTCATAAACCAACCCTTTTTCTTGAACATTAAGATTAATTTTTTTTTCTTTAAAAAATTTAATTATCTTATCAACATATAAAGCTTCCATTTGTTTAAATGATACAAAAGTAGCTATTATAAAAAAATCAGTCCAATTACAAATATCGCTAACATTAATACCTATAACATCAATTCCATTAAAATCACTTATTATTTTACATAAATCATTAATATCATTTACTTTTAACATATCTTCCATCAAAATCATCTCCTAAAATAACTATTACATCGGGATTAATATCAAGACTATTAAGTTCTAACAATCTTTTAGTTTGAACCTCAGAAATTGGCTTAATATTTGAAGTTTTAATTGCCTCTCCAACCCTAACAGCCATTTCTAAATTATCCGAATTATTTATAATCAAGGTATCTTTATAAGAATTTTTATCTGCATTGCCAAATTTTAAAACTTTAAATTTTAAAGAATTAAAAATATTTGCTGTTTTTTTTGCAAGCCCAACAACTTTTGTTCCATTTAAAATAACAATCTTTACTATCTCTTCTGCGCCCTCATTAACAAGCTCTTTATTTAATTTATCCACCGATTCTTTTAAAATAGTGCCCCCATAATAAGGAAAAACCACCTTTATCAAATTATTATCATTATCCTTAAAAATCTCTTCTTGTCCTTTAATATTAATAGAAATAATTTTATCATTATTTATTTTATAATTTTTAACAATATATTTAAAAACAACCTCTGAAAGGTTAGTATCTAACATGGAATATATTTTAAAAAAATTGTCATTTTCAATGCCAAAATCTGAAATTTGAAAAAGAAGTCTTTTAAAAAACTCTTTAAAAAATTCAACTCTCTCTTCAAACTGATTAACATCATTAAAATATCTTAAATAATCATAAGCCTTATCACCATCAAAGTTAGAAGTGCCAGAGGGTATTAAAATAGAATCCTCAAAGTTATAAACTTTTACTGGGTTTTTAACAAGAAGCCTGACTCCCCCTAAGTAATCAATAAGTTTAACAAAATTTTCTTTTTGAAAACGTATATAATAATCTGATTCATGAGATAGTTGTGTATAAATTTTAGATAAAAACTTATTAAAAGAATTTTTTTTATAAAGATCTTTAAACCAAGAGATATTCCCCTTTAAATCTTCATATCCAGTATGAATTGGAATATCTAAAAACCCAATATTTCCTGTTTTCATATTAATAAAAATTTCTTGCATACTTACAAGGTTCTTGTTAAGATCTTCTATTAGAAACAAAAAACTAATATTACTCTTTGTATTAAGTTCGAAGTAAACCAACTCTTTTTTAGAACTTCTAATAAAAAAAATTACTACACTTGCTATTATAAGAACAATTAAAAATAAAAAAAATAAATCCTTTCTCAAACATTTACCTTTTTAAAATATAAATTATTATCTTTAATGTATTTTAACACACCAAAAGGCAATAAATAACTGACAGGAAATCCATTTGCAATTCTATTTCTAATCTCTGATGAAGAAATCGGTATTATTTTATTATCTATATAAATATGCTTAAAAGAACTTTTAAGTTTCTCTTTGTAAATTCTGTGAGCAACAACAAGATCAACAGAACTTATAATGCTTTGAGGGTCTTTCCATGAATCAAAATTTTGAAAAAGATCATCACCAATAACTAAAAAAAGTTTGTCATTTTTGTATTTTTTTTTAACACAAGAAATAGTATCAACGGTATAAGTTATGCCACCATTTATTATGTCGCAATCATCTATAAACATTTTATCTTCATTCTCTAATGCAAGCTTGAGCATATCTATTCTATTATTAACACTAACATCCTCCCCAATTAATTTATGAGCTGGATTGCAAGTAGGAATAAATATTACTCTATCAATATTTAATAAATATTCTATTTCTTTAGCCAAAAAAATATGTCCAATATGAACTGGATTATAGGTGCCCCCCAATATTGCAATTCTCATGATTTCTTTCCTAAATCAAATCTGATATCCAAAAACCAAGTCTTAAAAGTAAAAAAGCCCACAATAATAAAGATCAACTTTATTAAAAAGTTTTAGCCAAAATAAAAAATTCTTTAATAAGCTCATCAATTCCACTATTCTCATAAATAGAGATGCCAATAACCTTTTCTTTTCCTAAAGCTTTTATCAAGCAATCAAAATTTTTCTCAGAACCATCCAAATCAAGTTTATTGGCAATAATAATTTTTTTTTTATTAAAAAGCTCATGGTTATAAGATTTTATTTCATTTAAAAGAATGCTGTATGATTCCAAAAAATCTGCTTCAGAAATATCAATAACCAAGGCTAAAATTTTAGTTTTAGCAATATGCTTTAAAAATTTGGTTCCAAGTCCTACTCCAAAACTAGCACCTTTGATTATTCCAGGAATATCTGCAATAATCAAATCATCATGAAAACGCCTCAGCACACCAAGATGAGGAATCTTTGTTGTAAAGGGATAATTTGCAACCCTAGATTTTGCCGAAGTTATTCTATTAAGAAGAGAAGATTTGCCAGCATTAGGTAAACCAACAAGCCCAATATCTGCCACCAAAAAAAGTTCAAGGCGCACGCTCAAACTATTGCCTGATTCTCCAGGTTGAGCAAACCTTGGCGCCCTTCTAACTGAAGTTTTAAAATTCCAATTGCCAAGACCGCCTCTGCCACCTTTTAAAACAACAAATTCGTCATTTAAATTTTTAAGCCTACACAAAAGAGTTCCATCATTTCCATTATAAACTTCTGTATTTGGGGGAACAAAAAGAATTAAATCTTTACCATTAGCACCACTTCTCTTAAAACCCATTCCAGGTTTACCATTTTCGGCACAAAGCACATGACCATTTTTATAAAAAGACAAAGTGCTAAGATTTTCTCTTACCTTAAAAATTACACTCCCACCACTCCCGCCGTTTCCGCCATCTGGACCGCCTTTTGCATTAAACTTTTCTCTTAAAAAAGAAACACATCCAGAACCCCCATTGCCCGAAACTACCGTTATATTTACAGAGTCCTTAAAGTTATACAAACTTTCTCCAATTTTTCAATAGAAACTAAAAATCTCCAATCTTTTCAATTAAAACTAAACAATACTTACATATTTTCGTCCCTTCAAGGTTTTAAACTCTACCTTGCCAGACGAAAGCGCAAATATTGTATAATCTCTTCCAAGACCAACATTTTTGCCTTTATGGAATTTTGTACCTCTTTGTCTAACAATTATTTCTCCAGCCTTAACAAACTGCCCACCACTTCTTTTAACTCCAAGTCGCTTGGATATAGAATCTCGTCCATTTTTTGAACTACCACCACTTTTACTTGTTGCCATTAATTTTCCTCCAAAACTAATTTAATATCATCAGGATACTCATATGACAAATCACTTATGCCTCTAATTAAAAACCTGCTATAATAAAAAAGACTTTCCTTGTTTAAATCCTTAAAAAAGGGCTTAAATTCTAAATAACCTCTTTTTGAATTCTTCACAACAAAAGCCTCACCCTCAAGATTAAGAACACTAAAAAAAGTTCTCAAAATAAAAGAAAAAGAAGAACAGACAACGTTAACATTATTTTTGCTTATAGCATGACCATTGGCCAAAAGATAAATGATTACATCGTCTTTTACTTTTACTAAAACATTAATCAATAAACTTAAAAAACTATTTCATCAACCAAAATATAAGAATAGGTTTGTCTGTGACCAACCTTTCTCTCACTTGATTTTCTTCTTCTGTATCTGTAAGAAACAACCTTTTTATCTTTTTTATCTTCTTTATAGGTACATCTAATAAGAGAATTTACAACATAAGGCTTTCCTATTTTAACCTCTCCGTCTTTATTAACAAGCAAAACACTATTAAATTCCAGCTTATCTTTTTCAATAGGAGAAATTTTATCTATTTTTAAAAATTCACCCTCAATGGCCTTATATTGCTTGCCATTTATTTCTACCAGTGCATACATACATTACCTCAACTAAACATTGTAAATTTAATAAAAAAGAAAAGTCAAGCATTAAACTAATTATACCTTACAAGGGAATTGACTTCATAACTTTCAAGGCTTTGTCTACCATTAATACCACAAAGCTCAATAAAACAAAAAATATCTTTAACCCTACCCCCGGCTCTCTCTAACAAAATTGCAGACGACTTTAAAGTTCCACCGGTAGCTAATATATCATCTATTAAAAGAATATTGGAATACGTCCTAACATCGTCTTTGTGTACCTCTATTCTTCCAAAACCATATTCAAGCTCATACTTTTCGCTAAAAACCTCTCTGGGTAATTTACCCTCTTTTCGAATTAAAACAAGGGGGAGTTGCATTTTTAAAGACAAAGGAGCACCTATTAAATACCCCCTAGACTCAACAACAGCAATGCAATCGATCTTTTTTAAATTATAAAAAGAATATACATCATTTATTAATGAACTATAAACTTCGGGTTTTAGCAAAACACTAGTAATATCATAAAAAAGAACACCCTTTTTAGGAAAATCGGGTATTTTTGAAATAAACCGATCATAATACTCTGTCTTATTTTTCATAACCTACTTATCCCATCTATATGTTTATGTATTTTTTCAAAATAGCAAAACCAAAAGCTAAATTTATTTTTTTACAGGGGGCGCTGGAACAAGATTATGTAAAACTACTTTTGGTATTTCATCATCTTTAGCTCTTGTCCAAATTTTGCTTCTGCCAAAAATCCAAACTTTCCCCTTGGTAATAAGATTTCCGGTCTTACTATCAACACTCATCTCAGAATTATAAATTTTACCGTTTTTAGGATCTATTATTTTACCCCCATCCCACCTTTTAGAAGAAGAAGAATACTTAAGACCCCACATAAAATCAAGACCCTCTATTGCAAGATTTTCAAATCCAACCACAGTGTCTCCTGAGGGATTCTTAGTATCATACTCTTTGCCATCTTTTATTACGGTCAAAATTCGACCATAAATTTCTCCATTATATTTATAAATATAAATAATAGAATTTTTTATGTTGCTCACATCATTATAACCAACCCAATATCCTAAAACTTCATTTTCAAAATCAAGATTTTCATCCTTATTAACATTTTTTTCATTTAAATCTTCTGAGGTTGCAAACAAAAACATTGAAAAACAAAAAAAAAGAAAAAACTTTGAAAAAAGCCTATTCATTAATCCTCCTTAAAACTAAATAATCCTAAATTATAGCTCTTTTTTTAAATTAATCATTTAAAGTGGCTAATTTAAAAATTAGCCACAAAACCAATTATACAACTTATCTTTATAATTTTAATTGTTAAGACAAAAACCTGAAGAAAAAAATAGGAAATTAAGTAAAAACGCAATAAGTTAATTAATTGTTATATGGGACAATTAATGCTAATATTAATAAAGTTAATTGTCTTTAAGGATTTAACCGTGGTAAGAGGAATTTATACAGCTGCCAGCGGAATGATGGCAGAAAGGCGCAAGCTTGACACAGTATCAAATAATTTGGCAAACATAGATCTTATTGGATATAAAAAAGATTTGTCTATTCAAAAAGCATTTCCAGAAATGTTAATAAGAAGACTAAATGATGATGGCCTTTATAAATTTCCCAAAGGACATCTTGAAACAGCTCCGGTTGTAGGCAAACTAGGAACAGGCGTTGAAGAAAATGAAATATACACAGTATTTGAACAAGGTCCATTAAAAACTACTGGCAATCCATTGGATTTAGCACTCACCGATCAAGGATTTTTCGTAATACAAACTTCAGATGGAGAAAGATATACAAGAAACGGTTCTTTTACTATTGGAAAAGAGGGAATCCTTGTTACAAAAAACGGATTCCCCGTCCTAGGAGAAAAGGGATATATATATCTTAAAAAAAATAATTTTAAAATAACACCTCAAGGACAAATCTTTCACAATTCAAACTTTGAATCAAACCCAAAAAGACTTGTTAGTGAGTATGAAAATTCTTGGGAAAATTATGAGCTACTTGATACTATTAGAATTGTAAATTTTGAAAATCCAAGATTTCTCAAAAAACAGGGAAATTCTTTATGGATCGATACAAAAACCTCTGGCAAGGCACAAGAGATTGACGTATCACTAAGACCTAAAATAGAAACAGAAACACTTGAGGCTTCCAATGTTAATGCTGTTAACGAAATGGTTTTAATGATTGAAATCAACAGAGCTTATGAAGCTAATCAAAAAACAATACAAACTGAAGACAGTCTCTTAGGAAAATTAATAAATGAAATTGGAAAATATTAAGGAGCATATTTTATGATGAGAGCATTATGGACAGCAGCAAGCGGAATGACTGCCCAACAATACAATGTAGACACAATTGCCAACAACCTTTCAAATGTGAATACTACGGGCTTTAAAAAGATAAGAGCAGAATTTGAAGATTTGATTTATCAGACTCAATACAGAGCAGGAACCCCCGCAACTGAAAATACTTTAAGACCACTCGGGAATCAAGTTGGACACGGAACAAAAATTGCTGCTACTCAGAGAATATTTGAACAAGGGAAAATGCAAGCGACCAATTTACTCACTGACGTTGCTATTGAGGGAGATGGATTTTACAAAATTCTTCTGCCCGATGGGACTTATGCATATACTAGAGATGGATCATTTAAAATCGATTCTAATAGGGAGCTTGTAACAAGCCAAGGATACAAGGTATTGCCCAATATATTTTTCCCAGAAGAATATATCCAAAGCTCAATTGCAATATCTGAGCAAGGAATAGTATCGGTAAAAATTGATAACAGCAACGACCCAATAGAGCTTGGACAAATTGAAATATCAAGATTTGTTAATCCTGCAGGACTGAGCGCTATTGGAAGCAATTTATTTAAAGAAACAGCCGGATCAGGCCAAGAAATAGCAGGAATACCGGGAAGTGAGGGCATGGGAAGGCTAAGACAAGGCATACTTGAAATGTCAAATGTATCTATTGCTGAAGAAATGGTAACAATGATAGTAGCTCAAAGGGCTTATGAAATAAACTCAAAGGCCATTCAAACTTCAGACAATATGCTAGGAATTGCAAATAACTTAAAAAGGCAATAAAATAAAAAAAAGATTATTTATTTTTATTTTATTTTTTACAACAAGCTCAATTATAAGCACTGCTCATGATCTGTGCTTCAACATTACTCCTAGTAAAGCATATTTCTTTTCAAAGAAGTACTCAAAAATATGCAACAATCAAAACTTATCAAAAATATATGTCCCGCCACATTTAACAAAAAAATCAATAATTTTTGAAATGATTTATTACATCACAAAAAATTTATCAAATGAAAATATCTATATACTTCAATTCAACTTTGATGAATCTGAAATAAACATAGAAGATAAATTTTTCAAAAAAATAAAATTTAAAATTAAAAACAACAATTCATACAAAAATATTCCAATTCAAAAAACTCTGGTTTATTATGCAAAAAACTTTGAAAGCTATAAAAGACACAATTACATTAATATGTACATTGATATAATCGAGCCAATTGTATTTGCAAAAGAAAATCTGAAAAAAAATGAAATCCTTAATGAGCACAATATATACTTTAAATACAAAATTAACACAACAAGAATAAATGATGTTTTAAGTTTAAATGAATTAAACAATAGTAAATATAAAGTTATACGCAACACAATTAAAAATGAAGAGATAAGATTAAATAACGTGCAAAAAGAATAATTCCTTATTTCATCTTTCTCAATCTAAGAATTATTAATTTTTATCTGTCTTAATACAGATAAGCAGATAATATTTAACAAATCAAGGATTAATTAATAATTTTACGAAAAAAGTTTCATTAATTACAATAATTGATATAAAATAATAGATATTAAAGAAATAAAATAAATAGGGTAAAGAATGAACAAACTAATGTTGATGTTAACTGCATTTGCAACAAGTCTGCTAGCCCAAACAAACACAGATTCAACAGGACTAAAAACAGAGCAATCATTTAACAATAACCTGTCTGAAAGCGTCAAACTAAAAGAAATTGCAGATATTTATCCCACAAATACAAATTTTTTAACGGGCATTGGAATAGTAGCCGGTCTTGTTGGAAAAGGAGACTCTACAAAACAAAAAGACCTTATAATTAAAATTTTAGAAGAAAATAATACAATAAATGAAATAGGCCCTAATAACATAGAAAGCAAAAATATTGCACTAGTAAATGTCAGCCTTCAAGTAAAAGGCAATGCAATCAAAGGCTCAAAACATAAAGCTTGCATTGCATCAATATTAGACTCAAAAGATTTAACAAATGGAATACTTTTAAAAACAAACCTTAAAAATAAAGAGGGAGAAATAATAGCAATTGCATCAGGAATTATACAGCCCAATAATAAATTAAAAGGATCTGGATATACTCTAGACAGTGTAATAATAAATGATAATCAAAATATTAACTACGATTATAATATAATTCTTAAAAAAGGAAATTATACATTAATAAATAAAATTCATAAAATATTAACCTCTAAAAAAATCAACAACAAAATTAAATCAGATAGCACAATAGAAATAGAAGCAAAAAATATAAGCCTATTAGAAGAGATTGAAAATATTAAAATAGAAACCAGCCCTAAAATATTAATAGACAAAAAAAATGGCATTATTCTAGCAAGTGAAAATGCACAAATAGGAACGTTTACATTTTCCATTGAAAAAGACGATCAAAACATTTTAAGTAAAAATAACAAAACAGCAATTCAAGTAAACTCAATGAAATTAAATGAATTTATATTAAAAAATTCCGACAATCTTAGCAATAAAGAATTAATTCAAATAATTCAAGCTGCAAAAAAAATCAATAAATTAAATGGAGAACTTATCTTGGAGGAAGTTGATGGAAACTAAAATTAATTTACAAAATCTAATTAATTCACAAAATCTAAAATTGAAAAATCAAATAAATAATTTTAAAAATCCTGTAGAAATAAAAAAATCCTTTCAAAAAAACAAAGAACTTCGAAAAGCTTCTTTAGAATTTGAAGCTATGTTTATCAAGCAAATGCTTGAAAGCATGAAAAAAACTCTTAACAAAGATCAAAATTTGTTAAATGGAGGCCAAGTAGAAGAAATTTTTGAAGACATGCTTTGCGAACAAAGAGCAAAACAAATAGCACAATCTCAAAGCTTTGGACTTGCCGATTTAATTTACAATCAATTACAAAAAAAGTAAATAATTCGAAAAATATCCCACCCACAAACCCTAAAAATTATATCCAATTTAATTTAAAAATGGTTTTAAACTAAATTGGCACAATTTTTGCATGAAAGCTAAGTAGTAAAACTTAATCACAATATTCAAGAAAGGGGAGAAAATATAATACTATGAATATATTTAGTAGCGAGGATTTAAACATATATTTAAAATCGGTAAGGGAACACAAATTAATTACTCACGAAGAAGAGATTAAACTTGCCGGTCAAATACAAAGAGGCAATGCAAAAGCAAAAAACAAGATGATAAATGCAAATTTGCGGCTTGTTTTAAAAATAATAAAAAGATATGCGGGCAAAGGACTAAAAATTGAAGACTTAATTCAAGAAGGCAACTTGGGATTAATAAGAGCTGCTGAGAAATATGACCCAAATAAAAATACCAAATTTTCAACTTATGCATCATTCTGGATCAAGCAATCACTACAAAGAGCATTAAATACTAAAACTAGATTGGTAAAAGTCCCATACAGAAAAGAAAATCTAATACTACAAATAAATAAATATTTAACAGAAGAAGAAAAATCGCCCAAAAAAGAAGAAATAATGAAAAGATTCAATTTATCTCCTGCCCAGTATATAAAAATTATTCCTTATCTTGAAAAAGAATATTCTCTGGACAAAGAAATAGAGGGATCAGAAAATTCAACACTCTTGAATCTTTACGAGGATAATTCTTTTAACCCTGAAATTACACTTGAACAAGATTCAACTCTAAAACATTTAAATTATATACTTGAAACAAAATTAAATGAAAAGGAAAGATACATAATCAAAAAAAGATACAACTTAGACAATAGCCCCAAAAAAAGCACCTTAAAAGATATTTCAACAGAACTTGGAATATCATCAGAAACTGTAAGACAGATTGAAAAAAGGGTTCTTAAAAAACTAAAAGAAGAGATAAATTAACATTGACATTCATGGCATGTTCTGGTCTACTTTTAAGTCAGTGGTCATGAATGTTTATATTTTATATTAAAAAAAACAAGTTTATTATTGTCGTTTTTATTATAATTTCTATTATTATTGCAGTAACTCAGACATTTGCAAGTTTTTTATATTTTAACAACAATTCAAAAGTTGCAAATGTCCCACTTAAAAATAGATTTGAAAAAATACAAAAAACCAACTTAATAATAAAAAACAACAAAACCAATGGAAAAGCCAAAAGCAAACCTAAATTTTACTTAATCATCGACGACGTGGGTTATGATGAATTTATGTTAGAACAATTTATAAAACTTAATCTTAAAATAAATTATGCAATAATTCCTTTTTTAGCAAAATCAATGAGTTTATACAAAAAACTTATAAATGCTAACAAATCAGTAATAATACACTTCCCAATGCAATCAAAACATAGAAATTCAATAGAAAAATTTCATATAAACATAAAAGATAAAAAAGAAGAAATACACAAAAAAATCGAAAAAGCATTTAAAAAGTATCCTGATGCAAAAATAATGAATAACCATATGGGAAGTTTAATCACTTCAAACAAAGATTTGATGAGAATAATTTTAGAAAAGCTTAAAGAGATTGACAGATATTTTTTCGACAGCGTAACTATTGCAGGAAGCGTACCAGAAATAATAGGCAAAGAAATTGGGGTTAGAGTAGAAAAAAGAGATGTATTTCTTGATAGCAAAGATACAGAAGAATCCGTAATAAAGGAACTTGAAAAAGCAAAAAATATTGCCAGAAAAAACGGAATAGTAAAAGTAATCGGACACATTTGGTCTAAAAATACGCTAAAAGTCCTTAAAAAAGAGGAGCCTGATTTAACCCAGGAATTCGAATTTGAAAACTTATTAAATCTTTACGAGGAAACAATCAGATGAAAGTACTTGGAATAGAAACCTCTTGTGACGACTGTTGCGTAGCTGTAGTAGAAAATGGAATTCATATTTTAAGCAATATAAAATTAAGTCAAACAGAACACAAAAAATATTATGGCATAGTACCTGAGATTGCCTCAAGACTTCATACTGAAGCTATTATGTCTGTTTGTATAAAAGCACTCAAAAAGGCAAATACTAAAATATCTGAAATTGATTTAATAGCTGTAACATCTAGACCTGGACTTATTGGGTCCTTAATAGTTGGATTAAACTTTGCCAAAGGTCTAGCAATTTCATTAAAAAAACCTATTATTTGCATTGATCACATCTTAGGGCATCTTTATGCTCCTTTAATGCACTCAAAAATAGAATATCCATTTATATCATTATTATTAAGTGGTGGACATACATTGATTGCTAAACAAAAAAATTTCGATGATGTTGAAATACTTGGAAGAACTCTAGATGATTCTTGCGGAGAGGCTTTTGACAAAGTAGCAAAACATTATGATATGGGGTTTCCGGGAGGTCCAAACATCGAACAAATATCTAAAAATGGAGATGAAAACACATTTCAATTTCCAGTTGCCACCTTTAAAAAAAAAGAAAACTGGTATGATTTTTCATACTCTGGACTAAAAACAGCTTGCATACACCAACTCGAAAAATTCAAAATCAAAGATAATCCAATAACAAAAAATAATATAGCTGCAAGCTTCCAAAAAGCTGCATTTGAAAATCTAATCACCCCGCTAAAAAGAGCTATAAAAGATACTCAAATTAACAAATTGGTAATAGCAGGCGGAGTTGCAAGCAATTTATATTTAAGAGAAAAAATAAATAAACTTAAAATACAAACTTACTACCCTCCTATTGATCTTTGCACAGATAATGGAGCAATGATTGCAGGACTTGGATTTAATATGTATTTAAAATATGGAGAAAGTCCAATAGAAATTGATGCAAATTCAAGAATAGAAAATTACAAAAACCAGCATAGAGGGAAAAATAATGAAAAGAATTTTAGCAATGCATGATATTTCAAGCATGGGAAGAACATCTCTTACAATATGCATACCGATAATATCTTCGTTTAATATGCAAGTTTGTCCTTTTGTAACAGCCGTCCTTTCTGCTTCTACAACTTATAAAAAATTTGAAATAGTAGATTTAACCGATCATTTGGAAAAATTTATCAATATATGGAAAGAGCAAAATGAACACTTTGACATACTTTATACGGGATTTCTGGGAAGCGAAAAACAACAGCTAACAATAGAAAAAATAATTAAATTAATAAAATTTGAAAAAATTGTAATTGACCCTGTGTTTGCTGACGATGGAACAATTTACCCCATATTTGATAATAAAATAATTAGTGGATTTCGAAAAATAATAAAGTATGCAAACATAATAACACCTAATATCACAGAGCTTGAAATGCTAAGCAAAAGCTCACAACTTAAAAACAAAGATGATATCATAAAAGCAATATTAAATCTTGATACCAAAGGGATAGTAGTTGTTACAAGCGTTAAAAAAGGAGATCTTTTGGGAAACATTTGTTACAATCCAAAAAACAAAGAATACTCAGAATTTTTTTTAGAAAGATTAGAACAAAATTTCAGTGGAACAGGAGATTTATTTACTAGCTTGCTTATAGGATACTTGGAAAAATTCGAAATAGAACAAGCCCTAGAAAAAACAACAAAAGCTATCCACTTAATAATAAAAGATTCAATTAAAGAAAATGTTTTAAAAAAAGAAGGGGTTCAGATTGAAAAATTTTTAAAAAATACATTTTGAATTTAAATTTCATTAAATTCAATTTAAAAAAATGAATCGATTTTTAGTACAAAGAAAATATTTGAATTTAAATATATTCCTAGCATAAAATGTACAAAAAATCTATTACAAAGCGTGTACTTTATTATTTTTATGAGTAAAAAAATATATGTCAAATAAAAAAATAATATTTTTTACAGGAGGAGGGACTGGGGGTCACGTATTTCCAGGAATATCCATAATACAGACATTAAAAGAACTTGACAATGAAATTGATTTTTTTTGGATAGGCAAAAAAAATTCTATAGAAGAAAAATTAATAAAAGAACAAAATAATATTAAATTTATTTCGGTTCCATGTGGCAAACTTAGGCGTTATTTTTCTTTTCAAAACTTTACTGACTTTTTCAAAGTAATACTCGGAATAATAAAAAGCTTCTACATTTTGCAAAAATATAAACCTCAGATTATCTATGCAACTGGGGGATTTGTTTCAACTCCTGCAATTATTGCATCTAGCTTGCTAAAAATAAAAAGAATAACCCATGAAATGGATCTAGACCCTGGACTTGCAACAAAAATTAACTCTAAATTCACAAATAAAATACACATAAGCTTTAAAGAAAGCGAAAAATACTTCAAAAACCACAAAAACATTGTCTACACAGGATCTCCCATAAGAAGAGAATTTTTAACTCCAAACCCCAAAATCATCAAACAATTGACACAAAACACTGATAAACCAATTATTAGCATACTTGGGGGATCTCTTGGGGCTAATGCTTTAAACAACCTTGCACTCTGTATTAAAAGGGATATTGGAATCTACTTCATCCATCAATCGGGGAAAAACTTAAATGCCTTAAGAGAAGACAATTACCTGAGAAGACAATTTTTTAACGCAGAAGAAATGGCAAGCATAGTTAAATTTTCCAATATAATAATAAGCAGAGCTGGAGCTGGAGCAATAAAAGAATTTGCAAATGCTGGCACATGTGTAATTTTGATTCCATTTAAAAAAGGCTCTAGAGGAGATCAAATTAAAAATGCAAAACTACTAGAAAATCAAAATGCTTGTATTTATATAGACGAAGATGAAATTTTAAATACAAATATTTTAAAAATTATAAAAGAAACTTTAAAAGATAAAGAAAAAATCAACTCTCTTAAAGAAAATATCGAAAAATTCAACAATAAGCATTCTTCAACTTTAATAGCCAAATTACTAATAAAAGATATTAAGGAGACAAAATCTAAATGATAACAAACGATCCTGTAAAAATAACCGGAATAGTAGACATACTAATAATAATAATTTTTACATCTTTAGGATTTAGAGGATTTTTAAGAGGATTTATTAAAGAAATTAGTGGATTTGCTGAGGTTTTTGTTTTAATATTACTGCTTTACAAAAAAACTGAAGAGTTTAGAAGACTGATTGAGCCTATTGTTGAACTATCCTACATTCAAGCACTACTTGTATTTTTTCTGCTCATACATATAGGATTTTTAATCCTACAGGCATTAATAGAGTCAATAATAAGCCAACTTAAATTATTATTCTTTAATAGAATACTGGGCCTAGTACTTGGCCTGCTTGAAGCTTTTGGAATAATTGCAATCGTGGTTTACATAATACACTCACAACAAATATTTAAACCCGAATATTTCCTAAAAGAAAGCAAACTACTTGATTATTTAAACCCTGGAATAAACTATCTCTTTAAAATTTCAAAAACAAAATAAGGAGCCAAAAATGACAATGCTTCCCAAAATTGCCAAAGACATAATAAACGCATATGATCAAAAAATATTGCCAAATGCAATTCTTTTACTAGGAGAAAAATTTTCATCAAAAAAGATCAGCGCTATTGAGATTGCAAAAAAAATATTAAACGGGAAAAACTTAACAAACCCCAATTTACTCATTTTCTCAAATTTCGATACAGTAGAAGCAAAAGCGCATCTTTCTACAAATTCACACCAAATAGCAAATAAATACTTAGAGTATATTAAAACTGTAATTTTCACCAAATGTAATTTCAGTAATGAAAAAAATTTGAAAAAAATAGAGAAAAATATCAACTATATTAATTCTGTTTATTATGAAAAAGAATACAATGAAAAAATAAAAAATGAGCTTATAAAAAATATAGAAAATATAAACAAAGAAATAAATCATAGCATTACTGTTCATGATGTAAAAAAAATTCAAACTTGGATTTTTTCTGAAAAAGTAAAACCAAAGGTAATATACATAAACGAAATCGAAAATTTATCATTCAACGTGCACAATTCACTTTTAAAAATACTAGAAGAGCCACCTTCAAATATTTACTTTATCTTAGCAGCAAGAAATAAAAATAAAATACCAAAAACAATACTTTCAAGACTTAGAGTCTACAATTTCACAAAATCAGAAAGAAACTTAGAAATTCAAAGATTCAAAGAAAGCTTTCTAATAAATAAAGATATAACAATTGAAGAGTATTTTGCCTCATTTTACAAAGAAGAAAGCAAAAAAATAAAAAAAGAATTGATAAAAATTTTAAATATAATAAAAGAAAAAAAATCCATATTTAATCTTGAAGAAAGCGAATTTATAAAAGATGATCAAAGCTTTAAAATATTTTTAAACGAACTTGCAATTAACATTAGAAAAGATTTTTTAGAAAAAAAAATAAACATAAATCAATATCTCAAATACACACAGCATTTAAAAAATATTTACAAATATCGCCCCTATAATCAAAATAAAAAATTAATAATAGAAAACTTGATGCTAAATTATGAGGAGATATGAATAATTTTTTCAAAAAAGCTTTAACAAAGCTAAACAAATTATCTAATGAAGAAAAAACTAAATTTATTGAACAAATTTACAAAAAAATAGAAATATATGACGGAATATTTGCATCAATTAATGAAGGCATCATTGTACTTGACAAACAAAACAATATAATCTACTCAAACAAGATTTTATACCAAATTTTAGCTTTAACGTCTAAATCAAAAATAGAAATTCTTGATGATATTCAAATTCCAATCTTAATAAATTTAATAAAAGAACTAGTTAGAACAGAAGATAAAATAATAGGATTAGAAGTTCCAATCTCAAACAGCATATATATTAAAATTTCATTTATGCCTTATGTAAAAGAAAAAAAACTTGAAGGCAATATTATTTTAATCGAAGACATTAAAGAGAAAAAAAAGAAAGAGGAGCTATTTAGAAGAGTTGAGGCTTTAGCCTCTTTTACAAGACATGCAAGAAATATTGCCCATGAAATCAAAAACCCACTTGGAGCAATCGATATAAATTTACAATTGCTAAAAAAGGAAATTGAAAAAGAAAATATAAAGAATAACAAAGCTGAAAATTATTTTAAAGTAATAAAAGAAGAAATAAACAGAGTAGATAAAATAGTAACAGAATTTTTATTAACCGTAAGGCCAATAAAAATTAACTTACAAGAAAAAGACATTAAACAAGTATTAGGCAGTGTGTGTGAATTGTTAAATCCTGGATTAGAAAACAAAAACATAAAACTATTGCTTAATTTAGACAAAATAAGCAATATTCTCATTGATGAGAAACTGTTAAAACAAGTTATTATAAACATAGTTAAAAATGCAGAAGAAGCATTACTTGAAACAAAAAAAGAAATAAAAAAAATAGAAATTTTTCTTTTCGAAAAAGACAATAAAATACATATCAACATAAAAGATAATGGAAATGGAATAAAAGATGAAGTAAAAGAGGAAATATTTAAACCTCAATTTAGCACAAAAGAAAAAGGAAGTGGAATAGGCCTTACTATTTCTTATAAAATAATAAAAGAGCTTGGGGGTGAAATTTTTATGGAAAGCAAAGAAGGCAAAGGCACTATTTTTACAATTACACTTCCCAAACTAAATAAAAAAAATATTTTAATTGAAGGGTATTGAAAATGAGCAAAATACTTGTAGCTGATGATGAAAAGAATATTAGAGAAGGAATTGCTACTTATCTTGAGGATGAAGGATATTTTGTTTTCACTGCTAGTGACGGAGAAGAGGCTCTTGAAACAATTGAAAATGAAAATCTTGATGTAATAATATCTGACCTGAGAATGCCTCAGATATCTGGAGAAAAATTGCTCAAAATAGTTAAAGAAAAAAACTTAGGAATACCTTTTATTATTCTAACTGCCCACGGAACAGTTGATTCTGCTGTGGATGCTATGAGGGAGGGTGCTTACGATTTTTTAACAAAACCCTTAGACCTTGAAAGACTTTTGCTAATAATAAAAAGATCACTAAATAAAAAAGAAAATAACGATAATGAAAATGCCAATTTAGAAAATATACTAATAAGAAAAGACCTAAAATACTATGAAAAAATCATGGGAAAATCACTATTAATGCAAAAAATTTTTGAACTTGTAATAAAAATAGCAAAATCAAATGCATCTGTTCTTATAACAGGCGAAAGCGGTGTTGGCAAAGAAATAATAGCGGATGCTATTTTTGATCTTTCAAATAGAAATGACAAACCATTTATAAAAGTAAATTGCGCTGCACTTTCTGAAAGCATTCTTGAAAGCGAACTTTTTGGCCATGAAAAAGGAGCATTCACTGGAGCAATTTCCCAAAAAAAAGGCAGATTTGAACTTGCAAACAAAGGCACAATTTTCCTTGATGAGATAGCAGAAATTTCGCCTGAAATTCAAGTTAAACTTTTAAGAGTACTGCAAAACAAAACCTTTGAACGTGTTGGGGGAGAAACTACAATTAAAGTTGATATCAGGCTTCTGGCTGCAACAAACAAAAACATTGAAGAGGAAATTAAAAAGGAAAAATTTAGAGAAGATTTATTTTATAGATTAAATATTATTAATATAAACATACCGCCTTTAAGAGAGAGAAAAGATGATATATCTTATTTAACAAACATACTAATAAAAGACGTTGCAAAAGAAAACAACAGAGAAGAAAAAACTCTTTCTAATGATGCAATGAAAGCTCTCTATTATTACGATTGGCCAGGAAATATTAGAGAATTAAAAAATGTACTTGAAAGCGCATTAATATTATCAAAGGGCAAACAAATCACTAAAGAAGATTTACCAGTAAAAATCAAAAATAATGAAAATCTTATATTTAAAATAACACTACCAATAGGAATTAGCCTAAAAGAGGCCGAAAAAGAAATAATAAAACAAACGCTTTTTCATTCTAAAAACAACAAGAGCAAATGCGCTGAAATACTAAAAATAGGAAGAAAAACTTTACACAATAAAATAATCGAATATCACATTGATCAATAAGATTTATTTTAAATTATTACATTATTAAATTATAATAAATACAAAAAAATAACATTGCTTTAAATTAAATGTATAGTTTTGAAACCAAAAAATTTTTTAATACCAATAATTATATTAAAATGAAACACTTTCTTTTAAAATCTTGGTGTAAAAGTGTAAAAATATTTTTATCAAACAAATAATTATATACTATTATTTATTAATAATCAATACAATTTGATAATATCATATATTTAGCTGGCTTGCAACTAGCTTTATTTTAAAACCTTCAAGGGGTTAATGGGAATATTTTTTTTTAATATTTCAAAGTGTAAATGAGGCCCCGTTGAACGCCCCGTTTGCCCTACTCTTCCAAGAAATTCACCCGATTTAACAAAATCCCCTATCTTTACAGAATATGAATTTAAATGCCCATAAAGAGATTTAATATTATTTTTATGACCAACTACAACAAAATTACCATAAAGATCGTTGTATCCAACTTCAATGACTACTCCAGAAGAAGAAGAATACACTTCCGTATTCATTGGAGCTGCAAGATCTATTCCCGTATGAAAACTTTTATTGCCGGTAAAAGGATCATTTCTAAAACCAAAATCAGAACTAACAATAAATTTTTTTAAAGGAAAAATAAAGTTGGCATTTAAGAAAAAAAGCAACTCTGTGCCTGAAAAAAGTCCAAAATCCGGGTTTTTGACAAAATCAAAAAAATAAAATTCATAAACTCTATCATTCCTTTTAATTTTTACCTTTTCAGCTTTAGTAAGATCTCTTGTTGCTAAAAGCAAATTATTAAACCTATAATCCTTACTATCAAAAACAAAAACTCCTTTTTTGCTAGGAATAAGAATCTCTTCTCCCACACTCACAACAGGAGAATCTAATAAATTAACAGTAGCAATGCCAGACTGCCATCCATTTATTTTATTGGCAATTTTAAAAAAAGTATCTCCTTTTTTAACTTTATACAAGTAAAAAAACAAGGGAATATGCTGTTTTTTGTTATATTTTAAAACTTTAATTTTAAGATCAGAAAAAACAGGGTCTTTTCTTGAAAAATTTTTTATTTCTGGATAAGAAAAAACACAAATTATATTAAAAAAAATAAAAACTACTTTAAATAACAAAAAAGTTTTACTCATTCATACTACAAATTCTTTTACGATTAATTAATCAAATATAATAAAAAACATAAAAAAAATAAATCCTGTTTGGACTTGCAAATAATAATAAACTGTAATAAACTTTCTCTCAACATGGAGCTAAACGAATACCAAGAAAAAGCAAAAAAAACTGCTAAATACAAAAATAAAAAAGAAGAATTAATTTTAACAACACTTGGTCTTGCTGGTGAAACTGGAGAAGTTGTTGAAAAAATAAAAAAATTGGGAAGAGACAAAAATTACATTATTGATGATGAATATTTAATATCAATTAAAAAAGAGCTTGGGGACGTATTATGGTACCTGTCAAGTTTAAGCAATAATTTGGGCATTACCCTTGAAGATGTTGCCCTTACAAACCTAAGAAAAATACAAAAACGACATGAAAATGGCACAATAAATGGCGAAGGCGATGACAGATAAGACATTTAAATTAAAAATATTAAAAGCCTAAAATAAAAATGCTTAATATTTATATCAAGGGAATCTTACTTGGAATTGCAAACATAATTCCGGGGGTTTCTGGGGGAACACTGGCTTTAATATTAAAAATTTATTACAAAATAATAGACTCTATCTCAGAAATATTAAAACTCACAGAAATTAAAAAAAATTTAATGTTTTTAACTATTTTGGCAACAGGAATGCTAACCTCAATATTACTAACTGCTAAAATATTTAAATATGCTTTTGACAATGGAATAATAGAAGCGCTGCTAATAACATTTTTTATAGGATTAGCATTTGGAAATATGCTAACACTAAAAACAGAAATATCTATAAAAGAAATAAATAGTAATACAAAAATATTAAATAATTTATTGTTTTTTATTGGCATGAGCATTATTGTACTCTTGTTAATAATCAAAGAATCTAATATACAATTGCAAAGTACAATACCTAAAGACAAAAACTCAATAAAATATTACTTATTATTGATATCCTCTGGAACAATAAGCGGAGCATCAATGATCTTACCAGGAATCTCAGGATCTGCAATGCTTTTGCTACTTGGCTTTTATAAAGAAATAATACTTATTATATCTGAATTTAACATTACCCTTATTACAATATTTGCAACAGCTGCAACAATAGGAATAATTACATCAATATTAATAATAAAGAAAATAATAGATAATAACTTAAATAATTTTATTTATTTATCAAAAGGCTTAATTTTTGGATCAATTCTACAAATGATATTAATTGTATTAAAATTGAACTTTAAAATCGGCTTTACATCTTTTGTGTCTTTAGGAATATTATTTACACTGGGAATCTTTATAAACAAAAAATTGGCTGAAAAATCTCAATAAAAAATTAAAAAATACCGAAGACCGGACTTGAACCGGTACGGAGCTTCCTCCTCAGGATTTTAAGTCCTGTGTGTCTACCAATTCCACCACTTCGGCATAGAATAATATAATAAATAATAATATATTGCAATGTCAAGCTAAATAATAAAATAAATATAAAAACTTAATTGATAACTATTTTTTGAGGAAAATTTTCAATAACATAATTGCTATGCAAATAATCTGCAATTACAAACATAAATGAATATAAAGAAACCCTAGCAAAAAAATTAGAAAAAACTCTAAAATCAATTTTATTTGCTAACATTGAAACATTGTTTGAATCATTTATTAAGCTAAAAAACCCATTTTTGATCAATAAATCAAAAATAACAAATTCAGATTCATCTAAAATAAAAATTAATTTATCTATTTGAGCTTTTAAATATAAAATTTGCTCATTAATTTGCAAACTAGCAGGATTTTTAATAAAATCCTTGCTTAAATTATAAATAACAATACCATAGTGATTGCTCTTAAATTTAAAATCCACAAGCAATCCTAATTTTAAATCACAAGAATTTTGCATTACACTTAAAACTTTAATATTTATTTTGTGCTTAGAAAGAATACTAACAGAAAGTTCCTTGCCTTGATCAATAAAATAAGCATTCTTAAAAGTTCCAAATAAAACTCTATTATTAATTAAATCAAGTACATTTTTATTCTCAAGATTCTTAATAATTATCAAATCAAAACTTTGACTTAAAATATTATAAGCAGAATCGAGTAAACCTTGAGAAGAGTCATCATTTAAATTAAAATTTGCAACCTTAAGCTCCAAAACACTAAAATCTGTATCTACAAAATTGCAGGAAAAAAATAAAACATTAAGAAGAAACAAACTCTTCAAGTTGGCATTTTGTCTCAACAACTTCAAATACAAGTCCATACTTTTTTGCAGCGCCACTGTCTAGCCAAAAATCTCTATCAGTATCCTTTTCTATTTTAGAAATTTTTTGACCTGTTTCTTTTGCAATAATATTATTAAGTTCTTTTTTAACTTTATTTAACTCATTAGTGTAAATCTCAATATCTGTAGCAACTCCTTTAAATCCACTCAAAGGCTGGTGCAATAAATACCTGGCAAAAGGTAGTGAAAATCTATTTTCTAATTTTGCTGCCAAAAAAATTAAAGCAGCAGCACTAGCTACAAGCCCTACTCCAACTGTAAAAACTTTAGGCTTAACAAAACGAATCATATTAAAAATAGCAAATCCAGCATCAATATCGCCTCCTTCTGAATCAATGTACACAAATATGGGCTTTTTAAAATCTAAAGCCTCTAACAATAATATTTTTTCCTGGAAAAGCCTAGAAACATCCTTAGTAATCTCACCAGCAACAACTATTGATCTACTCTTTAAAACTAATTTCAATGATTTATCATGCAAAACACAAGCATCATTATCTTCTTTCCCGGCCATAAAACATCCCTTATACAAAAACATAATGATATATTATAATTGAAAATAAAAGGTTTTTAAATGATAAAAAAGCACAAAAATTAAACAATTGCACTTACTCTCTGAAAATAAAAAGACTAATAAATCTTTAATTAAACTTCATCAAAGCCAAAAAATACTCTAAATTTTACAAATAAGTAAAATTCAAAAAGGAGTTTATAATGCATTATGAATTTGCAGTTATTGGGGGAGGAATAGCGGGAAGCACTGTTACTTACGAACTGCTTAAAAGAAATAAAAAAGTAATTCTTTTTGACAATGAAGATACAAAAGCAACAATAGTAGCAGGCGGACTTATTAATCCCATTATGGGTAGGAAAATGAACATTGCTTGGAGAGAACCACATATTTTTGAATTTGCAAAAAATTACTATCAAGAAATTGAAAAAACCATTAAATCTAATTTTTTTATAGAAAAAAATATTTTTAGACCTTTTACTACTGAAAATCAAAAAAATGAACTGATTGATAAACTTAAAAATGATAAAAACATAAAAAACTTTATTTTAAAAATACAAGATGGAAAAATTTACAATTTCTCAAACGACTCTAACGGCGGAATGATAATAAAAGGCGCCAGGATTAATACAAAAATCTATATAAAAAATATTAAAAAATATTTAATCAAAAAAAATTCATATATAAACAAAAATATAGACGAAAATCAAATTAAACTTAAAGAAAATTCTTTCAAAATAGAAGATTTCAAATTTGAAAAATTAATATTTGCAAAAGGATATAAAGAAAAACTCAAAGGATTTTTTTCTTATCTCCCATTTGAGCCTGCAAAAGGAGAAATCATTATATTAGAATGTAACAAATTAAATTTTAAAGAGGTTTACAATAGACACGTATCCTTAATTCACTTAAAGGGCAATAAATTTTACCTTGGGGGGACTTATGAATGGAACACTTGGAATACGCTTACAAATGAATGGGCAAAATTAGAATTATTGGGAAAATTTAAAAAAATAACAAATCTAAAATGCAAAGTTATTGATCAAAAAGCCCACATAAGACCTTCAACCCTTGACAGAGAGCCTTTCTTAGGAGAACACCCCAAGCATAAAAATATCTTCATATTAAATGGATTTGGAACAAGGGGCATATCAATGGCACCATACTTATCTAATTTATTAATTAATAATATTGAAAAAATTGACAAAATTCCAAATCATTATAATATTAAAAGATATGAAAAATACTATAATATTTTGGATCATTCTTAAAATCAAAATTTTCAAATCTATGCTAATACGCGATTATATCTCTTAATATTTCTAAATATTTCTAAATTCAAAAAAAAATAATATAATGTTTAAGTTAAGCTAAAATAATTCTTGTCCAAAGAGAAACTAGAAAGTGAGGCAAAATTTAACAAACCAATTAAAATTAATTAATACTTTCAGAACAAACCAGGAGAATAATCTTTGGGATTCAATATTAACATTATAGGAACTGGAGGAACAAGGCCGCTCCATAACAGATATTTGTCGTCCGTGCTAATCGAATACAATGGGGATAATTTTTTATTCGATTGTGGAGAAGGAACCCAAATGTCTTTAAGAAAGCAAAAAATATCTTGGCAAAAAATAAAAATGATTTGCATTACGCATTTGCATGCTGATCACATCACAGGACTACTCGGAATAGTGATGCTGATGTCACAAAGTGGAGAAACAAGAAAAGACCCATTAATAATTGCTGGGCCTGTTGGAATAAAAAACTATACAAAAGCCAATATAAATATGCTTAAAATATATAAAAATTATGAAATAATTTATAAAGAAATAATCATAAATAAAACCGACAAAATAATATATGAGGACAAAACAAAAAAAATTGAATATACCAAACTAAAACATTCAATAGAATGTGTTGGATATTTATTCATAGAAAAAGATAAGCCTGGAAAATTCAATACAGAAAAAGCAGAAGAGTTAAATATTCCTAAAGGGCCTATTAGAAAAGCCCTACAAGATGGAAAAGAAATATTGGTAAACGGAAAAATTATAAAGCCATCAGAAATACTTGGAAAATCTAAAAAAGGACTAAAAGTTGCATACCTTACAGATACTGGTTATTTTAAAGAACTCATACAACAAATCAAAAATTTTAACCTTGTAATAATTGAGAGTACATTTAAAAATGAGCTAAAAAAGGAAGCAGATAAAAAACTTCACTTAACAGCTGGTGGGGCTGCAAATATTGTCAAGCAAGCAAAAGTTTTACAAACAGGCCTTATTCATTTTAGCGAAAGATATACATTAAGAAAAGATCTTGAAAACTTACTAAAGGAGGCAAAATTGGAATATCCAGACGGAGAAATTTTTTTAACAAGAGATGGGATGAGACTTGAAGCAAATAAAAATAACTTTATTATTAAATAGGAGGGTATATGATAAATGTAGAAAAAGTTACTAAAATGTATGGGCCATTTACAGCACTATTTAATGTTAGCTTTAAGGTTGAAGAAGGCGAAGTGCTTGGAATACTTGGCCCAAACGGAGCCGGAAAGTCCACATTAATCAAAATCTTAACATCATTTCATTATCCAAGCAAAGGTAATGTAAAAATTTTTGGAAAAGACATTGTAGAGCATTCAAAAGAAATACTACAACAAATAGGATATGTTCCTGAAAAACTAGCTCTTTATCCAGAGCTTTCTGTTAAGGAATATTTAAAGTTCATATCAGAAATAAAAGGTGTTAAAAAATTAAAAAAAGAAATTGATAGAGTAATAAGCATATTCAAATTAAAAGAAGTTGAAGATAAGCTGATTTCTCAACTCTCAAAAGGATTTAAACAAAGAGTGGGAATAGCTGGCGCTTTAATAAACAATCCCAAACTTGTAATACTTGATGAGCCAACAAATGGTCTTGATCCAAATCAAATAATTGAATTTAAAGAATTTTTAAGAGAGCTTGCAAAAGAAAGTACAATATTATTCTCTTCACACATACTAAGTGAAGTAGAATCTATTTGTAAAAGAATAATTATTGTCAACAACGGAGTAATTGTTGCTGATGACACAAAAGAAAATATTATTAAAAATAAACTTAAAGAGATTGAAATAGAATTAATAGTTTTAAAAAAATCTGAAAATGAAAAAAAAATTTTCAATAGCAAAAATGATATTTTTACATTAATAAAATTTGAAGAACACGAAAAAGACTTAAATATTTCATTAAAACTATCTCAAGGCAAAACAGAAGAAGATCTCTTTAGCTACATAGTAAAAAATAATATAATCTTAAAAGCAATGATCCCAAAACATGAAAGTCTTGAAAAGATATTTAGCAAATTAACCAAGGAGAGAGAAAAATGAAAATAGATTTAAAGAAATCTTTATCGCTTTCTAAAAAAGAACTAAAAATATTATTTGGAACTCCAACTGCATACGTTGTGATGCTATTTTTTTTAATATTCATAAACTTTTCATTTATTTTTTTATCAGGATTTTTTATTAAAGACAATGCATCTCTTACCTCTTATTTCTCTTCAATGCCTATTATTTTAATGTTGGTACTGCCAGCACTTAGCATGGGAGTATTCTCAGAAGAGCATAAAACAGGAAGCATTGAACTTCTTTATGCTCTGCCGCTAAGCCCTCAAGAGATAGTCTTAGGTAAATTTATTACTCTTAAAATATTTACCTTAATATTATTCTCACTTACCCTACCCCTTACAATAATGACAATTTTCATGGGTGAATTTGATCTTGGAATAATATTTCTTCAATACCTAGGAATAATTCTTTATTCTCTCTCAGTGCTAAGCATGGGAACATTTATATCCTCTATTACAAAAAGCCAAATAGTCTCTTACATTCTAACCGTATTTACACTGATATTAATATTATTTTCTGGAAAATTGGTTATGATATTCGGAAAAGAAAATATAATAGGAGAAATGCTTAATTTTGTTTCAATAACTAATCACTTTAGCTATTTTAATATGGGCATATTAAACTTATCAGACTTTATTTATTTTATTACATTCACAATCACATTTCTAATACTAAGCACACACAGCATAACACTAAAAAAATGGAGATAAATTTATGAAAAATAAAGAAAATGAAGTTTTAAACCTAACACTGAACCTTACAATAATCTTTTTGATTTTTTGTAATATATCTATTTTCATTTTTAAAATAGACTTTACAAAACACAAAGCTTTTACAATATCTAAAGTTACAAAAAATTTGTTCTCAAGTGCAAATGAAACAATATATATAACATATTACAATTCGGGAAGCCTTGAAAACTATTTTGCTTTTCCAAGCCAAGTAAAAAATTTTTTAATAAGTTTTTCTGATGCTTCAAAAGGTAAGGTAATTTACAAAGAACTTGACGCTGATAAAATTTCAACACCATTAGAGCACATTGGCATTCCTTCTCAGCAAATCGATTTAAGAGATATTAATCAGCTCTCAATACTTAAAATATATTCAGGAATTGAGATTATTTACGAGGGCAAAAGAGAAGTAATACCGGTTGTAACAGAAATTAGTAATTTAGAATATGACCTTGCAAATGTACTTGACAAACTAATAAACAATACAAAAAAAGTTTTAGGACTTGCTTTTGGAGACAGCACTTTAAAAGAAGCACACAAAAACTTTTCCGAAATAATGAAAAAAGCATTTGGAATTGAAATAAAAGAGATAGATTTAAAAACTGAAAAATTAGAAGACATTAGAAAAGATATAAATGGATTATTCATTATTGGTGCTAAAGAAATTGATAAAGAAATTGCAAAAAAAATTGACGATTTTGTTGTTAATGATGGAAAAATATTTGTTGCAACAAGTGCAATTGACTACAATCCTCAAAATCCATATGGCATAGCTCCTATTAAATCCGGCCTATTTGATCTATTTGAAAGTTATGGTATAAAATACAACGATAATATTATTCTTGATAAAAGAGCACCCACAATCTTTTTGGGTGGCAATTTCCAAACTTACTATCCATGGATTTTAATAGACAAAAGCAATATTATAAAAAAAGACATGCCATTACTTAAAAATTTTTATACCGCTACAATTCCTTGGAGCAGCTCATTAGAACTTATAAAAAAAGACGAAACAGAAGTAAAATTTTTACCTCTATTTGCAAGCTCCAAACAATCATGGCAAGTTAAAGAGCCTAATCTTTCAAACATATCTTTGAATGCATTTGAAATTCCAAATAAATTTGAAGAGAATAAAATTAAAATACTAGGATATGCAATTGAAGGGAAAATTAAAAGTCCTTATAAAGATCAATATTCCAAAAATTCTAAAATAATCCTAACAGGATCAAGCATGATATTTAGTGATTATATGTACAACGGTTCTCCATCAAACTTTGAACTATCAGGAAGAATTTCAGATTATTTAATGCAAAAGGAAGAATTTTTTAATATTAAGTCCAGAGAAGTACGAGCTAAATTAAAATTTGCAAGCTCTTCAAACGAAATGGTCAATGCAAAGTTTTCATTAATAATTGTTAACTTAATTATTCTTCCAACAATAATATTAATATTTGGACTTGTTAGATTTACTAGAAAAAGAAAAACAAATTAATAAGAACAAAGGAGTATTTATGACAAAACCAAAAATATTCTCAATCAATAAAGAAAAAATAAAAATATTGACAATAATAGTGTTAACATCTACATTCTTATTGGGAATAATTTTTTCAAATGAAAATAAAGTAGCAAGGATCCTGGAAGAAAAATTCTTTGATTTTGATTTTAATTTAATTTCTAAAATTGAAACAGAGCTTGAAGGAACACTAACAAAACTTGGCAAAGATTGGATGCTAACATACAATAAACAAAATATTCCTGTTGACAATAAAAAAGTTAACTCTCTAATTAAAGCATTAGACGAGCTTCAAAAAAATAAACTTGTAAGCAGAGATCAAAAAAAACACAAAGAACTGGGAATTGGGGAAAACCCAAGTTTTAAATTATTTGACAATAATAACAAACTGTTAACAGAAATTTTTGTTGGAAAATCAGGAGAAGGCGATTCAAGACTAGCATACATTAAAGGCAGCGACGAAAATGTTTACTTAACAAAAAACATTTTCTTATCATATAAAGGAAATTCTTACAATACATTCTCAGATACTGCATTATTCCAAGAAAAAAACACAAAATTAGAAACTTTATCATTCAAAATAATAAGAAAATTAAACAAAGAAAATGAAAATAATATAAATAATAACTATGAAATTACCACTAAAGATGGCCTTTATTTTTTAAATAACCAAAAAATGATAAAGGAAAGGCCTTTAAATATTATTGCTGAATTTAAAGCTGATGGACTTGAAATTGATAAATCTAAAATAGATGACTACAATCTTCAGTACAGAATTCAAGTCCAATGGAGCAATAAAAGTGTCAATAATATTGAAGTTTATTTTAATAAAAAAGAAGAAAATGACAAAGACATATTAATTAAAAAAGATAAAGATGAATATTACTACACTACTAGCAAATGGACTTTTTTTGATGTATTTGACTTAGAAAAAAAATTATTAGAAAAAGATAATACTTCTAGCAATGATAATCAAAAAGATCACCATGAACATCACAACAATGCAGATTAATCTTGCTTATATATAAAAAGCATAAAAATAAATATAATTAAAATGTAACCATGACAAAAACAACATTTTATCAAAAGATAAGATGTTGTTTGGCTTTACTGATAATATCTTTTAAACCAAACTTAATAAGTTAAAACAAGAACACCCCAAGCTATCAAAAATTAATTTAAGAATTAAGAATTTTTGTAAAAAATAGAATTTAAACGAATGGATTTTTAACCTTTGGTAAGTAAAAATTTAACTTTTTTTAAAACTTCATACTCTTGTTTAATTTTAAAAATATTTCTATTAGGATTTAACTCAAGCTCACTTTCTACTCTATCAATAAAATTTATTAATATGGCTTTTTCATCGCTACTTAGCGCAACATTATTTAAAGATTCTTGCGCATTAAATTTGCTCACAACCCTTTCAACATCCTTAAAATTAAAATTAGAAGGATCCTTAGTTGTGTTTTGAGAGCTGGACTTTTTATAATTAGCAAAATCATTGCTTTGGTTTTGATCTGCCTCATCACTCAAATGATCATGCGAATCTTTCTCTCCATCATTAGAAAAAGACCCCTCGGCAACCTTAGAGCCTAGGTCCTCTTTTAAAATATTTTCAAAGTCATCAAATTCTTTTAGCTCAAAACGCTCACCAGAGCTCTCAAGAATCGCACAATTGCTACCATTCTCATGCTTAATGTTTCCATTCTCATCAATCAAATCTAAACGTTGTTTATTATCTGTAAAGCTCTCCAATTTTTCACTGTGATCGTTATTATTATTTAACTCAATATTTTCTGTGGACACATTATCACTGCCAGCATTAATATCTTCTTTTTTTAAAATATTATTATTAGACAAATTATCATCCACATGAAAATTGCTAGTCAAGCTTAAATCTTTATCTCTATTAAATTTAACATCGTGCTGAACTTCTTCATTTTCTTTTGGGACATAATTGATACCTTCAAGAAGCGCATCTAATTCTTCTTGACCAATAGAAATATTAGGCAAATTATCTTCTTTCTTAGGAAATGAGTCATCTGTCTCAGATGACTTTTTTTCAAAAGCCTTAGAATCATAAGAAATAAAATCTCTTTGAACAAGCTTAAGACTATTGTCAAGCATTTCTTTTTCAACTCTCTCAACACGAAGCTCAACGTCCTTTAAACAATTAATCAACTCGCCATGCCTTTCTTTTAATATGTTATCGAGTTTTAACAGCTTTTCGTCTAAAAAAGTTTTAAGATTATCTGAAGTTGTAGGAACAATATCAACAGATTCACCTCTTAAAAATACCTTTTCAATATCAAAATCAACTTCCTTGGGACCTTCCTTGATAAAAAAAATACTTTCCTTCATGCCAAACTTGCTCTCCGAAACTACTAATAGAACTACAATCTAAACCAACTTTAACTACTTGTAAATATAGTATATTAAGAATATAATTACAAGCTATATGACCATTTATAAAAAAATTGCAATGTCTTTTTACTCAGGAATACTAAGCTATTTTATAATAGCTCCCATATTTGGAGAGAGAGGATTTGTTAATTATCAAAAATTGGATAACAACTTAATATTAATAAAAAATCACATCGAAAAACTAAAAGAAATTCAAAAAGAATTAAAAGCAAGATATATTAATCTACAAGTATCTAAATCAGAAATTCTAAAAGAAGCTAAAAAATTGGGCTACTACCCAAAAAACTCAACAGTAATAAAAACTAACACCAATAAAGATCAATATAACCAAGGGCAAATATTAAACTTACAAAAGCCCCTTTCCAAGAATCAAAATTTTTACCTTATATCAATAGCAATAGGTTTAATTTATTATTTTTTATCAAGTTGCATTATCCAAACCAAAAAAAATATAAAAAGCAATAAACCTGCCTCCAACAACCCGAAGGATTAGTCTTTATTGAAAATATTTATTTTTAAAAATATAATATATTTATTAATTAATTTAATTTTTGCATCATTTTTTTGCGTATCCTTAGTAAATTTTTTTTCAAATGAACCCCAGTATAATCCTTTTGTTAAAACAAATATCCTAAAAAATTACTTACAATATATTGGAATATATAAAAGTATAGAAAGATACTCCCTGATACATAACCTTAATCCTAAATCAAAATTAGAAAAAGATTGCTTTTTAAAACATATAGCCGGCAATTCATATATAATATACAAAACAAAAAATCAAGGAATACTGTGGGGTAAGCATCGATATTCTTTGCTAAGTAAAGGAAAGCCAACTACTAAAATAATTTTTCAAAAAATATTCAATACTTTAAAAGTCTCAATTCCGGGCGCCTTGCTCTCTTATATTGCAGCAATAGTCCTTATTATAATTTGGAAAATTTACATAAAAAACAACCTAATAAATAATATTCTAGAATATTTAATGTTATTACTCCACTCCATGCCAAGAAACTTAACAGTATTTTTAATATTGTCTTTAATATATTACCTTAATTTAAATCCAAAAAATTTAATAATAGGTGGATTTGCATGGTTTTTTTCATTCTTCATATTTAATTCTGTAATTTTTAAACAATCTCTTGATAAAACTTTATCAGAATTTTACATAAAAGCCGCAAAATCAAGAGGAATAAATAAATTACAAATAATCTTAAAACATGCGTTAATTCCATCAATAACACCGCTGCTCACGAACATGAGACCTATTCTTACAACCGCTTTTTTTGGAGCATCAATGATTGAATCAATGTTTGAAATTGATGGAATCGGAGCATTATATTTAAATGCTTTGAAATTCAATGATTACGCTATTTCTAAAGATTTGATTTTTATTGGAGTTTTCATTATGCTCATTCCAAATATAATAACAGATATTCTAATTTACAAAATCAACCCATATAAGGACACTCTAAGCTAATGAAACCAGATACAATAATAAAAAAAATTTATATCGCACTCTTTACAATATTTATTGTATTGCTAATTATTACTCCATCACTGGTTAATGAAAATTCAAAAATTGCAATCTATAAAAAAGATCCAAATAAAGTTTATTTAAAACCTATTAAAAACATACCTATGCCACCCACAAAAGGCAACCCACTAGGAATCGACAAAATGGGAAGAGATATTATGGCAAGACTAATACTTGCAACCAGAAACTCTATTCTACTTTCACTAAGCTACGCAACAATTTCTGCAATAATTGGAATCTTTATTGGGACAATAATTGGCATGTTTAGTTTTGAAATTAGCATGCTAATTTCAAAACCAATCGAAACATTGCAAACGTTACCTTTTTTTTACATTGTGTCTCTGGTTTTTTATTACTTTTTAAAACAAAAAACTTACAATATGCTTCAAGCAGCAACACTATTGGCCTTGATTCATGGATGGATTAGATTTGCTTTTATTGCAAGAAACAATACATTAATAATAAAAAATTTAGATTATGTTAAAGCCAGTGAAGCTATGGGAGCAAGCAAAATTAGAATAATATTGAATCATATTTTTCCAGAAGTATTCTCATCAATATCATCTATAATCCCACTACAAATGGGAAGAAGTCTTACTACTTTTGAAGTAGTAAGCTTTTTGCAAAAACAAGACAAAAATCTATATCCCAGTCTTGGAGAACTACTAAACTATATGCAAATGGGCAATGAATATCTATGGATATGGATTAATCCCTTAATCATATTAATAGGCATTAACATAATACTAGCAATGATAAATTTTCAGCTGAGAAAAAAAATGAAACATTTAATATCATCTTAAATAAAAAATTAACAAACTCTTGGGGCAAATTTTTCTAAAAAACAACTATCACAACTTACACTCCTAGAAGTACAAATTTCTCTTGCATGCTTATTGATAGCCATAGAAAATCTATACTGCTTACAAGGCTTTATTCTTCTTTTTAGATCCAACTCAATCTTAATAGGAGAATTTTCCAAAGAAAGAGCATGTCTTGTAACAACTCTACTAAAATGAGTATCTACAATAATTGCAGGCTTATTGTAAACAGACCCAAGAATAACATTTGCTGTTTTTCGACCTACTCCAGGCAGCTTAACAAGATCAAAAATATTATTTGGAATAACACCATTAAATTTTTCTAAAATATCAATAGAGCAATTTATAATATTTTTAGCTTTCCTTGAATAAAAACCAGTCTTATAAATTAATTTTTCAACATCTCTCACATTTGCTCTTGATAAACTTTCAAAATTCTCGTACCTTTTAAAAAGGTCTGGAGAAATTTTATTTACCAAATTATCTGTTGTTCTTGCACTTAAAATAACCATTATTAAAAGTTCATAATTGTTTTTATAATTTAAAAAAGGTTTAACATTAGGATATCTTAACAAAGTTTCATCAACAATCAAATCAAGATTAATCATAAAAAAATTATAAAACATTATACACAAAACAAAAATAAAAAATATGCAAAGTAAAGGTATTTAGACTTTATTGACAAGGATTTTTCAAAATGATATACTCATCATTAGAATTTAAGATGCACCAATAGCTCAATTGGATAGAGCAACAGACTTCTAATCTGTAGGTTTTAGGTTCGAGTCCTAATTGGTGCGCTTTATTCGGGATGTGGCCTAGTGGCTAAGGCACCTGCTTTGGGAGCAGGGGATCGTGAGTTCGAATCCCACCATCCCGAAAAAATGTTAAAGAAGCTAAAAACTTCTGTTTTTAGCTTCTTAGTTTTTTAACAATTTACACAAATTTAATCAAACTGTAAAATTATTTAACTTTCTTCAAAGTATTTAAATCTAAAATAACTAGATTTTTAAGCTCATCTTGCAAATAAATAAAATTTTTTCTCACAGAAAAGCTAGTAAAAGGCAAAATTTTATTCTCTGAAAGAATAAACTCATCCAAATTTTTAGGAGAAAATTTAGCCAATCTCCAAGCATTGCTATCATCCTTATCTCTAACAGCTGCCAAAATCATTTTAGAGTCAACATAAAGAGATGAATTTTTATTGATCTCAAAATTAGACTCTGATACCACTTTCAAATTTTCAAGCTTATTAAGTATTTGAAGCTTAGCCTTTCCTGAATCCATTTTAATAACAACCAAATCTTTTTCACGTTCATAAATTCCATACCGCTGAATGCCTTGCTGAGTGCTTTCCTTAAGCCTAACCCCAGTATTTAAATCAATAAGCTGCAGGGTTCCTAAATTTGTAATAGGATCAATAACCTCTAGAAATACAGGACTGCTGGAATCTATAGACATAGTAGTCAAATCTTTATCCAAATCTTCATTCAAAGAAGTAGTTTGGTCTTTAACTTTAGGGTCGATCTTTTGCAAATTAATAGCTTTATTATCTACCTCCTCTTTTGAATCAATATCATCATAAGAAGGCTTATCTAATGGTGATAACTTGCCAACCTCATTGTTATTAGACTTGGAAATCTTATCTAATTTTTCAACCTCAGAAACTGGTTTAAATTCTTTTTTACCATCTAATTTACTATCCAATTTTTTATCTTCAGGTAATTTTTGATCTTCTGGCAACATAAGGTTTTTATCATTATTCAAATCGCCTAAGCTTGCCCGTGATTTACCTTTAGTTATTTCTTCTTCCTTGACCTTACTTTTTTCTTTACTAGAAGCTTTGGATAATTCTCGATCAAGATCTAATGCTTCATAATCTTTACTTACTTTGCCATCTTTACTTTTTAAAAGTTCTTCGTCCCTTTTTTTGATTTCAATTTGCTTCTCAATTTCTCTTTTCTGATTTTCATCACCAGCTTCTTTAAGCTGCTCCTGCAAATCTTCTAGACTCTCTTTTATTTGCAGTTGCTTATCAACTTTAGGAGAACTTACATCACCAGGTTTTGGCAAATTCTTTTCCTTATTAATCTCATTAATATCCTCTTGAATTTTCTCTCTAACAGTATCTCTTTGAACATCTAAATTATCTTCAGCAGAGTCTAATTTTTGCTGAGCTTTATCAAGATTGATTGCCTTTTTATCTAGCTCTTCCTTTTCTTTCTTTTTAGCATCAACCTGACTTTCAATCTCTTTTTTATGCTCTTCATCTGTAGCTTTTTCAAGCTGATCCCTTAAATTTTCAATAGTTTCTGTTATATTAGAATCGCTTTCATGGATATTGTCTAATTCAGTATCAATCTTATCTTGATCTGCCTTATGAGTTTCGCCTTGAATATCTGTAATATCTCTTGCAAAGTTAACGCCTGCTTCATTTTCGCTTAAAAGAGCTGCTATCACCTTATCTGTAACCAAACTGTCAATATCAATGTCAGATTCAATATTTCCAGACAAAATATCCTTTTTAAGAGGAATAAATATTTGAGTCTTTCCAGCCCACTGACTGTAAACCCTAGAAAGACCTGCGTTTTCTTTAGTTAAAGACTTCAAAGCAGGCTCAATATAAAACCCTTTATAATAATCCAAATCTCCTCTATAAACAGCATTATATATTGTAATAACCTTAGCAATTAATTCTGCACTAGACCTGTCATAATCGAAAGACTTTATTATATACCCTGTAAGAATTCTTCTTAAATTCAATATACTGTCAAGCTCTGATTTGCTGCTTATAGAAAAAACATCAACACTTGCTTTTTTATCTTGATCATCAATAAATCTATTAATAAAATATTTGCCATAATAACTTGAGTTGCTATTGGAATTGGTCAGCGGTCTTGCTAAAAACTCCCCAATACCCACTATTTGTTCATACGTATTTGTAGAATCATAAGGACCTTTATAATTTACAAACTCAAGATCCATATTAACAAAATCCTTTAATTTTTCCTTATCAACTTTCCTTGCATTAAGAGGAAATCCATTCAAAAAAATAAGAAAAAAACTAAAGATTAGTAACATTTTTTTCATAAAAGAAATTCTCCTATATTTAATTATAATCTACCTTACCAACTAAATTCACCAATTTAAACCTAATTTTAACACAATCGGATTTATATGCAAAACAGCTAATTCAATCTTGCATGCTTGAAATATCTTGAATGCTTGAAATAATTTCATTAATGTACTTGTTAATATTTTCAGAAAAATTTTGACGCTTCATAAACATTAATAACTTTATATACTTATGCTTACAAAGGCTAAGAAGTTCGGCTGTTGAATTTAAAATTATATTTCTCAAATTTAAAATCACAGAATAAGCTATTTCTAAGTTGCCTTGATAATTTAACACTATATTTTGGATGTAATTATATATAATACAATCTTGCCCATAATAACTTTCAAATTTAGTAATAGTTTGCACTATGGTAATTATATTATTAATATCTCTCTCTCTAATTGCCAAATTAATAAAACTCTTAATTGAAGCCTCATCATTAACATATGTAAAATACCTATAAAGCTTGCCTCTTGAAGCAATTCTATCAAACTTCTTTTCTGACAAAAGCCACACATTAAAAGCTTTTTCATATAAATTTAAATATTTTGTGGGAAAATTTCCATGTTCAGATGCAAGAAAATCCAAAATCTCTAAAAATTTATTATAAGCAACATCACTATAATTAGAATTAAGGATCTCCTCAAGAAGTAAATAATTTTTATCATAATCTACAAAACGTTTTTCTTTTAAATCTATTCTGCCTTGATTATATTTATTACCTTTAAAATGGTTCCAAACACTAACATCAAGCTCTTTCTCGTATTCGTAATAATAAGTACTAAGAACCCAATCACCTCCCCCTAAGACAATAATACCTGAATTAGCACTAAGTCCTGACAAGCCCTTAAGTTTAGCATCTGAAAAAGATATATTAAAATCTTCTTCAAAAGACAAAATTCCATTTGATTTTGTTGAAATTAAAAGATTTCTATTATTATAAAGAACAGCTTTCTCAATCTCAAATTTCATTTTTTTTTTGAATTTAAGCTTGAAGTTTCTATTCAAATTAAAAAACATCCCAACACTTGAAATTGCAACATATTCACCATTAAACTTTTCAAACAAAAAATTAATAGGAAAGTCTAACTTAATAGAGTCAACAACTTCCCCAAAATCTCTCCCATAAGCAACAATATGGCCCGACTTATGCCCAACAACTATCTCTTTTTTTGTATTTATCATTAACAAAAAAGGGAAAGCAACCAGCCTGGAAAACCATTTCTTATTACCCAAAGAATCAAACAAAAATATTTCATCATTTTCACTTGCAATACAAAAATCTCCATTATCAAAAACTACAGGAGAAGTAGCGGGCCTGCCGCCTATGTCAACTTCAAACATTTTTTCCCCACTATTTAAATCAATAGAAACAACCTTTTCATTAACAAGAGGAACTAAAATGCTATCATTTCCTATAGCAGGAGAGATCAAAGGTGAAAAATCAAGCTTATACTTCCAAACAAGCTTTCCTCTTTTGATCTTTTGAACTTCATTTCTAACTGTAATAACATAATACCCATTATCAAAATCTTTCAAAAGAAAAGAATATGGCATTCTATTTAGTCTATAAGAATATTTCTTCTCAAGTGACATTGTATAAGTAGTTAGCCATCTATCTTTTGTTAAAACCGTAATGGTATCACGTTTTTCATCAATAATTGGATTGCCTGCAACTTTACCAGTTAATGCTTTTTGAAAATATAAATTAATACCAGAATATAGCCTTGAAAAAGAAGCTGAAAACACAAATATGAAAAGTAGACCTCTCAAAATAAAAAACCTTTTGGGTTTCTAAAAACCTGCTACTAAAGCCTAAAACCAGCATTATTGCCATAAAGATTATTTCTCAGATCCCTAATCTTAGCATCATCAACATACTCAGAAAAAGTCATATATCGATCAATTATTCCGCTTGGAGTAAACTCGATAATTCTATTAGCAACAGTATCTATAAATTGATGATCATGTGATGTAAAAAGAACAACCCCTTTAAACTCTTTAAGACCGGCATTTAAAGACGTAATTGCTTCAAGATCTAAGTGATTTGTGGGTTGGTCCAGTATTAAAACATTAGCTCCACTAAGCATAGCCTTAGCAAGCATGCATCTTACTTTTTCTCCTCCTGAGAGAACATTTACCTTCTTTAAAGCCTCATCTTGACTGAAAAGCATTCGGCCTAAAAATCCTCTAATATAAGTTTCATCTTGTTCTTTTGAATACTGACGTAACCAATCAACCAAATTTAAATCTAAATCAAAGTATTTCCCATTATCTTTATTGAAATATGAAAAATTAACAGTAGATCCCCATTCATAATGACCTTTATAATTTCTATCTTCATTTGTAATAATATCAAACAAAAAAGTTGCAAACATGGGATTTCCTAAAAAAACAATCTTTTGCTGAGGTTCAATAATAATGCTAAATTTATTTAAAATTAAATTCCCTTCAAATTCTTTTATTAAATTTTTAATTGTAAGAACATTCTTGCCAAGTTCTCTTTCGCTTTTAAAATTAACATAAGGAAACTTCCTTGAAGAAGGTTTTAAATCTTCAACCCTTATTTTTTCAATTAACTTTTTCCTTGATGTTGCTTGCCTAGACTTAGATGCATTACTAGAAAATCTTTGAATAAATGTCTTAAGTTCAGCAATTTTATCTTCAGATCGCTTTTTAGCATCTTTTAGCTGTTTGTTTAAAATTTGGCTTGTTTCATACCAAAAATCATAATTTCCAAGATATACTTGAATCTTTCCATAATCAATGTCAACAATATGAGTACAAACTTGATTTAAAAAATGTCTATCGTGAGATACAACAATAACCGTATTTTCAAAATTAATTAAAAACTCTTCTAGCCATTTAACAGATTGTAAATCAAGGTTATTGGTAGGCTCATCAAGAAGCAATATATCAGGATCGCCAAAAAGTGCTTGAGCTAAAAGAACTCTAACTTTTAAAGCCCCTTCAACATCACTCATTAAATTATTATGAATTGCCTCATCTATTCCAAGCCCTTTAAGAAGAACCGCTGCATCAGATTCGGCCTCGTATCCTCCAAGCTCTGAAAATTCTGCTTCAAGCTCTCCGGCTCTAATCCCATCCTCATCAGTAAAATCAGGTTTACTGTAAATTTCCTCTTTTTCTTTTTGAACAGAATAAAGTCTTTTGTGCCCCATAATAACAGTATCGATAACCTTATATGCATCATAAGCAAATTGATCTTGTTCAAGAGCCGCTATTCTTTGATTTTTAGGGATAGATATTTCACCCTTACTAGCTTCAATCGTTCCCCCTAATACTTTTAAAAAGGTGCTTTTCCCTGCCCCATTAGCACCAATTATTCCATAACAATTTCCAGAAGAAAATTTAATATTCACATCTTTGAATAAAACTCTCTCCCCAAATGCAACTTCTAAATTACTTACAGTTATCAAACCATTACCCTGCCTAAAATTAATATTCTAATAACAAAATTATCTTGAAAATTAATTTAATTTTCAAGCACCATATAAATATATTGACTCAACTCTCAATTTTTTCGTATATTTAATATTATTAACATAAGGAGATGTTTGAAATGAAAAATATTAAGCCGTTAGCTGATAGAGTTTTAATAAAAATCAAAGAAGCTGAGAGTAAAACAATCTCAGGACTTTACATACCAGAAAATGCGAAAGAAAAAACAAACATTGGAACAGTTGTAGCTATTGGTTCTAACAAAGAAGAGATCACTGTAAAAGTTGGTGATACTGTGCTTTATGAAAAGTATGCAGGAGCTGCTGTAAAAATCGAGAATAAAGAACATTTAATACTAAAAGCAAAAGAAATAGTTGCAATAATAGAAGAGTAAAAAGCTAAGTTTAGCTACTTAGCTTTAATTTTTATAAAATATTTTATAAAAATTATTGAAAAATAAGGCTATAGTTTTAGCATGAATAAAAAAAGTTACAACAACTTAAAGAGAAAGTAGAAGTGGCAGAAAGTTTTGTATTCTTGAAAGAAGAATTACTAAAATTTACAAATATTTATAAGTCAAAAGTTTTTTTAAAACTTGCAATATTTAATAAAAATTACAAATTTATACATAAAAACTTATTATTCTGATCAATCAAATTAAAAATTTCAAGCTTACAAAATTTTGTAAGCTTGAAAAAATAAAATAAAATGAAAAAGCCAATTTTTAAAGAAAAAACCATATATTCAAGCAAATTCGATGACATCTATTACAATCCAAAGTATGGAATTGAAGAGAGTTTTTATACATTTATTAAAGGCTGCAATCTAGATTTAGAATTAAAAACAAAAGAAAATCTTTTAATAGCAGAGTTGGGATTTGGAACAGGATTAAACTTTATATGTCTTTTAAAATTCATAAAAGAAAACAATATAAACTCAAAAATTAATTATTATTCTATAGAAAAATTTCCACTCGAAAAAAAAACATTAATACAAATTTCAAAGTTCTTCGTTAAAGAAACCGATTATTTTAAGTTAATGTTAAAAAATTATCCTAAAATTCCAAAAAAAAATTTAAAACTAAAAATAACAGAAAACGTTAATTTAAAAATTTTAATTGGAGACGCTAAAATGAAAATCAAAGAAATTCCAAAAAATGTAGAATACTGGTTTTTAGATGGATTTAATCCTAAAAAGAATCCTGAAATGTGGAACAATCAAATCTTCAATTTAATTTCTGAGAAAAGCAGTCCAGAATGTAAGCTTTCAACATTTTCCTCTGCAAGAATTGTAAAAGATGGTTTAAAACTTGCTAATTTCAAATATATTTACATAGAAAAAGGATTTGGAAATAAAAGACATATGATAAAAGCTCAAAAAAATTAAAAATTCAATTTCAATATAAGCCTTTAAAAAACAATTCAAACAAATATGATATACTATCAAATGACACAAGGAGAATTTTAATGACAAGAAAAATATTTGTTATAGCCTTAATCTTTTTAATATCTAATAATTATGTTTTTGCAAAAGAAACAATTAAAGATTTGTTCTTTATAAAAGATATACTAATAAAAAAAGAAAAATATTCCGAGGTTCTAAATAATGCAAGCCTTGAGGGCATTATTGAAATTGAACATAACGGACCATACATTAAAGATCACGATTCAGAAGTTAAACTTATCCTAAAAGAAAGCGGATATAGAAGAAATTTCAGCTTTTTTAATCTTTTAAATACTAGTAATATAATTAAAAGTTTAAGCTTGTTTGATAGCAGACCAAAAAACATTAAAGAAAATGAAATCATATTATTAGAAACAAAAATGATCAAAGAAAATCCCTATAAACGATACAAAGACGATGATGATTTTGAATTAAAGCTAAGCGTAACTCGAAAAAGTAATCAAATTTATTTAATTCTTGATTTCGAGTTTATCTTTGACCAAAGAAAAACTTTTCCATCAATTTACATTAAAGAAGAAGATGTATCAACAATAATAAACAGCTTCATGAAACTACAAGATTCAAACTTTTTATCTCCTCAAATATTAAATGATAATTAAAGATTTAAAATGCTATTTATAATAGCATTTTGCTGAAAAGTTGATCATAACCAATTTCATTGTATAATAATTTTTAACTTTTTTATAAATTTTTTAAATTAATAATATAACTATTTATTTTATTAATTAAAGAAGAAAATTCTATAAATTTCAATTTTTCAGATTCAATAATTTCCTTAGGAGCATTCATTAAAAAATTTTTATTTTCAAGTTTCTTTGAAACAGAAATATTGAGCATTTTATATTTTTCAAGCTGCTTTTCAAGCCTTATCAACTCTTTAGCTTTATCTATCAATGACTTAACATCTGCATAAATTTCAAAACCAACTGCAGCTACACCAAGCATACCATAATAATTTTCATTGTAAAATATATTTTTAAAATTAATCATTCTTTTTACAATGTTTTGATTAGTCTTAAAATATTCCTCATATTTAAAATCAGCATCAAACTTCAAAGCAACATCAATTTCAATGCTGGCAGGGATATTAAATTCGCTCTTAAGTGTTCTAATAGCTATAATGAAAGTTTTCAATACTTTAAAACTTTCAAATTCTTCTTGAAAATTATTAGCAATATCAAAACCTGGATATTCATTTAAGGCTAAAATATCTCCCTTTTCTGAAAATTCAGAATAAATTTTTTCTGTAACAAAAGGAATAAACGGATGTAAAATTAACAATGCTTTCTTAAGAAAAAATAGCAACTTAGATATAGCCATATTTTGAATGTCAATATTTTTGCTATTTAAATCAATTTTGCTAATTTCAATATACCAATCACAAAAATCATTCCAAAAAAACTCATAAACAAATTTTGAAGCTTCATTGTATTTATAATTTGCAAAAGAAAACTCTACGCCAAGAATAGTCGAATTTAAGCTTGTAAGCAACCATTTATCAATGTCGTTAAATTTCAAATCATTTAATATTTCTCTATTTTTTAAATTTAAAAGAATAAATTTAGAAGCATTAAAAACTTTGTTTGCAAACTTAGCTCCAAACATAAAATCTTTAGCATCAATATTTAAATCTTGACCCTGAACAGATAAAAAGGATAAAGTAAACCGCAAAGAATCACTTCCATACTCATGAATAATATCAAGAGGATCTATTCCATTACCCAAGGACTTTGACATTTTTTTGCCTTGTTTGTCACGCAAAAGAGGTGTGATATAAACATCTTTGAAAGGAATTTGCCCTGTAAATTCTAATCCTGCCATCACCATTCTTGCAACCCAAAAAAATATTATATCGTAAGCTGTTATTAGGGTATTTGTTGGATAATAATTTTTAAAATCAAGAGTAGCATTGGGCCATCCAAGCGAAGAAAAAGGCCATAACCAAGAAGAAAACCAAGTATCAAGGACATCTGGATCTTGAACAAACCTCTTCCCCACATTCTTTTCCTCCAAAGAAGGATCAGTATCACTAACAATAAGTTCAGATGTATCAACATTGTACCAAACAGGTATTCTATGTCCCCAAACAAGCTGTCTTGATATGCACCAATCTCTAATATTTGACAACCAATATTTATATGTATTTTCCCACTTTTTAGGGTAAAATCTTAAATCTCCACTCTCTAAAGCCTTTAAAGCTTTGTCTGCTAAAGGCTTCATTCTTACAAACCACTGAGTAGACAAATAAGGCTCAACAACCTCACCTGACCTATAACAATGCCCAACCTGTTGTCTATGCTTCTTAACATCTTGCAAAAAACCTTTTTCCATTAATTCTGTCTCAATTTTAAATCTTGCCTCCTTCACGCTTAATCCTTGATATTGCAAAGGAACATTTTTATTAAGTTTTCCATCTTGAGTTAAAATATTGACTTTAGGAATATTGTGCCTTTTTGAAATTTCAAAATCATTAGGATCATGCGCAGGGGTAACTTTTAAAGCCCCAGTACCAAAAGTGCTGTCAACATAAAAATCTGCAATAATTTTTATCTTTTTAGTTGTCAAAGGAATTGTAACTTCTTTGCCAACTAAAGACTTATATCTCTCATCATTAGGATTAACAGCAATAGCAGCATCCCCAAACATTGTCTCAGGCCTAGTTGTTGCAATCTCAATAAAAGAAGAGTCGTCAATAAAATACTTAACAAAATAAAGTTTACCATCAACTTCTTTGTATTCAATCTCTTCATCGCTAACAACACTCCCAGATCCAGGATCAAGATTAACAAGATACTCCCCCCTATAAATCAAACCTTTAGAATATAGGTCCTTAAAAACTTTGTTAACAGCCTTACAAAGACTCTCATCAAGAGTAAACCTTTCTCTTGAGTGATCATAAGACGCTCCAAGTTTGTTTATCTGATTAACAATTATACCCCTATGCCTATCTTTTAATTTAAAAATTTCTCTAACAAGCTCTTCTCTTTCAAAATCATCCTTGCTTTTACCAATCTTTTTAAGATGTCTTTCAAAAACAGCCTGAGTTGCTATTCCTGCGTGATCTGTGCCAAAAAGCCACAAAGTATTGTGTCTTTTCATTCTTTTATACCTTACAAGAATATCTTGCAAAACAAAATTAAGAGCATGCCCCATGTGCAGCACGCCAGTGACATTAGGAGGAGGCGCAACCATGCTAAATTTTTCAAATAAAGAACTATCTGGTAAAAAAACATTATTTTTAAGCCACTTGGTGTAAATTTCATCTTCAAATGCCTTAGGATCATATTTTTCAAGAGGTCTACAATTCATCGTTTTAAAAATCTCCTGCCATCTCCTCAACAACTTTTAAATTTTCAAAAAGCTCTTCATAAGTTTTTGAATTTATAAGATTTGAGAAATATTTACTCTGTCTTTCCTGCTCAGTAAAATATATTTTAAAATATTTTTTAAGTTTATTAAAATCTTTTTCAAGTCCCCAAGTAGCATGGAAGTCCTTTATATGGAATTTTAATATATTTAACCTAAAATTTAAATTACTATCTAAAAAGTGTTTCGAAGAGGGCTTAAATAAATTTAAATTCTCAAAAATTCCACGACCAAACATAATCCCATCAATTAAATATTTGTCAACATAATATCTAGCATCCTTGAGACTCAAAACATCTCCATTGCCAATAATAAGAGTAGAAGGACTAAGACTATTTCGCAATTTAACAAGTTTATAAAAAATATCAAAATTAACAGGACCTTTGCTCTGATTAACAGCAAGTCTTGGATAAACCGTTAACATATCAATTTTAAGGCCTAATAAAAATCCCAACCAATCATCAACTTCTGGATATGAAAATCCATGCCTGGTCTTAACACTAAGAGGCAAATTAAATCTAGCACAAGCTTCTTTGCTTGCAAGAATTATCTCTTTAGCTAAAGATTTATTATTAATTAAAGCTGAACAAACTCCTTTTTTAATTATTTTACTCTTAGGACAACCCATATTAATATCAATTCCCCAAAACCCCATACCTCCTAATATTTCTATTGCTCTGTAAAATTGCTCAGGAACATTGCCCCAAATTTGAGCAATTAAAGGTCTATTAAGTTCATTGGGTTTTAAAAAAACATGTTGAATAGATTGTTTTGATCCATTTAAAATTCCTTTTGTAGAAATAAATTCGGTAAAATAAATGTGGGGCTCTCCTTCTTCAGATCCTATTAAATGAATTAAATTTCTAAAAACAGTATCGGTAACGTCCTCCATTGGGGCCAAAATCATAATTGGAAGAGAAATATCAAATAAAAACTTCATAATAAAATATATAATAATAAAATATATAATAATAAAATATATAATAATAAAATATATAATAATAAAATACAATTTCAAGCAAAGTAAAACAGCCGCTTAATAAATTTGAATTTCTAAAAAAAATACTGCAATTTTTAAAATAAAAAAACACCCAAAAAAGACCGGCAAATAAAGGACATAATCATAAATTTTTTAAAAGTCAACAAATAATTTTAATAAAAAAATAATTTAAAAAATCAATCCATAACAAGGCTCTCGCCTGGAACCTTGGTTTTTCTTATTAAAGTATCTTTATATCCAGCAGATTTAATAAGCTCTACATTTTTTTGAACATCATCAGCATTAGTAGGGATAAAAACAGTATAAAACGGCCCATGAGAATTTACTACAACAAAAAGACCCGCTTTTTTTAATATTCGATAAGCCCTATCAGCATAATCTTTTTTTCTATAAGATCCAACTTGTATGTAAAAATCTACTTCTTTGTCAGCAGAAACTGAGCGATCTGCTAATAAATCTGAAGATTTATTTTCAACAGAAATATTTTCTTCTGATTGCTTGGTTTTTCTTTCTTCTTCAATCTCAGGAGTATTAAATATTTTTTTAAAGTCACTAGATTTTGATACAGAAGGTCTTTTTTCATTTGCACTAATTACTTCAATTTTTACAGGAGCAACTCCTATTCCCAAAAAATCAAGCTTCTCAGCAGCATTTTTTGACAAATCGATTATTCTATCTTTCCTAAAAGGACCTCTATCATTAATTCTTACAACAACCGATCTATTATTTAAAAGATTTGTAACCCTTACAGTAGTATTAAAAGGCAATTCTTTGTGAGCCGCAGTAAGCGCCATCATATCAAATTTTTCGCCATTAGCAGTAATTTTACCGTGAAAAGCTTCACCATACCATGAAGCAAGGCCTACTGTGGCAGAATTTAAATGAGAAGCAATAAAAAAAAATACAAAGAGAAAAACAAAGTTTTTATTATCTCTTAAGATGACATCAATTAAATTTCTCATAATGTTTATTATAATATAAAAACATATTTCAACAAACAATTAAGCTTGCAAAATTGCTTATTTACATTTTTTTTGATTTAATTATAAAAAGAAAAAAGTCTAAAAATGATATTAACAGAAATAATCAGCAACAGCCAAATACAAAAAGCAGCAAAACTTATCGAAATGGGAGAACTTGTTGTATTCCCAACAGAAACAGTTTACGGAATTGGCGCAAATGCTTACAATGAAGATGCTGTAAAAATGATTTTTTTAGTAAAAAAACGGCCTATTAACAATCCTTTAATAGTACACGTTGATACAGTAAAAAAAATAAAAGAATTATCAGAATATATTCCCAAAAGTGCTCTCATGCTAATCAAAAAGTTTAGTCCGGGCCCTTTAACTTATGTTCTTAAAAAATCAATAAAAATATCTAGATTTGTAAGTGGAAACCTAGACACAGTGGCAATAAGAATTCCTGCAAATAAAACAGCTTTGCGCTTAATAAAAGCATCTAAAGTCCCCATAGTAGCACCGTCTGCAAATATATCAAAAAGACCCAGTTCAACAAATTTTGAAATGGCCTTAAAAGAATTAAATGGACTTGTAAAGGGAATAATAAAAACAGAAGAGAGCAAAGAATTTAATATTGGAATAGAATCAACTGTAATTGGATTTGACCTAAAAGATAACGTACTGATATTAAGACCGGGTGCAATAACAAAAAAAATGATAGAAAATGAACTTCAAGGAAAATATACAGTAAATTACGCAGAAACAAAAATAGAACTAGAAAAATCACCCGGAAACATAATAGAACATTACAAGCCAAAAATTCCCGTCTATTTATTTAAAAGTCAAGATAACATAAGAAGATATTTAAACAAAGATACAAAAATACTTATCACAAAAGCTACTCTAAAATCCTATTTATTTAATTTTTTGTGGGATAAAAAAAATATTACAGTGTTTAACACTCTTGAAGAATACGCACAAAATCTTTACAAAGAGCTTGTAAATTCTGAAAACAACTACAAACAAATACTTAGTGAATTCTTAAAAGACGAAGAACTTGGATACTCAATAAACAATAGAATCAAAAAAGCCAGTTCAAATAGATTTATTAACAAAAAATAATGCCAAATTGTTATTTTAAAAATTCAAAAAGCAATAAATATAAGCTTAACAAAACCAATAAGACTTAAACTAAGTATTATAAATAAATTTTCGCACAATCACATAAGAAAAATTTCAATCTTTTAATTAATTGAAATAATCATGGATTAGCATAGTATATTCAAGTGGTATTTTGTCTTCATCAAAAGCAATACCAAGCGCAAAAACCTTTCCACTGGGCGTCTGAATAACGCTTAAGCTTTTTGACTTACCTTCAATAAAAATTTCTTCATCCATAAATTCAAAACTAAAAATCAAATCAATTGCATCTTCCTCGACATCTCCATAATCAAAAGAAGAAATTACTAAAGCACCCCCATAAGATAAATCTTTTATTAAGCATTTATGTTTTACCCCATTAAACTTGATATAAGCTTTATCAGAATCAATTTTTAGTTTTCTAATAGAATCTTTATCGATAATAATCCTCTCATGGATTCTCTGATTTTGCCCAAGTTTTAAATCAAGAAGCTTTCCAACTTTAATAGCAATCTCTTCTGGCACAGGAGATAAAAACTCTAATGTTAATAAATTATATTCTTTATTCAGAGAAGAATAAGCAGAAGCACTCAATAATTTTACAGACAAAAAGGGAAAAAAAGCCGCACTACTCTTGGAATCTGAATTTTTCTTAAGTTGAATAGAACCTAAATTTTTATTTTTAGCCAAAGCAGGCAATACGGTATCTTCTTGAAAAATAAGCTTAAGAGAATCCATAGAAATAGAATAAATTACTCCAAAAACAGTATAAGAGCCTATTCTCATTTCAATAGTATTGCGAAGATTTAAAAAACTATTTATCTCTGTGCTCATTTTAATCTCTTTACCCCTATACTTAGCCCCATAATCTCTTATTTTTCTAGATAAAAGCATAAACCTCTCCTTTCTCCTTTTTTGAATATAAAAATACTAAATAAAGCTTAAAACTGTTTTAAACAGTTTTACACCAATAAAAAAGTTCAAAACAATTAAGCTGTAAGCACACTTGATCAACAATCAATAAATCTACTTTTAAAATCAAAAACATACCATCACCCACACCCCCCACCTACAACATCTATTTAATTAACAAAACTTAAAAATGCTTTTTACATAGTGTAAAATTATAACAATAATTTTACACTATAACAATCAACCTATAACATTATTAATTCTTACGTACTTATAGTATACTTTAGTAAAAAGTATGAGATTAAATAGCCCCAATTTGAAAAAAATAAATACACACAAGCTGCTTATTTATTTAACATATTTCGCAGTTAGCTTTTCTATTATCACACTCTCATTAGCAATATCTAAGACTATAAACATACAAAAAGATAAAAATTTTGGATATATAAATCCAGCAGTTCCTTCAAGGCTTTTAGATATTAATGGGAAACAAATAACTCAATTTATATCTGATGAGAATAGAGAATTAATGCCCTTAAGGAAAATGCCTGACAATTTAATTAATACACTTTTAATACGAGAAGATATTGGTTTTTTTTCTCATCGAGGTTTTTCCTTGATAGGAATATTTAGGGCCGCATTTAATATTGTTCTTGGCAGATATTTTTCAGGCGGAAGTACATTAACCCAACAACTTGCAAAGCTTCTCTACACAAATCAAGCAAGAAGATCTATTTTAAGGAAATTACATGAAATCTGGTGGGCAATCCAACTTGAAAAAAAACTCTCAAAATACGAAATACTAGAAAAGTACCTTAATAAGGTTTATTTCGGAAATGGAAACTATGGAATAGTTGCAGCATCAAAATTCTTTTTTGGCAAAAGTGTAAATAAAATAAATACAGCAGAATCTGTGATGATGATAATCCAGCTTCCAAATGCAAAACTTTATTCACCTCTTTACAATCCAGAATTTTCAAAAAAAATACAACGCGCAGTTTTAAACCAAGTTGTATCAAATGGGATAGTCAAAGCTGAAATTGCTGAAAAAGAATTTAATGAATACTGGCAAAACTACGATTGGACCAGAATGGCTGACACATCTGCAATTTCAAACAAAAAAGACCAAGCTCCTTATTTCTCTGAATATATAAGGCAAAAAATACTAAAATATTTACCAGATGGTGCAAACATATATAAAGATGGATATTCAATATATTCAACTCTTGACCTTGAGGCACAAAAATATGCAGATAAAGTTACAAATGATATGATTAATAAAGCAAGAACAATGCACAATTTAAACAGATCATCTGAAACAATAATTATTAATTCAGAAATTGTCCCTGTAGTAGATGCAATATCAGATTTATTGGGAATTAAAAATTTAAGAATAAATGGAAGGCAATACAAAAAACTGAGAAAAAGAAAATTTTACGAAGACAATATCGATCTAATTGCAAGTTTTGGAGCTATACTTGGAATTGATAAAATAGATAAGGCAACAAAAGAGTATATTATTAAAAATAAATTAACACCAAAACTCATTGCACAGCCTGAAGGAGCAATGATAGCAATAGATACAACAAGCGGAGCAATAAGAGCCATGGTTGGGGGAAGTGGACATACTAAAGACAATGAATTTAATCGAGCCACACAAGCAAAAGTCCAGCCTGGAAGTGCATTCAAAGCATTATATTTTGCAGCCGCAATTGATCTAAAAAAAATAACAGCTGCTACAATGTTTTCAGACTCTCCGGTAGCATTTCTAAATAAAGGTGGAGAAGTTTATGCTCCGGGAAATTATGGTGGCAAATGGAGGGGCAACGTTTTAACACGCCAAGCACTAGCTTTGTCCTTAAATATTCCAGCATTAAGAATATTAGACAAGTTAGGTTTTGACTCTGCAATTAGCTACTCCTCAAAACTATTAGGAATAACAGATCCAAAAGAAATAGAAAAAACGTTTCCAAAAGTTTATCCACTAGCACTGGGTGTAATATCGGTTTCTCCAATCCAAATGGCAAGAGCCTTTGCAATTTTAGGAAATAATGGTAACGAAATCGAACCTTATGGAATAAGATATATTGAAGACAGAGCTGGAAGAATAATAACAAATGAAGAAGCAAGCATATTGGCTAAAATAAAAAGCAAAGAACATCAAACTCAAATAGTATCTCCTCAAACTGCTTATATCATCACAGATATGATGAAATCAACAATTCAATACGGAACCTTGGCAAATCAAAGATATACAAATCTCAAAAATTTTAAATCTGACATTGCTGGAAAATCAGGAACAACACAAAATTGGGCAGACGGATGGGCAATAGGATACTCTCCTTATATAACAACAGCGTTTTGGGTTGGATTTGATAAGAAAGGATATTCACTGGGAATATCTGGGACAGGAACAGGATTAGCAGGACCTAGTTGGGGAGAATTTATGGCAGAATATCATAAAAACTTACCCAAAAAAGTTTTTATAAAACCTGCAGGAATAATTAGTGTCCCCGTACAAGCAGAAACAGGTCTACTACCAGAAGAAATTGCTGATGAAAAAATAATAAATGAACTATTTATTTCCGGCACCCAGCCAGTCGAAAAATCAAAATATTATGAAAATAAACTAGAATTTAAAAATACAATAGAATTTAACATATATGGAATTGATGAGATTAATAATAACGATGAAATAAATTTTGATACTCCTGAATTTGAATATCTTGATAATAATCTTGAAAGCATTAATAACAACAATAATAATGATACTGATATTAATAACCTTGAAAGCATTAATAATAATGAAGAAAATAAAAATGAAAATGAAATAGAAATGAACATTAAAGAACCCTTAAATGAAATAAAAAATGAAAACTCACAACAAGATCTAAACAATAATAATAACCGGGAAATGCTTAGAGAAAACACCAAAGAAATTAAAGACGAGGGAATTGTTAATGAAACAAATACAGAAGCACAAAACACAAAAGAATTAAATTCAAACAATAATGAAAATGAGAAAATTAACAATAAAGACGTCAACGGAGAAGATATCCAATTGGATTAAAACAATATGTTAATAGATATCGATCAAATAAAAATAAAAAAAAGAATTAGAAAAAATCTAGGAGACATTGAAACTCTTAAAAACAGTATTATAAAACATGGATTAATTTATCCAATAATAATAGATAAAAATAAAAACTTGATAGCAGGGCTTAGAAGATATCAAGCTTTAAAAGAAATAGGTTATAAAGAAGTTGAAGTAAAGGTAATCTCAATTGAGAACAAAAAAACTTTACTTGAAATTGAACTTGATGAGAATAATGTTAGAAAATCATTTACAAGAAGTGAGGCAAACGAGGGAGAAGCTTACTTAAAAATTTATTCTGAAAGCAATATAATAATAAGATTCCTTAAATTTATTATCTTAAAAATTAAAAACATGTGTAAAAGAAAAAACAGAAAAATTTAAACCATACAAAGAGGTGTGTTTATGTTAAATTACAAAAATCTTAATGAACTTGAAAATTTTAAAATCCTTGAAGGGATTGCTCCAGAAGTGCTCAAAACGGCATTAACTGGAAAAAGAATAAAAGAATACGACATTACAATAGAAGGAGATAGTGTACATTATAACTATGCTTCAAAGCAAATCAATGATAACCACCTTAAAATTTTTCAAAATTTAAGCGATGAAGCAAATTTAATAGAAAAATACAAAGAAGTGCTTGATGGGGGAAAGGTTAATATTAGTGAAAATAGAAAAGTTCTTCATCACCTTACAAGAGGACAAATTGGCAAAGACATAATAGAAGATAATAAAGAAAACATGAGAGAGTTCTTCCAATCAGAACTTGAAAAAATATATAATTTTGCAAATCAAATCCATTCTGGGAATATTAAAAGTGCAAATGGTAAAAAGTTTAAAAATGTAGTTCAAATAGGAATTGGTGGATCCAGCCTAGGGCCAAAAGCTCTTTATAGCGCATTAAAAAATTATGCAAAAAAACACAATCTGGCCTTAATGAATGGGTATTTTATTTCAAACATTGATCCAGACGAATCAGAAGAAGTATTAAGCAGTATTAATGTTGATGAAACGCTTTTTATTATTGTCTCAAAAAGTGGAAATACATTAGAAACCAAAGCTAATATGCAATTCTTAATAAACAAATTAATATCAAATGGCATAAAAGAATATAAAAAACAAATAGTTATTATAACATTAAAAGATAGTATGTTGGCACTAGAAGAAAAAGGATATCTTGAATATTTCTTCATGCATGATTCAATAGGTGGAAGATTTTCTCCAACATCAGCAGTTGGACTTACGCTACTTACTCTTTGTTTCACAGAAAAAATTGTAAAAGAAATTATAAAAGGAGCCAATAGGGCTGACAAAAAATCATTAAACAAAAACGTAAAAGACAACGCAACTCTCTTAGCAGCACTAATTAGCATATATGAAAGAAATGTTCTAAACTACAGCAGCAACTGCATCATTGCTTATTCTAAAGCAATGGAAAATTTTTATCTTCACTTACAACAACTTGAAATGGAAAGTAATGGAAAAAGTGTAAACAGGTTTAACGAAACAATAAACTATAAAACCGTAAGAATAATTTGGGGAGGCATTGGGACAGACGTTCAACACTCATTCTTTCAAATGCTTCATCAAGGAACAGATATAGTTCCAATGGATTTCATAGGTTTTAATGAGACACAACTTAAAGAAGATGTAATATCTGATAATAGTTCAAGCAATGACAAATTAAAAGCAAATTTAATAGCTCAAATAATAGCATTTTCAAAGGGCAAAGGAAATGATAACAAAAATAAAAATTTTAAAGGCGAGAGGCCTTCTGCACTAATATATTCAAAAGAATTAACACCTTATGCAATAGGAGCAATACTCTCCCATTACGAGAATAAAGTAATGTTTGAGGGATTTTTATTAAATATAAACTCATTCGACCAAGAAGGAGTTCAGCTGGGGAAAATTATTGCAAATCAAATTTTAAAAAACGACACTTTTGAAGATGAAATAATAGAATCTTATTCTAAAAAAATTTTAAAACAACATTAATTAATTTTAAATATATATCTTAAAGTTTAAAAAGAATGCACTAAGCTTATACAAGAGGCAAGAATGGATAAGGTAAGTATATTATATACATTAATTAATATTATAATAATGCTTATTCTAATAAGCATTGTTTATTTTTGTAAAAGGAAAAATGTCTCTTTTACAAAAAGAGTGTTTATATCATTAGCAATAGGAATAGCATTTGGAATGACTATCCAATATTTTTATGGCACAAATTCATCTATAACAAACGAAACTATCAATTGGATAAATATTGTGGGTGATGGATACGTAAGGCTTCTTAAAATGGTTATAATCCCCTTAATAATAACATCAATAATATCTGCAATAATAAAATTAACCAACAGTAAAGATGTTGGAAGAATGAGCTTGTTTGTAATATTAACACTGGTATTTACAGCAGGTATTGCTGCCATAATTGGCATTTTCACTGCTTTAATATTTGGGTTAACAGCTGAAGGACTACAAGTAGGAACCAGAGAAATTTTACAAAGCGAAAAATTGCAAAAAGGTCTTGAAATATTAAATCAAACACCAATCACAAAAAAAATCACAGAGCTTATTCCACAAAATGTATTTGAGGATTTAGCAGGACTTAGAAAAAACTCAACAATCGGAGTTGTGATATTCTCAGCCATCATAGGAATAGCCGCTCTTAAAACATCTGTTAAAAAACCAGAATCAATAGAATTTTTTAAAAAAATCATATTAACTCTTCAAGACATAATATTAGGAATAGTAACTCTAATTTTAAAACTAACACCCTATGCTATATTAGCTTTAATGACAAAAATTACAGCAACCAGCGAAATCAAAAGCATAATAAAGCTTGGGGAATTTGTAATTGCTTCATACATTGCCATAGGGCTCACATTTCTTATGCATATGACATTAATTGCAATAAACAAATTAAACCCAATTACTTTTATAAAAAAAATATCTCCAGCACTAACATTTGCATTCATATCTAGATCTAGTGCCGCAACTATACCTATTAATGTAGAAATTCAAACTAAAACCCTGGGAGTAAGCGAAGGAATAGCAAATTTATCAAGCTCCTTTGGAACATCAATTGGGCAAAATGGTTGTGCAGCAATCCACCCCGCTATGCTTGCAATAATGATAGCGCCAACTCAAGGAATAAACCCTACAGATATTTCATTTATACTCACACTTCTTGGACTAATAATAATAACTTCATTTGGATCTGCTGGCGCTGGCGGAGGTGCAACAACAGCTTCATTAATGGTACTCTCAGCAATGAACTTTCCAGTGGGATTAGTAGGACTTGTAATATCTGTTGAACCTTTAATTGACATGGGAAGAACAGCTGTTAATGTGGGCGGTTCAATGCTTGCAGGCGTTATATCTGCCAAACAACTTAAACAATTAAACCACAATATATACAACCAAAAAGAGCTTGTAAACAAATAAACAGGAAAACAATGATGAAAATAATAATTATTGGAGGCACATCAGCAGGAACTAGTGCCGCAGCTAAAGCAAACCGCTTAAACAAAAAGCTAGACATTACTGTCTATGAAAAAACAAATATTGTATCTTTTGGAACCTGTGGCCTGCCCTACTTTGTAGGAGGATTTTTTGACAATCCAAATACAATGATCTCAAGAACAAAGGAAGAATTCGAAAAAACTGGAGTCTCTGTTAAAACTAACCATGAAGTTATCAAAGTAGATGCAAAAAACAATATAATTGTAATAAAAAATCAAAAAACGGGAAGCATTTTTAACAATACTTACGACCAACTTATGATAGCAACTGGTGCAAAACCTATTATCCCACCAATCAATAATATCAATCTAAAAAATTTTCATACACTGAGAAATTTAGAAGACGGTCAAAAAATAAAAAATTTAATGGACAAAGAAGAGATTAAAAATATAGTAATAATTGGTGCTGGATACATTGGAATTGAAATGGTAGAAGCAGCAAAAAATAAAAGAAAAAATATAAGATTAATTCAACTAGACAAACACATACTCATAGATTCCTTTGACGAAGAAATAGTTACAATAATGGAAGAAGAACTAATAAAAAAAGGGGTTAATCTTCACACAAATGAGTTTGTAAAAAGTTTAATAGGAGAAAAAAAGGTAGAAGGGGTGGTAACAAACAAAAATACTTATCAAGCTGACGCTGTTATACTTGCTACTGGAATAAAACCTGTTACTGAATTTTTAGAAAATCAGCTTAAAACTACTGAAAATGGGGCAATAATTGTAAATGAGTATGGCGAAACTAGCATAAAAAATATTTTTTCTGCAGGAGATTGCGCAACCATTTATAATATAGTAAGTAAAAAAAATGAATACATACCCCTAGCAACAACAGCCAACAAACTTGGAAGAATAATTGGTGAAAATTTAGCTGGCAATCGCATAGCATTTAAAGGCACATTGGGCTCAGCTTCAATTAAAGTACTATCTTTAGAAGCTGCAAGAACAGGGCTTACAGAAAAAGATGCAAAAAAGCTTCAAATAAACTATAAAACGATTTTTGTAAAGGATAAAAATCATACAAATTATTATCCCGGCCAAGAAGATCTTTATATTAAATTAATTTATGAGGAAAATACTAAAATAATACTTGGAGCACAAGCAATAGGAAAAAATGGAGCCGTAATAAGAATTCATGCCTTAGCAATTGCAATCTATTCAAAACTTACAACAAATGAGTTGGGGATGATGGATTTCTCATATTCTCCACCCTTCTCAAGAACTTGGGATATATTAAACATTGCTGGAAATGCTGCCAAATAGAAAGAATTAAATTGATTTAATTAATTTAATTCTTCATGCTAATTGGTTGCCCTGTGCTTGAAAGAACGTCTCTCCAAAAAGAACCATTTGGATTAACCTTATTTCTGTCAATTACTGCCATCTTAATCGGTATGTGCACAAATTTCGTACTCCACAAACTAATCAACATTTTTGTTTTACCAGACATTGCAGCATGCACAGCATTCGACCCAAGCCTAGCACAATAAAGCGAATCACTAGCATTAGCAGGTGAACTTCTAATAATATAGCTAGGATCAATGTATTTAAGAGTAAATTGTATGTTTTTTGATTTAAAATATTCTGTAATTTTATCTTTAATATAAAGCCCAATATCCTCATAAAGCAAATTCCCAGAATCGTCTTTCTTTTTAGGAAAATGGGCAAAATATTTTTGACCTGCTCCTTCTGCTATCAATATTACTGCATGAGGAATCTCTTCTAAGCTTTCTTTTTCTAAAAGTCGTCTTTCAAGATGAACAAGAAATCCATTAGGACCTTCTATATCAAAATCAAGCTCCGGAATTAAACAAAAATTAACATCATTAGAAGAAAGCGCAGTATGAGCGGCAATAAAACCAGAATCTCGTCCCATAACCTTAACAAGTCCAATACCATTATAAGCACTATTAGCTTCAAAATGAGCGCCAGCAACAGCTGCAACAGCTTGTTCTACAGCGGTCTCAAATCCAAAAGATTTTTGAACAAACATAAAATCATTGTCTACAGTTTTAGGAATGCCTACAACTGCTATTTTTAAATTTCTTTTTTCTATCTCTTCGGCAATAAGAAGAGATCCCTTTTGAGTACCATCCCCACCAATGTTAAAAATCATATTAATGTTCATTCTCTCTAAAGTATCAACTATTTCCACGGGTTTAATACCACCCCTTGAAGAGCCAAGAATAGTGCCTCCAAATTTATTAATATCATCAACAACATCTGGATTAAGATTAATAAAAGGTGAATTTGACTCAGGAAGAAGCCCTTGATATCCAAATTTTACTCCATAAATATTTCGAACTCCATAAATTTTCCATAAAGTCCGCACAATAGAACGAATAACATCATTAAAGCCGGGACAAAGCCCACCACAAGTAGTAATAGCAGCTTTAACATGCCTGGGCACAAAATAAATTTTTTCTCTAGGTCCGGCTTTTTCTAAAAGAACATCTTCATACCTATCTCCCTCATCTTCATTCCTATATACACTAAACTTGATTTTATTTTTTTCATTAACAAAATGTGAAGAACCCTCACTAGCATAAAAATCAATCAAAGGATTGTTTTGCTTGCATTCTCCTAAACTATCTATTTTAAAATCCAAATTTTCATTTTTAATTCTATACACCAAATACTCCTTTATAGAATTATAACTTAATTATTTTCTAATAAATCGACTTTGATCTTTAATCATATCGTATATGTCATCGTAAATATAAGGAGACCCTTCAATAGGAGATTTAATTAAATTGCCAGCTATGAATTCAAAATATTTATTCAATTTTGAACTTTTCTCAAAATCAATAAATGGCACTCTATTATTAATAGCCTCTCTAAAACTTTTTGCAAAAGGTACAAAGCCTATAAACTCTATTGGTATATTAATATTGTTCTTAACAACATTAATCAAATTTTCACACATAGCAATCTCTTCGCTAGTTTCTATTCTATTTAACACCACTCTAGGATAAAAATTATTCATCATCCTCTTAACTTTCAAAGAAGAACTCAAAGAAATAAGCTCAATCCCAACAACCAAATCTTTAAATCCAAGGTTTGTCCCTTCAATCTTATCTTTAAAAAAATTACCAATATAATCTCTTTCAGGACTTTTTTGCGGAAATCCTAAATATAAAAGACGATAAAGGGCATTCTTTAAAAAAGAATAAGCATTAAGTATGGAAGGAGTTTCCGGGATTGTAACAATTACACCGCTATAAGATGCCAAATAGAAATCTATTGTATTATAAGAAGTTCCAGATCCTAAATCTAAAAAAATAAAATCGGCAATAAGATCTTTTTGAATGGATTCTATAATCTTTTTCTTAATAGAAAAAGGAAGATTGGCTGTTCCTGTATAAAGAGCATCACCTGGAATAAGGTAAAGTTTATCATAAGATGTTTTGCATACTAAATCTGAAAAACTTTTATTCTTTTTATTAATAAAAGAACCAATGCCCACACCCTTATTTTTAACTCCCAAACACGTATGTAGATTAGAGCCACCAAGATCAAGGTCAACAAGTATTACGGTTTTACCCAAACTAGAAAGCTTATAACCAACATTTGCAACAAAAGATGTTTTTCCAACACCACCTTTGCCACTTGCTACAGGAATAATTTTAGTCATTCTTAAACCCTAATTATCCTTATGATCTTTTTTAAAAATTTTCATAAAATTAAAAATCCCTAAAAATCTCGATTTCTTCTCAGCATCTTTATTTAAATTTTCATCCTCTTTAGAGCCTGAGATTAAATCTTTAATTAAATCTTTATTGTTTGTAAAATTTTCAATACTATCTGGCTTTCCACAAATTACAATTTTATCATCTTTTAAAAAAAAATAATCGCCATCAACAAATTCATACCTAGAATTACTTAAATTTCTAACAGCAATAACTGTAATCCCACATTCTCTTCTCAAATCGGCTTCAAAAAGAGTTTTGCCAACATATTCTTTAGGGATAACAGTTTCAGCAACAATAATATCATACCCAATAATATTATAAGTTGAAAGATTTGGAGATACTAATAATGGAGTTAATCTTCTTGCAGCATCTTTACTTGGAAATATAATTTTTGTTGCACCAAGAGTTTTTAATATTTCAGCATCATCCCTATTTTCTGTCTTAACACATATTTCTTTCAAACCTAAAAGATTGCAATAGTGAGTAACAAGGGCACTTTTGCCAAGATCATCATCAAAGTCAATAACAACAGCGTCTGTATCTACTGGAATTATTTTTTTTAAAGCATTTTTAGTAAATTGCTCAACAACAAAGCTTTCTGTAGATATCACGTCATATTCTTCAATAAGCTCTTTAGATGTATCTATAATAATAATTTGACAATCAAGCCTGCTTAAATCTTCAAGCAAGTGAATTCCTAAATTACTAAGTCCAATAATAACAAATGTTTTCATATGCTTCAACCAACCAAAATATCTTGCCTTGGCCTTGTAAATTCTTCAAAACGTGATTTTCTTGAAACAAAAACAGCCATTGAAAAAAGCCCTATTCGTCCTGCAAACATAGTAAAAATTATAATGACTTTCCCCAAAAATGACAAATCCTGAGTTACTCCAACTGAAAGACCAACCGTTCCAAAAGCAGAAAATACTTCATAACCCAAATCAATAACTTTCCATTTGCCAGATCCTCCCTCAAAAAAAAGCAACATAAAAAAGGAAAAACTTAAAATAAAAATAGCTCTTGCAAAAAATAAAAGTGCAAATCTTATGCTATCTATTGAAACTTTGTAAGACCCAATAATATATCCATTGCCATTTTGATTTTTAACAACAGCTAATACAATTAAAAAAAATGTTGTGATCTTAATTCCTCCTGCAGTTGATCCGGGCGCACCACCAATAAACATGAATGGTAGAGAAATTATTTGGGTTCTTCCACTTATTAAAGAATTATCAAGATAATTAAAACCAGCTGTTCTAGTACTAATCGAATAAAAAATTGAATTAAATATTAGAGTACTCATTGAATAACCAGCTTTTAATTTATGCATCTCTGTAAAAAAAAATAAAATTGCGCCAATTACAATTAAAAAAAAACTTAAAGAAAAAACTATTTTGGCGTGAAGCGATAGTTTTTTTTTGTTCTTAATAGTATTCTTTACATCTCTATAAACCATAAACCCAAGACCACCACAAATTATTAAAATAGAAACCACAACTATAGCTTCAGGAACATCTCGCCATGCATAAATACTCTCAGAGTGCATGGAAAAACCTGCATTACAAAAAGCAGATATTGTCGTAAATAAAGCCTCTAAGAATGAAATATTAACTCCCCTAAGTTTAAAAAAAATAAGTATTAATATTAAACCGATCATTTCAATTGAAAAAGTTATAAATAATATGCTTTTTAAAATTCTAATAGGATTATATTCTATATTTGAAAGGGAATACTGTTTTATTATTCTTGCATCTGTTAAATTCATTTTCTTCTTAGGTATAAGCAAATAAAAAGTAGTAATACTTATAAATCCAAGTCCCCCAAGCTGGATTAGCAACATTATCAAAATAAATCCAAAAGTAGAAAAACCTTCCATTTTAACCGTTATAAGGCCTGTAATGCTTACAGCAGAAACAGCAGTAAAAAGAGCATCAATGTATGCCAATTTACCATCCCCTTGCCAGGAAATAGGCAACATCAACAAAAGAGAGCCTATAAACATAATTAAAACAAAATAACTAAAAAGTAAAAACCTGTCGCTAAATTCAAATTTCAACATATAATACAAAAAGTTGTTTAAATTATTAAAAATCTATCATAGCATAATATTTTAACATTGAAATATTATCATAATTACATTATTTTTAATATATGTTTGAAATAGAATCAAAAGCATTTATTCCTCCAAAAGAGTTAAAAAGAATTATTAAGCTAGCAAATAAAAAATTTAAATTTATTAAAGAAGAAATAAAAACTGATATCTATTACTCAAACCAAAAAAAAATTATAAGAATAAGAAAATTAAATACTCTAGAAAAAATTGTTACATTTAAAAAAAAAATATTAGATAATAACAATGCTATAGAAATTAATAAAGAGATAGAATTCAAAATAGATAGTATTAACAATTTTTTAATCCTTATAAAAGAGCTTAAATTTAAAAAGCTATACAAAAAGATAAAAAAAAGTTTAATTTATCAAACTAATAATTTAAATGTAGAGATAAACGAAATAAAAAATCTTGGATTTTTTTTAGAAATAGAAAAAATAATTAACAATCAAAATGATATAGACTTGGCAAAAAAAGAAATTGATAGCATAATCGATCAATTTGGATTAAAAGAAAACCTTGAAATTAGACCTTACTCTGAATTACTCTCATTGGCAAACCAAAGTAAAAAATAATTCATTGGAATTAGAACTTAAAGTAGAGATTACAATCCCTTGATTGCCATAAATTCCAATCTGAGGACTATGAACATCACTTTTAAAATTCTCCAACTTATTTAAAAAGTACCAATTTTTATTCTTAAAATAAATTAATCTTACATTATTATTGTTTTCAAAAGCTAAAAACAAATTATTTTTATAAAGCCCAATATCAGTACTTGAACCCTCCATTTCAACATTAGGGCTTATATTAATCCATCTACTACTTTTCAAAGGACAAATGTTTACAATAGGCCTATTTTCAGAAACAAAACTCATAATTATTTGATTAAAATTAGAATCAAAAAAGCCTTTAATAAAATTAGCCATATAAACAGAAGGAAGATTTGCATTTACCCAAGTATTCTCGTTGTTTATAATAAACTCAGATTTAATCTCATTATTTGACCTATAATTATAAAAAATGCCCAAAAAAGGTTCAGATATTAGCCCAATGCTTGATGAATTAACATTAGAATCACCTTTGCTTAAATAAGCATGTATTACATCAGTCCAAATGCTTCCGTAGCCCATATTTGAGATTAAATTTATTTTATACTCCACCCCAATTTCTCTTAAATATGCCAAATACAGCCTATCTTTTAAATCAATGCTAATATTTAATAAAGATCCAAAATTTTCTATGTGGCCAGGACTAATATCAATCCATTTTCTACTATTAAATTTTTTAACTATAAGCTCACTGGCAAAATCAGGCCCCGATTTTGTAACAAAAGCAATATATAAATTTCCTTTCGAATTAATTGAAAAATCAAAATTAACTATATTGGTAATATTTCCATTAACAGATGAATCAAGATTAAACCAACCAACATCCTCAATAAATTCAGCAACTTTAATGTCATCGCTATTTTCTAACTGATAGGCAATATAAATATTGCTTTTATAAATCCTTAATACATACTTTTTAAGCTTAGCGGTTAAATTTAAAACAGGCAAATCTTTTAAAGTAAAAAATAAATCTTCTTTTTCAATCTTAGATGTTTTAGCTTTCAGGAAATCGCCACTTAAAATTGAAAAATCTAAATCTGTAAGCGAAAACTTTATGCTTTCATTTTTAGTGCCAACATATATTATTGCATAAAGAGAATTTTTATCTAATCTTATTTTAAAATCCCTTCTTTTTACTTTATCAGTTATATATTTTTTATTAGAAATATCATAAATTTTAAAAACAAAATCAGAATTTGAACTCTTATCTAGGGTTAAAATATAATCAGAAGATTTGCTGACTTTTAAATAAACACTTCCTTTCCCATTTTTATTTAAAACACTTAAGGGACTAATTTCTGTTAATATTTGATTTACTTGAGCTTGAATAAAAGAAAGTTTTGTAAATAAAAATAACAAAATTAATGTCTTATTTATTTTCATATTTTTTTACATTCAAAAATATTAATACATATTCTAAAAATGATAAAATTGCAAAAAAAGCAGCACAAACATATGTCATTTGAACAACGAATAAAAATTTAAATTCAAAAGTTAAAATGTAGCTAATAAAATTTTGAACAGGTTCTGTAAAGTTGAGTTGATTTAAAGTATAAAATAAAAGGCTTGCAAAAGTACAAACAGCATAAAAAAGTGACTTTAATTTTCCCAAAAATTTTGCTTGTTGAACTACATTAAACTGAATAATCAAATTTCTAACAAACCCAATAGAAATTTCACGATAAATAAATATTACAAAAAAATAATAAGGGGTAATGCCTTTGTAAAAGAAAAAAACAAAATATGTTAAATGTTGCAAAACATCCGCATAAGGATCTAAAATTTTACCTACATTGCTAACAAGATCATATTTTCTTGCAATATACCCATCAATAAAATCAGTAAATTCATTAAAAATGATTAAAAACCAAATAATTCCAAAAAACAAATACGAAAAAAATATATTTTCCAAAAAAAATAAAATTAATATGATAAAGGAAAGTATAATCCTCGCTAATGTTATTTTATTAGGGGTAATAACCTTGATTAAATTATTCAATTTATCAAATCTCCTTATCTCTTATTTTAAATAAGATAAAGTTAAGAGCTTCATCAAGTTTGATTCCATTTATTTGCTCATTTGTTCTTGTTCTAATAGATATCCTATCTTCTGCTGCCTCTCTCTCACCAATTATAAACATATAAGGTATTTTTTTGGCCTGATATTCTCTAATTTTAGCATTCATTCTTGAGGAGCTATTATCAAGTTTTATTCTAATCCCCTCATTTTTAAATTTATTAAAAACCCTAATAGCATAATCTTCTACAATATTGTTAACAGGAATGATTACTACTTGAACAGGAGATAACCATAAAGGAAACGCTCCACCATAGTGTTCTATAAGAATTCCAAAAAATCTTTCAATAGACCCCAGCAAAGCTCGATGAATCATAAATGGTCTTTTTTCTTTACCATCCTCAGCAGTATAAGTCATATTAAACCTCTCGGGGAGATTAAAATCAAATTGAATTGTACTCATCTGCCACTCTCTCTCAAGCGAATCAACTATCTTAAGATCAATTTTGGGCCCATAAAAAGCACCTCCGCCCTTATCAATTTCATAAGGAACTTTAAAGTCGCTTAAAGTCTCTTCAAGAACTTTTAAAGACATTTCCCAATCAGCATCATTTCCAACAGACTTGTCAGGCTTTGTAGAAAGATACGCCTTTAGGTTGCTAAAGCCAAATTTATTCCACATATAAATAGCAAACCTAAGAACCTCTTTAATCTCATCTAAAACTTGAGAATGAGTGCATATAATATGAGCATCATCCTGAGTAAACCCTCTGGCTCTCATCATACCATGCAAAGCGCCTATCTTTTCATAACGATATACAGTGCCAAGTTCAGCCCATCTAAATGGCAAATCCCTATAAGAATGCTTACCTGTATTGTAAATTGCAATATGAAAAGGACAATTCATGGGCTTAAGATAATAATCACTTTTATCCATTTCTATTTTTTCAAACATGCTATCCTTATAAAAGTCTAAATGACCAGAGGTTTGCCAAAGCCAAGATTTACCAACATGAGGAGTAAAAAGAATATCATATCCATTTTTAGAGTGCTCTTCTCTCCAAAAATCTTCTATTAAAGCTCTTATTTTAGCACCATTGGGATGAAAAAAAACAAGCCCTGGACCAATCTCTTCATGAATAGAAAATAAATCAAGCTCTTTTCCAAGCTTTCTATGATCTCTTTTTTTTATTTCCTCTCTCAAATTAAGATAAGATCTTAGCTCTTTTTCATTATTCCACAAAGTTCCATAAATTCTGGTAAGCATTGGATTTTTTTCACTGCCCCGCCAATAAGCTCCAGCAATACTAGTAAGTTTAAATGCCTTTGGATCAATTTTATTCATATTCTCAACATGAGGTCCCCTGCAAAGATCAATAAAATTGTGACTCTTGTAAATAGAAACTTCATTTTGTAAATCAAAATTTTTAATCAAATCAATCTTATAAGGTTCATCTTTAAAAATTTCAAAAGCCTGTTCTACACTTATTATCTCTTTTTCAAAAGAACTCCCAGTCTTTAAAATTTCTCTCATTCTATTTTCTATATCTAAAAGAGAATCTTCTGTAATTTGCTTTTTAAATTCAAAATCATAATAAAAACCATCTTTAATAGGGGGCCCTATTGCAATCTTAGTATTTGGAAACAAATCGCAAACAGCCTCTGCCATAACATGAGCTATTGAGTGTCTTTTTTTATAAAGAATATCTTCTTTGTCTAAATCTTTGCTCACAACAATACCCTTAAACTTTCGATTTTTATTAAAAAATTAAAATTCACATTCATCACTCTTACGTAAAAATACGCACCTTAAATATTTATAATTACTAAATTAAAATATACAAAAAAATTTTCTAAAAAAATAGAGACAAAAAAACAAAAACCTGAAAATAAATTCTCAATCCATAGCAACTATTGATTCAATATTAAAATAAAAAGACATTGCTAAAAAAAATGTAATAGTAGAAGAACCCCCATAAGAGAGAAAAGGGAATGGAATCCCAGTAATAGGAAGAACCCCTAAAGACATTCCAACATTAAAAGAGGTATGAAAAAATAAAAGTCCAAAAATTCCAGATATTACTAAGGCCATATACCTATCTTGACTTTTATTCATTATTATCAAAAATTTTAAAAAAAGAAAAAAAAATAATATTAAAATAGTACTAACACCCAAAAACCCAAACTCTTCAGCAAGAATAGAAAAAATAAAATCTGTGCTTTGAGATGGCACATAATTAGCATGGGTATAAGGCCCCTTTAAAAATCCTTTTCCAAAAAGACCGCCAGAACCAATTGCTATTTTAACCTGATTCAAATTCCACCCAGCACCCTTAGCATCAATAGCCGGATCTAAGAATACCAAAAACCGTTTAATCTGATAAGTCTTCATTAACTTTGAAAGGATCTTTGAAAGCACTATTGAAACCAATAAAATAGAACTTGCAAAAAATACATAAAAATAAATTATTTTAATACTCAAACCATATTTAGAAATAAAAAATCCTAAAACAGAAATCAAAAGTATTAAAAGCAGCACTCCCATTATTACTCTAAAATAAAAAGGATTTGAGAAAATAAGATAAAATACATTACCCATATTTACCTTATATTCATACCAAACTGGCAAAATTGCAAAAACAAAAGAAAAAAACCCTATCAACGCAAATGCTAAAACATAATGCAAATCTATTCCTGCAAAAAAAGAAATAAATATAAAAATGGTTAAATATACTATTGCTGTCCCAAAATCAGGTTGCAACAATATAAGAATCACCGATGGAAAAATTAATAAAAATGCAGCAATAAAGGTAAAAAATTCATTATAACCCTTTTTTTCAGTATAAAATTTTGAAAGGGTTAAAATAATAATAACTTTACCAAATTCAGAAGGCTGTCCTCCAAGTTTCCATATACCAATCCAAGACTTTGCTCCGTTTACAGTTATTCCAAAAAATGCAGTAAAAATTAAAGCCAATATTAATAAAAAATACAAAGGATATACCATGCTATACACAAATTTTAAATCATATTTACCCACTATAAAAATTAAAAAAAATCCAATAACTACCCAAAAGGTTTGTTTTATATATTCATTCTTAGTTAAAGATCCATTAATATTATAATCGCTAGAATAAATCAACAATATGCCAACAAACGAAACTATAAGTAAGCTTATCAAAGCTAAATAATCATAATTTTTTCTAAAAACCATTAATCTACCTAATATACCATGGCCTATAACCCTTAAGAATATCTTCATAACTTTGATTTGCAAAAATGCCTTGCATTATTAAATCTGTAGATTTTGCAGGCCACCAATCCACATTACTTTTTGCCTCAACCAAACTAAAAACAATAATTTGATTATCAGATGAACCGTTATAAGGGGCAAGTCCAATAAAAGAACTATTTTCAAAACCATCTATACCAGTTTGACCAGTACCTGTTTTTCCCCCAACCTTAACAGCTTTTGTAAGAACTGCATATCTTGCTGTACCATAAGTTACAACACTTCTCATATATTTTTTCAGAAGTTTAAATGTGTTTTTACTAATAAGATTTGTCTTTCTTAATATTTCTGGTTTATTCTCAAGAATAACTTCATTAGTACCACCCTTTAAAATTTTATTTACAATTCTGGGTTTATATACAACACCTTCATTTGCAATCATAGCAACCATATTAACAATCTGCATAGGAGTAGCATTTAAAAATCCTTGACCTATTGAAAAATTTACAGTATCTCCTCCTACCCAAGGCTGATTAAAAGTTTTTTCTTTCCACTCAGGACTAGGAAGAAGGCCAGCTACTTCATTTGGCAAATCAATTCCTGTTTTTTCTCCAAAACCAAATTCTTTTGCATATTTTCTAATTCTATCAACCCCAAGATACTTAAGCCCAAGTGTATAAAAATACACATTAGAAGAATGTGCAATCGCCTCTTCTAAATTAACATACCCATGCCCACCAGGCTTCCAACAATGAAAAATTCTATTTCCAACTTTAAAATGTCCAGGACAATAAATCTTACGATCTTTATCTATAACTCTCTCCTCAAGAATGGCAGCAGCAACAACTAATTTAAAAATAGACGCAGGCGGATAAACGGATTGAATTGCTTTATTTAAAAAAGAGTAATCTTCCTTATTATCTTTGTTGTAAACATCTCTCATAGAATAATAAGGATAATTATGAAGAGCAAGAACAGACCCTGTTGATGGTTTTAATACTACAATAGAACCATACCTTTTGCCTAAAGCATTCTTAGCAAGATCTTGAATATTTTTATTAATATTAAGCACAACATCATTACCTGGCACCATATTTCTTATAATAGAACCATCGTCTATTCTTCTCTCTTTAGAGTCTACTTTGTATTTTATTAATCCCTCTTGCCCTCTAATGTAATTATCATAAACTTGCTCAATGCCTAACTTTCCTATCGTAGAAGTATTATCATATCCACTAACATTATAAAACGTTCTAAGTTCTCTTTGATTTATCTGCCCAACATAACCGATTGAATGAGAATATGAGTCGTCAACTAAATAGTTGCGCTTAAAAGAATAGGTCCATAAAAGAGCTGGATAATAAAACTTTTTTTCAGAAATTTTAAATAACATCTTTGGGGTAAGTTCAATTATTTCAACATCTTTAAGATACCCACCAGGTTCTTGAAGCTTAGATAAAATAATTGATTTATCAATATCTAGAGTGCTTGATAAAAAATCTATCATCTCAATTCTAGTAGCAACAGGCATATTATAATACTGTTGTAAACTTATCTTTAAAATAAACATGGTTAAATTATTTGCCAAAATATTGGAATTAGAATCTAAAATCTCACCCCTTGAAGCATTGATTTTTTCCAATCTCGATAAAAAAACATTGGCTTCTCTGTCGTAAAATAAATGCTTGCCAATTTGCATTTGAAATAAAATTGCCAAATAAAGCAGCATAATTACTATTAAAAAAAATATGCCGAACTTATATCTAAAATTTGTTATAACACCCACTAATAATCCTCTTTAAAAGAATAAAAATTTCTAGTAAAATAATTTTGAATTGGATATAAAAAGTTAATAGACATTATATTTACAACAAGATCAAGGTTAAAAATTGAATAATTAAAAGATTTTAAATCTATAAAATCATAAAACACAATAGCTAAAAACCATAATATAACTTTTGAAAGAATAAAAAATATTGTCATGCTAAGCATATTTTTAGGCATGAATAACTTTATTTTATTGTTAAAATAAAATATTATTGTATACCCAAAAACAAAAAACCCAAGTGGCAACCCTGTAAAATAATCCATAAGAAGCCCATATAAAATACTAGATAATAATCCCACATTAAAAATAAAATTTAAAGAATTAAAAACTAGAAAAATTAAAAAAATATCTATTGAAAAATAAAAATAAGTTGCAAAATAGTGTTGAAAAATTTTACCTAAAAATGCGCTAGAAATAAAATATGTAAAAAATGCTGCCATTATTCACCAATCTCTTTGTTATTTTTAACAAGAAAAACATACTCAAGCTTATCTAAAGCTATAGCTGGCTCTACTTCTATTTTTAAAAGAGAATTGTAATCAAGAATATGAAAATTTGTAATCTTTCCAATATAAATACCAACTGGATATTCACTAAATCCAGCAGTAACAATGGAATCTCCTATTTTTAAATCTTTTTCAGCAAGTCTATTAACATAATTCATTTCAAGTTTTTTACCATAACCATTACCTTCTATAAGACCTATAAACCTACTACTTTGAATCCTTGCAGACACAAAATTTTCATAATTAGTTAAAGGCAAAATTTTAGCAGTATTAGAATAGACCTTTACAACTTTGCCTACAAGACCACTAAATCCATCTTGATATGCAACTGCTATCATATCCTTTTCTATCCCATCATTGAATCCTTTATTAATAGCCATTAAAGTCGATATGTTTGAATAGTTTAGATATATAATCTCTGCTGAAATAAAATCACTAGATCTTGACGAATAAAAATTTAATTGCTCTTTAAGACGAACATTCTCTTGCCTTAGTGACTGTATATTCTGAGTTACTATTTCAAGCTGTTGTATTCTTTTTTTATAAAATTCTATCTTGTCCTTGTAATTTTTGTATTCATTTACAGTTTTAAAAACATTGGAAATAAAACTAAAAATCCCATGCATTCTGCTTTGAATATAAGAATTAAGAGTAAAAAACAAAAAATTATCAGATCTTCTTTTTTGAATGCTGCTTGAATCATAAATCATAAAAACAAGAGAAACTATCAATACTAAAAGTACTTTGATAAAATTCTTGAATTTGACAAGAAAATTCATAACTTATTCATTGATAAAACTGTAAATATTCTTGCTAATATCTATTCTATTGGCATAATCATAAAATAAACCGGCACCAACAGCTACAGAGAGAAGTGGATTATCTGCAACATAAACAGGAACTCCGGTCTCTTTTGAAAGAAGCCTATTTAAACCCTTAAGAAGAGCACCTCCGCCTGTCAAAATGATGCCACGCTCAACAATGTCTGTAGCAAGCTCTGGAGGCGTTGCACCAAGAGTGCGCTTAACTTCATCCACAACAACATTTATAGGCTCTTGTAAAGACTCTCTTACTTCCATAGAGTCAACAAGTTGCTTTCTAGGAAGACCAGTTACAGCATCTGTACCCTTAATATCTATTTTTTCTACTTTTAAATTTTGAATATCAGGATATACATTTCCTATCTTAATTTTCAATTTTTCTGCTGTCTGTTGACCAATTATAATATTATGAGAATTTCTCATATACTTTATTATGCTCTCATCAAATTCGTCACCACCGGTTCTAATTGCTCTACTTACAACCATGCCGCCAAGAGAAATAACAGATATTTCTGTAGTTCCACCTCCAATATCACATACCATGTGACCTGTAGGTTCAAAAATAGGAATATCAGATCCAATAGCAGCTGCAAGGGATTCTTCTATTACTTTAACTTCTCTTGCACCAGCATTCATTGCGCTCTCTTTTACAGCCCTTCTTTCAACCTCTGTAATACAAGTGGGAACGCCTATTACCATTCTTGGCTTAAAAAACAATTTTTTACGAGAAAAAATTTGATTAATAAAATATTTGATCATCTTCTCTGTATTCTCAATGTCAGCAATAACCCCATCTCTAAGTGGACGCACAGCTTTGATATTTTCTGGAGTTTTCCAAAGCATCTTTTTAGCATTTCTGCCAACCGCAACGACTTTATTACCTTTGGTAACATCTATTGCAACAACAGAAGGCTCACTCATAACCACACCATAATCTTTAATATAAACCAATGTATTACATGTTCCAAGATCAATGCCAATATCTATCAAAAAAGACTTAAACAAATTCAAATCAACCTCCCTAAAAGTCTTCCAAAGTAATTCCAAGTCTCTCTCTTGCTGCTTCTAAATAAGGATTAAGATTGAGAGCTTCTCTCCAGTATTTTCTAGCTTTAGGATAATCTTTATCTTTCTTCCTATATATATCTCCTATTTTAACATAAACGCTAGAATTTGAACTATTAATTTCTAGAACTTTATTATAGTAATTAAAAGCATTATCATAATCGCCTTTATCTAATAAAATGTCTCCATAAAGCAAATATACCTTTTGAATTAAATTTTCATCCGTTTTCTCACCCTTTGACAATTTTCTTTTTTCTTCTTCTATTATTTTTTTTATATACTCAATGCTTTTGTTTATATCATTCAGTTTATAATTAACATACGCCAAACTCCAAAGCACTAAATCTGATTTATTTTCATTAAAAGCTTTTTCAAAAAACTTTAAACTGGACTTATAATCTCTTAAAAGCTGATAAGAATATCCCAAATATTCAAAAATATCTTCTTTAATGTTCATGAAATCAAAATTATCAGCGCTTAAAGCCTTCTTTAAAAATTTTACAGCAAGCTCACTATAAAACTCTCCTTTATGAGAATATGCCTTTCCTAATATGTAATACAAAGGACTTATAGAGACTCCATCATTTATAGAAATTAAAAATCTCAATCTTTCTATGGATTTATCTAAAAATTCTCCCTTTAAATATCCTTCATTTACTATTAAAGAATAATAAAAATATGAAAATCCCAAAAGTAAATTTAAATTAAAATCAAATCTATGATTTTTAATATCATTCTCAGCATAATCTATTATCTCTTTATATTCTTTTTTATCCCACAATAAAAGCAAATCAACTTCTGTTGGCCCTGCTTTTAAATAAGAACTAGAAAAAGATTTAAAATATGATAAAATATAATAAATTAAAAAAATGAAAATGAAAATCATAAATGAGTAAAAAATATATCTTAAATATCTTATTTCCATTTAAAACTCTCTTTTAGGCTAATGAAATTAAGCTGACACCCATAAGCCGAGTTCTGTACTATGCCATCATCTCTCTTGTTTTTTTATCGCTAAAAAAATCGTGCGATCTACCCGTAAGCATGTCCTCAAGAACAAAGGCTACTTACATACTTGATCTTGCTCCTAATGAGGTTTATCTTGCCTGTATTTATTGCTAAATAAGCGGTGAGCTCTTACCTCACCTTTTCACCCTTACCTTTTAAGGCGGTAATTTTCTGCGACACTTTCTTAGGTTTAAAACCCCTAGGCATTACCTAGCATTATGTTCTTATTGGAGCTCGGACTTTCCTCTTAAGCTTTAATTAATAAAGCTAAGCGATGGCTGACTGCCAGCTTAAATAAAAAGTATCAAATTAATAAATTTTATTCAACAAGATCTGCTAAACTACCAGGAATTATTTCATCACTTATTTGAATTTTATCCTGATAATAAAGTATTCTACTACAATAAGGACAAAATTTAATATCGTTGGGCTCACGTCTAACTTTATTTGCAAATTCAACAGGAAGTATCATATGACAACCTTTGCAAACATTGTTCACCAAAGGCACAACTCCATTTGATTTATTTCTTATTATTCTTTGAAATTTAAATAAAAAATCTTCATTCATTTTAGAAGCACAATTTAACTCTTCACTCTCTATTTCTAAAAGTTTTTTTTCAATTTCCAGAAGCTCTTGCTCAAAACTACTGCTTTCAACTCTAAAACATTCTTCTTCTTTGCTGTGCTTCTCGTTGACATCTAATATTTCCTTTTCTATTTTGGTTTTAAGCCCATTAACATGTGTCATCTTTTTTCTAATCGTAACTTCATCGTCAATAATAACTTGAAGTTCTTTTTCAAGAGCTTCATACTCTCTTTGCGTTTTAATGCTATCAATTTTTTCTTCAGCCTTACTCTTTCTTAAATTAATATCTTGAATATCTAACTTTAAAGCAGAATCTTCTTTTTGATACTCCTTAAACTTTTGTTGCAAATCAACAAGAACTCTCGATAATTCTTCAATTTGATTTTTTTTCGCCTCCAAATACTTGGGAATACTTTTTCGCCTTTCTTCAAGCTCAAACTTAGACTTATATATAACTTCAAGTTTTTTTAATGTATCAATATTATTTTCCATCAATCCTCCTGTTCAATTTAAATCTTCAAGATAATCTTTTAACTTTTGAGTTTTTTTGGGATTTTTAAGCCGCCTTAATGCTTTAGATTCAATTTGTCTAATTCTTTCTCTTGTAACATTAAAATGAAGTCCAACCTCTTCAAGAGTTAAAGAATAGCCATCTTCAAGCCCAAATCTCATTTTCACAACTTCTTGTTCTCTTTCAGGAAGAGTTCCAAGAATTGCTCTTATTTGATCTTGCAAAACTACAAAAGATGTGTGATTTGCGGGATTTTTTATTGCCTTATCCTCAATAAAATCGCTAAGAACAGAATCCTCCTCTTCTCCAATTGGTGTTTCAAGAGAAACAGGCTCTCTTGAAACACTCTTTACGGTTTTTACCTTTTTAAGCTCCCATCCAAGTCTATCTGAAAGCTCTTCGTCTGTGGGATCTTTGCCTAAAACTTGGATTAAATACCTAGTTTCTCTATTAAGCCTATTTATCTGTTCAATCATATGCACAGGAACCCTGATTGTACGAGCTTGATCAGAAATAGACCTTGTTATAGCTTGTCTAATCCACCAAGTAGCATAAGTTGAGAACTTAAAGCCTCTCTTATATTCAAACTTTTCAACAGCTTTAATCAATCCAATATTGCCTTCTTGAACAAGATCAAAAAAATGAAGACCTCTGTTTGCATATTTTTTAGCAATGCTTACAACAAGCCTTAAATTAGCCTTAATTAGCTGATCTTTAGCGTGCTGCATCATTTGCTTGCCTTTAGCAATCTCTTCTGACATGCTTATTATTTTATCCGTTGGATATTCATAATACATCTCAATTCTCTCAAGTTCTTTTTGAGCAAGCTGAGCCTCTGTAATCTGCTCTTTAATAGCATCTTCTTTAAGTTTGAGAGATTTTTCTATCTCTATTTTTTTTTCAACAATAGTTAAATCTCTTCCAAGCACCCTCAAATCTCTTATTTTTTCAATTTTCAATCTACTTAGAATTATTCTTTGCTGTCTTTGCAAATCCTTTATTTTATTAGCAGAGTCAATATAATCATCTGAAAAAATCCTTAATTCCTCTTGATACAAAGGAATGTCCCTTAAAAGCTCTTTTAGGGCTAATCTTTCTTTTTTTAAATTCTTTTCAAAAATATCCCCCCCAAGATCATACACCCTATGCTTATTATCTACATAACTTATTAAACGATCTTGAATTGGCTTTAAAGGAATTTTGTAAAAAGAGGCAATTCTTTTTTTTTTATTATAATAATCAGGACTATTCTCTTTATCCTTATCTTTTTCTCTTTTAAAAAATTCTTCCCTTTCCATTCTTGAGTAAATAGTATTCACAAGATTATAATAATTTTCTATAACAAGTCCTTCATTCTTAAGAATATTCTCAATGATGCTCTCTCCAGAATCCATTTGTTTTGCAAGTTCAACTTCTTGATTTCCTGTTAATAAAAACTCTTTTCCTATTTCCTTTAAATAAAGCTTGATTGGATCTTCTGAGTGGCTATCTTTTAAGACATTGTTTTTAATATACCCTGAACCTAAATCATCCTTGACAGAAATATCTTCTTCATCACAATCATCCAGCTTATCATCAATATCAATATCTTCCTCATCACTTTGAAAACCATCATCTAAAATCATAAAATTTCTATCAGATTCAATTTCAACCTCTTCCTCTTCATCATTTCCATCTTCGCTAACAACCAGATCTAATTCCGAAATTTTATTAACTAATCTTATGCCCCTATCTTCAAGTACAGAGCAAATACAGTCAAGAATCTCTGGTTCTAATATGTCATCGGGAAGTAAATTTGATAATTCACTAAAACTAAGAGATTTTCTATCTCCCAAATGAGCAATAATACCCTCTATCAGCTTCGAATATTTCTTTTCCAAATCCGACAAAACCTAACTCCCTGGAACATCATCTATGTAGATTTTTAAATTCTTTCTCTGCATATTTAAAAACATTAACTCATTTATTTGAATCTTAGCATTTACCAAAGAGTCCCCATCATATCTTTTTTTGCAAAGCAAAACACGAGAATCTATTTTTCTTCTCTTGATTGCAAGCAAAATATGAATGAGCATCTCATCATCTACTTCAAACTCAGAATTTAAAATTTCTTCAAAAAAAAATTCACTAACTTTATAGGTATCCTTTAAATCTTTTTTTAAATCCATTAACGAAAAATCTTTATTATTTTCAAATAAATTTTCAAAGCACATAAAAATTTTTCTGGCATCAATATTAATTAAATCACTATCAATAATATTGCGCCTTACTGTGCTAAAATAACTAAAATTTTTCAACAAAGCTACTATTAGATACCTCTCATAAGAATCATCATTATGAGCATACAAATTTCTTTTATTATTGTCAACTACAAATCTTTCTTTTATTCTATAATAATCTTTTAATAAAGTTGTCACACCAATACCAAGCTTATTGCTTAGCTTGTCTAAAAAAATTTTTTTCTGAGTATCTACTTTTGATAAATTTATCAAATTTAAAAATAAATTAATCATGGCATTTAAATCTACAGTTTTATTTAAATCATATTTATTAGAATAAACATCTAAGAGATATTCAAAAGCATCACATCTATTATTTAAAATTTTTTGCAAAGAGTGTGCACCCTCACTTTTAAAAACATCTGCGGGATCAAGACCAAAATCCATTCTAACAACACTAACATTGATATTAAATGGCAAACAAATTTGATAAGCTTTTAAAGTTGCAGAAAGTCCAGCATCATCCCCATCAAAAGATAATATTACCTCATCAGCATATCTTTGAATCAAAGCTAGATGTTCTTTTGAAAAAGCAGTGCCAAGAGTAGATACAGCTCTCTTAATCCCAGATGTAAAAAAAGCAAGAACATCTATATATCCTTCTACCAATATAACTGATTTTGTAGATTTAATCTCCTCAAAACCCTCATAAAATCCATAAAGAAGCTCCTTTTTTTTAAAAACTTCAGTTTCACTTAAATTAATATACTTAGAACTTTTCCCATCTAAATCTCGACCCCCAAAACCAACAACATTTCCTTTAAAATCTTTAATTGGAAAAATTAATCTTTGAGATAGAATAGAAGCTTTGGGATTCGTTTTTGAAAACAAACCACTTTTTCTAAGTATTTCAGAAGAGTATCCTTTTGAAACCAAAAAATCATGAAGCTCTAACCCATTTTTAATGTTAAATGGCAAATATCCAAGTTCAAATAAATCAACGATTTCCTTAGATATTGCTCTACTATTTAAAACATAATCTAAAGCTTTTTTGTTTTTATTCAAAAAAAATTTAATGGTATTAATTAACCTAGAATTCAAAGAGTAAATTTTTGAAACTACGTCTTTATTTTCATTTTTATTTTCACTTTCTCTACTTATTTTTAAATCATTATAATGAATACCGAATTTTTCACATAAAATCTTAAGAGCATCATTGTAATTGATTTTTTCCATATCCATTAAAAATCCAATAACATCCCCGCCCTTTTTGCATCCAAAACAATAAAAATATCCTTGCAAAGGATTTACAAAAAAAGAGGGGGTTTTCTCAGCATGAAAAGGGCAAAGACCTTTATAAGTAGATCCCGATTTAACAAGCTTAATATACTGCTCCACAATAGTTACAATATCAAATTTGCTTTTAATTGAGGCTGCCGTTTGTAAATACTTCATAACTCTCAATCCTTAGTAATAAAATTTTTAATATAATCTTTTGCCCCTAAAAGATGTGAGGAATAATCTGATGAAAATTGATGCGTGCCCAACCTAGAGTCTTTTACCACAAAAAATAAATATTGCGTATTTTTTGGGAAAAAAGCTGCTTGCAGCGAAATAATGCCGGCATTTGAAATTGGAGCGGGAGGATATCCTTTATTAATATATGTGTTATAAGGAGAATCTATCTCTAAATCTGAAAAATAAATTCTCTTAGGGTGGCTTCGTCCTAGCTCCTCTGTAATAATATATTCAATAGTGGCACAGGATTGTAATGCCATACCAGATTTTATTCTATTATAAAAAACCGAAGACATTATTGGGGCTTCGCTTTTAACCCTATACTCGCGTTCAACAATAGATGCTATTATTACCCTATTGTAAAGCTCCTTACTTGAATAATCACTAAAAACAACACCTATAGATTTAAGCTTGCTTAAAAAATTATCAACAAACATACGAACTACATTCTTTATTTCTATACCCTTATAAAATTTATAAGTATCTGGAAATAAAAATCCTTCAAGAGAATCGTAATCAAATCCAAACTCATAAATAAATGATTTATTATTGATTAAAAAAATAAAATCTTGAACATTATCAATGACAGAAAATTCTTTAAGCTTTAAAGCGATTCTTCTGCTAGTATACCCTTCAGGTATTGTAACATCAATGTTTACATTAGAAGATCCCTTTAAGAACTCTTTATATATTTCAAACGTAGAAAGATCACCATTAATTAAATATCTTCCCTCTTTAAATTGTTTATCACTACCTAAAATATACGAAATAAAAACAAGAAGCAGTTCGGATTTAATTAACTTTTGCTTTTTTAATTCTTTAGCTATTTTCTTGACTCCCCAACCTTTCTCAATATTAAATTCATAAACTAAGCCATTTGCTAAAGAAGATAAATTTAAGAAATATATAAAAATTGACAAAATAGATCCTAAAAAGAAGAAAAGAATAAATACTTTCCCAATTTTAATAAGCACAAGAATCTCCTAGCTAAAGCAAAAGTTTTTATTAATTACACTTTAGCTATCAATTAAAATTTTTAATTGATAGCTAACATCATATTTTATAACCAATAATAACTTTTCTAAATAGACAAAAATACAAGCACCAAAATGAAACGAAATCACACATTTAAAAGATCACAATCAAAACTATAAAAAGGCAATCACTTATAATCCCACTAAATTGGGGAGGGTGGGATTCGAACCCACGTAGGCAAAGCCAACAGATTTACAGTCTGCCCCGGTTAACCACTTCGGTACCGCCCCCTAAAAGCCGACTGTCGGAGTCGAACCGACGACCTGCGGTTTACAAGACCGCTGCTCTGGCCAGCTGAGCTAAGTCGGCAAATATAAACTAATAGTTAGTTTATAAAAATAAAATTCATTAGTCAATAGAATATTGATAAATAATTAATACAATAATCCTATTAATCTACTTGTTACCAGAAAGAAAAATTTTAAAAACAAGAGCACAAAAAAAAATCACAAAACTAAACATTAAAATTAAGTAGTAATTAATTTTTTTATTTCTCAATAAATAAAAAAATATCAACCTAGTAGATTCAAGGCCAAAAGAGATAGAGCTTAAAATAATGGTAAGATCAAGATAAAATTTCTGAAAATTGTAAACAAAAATATTGTAAGAACCAGCCAAAAACACAAATAAACTTAATAAAGAATTTAAAAACAATACAATAACCAAAATTCTAATAAAATTTGAAAAACGTCTTAGATTTTTTACTTTAAAAACTTTCATAAAATTTATAAATTTTTTATTATAAAAAGTGCCTGATTTATGATTTCTAAAAGATTACCAATAACATCCGCCAATGTAATTGTTTTATTTTCATTTACCATTGATTTGTAAGAAACCGTTAAAGATTTTCGAATAAAAACATTCTGATTTTCCAACAAAGCCAAACATCTCTTTTTAAGTTCAATAAAATAATCCACAAATCTATTTGAAACCTTATCAATAGAAGTCGATTCATTTAAGCACCACTTCAAAATCCTTTCCCTATAAGGGTCATCAATTTTGTTCTCTCTTTTATACCTTTCAAATTCCTCATTTTTATAATCAATCTCAAAGTAAATATTATAAATTTCTTTTTTCAAAGCAGTAATATTATTTTCAATGTCAACATATGTATTTCTCAAATCATGATTATTAATTAATACGACATTATTTATAGTTCTTAAAACTTCCATCATTCTAATATCATATATGTTTTTAAAAAAATCATTAAGAAAATATAACTTTTTAAAACTATACCGACCATTTAATTCATTAAAAATCTCACCCTTTAAATTTAAAACTACCCCAGGATCTCTAACGAGACTTTTTATTTCTTTAATCACAAGAACTTTTAAAGAGCTTTCATGCTTTTTAATAGCCTGGCCCATAACATTTAAAAATAAAATGTTCTCATAAAAATTTTTTACATCAAAAAAGGGTACATATTTTTTAGGAGATGCAGCAGGGTTTTTGCAATATACTTTAAAAACATCTAAATAAGGTAAAGTTCTTGACAAGCCAACAATTTTAGATACAATCGATAAAACATTTTTCAATACGTATTCTACTCGAGATATATGATCTTCTCTTGAAATTATCTCTGAATTACTAATATCATCAGATATTGAAAAATAATTCGATATAATGCTTTTAATGATATCCTCATCTATCTCAATATCTTTTAATGTATACAAAATGTCAAAAAAAGAATTCAAATACTTACTAACACTTGAAAAGCTAGTTCCAAATCCAACCTCAAGGTCAACAATGCTAATATTTTCAGTATTATCTAAAAGATCTACATTGAAAAATGAAAAAAAAGATTTATAAGGAAAAAACGCCAAACTATTAAAAACATAATAAAACTCAAACATATCAAAGACAATTTTGTAAGTATTAGATGAAATAGAATTAATATACTCATTTATCTTAATCTTAAGAGATTCTTCTAAATCGTTTTGAGTTTTTTCTTTTTTCAAAAAAAGCTCATATTCGCCCTCATCTAAGAAATCTTCCAAATTTTTTTTAGAATTAAGAACTTTGCTTTGAATGATTTCTAAAATAGTTTGCTCAACAATAATGCCACCTTTTTCTAATTTCTTAAAAAATTCTTTCAATTCCATTGAATATCGGTAAACACTAAAAAACATTTCTACAAAACCAATATGCAAACATTCTCTCTTAAAATCTATTACTGGATTTTTACACATTTCATTAACTTGATTTTCCAGGTTTTTTATAACATAAGCTTTATAAATATCTTCTTTACTTTTATCTTTCTGAAAAAAATTTAAAATAGTTAACCACATTCTAATAAGAAATGATTCTTCCATTAAACGCCCCGAAAGAAATTTTTCAAGCTGAGAATCAACATAGGGCTCATTGCTGCCATTGGGTAAAACAAAATCGGAAGAATTCAAACCTAAGCTTTTTTTTATATCATTCATCAACCTATTTTTAGTCTCTTTTGAAAGTTGACCTATAGCATTGTATACACTATTGTTATTACCACTCATAAAACCCCAATAAAACCATTTAAAATAAAGCATTACTTACAACATACTTCAAATAAATTAAAATTGTAAATCAATTTTAGAAAAAAAATATTTACACTATAATATAATTTTATATGAATCTAGGCAAAGATAATCAAAATATAATTAAAATTGGTAAAATATTTAAAAAAAACAACTACGAATTTTATCTAGTTGGAGGCGCTTTAAGAGACTTACTGCTTAATAAGCAACCTTACGATTTTGATTTTGCAACAAATGCAACTCCTGAAGAAATAATAACATTATTTCCAAATAACATTAAAACAGGAATAAAACATGGAACAATTGGCATTATTTTTAATAAAAAAATCTTTGAAATCACAACATACAGAATAGAAAAAGAATATGAAAATAACAGAGCTCCTAAACAAGTAGAATACACTAAAAATTTAATTAAAGATCTTGAAAGAAGAGATTTTACAATTAATGCAATTGCAATGGATATTTTCAACTTCAACATAATAGACTGCTATGACGGGGGGAAAGACCTTAATAAGAGAATAATAAGATGCATAGGAAATCCAAATAAAAGATTTGAAGAAGACGCTCTTAGAATACTTAGAGCAGCAAGATTTTCATCCACCCTTAATTTTAACATTGAAAAAAATACTTTAATTTCAATGAAATATAAAAAAGAAAATATTTTAATGATTTCAAAAGAAAGAATAAAAAATGAATTTCACAAATTGTTAGAAGGCACAAATATACAAAAAGGAATTTATTATCTTAAAAAAGTCAATTTTTTTAAAAATTTTTTCAATCTAGAAATAAAAACAAAATTAATCAAAAAAATTGCCCTACTTAATAAAGACAAATTTTATTTAAAGGCAATCACAATATTGACAATTAAAAAACCTATAAAAGAACTAAAAGAAAAATTAACTTTACTTAAATTCTCAAATAAAGAGATTAAGCTAATTTTATTTTATAGAAGCATAATCGATAATAACAACATTTTTAATGTCAAAAAATTAAGTGATATTAGATATTTACTTAGCAAGAGCACAAGAGAACATTATAAGGAAATAATTGATATATACAAAGCACTCAAAGGAAAAAAGAAAAAATATTTATTCATAACAAAAAACATAAAAAGAAAAAAATTACTAAAAAATCCTCTCTCTTTAAAAGATTTAAAAATAAATGGAAAAGATATACAAAATCTAGAACAAATAGACAATAAAAACATAGGTAAAATTTTAAACATACTACTAAGCTGCGTAATTGAAAATCCCAAGCTTAATACTAAAAATTATCTTATAAAAAAAATTAAAACCTTAAAGGTTAATATTTTCCATAGCTTTTAAAGCTACTTCGGCCGCTCTCATTTCGGCTTCTTTTTTAGATTTGCCCTTCCCATTTGATATAAAATTTTCCCCAACATAAAGTTCAACGCAAAAAACTTTATCATGGTCTGGACCTATTTCCTTGTCTAGCTTATAGCTTGGTGAGATTTTATATTTCTTTTGAACATATTCTTGCAATAAACTCTTATAATCTTTAAAATCACCCCTATTAAACATCAATCTTATATACATATCAAAAAGCCCAACCACAAATTCTGTTGCTCTTAAAAATCCACTATCAAGGTAAATAGCGCCTACAAAGGCTTCAATAGCATCTGCAAGAATGCCTTTTTTGTTTCGACCATCATTACTCTCCTCTCCTCTGCCAAGTAAAATGTAAGAACCAAGATTAATCTCTCTAGCAATATTAGACAAGGAATCTTCACTAACAATATAAGATCTGGCCTTACTGAGTTCTCCTTCACTTTTATTTGGATAAGTTTTATAAAGATGATCTGTAATAATTAAATTAAGCACAGAATCTCCCAAAAATTCTAATCTCTCATTATTGCTAGATTTTTGATCCAACTCATTAGAATACGAAGAATGACTCAATGCTGTATTTAACAAATCAAAATTACCAAAATCAATGCTCAAATTTTCCAAAAATTCACTTAATTGAGCTTTTCTTTCACTACTCAAACAAAAATCAGAAGAATTTTTTTTCATCAACCTTTTCTCTTTTTAATAAAATTAACAACATCGCCTACTGTCTCAAATTCATTGGCTTCGTTCTCTGGAATCTTATCATCAAAGGCCTCTTCAAGCAAATACAAAAGCTCATAAATATCTAGACTATCTGCATTAAGATCCTCAACAAATCTAGAGTCTATAGTAATTTCATCTTCTTTTTTATCAAGTTGCTCAGATATAATAGACCTAACCTTGCTAAAAATTTCATCATTATCCATGAATACACCTTCCTTACTACAAGCTACAAACCTATCTCTAGATATTGGTTATTTCTATAATATCCACATTTTAAACAAATCCTATGTCTCACTACAAGATTCCCACAATTAGAACATTCTTGAAATTGCGGAATTTTCTTCCTCATATTTATGCTACGCCTTGTTCTACTCCTAGATTTTGAAGGCTTAAATTTTGGAACAGCCATTACTTTCTCCTAACTACTTTTAAACTACATTAAATTATCTTAATAATATATATATTAACCAAGTCATTTGTCAATAAACTTAGATTTTAATCTATTAAACACCAATTCTGGAACAAAATTAGAAAGATCAACATTCTTTTTGTTCATCAATTCCTTTACAAAATCCGACCTTACATATAAATATTCTGCACTACTTGGTAAAAATATAGTATCAATTTTAAAATTTAACTTATTATTAACAAGATATCTTTCAAACTCTATATCAAAATCATTAAAAGCCCTAATTCCCCTAACAATAAATTTAATAGAATTAATTAATGCATAATCAACAATAAACCCGCTATACCTATCTACAAGTACATTTGAAAAATTTAAAGATGAGACAACTTCTTTTGTAAGACTAAACCTCTCAACGTCACTTAGCAAATATTTTTTTGATTTATTTTTAGCTACTAAAACAACAACTTTATCAAAAATAGCCAAAGATCTTTTAATTAAATCAATATGGCCCCAAGTAATTGGATCAAAAGATCCTGGAAAAACTGCCACCTTCATATCAAGAAAGCCTAAACCCTCTATTAATATCTTTAAGAATTTTTTTACGCCATATTGGCTGCTCTTCTAAATTTTCAAATTCAATTTCTTTAATAATTTTGAAATATAAATATTCTCCTCTAGAAGATGTATCCACAATAAAAAATTTACCAGCACCTCTATAAACCAATTTTTCATTACTTGAAAGATTATTTTCAACTGTTAATTTATTGATAACACAATCAAAATGAACAGGTTTATCTTCATTTTCAACCTTTAAAGACATACTAAAAACAATATCATTTATTTTTTTTTCACAAATAGCACAAGCAATGTCAAGATTTATCCTTGTTCTAAATTTTATACTTTTTCTTCTAAACTTACCTTTAAAAACATTTTGTTTATCTGTATTAAAAACAGTTGATTTATTATTAAAACTATTTAACGGGGCAACATTTTGACTTTTGCTCTCAGAATTTAATCTTTTATTCTTAAACCCATAAAAACGTTTATTGTGTTTCTGAAAATTACTACTCTTAAACTTACTTTGAGTATATTTCAAAATCAACCCCCTTAACTACAGAATAAATATTAACTCTGATAAAATAAAAACAAATATTTAAGAACAAAATCACTCACATAGCTTAAAAGTTTTTCAAAAGATCGAAATTTTAAATCTTTAGCTTTTTAAAGACAAAAGTACAATTAAATCCATATTGAAATTTAATAAGAATGGTTAATTAATGTTCTTAATTAGAATAAATACACAACCAAGCTTGCCCAAATTATTTCTTGAAATAGTAAAAATCCTACTAAATCTTGAATAAAAATTTACAAAACAAAAGATCAATCAAAAATAATTCTTAATCTCAATCTAATTTGATTCATTTTATGACTTAATTTGCTAAAACATTTAAAATAATTAAAAACTTAATGCTTAACTTTTTTAATATTAAGACGCTCCTTTATCTTCATAGCAGCTTTACCAATTCTATTCCTCATATAATAAAGCTTTGCCCTTCTAACCTTTCCTTTTCTTAAAACTTCAACCTTTTCTATAATAGGAGAATATACTGGAAAAATTTTTTCAACACCTATCCCTGAGGAAATTTTTCTAACCAAAAATGTTTTGCTAATTCCTTTATTTTGGAAAGCAATAACAATCCCTTCAAAACTCTGCAACCTTTCATTACTACCTTCAATAATTTTATAAAAAACCCTCACAGTATCTCCCACATTAAAAACAAAAGCCTCATTTTTCTTATTCTGAGCTTCAATTTTTCTTATCAAATCCATTATCTTCTCCTATTATCTCTAAATATTTAAGGTATAAATCATATCTATTTTTCTTAGTTTTTTCTCTAGCTTTAACAAGTCTCCACTTCTTTATATTTTCATGATGCCCTGAAACAAGAACTTCTGGAACCTTTGCCCCCTTAAAATCATAGGGCCTGGTATAATGAGGATATTCAAGTAATCCATTTTTTACACCAAATGATTCTTCTAATAAAGAATTAGGATTTATTACTCCATCTAACAGCCTATATACACTATCTATTAAAACAAGAGCTGCAATCTCTCCTGAAGATAAAACATAATCTCCAATAGAAATCTCAAAATCAACATACAAATCTATAATACGCTGATCAATTCCTTCATATCTTCCACAAATTATAACAATTTCTTCTTTTTTTGACAAGGAATATGCCAACTCTTGGGTATACTTTATCCCAGAAGGACTTAAGAATATTGTTGTTTTCTTGACAGATTCTACATGCTCAAGAGCAAAAGAAAGAGGTTCAGCCTTTAATACCATCCCAACACCGCCTCCATAAGGCAAATCATCACATCTTTTATGCTTATCTTTTGAAAAATCCCTAATATCAACAAGCTCAAAACTTACTATTCCCCTGTCAATAGCCTTTTTCATTATTGAATTTTCAAAAAATGGTTTAATTATTGCTGGAAAAAGGGATAAAACTATAAATTTCATTTTAAAAGATCTAAAACCTTAAGCTCAATTGTTTTTTCTTGAGCATTTATATCTCCAATATAAATGCTTAAAAAGGGAATAAAGAAAAATTTAATACCCACTTTAACCTCAAGAAATACATTATTTAAATATTCAAAGAAAGCTACAACTTCTCCTAGTTTTTTATTGTTATTAACAATAGCATAGCCAATAAGTTTTCCTAAATAATATTCGTCTTCTTTTAAACTCGATGCAAGCGAATCATCAACCCACAATTCAAAACCAATCACCGTCTTAACTGCCTCTGGAGTATTAATTCCTTCAAACTTTAAAAATAAGGAATTGCCCCTTACATTAACATCTACAACTTTAACTTCAATATTAGAAACATTGTTTTTTTTTAAAAGCACTTTATTGTTTTTTAGATTAATAAAATCACAAAAATTATTGGATATGCTTTTAACCTTAGCATACCCATTAACTCCATAAGACGATAATATAACGCCTTTAATAAACATAAATTAATCTAAAATTTCGAGCTGCACTCGCCTATTGGTTTTAGCAGCACATGCCCCAAGCAAAGTTCTAATAGCCCGTGCAATACGCCCCCGTCTTCCGATTATCTTACCCACATCGCTTTGGGAAACCCTTAATTCCAAAATAGTTGATTTTTCCCCCTCAATTACATTTAGTTTCACTTCATCTTCTTTATCTACAAGAGACTTTACTATAAACTCTATAAGTTCAATCTCATTCCCATACTCTTTCATCTAAACCTCCTGACTTTTCGCATTCAAGCTGTTTTTATTTAAAAGCATTTTCACTGTATCACTTAAAATTGCTCCCTTGCTTATCCAATCTTTCATTCTATCTTCCTTAATTTTTATTTGGTTTTGCTTTTCAACAGGATGATAATAACCAAGCTCTTCAATTGCTCTACCATCTCTAGGAGACGTAGAATTCATAACTACAATCCTATAATAAGGCCTTTTTTTAGCTCCCATTCTCTTCAATCTTATCTTAACGCTCAAATTTATTCCTCCTTATTTTCCCCAAAGGGATGCAATCTTACTTTGAAAATCTTTATTTTTCATTTTTTTCATAATCAAATTTGTTTGACTAAACTTTTTTATGAGCTTATTAACATCAAAAACAGTTGTTCCACTTCCTAAGGCTATTCTTTTTTTTCTTGAGGGATTATTCAAAATCACTGGATTTATTCTTTCTTTTTTGGTCATAGAAAGAATAATAGCTTCTTCTTTATTAAAACTCTCTTCATTTAAATTATTGCTATTCAGAATTGATTTTGAAACGCCCGGTAAAAAACTTACAAAATTAGAAAACCCTCCTACTTGTTTAATTCGCCTAAATTGGCTCAGATAGTCTTCAAAATTAAAACTAGCTTTATTAATTTTTTCCTCAAGCTTAATAGCCTCTTCTTTGTCAACAACACTTTGAACCTTCTCTACAAGACTAACAACATCCCCCATGCCAAGAATTCTAGAAGCAATTCTTTCTGGGTAAAAGGAATCAAGATCCTCAATTTTCTCTCCAACGCCAATAAATTTAATAGGAACTGCACAAATACTTTTAAACGATAATACAGCGCCCCCTCTAGTATCTGAATCAAACTTAGAAAATATTGCACCAGTAAGACCAACATTCTCATTAAATTCCTTAGCAATATTTACAGCAACTTGACCCATCATAGAGTCTACCACTAAAATGGTTTCTGCGGGTTGCAAAATCCCCTTGATTTTTTTTATCTCTTCAACTAACAAAGATTCAACCTCAAGTCGTCCTCTAGTATCAACTATTACAGAATCAAAAAAATTAGACTCGGCAAACTTCATAGATGCTTTAACAATTTTAATAGGATCTTTTTCCCCCTCAATTGAAAATACTGGAACACCTATTTGACCACCCAATATTTTTAACTGCTCTACGGCTGCTGCTCTAAATGTATCAGCAGCTACAAGAAGCACTTTTCTATTTTCCTTTTTAAGCTTTAAAGAAAGCTTGGCACATGTTGTGGTCTTGCCAGATCCTTGAAGTCCCAACATAAGAATATAAGATTGTTTGTTGGCAGGATGTAAACTAAGCTCGTAACTTTTGCCTCCCAAAAATTTAACAAGATTATCATTGACAATTTTAATAAACTGAGATTTTGGATCAATACCCCTTAAAACTTTTACTCCCTTGGATTCTTCAATTATAGAATTTAAAAAACGCCTTATAACTCTTAAGTTAACATCAGCATCAACTAAAGAATCTTTAATAATATCAATAGCCTCTGCAATGTTTTTATCATTTATTGTAGATTTTCCAGAAAGATAGTTTATAAAATTTCTAAAATTTGACCCCAAACTTTCAAGCATTAAAAATAACCCTTATTCTCAAAAATAATCTTGTCAAATATAAGATACAAAAAAAGGCAATATTAATCAATATCTCCCCCTGTCAAATAAAATTTATTAAAAATAACACTAGAAGCAGGCCCAACAACAGAAACTTCGGTGTCTAATGAACTAAGCTTTAATACTATATTTTCTTTATTAAGCTTTTTAATCTCTTCTTTTAACAAATCAAAAAAGGCTTTTAATTTAAAACTTTGACCGTAGAGTACTAAATAATTAAAATCAAGCATTCTTTGAATATTAATAATAATTATTGCCAAATATTTAACAGTATCTTGCATAATTTTATTTATAAAATCATATTTTTCATGAAGAGAAAAAATGTCATATATTGTAACCTTTTTCAATCTGCCTTCATACTTTTCATAAAGCTCAGGAATCTCCCCATTCATAAACTCTTTTGAAATTAATCTCTGCAAAGCAAAATTAGATATTAGCATATTAACACAGCCCTTATTACCACAAGTTGGACAATTTTTTTCTCCCTCATAATCAATTATCATATGACTAACCATACCTGATTTATTATTAAAACCGGGATAAACATTGCCGCCTGACCAAATCGAAAGTTCAGCAGTATCTGTGTAGTCAAAAAACATAATATTATCTATATTTTTGCCCATAAATTCAGCAAGAGATAAATTTTTAACATAACTTTCAAGGTAAACTGTAAGCGAAAAGTATTCCTCAAGTATTCTCTTAACAGGAACATCTTTTTCAACCCATGCCCCATAACTATCATTAACAATGCCTAATTCTTTATCCTTTATTAATCCTGTAATACTAAAGCCTAAGCCAATAAACTTATCTCTTGAGAAATTATGCTTCCAAATAATTTCTATCATATGATCTTTTATTTTTTCTAAAATATCATAAGCACTAACTGGGGGCTCAAAAGAATGAGTCTCGCTTATTAAAACCTCGCATTTAAGATTAGCAATACCTATTTGAAAATAATTGCTAGAAATAATAACTCCCATTGAATACGCATAATCTTTATTAATATCAAGAAGTATTTCTTTTCGTCCATGTTTTTTAACATCAGACACCCTAGAACCAACTTCAATCAAAAGATTTTCTTTTATCATTTGATTAGTCAAAATAGTAACTGCAGCATTTGTTAAGGCCAACTTACGAGACAGGTCTGTTCTTGAATATTGCATATTTTTCAAGCTAAGAAGAATTTTTCTTCTATTCCCGCCTCTAATTGAGACCATATTTTCACCCTGCATAATACACCTCCTTTATTTTTAAAATAAAAAAATATTATAAAATATCATATTAAAAAAACCAATACAATATTCTATCTATTCCTAAAAGACAAAAATGCCTTTATAAGGCTAAAAAATATTTTACATCATAAAATCACATTCATAAACTATCAAAAACTTAAAGCTTGACAAAAAAAGGAATAAAATCATTTTTACATAAAAACTCATCAATAAAAATTAATTGGGTTTAAGATTAATAAACACAAGAAAAGCCATTTTGCCTTAAAAACTAATAACTTTAACTTATTTTTTCCTTAAAATAAGAAAATTCCATAGTAAAACTGCCTCTTCCTTTAGTAGAGCTTCTTAAAATAGAAGCATACCCAAAAAGTTTCTCAAACGCCGCCTCTGATTTTATCAAATCATACTCTCCAATATTGCTAACCGAATGAATAACGCCCCCTATAACATTTAGTGTAGAAATAATTTCTCCTGTATGCTCAATAGGTGTTCTAATTTCTAATAACATAATTGGCTCAAGCCTAATAGGATTTGATTTTTGGAAAATACTATGAAAAGCAAATCCTGAAATTGACTCAAAAGCACTCTCGCTAATCTTATTAGCACCACAAATAATAGAAAAAATGCTAACATTAATATCAATAATAGGGTATCCAAAAATTCCACTTACAAATGTGGCTGTAATTCCCCTCAATATTGCAGACTTAATTGCGGGGTCAATACTGCATTCAAAATCAATTTTATTTCCCTCGCCCCTTGACAAAGGTTTAATGATCATTCCAATTTTAAAATCAATATTTTTGCCACCAAAAATATTGTTAAACTCAAAAACTTCTTTTACAATTTTACCAGCACTTTCTCTGTAACTTACTTGAGGTTTTCCTGTATAAACATTAAGCTTAAATTCATCTTTAATTCTTGTTAAAATAATCTCAAGATGTAATTCGCCCATTCCAGATATAATCAATTGCCCTGTTTCTTTACTCTCAGAATAACTAAAGGTAGGATCTTCCTTGGATATTATTTCAAAAACTTCCTTTAACCTAATCTCATCTGATGATCTTTCAGGCTCAACAGACATTAAAACAACCGGCTCTGGAAACATAACAGATTCAAGCAAAACATTATTGTTTTCTTCAACAAGAGTATCTCCTGTAACAGAAAACTTTAATCCTAAAACAGCACCAATATCGCCTGTTTTTACAAAATCTATTTGTTCATTTTTATTTGAAAAAACTCTAAAAATTTTTGTAAACTTTTCACGCTTACCATTTGAAGCATTGATAATTCTTTTACTAGAATTAATTTCACCAGAATAAACTCTAACAAAATAAAGATGCGCAGCAATTACACTTGAATATTGAACTTTAAAAACAAGAGCTGACAATTTTTTATGCTCATTAGGATCAACTGAAATTTTTTTATTTGCATCTAAAGAAAAAGCACTAAAACTTTTTTCAAAAGGACTTGGCAAGTAATCTACAATCGAATCAATCAAAGGCTCTATTCCAATATTTTTTAAACTAGTTCCCATTAAAACAGGAATAATAAATCTAGAAATAGTACCTCTTCTAATCTCTCTTTTAATAATATCTAAGCCAATCTCTTTATCTTCAAGAAATAATTGAGTAATTTCTTCGCTAAATTGGCTAAGAATGTCTATTATTTTTTTTTTAAAAAGAATCACTTTTTCAAAAAATTCTTCTCTAATTTGACTATAAGTTAATTTTGGAATTCCATTTTCCATTGAAAAATGAAGCTCTTTATTTAAAAGAATATCAACCACTCCTTCAAAATTGCTTTCATTCCCAATTGGAATTTGCAAAACTAAAGGAATGGTTTGAAATTTATTTTCAATATCTCCCACAACTTTAAAAAAATCAGCACCTATTCTATCCATCTTATTAACATAAGCAAGTCGTGGGATTTCATATTTTTCTGCCTGTTTCCACACAGTTTCTGTTTGGGCCTGAATCCCATCAACAGCACTAAAAATAACAACACCCCCATCAAGAACTCTAAGAGATCTTTCAACTTCTGCCGTAAAATCAACATGTCCGGGAGTATCAATAATGTTTATTTGGCAATCCTTCCAATGACAAGTAATAGCAGCTGAACTAATAGTAATTCCTCTTTCTTGCTCTTGAGGCATCCAGTCAGTAATAGTGTTTCCTGAATCTACATCCCCCATTTTATGGCTTTTGCCAGTATAATAAATAATTCTTTCTGTGGTAGTAGTTTTGCCAGCATCAATATGGGCCATAATTCCAATATTTCTAATACTCATAAATCTCCAACGCCAACTACAGCCTTAATGCAGATAAACTCATTAGTAGAAGTTACCCCTTTTAATAAAATTGTTATTTTGTATCGCACTCACAATATTTGCTTTCATGCTCATCGTGACAAAAACAATTACAATTTTCAAGTATTGCCTTATGCATCCACAAATGCTTCTCAAGATCACTCATGATATCATCCATAATATTAGCTGTACCATAATCACCAGCAGTATCAAGCAATTTTCTCATTCCAAAAATATTTTTCAAAATCTCATCAATACTACAAACAATGCTTTGCATTGAAGGCAAAAAATTAGAAGTTGATTCAATGTCAAGCTCCTTAATAAAGGATTTTTTCATAAACTCAGAATATCTAAACTCAGAATCATATCCAAGCATTCTTGAGCGTTCTGCAACAACATCAATAATTTTTTCAATATATTCATAAAGATTTTGTGTTTTTTCGTGAATAACAAAGAAATTGGTATCTTTTATATTCCAATGAATACCTCTTAAATTAGAATAAAAAATATGCAAACTTGCTAACAATTCTTGTAATTTTAATTGTATTACTTCTAAATCATCCTTTTTTATATAGCCTAAATACTTTTCCATAACTATCTCCTTTATATAATCATTATAATACATAATGGGATATAATTATAATTTTAATACTATAATAAATTAAAAGGATATTTAATGAAAAAATTGATTTTAATTTTTACATTGCTTTTATCTCAAGCGTGCAATTTAAACACAATGCACCAAATAAATACAAAAGAAGATATGAAAATTCTATATTCAGAAATTGCTGAATTGAGAAAAAAGCTAAATCTAAACCATCTAGAAATAGATGATACCCTCGAAAAAGTTGCAAAAGAATATGCTATTAAACTGGGGGAAAACAAAACGCTAACTCATACCCTTTTTGGCACAACCCCAATGCAAAGAATACATAAATACGACAACTCCTTTAATTTAACAAGAGAGATACTGGCATCAGGAATTGAACTTAACAGAGTAGTTAATGCATGGCTTAATAGTCCAAGCCACAAAGAAGCTCTTGTTAATACAGATACTGATAAAATAGGTGGCTATAGATTAAAAACAACTGACAATATAGATATATTTGTAGTTCTTTTTGGAAAAAGAAAATATAAGAATTGACACCATTAAAGCTTATACTGTATACTACTTATTAGTAGTAAAAGGGCTCATAGCTCAGTTGGTCAGAGCGCCTGCCTTACAAGCAGGATGTCGGGAGTTCGAATCTCTCTGGGCCCAAAAATAATCTAAACTTCAATTATTTTTAGTTCTAAAAGTAAATTTATTTTAGAATTTTTAATCATATTATTTAATTCTTTTTGCACTGTGTTAGCTTTTCTTAAGCTTTCAAAAAGAAAAATAAACGCTCCCCCTTTGCCAGCGCCACTCAACTTACCAGAAAGAGCGCCCAATTTGATCCCCCTACTTATCAACCAATCAAGAGTATCATTAGACAAACCTAATCTCTTTAAACAATATTGTGCAACATTCATTTCATTAGCTAAAGAATGCACATCTTTATTCTGAAAAGAAACATAAGAATTGCTTACAGCAAGACCAAGCTTTTCAATAAAAATAAATAAATCCGCATTGGATAATAGATGTCTTTTTAAATTGAGAACTATTTCTTTAGTTGTTAAATCTCTTTTTATTGCTCCTATTAAAAAATAAAAACCAGAATCTTTTATTCTTTTTGAATACAAAACATCTTCTTTTTTCTCTAAATAAAAAGTTCCACCAAGATCAATTAGTCTAATGTCCATTCCAGAAGATTTGCCGTGAAAAATGTTTTCAATTTGATTTGCCAATAAAATTTTATTACAATCTTTATATTCAAAATGACTTGTAATATATTCTGCAAAGCATAAACTAAGACTAGCAGAAGACCCAAGACCAACTCCAATAGGAATTTCAGAAATTATAGCAAACTCAATCGGATTAACTTTACTATAATTTGAAACAATAAAACTTATAAGGTTATTTAATCTTTTACTGGGTTTTCCTAAATATCTCCAATTTTTAGACACACTATAAACCAGCTCCATATAAATTGGAACTGTAGCTCCAATAACTGGAAACCCATAAACAGCACTATGTTCTCCTAAGAACAATATTTTAGCGGGCTTTCTTATTCTTAGCATTTATCGCTTTCAAACTTAATGCCTTCATGCTCTAAAACAATTGGAATAATTTTTGACAAATCAAAAGCTTTAATATTGGGTTTACAAACTAAAAAAGTTTCATTTCCGGCTCCCAAAGCTTTAATCAAATCACACTGACCCAAAAGGTGATCAAAACTTGAGGGCAAGGCTGCCGAAACTCCTATTATCTCTCCTATTGCCAATCCCAATTCTTTGGCTCTTCTTAAGCTAGAAATTAATGCAGAATTAGAATTGCTAACATTTAAAACAAGTTTTTTCATCTCCAAATTGCATTTCAATATAAAGTCTAAAATAGAATCTCTATGTTTATTGTATTTGCAAATAGCGGCAGTGGTTTTAACAGCTTGCAAACCCCGCATCAAATAAAAATCATCAAACTCTAAAGCGCCTAGCTGCCTGCACTTAGGATTAAAACCACCTTCAAACTCAATAACACCCCCAAAAATACTAGTAGCAATATCATACCCACTACCTATTCCTCCTTGAGAATGCCTGTAAGCTTCTAAACAATATTTAAAAATTTTAACCTTATCAACAACATTGGTGGCATTATAAATTAAAAAAAGCCCACACACTATGCCAATAGCAACAACAGCGCTTGAGCCAAATCCCCTTTTAATCCCATCATTAAAGAAAAAATTACTTGTATCAATATATATATCATATGCAAAGCTGTCTAGATTAAAAAAACAATTTTGACTTAAGTAAGAAAACATTTTAAAAACAAAATCGTTTCTATTTTCTATTAAAGAAAAATCGTCTATCTTTTTCTTTTTACTAAAAAATCGCCAAGAATCGCTCTTTTTAAAAGAAAAAAATGCTCTCTTGTTGATGGCAATTGCCAACCCCAATCCCTTTTCCTCTAAAATAGTATATTCCCCCATTAAAAGCAAATTTCCGGGTACAGAAAAACTAATCAAATCCATTCTAAGCCACGCCCAACCTTTGAAACAATAAAATCAATGCCAGTAAAATTTTGTTTAAGTCCTTTTAAAATAATATTTAAATTTTCCTCCAAACAAAGAAACTTTACTTGGGGGCCCGCATCCATTGTCTCAAATACAAAAATTCCCTCATTTCTCAAATCAGCAGCATACCTAATTAAATCTATTGTACTATTTTTAAAATAAAAAATAGAAGATGCAAACATTAAGGCAAACATATTCTGATAACTTTTCACAATGGTTGCTCCAAAACGTATAAAATCTTTTTGTAAAAAAAAATATAAAGCATCTTTAAAAATCTTTTTACTAGAGGCAATCCAAGCATCATAATAAAATTCATGGCGTTTGCAAATATTCATTGCAACTCTTGAAGACAATTCTTTTTCATTGCTATCAATTATGGCAAATATTATTCGCAAATCATTAAAATAAGATTGATCTCTTAATTGAAAAGATTCTTTTGAGCCCTCTTTTAAAATAGTAAATCCCCCGTAAATAGCTCTTGCAGCAGAAGCTGATCCTACTCTTGCAAGATTAGATGCGCTATTACAAGAATATTTATTAAAATATTTCAAAATACAAGCAGCAATAGAGGCAAAACCTGAACTTGAACTTGCAAGACCTGCTGCTGTTGGAAAATTGTTTTTACTTTTAATTTTAAATCTTACATTCGGTTCATTGAGAATTTTTCTTGCATAATCAAAAAACACATTTTCTCTATTTTTTAATATAACTGGCTTTGAATTTAAAATTATTTCATCTCGATCTGAAAGTTCAAGCTCACTTATTGAATAAAACTTATCAACACTAACAGCAAGACTAGAAGTAGCTGGAATGTTTAAAAAAACATCCTTTTTGCCCCAATATTTAATTAAAGCCAAGCTTGCATGAACTTTACACTTTATTTTCATTCTCTAACCTTATTTTCTTTAAAATTTCAAAAGCAAAATCAAAAGAATAAATATTCATTCTTTCCATTTCCAATAATAATTTGTCTTTCTCAAAATCAGAAATATTATATTTTGTCTTTAAAAGATAGAGTATTTTATTAACATGTAATCTCATGTGACCCTTTTGAATCCCATTAAATGCAAGAGCCCTTAATGCTGCAAAATTACTAGCAAGTCCAACACACGAGAGAATACCAATAAATTCGCTCTTGCTATTTACATTCATAATTCTAAAACTTAAAATCGAAGCTTCACTAAAAGATATAGCCCCGCCTTTAGTTCCAACTTGCAAAGGAATTTCAATTTCTCCAACCAAAGAATTGTCAGTCGTATAAAATTTACTAAGGGGAAGATATTTGCCGCTTTTTGAAGCAAATCTATGAACAGAGGCCTCAAGAGCTCTTGTGTCATTAAAAGTTGCAAGACATACCCCTGTAATTCCATTCATAATGCCTTTATTATTAGTAACAGCTCGCTCCTCCTCGTAAAAACCTATACTAGAAATAAGTTCAATTTTTTTAGCCAAATCCCAAGAATCCTCTTTACCTGGCAGCAAATGTTTAAAATCTAAAACAAAGCGGGCTTTGGCTGTAAATTCACTAATATCATTGCTTAAAACTTTTAAAACGCACTCATATCCTAATTCTAAAAAAATAAACTCTGCTACACGCTCTGCAATTGAGTTTAGTAAATTAGCGCCCATAGCATCACAAGTATCCACATAAAGATTTAATTTTTGAATACCAAGCTCTTTAATATACCTGGTTGAAAACCTTCTAAACCCACCGCCCCTTTGATTCATATTGACCAAAAGGGGGTCAACCCAAGTTTTGATTTTATCACCAAGGTCAACAAAAATTTTACTTAAATCTTTTTCCGATTTTATATAAATTTGAGAAATTCCCAGCACTTCACCCAAAGAATAACTCAAATCAGCATTTTCAAGAATCTTTGCCGCAAAATTTAAGGCAGCAACAACAGAAGGCTCTTCTGTTGCAATTGGCAAAGAATAGTATTTGCCATTTATTTTTAAATTTTTTACAATTCCAATAGGAAAAGATAAATATCCAATATAATTTTCTATCATATTAAAAAGAAAATCTTCATTGGCATTATTATAAAAAAAATCTTTAAAAGATAATCCCAGAAAACTTTTTATCTCTTGCCTTTTTTCTAAAACACTTTTATGTCTAAAATTTTCACTAAGTTCCATAAAACTGCTTAAAGACTCCAAGCTCATCAAGCAAATAATTACTCAAAAAATACTTATTATTTCTAAGTTCTGATAAACTCTTGCTTCCACTTAAAAACATAGACATTTTCAAAACATGCTCATAATCAGAAAAAAGACTAAATACAGCATCTTCTCCTGAATCATAAAAAGCCCTAAGAACAGCTGCTGCAACGCCTATAAGTCTAGCTCCAAGGGCAATGCCTTTAGCAATATCCATACCCGTCTCATATCCACCAGATGCAAAAATATTGGCCCTTAGAGAATCATCAACACTAAGTAAAGTAAAAATCGAAGGAATTCCCCAATCAGAAAAACAAGATGCAATGTTTAGATTATCGCCCCTCATACCTTCTACTAAAATCCAATTGGTTCCACCACTCCCCGCAAGATCAATATAAGAAACGCCAAGGCTAAATAATTCCTTAACGTCTTTTGGTGAAATTCCAAAACCTGTCTCTTTTACAATCAATGGAATATTTAAAAAGTCAGACAATTTAGCTATTGACTCTCTTATTCCTTTAAAATTTCTATCTCCATTAACATTCATCAATTCTTGTCCTGCATTAAGATGAACAATAATTGCATCAACTTCCAATCTTTTGATCATTTCAGCTATTTTAGAAATACCAAATTCAACAATCTGAACAGCGCCAATATTGGCAAATAAAGGAATATTATGAGCATGCCTCTTAAGAGCAAAGTCTCTTATGTACTCGGGATACTTAAACAAAAGCTTAAAAGAACCTAAGCCCATAGGAATTTTTAAATAATTTGCAATTCTAACTAAAGATTTATTAAAATTATTACCCTCTTTACTGCCTCCAGTCATGGAAGAAATAAAAACAGGCATGCTAATATTGTATCCAAATATCTCTTCTTTTGTGTTTATCTCGGAAAAATTAAAATCACTAAGAGCATTATGTTTTAGCTTAATAAACTTTAAGAAATTGCAACTACTTTTAACATCGTTTTTATTTAAACAAATCTCAATATGCCTTTTTTTATTTTCCAATATATTAGGCTCGATACCCATAAACTCGGTATCCATCATTCCTTAGTTCTTTTAAATAAAATCCTCTGGATTCACCAGGAACTATTTTATTTTGAAAAAAATCTTTATATTCTTCAAAATTTGCATTATTTCTAGTTTTTATAAGCCCATCAAGATCCCATAATTTAACAACTTCAAAAGCACCCTCTTCAATGGTCAGTTCATAAATAATCATAATATTGCCAGACCCATAAGAACAAAACAATATCTTTTCCCCTGTAATGTCTTTTTTAGAAAATACTCTTTTTAAATAAAATGCTAAAGATAGAAAAATTGAACCCGCATACAAATTCCCTACCTCCATAGCAGCTTCAACACCATCGTAAAAATCTATTGATTCTAAATAAGCATTTCTAACAGATTCGTCATCACTATAATATTTTTTCAAAATATAATGCATTGAATCTATTGGCATTTTAGCAAAAGGAACATGCAAAACAAACCTATAATTAGAAAATAAATCTTTCATGCTAAGTTGCTTTTTGAAAGCAAAATCTCTTAAAGCATTCTCATTTGCATTATTGTAACATTCAACTGAATATTGACCTCTTACCTTAGCTTCAACACTTCCAAAAGGCCTAAAAAAATCGTCAACATCATCGGTATAAACTCCAAATTCAGATAAATTGATCGAAAGTATCTTTGGATTTTTTTCAATCAAAATTGCAGTTGCACCAGCTCCTTGGGTAATCTCAGCCGTAGTAAGATTGCTATAATGCGCAATATCTGAAGAAAAAACTATGCCATATTCAGAATCATTAGAATGACTTAAAACACTTGCCACAGTGTGCAAAGACATAGCAGCACCAGCACACGCATGCTGAACCTGGAAAGTTAAAAAATTATTTCCTAGACAAATGCCAGATTGCCTTAAAGCTCCAAAAACATAAGAAGAAATGGCCTTTGAATGATCAACACCAGTCTCAGTCCCACCCAAAAGCATTCTAATTTTACTTAAATCAAGATTATTGTTGTCAAAAATAAGCTTAACAGCCGAACTTGCCATAGTTACACTATCCTCATTAGGACTAGTAAACCTAAAACCTTTTTGCAAGGTTGCATCTATTGCTCTATTGATTTTTTTAAAAAAAACTTCATTAGAAAAATATAAAGGATTTTCCAAAAGAATAGAAAAATCCAAATAATTTAAAGGTAAAAAAATTCTAATATCACTAATACCTATTTTCATATATTCCTCAATGCATTATTAACTTAAATATTATATTATAATTTACAAAAATTAGCAAAATCTTATATAATAAAACCTAAAAATGGAAGTTTATGAAAATAGCTGTACTTTTATCTGGAGGGGTTGACAGCTCTGTTGCCCTTTATAAAATTATAAACAAAGGATCTTCAAATATAAAATGCTACTATTTAAAAATTTGGGTTGAAGATGAACTATCTTATATTGGAAATTGTCCTTGGCAAGAAGACTTAAACTATGTTGAAGCTATATGCAATAAATTTAATGTACCGTATGAAATAATAAACTTTCAAGAAGAATATTATAACAAAGTAGTAAGCTATACTATTGAAGAACTTAAAAATGGCAATACCCCAAGTCCAGATATTTTTTGTAACCAAAGGATAAAGTTTGGAGCATTTTTTGAAAAAATAAACAACCAATATGATTTGGTTGTAACAGGACATTACGCTAAAATACAAATAAAAGAAGGCAAATTTTTTTTAAAACAGGCAAAAGATAAAATTAAAGACCAAAGCTACTTTTTATCTCATCTCTCTCAAAAACAAATGTCAAAACTATACTTCCCCTTAGGCACATTACTTAAAAGCGAAGTAAGACAAATAGCTAAAAACATAAATTTACCCAACAAAGATAGAAAAGATAGTCAAGGTATTTGCTTTTTAGGAAAAATTAAATATAACGAATTTATCAAATATCATCTTGGTGAGAGAAAGGGAAATATAATTGAAAAAGAAACAGGAAAAATAATAGGAATTCACAATGGATATTGGTTTTTTACAGTTGGACAAAGAAGAGGAATAAAGCTTAGCAACGGACCATGGTTCGTTATAGAAAAAGACCTAGAAAAAAATATTATATATATTTCCCATAACGAAAATTATTTAAAACAAGCAAAACGCAAATTTTTAGTTCATGAAATACATTGGATAAACGACACACCTTCAAATTTTGAAAATTTTAAAATTAAGATAAGACATGGTGAGAAGAAATACTCATGCAAATTAAAACTTATTACAAACAACTTAATGGAAATTTCTTTAAATAAAAAAGATAATGGACTCTCACCAGGACAATTTGCAATTTTTTATAAAAATACAAAATGCCTAGGGGGTGCTAAAATTTTTAAAATTATAGAATAATAATCAGACAAAAAGTAAGTAGAAGTTTTAAATCTTCTACTTACTTTTCGATCTTAAAGTAATCAACAGATTCTTTTAAATCTTTTACACTATCTAACATTTTTTCAGACATTGCAGAAAGCTCTTCACTGCTTGAAGCTGTAGTCTGAACTAGCTGACTAACCTGCTCTATTGCATTTTTAAATTGCTCTATTTGAACACTTTGCTTAGAACTTTCATTAGAAATATTTTTCACAAGTCTGGCCGTTTGCTCCATGCCAGGAACTATTTGTTCAAAATTTTCCCCAGCACGACTTGCAACAGTTAAGCTTCTGTTTGCAATATCAATAATCTCTCTTGCTGATTCTTTGCTTTGATCCGCAAGCTTTCTAACCTCAGCAGCTACTACTTCAAACCCTTTGCCCTTCTCTCCCACTCGTGCAGCTTCAATTGAAGCATTTAAAGCAAGCAAATTAGTTTGTCTTGTTATTTCATCAATAATTCCAATTTTTTCAGTAATTACAGTCATTGCCTCAATAGCTTTAACAACAGATTTGTGCCCCTCTTTAGTTCTTTCATTAGTATTAACAGCAATTTTTTCAGTAGTAGCCGCATTTTCAGTATTCTCAGAAACACCTTGTGATATTTGCTCAATATTTGCCGTCATTTGCTCTAAAGTAGAAGCCTGTTCAACAGCACCAGAGCTTAAATTCTGGCTTGCATTTGCTATTTGAATCGCATTTTCATAAAGGTAATCTAGATTTTCAATGACCCCTTTTGCAACTGAAGAAAAATTGGTTCTCAATTGCTCAAGACCTTCGTACAAGCTATAAAGCTCTATGCTATCCCATTTACCAAAATTAACATCAGCAGTAAAATTGCCAGAAGCAAGTCGCTCAGAATATTCCAGTATCTTATTCAAAGAAGAACTTAACTTTTTCACAAGATAAAGAGTTGCAATGGCAAGAATAAACAATGTAAATGCAAAACTAATACCTAAGATTATAGATGTAGCTCGTGACATGTAATAAAAATCATCTTCCGAAATTCTCATTAAAAGGATAAATCTATTATTAGACAATTTTAATAACACCTTTTGACTAATTCCCACATATTTCTTACTGCTATTAGGATCATAATAATAAATAGTTGAAATTTCTTTATTTTTTTGCAACAAATCTTCAGATGTTTTTTTAATAATATTAGAATAAGAAGCACTAATATCAGTCAAAACATCACCTGGCAGTACTGTATGATGAACCAATAATCTACCCTTAGTATCATAAGCTAACGCACGGCCGCTAGAGAGTATTCCAAAATTAATTCCTCTAAAAGACCTATATATATAATCCATTGAATAGAAAAACATAAAATAGCCAAAAATGTCGCCTGTTTCAAAATCTCTTAATGGTATGCCTATTAATATGTAAGGAATCTGACCTTTTTTATTTTTTATCTTAGAAATATCTTTAACCAAAGACTCCTCAATAGACCCAGGATCTGTCAACATAACAAAGGAATTGTAAACAATACCTTGAGACTCTTTAAGTTTTGTAAAATATTCTCTATCTCCAATAGATTTGCCAAAATCACTATTATCCTTAACAGCCGAAGTAAAAACTATTTTGCCTTCTTTGTTTGTAACCATCATATTACTACCGGTTTGAATAAGCATTTCAGATTGATCTGAAATAAAACTCAACCTTTTGGATTTAATTTTACTAGCCTCATTAAATTTTTCAGCAGAATTGAAATACATAGAACTAACCCTAACTTTCTCTTCCATTGAAGAAATATAAAGGTTGAAAGAATTTTTAATATTTCCAATAAGATTCATCATAAGATCAAACTGCTGATCTACCAATTTACTATTAATCAACATTCCAAAAATAAAAAACAGAATTGATATAAAGAATGCTATAAGAACAAGAACAAGTAGCAACATCCTAGCTTTCAGCTTCATACTAACCACCTCTTTCACAAAAAATAAATTCTAAAACTCTGAAAAATCATCATCAAAATTTAAATCCTTATCAGCAATATCGATAGCTTTTTTAGGGTCAACTCGCTTATTAATAGTTCTTACAGAAGGCTCGCTCTCAATATCTAAAGAATTATTATTCCTATTACCATTTAAAGTTAAAACTTCATTACTTTTTAAATTTTGATTTTCATCTTTAAAAGAATTTTCAAGACAATCCATTAACCTAAAATCATATTCATCATCTTCTAGATTCTCAATCGTAGAATCTTTAATTTTGAAAAATAATACAGATTTTCTAAGCTCTTTAGACTTTTCTAACATTTTATCGGACATGCTAGAAAGTTGCTCACTACTTGAAGCTGAAGACTGAACAACTTCTCCAACCTGGTCTAAAGCCATTTTAAATTGAGCAATCTGATCACTCTGCTTAGAGCTACCTTCTGAAATCTTCTTAACAAGATTAGCCGTTTCTTCAATTTCAGGTAACATTTCTTTAAAAATCACTCCTGCTTCGGTTGCTACTTTAGAGTTATCTTCAACCAACTCTCCAATCTCAAGGGCCGAAATTTTACTCAGATCAGCTAACTTTCTAATCTCACTAGCCACAACAGCAAATCCCTTTCCTTCATCCCCGGCTCTTGCAGCTTCAATAGCCGCATTCAAAGCAAGCAAATTGGTCTTTCTGGCTATTTCTTCAATAACACTAACTTTCTCTACAATATCTTGCATAGCAATAACAGATTCTTCTACAGCCCTACCACCTATTTGAGAATTTTCATTTGTCTTTAAAGCAATTTGTTCTGTTTCATAAGAATTATTAGCACTCATATTTACGCCTGAGGCTATTTGCTCAACATTAGCTGACATTTCTTCAAGAGCAGATGCCTGCTGCAACGCGCTAGAACTTAAATTTTGGCTTGAACTGGCAACTTCTAAACTTGCCTTATTTACATAACTAATATTTCTCAAAACACTTGCAATCGCTACAGAAATAGCTTTTTTCATTTTCACAACCTGAAGACTTAACATTCCAAGCTCATCAAAAACACTATCATCATCAAGGGCATAATCTTTATCTAAATTACCCTTAACCATATCTTGAACTAAAACTCTAATTGAATTTAAACGAAAACTAATAATCTTATCTATTCTCATTAAAAGAACAAAGCTTAACACAGCAATACCTAAGACAGAATATAAAAGATACTGAAATTTTAGACTAGATATTACTCCGTAAATATCTTTATAAGGAAGCCGAGCAATAAGTACTCCACTCTTCTCTCCTAACTTACTACTTATAGGCAGCAGCGCATAGTAACACTCTTCTCCCATTTCGGATAAAAATATTCTATCAATAGTGTAAACCGAAACTTCGGTAGGAATATTTGATAAAAGAGGTGGTTTAGAAAAAACATCTTTAAGGGTATTTAAAAATTTAGAACTAACTCTACTAGTTTCATTATATTCTTCAAAAGGATTAACTGCTATATTATTAGGATCCACATAAATAAAATTGCCTCTTTTATAAAAACCGAATCTAAATCTATCAAAACTATCTGCTAAAATATCATTAAGCAGATATCCAGCCAAATACCCACAAACAAGTTTGTCTTCTGGAGAGTATACGGGTACAATTATTGCAAAAGCCTTTTTTTCGCTTTGTCTAGACCTAATAGCAACTTCTGCGGATATTCCTTCAGAAAGATTTGAATACCAGCCTATAAATTTTAATTGGTTTTGCCTATAATCCTCAACAGCTCTTTTAAAATAATTAGTATTAGCCTCAGAATGACCAAAATCCATATTATTCTCATGTCTTGTGCTAACAATTATTCTCCCTTCAAAATCAAAAAAAGCGAATTCTTCAAAAAAGGTATCATTTTTAAGATCGGACATAAAATTGTATAAGTAACGTCGATATTTTTTGCTCACCTTTACAGAATCAATAACAAATTTTGAATTTTTTCTTAAATCTATCAATTCAGACTCAGAAAAATCTTTTCCTCTATTCTCAGAAATTGCAAATTCTGATATGGTTTCGAGTGCCAAATTAGAAGCTGCACCATTGATTATGACATACAAGGTATCTAAAAAAGATTGCGTAGAAAAAGCTGCCCTTCTTACTTGTGCCCTTGTAAGCTGCTTATAATAATCTTCTAAATAACCGCATAAAACAAAATTAAAAATCATGGAAAAAAGTAACAGTATAAAAATTAAAAACAATAATAAAAATCCAACAAACCTATATTTAAGCTTTAATAACATAATAAACTACCTCACAAATCATCTACTTATTTAATCAAACAAACTCAAGACCAAAGGGTATCAAAAAAAAATTTACAGCAAAAAATCAAAAACTCTTAAAAAATTAAAAGAATTTTCACAATATGAAAAACAAATTATAAGCTATTATTAATTGCTAATGCTTTTTATAGGGGATTCCTAAGAACTTAGGCGCATAATTTCTTTTTGAAAAAAAGATAAGACTTAAAATAATAATTAAATATGGAGTAATAACTAATACTCTAGGAGGCATTATTAAAGCCAGAAAGGGCGATTGAGCCAAAACAATTGTCAAAGTTTTCACAAATGAAAATAAAAAACTGCCAATTAAAACTCCCAAAGGCGTCCATTTTCCAAAAATTAACATTACAATAGCAATAAAACCCTGTCCGCCCGTAACCCCTTGCACATAACTTGATGCAACCACTGTTGTAAGAACAGCACCTGAAACCCCTGCTAAAAACCCACTCAAAAGAACACAAAAAAATCTAATCTTATTTACACTAACTCCAACAGACTCTAATACCTCTGGATTTTCGCCACTAGCATTAATTCTAAGCCCAATTTTAGTGTATTTGAAAACAATATGAAATAAAACCACACTTAAGATTGCAATGTATACAGAATATCTTTTACCAAAAATTTGGAAGATAAAAAATGTTTTGTTTAAAATTCCATCAAAAAGTATCGGCAACTTTATTTCTATAGGCGGAGTTGAAATAGAAGAAAAAATTAAAGTACTTATAAAAACAGCAATAGCGGGTCCTAAAAAATTAAGCGCCATTCCAGTTATAATTTGATCTGATTTTAAAAAAATTGTAAAAACAGCATGCAAAACAGCAAGTAAAAGCCCCGATAGCCCCCCAACAAAAATTGAAAACAATGGATCATTTGTAAAATATGCAACTGTAGCTCCTGAAAATGCTCCTATTGTCATTATTCCTTCAAGCCCAATATTAATAATTCCACTTTTCTCACTTATAAGACCCCCAAGACCAGCTAAAATTAAAGTTTGAGAATTTATTAGAGTTTCACTAATCAAGAATATTATTATATTTGACACGCTTAACACCTTTTAAAACAATTTTATTTAAAAAATAGCTAGCAGAAATTACAAGAACAATTATTCCCATCATCAAAGATACAATTGAAGATGGAAGCCCCATTAAACTTTGAACCCTACTGCTTCCATAAAGCAATATAGAAAAAAGAATGCTGGAAAATATTATGCCAATTGGCGAATTGTTTCCCATAAGAGAAGCAGCTATCCCATTAAAACCAATTCCCTCCATATAAGAAAGCTTAAATATGGCTTTATTAACACCCATAATTTGAATAGCCCCAGCAAGACCTGCAACAGCTGCTGAGAGAAACATTGAAAAAATGAGCACAGCTTTTACGTTAATGCCCATGCATCTTGAAGCTTCAATATTACTTCCTGTGGCATTTATTTTAAATCCAATAATAGTTTTATTAAGCAAAAACCATATTAAAATAGCAAAAATTATACCTAAAATTATTCCAAAATGAAGGGGCGCTTTTAAAAGTTCATTAACAAAAGGATGAGAAGACCTATAATCAAGACCTTCTGGAGAGAGCTTCCAAGAACCTAAAAAATCAATATATGCACTTTCTTTAATGGGTTTTGAAAAATCGCTATTATCTCTTTTAATAAAACTAAAATCTAAAATTATATTATTCAAATGAAATAATATCCAATTAAACATTATTCCCGAAATCACTTCGCTAATATTAAATTTGGCTTTTAAATATCCAATTAAAATCCCTAAAATACCTGATGCTATAAAAGTAATAATAAAAATAACAACTATATGTAAAATTGGAGGCAAATCAAGTAAAATTGATGCTATTAAAGCAACAATAGAGCCTAGTATAAACTGACCCTCAACCCCAATATTAAAAAGACCTGCCTTTAAAGAAATGCCAATAGAAAGCCCTGTAAAAATCAAAGGAGCTGCATAACTTAAAACATAACCTAAATGTTTGGGAGAAGAAAATATAATCTCTAATATTATAAAATACATTCTAAAAGGAGAATGACCAAGCCCCATCACCACTAGTCCAACAATTAAAAATCCAACAAATAGCGCAAATACACTAACAAATGCTGAAGAATTTAAAAATTTCAACATAAATTTACTAAATACGTTTTTACTAATTTTCATTTAGCTTAAACCTATCATCATTTTCCCAATAACATCAACATCAAAATTGTCCTCTAAAATACCCACTATCCTTCCACTATGCATTACCGCTATCCTGTCACAAACACTAACAAGCTCATCAAGCTCAAGAGAAACCAATAAAACAGATCTACCGGCATCTCTTTGCTCTATTATTCTTTTGTAAATATTCTCAACAGCTCCAACATCAAGGCCTCTTGTAGGCTGAATAGCTAAAAGAATATCTGGCTCTAAACTAATCTCACGAGCAACAATAACTTTTTGCTGATTGCCTCCAGATAAATACTTTACCTTGCTTAAAATATCTCTTGGCCTAATATCAAAATAACTTACAAGTTGATTGCTCAATTTTTTTAAAATATTAAGATCAAACCCCACAAATTGTCTTTTAACTTTATCAAATTGTCTTTTAATAAAATTAAAAAAATTGAATTTTAAATCAAAATTACTCTTTGAATGAATTTTTTTTAATTTCAAATAATCAGGACGGTCAAAGCTCTTAAGCCCAATATTTTGCATAACATTGAATTCTAAAATAAGGCCGTGTTTTTGCCTATCTGAAGGAATACTTCCAATTTTTTTATCTATTCTTTGTTTAATAGTTAAACCTTTTAAAGATTCTAAACTCCCCAAAGAATTTTTTTTCAAAATATCGCCCTTAAATATGCTTTTCAAGCCCAAAATTGCATCAACTAAATCTTCCTGTCCACTTCCCTCAATACCTGATATCCCAAGAATTTCCCCATTTCTCAGATCAAGATTAACGTCTTTAACTTTTAAAACTCCTCTCTCATCTTTAACACTTAAATTCTTTATTTCAAGAACATTAAAATGATTTTCAAATTTAATTTTAGATGAGCGAAGTGCAACTTCTTTTCCTATCATTAATTTTGTAAGATCTCTGTCATCAATCTCAGCAATATTAACAGTTTTTACAACTTTCCCAAGACGCATAATTGTACATTTCTTTGCAATAGATCTAATTTCTTTTATTTTATGAGTAATAAGTATTACAGTATGACCCTCTTGAGTGAGTACCTTTAAAATATTCATAAAATCATCAACTTCGCTTGGAGCAAGCACTGCTGTGGGTTCATCAAAAATAATAATATCTGCATTTCGATAAAGAACTTTCAATATCTCTATTTTTTGCTCCATTCCAACACTCAAGTCTTCAACCTTTTTTTCTAAATCTATCTTTAAACCGTACTTTTCAGAAAGATAACTTATCTTTTTTCTAGCTTGTTTGTAATCAAGAAAACCAAATTTTGAATTTTCATATCCTAAAATAATGTTCTGAACAGCCGTAAATTGTGGAATTAACATAAAATGTTGGAAAACCATTCCAATCCCATTTCGAATAGCTTCGCTTGAATCTTTAAAGCTTATTTCTTGACCTTTTAAAATAATTCGACCACTATTTACTTGATGAATCCCATAAATAGTTTTCATTAAAGTGGTCTTTCCAGCACCATTTTCCCCAAGAATAGCGTGAACTTCGCCTGCCTTAAATTTAATAGAAACATTATCATTGGCAACAAAATCGCCATAACTTTTTGTAATATTTTCTAGTACTAGTACATCTTCTTTCATCAAGCTTTAACCCTAATAAATATCAAACACAACTGACTTACAATATTCTATTCTAATGAAATATAATAAAACTTAAAGTTTATATTTTCAATAGCATTTTAAATTTTAAAAAACAAAATAAATTATTTATAAAAGTTAATTATTTATAAAAATTAACTACTAGTAAATAAAAAATGCTTAAAATATAAAAACCTTAATAAAGAGAGCAAATTAATGTTAAAATAATATAATAAATAAACCATTATAAAAGAGAGTACTATGAAAATCAAAGCCTGCATTTTTGATATGGATGGAACCCTGGTAAATAGCATTATGGATATTGCATTCTCAATGAATTCTGCCCTTTCAAACTTAGGATACAATCAAATAGAACTAAGCAAATTTAATGCTCTTGTTGGTAGAGGATTTAACATGTTTGTAATAGACACTCTAAAGCTATTATCTCTTGAATATAATAATACTAATCTACAAGACAAGCTTTACAAAGAATTTGTAAAAGAATACAATAAAAATCTTTCATCCCAAACACAACCATACGAAAATATAAAAATCCTTCTAGAAACTATGAATAAACTTAAAATTCCAATTGGAATTTTAAGCAATAAAAATCACGAAGAATTAATAAATTTGGTAAAAAATATTTTTGAAAATATATTTTTTTTTGAAATCAGGGGTTATTCAAAAAAATTTCCACCAAAGCCAGATCCTGAAAATGCTCTTGATATGATATTAGAATTAAATGTCCAAAAAGAAGAAATTGCATATATTGGAGACAGCGATGTAGACATGCTAACTGCACTAAACGCTGGATTTGTGCCAATAGGGGTTTCTTGGGGATTTAGAAGTGTTCAAGAATTAAAAGAAAGTGGAGCAAAACACATAATACATAATCCACTTGAACTATTGGATCTAATAAAATGAATGTAAAGCCATATTTCCCTTATCTATATCATTATCTATTCAATCATGAAAGCATAAAAAGTTTATCTGCTATAGAAAAAGAAATTGAAATGCTTAGCTATTTAAAAGAAAATAAAAAAACCATTGCCACATTCATCAAAAATGATTTTGAATCAGAACTTAAAGACCTGATTCAATACGTCAAAGATAAAACAGATATAATGATTACACCATTTGTTTTATCTGGCATTGAAGCTATTGATTTTAATATTGTAAAGCCTCTTTTTAGCAAAGAATTGACAAAAAACGACTTAAATTTGATATTTAACTTTATCAAAGTCAATTCGTCTTTAAGAAAAGAATTCTTTTATAATTTTAATACTATAAGCAATGGATACATTACTTTTTACATAAACAAACTATTTGAAGGAAAAAACTCTTATACAATATATTTAATACAAAAGGAAAATAAAGCACTTTATTCATCAGACATCATAAAAAATTATATAAAGATATTACTTCTCTTAAAAGTATTGGTAATCAAATACTGCTTTGAGAAAGGAATAGAGCTTACTACTAAAAACATTGAATCCACTTCAAAAGCAATAAGCAATGATACCGATTTTCTAGACGAAAAAACGGCCAAGCTTATAATTGAAAGCTTTTTTAAATATGAAACTTTGCAAACAATGTCTCCAATTTCAACATTAATTGCTATTTTTTCAGCCAGAGCAAGAACTCCAAAATACAAAAACAACCCGGTTAAAGGTTTTATTGGATATGATGAGAGTTGGTTTTCAATAAAACAGTCAGGCTCTAAAGAATATGATTCAAGAATAATTAAAGAATTATTAGAAATAGCTAAGGGAAATAAATGGTAAAAAAATTTTCAATTTTCTTAAAAGCAATAATAATTTTTTCAATATTTGAACTTTTAATCGAAGAACTCTCAATAATTCTTTTTTTACCATACAAAATACGATTTGCACTAATATTTCTTGGCTTTCTATTTGACACAATTTTTATTTTTATTTTTTTATACAAAATAACCAAAGCCTACCTTTCCCAAAGATTAGAAATCTACGTCAGAAACAATCTATTCTTTGATATAATTCACTGCCTTATCCCTTTAGCATTTTACAGTTCATATCAGCTTAAAAACATAATTGTCGCTCATGAAACAATATTAAATCCAATAATGCTATCACTTTTCAAGTTAAGATTTTTAAGACTTCTTAGGTTTAACGACCTAATAATAGAAATATATTACAATTCAAAAGAAAAGAACCTAATACTAATAGCATTTGCTAGGACGTTTTCAATGAGTTTATTAATACCATTTACATTTTTTATAATAATATCAAGCTCAAAAATTGTAAATTCAATACCAGAAAAACAAGAATTTAATATTATTAAAAATATATCAATAATAAATGAAAAAGCTTACATTAAAGAAAAATATCCCTTCATCTTAATAATCAAGGAAAAAGATGACATAATATACTCAAAATCAGACGAAATATTTGTTTACTACAGTCCTAGTGAATACAGAGTAATAGAAATAGAGAAAACAAAATTTTATATAGATAAATATTTGCAAAGAAAAAGCGATTCTATTCTTGGGATTTTTCTATTTACATTGTTTGCATCATTTACTATTTTTTTAATGAATTTTTATAAATTTTTTAAAGCAAGCTTTTTAAATCCTATTATTTTAATGACAAAAATTTTACAAGACCCATTAGAATATCGAAAAATTCAAATTCCTTTTACTTTAAGCGAAGAAAAAGTATATGAACTTGCAAAATTATTTAACAATCTTTTGCTAAAAGAAAAACTAAACTCAAAGCGAAAAAGCAAAATACCTTTAGAAATTGAAAAAGTAAAAAAAATAATTAATAAAAACCAGGAAATAAAATGAAAATTCAAATAATCACAGCGCTATTTACATTATTGAATTTTCCAATTAATGCTAGGCTTTTGGACATCTCAATTGAAAAAAGAGCAAACGAAGAAATAAAAAAATATTCATCTTACAATTTAATTTTAGAAAAAGAATACTATACCAATCTTCCAATAAGTGAAATAGAAAAAAATATTTATAAACTAACAGAACATTTTGTACAAAGCATAATGCTCAATAAAACTAACTACAGTTTATTAAATTCAAACTACAAAGAAGCAAATAAATATCTAATTCAAAGCGAACTTATTGATAAAAAATTTTTAAAATATAAAATATTTAAAATTAAAAATATACATGGAATTTTTAAAAGCTATTCATTATTATACACAAAAAAAGGATTTTACAAATTAGAGCTTTACATAGAAAATAATACAGAACCTTTAAAAATATTCAACCTTAACATTACTTATTTTTTAAAGGATTCAAATAAAATAAGTAATGAAATGATTTTTTTCCCAAAGGAATGAAAATAATAAAATTAAAGATTGAACTTTTTTTATAAATAATTTATTTAACAAATACAGACATCACTCTTTGAAGAACCTTTGCCCTATCTAATGGTTTAACAATAAATGTTTTTGCTCCTTTTATTAAGCAATCCTTAACTAATTGTTCTTTGCCTAAAGCAGATATCATTATCACTCTAGCATTTTTATCAAATTCCATAATATTAGAAAGACAAGTTATTCCATCCATTTTGGGCATGGTAATATCAAGAGTGACAATATCAATATTGGGATAATGATTCTTGTATTTTATCACAGCCTCCTCTCCATCAGCTGCCGTATCAATAATGTTAAAACCCTCTGATGTAAAAATTTGAGTAAGTTGCTTTACGGTAAACACAGAGTCATCAACAATTAAAACATTAAAAGGAATACCTGTATCATAATTAATTCCTCTAGGTTTAGATGAAGAATCTGCAGCAATTGTAGTCTTTTGGATCATATTAACCTCTCTTTTCTAATAAAAAGAATTTTTCTCATATCAAACCCTCTCTCTTATTGCAATATTAACTTCTATAATTTTACCATCAGGCAAAGAAAAAGGAACAATTAAGGCCTCAGAACCTTTATTACTTATTTTCATATTTTCTCCATAAATAAAAGCTGGGGGAGTTATATCAAATACAAAACCTTTGGCATGCAAAGTAGTAACAAAATTTCCAGCAATAATGTTGCCAACCTCAGTTAGAGTTGCAGCAACCATCTCTTTTGTTTCCTCATCATCAAAATCATCATACTCTTCAAAATTTAACTTAGAAGCAACAAAAAGAGCTGTGTCTATATCCATATCAATAATTATACTACCCTCAACAGACCCAGCAAGTCCTACTATTACAGAAACACCTTTTATCTTTTGATTTATCGACTTAAGCCCGGGTTTGCCCATTTCTATATTCTCAACAAGCAACATATCTCTTAAAACCGAAGAAGCAGCATCCAAAAATGGCTCTATATAATCTATTCTCATTAATTTCTCCTTTAGACTTTCCTGTACAAGTTAAAATATTTTGTAGATTTCTCTTTTATAAAAACATCATTATTTTTAAGCTCTTCGTTATCTCCCAAAACCAAAAGAGCCCCTTTAATAGCTTTAGAAGCAATGATATTTAAAATCAAAATCTGATTTTCACTATCCAAGAAACATAAAACATCTTTTAAAAAAACCATTCCCAAATTATCAGGCAAATCTGAAAAAAGAGCATCGGAATATTCAAACAAAACATTACTTAGAATTTCTGACTTAAATTTATAAACTCCAGGGCTTTGTTCAAAAGAGTTTCTACGATAAATTTCACTAATACCAATTTCTGACTCTGAAAACATCAACCTAGAAGTTTCAACAACTTTTGATAAATCATTATCAATGGCTGTCAACTTAAACGGTTTTACATAATATTCAAACAGGGCATTAGCTAAAGCCATAGTCTCTTTTCCACTGCCACAACCTATTTCCAATACATTGAAAATAGAATTTAAGCTGTCCATAAAATTTAAGTGACTCTCAACAATCTCATTTTTAAATTCTTCCAAAAAATCAGCTCTCCATAAATTTCCTGATGATTTTGAATAAAATTCATTTAAAAAACTATCGTAAGGCAAGTAATCAGCATCAACCATATTAAATTTTACTCCAACTTTTTCCAAAAACACATCACTTACCAATGAAGAATTAAACGAGTATTTCAAAAGATTTTTTTTAATACTTTCCAAATTTAAAATTGCAAGATTGTTTAGAGTTGAATTTTCATTGTTATTATCATTTTTTGAAGAAACATTACTAGAAACTTCACTCTTATTGTTCTCTAGTATATCTAAATTGTCACAATCGCTTACAGAGTCGCTTTTTTCAACAAGATTTTGATCAGATTTTAATAACTTTTCTTCCTCACCATAATTAAAAATTTTAAAAACATTAAGAAGTATATAAAGCTTTTCGTTATAATCTACAACACCTTTTATATAATTTATTAAAGAATCCTGAGATAAAACTGGGTGTGGATCTTGAATAAGACTAGAATCTATTGAAAAAACATTATTAATTTTATCAACAATTACCCCTATAAGAAGGTCTTCGTTTTTTAAAACCATAATATCTTCAATATCTTTTTTATTAAATTCTAAATTAAACATTATTCTAAGATCTATAATAGGAATTATTTCACCCCTTAAATTATCAAGCCCAGCTACATACTTTTTGGCATTTGGAACATAAGTAAAATTACTAGATTTTCTAATTTCTTTAACCTGCATAATGTCTACTAAATAATGATCCGATCCAAGCTCAAAAGAAACAACTTTAAAATCAAAATTGGTTAATTTAGAATTGCAATTTTTATCATCTGAAATTTTGGGTCCAAAATAAATTTCTTTTATCTGCACAAGAGATTCACTCCTTAGTATCTTTTTGTAAATCAAAAAGCTTAAAAACATCAATTATTAATACAACCTTACCATTACCAAGAGTAGTAGCCCCAACTATACCCGCGCTTGATGAAAATTTATCTTTAATAGGCTTTACTACAAAATCTTCCTCACCAAGAATAGAGTCTACAACAATTGCTGTTTTCATGTTGCTAGTATTAACAACTATTAAAAATTTCTCTATTAATGAATCATCTCTTGTTATGTTAAAAAGTTTATCAAGTCTGAGTACAGAAACGACTTCATCTCTTAAATTATAAACTTCATGATAATTTTCAAGCAATTTTATATCATGCTCGGTTATTCTATGAGTTTCAAGAACATTATTCAAAGGAATAACATAAGTCTCAGACCCCGACTTTATTAAAAGACCTTGTATAATCACTAACGTCAATGGTAGTTTAATTTTAAAAATTGTTCCAAGGCCAATTTCTGATTCCACTAAAATAGTTCCATTAAGCTTTTCAATGCTTTTTTTCACAACATCAAGACCAACTCCTCTGCCTGAAAGGTCTGTTACTTGAGCTGCTGTTGAAAACCCAGGAGCAAAAATTAAATTAATAAGTTCAAAATCAGAGTAAATTAAATCTTCTTTTATTATTCCCTTTTCAATTAATTTTCGCCTAATAACCTTTGGATCTATACCAATCCCATCATCTTCAATCTCAATTGATATTACATTGCCCTCATTCTTAGCACGCAAAATTATAGTACCTTCTTTGCTCTTTCCCCTTTTAACTCTCTCTTCAACTGTTTCAAGACCATGATCCATTGAATTTCTAACACAATGCATCAAAGGATCTACAAGGTCATCTATAACAGACTTATCAAGCTCGGTTTCTTCTCCTTCCATTTTAAGATTTACAATCTTATTTAATTTCTTTGAAAGATCTCTGACAACTCTTGTAAACCTTGAAAAGATATTAGATATTGGCAACATTCTAGTTTTTAAAACACTCTCATGCAAATCTGTAATTATTCTTGACAGTCGCCCAGAAGTCATCTTAAAATTTTGAAGAAGCCTAAAAAAAGAATTTCTCAATTCAGATATATCATTAAGGGTCTTTTCCATTTTAAGATTCATCAAAGAATTAATATGTGATTCAACCTCATCTTCTAATGTTAAGCCTGCATCTTTGAAAACTATCTTTAAGTCAATTAAAAAGTTTCTCTGAAAACTTTCTTGATAATCATAAAAATAATTAAAATTATAAAATAATGTAATCATTTCTGAATTTATTTGATTATAAGATGATTTACTTATTACAGCTTCACTAACAAGATTTAATATGTAATCTATTTTTTTACTATCTATTCTAATTAAATTAACACTAATTGGACTATTTTTCTTAATACTTCTATTTTCCTTAAGAGATGCTTCATCCTTTTCTTTTAGGCTCACATTCTTTAAAGATTCTAAATTAACATTTTTGATTTCAAAATGACTAACAACATCTGGTAAATTAATTTTTTTAGCAATGCTGTCTGCACTGGTATTTGATATTAAGTAATATATTACAAAATCAAAAAACTTATCTGCCAATAATTCGCTAGAATCTGGGAGAGACTTGAAAACTTTTCCAAGACTTTTTAATGCTTGAAGCATTTGAAGACCACTAATAGTAGACATAGGATTGTCTTTCACAAAATCCAATCTAACTCTAAATAATTTTTGATTTTCAACCTCAAGCAATAAATCAGAAATTTCATCCTCTGTAAAATCAAAACCATCATTTAAAACAAGATTGGAATCTGAATCAATATCTTTAATATCTTTATCTGCAAGTTTTTTTAATTCTTCTTTTACATTAAATTCATCAACCAAATAGCTTTCAATTAAATTTGAAGAATCTAAACTTTTTTTCACGCCCTTTATATCTGAATATATCAGATAATAATCTACTCTTGTTAAAAATTTATTCTCTATGATTTGCTCATATTTAGGAATTGTATGAAGTACAGATCCTAAATTTTTTAAAATATTAAATATTTTCAGTCCGCCATTTTCCACATCGGAATCTTTATTTGCATTAAAAACAACACTGATCCTTAAAACCTTTTGTCCAATTCCTAGCCCTTCTCTTATCTCCTCAAGATCTGATTCTGAAAGACAAAAATTATTTTTGGTTGGATTTTCGTCAAATCTCTTAATACGAGTCTGATCATCAATTACTAAAAATTGCTTTAATTTACTTTTAAGATCACTTATATCATTCAAATAAACCTTGCCGTCAAGACGAAGCGCAAGCATTTCCTTAATAACATCCAATGAGCTTAAAAGCAGATCAACAAGATCATTGTTTATATTTGCCCTACTATCTCTAATGGCATCAAAAACATCTTCAACAATATGGGTAAAATCAGATAGCTCCATCATATCAAGAGAAGCAGAGCTTCCTTTTAAAGTATGAGCTGCTCTAAATATTTCATCAATAGTATCAGAATTATTAGGATCATCCTCTAGTGACATAATATTCTCTTCAAGGATATCTACAAGATTTTGAGCCTCTTCAAAAAAAACTCCTAAAAGCTCTTCATTTTCCAAATCTAATATTTCCATACTACTTCCTATTATCTCATATATGTAAAGCCAACCTTTTAGGCAGCTTTACATATTAATTTAAACCTAATTTTTTGAAGATGATTCTTCAGGTTTCTCACTCTCAACCTTTTCTATAAAGTTTTGGAAAGAGCCTTCAGGCATAGAAATTTTTTCTCTAAGCTTTAAAACTCTTTTAAAAGTTTCGTGTGCTTTTAATTTACGAAGAGATTCGGTTCCACTAGTCTCATAAACTTTAAATACAGACTCACTATCAATATCAGAATCTATTGAGACACTCAACTTATCATAAAGAACTCTTAAATCTTTAACATAAAAGATGAAATTTTGCTCTTTTGAACTATGCGATTTTGAAACTCTAAAAGCCTTAAATCTCATTTTACTTGAAGCAAGAGGATAATTTGGAACATCGTCTTTAATTATTCTAGATGATATATTAGGAATATAGTTGGGATTTGACCAAATTAAATCAGCCCATCCTTTAAACTTTAAAGTACCCATAGAATAAGCATATTCCATACCATTCATATCTTCAAATAAAACTTCAAGATCTATCTCATATCCTAAGCTATAAACTGACACCTTAATCTCTTTCATGGTTTTAATGTTATCAATAAGGCCTTTACCTAAAAATTGATTTCCACTTTCTCCTGAATAAAAAGGAATTTTAAATGGCGGCATAATCATAGCAGATGATTGAGAATAGCTTGGGAATAAAACTCTTACTCCTAAAATAGTATCGCCTGCGTACCTTTTTGACTCACTCTTAACAACAGCGGGCGCAACAACTGAATTTTTAACGTAGGCCTGCAACCTTGCAGAAGGAGTAAGCAAAACGCTCCAATTATTTATCCCAAGATCTACAACCATATCTTCCGGCTTAACAATACCAGAAGCTCCTGAATATACATAATCAACATAATTTGTAAGATCAAGTTTAGTTGAACTTGGATCTCTTGCAAGCTCAGCAAAATCTAAAACTAATTCTCCAGGTTCTGACCTTTTAGAACCCTCTGCTAATCCATCAGTCTCTTGAGCAAAAAGAACGGTGGATAATAAAAAAAATAAAATACTTTTAACTTTCCTTTTCATTTAAACCAACTCCTTATATATAAATCTTTTATAAAATTTTCGTTTTTTAATTGTTGTTATTAGTAAAATTAAATTTATCAACTTTGCTCCTTCAAGATACACCCTTCAATAAGAATAGCAAGCTTTTTTATTTTGCCAGGATAGTTAAAGCGCATTGTTTTTATTAAAGACATTGCAAACAGATTGACCTTAACATCAAAAGATTCATTATAATCACCATTATTAAAAGAATCATAAAATTCTCTTGAAAGATTTATATAATAAACTCCATTTTCTAAAAAAGAATATAAAAATCTTGCATCACTTAATAAAAATCCAAAAGAAAACCCTTCATTGCTTCCTAAAAGGAAATCTTTTACTAAAAGATCTAAATTATCTTTTATTTTTTTTTTATCTTTTAAATATCTTAAATTAGCAACAAATCCCTTACTAGAATGAAAATAAAAAACCTTTTTTGAAAAAAGATTGTCATAATTTAAAAAAACCATACAAATAGAAAACAAAAAGCTTGCTGCCAAAAACCCCAAAAGCACTTTAACAATATACTTTTTTTTCGAATTTAAAAATTCATAAATCACTGCATTATACTTAAAAAATACATCCGAAATATTATTTTTCATAAAAATTTATAAATTCCATTAAAGCTTTAAGTATTAGAATATTAAATTTGCTCATGTAATTATAATCCAAAATTAATTTAGCGTCTAAAATGTTGGACAAAAACCCCATTTCAATCAAAACAGCAGGCATACTACTGTTTTTTATTACGAACCATTGCTCTTCTCTGATTGGCCTAATATTAGTTTCGCTTAATTCATTTTTAAAAACTTTATACAAAATTTCAGCCAATCTTTTTGATTCATATTTATATTTAATATCTAGTATATCATTAAGCTCGCTTAAGTATCTATTACCTTTAATATCATATCCTTTAAAATCTTTAATAACTTCTCTTTTTGAATCCTTAGGAAGATACCAAAACTCAACTCCCCGGGCTTCACTATTTGGAGCATCATTAGCATGTATGGATAAAAATATAACATTATTTGGAAAATTTGGCTTTATTGCATTTGCAAATTCTGACCGTTCTTTTAAAGTTAAATAAACGTCATTTACACGAGTTAATAAAATATTTTTATTTACAAAATAATTACTTAAAATTTTAGACAAATATATAGAATAGGTTAATGCAAAATCTTTTTCCTTAAGCACAACATCATAGCCATTTATCTTTAAAGTTACAATAGCCCCAGTATCATGTCCACCATGTCCAGGATCAATGATTATCGAAGTAATTCTAGGTTTATTATAACCTTTAAGAGAACTGAAATAATTTTCAATTTGTTTTAACACCTTTTGACTTATTAAAATTTCTCCACGAATGTCAATAATTGGGTCTACAAACATATAATAACCAGAAGATGTAAGCGCATATTCAAAGCCTACCCTAAACTTTAAATATCCTTTGTCATTTTCAATTGTAAAAACATCATTTTCAATGTTAAAATCGAACTTGAAAACATTAGTATCAAAAAAATCAAGAACATTTAAGTAATCGGGGGTCTTAGAATACAAGCTTAAATATGAAAACAAAATCAAATCAATCAATAATATCATTTTCCCAAAGCTCAATGGCACTCTTTAAGTCTCCTTTGAATCTTAAGCTATTTTTAGCAATCTCACCTTTTATCTCTTTAAACTCTTTTTGGAAGAGAAAGGGATTAATTTTGTATTTTAAACAAATTTTACAAAACCTTAAAAAAGAAAAAACAACGCCATTTCCAACAAAAATTGGGACATAATTCTTAAGTAAAAAAATCAAAAAACTTTTGCTTTTGGTTAAATTTTCTGGTGAATTTAATGCAGTATACTGGATTCTCAGCTTTCTATAAATATAAACATGTTCACCAAAATAAACAGCTCTTAGTCCAAAATCTATTCTTTGAAAATATTCATTTTGAATCCTTCCGTCAAAACCCCCAAGCTGTAAAAATTTCTCTTTAGAATAAAGTCCGCAATAATCCATAGTAATCAAGGTTTTTTCATAATCTTTCTCAGAATTTACTAAAATTACCTTAAACTTTTGCTTTTTATCTATACTTGGAAGAAAAATTGAAGGGATCATTTCCTCTTCTTTGTCAAAAAACTCCCCCCCAACAAGAAGAACATTTTTTTTAACTATTTCATCGAATATATTTGGAATCCAAAAAGGGTTTAACAAGTACATATCACTTTGCAAAACAAAAACAAAATCACAGCTGGATTCTTTCATTGCTAAATTAACCTTTTCCCCCGAATTTAAATCATCAGAAAGTAAAATAAATTTTAACTTCCCGTAGCTTTCTGAGATGAACTGCAAAGAACTTCTATTGCTCTGTTTTTCAATTGAAATTATTTCTCTTATAAAATCAAAATTTGATAAAAATTCAAACAAATCTTCTCTAAAAATTTTTGTTCCCCTGCTTAATATTACAAAAGAAATTCCAAAAGAAGATTTTTGTGAATAATTATTTTTAGATTGAATAACAGTATATGAATAGCCGCTACCTGGAAGACGCATAAATTACTTTTAAAATCCTTACAATTAAATTATAATAATCATATGTCAAATAATACAATGTTAATTGCAAGAATAATGAATATTAATACATTATTCTACAGCATGATTATTATCATTTTTGCACTCATTTCTTGCAACCATAAGAATATACATTACGACAAGAGAATTAAAAAATTTTTAGATAAAAACAAAATTGAATATAAAATAGATTCAGAAAATGACTTTATAGCATTTAAAGATATAAACAATAACGAAAGAGAAGAAGTAATAATCAGATCAAGGCTAAACTCATATAAAAATTCAAAGATAAGAGAAATATTTGGAATTGTCAAAGTATTTGACATAAACACACAAAAAATAAAAGAAATATCTGACTCCCTTATGAGCGATAGCTATAATAACAGAGTATTTGGATCATGGGAGATCATTCATAATGCAGAAAAAGGAATCAACTCTTTGGTATATATTGTAAAAGCAGAAGAATTTACAAGTGATACATTTTTGCTTGATGCAATTGACGAGATTGCATCAACAATAACTATTTTTAAAAAAATAATAACAACAAACAACGAAAACATTGACAATAATGAAGCAAATAACAATGCAAATGAATCAAATAAACAATCTACCTTAAAGCAAGAAGAAATAAATTCAACAAAAGAATCTGACAAAAATGAACTTAAAGAAGATCAAATCGAAGAAGAACTTCAAGAAATCAAAGCCCAATAATCTCAAAATCATTCTACTAATAAAGAATTAATATCAAAGCAAAAATGCACCTTATCACCTATTTTTATTTTAAATTTAGAAAATGAGCCTCTTGGAAGCTCAAGAGCATACTTTGCCTTATAAAGAGAATTAACATTCGCCCTAGAGTACGGCTCTAAATCATAAATCTCTTTAATAATTCCATTTGAATCAATATAGGCTATTTCAAGCAGCAAAGGTGTATTTTCCATCCAAAAAGATAAAATTTGCTCTTTTTTAAAAACAAAAAGCATTCCATTACCATATTCAACTTTTTGAGTACCCATATAGCCTTTTGCCCTATCAAACTCATTAGATGCTATTTTTACAAAAAACTTAACCCCATTTATCACAACTTCTTTATCATAAAAATGATCAGTAAAAGATAAAAAAGACAGCAATAAAACTAAAAATAAAAACCGTTTTAAAATTGTTTTCAATTATAAGCCTTATTAAAAATCAATTATTATAATTTAAAATATAAGATTTTAAAGTCATTCTTAAAATATTTTTATTTAAAACAATAATACAATCACCAAGATCCCATAAATAATTCAAAGGCGTTACCAGTGTAGCCTCGCCAAACTTTTTCTTTACCTCAATAAAAATTGAATACTGAGATATTAATTTTTTATCAAAAACAAAAGTGTACGAAAACATTTTATTTTTGTCAAAATTAAAAACAGCATATTTTAAATGGGTTTTAGCAATAAATTGTAAAGTCTGCTTCTTAGCGTAAGGAAATTCAACTTCTTCAATATCATAATAAAAAATAGTACTTTTAAGAATATTCTCTTTAACAGACTCCATGCTAGAACCCATAACAAAAGATGTAAAAATAGAAAATAAATAAAAAACTGTAATACCCATACAAAGCCTTTAGCCATAAACAATATAAAGAAAAAGTATAACAAATGAAAAACTTGAAAATAAATAAAGCAAAATATCCGCATTAATCCCAAAATGGAAAAGCCTTACTAAGGCTTTAGAAGCTGCTCTATTGCTTACCATTCTTGCTCTTTCTTTTCTTTTAAAGGGTTTTTCTTTAAGCTCTTGAAAAGGACTGTAGTGACAATTAGGGCAACCTTCTCCAAAAGCAGAAACTGGACCTACGTGCCTACAATTTGGACATTCGATATCACCAAGCTTAGCAGCACAGTTAGGACAAACAGAACGATTAAGTCCAACTTTTTCACCACATTGCTCGCAAAAAACTTCAAAATTTACCTTTGCCAAACGAAAATTCCTCAAATTTTACTTAAAAATAAGTATTTAAAATACTATATTAATTAATTATAATAAAAATTATATAAATATTACATATTTAAGGGATGCTAAAACATGAAATCGGGATTTGCAGCAATACTTGGTAGACCATCAACTGGAAAATCTACCCTTTTAAATTCAATATGCGGACATAAAATATCAATAATATCCCCTATTCCGCAAACAACTAGAAATAAAATAAAAGGAATCTTTACGGACGACAGAGGACAAATTATTTTTATAGACACACCAGGATTTCATCTGAGTAAAAAAAAGTTTAATATTGCAATGATGAAAAACATACACTCTTCAATAGGAGAAGTTGAACTCATTTTATACATAATAGACATTCAAGACAAACCTGGAGAAGAAGAGAACAAAATGTTAGAAATAATTAAAAACTCTAAAATTAATTTTTTAGTAATACTTAATAAAATTGACCTTAAAAATACAAAAATAAACGAAATAACACAATTTCTAAAAGAAAAAGAAATAGAAAATAGCAATATAATTAAAATATCTGCTGAAAAGAAAATTAACATAGAAGAACTAAAAAATAAAATTTATGAAAATTTTTCAGAAGGCCCGCTTTATTATCCACAAGAATACTACACCGATCAAGAAATAAATTTTAGAATTAGCGAAATAATAAGGGAAAAAGCTATTGAAAACCTAAAAGAAGAACTTCCCTATTCTTTGTATGTGGATATTGATACCTTAGAAAATAAAAAGGGAAGCCTTTTTATCAGGGCAAATATTTTTGTAGCAAATGAAAGTCAAAAAGGAATAATTGTGGGGAAAAACGGGAAAGAAATAAAATCAATAGGAGAAAGAGCAAGAAAAACAATTGCAAAAATTTTTGAAACAAAATGCAACCTATTCCTCCAGGTAAAACTTAAAAAAAATTGGAACAAAGAAGACAAGCTAATAAAAAGACTTATAAACTAATATTCAACTACAATTTTCTAAATTCTTGAAACTTGAAAAACAAAATGTTAAAATTTATCTAAATTTAAATTAGGAATAAAATGTGAAAACAGCGCACTGGGCGGATTTTTACGCAGAAAAAATAAAAAAAGAAAAAGGTCCAAAAACCTTGTACACAGTAGCATCAGGAATTACTCCGTCTGGAACTGTGCACATTGGCAATTTTAGAGAAGTTATCTCGGTAGACCTTGTAGCAAGAGCTCTGAGAGACTCTGGATCAAAAGTAAGATTTATTTATTCTTGGGACAATTACGACGTATTTCGAAAAGTTCCTAAAAATATGCCAGAACAGGAACTTCTTACAACCTATTTAAGACAAGCAATAACAAGGGTCCCTGACACAAGAAGCCACAAAACAAGTTATGCAAGAGCTAATGAAATTGAATTTGAAAAATATCTGCCTATAGTGGGGATCAATCCTGAATTCATTGACCAAAGCAAACAATATACCAACAGCGCTTATGCAAGCCAAATAAAATTTGCACTTGATCATAAAAAAGAACTCTCTGAAGCATTAAACGAATACAGAACTTCAAAGCTTGAAGCAAATTGGTATCCAATCAGTATATTTTGCACAAAATGCAATAAGGATACAACAGCTGTAAATAATTATGACAACAATCACTCTGTTGAGTACTCATGTGAATGTGGAAATCAAGAATCTCTAGATATAAGAACCACGTGGGCCATTAAACTTCCTTGGAGAATAGATTGGCCTATGAGATGGAAATATGAAAAAGTTGACTTTGAACCTGCAGGAAAAGACCATCACAGCAGTGGCGGCAGTTTTGATACATCTAAAAATATTGTAAAAATTTTTCAAGGCAGCCCTCCTGTAACATTTCAATATGACTTTATTTCAATAAAAGGACGTGGTGGAAAAATATCCTCCTCATCAGGAGATGTCATATCGCTCAAAGATGTTCTTGAGGTCTACACACCCGAAGTCACAAGATTTTTATTTGCAGCAACAAAACCAAATACTGAATTTTCGATCTCATTCGATCTTGATGTAATTAAAATATACGAAGATTACGACAAGTTTGAGAGGATCTACTACGGAGTAGAAGATATAAAAGAAGAAAAAAAAAGAACATTTAAACGAATTTACGAACTATCTCAACCATACATGCCAAGCAAAAGAATCCCTTATCAAATCGGATTTAGACATTTAAGTGTAATCTGTCAAATATTTGAAAATAATATAAATAAAATTCTAAATTACTTGAAAAACGTTCAAGAAGACCAAAAAGACAAACTAATAAACAAAATAAACTGCGCAATTAATTGGATAAGAGATTTTGCACCCGAAGATTTCAAATTTTCATTAAGATCTAAATTTGATAATATAGAAATACTAGAAAAAAATAGCAAAAAAGCAATTAATGAACTTTTGGATTTTTTAAAGAAAAATTTTGAAGTTGCTACAGAACAGGACATTCAAAACGAAATATATAAAATTTCAAGAGAAAATAATATAGAACCCGCTTTGTTTTTTAAACAAATTTATAAAATTTTAATCGACAAAGAAAAAGGGCCTAAATTAGCTGGATTTATCAAAATAATTGGTATGGATCGCTTTGAAAAGATTACAAGTAAATATATTTAAGCCTTAAAATTAATAAAAAAATAAGTCATAGTTATATGACTTATTAAGACTTTAATGCAAATAACCCGTTACTTCAACTTTCCTTGACTAGCAACAGATTCCATTGCCTTTTTAATTTTGCTTTCATCACCTAAATAGTAATGTTTAATGGGGTCTAAATCTTTATCCAATTCATAAACTAAAGGAATACCTGTGGGAATGTTAAGCTTTAAAACATCTTCTTCACTTAAATTATCAAGATATTTAACAAGCGCTCTTAAAGAATTGCCGTGAGCAGCAACAATAACTTTTTTACCGTCAAGAACTTCTTTTGCAATCTCATCAGTCCAATAAGGAATAACTCTTGCAACAGTATCTTTAAGACACTCTGTTGAAGGAAGCTCCCTTTTAGGAATATGTTTATATCTTGGATCTTTTATGGGGTGACGATCATCAGACTCATCCAAAGACATTGGGGGAACATCATAACTGCGTCTCCAAATTAAAACTTTATCTTCCCCATATTTTGCAGCTGTTTCTGACTTATTTAAACCTTGCAAAGCCCCATAGTGCCTTTCATTTAATCTCCAGGTTTTTTTTACACTAATATAAGATTGACCTAGTTCTCGCAAAATAATATTTAAAGTGTCATTAGCCCTTGACAATGAAGAACTAAAAGCAATATCAAAAGAATAACCTTCTTGCTTGAGAAGTAAACCTGCCTCTACAGCCTCATCGATACCCTTATCAGAAAGTTTAACATCTGTCCAGCCAGTAAAAAGATTTTCTCTATTCCACTCACTCTCTCCGTGTCTTACTAAAACTAATTTATACATAAAATCTCCTAGTATATTATTTTATTTACTAATACTAATAATTATAAATTAGCACAAAATCTAGTCAAGATTTCAACCTTAATTAAATAATGATATACTTTAAAATACATTAAGCTTTAAGTTTATCAAGCAGGGAAAAGAATTTATGGAAAATCAAAAAATTTTAGTAGCAAAATACGCAATTGATCACTACATCAAAAGCAATATGAATCTTGGAATTGGAACAGGCACAACTATTTATTATGCAATAAAATATTTAAGCGAAAAGATAAAATCGGGTAGCTTAAAAAATTTAAAATTCTATACAACAAGTAATGATACAAAATATTTACTCTCAAAAGAACAAATTCCTTATGAATCAAATTTTTCAAAACTTAACAAAAATCTAGACATTGCAATTGATGGCGCTGATGAAATTTTATTAGAAAAAAAAAGCTTAATAAAAGGAATGGGTGGCGCACATCTAATGGAGAAAGTAATAGCTTACAATTCAGAAACACTGCTAATAATAGCAGATGAAACAAAAATTGTAAAAAAATTAGGAACCAAAATGCCTATTCCAATAGAAGTTGCCCAAAATGCTGTTGGATTTATTATGACTAGGCTTGAAGAAATGAATTTAGAGCCAACCTTAAGAATTTGTAAAGAAAAAAAAGGACCCACTATAACTGATAACAATAATTATATCTTAGATGTAAAAATGAATGTGGAAAATCCTGAAGGAACAGAAAAATACTTCAAACTATTTCCAGGCATACTTGAGATTGGAATATTCAACCATAAAAACACAAAAATAGTTTATTACCAAGACAAACAAATCAAGGAAGCCTAAACTTAACTTTAAAAAAGTTATCATTAAAATAGTTTATAATTTTTACTAAATAAAAATCTAACTTAAACCTTTCACGCCCTTTTAATAGCATAACATTATTATCAAAAACAAATTTTCTACTTAAAGTTGAACAGTAATTAATAAACTTAAAAAATTGTTTTTCATTATACTCAAATCTAAGCTTAAGATCTCTCAAGCTGACACCTTGAATACTTCCAAGCCCTTGAATAAAATGATAAATAAAAAACTGTAAATCATCTAACAATTCAAACGTTACTAAATGATTATTTGCTTTAACAAAATTACCTGTTTTTCTAATCAAAGCCTTTACATTATTATTCTTGTCATTACAAAAAAGCAGGCTTACAGCATGCACCCCTAATCCTAAATAAGGTTTTAACTTCCAATTTAGCTTATTGTGCTTGCTCTCATGACCCTTTAATGCAAAATTAGTAATTTCATAATTAATGTAACCACTAGATTCTAAGCAATCTAGGGCATAAAACCACAGCTTTTCCGAATCAATCCCGTTATCAAAATCTCTCAAGACAAAGTCTTCCTCTTCGCATATAAAATCGTTAAAACAAATATGCTCAGGCATATATGAAAGCAATTCTTTCAAATCTCGCTTGAGATGAGATTTTTTTTGCAAAGGCATATTGATAGTCATATCAATATTTAAATCAAAAGGAAACTTTCTAATATTGTTAATCAAAATATTCAATTTTTCATAAGAAATCTCAGGCATTCCCACAATCTTTCTAAACTCTAAAGAAAAACTTTGAACATTAAGATTAATTCTAGTAATACAAAATTCATCCAAAAGTTTGAATTTTTCAAAATCAACATAGCCTGGAATAATTTCTAAAGTAAACTCTTCTAATAAGGCCAAATTAATATATTTGGACAAGGAAGTAAAAATACATTTTAAATTATCTTGACTACATAAACAAAAATCTACATGCTTAATATAAAGTGTTTTTATAATTGGATGACCCAACAAGGTTAAATAACATTTTAATTCCTTTAAAATTCTATTAAAAATGATAAAATCTTTACAACAAAATGACACATTAATATAAAAACTTAACTCGATAAGAGGTAAAAGATCTGCTCTCATAATTGGTCTTTTAAAAATTTAGGTTTAATTATAACATATATAAAGTACAAATATTAAAATATATTTTAAAAATATAATAAATAAGGGAGATCTGAAGGAGATTTTTAATGACCAAAGACTACTACAATATACTTGGAATACAAAAAAATGCTAGTAATGAAGAAATCAAAAAGGCTTACAAAAAATTAGCAATAAAATATCACCCGGACAAAAACAAGGGAAACAAAATAGCCGAAGAAAAGTTTAAAGAAATAAACGAGGCTTATGAAATTTTATCTTCTCCTGATAAAAAAAGAAATTACGACTCTTTGGGTAACACTAATTTTAATGGCAATAACGACCATTTTGAAAGAGAATTTAGCAGCACAAGATTTGGCAATTTTGAAGATTTAGATTTTTTTTCCAAAATCTTTGGAGGATCTTCAAGAAAAACAGCAGATAGAGAAATAACTGTAAATATTTCACTTTATGATGCTTATATGGGAAGTAAAAAAATAATACTTATAAACAACAAAAAAATTGAAATAATAATCCCAAAAGGGACATTAGAAACAACTAAAATAAAAATAAATAATAAAGGTCCTATTAATCCCATTTCTGGAGAAAAAGGAAGCTTAATAGTCAAATTTAATATATCAAGTTATAAAAATTTCAAACTGAATGGAAAAACTTTAGAAACAGCAATAGAAGTTTACCCATGGGAAATAGCCTTGGGCTGTGAAAAGCTATTTGAAACAATTGAGGGCAAAAAAATAAAACTTAAAATCCCTTCGGATGCAAAAAATGGAGAAATTCTGAACTTAAAAGGATTGGGAATGCCCATAATTGGAAGCAGCTCAAAAAGGGATCTTAAAGTAACTTTGATAGTAAAAATTCCAAAAATAATAAATAATGAAGTAAAAACTATTTACGAAAGATTAAAAGAGATATACAGCTAAAGTGTTTCTGAAAATAAATGACCAAAATTTTTTAAATTTGCCTCCCAACCCGACCTATATTCATTAAATTTATTTATTTTAGATTCATATTCTTTGATTCCATCCTCAATATTATCAAAATTCTTAGCAATATCTACTGAAAACTGAAAAACATCCCCTTGTCTGGGAGCAAGAGTAAAAAAGGCAAATTTCCAATTTCCAGAATTTATAGTAGATACAATCCTTTTTTGGAAAACATAATCAGAGATTAAAACAAATTTTTGAAACTCTTTTCTTCGTAAATAAATAAGCTCATTCCACTCATTAAAAATAGCATCTGGTAATTCATTTAAACCAATCTCAATTATATTATTAATAGACAAAAGAATTTGTAAAATTTCTATTAAATTCAAATAATAGCTATCAAAACATTGAATTGTAATTTCAAGCAAAGCAATTTTTATAAGCAGCTTAGAAATGTCAAGACTATGATCTTTCATAATTTTATCAATTCTCTCTTTTGTGTGATCTATAATGAATTTTTTATGAGTTTCTTTAATATTGCTACTTTTTTTAATTTGCTCTACTTTTTCATAGTAATCATTAATTTCTTTATTAATTACATCTAAATTATTGCTATTAGCCTCATTGGAGAAAAAATCCAACGAATTACTAAGTCGATCTAAAAATTCTTCTTGAATAAAGAATGTGGCAATTCTTATGCAAGAAAATGGTGCTTTGCTCTTTTTTTCAAAATTTTCAATTTTTTGTTTAAGATCTACTCTAAAATTTAAATATTTAAGTTTGTCTAAAAATTTATTAAAACAGGAAACATCTTCTAACAATTCATCTTCATGAATTTCTAAAAATTGGGAATTAGGATGATATTTTCTTATCAAATTTTTAATAATAAGCAAAGTATCCAAAAAAATAGCTTTATTGGCATCCCAAGATTTATTGATACTGGGATTAAAATCTTTATAAATCTTATCCAAAAATACAAGTTTATCTTTTAGCAAATTAGCATCGTTAATAAGGCTTGACTGTTCTCGATAAGAATAATAATTTATTAAACTATACCTAAAAATACTAAAATTAAGATATTTTTGAAAATCAAAAAATCTATAAAATCCTAATGAACCAAAATCAAAAAATTTCATGCCGCAATATCATCTTATTTAAGATCTACTTTATCTTTTTATACAGATTTAAAAGTATTGGAGACGCTATGAATACAGAAGAATAAGTTCCAACAATTACCCCTACCATAAATACCAAAGAAAAATCTTTTATAGATCCTTCAGTAAACACATAAATGGAAAATACTGCAACAAATGTTGTAACTGACGTCAAAATAGTTCTTGACAAAGTTTGACTAATGCTTATATTTAATACATTTAAAAATGTGTTGTCGGTTAATCGCTTAACATTATCTCTAATTCTATCAAAAATAATTATTGTGTCGTTTAAAGAATATCCAATAATAGTTAGTATTGCCACAATAATATAGCTATTAATCTCTATTCTAAATACCCCTAAAAAAGCAACTATAAAAAATATATCATGAAATATTGAAAGTATGGAAGCAATAGCATAACTTAGTTTAAATCTTAAAGTTATATAAATCAAAATCAGAATAAATGTTCCTAATACCAAAAATATTGACCTAATTCTCAAAGTAGAAGAAAAACTTGAATCAATAAAATAAGAATCCAAAACTTCAACATTAGCATCAAATTTTTTTTTAAGTTCATTTAGTATTGTTTTTTGAACTTCTGTTTTAAAAGCATAATCAATAATATCTGACTTTACCATAATAGAGAATTCGCTTTTATTCTCATTTGGTGAAAAAATGCTATTGACATCTAAAGCCTTATAAATCGGAGAGAATATTTCTTTAATTTCATTTTCTTTAATATTTGATTTTTCTATTGAAAGATTAATATTAACTCTAGAAGAAAAATCTATTCCCCAATTGTATCCACCATGATAAAAAAAAGTATAAATAAGCCCAACCAAAATCAAAACAACACTGACAATTAAAACATTACTCCCATATTTTGAAAAATTAATTACTCTTTGCATATTTTGAACTCCAAGACATACTTATAAATTTGCTTTTTCTAACAGATATGATAAATTCCAAAATAAATCTTGAAAAAATCAAACTACTAAAAAGGGATGCCACAATTCCAACAGAAAGAGACCACGCAAAACCTTGAATAACCCCTGTTCCAAGAAGAGTTAAAAAAAGCACCGCAATAAATGTCGTTATATTTGCGTCCATAATTGATAAAAATGCTTTTTTAAAACCATCTTCAAAAGCATTTTCAAATTTTCTGCCTTCTCTAATTTCTTCTTTAATTCTCTCATAAATAACTATATTTATATCAACGGCCATACCCATTGTCAAAATAAGGCCCGCAATACTTGTTAAAGTTAAAGTAAAATTAAAGGCCGACAATATTGCCAAAATTAAAAATACATTATAAATAACAAGTGAAAATCCAGCTACAACGCCACTCAAACCATAATAAACACACATAAACAAAAAAACTAAACAAAGAGCAAGCGCAGAAGCTTTAATACCAAGATCAATAGTCCTAGCACCAAGAGTAGGCCCTATTATTCTCAAATCATCTATTTTAATATCAACAGGAAAGGCTGCAGTTTTAAAGACTAAAGCAAGATCTAGAGCCTCTTTTTTATCAAAAGAATCACCTTGAATTGAAACATTGCCCCCAGTAATAGCATAGCCAATTCCTGCCACAGACTTGATTTTACCTTCCATAACAACAGCCAAAGACTTTCCAACATTTTTTTGAGTAAATTTAAAAAATTTTTCACTTCCATCAACATCAAGACTAAAAGCAACAGTATCTCGACCTGTTCTGGGATCATTAGAAACCCCAGCATCTTTAATGTGAGCACCATCAAATGAATTTTCAGGACTCATATCAACTACATAATAACGAACTGATGCCTCATCATCCACACCGTAAGAATCTTTAACGTACCAAGGAAAAATTTGTTTACTATCTGGAAGGTTCATATTTGCCTGAATTTCGGGAATAGAAAAAAGAGATCCCGCTTCTAATATTTTTCTATGCAAAAGAGATGTAAACTCGTCATCAACCACATAAAAAGTCAAATTGCCTTTTCCGCTTAAAAGAGTCCCTACTCTACTCTCATCTTTTTCTCCAGGAATATCTAAGAAAATTTTATTTCCCCCAGCCTCTCTTACAATTTTAGGCTCTGTAAGCCCGAACCTATCTACCCTATCCTTAAGAATTTGCATTATTCGATAAATAGCATCCTCTCGCTCAGCAAAAGTCAAAGAACGGCCTAATTTTTTCTCAACACTTGAATAATCAAGAGAAATAGTAACACTCATCCCCCCAGACAAATCAAGTCCAAGATGTATTATTCTACTTTTGCTCTTCTTTATGTTCTCATAATATCTATAAATCTCTAAGCTTACTTCTCCCATATCAGAATCGGTCAAAAATCCTTCTCGCAAGGTTTTAGCAGTAAAAATATTAGGCGGAATTTTCATTGAAGACTTATAATTATTTTTTGCTATTGGAATTAAATAAGACAGACTAGCTGGAATGCTGCTGTTGGGATCTTTGTGATACAGCTCTTTAAGCTTAGCAAGATCATCCAAAGCTTTTTTTTTAGAATAATCCCTTAAAGCCTCTTGCGAATATGAGCTTATTTTTTTATCCTCAATGCTCATTAAAAAATACCACTTTAAAGTCGGAAATATTAAAAGACATGCAAAAAACGTCACCAACAATATCAATATAAGCTTAGATCCTTTTTTCATTATACAAATCCTTAAAATTTTTAAAAAATACCATTATTAGCTAACAGTTCTAATTTTACCTTTAAACAACACTTTTTTTAACTTCATTTTTTTTCAGACAAAACTTTCTCAATAGAGTTTTTTATAAATACTGCTTCGTTATTTGGACTTAACTCTAAAATAACATCCGTATCGCCTAATTTTTTCACAACCCCAAAAATTCCACCTACTGTTAATACCTTATCGCCTTTTTTCAGATTTTTTATCATTTCTTTCTTATTCTTCTCCTCCTTACGCTGAGGAGATATCACTAAAAACCAAAATATAGCAATAACAGGCACAAAAACTAACAAACTTCGCAAAAAGCTACTATTGCCGCTAAATTCTTGCAATAAAAACACAAAACCTCCTATACTATATATATGTCACTTTTATCTTATTAATATCATCAGGATAAACTACTCCAAATAAAAGCTTAAAATCGTCTTTTTTGGTATAATTAGAGTTACTTATTTTATTATACTCTTCAATTAAATAATTAATAAGACCGTCATCGTTTCTATAAAGAGCCTTGCTAAAGGCGCTTCTGTAAAGACCAAGTTCAAAAAGTTCTTTAACGCTTTTACCTTTATTTTCTCTTAAAAGTTGCCTATCTACTATTGCTTTTAAACCATCAAAGCCTATACAAAAAACAAATTCATCCTCACTCAAAATAATTCCTTTGAATAATAAAATATTCACCGGCAAAAACACAAGTTTGCCGGTGAAGCCTTTTTACATCATTCCCATTCCTGGGTCCATAGGATAACCACCACCACCAGAAGTATTTTTATCTTCTTTAATATCGGTGATTGCACATTCTGTTGTTAATAAAAGCCCCGCAATCGAAGCAGCATTTTGAAGCGCACTTCTTGTAACCTTAGCAGGATCAATTATTCCACTCTCAATCATATTTACCCACTTAAAGCTAGCAGCATCAAACCCAAGCCCTTTTTTCTCGGTTTTAATTTGATGAATATAAATAGATCCCTCAAAACCAGCATTTGAAATAATCTGCCTCATTGGCTCTTCAAGACTTCTTTTTACAATTTCAAAACCTTGCTTTTCCTCATAGCTTAATTTGCTTGTATCTATTGTATCTAAATACATAGCAACTTCAATAAGAGTTGATCCACCACCAGGCACAACACCCTCTTCAACAGCAGCACGAGTTGCAGAAAGAGCATCTTCAACTCTATGCTTTTTCTCCTTAAGCTCTACTTCAGTAACAGCTCCAACATTAATAACAGCAACTCCACCAACAAGCTTTGCAAGACGCTCTTGAAGTTTTTCTTTATCATATTCAGATGTTGAATCTTCAATTTGCTTTTTAATAAGCTCTGAACGCTCCTTTATTTGTTCTTTATTACCGGTATTAATAATAGTAGTATTGTCTTTATCAACCTTAATAGTTTTAGCCTGTCCAAGTTGCTCAATCTCAACTGTCTCAAGAGTAAGACCTAGCTCCTCGCTGATTAAAACACCGCCGGTAAGCACTGCAATATCCTCAAGCATTGCTTTTCGTCTATCACCAAAACCAGGAGATTTAATTGCACATACCTTTAAAGCTCCTCTAACGCTGTTTAAAACAAGAGCAGCAAGAGCATCCCCTTCAATATCCTCAGCAATAATTAATAAAGGTTTATTTGTTCCTAAAACTTTCTCAAGAACTGGTAAAAGCTCTTTAATAGAACTAATCTTTTTCTCATATATCAATATGAAAGCATCATCAAAATTAACACTCATATTCTCTTTATTGGTAGAAAAATAAGGAGAAAGATATCCTCTATCAAATTGCATGCCCTCAACATAAGAAATCGTAGTATCAAAAGTTTTTGACTCCTCAACTGTTATAACCCCATCTTTTCCAACTTTATCCATTGCCTCAGCAATTTTTTCGCCTATATAACTGTCATTATTAGCAGAAATTGAAGCTACTTGTGCTATTTCTTCTTTTGTTGTAATCTTTTTTGCAGATTGACGAATTTTCTCAGCAGCCAAATTTACAGCGTGATCTATTCCTTTTTTTATTCCAATAGGATTAATTCCTGAAGACACATTTTTAAGGCCTTCTCTTGCAATAGCATAAGCAAGAACAGTAGCTGTTGTTGTTCCATCACCAGCAACATCATTTGTTTTAATAGCAACTTCTTTTAAAAGCTGTGCTCCCATGTTTTCAAACGGATTTTCAAGCTCAATCTCACGAGCAACGCTAACCCCATCCTTTGTAACCGTTGGAGAACCGAACTTTTTATCAATAAGAACATTTCTCCCTTTTGGCCCAAGAGTTACTTTTACAGCATTGGATAATTTTTCAACGCCACTAAGTAAGCTTTTTCTAGCATCCTCATTAAAATATATGTCTTTAGCCATAAAAATTTTACCCCTTTCTATAAATAAAAATAATTTATATAACAATATAAGATTAACATAAACTTAATACATTCGCTATAGCGTATTACTTCTATACAATTAAAAAATACAAAATATACAAAACCAGCACAAATTTTTATTATATAATGTAAATATTAACTAATCTTTATATTATAAAGACAAAGAATTTATGTTTAGAAAACTAAAAAAATTGAAAACCTATATTATTATTATTTCAATAACTAAATTTTCAGAAGATAACCTGTTATCAATAATATCAAATATAAAATATTTGATTGAACACAAAAAGTTAGCCTACAAAATACATTGGACATTCCCAACATACTTTTTTGAAATTTTAAGAGAACATGAGGAGTTAAACAAATGGCTTTTTGAAAGATTCAAAACCAATACAGATATATATATGCCTGGAACTTACAGTGGAAGCCCTCATGAATACATGCTGCACGATGAGATACATTTAGACTTGTATTGGGCACTAAAAAATCCATTCAAAAGTGGATACAAAGACATATTTCAAAATAAGCCTATTATGTTTTATATATACAACATAGAAAAGTTTAGGAAAAAGGTAACTGAACTTTACAGAAAGCTTAATTTCAATTATACAGAAGGAATAAGAAAGAGTAAAAATAATAAAAACTACTTAATTTTTTATAAAAATAACTGCCAATATTTATATGAGGTACAAAAAATAGATTCTCCAAAAAGCAACGTAGAAACTCTTATTTATTTTTATGAAATCAAAGAAACTTATGATAATCAAGAATTAAAAAATTTTTTACTTTATTTAAAAGCCTTAGAAAACAGCTTACACAGCATTAAGATACAAAATCTAGAAGGATCCAAGCTTACTACTGAACTACTAGAGATTCCAAAATTTAACTCTCTTAAAGAGCAAGAACCAATAATAAATTTTCAAAACAAAAGACTTAAAGATTATCAAATTAACGAAAAAAGCTTAAGAGAATTTTTAATAAATAAGCACCAAGATGAAATTGTAAAAAATTCAGAATCAATTGTGCATAAGAATTTGGAATACAATATGGAAGGAAATTTCACACTATCTCACGATCAATACAATATCAAATTCGAAAATGGAAAGTTAAATAAAATAAAATTTAAAGATAAAAAAGTTGAATTTCTAAATACATCTAGAACTTATTTTAAGGTTTCATCAAAAAAAGAATTAATAAAAGAAGCATCTATTGAAAACTCATTTTCCTTCTCAAATGAAAAAATTTTGGGAATAAAACAATATTTGGCTTTTAACTCTGCCAAAAAATCAACAATTGATTTTTTTATAGATGAGACTATCTCTAGCTTCTTTATATCGATCAAAATAAAATGGCCCTCTAAAATAGATCTAGACAAAAAAACATTAAAAAAATGCAATCCTGATTATCTTCTTGAATATTCGGCTCTTGAAATCCCTGTATTTGAAATTGCAAAAGGCACTAATTTAAAAATAACGGCAAAATACAGCGATCTTGATACTTATGAAAAAATAATAATAACTAAAAACAATCCTAAAGGCTACATTAATGGCACAGAATTTTTGATATCTAAAGGAAATGATAAAAACAGTAATTTTTTTATAAGCTTTTTAAATGTTGAAAAACATATTATTCATACAATTAATTATAAAATTGAAAAAATAAATTCTAAAAAATGGTTAGTTTTAAATATAGGAGGTTCTTACAACACAGTCAAGATCCAAGATGTAATAAATTACTCTCAAACACTAAATTTAATGATACTACCATTAAATAATAATTTTGATAACAAAATAAAACTGAATTCAAAAATAAAAAATTTAATTTTTTATACTAATATAAAAAAATATGAAAATAAATAAATAATAAGTAGTAAAATATTAATAACTGGGTATAAAATTATCTTAAGAAGAACATAAAAAGTATTTAATCTTTAATTTAAACAAAAAGGTATAATAATTATGAATGATAACATAATAGACGTCCATTCCGCATTGGAAAAAGTCGGTATTACAAACGATCCTGTATTATTGAAAAATTTAACATCAGAATTAGGAATGAAAGCATCTCATTCGAGAAACAGAATCATTCTCTACATAGCATCAAACCCAAAAGAATACTTTACAGCAAAAGAAGTTTATAACAAACTTATAAAAGAAATTCCAAGCCTATCAAAAGCAACGGTATATAATACATTAAATATTCTAAAAGAAAGAAATATACTAAAAGACATAAAAACTACTGATCAAAAAGAAACAAAATTTTATCTAAGCTTGGCTTCCACAATAGCACACTTTAAATGCAACAAATGCAATCAAGTCCACCCTATTCAACTTGACGATATTAAAGATATTTTGAAAGACAAGCTTGGAGAAAACTGGGAAACAAAATCTATTGAAATAATTTACTCAGGGCATTGCAATAATTGCTACAAAAAAGATATCCATAACAACAACAATATCCCACCAGAGAACAAGGGAATCACTTTATGAATATAAAAAATATCATTTTTATACTTATATTCTTATTGCTCTTAATACTAGTTAGTCCTAGAATAAAATTTAAAAATGAATTTTTAAAAAAAACAATTCCTAAAAACATAGAAGAAATTGACAGTTACTTATTAAAAGAAGAATTACAATTTAATTTAGAAAACAATACAAAAAAAGAAATTATATGGCATAAAGAAAAAGCACAAAAAACTTCATATTCTGTGGTCTATATTCATGGATTTGGAGCATCGAAAAATGAAATTTATCCGGTTCCAAATAATATTGCAAAAGCTCTTAATGCAAATATTTTTTTTACAAGACTTAAAGGACACGGAATTAATAATAAAAATGCATTTCGGGGAATAACTACCCAAGATTGGCTGAAAGACATTGATGAGGCTATTAACATTGGCAAATTAATAGGTGATAAATTAATATTAATTGGGACCTCTAATGGGGGTGCTGCCAGCATCTGGGCCTTAGCAAACTATCCAAATGAAATAAACTCGGTGGTATTAATTTCTCCTAACATATTCCCTTATGACAAGAGAACAAATATTGTTTACTATCCCTGGGGACGACAAATTGCATATCTTATAACAGGTGGTTACAATAAATTTGAAACAAAAGAGTATAAAAGAAAAGAACATATGACTATAAAAAGCCACTCTTCAAAATTACAGCATGTAGACGCAGTTATTGCAATGATGGGCCTTGTCACATTATTAAATTCATATAATTTTGATGAAATCAAAATACCTTTAATAATAGCCCACACACCCAATGATCATACAGTAGACCCAATAAAAATAAACGAATTTATAAAAAATTATGGAGGTGAAAAAAAGGATATTCCCATTATACTTCTTGAAAATTCGCATGCACACTTGCCTATTGGAAACCAAAGCTACAAAAGCGCCCAAAACACATCATACTTCACAAAGTATGTAGTTGATTTCATAAACAAGATTAATAAGTAATAGCCTTAAGGCTATTACTTATTAAAAAATCAATCCTCTAGTAATTCTTCTATTTCATTCTTAAGAACACTAACGCCTGGTCCGTAAACTACCTGAACCCCATTGCCTTTAATAATTACCCCCTTAGAACCCGTTTTTTTTAAAATTTTTTCAGAAACTTTAAGAACATCTCTTACTGTAATTCTTAGCCTAGTTGCACAACAATCAAGCTCAACAATATTTGAAGCGCCACCAAGCCCGATAATAACCTTAGCAGCATAATTTTCTTCAAATTCACCACTCTTAGTACTTGAAGAATCTTCAGAGCTTACATCTTGCGTTCTACCGGGAGTTTTAAAATCAAATTTTTTTATTAAAAATAAAAAAGTAAAGTAGTAAAGGAAAAACCAAACAATGCCTACAACCGGCACCAAAAGCCAATTAGTTCTTGAATTTCCCTGCAAAACACCAAAAAGAATAAAATCAATAAACCCTCCAGAAAACGTCTGACCTATTGTAATTTGAAGAATATGCGCCAACATGAAAGCAAATCCATCAAATGTAGCATGAATAACATAAAGAATAGGGGCTACAAAAAGAAAAGAAAATTCAAGCGGTTCTGTTATGCCTGTTAAAAATGACGTTAAAGCTGAAGACATCAAAAGACCAAAAACTTTTGTTCTCTCCCCGCGCTTTGCGGTGTGATATAGAGCAAGTGCAGCTCCAGGCAAACCAAACATCATGGTAATATGTCGTCCACTCATAAAACGACTAGTTCCAATAAAAAATCTATTTGTACCTTGAGCAGCAAGTTCTGCAAAAAAGATATTCTGAGTCCCTTCGATCAATTTTCCATCAATAATAACAGATCCCCCAAGGCCTGTTGTCCAAAATGGCAAATAAAATATATGATGAAGACCAAAAGGTCCAAGCATTCTTAAAAAAATTCCATAAATAAGTGTTCCAATATAACCGGTTGAATCTACCAAGCCTCCTACTTTATTAATTCCACTTTGTACAAATGGCCAAAAAAGAAACATAATAACAGCAAGAAAAATACTAGAAAAAGAAACAACAATCGGCACAAATCTAGATCCGGAAAAAAATCCAAGAACCTTAGGCAAATCAACCTTGTTAAACCTAGAATGAAGATAATAAGTCAAAATACCAACTACAATCCCTCCAAAAACCCCTGTTTCTAAAGTCTTAATCCCAAGAACAAAGCCCACAGCACCACTAGAGAAAGACTCCGCTTTGCCTGACACATCAATTAAAACTCCAATAGTAGCATTCATTACAAGATAGCCAATAAATGCTGCAATTCCAGATGTACCTTTATCTGATTTGGCAAGTCCAATAGCAATTCCAATAGAAAATATTGGTGCTAAATTTGAAAAAATAATAGAACCTGAGGCGCTCATTACTTTGAAAATTGATTGTAAGAAAAATATATTCAAAAAAGAATAAGTCCTAACAGTTTCTGGATTAGAAAGAGAGCCTCCAATTCCTAAAAGCAGCCCTGCTGCTGGCAAAATAGCAATAGGAAGCATAAAAGAACGCCCAAATTTTTGAGCTTGTTCAAAGCCCTTTAACATAAAACCCTCCTAAAATAAAAAATAAATTAACCCCTAACCCTAAGTTTAAAATTATTTTTTAATCTGATTTATTTTTTCTACAAATTTTTTAGTAATCTCAGCGGGCCTTGTAATAGCGCCCCCTACAACTACTAAATCAACCCCCATTTCAAAGCATTTTTGAGCTTTTAAGGGGGTGTCTATTTTCCCCTCCACTATTAAAGTAGCTTTTAAATTAGAATTAAGTAAAGTTTTTAAAAAATTAAAATTATTGTCTGCAATATTCAAACCATTAGTACTTTTTGTATAGCCATACAAAGTTGTTCCAATAAAATCAAATCCCAATTTATCGGCATTAATAGCTTCATCTAAAGAAGAAATATCTGCCATCAAAAGCTGCTTTGGATATTTTTTTTTAATATTTTCAAAAAAATCATCAAGTAGTACGCCATCAGGCCTATTCCTAAAAGTGGCATCAAGGGCAATTATATCTACCCCTTCATTACAAAGCTCATCAATCTCTTTCATGGTAGGAGTAATAAATACATCGCAATTATTATATTTTTTTTTAATAATGCCTATGATTGGCAAATCAACTTCCAACTTAATCTGGCTAATATCATTAACTCCGTTGGCTCTTATTCCAATAGCTCCACCTATTTTGGCGGCTAAAGCCATCTTAGACATAATAAAACTACTGTGTAAAGGCTCATTCTCAAGAGCTTGGCAAGATACTATTAACCCTCTTTTGATTTTTGCAATAATAATCATACCTCCTATAAAATTTATTTTTTTAAAAAAATATAAAAACTCAAATACAGATTATATTTTTTCTTTAAAAAAAACAATTCTTTTAAAGGAAATTAACATAAATTCGCAACATAAAAACAAAAATAATTTATTATCCAATAAACATTAGGCTATAATTTAGGCATGGCAAATAAAATCAACTGGTTTCCTGGACACATGAAAAGGGCCTTAGATCTAATAAAAAATAATTTGCAAAAAGCTAATATTGTGCTAGAAATACTTGATGCTAGAGCCCCATTTAGCAGTAAAAATCCATTAACTGAAAAAATTATTAAAAATCAAGCTAAAATAATTCTTTTACACAAATCTGATATTGCTCAAATATCAGAAATTATAAAATGGAAAAAATATTTTGAAAATCTTGGCAATACTGTAATAATAAGCAATATTTACAAAAAAGGAATGCGCAAGCAAATAATAGATATTATTAAAAAATTGGCCGTTGTTAAAAAGATAAAAAATTATAAAGAAAAAATAAAGGTTTTGATTATTGGAGTCCCAAATGTTGGAAAATCTTCAATAATAAATCTATTATCCGGCAAAAAGAGTGCAAAAGTTGCCAATAAACCTGGATATACTAAAAATATACAAATAGTAAAAATAAATGAAGAAATCAATCTTTTTGATATGCCAGGAGTTTTATGGCATAATCTAGTAGACCAATCGATTGCAAAAAAACTTGCAATATTGGATATGATCAAAAATGAAATAGTAGATAATATAGATCTTGCATTGTATTTACTTGAAATAATGGATCAAAATAATAAAAATATTTTACTAAAAAAATACGAAATATATCATAAAAATTCACTTGATATTCTACAAAATTTTGCAAAAGCAAGAAAATTAATCGGTAAAAAAAATGAGCTTAACCTTGAGAAAGCATCAAAAATATTAATCAAAGAATTCAGAGAAGGTAAATTTGGCAAAATAATTCTTGACAAGAATTATAATGCCTTTTAAAAAAGCATTTACATAAATAATAATATTAAGTATAATCTTGATTTGTATTAATACCGCCATAAGGAGGTTGAAATTAGTTGGATAATTATATCCTAGAGATTGAAAATCTAAGTCATTATTATGATAACAATGGAAACAAAACTTTAGATAACATAAATTTAAAAATTAAAAAAAATGAATTTATCACATTACTGGGCCCATCCGGATGTGGAAAAACAACATTAATAAAAATATTGGGTGGTTTTTTAAACCAAAAAAATGGAGAGATTTATTTCTTTTCTAAAGAAATATCTAAAACCAATCCAAACAAAAGAGAAATTAATACTGTATTTCAAAATTATGCGCTTTTCCCCCATATGAATGTTTTTGACAATATTTCATTTGGACTTAGAATGAAAAAAACGCCAAAAGATATAATCAAAGAAAAAGTAAAAACATCTCTTTCATTGATAGGAATGCCAAAATATGCATACAGAAATATTAACGAACTATCAGGAGGGCAAAAGCAAAGAGTTGCAATAGCAAGAGCAATAGTAATGGAACCTAAGCTTTTATTGCTAGATGAACCACTTTCTGCGCTTGATTTAAAAATGCGGCAAGAAATGCAAAAAGAATTAAAAAAAATACAGCGCCAACTTGGAATCACATTCATATACGTTACTCATGATCAAGAAGAAGCATTAACAATGAGCGATAGAATTGTTGTAATGAATGAGGGAATAATTTTACAAGTAGGAACGCCTGAGGAAATTTACAATGAGCCTAAAACAAAATTTGTAGCCGATTTTATTGGAGAAAGCAACATTTTTGATGGAACATACAAAAAAGAACTGGTTGTAAGTTTGCTAGGCCATGAATTTGAATGCCTTGACAAAGGGTTTGAAGCTGAAGAAGCAGTTGATCTTGTAATACGCCCAGAAGATGTAAAACTGCTTCCAAAAGGAAAAGGACATTTAAGTGGAACTATAACATCAGCAATTTTTCAAGGGGTTCATTACGAAATGACTCTAGAAATTCAAAAAACAAATTGGATAGTTCAAAGCACAAGACTTACAAAAGTTGGAGAAGAGGTTGACATATTCTTAGAACCTGATGACATTCATGTCATGCACAAGGAATAATGATTGTGAAAAAATTGATATTAATCATATATTCTATATTCCTATTAACATTTAGTATTTTTCCCTTACTAATAATAATATTGCTTGGATTTTTAAATGAAAAACACGAATTTACAATCTATAACTTTATTGGGCTTTTAAACCCAAGTTATCTTAGTATCTTTTCAAGAAGTCTAAAACTCGCAACAATAGCAACAATTTTTTGCATTTTAATAGGCTATCCTGCCGCCTGGCTAATTTCATTATCAAAAAAAAGTGCTCAAAACAAATTAATAATCATGATAATACTTCCCATGTGGATAAATACATTGCTTAGAACTTATGCCTGGATGAGAATCCTTGGAAAAAATGGATTCATCAACAACTTATTCGAAAAGATCGGATTTGGAACTTTAGATCTTCTTTATAATGAACAAGCTGTTACAATAGGAATGGTATACAATTTTTTGCCTTTCATGATTTTGCCAATATACACAGGACTTTTAAAAATTAAACCAGAATGCATTGAAGCGGCTCAAGATCTTGGAGCAAGAATGTGGCAAATATTACTTTACATAAAAATACCTCTAACGCTCTCTTACCTGGCAACAGGAATAATTATGGTATTTATTCCTTCAATTACAGTATTTATCATTTCAGATTTGCTAGGAGGCTCTAAACAAATTTTAATAGGAAATCTAATAAGCAAACAGTTTCTCTTTATAGAAGACTGGAATACTGGATCTGCAATTTCATTTATTTTAATGCTAGTAATATTAATTTTTAATTTAATAATAATAAAATTAATGCGAAAAAATAATGGAGAGTAAAATATGTTTAGAGCCTTTAAAAACATCTTCTTATTTCTAATACTCAGCTTTATTTACCTTCCAATAATAATCTTAATAATTTATTCTTTTAACTCTGGTGAGAGTGGATTTATATGGCAAGGATTTAGTCTAAAATGGTATAAAGAAATTTTTGCCTCAAGTCAAATCAAATCCGCAATATTTAATACCATTTTAATAGCTACAATCTCATCTTTGACCTCTGTTGTTATTGGAATTATTGGCGCTTATGCAATTTATAAATCAGAAAACAAAAAATTGAAAACAATATTATTATCGGCAAATAAAATAACAATAATTAATCCCGACATCGTAACAGGAATAAGCTTAATGACATTTTATTCTGCAATAAAAATGCAATTAGGATTTTCCACAATGCTAATATCACATATAATTTTTTCAACACCATACGTAGTAATAATAATTTTGCCCAAATTATATTCTCTCCCCGACAATATTATTGATGCTGCCAAAGATCTTGGAGCCTCAGAAATTCAGATATTCTTCAATATCATTTATCCAGAAATCGTCGGAAGCATAGCAACTGGAGCTCTTATTGCCTTCACATTATCAATAGATGATTTTTTGATATCATTTTTCACTACTGGGCAAGGATTTAACAATTTATCTATCCTAATAAACTCGCTAACAAAAAGAGGCATTAAACCCGTAATAAATGCTATTTCTGCAATATTGTTTTTTACAATATTGAGCCTTTTGTTTATTATTAATAAATTTATAGGAATTAAAAAATTAACAACAGATGCTGAGCTTTAAAATGAAAAAGGAGTACTTATGAAAAAAATTTTTATATTAATAGTAATTCTTACAACTTTTGCTTGTACTAAAAAAGACACAATAACTTTAAACGTATTTAATTGGGCAGAATATATTGACGAGACTTTATTAGATCAATTTGAAAAGGAAAACAATATAAAAATTAATTATGAAATCTTTCATAACAATGAAGAAATGATGGCTAAATTTAACAACACAAATAATTACTACGATATAATAGTCCCATCAGAATATTTAATCCAAGAATTAATCGATGAGGGCAAAATTGAAAAATTAGATTACTCAAAATTGCCAAATGTAACAAAAAATATTACTCAAAATCTTACAAACTTAGAACATGATCCTGGCAATCTTTATTCAGTGCCGGCCTACTGGGGATTAATGGGCATACTTTACAATAAAAATAAAATAGATTTAAATGACATGAAAGGTTTTGACATATTATTTAATAAAAAATATAAAAAAGAAATTACAATGCTAGATTCCCCTAAAGACAATATTGGGGTTGCTTTAAAAAAACTTGGATACTCAATAAATGAACATGATGCAGATAAAATCAAAGAAGCTGGGGAACTTTTAAAAATCCAAAATCCACTATTAATCGGATATTTCTCAGATGTGCCAGCAAAATCATTAATGCTAAATGGAGAAGCATCTATTCAACTCACATGGAGCGGTGAAGCACAAAGCGCTATGCTAAAAGACAAAAATTTAGATTTTTATGCACCGGAAAACACCAATTTATGGATAGATGCATTTGTAATTCCTATTGATGCTCCAAATAAAAACTTGGCTTACAAGTTCATAAACTTTTTATACGAAAATGAACCATCTTACAAAAATTTCAAAGAAACTAGATATAATTCTCCAAACAAAAACGTAATAAAAAGAATAGAAGAAGAAGCAAAAAATAACCCCGAAATGAAATTATATTTAGAAGAAAAATTTATACCAAAAGATTTTTCCAAATTTGAAATTTTTAAAAAAATACCTAAAAAAATAAAAGAAGAAATCCTCAAAATATATTTAAATCTATCTTCTTGAATATTTAAATTCAAAATAACTTAAAAGCTTTAAATTTTAAAAGCTTTTAAGTTTCGTGACTATTTTTTAAAAAAGATTTAAATACTAATTTTATATCAAGTCCAATTATAGACAAAGCAATCAATAAGACCAAAAATCCTTGATAAATTAAAAATGGAAAAATGTCAAAAGGAGAAAGCTTGCCTTTTGTAAAATCTATAAGAGCTATAACATGCATACTATGAGGCAAAATACTTAAAAAAAAGCAAGAAGACATACAAAGTAAAGCCGCAATACGATTTGAATTTAAATTATTCTCCTTAGTTATTGATCTTACAACAGAACCACTCATTAAAATAGCAAGCCCATTATTTGCAAGAAACATGGTTAAAATGCCAACTAAAACAACAATGACAAATTCCGAAGTTTTTTTAGATTTTGACATTTTTTGCAATTTTAAGAGTAACCAATCAAACCCCCCATACTTAATTGTCATATAAGAAATTCCACCTGTAGAAATAACAAGAATAAACATTTCTCCTAGGCCTAAAAATCCTTCATTGATTTTTTTAGCCAGCAACAAAAAAGTAACATCTGCGTAATAAATTCCAATAATACCAGCAACAACAATACCCAAAAACAAGGCTAAAAATACATCAAAGCCTGAAATTGCAACAGCCATAACAAAAATATATGGAATAATTTTAAAAAAATTTATCTCACCAGGCTCAATAATAAAACTATCGGTCTTGCAATAATAAGAACCTAAAAATGCAAAAGTAATACTTGCTAAAATTGCTGCTGGAAACGTATAAAAAGCTCCATTTTTAAAAACATCAACGATATTAACTTTTTGAGTATGACTTGAAATAATAGGGGTATCTGATATTAAAGACATATTATCCCCAAATGCACCAGCGCTAAGAATAGTACCGGCAATCAATGGAAGGGGAATGTTAACCTTATCTGCAAGTTCCAAGGCAATAGGAGCAACAGCAACAACAGTCCCCATAAAACTTCCAGTAGAAAAAGATAAAAAAAGAGTAATTAAAAAAATGCCGCATACTAGCAAATTCAATGGGACATATTTAAGGCCAATATTTACTACAGCATCAACACTTCCTATTTCTTTACAAACAGCAGAAAAAGCACCGGATAACATAAATATTAAAGATATAAAAATAACATCTTGTTGAGCGCATCCCTCAATGAATTTATTCATTTTTGCCAAAAAAGATCCCCTAAAGATAATAAATGTCAAAACAATAGCAATAAACATAGCAACTACAGGGGGCATTTGATAAAATGCTTTTTCTACACCATTAAAATAAAGAACAAGTCCTGTGCCAATATAAATCCCTATAAAAAGAAAAAAAGGCATAAGCCCCCAAAAATTTGGAACTACATTGGGTTCTCTTTCTAATTTCAAATCTCTTTCCAATTTTAACCTCCTAAATCATATAACATAATTAAGAACAATTTATTCTAAATAAAATCAAAAAAATTGAACAATGCAAATCTTAAAATTTTTAAAATTTTTATTTTTTTTTAAAAAATAAAAAAACTTTTTTTATATCAAGCCCCAAAATAGATAAAATAACAAAAAACAATAAAAATCCAAAATAAACCAAAAATGGCAAAACACTAATTGGCGACACAAGTCCATTTGAAAAGTTTACTAAAATAATCATTTGAGCACCATAAGGAATAATGCCTTGGAAAATACAAGAGAACATATCTAAAATAGAAGCACTTCTTTGAACACTGATGTTATTTTCAAAAGCTATCTTTTTTGCCACTTTGCCGCAAATAAGTATGGCAATTGTGTTATTAGCAAGAAAAACATCAACTATTGAAACAAAAGCCCCAATAGAAAATTCCGCTGAACTTTTTCCTCTAATCAAAGATTTTAATTTAATAAGTAGCCATTTAAAGCCTCCATTATGAATCACAGCAAAAGAAACTCCCCCTGTTAAAATTGAGAGAAAAATTAAATCTGCCATATTTAAAAATCCTTTATTAATGTTTTTCATTACATCTAGAAAGTATAAATTGCCATACAAAATGCTAATAAGACATATAGAAAAAATGCCTAAAAAAAGAACTATAAAAACATTCATTCCGGCCAATGAAAAAAATATAATCATTAAATAAGGCACAGTTTTCACCAAATCTATTGAACTTTCATGTAAAAAACTTGTGGTATTGGACAAATTTTCAGAAAGAAAGAAAAAAGAAAAAAAGGTTAGTATAGCAGATGGAAAAGCATAAAAACTGCTACTAATAAAAACATCTAAGATGCTGCTACCTTGAGTTCGACTAGAAACAATTGTTGTATCTGATATTAAAGAAAGATTATCTCCAAACATAGCCCCACACATTACAGATGCTGCTATTAAATTCGGATTAATACCGCTTTTAACAGCAATATTAAAAGCAATAGGAGCAATTGCAACAATAGATCCAACAGAAGTACCAGCAGAAAAAGAGAGAAAGCAAGTTACAAAAAATATACCAGAAACAATCCAATTGGGATTAATATACTTAATTCCCAAATTTGCTACAGTTTCAACACAGCCTATTTCTTTGCAAAGAGAAGAAAAAGCTCCCGAAAGCATAAAAATAAGACACATCAGTATAATATCGTACTGAGCAGCCCCTTTAATAAATATGTGAATTTTATCGGAAAATTTTCCTTTAAACACCAAAAAACAAACAATGGAAGCTAAAAACATTGCAACACTAGCCGGCAGCTGGTAAAAGGCCATTTCCACACCAACAACCCCTAAATAAATCCCCGTGCCTAAATAGATAATAATAAAAACAAAAAAAGGAATAAGCCCAAGAAAATTTGGCTGCCCTCTTACTTCAATATTTTTCATATACATCCTTTAAATATAAGCACCGTTTTTATAAAAAAGATTACCTATATTTTTAAATGATACCTCAAATTATTAACCGATGCATAAATTTGCAATCAAATCAAAAACAAAAATCCCCAATTCTCTTAAAATATTTAAAAAGAAAAATAAAATTTATCAAAAACTTTACTACTAAGTCACAAGAAATAAAAATCTAAGGAAACTCATTATAAATAAAGCAAGCGCTAAAAAGGAATAAGAATAAATTATATAAAAAATTTTATCTCATTTATCTATTTACAAAATATCTTTTAAAAAACTAGAAAATTAAATTTTGCGCCAAAAATGATCTTTTTCTAAAATAGAGTCTATCTCTTTTGGCCCTTCAGAGCCATAAAAATAATTACAAATTTCAATATCTGCCCATTTATTTGAAATATCTGAAACAAATTCCCAAGAACTTTCAATCTCATCACTTGTTGCATACAAAGTACCATCCCCTAAAAAAGCGTCTAACAATAAACGCTCATAAGCCTCATCAAACAATCTTTTAAATGTCCCGTGATATGAAAATTCCATATTAGCAGTTTGAATTTCATAATTATATCCGGGTTTTTTGGTATTGAATTTAATCTCAATTCCATCCCTTGGCTGAATTCTAAATATTAAAGCATTGGAAAAATCAACAGAACTATTGTTAAAAAGGGTAAAGCTTGGTTTTTTAAATTGAATATATATTTCTGAAAATTTCCTAGCAAGACCTTTGCCAGTTCTAAGATAAAAAGGAACACCGGACCAACGCCAATTATTAATAAACACTTTCATAGCTAAATAAGTTTCAGTATTTGAATTTCCCAAAAATTCTGTTTCATCTTTATAACCTTTTTTAAAAACCCCTTGAACTTTTGAACCTATATATTGACCCTTAACAATGTAATTCTTAATATCCTCTTTGCTAATTTTCCTCAAGCTTTTTAAAACTTTTACTTTTTCATCATGAATAAACTGAGAATCAAATTTAATAGGAGACTCCATTGCAACAAGGCTTAACAATTGTAAAATATGATTTTGAACCATATCCTTCAAAGCTCCAACAGAATCGTAATACTCTACTCTTCCATCAAGCCCTAATTCTTCTGCTACCGTAATCTGAACAAAATCCACATAACGATTATTCCAAATATTTTCAAAAATAGAATTGCCAAATCTAAATGTAAAAATATTTTGAACCGTCTCTTTACCTAAATAGTGATCTATTCTATAAATTTGATCTTCTTTAAAAGCAGAATAAAGCAAGCTATTTAATTTTTTTGCTGTCTCAAGGCTAGAACCAAAAGGCTTCTCAAGAACTATTTTTGACAAAGTCAATCTTTCGCTTAAAAAACACCTTTTCAAATGATTAATTATAGGTCCATAAAATGTAGGAGACGTCGAAAGATAATATATCGTTTCTCGATTTTTATCTAAAAATTTAAATAAATTTTTATAAGGCTCCTTTTCATTAAAATCACCAAATACATAAACAAAAAAATTTAAAAAAATTTCAATCAATGAATTGGTCTCTTCCTGCCATAAAGAATCTTTAATATACAATCTAAATTCTTTATCTGTAAAAATTTTACGAGAAAAACCAATAACCCTAAAATTGCTAATACATTTATTTTTAAATAAATTAAAAAGTGAAGGAATAAGCTTTTTTCTAGACAAATTCCCGGTAACTCCAAAAATTACAATATCAAAATTAGAAACACTTTTTTCTTTCATAGAATTTAGTCCAATCTGGTCAATTTATTATATTTTGAAAAACCATATATACAAATATCAACAATAAAAGTTAAGCTCAAATTAAATATCATTTTTTTATAAACAAAACTAGTATATAATAAGGAGAATGAAAAATCTATCACTATTTACAGATTTTTATGAAATTTCAATGATGAATGCTTATTTTACAAAAGGTATTAATCCTAAAGCAAAATTTGAAGTATTTTTCAGAAAAACACCATTTAAAAATGGATATATTGTTTTAGCTGGAATGCACACATTAATTAATGAATTAAAAAATATTCGTTTTGGAGAAAATGAGCTTGAATATTTAAAAAGCTTTAATATGTTAGATAAACAATTTTTAAACTTTCTAAAAGAATTCAAACTAAACATAAAAATAAACTCAATAGAAGAGGGTCGCCTAGTTTTCCCCTATACTCCAGTAGTTGTAATTGAAGGGCGCTTAATAGAATTATTATTAATAGAAGGACTAGTTTTAAATATAATAAACTTTGAAAGTTTGATAGCAACAAAAACCTCTAGAATAAAAGAATCTGGTGCAAAAATTTTAGCAGAACTTGGGCTAAGAAGAGCACAAGGAATAAATGGGGCACTCTCTGCCAGCAAGGCCGCCTACATAGGAGGAGCAGACTTTACAAGCAATATGCTTGCTGGATATAAATACAATATACCAGTCACAGGAACAATGGCTCATAGTTGGGTAATGAGCTTTGAAACCGAAGAGCAAGCATTCAGAGAATATGCAAAAACATATCCAAACAAAGTAAGTTTACTAATCGATACTTATGACACGCTTAACAGCGGATTAAAAAATGCCATCAAAGTATTTAAAGAACTAAAACAAGAAGAGAAAAATAATTTTTCAATAAGAATTGACAGTGGGGATCTTGAATATTTAAGTAAAGCCGCAAGAAAAGAATTAAACCAAAATGGATTAAATCATGTAAAAATTATTGCATCTAATGAGCTTGACGAAAATATTATCATGTACTTAAATTCAATAAATGCTCCAATTGATATTTGGGGTGTTGGAACAAATTTAGTTACAGCAAAAGGAGATCCAAACCTTTCAGGAGTATATAAAATGATCTCTATAGAAAAAAATGGGGAATTTATACCAAAAATAAAAATATCAAATAACGCAGAAAAATCCACATTGCCTGAGCAAAAAGAAGTTGCAAGAATCTATTTAAATGGCCAAATGATCCTTGATTTTATCTTTCTAAAAGAAGAAAAAGATAAAATCAAAGACCATCTAGATTCAAGAAAAGAATTTACCGTTTTTCATCCAATACAAGACAACATTTTTAAAATCATCAAACAATATGACGATTTTGAATTTCTAATTCACACTGTCTTAGAAAATGGAAAACTTTGCAAAGGCTATGAGCCTAGCTTAAACAATATTAGAAATAAAACCAAGCTTGACTTAAGCAAACTTGAACATACGTACAGAAGAATAATTAATCCCCACATATATAAAGTAAGCATCAGTAAAAACTTAAGAAAGTTAAAAAACAAGCTCATAAAAGATATCAAAAACAATTAATATATGTATATATATAAAACTAACGAAGTAAATAAAATTTATAATAAAATAAAAGAACTAACTCAAAACGACAATATTTTTAAAAAAGAAACACTCATAATAGTAAAAAATGATCTTTTAAGAGAAGAAATTAAAAAAACTATAGCAAAACTAAATGGGATTTCTTATAATCTAAATATTAAAAAAAATGCTATAAAAAGCATATATGAAATTTCTTTAAAAAATCCCAATATAAAAAAATACATAGAAGAGAACACTTTCTCATTTTACTTGGAAACAGAAAAATTCATTTTATATAACATATTGAAAAATGAAAAACTAAAATACATAAAAGATTTCAAATCAACAAAAAATAGATACTTTTTTGCATCAAAAATAATAGATTTATTCCACCATTATTACTCAAAATTTTCAAAATTAATTGAAACGTGGGAAGACAATGGATTTTTATTCCAAGAAGAAAATTTAAAGCCCTACGAGAATATGCAAAAAGAATTGTTTAAAAAACTCTTTGAAAAGCAAAAAAATATTTTAAACTTAAATAAAAAAATAATTCAGGAAACCCCAACAAAAAATATAGAAATTGAAATTAAAAAAATAATATTTATTGACAATAACAGAGAGATTGAGAAAAAAATTCTCAACTCTTTAGAAAAAATTTTTGATTTTGAAGTGCATGTGTTAATTTTTGAAGATTTGCTCAACTATGAATCTACCCTTGTTGAAGAATTGTTGTTAACAAAAGCAAAAATCAACCCAATAAAATATCAAGCTTTAGAAAAAGTAGACATTGAATTATTTAAAGGTAAAAATTTTTTAACAAGCATTAAAAATAATATCATAGCAAAAACTCCAATTTCAAAATTAGACGATAGCTTTAAAATAATAGAAGCCAAAAATCAAAAACGCGAAGTAGAAATTTTGACAAATCAAATAATACACTCAATGCAACAAAATAACCTGAAATTAAGCGACATAGCAATAACTTGTTTGCAAGAAAAATTTAATGAATATTTGCCATATATAGAAGAGTGCCTAAATAAATATGAAATCGAATACAGCGTTCTATGTTATAACAATTTGTCAATAGGAGAAAGCATAATAGCCTTAAAAAAGCTAATGGATCTTTTCATATCAAAAAACGGAACAATTAGCAATTTCAGTAGAAAAGAAATATTTGATCTACTAAGCAACAACAAAGTAATGAAAAAATTTAATATATCAACATCTGAATTAAACTATTTAATAGAATTTAGCGACACAATGAACATTAGTTTTGGCGCAAACAAAACTCACAAAGAAAATTTAAATTATGATCAAAGCTTTTTAAACTCTTGGGAAGATGGATTTAATCGATTTTTAATGTCTGAAATATTTGACGAAAAATACGAAGAAGAAACTCAAAAAGAAAGCACAAGATTTCAAGATCAAGAATCAATAATGAAACTTATAACAATAGTAAAAAGTTTGTACGAAGATATAAACTATTTTAAAAATAAGGCATATAAAGTATATGAATGGGCAGAAATCATAGAAATTTTTATTCAAAAATATATTGATCTTGAAGAATTTAATACAACCGATGAATATTTACAAAATAAGATAAAATCCTTTAAAAATTTTCCCAGAGATTTAAATGACAATCTTTACAAAAACTATTTAAAAGAAATTAATGAAATAAAAATTGAATTTTACCTTTTTAAGATTATGCTTGAAGAAAGTATTGAAAAAGAAAAATACGGAGTAATGTATAAAAAAAATGGAATATTGATTGCCAATTACAAAGAAATAGAATATCTTCAAAAAAAAGAAATTCATTTTTTGGGATTTCAAAAATTCAACTCCAATATAAATTATGATAATATGAATTTATTAAATGAATACTATGAGCATGAAAACACCGAAAAAGAGACAATAACGGCTCTTTTTAATTTGATTTTTGCAACATCAGAAAAATTTTACCTTTACTGTTCATTTCAAGACACCTTAAGCCCAGAAATTAATACATCAAAAACAATCAACAAAATACTTGAACACATACAAAAGTATGAAAAAAATTTTCAAATAGAAAAACATCCAAATGAAAACCACGATCTAGCATATTTTAAAGATGTAAAGGAAAATTATTTAATAAACTATGATCCAGAAGCCTTTAATATCGCAAAAATACTACAAAATTCTAAATCGATTAAGTTCAAGCAAAATAAAATCAAACTAGAAAGCCCAATTAAGCTAACTTTATACGAATTAAAAAACGCCCTTTCTAACCCTTACAAACATTTTTATGAAAAAACTTTAAACGTAAAAATACAAGACATAAGATTAGAAAATGAAATCAAAGAAAAACAAGAAGAACAAATTTTCAGTGTTATTGAAATTATTTACAGACTTATAAAAAATTCAACACTACTTCATGAATACATAATGGGGAAAAAAGATGATGTAAAAATAGTAATAGAAATTATTAAAAACCACATTAGATATGAAATACAACAAGGAAGCATTCCTTTCAACATAGACCAAAAAACAACTACAAATGAAATCTTTAAAAAAATAAATAAATTAAAATATAATGCTACTGAAAGCTTAAAAAAGCTTTCAGCAATGACAAAAAGCAAAATTAAATTTTGTAAAACGATAAAACTAAATTTTCAAAAAAAAAATATAGAATTTGAATTAAAAAAAGATATTGAGAATATATATAAAGTCGAAAACGATTATTTTTATTTAAATTTTGTAAAAAAAGACTGTTGTAGTATCCCGGATAAAATAAAAAATGAAATAGATTTATACATAACAGGACTGCTAATAAAAAAAGAAATACAAAATTTCAATTCATTAACGGAAGTAAAAATTGATCTTGAAAGCTTAACAGCAAAAACAACTATTTGTTATCATCACAAAGAAATATTAATTGAAGACATTGAAAATATGCTTATGCAATTTGCATACATATCAAGCTATCCAACTCCAATTTACCAAAGCTTGATAATTAAAATTTTAACAAAAATAAATCAAAATAATTTTTCAAATTGTTTTAAGAATTTTATAAAAATGCAGATAAAAAATCCTTCTAAAGTTTATTTCACAAGCAAAGCACACGAAAGATTCTTAAAAACTAGCGAAATAACGCTCTGCGATTACTATAACAGATTTAAAGACACTCATGATTTCAAGTTAGACGAAAATTTACTAACATTAATAGAAAAATTTTACATTAAATTTGTAAGGACAAAAAATTAAAATCCATGGACAAAATCCTAGAAAAAATTAAAAATAACACAACAATATTAATAGAAGCATCAGCGGGCACTGGCAAAACCCACATACTTGAAAATGTGGTTATAAATTTAATAAAAACCAAACTATACTCCATAAATGAAATCTTGGTATTAACTTTTACAAAAAAAGCCACAGAAGAAATGCACACAAGAATACTAAAAGTAATAGAAAATACTTACCTTAACTCAAAAACAAATGAAATTTTAAAAGAAGCTTATGAGCAATCAAAAAAACTCTTTATATCAACAATCAATAAATTTGCATTACATGCCTTAAATAATTTTCAAATTGAAACAGAAAATTATTCCAAGTATAAACCCAAAGAAAAATTTTCAAAAGAAATAGATGAAATAGTTTATGACTTTTTAAGAAAATCAGATAGCTTGATTCAAGCTCTTGATATTAAAGACTACGAACTTAAAGTATTTAAATCTGATGCTAAAAAAACAGAAGAGATTGTTTTAAAAATAAAAAAAGCTTACGAAAGAGATACAACTCAAGAGCTTGGAGATTGGCTTAAAACCCAAACAGAATTTGAAAGTATTCTTCTTAAAAAGGAAGAGCTGATCAAAGATTACAACAAAATAATAGAAGACTTAGATAAAATGACAAAAGATGAAATATTAAGCTTTTACAATAAACATATTCAAACCGGCAAACTTGAAATAGAATACTCTAAAGAAAACGACATATTCAAAATAGCAGAAACATTATTGAAAAATAAATTTTTTTCAACTCTACTAGAAAAAGAAACTAAAAAAATTTCTAAATTATCGTCTAAAGAACTTAAGATTAAAAATGATTTAATCCGCTTAGGAATTAATATTAAACACGAAAAATATAAATCAGAAGACAATAGAAATAAAAATAGAAACAATTTAAAGCAATATGTTATTTTAAAAGTTGAATACAAAATACTAAAGTATATAGAAGAAGAACTAGAAAAAACTATTAAATCAACAAACACAATAGATCAAAATTACATAATTTCAAATTTAAAAAATCACTTAAAATCAGCAGACAAAAAGCTTCTAAATGCAATCAAAAATCGATACAAAATCATTTTAATTGATGAGGCACAAGATTTAAGCTTAATACAAATTGAGATATTTAAAATATTAAAAACAGCAGGAATAAAATTAATATTCATAGCCGATCCAAAACAGATAATATATTCCTTTAGAAAAGCAGACATTTCATTTTATAACAAAGAAATAAAAAATAAAATCAACGCAGACGCTAGAATTGTGCTGAAAATAAATCACAGATCAAGCAAAAAACTCATAGGGCCTTTAAATAAAATTTTTAATAATATATACAATAATGCAATAGCTGATGACATTGAAAAAATTGAATTTACAAATTCACTTCCAAATCAAAAAAACGACAATAATAAAATCGTCATCAACGGACAAGAAATAGAAGGAATCAATATAATAACCGCAAATACAGAAACTGAAGAAGACATTTACCAAAAAACAGCATTAACAATAAAATATTTGCTTGCATATGGAAAAATTGCTCAGAACGATAAAATTAGAAATATTAAAATGCAAGACATTAAAGTACTTTGCAGGGGAAAAAATGAAATCAATTTAATAGATAAAGCATTAAAAAAAGAGCAAATCCAAACAAACAAAACTCAAGAAAAATTTTTAAAAACCAAAGAATTTAGCGAAATTTTCTATATTATTAAATGCTTAGACCGAAAACAAAGCTTTAAAACCCTAAACTATATTCTAAGCAGTAAAATACTAAATGTACCGTGGAATTTGCAAAGAATTTTAATAAAACAAGACAAAATTCACCTTATAGAAGAATTTATTGAAAATATAACAGCTTTGCTTGAAAAAAATGAAATAACATTAATAAATGCAATTAACAAAATCACATTTGAAAAAAACTTGTGGATCAAAATTGCAAATATCACCAAAGATCAAAAAATTATTGAATGGGCAAAAAATAAAATAAATTACAAAGGTCTTCTTATTAAAGAAGGTAGGCTTGAAAATTTAAAAACCTATGAAACAATACTTGAGATCATCTCTAAAATATATCATAAAGAACAAAACATACAATCTCTAATCTCTACTTTAGAAAGCTTAATAATAAACGAAGAGCCTGAAGAAATAGAAGAAAAACCCAACAGTATAAACAATGATAATGAATCTATAGAGCTCATGACAATTCACAAATCAAAAGGGCTTAGCATGAATATTGTTTTTTTAATCAATACAACTCCAATAGAAAATAGCAATTTTCTTTCAAAAAAAAATCAATTTTACAAATTTTATAAAGAAGGCAAAATTGAATATGATTTTTTTAAATTGGAAGAAAATAAAAAATATGCAAGACTAAAAATACTAAGCGAAGAAAAAAATATATTTTATGTGGGAGCAACAAGAGCTAAATTTGCTCTTTTTATTACAAAAACAAATAGCATAACTAGCAAATTATTAGAAATAGCAAAAATCTTTACTATCGATGATATTAAACATGACTTTAACATATACGAATTTATTGGCCAAAAGAGATTTAATAAAAGAAAAAGCATTACAAATGTAAATACAAAATTAATTCCGCCAAAACCAATAATTAAAAACATGTTTAAAAAAGAATATACATCTAGCTTTTCAAGTTTAACAGCACAAGCCCATCATAAGGCATTTTATGAAAACTATGATTTTAAAAATACTAACTACGAAAAAGAAACAGATCTTGATTACGAGCCTGGATTAGAAGAGACTTTGCCTAAAGGAAAAGACAGCGGGAACATTTTACATGCCGCTATGGAAGAAATAATCTTTAGCACAGCAAAAGATACATTTGATAATTTTAAAAAAAATAACATTGGAATTATTGAAAAACAAATACAAAAAATTAACTCAAATCTCAATACAATAGAAATACAAAATTCATTAACTAAAATGATTTATAACATACTAACCTATAATATAAGAGCAATTAATACTCGTCTGTGCGATATTGAAGAATTACAAAAAGAAATGGAATTTTTAATAAAAATAAATCCCGAATTTCAAAACCAAAAACATCTTTTTGACAAACACTTTGAAGATCTTCACATAAAACTAAGTGATGGATATTTAAAAGGAATAGTAGATCTCATATTTAAAGCTAATAATAAAATATATATCCTAGATTACAAAACAAACTATCTTGGAAAAGATAAGGATGATTATAATATAACAAATTTAGAAAATACAATAAAAAAGGAATATTATGATTTGCAATATAAAATATATGCTCTTGGAATAAAAAAAATATTATTTAAAAACAAAAGAGAGTATAATCAAAAATTTGGCGGGATAATATATCTTTTTACAAGAGCATTTAAAGACAATATTGAATGCCTAAATTCAAAATTTGAAAATGGCATTTATTTTAATCTTCCAGAATTTAACGACGTAGATTTAGATAAAATCATCTTAGAATTAAGCATTAAAAGACACTTATGAGAGATTTTTTAGTATTAAGAGAATTTTTAAAAGATAAAAACAAAAAATTCTTAACCCCTGAACTTAAACTATATGAAATAATTGAACTTTTAAATATCAATAAAAAAAATTGTTATAAAGCACAAACACTTGCAAAGTTCACAAACAATGAAAATATTACAATATTTTTAATATTTTTATTTAACTATTTTGATAAAGGCCACCTAAGAGCTGATATAAATCTATTAGCAAAAGATATTCAAAATACAATAATATTCACAAAAGAAAACCTAGAAAAAACCAATAAAAGTTACAACAAATTAATAAAAATGCTAAAAGAGTTAGAAACATTTGGAAATCCAGAAACTATTAAGAACATAGTTTTGCTTTTAAAAAAAAACAACATACTAATGGAATTTAATAAGCTTAAAATTACAACTCCACTAATTTTGGAAAACAATATCTACATTTATACTCAAAAAAACTACAGAGAAGAAGAAGAGTTAATAAAACAAATTATAAAAAGATTAGAAAACCATAAAAATGAATTAAATGACAATAAAATACAAAATATAATATCAAATTTAAATACCAATAATTTAAATAAAGAGCAAATTACATCAGTGAGAAAGGCATTAAAAAGCAACTTCTTTCTATTAAGCGGAGGCCCTGGAACAGGCAAAACTACAACTATTAACTATATCTTAAAAGCAATTAACAAAACATTTAACAATAAAAAAAAAGGATTAATAGCAATTGCAGCCCCTACAGGAAAAGCTAGCCTAAGGCTGCAAACAAGTATAGACTATTCATTTAAAAATTTAGAAATAGAATGCAATACAATACAAAAACTATTGGGAATCAAATTTATAAATAAAAAAAATCTATATGATGAAGAAAATCAATTAAATTTTGACGTAATAATAATTGACGAAGCTTCAATGGTAGATGCATATACTTTTTTAAAGCTACTAAAAGCAACTCCAATAACCACTAAGTTAATAATGGTAGGAGATAAAAATCAACTCCCATCGGTAAACGAAGGAAATGTATATTCAAGTCTTTTAGAAATAAAACAAATAAATAACGATAATGTAGAAGAACTTAAAGAAAATTTCAGAAGCAACAAAGAAATAAATTTGCTCTCAAGCGCAATATACAAAGAAGATAGTACTTTGATTTGCAAATACATTAATAACAATAAAAATATTCAATTGAAAGAAATAGAAAAAATAAACTTAAAAAAAGATCTAATAGAATATACAAACAATTTGTATAAAAAAATACCCACTTTTAATCTTAAATTACTAAAAGAATCAAAAATTGAAATAATACTTGAAACTTTACTTGAAAATATAATTTTAAGTTCAAAAAATTTTGGTAAATTTGGAACTAAAACACTAAATGAAATAATAAAAACTTACCTAAAAAAGACCTATGGAAGCTTTATTGGCCAAATAATCATGATAACTAAAACTGACTATAAAAATAAATTATTTAATGGAGAACGGGGTGTTATTTTTAATGAAAATTCTAAATTTTATGCTTTATTCCAAAGAAAAGATGAAAAATATAAAAAAATAAATTTAGATTTACTAACAAATTATGAATTCAGTTTTGCCACAACAATACACAAAAGCCAAGGATCTGAATACAAACATATAAAAGTAATATTAGAAAATAACCCTTTTTTAACAAAAGAGCTTATGTATACTGCAATAACAAGAGCCAAGGACAGCTTAGAAATAATTTCTAACAAAGAGACTATTATTAAGCTAAGCAAAAAATCTAGCAAAAGAGATTCAAAAATACTAGAACACGTAAACTCATTTAAAGAAATTGACAAATAAATTAAAAACTACTATAATCTTTTAAAAGAATAGCTTTGGGGGCGTAGTTCAGATGGTTAGAACGCCTGCCTGTCACGCAGGAGGTCGCGGGTTCGAGACCCGTCGCTCCCGATGATAACTTCATATTTATCGTGTCAACGGCTTTTCTTAGAGAATTTATTGATACTCTAGCGAATTTTTAATAAAAAAATTATAAATCTTTAATTTAAAAGTTATAATTTAAGTAATTAAAAAAGAAAATCTATAAGGAGAATGTAAAATGAATCTGCAAAAATGTCTATTTTTGACTACTTTACTATTGATTTCAACATCTGTTTTCGCACAAACCAACACAATAACAAAAGAAAATGTAATTCCAAATGGGAACTTAAGCCAATTTGGAGTAGAAGAGATTTGCCCAATATGCGGATATGTTAATTGTATTTGCGATGAGCAAACTACAGAAATCGCTGCAAAAATCTCTCAATCAAATACAACGGGCTTTTTTACAAGCATGGCTATACTTGCATTGCTAGCGGTAGTTACAGGACTAGCCCTAGCAAAAAAGAAATTATATAAATCAAAATTAAAAATTTAAGCAAACTAAATACTGTAGCTTTTAAAAAGCTACAGTAAAGTTTTAAAATCAATTCTTCAGCTCTATTTAAAAAATTAAGAAGTGCAAATATCCTCAACCCTGATCTCACAAAGCATCTTTTTAACATCTTGAAATTCGCAAAGATTGCCTTTTAATGCCGTAGCTGTACCAGCTGCAACACCAAATTTAAATGAATCTTTTAAGGTATTTCCATTATCAAAAGCATACACAAATCCTGCAATCACAGAGTCTCCTGCTCCAATAGTGCTAACAGAATTAATCTTTGGAACAAAGGCCCTAAAAACAACATTTTTACCACCAATAAAAATAGCCCCGTCACTTCCCATGGAAATTATAATGTTTTGAATCCCACTTTCTACAAGATTTTTCCCGATTTTAATCAATTCTTTTGTAGAATTAAACTTAGCATTAAAAAGATCCTCAAGTTCATAAACATTGGGCTTTATTAAAAAGGGATTTAATTTAAAAATTTTTCTCAAAGGTTTGCCACTAGTATCAATGATAAGCTTAACATCATTAGAAATGCTATTAGCTATTTCATTGTATGCATTCTCACCAAGAGCTGTGGGAACACTTCCTGACATCACTAATATACTATTACTTGTTAAGCTTTTAAGTCTATCTTTCAAAAATTCAAATTCATTCTCAGAAATATCTGGAGAATTGGCATTAATTTCTGTTTCTCTGCCATTTGCTATCATTTTAATATTTAATCTTGTATCATATTTTATTTTAATAAAATCGTTTTTTATGCCCTTAGAATCAAGAGAAAATCTTATATAATCACCTGTAAAACCTCCCAAAAATCCTAAAGCTATGCTGGGTTTTCCCAAGTTTTTAAGAACAATGCTTACATTTATTCCCTTACCGCCAGCAAAAAAATTGTTATTTAAAGCATAATTAAGACTTTCTTCCTGAAATTCTTTTAAAACTATTTTATAATCCACAGAAGGATTGAGTGTTAAAGTATATATCAAGATAATCTCCTTTGATTGATAAAATCAATTAAATAAATAGTAAAATTTAATAAATGTACATACACTATATAATATATAAAGGTGATTATTATGCAAAATTTATTTTCAAAAAACTTAATTGTTTTAAATTATAATGCAACTAGCAAAGAAGATGTAATTAGAAAAATGGCTAGCATGTTTAATGAAAATGGATACTTAAATGACATGGAAGCATTTATAAAAGAAATTAAAAAAAGAGAAGAAATTAACGGAACAGGCATTGAAGAGCATATAGCCATGCCTCATGCAAAAGGTGATTTCATTAAAAAACACGGAATTGCTATTTTAAGAGTTACTGGGGATGGCTTTGATTTCAATTCTTCTGATCAAAAGCTTTCAAAACTGTTTTTCATGATGGCTCTACCTGAAAAAACTCCAAGCAATGCACATATAAAAGCTATATCATACCTAAGTAATACTTTTAGCAACAACTTACTAAGACATGAACTTATGAGCACAAGTAATGAAGATAGATTTTTAGAAATAATTATGAACAGTGGCAATATAAATGAATCTAATAATTTAAATACAAAAAAAGATTTCATTCTTGCCGTAACAGCATGCCCTGTAGGAATAGCTCATACCTATATGGCAGCAGAAAGCCTTAAAAAAGCAGCTTTGGAATTAAATATAAACATAAAAGTAGAAACAAATGGATCTAGTGGAACCGAAAACCCAATAACAGAAGAAGAAATAAAAAAAGCAAAGGGAATCATTATTGCATCTGGCAAAACTATCGAAAAAGAAAGATTTAAGGGAAAACCTTTAATCGAAGTGGGAGTAAAAGAAGGCATACACAAAGCAAAAGAGCTTATCCAAACAATTCTTAAAAACGAAGCTCAAATTTACAAAGGTAACACAAACACATCCGCTGAAACTCTCCAAAAACAACACAAAAGAAATGGAATTTATAAACACCTAATGAATGGGGTCTCATTTATGCTTCCATTTGTAGTTTCAGGGGGAATAATAATAGCAATATCATTCATGTTTGGAATCAAGGCATTTGACATAAACGATCCAAGCTACAATAAAATAGCAGATATTCTGATGCAAATCGGCGGTGGAAGCGCATTTGCTTTAATGATCCCAATACTTGCTGGCTATATTTCATTTAGCATAGCAGAAAGGCCAGGACTTGCGCCTGGAATGATTACAGGATTAATGATGAGCAATGGAAATGCAGGATTTCTGGGAGGCATCTTAGCAGGATTTATTTCAGGCTACGTTACACTAACTGTAAAAAAAATATCTGACAAAATCATTCCTAACAATTTAAGAGGAATAAATCCGGTATTAACTTATCCTTTTTTATCAGTTATAATTTCAGGAATTTTGATATATGCAATGCTTAGTCCAATATCTGCTATTAATAAATCAATAACAGATATGCTAAATCAACTTAGCGGAACTAATATGGCAATACTTGGAGCTTTGCTAGGAGGAATGATGGCAATAGATATGGGAGGACCTGTAAACAAAGCTGCATATGCATTTGGAATTGCAATGATAACTGCAAAAAATTATATTCCTCATGCAAGCATAATGGCAGGAGGAATGATACCTCCTATAGGAATTGCTCTTGCCACAAGTTTATTTAAAAACAGATTCTCAAAAGAAGAAAGAGAATCCGGAAAAGTTTGTTATTTTTTAGGGGCATGCTTTATTACAGAAGGAGTAATTCCATTTGCAGCAGCAGATCCTTTAAGGGTAATACCCGCATGCATACTAGGCTCATCTATAGGAGGATTTGTTTCTGCACTTTTCAAGGTAGAAGTTATAGCGCCACATGGCGGAATATTTATTCTACCAATAGTAGCAAACCCATTAATGTGGATAATATCTATTTTAGTAGGATCTATTATAACGGCTGTTTTAATAGGAATTTTAAAAAAAGAATATAAGAATATAAACGATTAAGTTTATATTCTTGAAATTAGTCAATAAACTAATCTAAGTTTTATTGGTGTTTCAAGACTTAATCCTTTAACCATGTCTACCTCAAACCTTAGTGTATTTGAGTTAATTTGTTTGAACCCAAATTGTTCTTGAACATTCCTAGAAGTCTTAACTATAAGATTAAGTTTTGAATTGTCAATAAGTTCGCTTGCTTTAGAAGTAAAATCCGATAAAAAATAAACCAAAACATCTTTATATTCTTTGGCAGACATTGGAATCTCATCCGATGGCAAAAGAGCAGCAAGTGCATCGCTAATATATTCTTTATTTTCATTAATATTTTTAGTAGCGTTTTCCAAATTAATATCAAGTTCAATAATATTTTTACCATCTTTTTTTTCTATCTTAAACACAGATATATCAGTTTTTTTCATATAATCGCCCAAAATTTTAATCAAATTATCAAACTTAACAACCAAATTAATAGAATCTCCTTGGGTTTTAATGCTTAAAAGCTTAAGTCCAAGCTTTTCCCCTCCATTTTTAAAGTATTTTTTTATTTCATCTACAGGGAAAAGAGGCATATTTGCAATTTCTTCTCCAACTAAAGTTGTTAAGAGTTCTTTTCTAATTTTCTCAAATTCTCTATTAACATTAACAAATATTGAAGCAATGCCACTAATATCATCATTTAACTCAATTTCAACATTAGAACTACAAGCAAAAAAAATAATCGATAAACTCAAGCTAATAAAACATTTTCTCATAACAAACTCCTAACTAACAGTTAAAAACTATTATAATAGAATATATAGCTATAAAGCAATAAAATTAAAGGAGACCGCCTATGGTGCACGATAAAACACTAGAACCAAAATTTTTTCAAAGCCTGCTAGACAATAGCCCTACCCCTTATCACCTGGTAAACTATATTGAAGAGAAATTAATAAATTATTTTAATGCACAACAATTAAAACTTGAAGAAAAATGGAAAATTGAAACAGGATCATATTACATAAAAAAAGAAGGAACTAGCCTTATTGCCTTTAATATTGATGTTGAAAAAAAATATGAGCCGTTTCTAATAGCAACAGCACACACAGACAGTCCGGGATTAAAATTAAAAATAGACGCAACAGAAAAAACAAGTGGAGTGTTTTACAACCGCATTGAAGTTTATGGTAGTCCAATAATTTCTACTTGGATTGATAGAGACTTAAGCTTAGCAGGAATTGTATATTTCAAAAAAAATGAGAATATTGATTCAAAATTAATAAATATTGAAAACATAGGAATTATTCCAAACCTTGCAATACATTTAAACCGACAAATTAACGAAGGATTCAAATATAATACTCATGACAATTTAACAGTAATAAGTAGCACAAAAAAACCACTAAAAAATACTATCTTAGAACAACTTGGAATAGAACATAAAGATTTTCTATCTTGTGATCTAATATTTACAGAATCACAACCTTCTAAAATAATAGGAACTGAAGGAGAATTTTTGGCTTCTAAAAATCTTGACAACAAATCGGGATGCCATGCGATCATGAATTCTTATGTTCATACAAGCAATGATAAAAATAAAATAGCTGTATTTTTTGACAACGAAGAGATAGGATCTTTAACCTCAAGAGGCGCTGATTCAAATTTTTTATCAGAAGTTTTAGAAAGAATCGATCTTGCTCTTAATTTAACCAGAGAAGAGCATTTAATAAAAACAAACAAATCATTTAATATTTCAATTGATAGCGTTAACGGCATTCATCCGGGATATACATCCAAACATGATCCAAACTATCAAGCAACTCTAGGAAGGGGTATGGTTGTAAAAAATAGTGCCAATTTCAGATATGCAACAACTTCAACGGGATTTGCAAAATTAAAAAATTTGGCTATTAAAAATAATATTAAGATTCAAGAAATAATAATGAAAGCAAATGTTCCTTCGGGCACAACAATTGGTCCAATCTCAAATGCAAGAACAGGGATAGAAACTATTGACATTGGAACACCAATGTGGGCAATGCATTCCCTACGTGAAACAGTATCAATAGCTGACCACATAGAGGCAATTAAATTGCTAAGGGCTTTCTTTGAAAAAGGAATTTAAAATTGGAAAAAATAAAAGAAATAATTGTGGTTGAGGGAAAAGATGATCTTAAAAGAATCAAAGAATCTTTTGATTGCACAGTAATAGAAACAAAAGGATTTGCTTTAAAAAATGAAACTATTAAATTATTAAAAAAAGCCTTAAAATACAAAGGAATAATAATCTTAACAGACAGCGACAAATCTGGAAATATTATTAGACAAAAAATAGTCAAACATCTGGGAGAAAATAATAAAATCAAACATGCATATCTTAATAGTAAAGACACTGAGGTAGAATCAGTAAATAAAGCAGAAATAATAAAGATACTTAAAGGGGTTGGAACTTTATCTAAAGATAATCAAAAAGATTTATTAACATTAAGCGATTTACTAGAACTTGGCATAATAGGAGAAAACTCAAAAGAAAATAGACAAAAAATACAAAAACACCTTTGTTTAGGACATGGGAATAGTAAAAAACTCTTAGAAAGACTTAATTACTTCAAAATAACAAAAACAGACCTAAAAAACCAATTGACGTTAATTAACTCCCCCAGAAGGACTTGAACCTCCGACCTAGTGGTTAACAGCCACCCGCTCTACCACTGAGCTATAGGGGAAATTGAACACTAGAAATATTATCTTAAATTTAAAAATTTTTGTCAATTATTTTCCAATATTTTTAAAATCCCATTAGCAAGAATTTTGGAATCTTGATCTCTAAGCTTAGAAGATCTAATAGACCAAGCTTCCTCTGGAAATGCTAAATTTCTAACTTCTACTAAAAGCTTTGTCATTACTATATTGTTTCTTAAAACATGAAGATTTTGACCCTTAATATAAAAACTTCTTTTCATTCCTTCTGTAATTTTTTCTGCTGCAGACTTTGAATGAATATCATATTTTTTCTCGTCATCTTTTTGATAATAAAATCCCATACTCTTGGGCGCTCCAACACTATTATCCGCATGCAAACTAAAAAAAGCTATATCCTTATCTTTAATATGTTTATATTTATTAACAATGTTTTTAACAACGACCAATCTTTTTTTAAGTCCTGATGGAGTGCCACTTATCCAAGAATCAACAGTATCATTTTTATTTAAATCATAATCATTGTAAACCTCGTTTTTAACATTAACAAAAGTATTGTTAGCAAAAACACTATTCCTAATTAAATGGTCAGGGGCTAAAATAGTAAATTCAACATTAGCTCCCTCTTCTTTAAGATATACATAAAGCCTTAGGGCAATATCATACACATATTCATCTTCAACAACAAAAACTTCATTTCCAAGACCATCTCTAGATTTAACAATAGCTCCAGGATCAAGACCGCCGTGACCTGGATCAAGAATTATTAACTTATCTTTAAGCCTTGATCCTTTATTAAACCTAGAATTTACCAACTTTTCAAAACTTTTGAAAAGTTGCGTTGCCTTTTTATAAGAATTCAAAGGAGAATGCCAATCTTCTGAATAAAACTCACTTGGCTGACTTATCTTTCTTGGTTTATACCAATAATAGAAATCACCAACAACCTCAAATATTGGTATTTTGGAGTCTAAAATAACCAAAGAGCTAATATCAAAAAGATCTTGATTGGCAGTAATTCCAAAAGTATTTAAATTTAGCTTTTTGTTTTTACTTGAAGGAAGATTAACTATTGTTTGCACTTTATTAGAAGAATTAGAGCTAAAATCAACCTTGTTTTTAACAAATAAATCGTTTTTATTTTTAATTATAGAAGAATCAATTAAAAGTTTTTTATCAAAAATTTTCAATTTTTGATCATGCATAATATTATTACTGCTTAAATTATTCCAATTTTTAAGATCTTCAATTAACACCCCGTAATGTCTGGCAATGCTATACAAAGTCTCCCCCACAGCAACTGAATGATAGATAAACTTATTATCTATTTTTTTCTCAATTTTTAAATCTCCCTTAACAGGTTTTTCCAAATCGTTATTTACAATCTTTAAAACATTTAACAATGAACCCGCTTTAAGATTAACAGCTCGATTACCATTAAGAGCTACAAGATCCTTAGCAGTAACACCATAAATATAAGCTATTCTGCCAAGAGTTTCCCCTCTTTTAACATAATGAAAATTAACATTTTTAGTAGCTTTCTTTAAGAAAAGTTGTTGACCAATCCTTAATTTATCATCATTAAGAAAATTAAATTTTAAAATATCCTTAGAACTAATATCAAAATCCTGAGAAAGTTTTGAAAGTGAATCACCTTTCTTAACCACATAAGGCTTTAAAAAATCAGGCTCGGTTAATACAAGTTTCATTCCAACCTTAAGATCTTTAGAGCGCAAATCATTCCAGGCTACTATCTCTTCTTGACTTAGCCCAACAAGCTTTGAGACGCTCTCAATAGTGTCGCCCTCTTTTACGGTGTAAAAAATTACCCCTTTATTAACAGATTCTAGCGAACCAAAAGAATGATTAACTTTATAGGTAATGTTTTGACCTAAATTAGAATCACTTGGAATAATTAATATTTGACCTGCTTTAATATTGTCAACACGAAGTTTATTAACCCTTTTAAGATCGCTTACTTTGGCTTTATACTTAATTGCAATTGAAAAAAGAGTATCTCCTTTGACAACCTTATACTCAAAATCAGCATTAAGATTTACAGGGCTTGTTATCAAAAAATAAAATAATATAATAAGCTCTACAATTTGCAAAACACAAAAAGTTTTACTTTTCCTTAATGCCAGTATTTTGAACAATGTAGTCATAAATTATCCAATAATAATCATATTTTTTGAAGAAGAAAGTATATCTTTTGGAAATATAAAATTGCCCATCGTCAAAATACAAATCAGCAATCACCTTACCCGAAGTATCAGAATAAGTCGTCTCAATAATAGAAAATTTATTTGGTGCTTTTGAAATATCTGAATTATTAGAATTCCACAAATATTCTTTATACTCTTCAACTACATTTTTATTAGGGATAGGTGATAACTTTTGTTTATAAAGGTATGCCTTGCCTTTGTCATTTAATAACAAACCTTCAATATCAAGATATAAAAAGAACTTTTCTTTTTTCCCAAGCTGCAATGCCTTTAGCAAATATGTGACAATCTCATCGGGAGACAATTTTTTCTTTTTCAAGATATCTTGAATATCATTATTTTCAGATAAATTAACAAGATCTATACTGCCCGGATCTTCATCAAAACCATCATTTAAAAAAAGCGTAATAATATTGGATTCTTTTTTCTTAGATGGATCTGAAATGTCTGGGAAAAAAATACCCTTAACAAAATAAACTCCATCTTTACTAAACTTAACAAATTGATTTAAGTTAATAACTACAGAAAATTTTTCATTAGGTCTCAAGCTCATATTTCTAACAGGAATTGCAACATTTTTAGATCTCTTTTTAACATACTCAATAGGTCTTTTAACTTTAATATTGGTGGTATCAGTAACATCAAAATCAAAGCCAAAAGAATTAATATCGCCTATTTCTAAAGTTAAAACACTCTCAGATGAATTGCTAAGAGAAACTTCAATAAAAACATTGCTATTGACACGATAAATAGATTGATTGAAAAACTTGATTTTAAAATCAAGGCCCTTGTAATCTCCAGCAAACAAAACAAAAGAAATATTCATAAAAAAGATATAAAAAAGCAATTTTCTAATATTCATAAGCTCCCCTCAAAACCTAAACACATTATATATAAAGAAAGTAATAATACCTATAGTATATTATTATACTAAATTAATTAAACAAAAAGGTAAAAAATGAATATAGATGAAGAACTAACAACAATATTAAAAAATAACTCCAATTTAAAAAAAATGAAAGAATTTTTAGAACAAAATACATTTTTTTCATTAACAGGATACGAAGGATTTTTCAAAGCTTTTTTAATTAAAAAAATCAAAGAATATAGTAAAGCTGAAAAAATAATATTAATAGTTAAAGACGAGCACACTTTAGATAAAATCAAAAACGATTTACAGGTAATTACAAATCAAATCTTTGAGCTAAACTATTTTAGCCCCCTTGTATACAAGGGTATTGGCTCAAAAAATACGATCTTTAACGAAAGAATCAAATTTTTAATCAATTTTTATAAAAAAAATCCTGGAATATATATTACGGTCTTAAAATCATTGCTTAGCAAAATACCCGATAAAAATACATTGCTAACAAATATATATAAAATTGAAAAAAATACCAATATTAATACAGCAAACATTGAAAAAACTCTTATAACATTGGGATATGAAAAAACATTCAGAGTAACAATTCCGGGAGAATTTACAATAAAAGGAGAAATTATAGATCTATATCCCTTTGGAGAGCAAAATCCAATAAGAATTGTACTAAACTTTGACAAAATAGAAGAAATAAGGAAATTTAATCCCTTAACCCAATTAAAACACGATAATGAAATTTTAGAATTCCAAATTCTTCCAAAAAAAGAAATTATTTGGAACGAAGAAACTGTTAATACCCTAAAAACAAAGATTAAATCTGCTGAATATAAAAAGATTCTTGAAGAGTTAGATTTTAAAAAAGAAACAAAAACAGAAGAAATGTTTTACCCACTAGTAGCAAATACTTACTTAATTGATGAGATTGAAAAACACACACCTATTATAAACTTTGAAATTAATAATTTCGAAAAAGAAATTGAAAAAATACACCAAGAATATGAAAAGCTTTATAAAGAAGCAAAAGAAGCTGGTAAAAATATAATTGATCCAAAAAGAATTCTCTTAAATTCTAAAACCTTTAATCTAAAAAGTGATGTTTTATTTTCAAAGATTAAAAGTCCTAAATCCAAAGAAATTATAGAATTTAAAATCGAAAGTGAGAGAAACTTTTTTTCAAATATAGCGCTTACAAAAGAGGAACTTGAAAATTGGCTAAAAAATGGATTTAAAATCATTATTGCAGCAGAATCTGAATCACAAAAAGAAAAACTTAAATATATTTTTAAAGAATTACCAAAAGTATCAATTGAGGTGTTAAAAATATCTAGCTCTTTAATAATAGAAAAAGAAAAAATTGCCATTATTCTTGAATCAAACATTTTCAATACAGGACAAAAAATAAACAAAACCTTTGAATCTTCAAAAACAAAAGCTATTGACTCTTTCGTTGAGATTGAGAAAAATAGCCATGTAGTTCACATAAACCATGGAATTGGTATATTTAGGCAAATAAAGAGAATAAAAACAAGCTCTCTTGAAAAGGATTATATTGAGATTGAATACGCTGAAGGAGAAAAACTTTTCATTCCAATTGAACAAACAAATTTAATCCAAAAATACATTGGAAGTGATCCTAAAAATATTAAATTAGACAAAATCAGCTCTAAAACATGGATAAAAAACAAAGCAAACGCAAAAAAAAGAATCGAAGAGATTGCAGACAAATTAATAGAACTTTATTCAAAAAGAGAAAGCATTAAGGGCATTAAATATCCAGAAGATAGCGAATTACAATTGTTATTTGAATCTGAATTTCCATACGATGAAACTCAAGATCAAATAAGAGCAATAAAAGAAATAAAAGAAGATATGATGAGCTTTAAGGTGATGGATCGCCTTCTTTGTGGAGATGTTGGATTTGGAAAAACTGAAGTTGCCATGAGAGCTGCTTTTAAAGCCGTAATGGGAAACAAACAGGTAATTGTACTCTCGCCAACAACTATCTTAGCAGAACAGCATTTCAATACATTCAAAAAAAGATTTAAAAATTTTCCAATCAAAATCGAAGTATTAAGCAGATTTATCAAAAATAACACAGAAACCCGGATTTTAAAAGAAATGAAAAGTGGGAAAATTGATATAATCATAGGAACACACAAAATTCTTTCAAAAAAATTCACTTGCAAAAATTTAGGATTAATAATAATTGATGAAGAACAAAGATTTGGCGTAAAAGAAAAAGAAAAACTTAAAGAAATAAAAATTTCTGTTGATTGTCTTGCTCTTTCTGCAACACCAATTCCTAGATCTCTTCACATGTCACTAATTAAGCTCAGAGATATTTCCGTTTTAAAAATTCCACCTAAAAACAGAGTAAAAATAGAAACTTATTTAGAATCGTTTAGCGAACTTTTAATAAAACATGCAATTGAGAGCGAACTATCTCGAGATGGTCAAGTTTTTTTAGTAAATCACAATATTGAAGAACTGCATTATTTAAAAACGCTTATTGAAAAATTAACTCCTTATGCAAGAATTGCAATAATTCATGGAAAACTTACAGGAGATGAGATTGAAAACATAATGCACAATTTTATTAAAAAAGCATATCAAATTTTATTAGCAACAACAATAATTGAAAATGGAATAGACATTCCAAATGCAAATACAATAATAATAAATAATGCAAACAAGTTTGGACTTGCGCAGCTATATCAACTAAAAGGAAGAGTTGGAAGAGGATCCAAAAAAGCTTATGCTTATTTTTTATACCAAGATAGCGAAAAGCTAAATGAACGCTCTATTGAAAGGCTAAGAGCAATAACCGAATTTTCAGATCTAGGAGCAGGTTTTAAAATAGCAATGAAAGATATGGAAATAAGGGGTGTTGGGAATTTACTTGGCAGAGAACAACACGGGGAGATTGAGTCGATTGGATTAGATTACTATCTAACAATGCTAAACAAAGCAATTGAAAAAAAAATGGGAAAAATATCATCAGAAAAAGAAGTTGATATTGAAATTAACTATAGTGGCTTTATTCCTGACAATTATGCAAAAAATGAACAGGATAAAATATTAATCTACAAAAAAATCTTTGAAATTCAAACTGAAGAAGAAAGTAAAAAGATAATATCAGAGCTGCAAGACAAATTTGGCCCAATACCTAAAGAAATAAATAGTCTATTAATGTTGGCTGAACTTAAGATTTTAGCAAAAGATTTAAACATAATAAAATTAAAAGAAACAAACAGAACTTTGGAAATAGAATATAAAAATGCAGAAAGCATCCCTATGGAAAAAATAATAGAAATACTTCAAAAATATCCTAATTTATTAATGTTAAATCCCTCATATCAAAAATCAATATTTTTAAGCTTTAAAAATATTGAAAAATCTGAGAAAATAAATTACATATATAAAAATATTAATTTACTAAAAACAAACACATAGCTTGTCAAATACAAAAGGAAAAAAAATGAAAATATTAATAATAAACACAGGAAGTTCTTCATTGAAATTTGCTATTTATCAATATGAAAATTCAAAAAAAATAATATCTGGAATTGTTGAAAAAATAAAATCACAAAAATCAATCATAAAAATTATAAATACTGACGGATCAATAACAGAAAGATTTGAAAAAGGAATTGAAAATCACCAAAAAGCAATAGAGAAAATGTTTGAATTGTTATTAAGCAGTAATTTAAACATCCTTAAAACCATTAATGAAATTGAAATAATAGGACACAGAGTTGTACATGGGGGCTCAAGCCTTAAAAATTCAGTAATTCTTACAAACAGTATTTTAAATAAATTAAAACAAATTTCTGAACTTGCTCCACTTCACAACCCAAATGCAATCATCGCAATAGAAGCAGTGCTTAAAATTTTACCACATGCAAAACAAGTTTTATGCTTTGATACTTCATGGCATCAAACTATAAAAGAACATGCTTTTCTTTATGCAATTCCATATTCTTGGTATAAAAAATACAATATTAGAAAATATGGCTTTCATGGCCTTTCTTATTCGTACATAACAAAAAGATCTTCAGAAATTTTAAATAAAAAAATAGATAATCTAAATTTAATAATATTACATCTTGGAAATGGAGCAAGCATTAATGCTGTTAAAAATGGAAAATCTTATGACACAAGCATGGGAATTACTCCGCTTGAAGGGCTTGCAATGGGAACAAGAAGCGGTGATATAGACCCATCAATTATTAATTTGATGAGCACTATATTAAATAAAACCACCAAACAAATTGAAGAAATATTAAATAAAGAAAGCGGCATACTAGGAATTTCTGAAAAATCAAACGACATGAGAGATATTTGGAACAAAATTGAAGAAGGAGAATATCAATCAAAACTTGCAATAGATATAATGACATATAGAATAAAAAAATATATCGGATCTTACATTGCTGCTCTTGATTTTAATATTGATGCAATAGTTTTTACAGGTGGAATTGGAATTGTTGATTATAAAATAAGAGATCTTTCCCTAAAAGGGTTTGAAAAAATTGGAATAGAGCTGGACCTTGAAAAAAATGAAATGGCCCAAAACAAAAATTTAGAATCTAAAGAAATATCAACCACTAATAGCAAAGTAAAAATACTGGTAATAAAAACAAATGAGGAATTAACCATTCTTGAAAACATTTATAATTTAATTCCAAAAAATTTATGATTTTTTAATTTTAAAACCTAAAATCTGGTTTATTTATTGAAATAATTTTAAATAGTTTTACATTTAATTCTAGCAAAGTAAAGTTGCCTTTTTAACATTTTCCATTACTTGTTTCCCCTTTACAATTTCAAGAAGAGTAAAAGCAAATTCAAATGAAGTTCCAACACCTTTAGAAGTAATAAAATTATTGCTTATAACAATATTTTTATCTACAAATTCACCATCAAGCACATTTTTTTCCAAACCCGGATAACACGTAAACTTATTAAGCCCCAGAAGACCTTTAGCAGCAAGCACTACCACTGGAGAAGCACAAATAGCTGCAATATATTTACCTCTAGCATTCATATCTTTTAAAATTAAATCTAATTCTTTTGAATTAAAAAGATTAGTAGCTCCAGGCATGCCTCCTGGAAGGATTATTAAATCAAAACAATTTTCCTTACAGTTTGATATTACATCATCTGTTAAAAAAGAAACCCCTTTTGAACTTATCACAACATTGTTATCATTTGCGCTGATAACTTGAATATTAACATTGCCCCGTCTTAAAATATCAATCGGGACTATGGCCTCAATATCTTCAAAGCCATTTGCAAGAATAATCCCCACTACCATTTACAACCCCTAATGCTGATGGAGGGACTTGAACCCACGACAACTCGGATATGAGCCGAGTGCTCTAACCAACTGAGCTACATCAGCCTAAACCTTTATTAAGTGTATAAATTCAATAATGCTTTGTCAATGCTATTATTAAAAAGCATTATTATAAAGTATAATACAAAATGATTTGCTAATAAACATAGACAATATATTAGCATTTATTATTTTATGGTTAAATGAAAAGAAATTTTTATCTTATTATCCTTTTTATAACTAACAACTGCTTCTCCATTGATTTTTGGGATACAATGGAAAGAGAAAAACTAATAAATGAAATAGTAAGCAAAATGCAAGATCATGAGCTGCTAGGACAAATGTTCATGATAAGTTATCCAAATCAATCAATAACAAATTTTGTTCTTGATTTTATAAGTAAAAAAAACCTTGGAGGAATTAAAATTTTTGGATGGAACGCAAAAAATTTAGAAAACTTAACAGAAAGTATTAATAAAGCTCAAAAAGCATCTCAAAATAATAAATTTAAAATTCCTTTATTTGTAGCAACAGATCAAGAAGGTGGATGGACACAGCACATAAAATCAAATACATCAGAAACAATTGGCAATCTTGGAATTACAGCATCTCTTTCTCCAAAAGATTCTTATAATACAGGATATTACATAGCACAAGAGCTAAGTCGAATTGGAATAAATTTAAACTTTGCACCCATAGTAGATATATATAGTGATGAAAATAATTTCACAATAGGCCCAAGAACATATTCGGACAATCCTAAAATAGTATCACTTCTTTCCCTGGCCTTCTACAAAGGACAAAAGCAGGGAGGAATAATTTCTACTGCAAAACATTTCCCAGGACACGGCAACACCACTCTTGACTCCCACATAGATATTCCAATAATAAATTCTAATTTACTAGAAATAAACTTAAATGAACTTTTACCATATAAAATATTAATCCAAGAAAATATTCCAGTAATAATGACAGGACATATAGCATATCCAAAGCTCACAAATGGAGAAAATATTCCTGCATCATCCTCAACAAAAATAATTAAAGATATACTAAGGAAGAAATTAAAATACAATAATATAATAATTACTGATGATCTATTAATGAACGCAGCAAAATACAATAATGAGAGCGTTTACAATACAATTGAAAGAATAGTTAGAACCAAAAGTGATATTTTTTTAATATCTTTAAATGAAAATATACAAAAAAATGCTTACAACATGCTGCTAAACTTAATGAAAAAAGATTCGGAAATAAAAAATAATATTGTTGAGTCTAATAAAAGAATATTAAGAATAAAATTGGCATACTTAAAAGAAAGTAAAAATAAATCTGATCTTTATCCTAATTTCAATAAAAATGAGAAAATATATTCAAAAGAAGGTGAAAAATTTTTTGAACAAAACACATTAAGGGGTATTACAAAAGTAAGAATAGAAAAAGAAATATCTAAAACTAAAAAAACCCTCATAATATCTCCTTACTATAAAATGATTGCAGAAGGCAAAAAAATATTTCAAAATACACATGCTTATTATTACAACTATTATCCCCTAAACAGGATTAATCCCAAAAAACTCAACGAAATTAAAAAATTAATTAAAAATTTTGAGCAAGTTATCTTTAGTTTATCAACGCCCGGAAGCTTAAAATATTTAGAAAATTTAAAAGAATATAAAGACAAAATAAGTGTAATTGTATCTCTTACACCTCAATATATTAAAAAATTAAATTGGATAAAAAACATAGTAATCATTTATGGAACAACGCCTCTGGCATTTAAATCTGGATTTTTAACACTCACTAAGGATTTTGATCCAAAAGGAACCATTCCTTTAAGGAATATTATAAATAAATATTATCCTTAATGTATGCTAGCATTCTATTTTTTACGATCTCTAGAGAACCTTGTTTGATTCTAAACCCACTAGCATTTTTATGTCCCCCACCTCCAAAATCTTCTGCCAATTTACCAACATTAAAAGAATCTTTGGATCTTAGCCCAACTATAATAGAACCATCCTCCATCTCCTTTAAAATACCTAAAATTTCATTATTCTCAACATTACTTAAAATCATATAAAAAAGCTCATTAACCCCACTAACACCGCCATCTTTGCCAGAACTAGAAGAAGATAAAAATGTAAACAAAACCTTACCATTCCAATAAGATTCAAGGCTGTTAAGCATTAACTTAAGAGTTTCTATTGATTTTAGACTTTTGGTGACTTCTATATAGCTATAAACTTCTTTAAGACTTATTCCTTTTGAAACCAATCTTGCAACCATTTCAAAAGGCTCTGGATCACTTCTTGAGATAAATTTAAAAAACCCAGTATCAGTGCAAAATCCTACTAAAATGTACCATGCCTCTTCTTTTGTAAGATCATATCCAAACTCTCTGATCAATTTTTCAATTAAAAAAGTAGTAGAAGGTGCAAAAGGATCAATATAGCCTACACATTCCAATCTTTCACCAGACATATGATGATCGATTACTAAAATGGGCATATCCTTTACATAAAATACAAATTCATCACCTATCCTATCTAAAATTGAGCAATCTAAAATAATAACCGAATACTCTGAAAGCTCAATATTAGGCCATTCAGATAAAAACTTATCCTTAAAAGGAATTATTTCTTTTCTAATAAAAGGGCCTTCATTTAATAAAACAGAATTTTTACCAATTCTTGAGAGAAAAGAAGATAAAGCTAAAGACGAACCTATGCAATCAAAATCAGGATCTTTGTGCCCAATAATAATAAAATTATTATACTTTTTAATAAAATTAATAACATCTCTCATAATAAAGTTCGCAAACCTTCCATAAAACAAGTTCCTAACTTATTTTACATTGACTATATTACAATATTTCAATAAAATAAACCACAATCACTAAAAAATACAACAGGTGGAAAATTGTGGAAACACTAAAACAAGAAGATATAGATAAAGCATTTTATATGGCAGAAAAAGCAAGAAACAATTCCTATTCTCCATATTCAAAATTCAAAGTAGGTGCCTGCATTAAGACTAAAGCAAACGAATTTTTTATTGGAACAAATGTTGAAAATGCAAGCTTTGGAGCAACTTGTTGTGCAGAAAGAAGCGCAATTTTAAATATGATTGCAAAAATTGGTGTACAAACAATAGATTTTTTATTGCTCAATACAAGTCCTGAATCTATTCCGTGCGCTATATGCCTACAAGTAATGTCAGAGTTTTTTGATCAAGATACAAAAATAATAATAACAGAATCTAAATCATTTAATGAAAACAAAATACCAATAAAAATTTATACATTAAAAGATTTGCTTAAAGCCCCCTTTGATAAAAAAGAACTAAGAAGAGTTACGTAATAGCAGCTTGCAAAAAATTAAATCAATTTAATATCTTTAGAGAAACCAAAGCACTTGCAAGCTTATTTAATTTGTTGCTTGCAAGAGTATTAGCAGATAAATCAAATACATTTAAAATAAGTTTTTTCTCATCAGAATTAAAATTATATTCCAAATCTTCAAATAATAAAAAATTAATAATTGGAACAAATTTTTCTATAAAGCTGTATAAACTATTATTAAGATCATAAGCTTCATAATAATGATTAAATATATCTTCTAATGACTTTCTGTCAAACTCTTTTAAAACCTCGTAAAAAATATTTTCAATATTATCAATTACACTGTGCAAATCATTATTATTTAAAATAATTTTTTTACATTTTTTTGTGAAAAAATCTGCTTGCCGCATAAAATAATCCCTCACTTTTGCCCTAACAAACCAAGATTGAGCTTAAATTTAATAAATGCTAGAATGTAGCGTCAATGTTACATTAGTAAAATTATGCAATAACTAGGAGAATGTTACAATTATGGTCAAGGTAATAAGCTTAAAAAACATTCATAAATTTGATTATTTAAAACTGGATCCTTTAAAAAAAGAAGACATCTGCATTATTTATATTGAAAATAATTCAAAATTAATTGCAAATCTTAAGGCAAAAGCAAAAGCTGATCAAATTGAAATAACTCATTTTTATATTGATGATGATTTTAAATTAGAAGGCATAGAAAGAATAATGATTAGTAATTTAATTCACTACGGTAAAAAAAATAAATTTAAAACAATTTCATGCCAAATTGCTGAAATACAAGAAGAGCTTTTAAGCTTGGGATTTGAACATAAAGATTCTCAATATAAAAAAGAATTAGCATCTGAAATAGAAGAAGATAAATTTGTAATGGGAATAGGGATAATCTCTATATTTACCGAAGTAGCATCAATATCTTCCAAGCTTACTGTTGGAATACTGTTTAATTCATTTGCACTTATTGCCGATGCTTTCCACGTCATGGCCGACTTTGTCTTATCTACAATAACTTACTTTAGTCTAAAAATTACAAGCAAACCCGAAACCATCCATTATCCTCATGGACACAAACTAATGGAAAGCTTAATAGCTTTTATCATGGGAATAATCATACTTGTAGCAGGATTTACACTATTTTTAAATACAACCGGATTAAATAAATTTATCACTCTTGGGGGGGAGTCTGGATTTAATCTACACATACACCAAAACAAAAATAAAAATGATGATATATATGAACACGACCACAGCCACCCACAAGACCATGACCACAATCACAGCGAAGAAGATAAAAAAAACGTACTAGAAATATTTTCAAATAAATCTCTTAAAAAAAGCTTGTGGATACCACTAACCCCCTTCATTTTTTTTATAGTGAAAATAATAGAATATTTGACAAAATTCCAAATAGGGAAAAGATACAACAATCAACTTCTCTTAGCACTAGCTTCAGCTGATAAAAACTGTATATTCTCACATGGTGGGATTACACTAAGTTTGCTACTTGCAACTTACATGTGGAGTGGCTTTGACAAAATTATGTCTATATTTATTGGCTTTATCATAATAAAAGAAGGACTTAACGTAATAATAAATAACGCAAACAATTTGCTCTCAAAACAAAATATAGATCTTAAAAGAAGCGTAAAAGATACGTTAAAAAATTCACATATAAACTTTAAAACACTCAATTTTCATAATCAAGGCAACAAACTTATACTTTATATCAAAATAAATTTGAATTCAGAAAATGACTTTAAAAATTTTATAAATAAAACACAAGATATTAAAAAAATCATAAAACAAGAATATAAAGAAATAAATGATATATATTTTTTAATCTAATTATTTTAGTTTAATTAAATTAATAATAAACAAATAATTGACACTCATAATAAAGTTGTGCTAACATTTTAAACTGTAAGACGCAGGGTAGAGCAGTTGGTAGCTCGTCGGGCTCATAACCCGAAGGTCATAGGTTCGAGTCCTATCCCTGCTATGCTTTATTTTTAATATGTGAGGAATTGATGAATAGAAAACAAATAGCTAAAGGCAAGCTGGTAAGGAGATTTGGTATCAACATTTTTGAGCAGCCAAAATATGACAAACTCCTTAAAAAAAAGCCGCATCCTCCCGGAATGCATGGAAAAGCCAGAAAAGCTAAGATCACAGAATATGGAAAACAATTGATAGAAAAGCAAAAGATAAAGTTTACTTATGGCGTAAGCGAAAGACAACTAACCAACACTTTTAAAGAAGCAAAAAAACATCACGGTGTTACTGGGGACAACTTACTATCAATACTTGAGAGAAGAATTGACAATGTTGTATATAGAGCTGGATTTGCCATCTCAAGAGCACACGCAAGGCAAATAGTTTCTCACGGTATTATTATATTAAATGGAAGAAGAGTTACAATCCCTTCAATAATACTAAGAGCAAATGATCAAATTCAAATAAAAGAAAAAGACAGCCTAAAAAAATTAATAAGATCAAATATAGAAAAAACTTCGTCTCTTAGAAATTTACCAACTTGGATAGAAGTAAATGCTGATGATTTAAACATAAAAGTAAAGCATGCTCCATCAAGAGACGAGATACCTACGCTTGCTAATGAACAAATGGTTGTAGAATATTATTCAAAGAGAGCATAACATATCTTTTATTTCTGCATTATTAAAGTAACAAAAAAGTGGCTTTAATTAGCCACTTTTTCTTATTTACCTTTTTTTTTACCCTTTGAAAAATTTTTTCCCAAATTATTCTTAGCAAAACAAGAAAAACCACTATTCTTTTTCAAGCCTTTAACATTAGGCTGAGCATTAAAAGACACTCTATTGCCCGAAGGCTTTCTAACTCCATCTTTCATATATCTACTCCTAAAATATAAATTTAAATATGTAAATTTTTAAATAATGTTCAAATAATCAAAAACTTCTTCCAAACTGGAAACAAACTTAACATCTATATTATCCTTAACTTCTTCTGGAAGCTTAGAATAATCTTTTTTATTGTCTTTAGGCAAAATAACCTTGCTTATACCGTTTCTATAGGCTGCTAAAACCTTTTCTTTAATACCACCCACAGGAAGAACAAAGCCCTTTAAAGTCACCTCACCAGTCATTGCAAGATCCAAAGGAACTTTCTTATCAGAGAGTATTGAAGCAATTGCTGTTGCAATGGTAATACCCGCAGAAGGCCCATCTTTTGGGGTTGCTCCTTCTGGAAAGTGCAAATGAATTTCAGGACTTTCCTTTACATCAAAATTAAGCTTAGAAGAATAGGTCTTAACTATAGAATATGCAAGCTGTGCACTCTCTTTCATAATAGCACCAAGACTACCCGTTAGAATAATGTCTCCTTTTTTCTCAAACTTAGTTGCCTCAACAGGCAGAACTGTACCACCATAATTTGTCCAAGCAAGCCCATAAACAAATCCTGAAGAATCAATCTTAATTAAATCCAAATTATACTCAGTATCAACATAATTATAATAATTATTAATATTGATTATTTTATAAATACCTGGAATATCAGGATCATGAGTAAAAAGTGAATTATTTCCATGTATCAAAGAACTTGGTGCATAAAAATTGCCTTTGATGATTTGATCTTTAGAATACTCATAAAGCAACTCCCTTACAAGCTTTCTAATCAAATTAGTTAAAACTCTCTTTAGCCCCCTTACACCAGATTCCATAGTATAGTTTCTAATTAAATTAAAAATAACATCATCTTCTATTCTTATATAAACTTTGTCTAAAAAACTCTCTTTAATTATGCTTGGAATCAGAAAAATCTTAGCAATCTCTAATTTTTCAATATAAGAATACCCCTCAACTTTAATTATTTCCATTCTATCCAAAAGCGGCTTTGACATGCCATTAAGGGAATTGGCTGTTGTAACAAATAAAACATTAGAAAGATCATAAGGAATTTCTAAATAATGATCTATAAATTTATAGTTTTGCTCGGGATCTAAAACTTCTAAAAGGGCAGATTCGGGATTTCCCTTATAACTACTATTAATTTTATCTATTTCATCAAGAAGAATAACGGGATTTGATTTACCCGATCTTTTCATTGCACTAATAAAAACACCTGGAAGAGAGCCAACATAAGTTCTTCTGTGTCCCCTAATTTCTGCCTCATCTCTTAAACCGCCAAGAGATATTTTAACAAATTCCCTAGACAGTGATCTTGCAACAGATTCCACAAGAGATGTTTTGCCAATGCCAGGAGGCCCTACAAGACATAAAATAGGAGCTTTAACCTTAGAATTAATTTGATAAACAGCTAAAAAATTTATTATCTTTTCTTTTGCTTCATCCATACCATAATGAGAATTTCTTAAGATAAACTCAATCTCGCTTAAATGATTTTTCATAACAGTATTTTCATTCCACGGAAGATCTAATATTAATTCTATATAACTTCTAATAATATTAGCATCAGGGGAATTCATCTGCATTTTAGACAATCTAGAAATTTCTTTTTCAATCTTAGATTTAACATCTTCTGGAATATCTTTAGAATTTAACCTGTCAATATAATCGTTTTCATCTTTACCTAATCTTTTTTGTATCTCTTTAACTTGTTCAGAAAGAAAATAATCCCTTTGCCCCTTATCCAACTTGGCTCTAACTTTAGAATTAATATCTTTTTTAAGATCTAAAAGGTCAATTTCAATGTTTAAATTAACAATTAATTTTTCTATTCTGGTTTTAACATTTAGCTCTTGCAAAAGCTCTAATTTTATGCTATTTTCCAAGTTTGAATTAGAGGCTATAATATCGACAAGTTTGCTTGGATTCTCAAAATAATTAATTGGCTCATTATCAGTATCATAAGATTTTAAAGATAAGGAATTTCTGTAAGCCTCATAAGTTTCTTTTAAAAATTTAGAGTAAGTGAAAAGTTCTCTATTTAATCCACCAGCATCAGGCACAAAAGTAACTTTGGCTCTCAAATAATCATTTTTTTTTAAAACACTACCTATAAGAACCCTACTTTGACACTCAACCAAAACTTTTACTACGTCTTTACTGACCTTTATAACTTGGATAAGTTTAGAATAAGTGCCCACAGAGCATAAGTTTTTAACCCCTCCTCCCCTATCAGATTCATCATAATTAGACTCATTTGGATAAGCAAATAAAATCAATCTTTCCTCTAACATAGATTGAGCTATGGAATTAATTACATATTCATTATCAAAAGTCACCCACAATGTCATATTGGGGAAAAGAACATTTTCTTTTAAAATAACAATCGGAAGATCTTCTTTTTTATTTTTTATCATATTTAAGATTGATTTCATATAACTCTTTTGCCCAAGGTTTTTTAATTGCATTTCCCACCAAAATTAATGGATTAATATCTGCATTTAAAACAGATTCTTTTGTAACAACAACCTTTTTAGCCTTACTAATCGAAGGAACCTCAAACATAACATCTTTAAGAAGGCCTTCTAAAATAGATCTAAGACCTCTTGCTCCAGTATTTTTTAAAATGGCTTCATCTACAATTGATTCTAAAGCGTCTTTTTCAAATACCAGTTCAACATTGTCCATTCTAAACATATGATAATACTGCTTAACAATAGAATTTTGGGGATCAACCAATATTCTCAACAAATCTTCTTTATTTAACTTTTCAAGATACGAATGCACAGGAAGCCTGCCAACAAACTCTGGTATTAAGCCAAATTTAATCAAATCTTCCATTTCTAAATATTTTAATGAAGTATCTTCTCTTATATTCTTTTTTTCAATTGCTGAAAACCCAATAGAACTTTTATTTATTCTATTCTTAACAATATTTTCAAGCCCAACAAAAGCACCACCACATATAAAAAGTATATTTTGAGTATTAATTTCAATAGTATCCTCATAAGGATGTTTTCTGCCGCCTCTTGGGGGAACATTGGCAATGGTACCTTCAATTATCTTTAACAAAGCCTGTTGAACCCCTTCTCCAGAAACATCTCTTGTTATTGAAACATTTTCATTTTTTTTAGCAATTTTATCTATCTCGTCTATATAAATAATACCTTTCTCAGCTAAACTAACATCCCCATGAGCAGCATGTATCAATTTAAGCAAAATATTTTCTACATCTTCACCAACATATCCTGCTTCTGTTAAAGTTGTAGCATCTGCTATTGCAAATGGTACATTCATCTCTGCAGCCAGCGTTTTTGCAAGCAAAGTTTTACCGCTGCCTGTAGGACCAACTAAAAGTATGTTGGATTTTTCAATCTCAATACCATTATCGTATTTATTATTTTTCAATATTCTCTTATAATGATTATAAACAGCCACAGATAAGACTTTTTTTGCATCTTCTTGCCCAACAACATGCATGTCTAAATGATCTTTAAGCTGTTTGGGAGTTGGCAAGCCGTTGGACTTTGAATCTAACGGCTTACACAACTTTTCTTTAAAAAGATTGTGACATATTTTAGAACATTCTGGACAAATCGCTACTCCATTAGATATAACAACATTGCCGCCAAGCTCAGCGACACTAAGTCCACAAAAAGAACACTCTTTTACTTTTTGACCTTTTACTCTTGCCATAAAAACTTTTACCGAAAATAAAACTACTCCCTTGCTAATATACTATCTATAAGACCATATTTAAGAGCATCGTTTGAAGTCATAAAATAATCTCTTTCCATATCAAGAGCCAGTTTTTCCTTATCAACACCTATCTGATTAGACATAATATCTATTATTAATTTTTTAAGTCTTAAAATTTCATTAGCTTGTATATTAATATCACTAGCCTGACCACTTATTCCACCCCAAGGTTGGTGAATCATTATTCTAGAATAAGCTAGAGATTCTCTTTTACCCTTAGCACCACCAGCAAGCAAAAAAGCTCCCATTGAAGCGGCTTGACCAATACAAATTGTCCTTACATCAGGTTTTATATATTGCATAGTATCATAAATCGCAAGACCTGCAGTGATACTTCCTCCTGGAGAATTCAAATAAAGATAAATGTCCTTGTTTGAATCTTCTGATTCTAAAAACAAAAGTTGAGCAATCACAGTATCTGCCTTAGGATCATTAATCTCACCACTTAAAAATATTATGCGCTCTCTAAGCAATCTTGAATATATATCAAATACCCTCTCATAATTTCCCGTACTCTCTATTACAGTGGGTATTAAATTATGCATAAACTCCATTTTTCTTACTCACAAATTTTATAATTAACAAAATCTTTAAAAGAAATTTTTTTGCCCTTTACCTCTTTAAGATTTTCCAAAATTTTTTTCTTAGCTCTTTTTCTTTTGATATCATCCTTTAAATAAGAAATCAGATTTTGATCTTCATAAAATTTTTTAATCTCCTCATAACTTACGCCTGAATTTTCAGACTGCCTGGCCATTTCATCCTCAACATCGCTCTCAGCAACTTTAATTGGGTCTAAATCTACCATTTTCTGAATTATCAACTTAGATTTCAAATTCCTAAGAATCTCATCTTTTAAATTATCGCTACCAACATATCCTGAAGAATAGAACATGCTTTTAAACTCTTCAAGGCTCATATTATTTTTATTTTGCCTTTTGGCATCCTTAAAAGCAATTTCAATTTCAGCCTCAATCATTGAATGCGGAATATCTATTTCTAACTTTTCAGAAACAATAGAAAAAAATTTGTTTAGCTTTAAAGTTTCTTTTTTTTCTTCAACAATGTTTAAAAGACTAGACCTTATAAAATTTTTAAGATCATCTAGTGTATTATATTTACCACTAATATCCTGTGCAAATTCATCATCTATTAAAGGGAGATCTCTTTTTTTAATACTCTTAATCTTAATCTTCAATTTTCTTGAAGAACCTGCAAGTTCTTTAAATTTGTAATCTGCAATATAAGACTTTTCTATAACCCTCTCTTCATTTATTCTCATACCAATTACATCTTTGTCAAAATCATAATAAGTCTCAGATTTTCCAACAGTAAAAACGAAGTCTTGTCTTTTTGTTGATACTATCTCATTTGAAAGGTTATCAAGCTCAACAAAATCCACTTTAACAATGCTATCTTTCTTGACAACTCCTTGCTCATCTTCAATAATAATTGCATTTTCTATTTGAAGATTCCTAATCTCATCATCAATATCAGAATCATCAATAAAAACTTCTGGAACCTCAACTTTAACATCAATCTCATCAAAACTTGGAATTTTAAATTCAGGATAAGTCTCATATACAAAAGTAAATTCAAAATCTTTATCAAGATTTAATCTTAAATTTTTTTCCTTTATAGTAGGAGTAGCATAGCTTAAAGGCATTTTTGCTTCTTCTTTGAAAAATTCTTTAAGAGAATTATTAATCACTTCTTCTAAAACAGTAGCTCTTAATCCCTCAGAATATTTGTTTTCAATAATATTAATGGGAACCTTTCCAATTCTAAAACCTTGAATCTTAAGTCGGGAAGAATAATCTTGCAATAATGAATTATATTTTTCCTGAACAACACTTTTTGAAACTTTAATGACAACCTCAACTTTTGAACCTGGAAGAAGCTTAATATCTTTACTCAAAATCACTGTTAATGCCCCAATTAAACCTTATTGATAATTATTAAAAAGCGAAAGACGGGATTTGAACCCGCGACTTCCACCTTGGCAAGGTGACACTCTACCCCTGAGTTACTTTCGCAATTTTACAGAAGGTGGGAGTCGAACCCACAAGCCAAAGGCACTAGATCCTAAGTCTAGCGTGTCTGCCAATTCCACCACTCCTGCATACTTCATACTCAAACTAGTATACAAAAACTTAAAAGCTTTTGCAAGTATGCTCAATCTACTTAAGTAAATAATAATTTCGCACTCAGCAGGAGTCGAACCTGCAACCTTCGGATTCGAAGTCCGCCGCTCTATCCAGTTGAGCTATGAATGCAGTTGAAAATAAAATTGACTAAAGGGTGATTGACGGGGCTTGAACCCGCGACATTCGGAACCACAACCCGACGCTCTACCAACTGAGCTACAACCACCAATAACTAGTGACTATGATTATTATAATATTTTATAAATATTTAATCTCTAAGTCAACAAAAGATAAAAATAATAAAAGTCATAGGTCTTTTATTAGAAAATTTATAATAAAACAATAAATTTTCTAAAATTAAAATTTTTGAAATCTTTCTAAGCTTTTTTTCAAAAACTCATAAACTCTAATAGTTGAAGAAATATTTGCTCTTTCTCTAGTAGTATGAGGCCATTCAATCCAAGGCCCAAGAGTAACAGATTCTATACCCCCCAACCTAGAAGATATTATGCCTGTTTCAAGCCCTGCATGTATTAAGGAGACATTAGCAGATTCAAGATACATCTCTTCGTATACGTCTTGAAGATGTTTTAAAAGATTGCTATTCTTATCAGGCTTCCAAGAAGGATCGTCATAAATTACACGCAAATTAGATCCTGATAAATCACTTATTGATTGTAAATGATTGCAAACATAATCTTTGTCTGAATCTAATAAAGATCTTATTAAAAAAGTAAAAATATAATCGTCTTGCATTTTTAAAAGACTTGAAAAATTTAAAGAGGTCTTTATAAGCTTATTTTCATAATTTTCTACTTTTTGAACTCCATGTAAAAATCCCATTCCCATATTTAAAAGCTTATTTTTGCTATCTTCATCAAGAACTTTAACTGATGAAAATTCTCTTTTATTAACAATAATATCAAATTCATCTTCAAGAGAATATAAACTTTTAACTTTAAGTACAAAAAGTTTAAGCTCTTTATTTAATAAATCATAATCAATATCATCTATAAAGATCAAGGCCTTGGCTTCATTTGGAATTGCATTGCTGCTGTTTCCACCAAAAATACCTTCAATTTCAAAATTAAGATTTGCTTTAATTTCAAAAAGAGCAAAAAACATTAATTTTAAAGAATTTGCCAAATCTAAATGAATATCTGCTCCAGAATGGCCACCTTTAAGCCCCTTAAACAAAATCTCTACCTTTGTTTTTTTCGTTACAAGGCTATACTTAGGAGAAAAAACAATCTCAACAAGTCTTGATCCCGCACAACCAACTAAAAAATAACCTTCTTCCTCTCCATCAAGATTAATAAGGCTTTTACCACTACATAAATTAGGATCAAGACCAATAGCACCTATTAAACCTATTTCTTCATCAACCGTAAATAGAAGTTCTAAATCGGGATGAGGAAAACTATTGGCTTCACTCATAATCCCCAGCATCATAGCTACTCCAATCCCATTGTCAGCTCCAAGAGTAGTCCCTACTCCTTTAAGATATCCATCCTCTTCAACAATTTCAATTGGATCTGTTTCAAAATTATGTAAACTGGATTCATTTTTTTCACAAACCATATCAACATGAGATTGCAAAATAATAGGAGACATATCAATATTATTATTTGATTTTATCTGCACCACAATATTCCCAACACTGTCTTCCTTAAAAGGATAACCAAATTTTTTGGCCCTCTGCTTAATAAAATTAATAATTCCTTTAACATTTTTTGAACATCTTGGAATTTTTGATATCTCTTTAAAAAAATCAATTACAATACTCATAATAACTTTCCTTTGATTAAATTAAATCCATAAATATACTTAGATTTAATTTATAATTAATCATATAATATACTAAATTAATCTTTAAATTCATTCAATGAATTTAATAATATTGGTTAAGCTTTTTCAACAAAAGCTGCGCAATAATTAAAATTTAAAAATTCTTTAGGAATTTCTGAAATAAATCTTGAAGGCACCTGATCAAAAATTTGCCTATCTTTTTTCCGCTTATTAGCCATTGTAATAACAAGAGAATCTTTTGCACGAGTTAATGCAACATAAAAAACTCGCCTCTCTTCTTCCAAGTCAAACTCACTATCTTCAATAATTCTATGATGAGGAATAATATTGTCTTCAACGGCAATAAAAAATACATAATCAAATTCTAACCCTTTAGCAGAATGCACTGTCATTAAATTGATATTAATATTTTCAGACTCCTCATTTGCTTCGTTAGATTGAAGAACTATGTAATTTAAAAAACTGCTTAAATCTCCCAATTCACCAAGTTGTTTGGATTCCCAATTTTTGATTATGCTTAAAAACCCTTCTATATTTTGATATTTATATTCAGCTACTTTGATTGAATTGGGATTCTCATTAACTAAAAATCCCCAATATTCAATGCTTTCTATCATTTCTTTGATTATATTAGAATAAGTGTTTTTTGTTGTACTAAATTTATATTGATACTCTTCAATAAAAGATACAAAATCTTCTATGCTTTCAATGACCTGCTTATTTAAAGCTTTGTCATAACTAGAAATGTTTGTAAAAGAAAAAGTAATGTCACAAAGAGCCTCATAAATGCAACAACCCTTCTTGTCTGCTATATCTCTAATTTTTTTCAAATATTCCTTGCCAATCCCTCTTCTTGGAACATTAATGATTCTAAGCAAATCATAATCGCTTTTAGGATTTATTATTACATTTAAATAAGAAATAATATCTTTTATTTCTTTTCTCTGAAAAAAAGATGTTCCCCCTGAAACTTTATATTTTATGCCTTGTCTTCTAAAAATCATCTCAACGTTTTTAAAAAGAGCATTGGTTCTCATAAGAACTCCTATCTTTTTAGACTTAAAACCTTCTAACCTTGAAAGCTGTATGATTTGACTTGCAATAAACTCAGATTCTTGAATTTCATCTTCAAATATAAAAAAATCTATAACTTTGTTACACATCTTTGAAGACCACAAAGTCTTTTCTTTTCTATTTTTATTATTTAAAATCACAGAATTGGCAACATCTAAAATATTTTTCGCAGAACGATAGTTTTGTTCAAGCTTTATTTCTTTAACATTGTAATCTTTTTCAAATTGCAACATATTGTTATAATTGGCCCCACGCCAAGAATATATCGATTGATCATCATCCCCAACACAACACAAATTATTATGATTTATTAAAAGACGAATAAAATTGTATTGAATCAAAGAAGTATCTTGAAACTCGTCAATCAAAACATACTTATATCTTTTAGAATATTTATTTCTAATATCAGAATTACTACTTAACAATTCTTTTGGTTTTAAAATCAAATCGTCAAAATCAAAAGAATTGTAAAGCCTTAATCGCTCTTCATAAAGCTTAAAAATGTTTATATCTTCTTCTTTTAAATCATTAAGAGTAAGAATACCGTTTTTTAAAAGCGAAATAACATTACTAAGTGAATTTAAAGAAACTTTTTTATTAAAAAGACCTTCATCAAGTAAAATCTCTTTAAGAAGAGAGACTCTATCATTGTCATCGTAAATGCTGAAGTTTTTTCTATATCCTAACAATTTATAATTTTCTTTTAAAAAGAACAGCCCAAAAGCATGGAAAGTTGAAACCATTAGATTACTAAGAGGACTTTTTAAAATTTTTTTAATTCTGTCTTTCATTTCATTAGCAGCCTTGTTGGTAAAAGTCAAGGCTAAAATTTCCTTCTGAGCAATGCCTTTTAAAAGCAAATATGCTATTCTGTGAGTAACAACCCTTGTTTTTCCACTACCAGCACCAGCAATAATTAAAAGAGCACCTTCAATAGTAGTAACTGCTTCATATTGAAATTGATTGAGAGAATTTTTAAAAAAATCATCATTAGACAAAATTAAAAAACCTTTGTTCCGTCTGGATATTCAACAATAACTTTAAAGTTTTCAGGAAAAGCAAAAATCTTTCGCGACTTAGATTGATCAAAATCTTTAGCTAAAATTGGAATACGATACTTATTTAATGTATTAACGGCAAACTCTGAATTTTCAAGCCCTACCTTAACCGATCCTTTTGCCATAAAATTAGTTCCCCCAAAAAGCTTGGCCTTAAGATTGCTTTTACTAGCCCCATTTTCTAACATTGCATTTATTAACATAGGAATAGCATAAACCCCATATCTTCCCCTTTGGTCAGGAGATATCTCAAGATCTGACTTAACTAGAACATAATGATTCATTCCAATTAAATTGTTTGATTCATCACAAAGCACAACAGCAACACAAGAACCAAGGATTGTAGAAATAACTCTTTTATTTGAAACAAAAGCTTCACCAGGAACTATTATCGTAACATCGCGTTTTAATTTAAAATTAAAATGGTTTAACATAAAATTAATACTCTCTTGAAAAAAAATTTATAAAACTCTTATAAAGAGCTTGCCAAAACCCTAATTTATTAACTTTACCACTAAACAAAGCAACATCTCCTACTTTTTCATTTTCTAAAAAAATCATAGCCCTCCCAACAGGCATATCCCCACTAAGTGGAGCAACCAACTTATCAACAGTATAACTTATATTAATTTTATCAAATTCATCTTTAGTTAAAATATAATAAAAAGGCTCTTTAGAAAAAAGAGCAACTGTATCTACTGTACCATTATAGACTTTTTCTTTTAATTTTACTATTAAAGGAAATTTAGAATATTCATTAAATCCATATTCAAATAAATTTTTTGCAATCAAAGCTCTCATCTTCTCCCCAAATCCATTAATTCCTTTTTCAACACCCAATACAACTGCTATCAATCTTATCTCACCCTTTTTAGCAGTAGCAATAAGATTCAAGCCTGATTCTTTAATATATCCCGTTTTAATACCATCTGAATAAGGATATTCATGTATTAATAAATTGGCATTTCTTTGTTTTAAGTTTAAAAATTTTGATGATAAAGCAGTTCCTAAATTTTTACTCTTTGGATAAACAAAATACTTTAAAGAATGAATATTAAGCATAAATTTAAATTTTTCTACATAAGATTTTACAAAAAAAGCCATATCTAGTGCTGTAATTTTATTCTCACTGCTATATCCAGAAGGTTCAACAAAATGCATATTTAAAAGTCCTAAATTTAAAACATTGATATTCATTAAATTAACAAAGCTATTTAAATTGCCTACTACAAACTCAGCAATTGCAATAGAAGCATCATTGCCTGAAGAAATTGAAAGTCCCTTTAAAATCTCTTCAAAATTAACAATTTGACCTTTTTCCAAAAACATTAAAGAAGAATTGGGGGGCGCATTATAATATGAAGCAGAATCGCTAATAGGAACTATGCTTTTTAATTTTATATTTCGCTTTTCAGCTTCAATTAAAGCTGTATAAATTGTAACAATCTTTGTAAGCGATGCTGGAGGAAAAACCAAATTGGGCTTCTTAGAATAAAGTATTCGCTTAGTATCAAAGTCCATTAAAACTATTGATTTTGCATACTTTGATAATTTATTAATCTCAACCAAATTAACTGCAAAAAGATCATAATAAAGCGGGAAAAAAATTAAAAATAAAGTTAATAAAAATTTCCCAATAACACAGATACTATTCATGTTGTAATATTAAAATTATATATTATTTATTAATTGTTAATTACAATACAATTAAAAAGGAGCCATTTTTATGAATTCTTATGATTTTATAACAGCTTTGGTACCAATAATCCTAATAATTATTGGACTTGGAATAATAAAAAAGCCAGCTTACTATGTAATACCCATATCATTAATAGCCACTGTTGCTATAGTTATATTTTATAAAAACTTGGGAATAGTAAACACAAGTCTTGCAATGCTTGAGGGCGCCTTAATGGGGATATGGCCAATAGCAACTGTAATTATTGCTGCCATATTTACATACAAAATGTCAGAAGATCAAAAAGACATAGAAACTATTAAAAATATTTTATCAAACGTATCTTCTGATAGAAGAATTATAGTCTTGCTAGTAGCATGGGGATTTGGAAACTTTTTAGAAGGAGTTGCTGGATATGGAACTGCTGTTGCGATCCCTGTGTCAATATTAATAGCAATGGGATTTGAACCATTTTTTGCTTGCTTAATCTGCTTAATAATGAATACCTCATCAACCGCCTATGGATCTGTGGGAATCCCTATAACATCTTTAGCTCAAGCAACTAACTTGGATGTTAACATTGTTTCATCTGAGATTGCATTCCAACTAATACTTCCAACCTTAACAATACCTTTTGTGCTGGTAATTCTTACAGGAGGAGGCATTAAAGGATTAAAAGGGATATTCCTTCTTACCCTACTCTCAGGAATGTCAATGGCAATATCTCAAGTATTTATATCAAAAACTTTGGGCCCAGAACTTCCTGCAATCCTTGGAAGCATTCTTTCTATGACAATAACAATAGTTTATGCAAAGTTTTTTGGAAACAAAGAAACTACTGAGCACCAAAGCAAAAGCACAATATCCTTATCAAAAGGAATTATTGCATGCTCACCCTACATTTTAATAGTAACATTTATAGTGCTTGTATCTCCTCTTTTTAACAAAATTCACGAATACCTAAAAACTTTTCAAAGCACTATTAGCATTTATCCAGAAGCAAATCCCCTACACTTTAAATGGATTATCTCTCCGGGATTCTTGATCGTACTTGCAACATTAATATCCTATTCAATACGAGGAGTTCCAATATTAAAACAGCTAAAAATATTTATGCTAACCTTGAAAAAAATGGCATTATCTTCATTTATAATCATTTGCATTGTTGCAATATCAAGATTAATGACACATAGTGGAATGATAAGAGATCTTGCTAATGGAATCTCAATAATAACAGGCAAATTTGGACCATTATTTAGCCCACTAATTGGAGCTATTGGGACATTTTTAACAGGAAGTGACACAGTTTCAAATGTTCTTTTTGGACCTTTGCAAACACAAATGGCAGAAAATATTGGAGCAAATCCTTACTGGCTTGCAGCAGCAAATACAACAGGAGCAACTGGAGGAAAAATGATTTCTCCCCAAAACATCACAATAGCAACAACAACTGCTGGATTAATTGGACAAGAAGGCAAGCTTTTATCAAAAACAATAATTTATGCTTTATGCTACATTTTAGTAACAGGATTGCTAGTTTATTTGGTATAAATTAATCATTTAAAATAAATAAGATTAATTTATACTAAAATTAATCTTATTTATAAATTTGAATAATATAAAAATCACAAAATAATAACATGACCTTGAATTTTTATCTGATATTTTAATATTATATACATGTTATATATATGTTAATATATTATACACAATAGCATGTCTATAATATATTTATTAATACGTTTAATTAATAACTAGAACTAATAAAAGTTTATAGTTACAACAGGAAGGTATAATTATGAAAAACCACGTTTTATATAAATTAATTATATTTTTAACCACATCTGCAGCAATATTTGCAGCAGACGCATTAAAGGAAAAAGATATATTTAAAATAAACCCATGGATGCCAACATTCGGATTTGAAAACACAAGTGAATTCAGATTAGATATGGACGAGCTTGTTCCTGGGTTTGAAAACAAAAGCAAAATTACCATTAAGCTTAAACCATTTGAGGCTAATCCCGAATTAGGTAAAGACGATCCATTCTCGGCTTACATTAAGGTAGAAGATCTTGCATTAAAAGCGGAAGGCAAAAAAGGTGATCAATTTAAAATTGACGTGGGAGATATAACAGCCCAAATCAATATGTACGATTTTTTTATTAAAATAAGCACTATGACAGATTTTGACTTTAATAAAGAGTCTTTATTTAGTTTTGCACCTATGACTGGATTTAAAAGCACTTACTATGGATTTCCAAGCAATGATAGAATAGTAAGGGGAACAATTATTGCAAGAGGCACCTCTAAAAACATAGGAACAATTCAGCTGGGATACAAACTCCCAAAACTCGACCTTACATTTGCAATAGGGGGAACAGGCACGGGCAACAGAAATCAAGAAAATGACAAAGACACCCCATACAACAAAACATATAAAGGAGTCCTTTATGGAATTCAAGCAAAATGGAAGCCAATAAAAAATACACTTGATCAAAACGAAGATACTAAATCTGTAATTGCAGAAACACCCTTTGAATTAAATTTTGGCTTGTCAGGAGCCTATGGAAATGAAACATTCAATAATTCATCAATAACATACTCTTTAAAAGATAAATCCGTAATTGGTAACGATTTATTGAGTCCAACTTTATCAAATTCTGCAATTTTAGCATCTTTTGGAACTCAATATAAGCTTGGATTAACAAAAATCAATGATAAAAACACCTATCTTATTTTACAAATGGGAACTGATTTTGGAATAGATCCTTTTGCAAGCGATTTTTCTGTATTTGGACACATCTCAAAAGCAGCAAATTTCAAAAAAGGAGCATCCTCAGATCCTAATAAAAAAGCTGAAAATATATTTGATCCAAATGGCAATGCTCTTAATTTCAGCAAAAATACAGAATTGGGAATTGCATTCTCAACAGGAGCAAGCATAGGGTTTGCCTGGAATAAAGACACCGGAGAAAAAGAATCCTGGGCAGTTAAAGGATCTGATTCCTACAGTACAAGACTATTTGGAGAACAAGACAAAAAATCTGGGGTTGCACTAGGAATAAGCTACGGACAAAACCTTTACAGATCTAAAGATACAGAAAAAAGATTAAAAACCATATCCGAAAATTCATTTCAAAGCTTAAATGTTGAAATTTCAAGCTATGAAGACAACAAAAAAGGCATTATAAATGGACTAGGGTGGATAACATCTATCGGTCTTTACGATATTTTAAGACAAAAATCTGTAGAAAACTATCCTACAGTAAACCCAAGCACTAATTCAGACAATCAAGCCGGACAAAGTTCAACAACACAAGCTACAACCCCTAATCTGACATTTGAAGATGCAATGAAGCTCGGCTTGGCTTTATATCTTGATTATGCAATTCCAATAACATCCATTTCAACAGAAGCATATGTGGTACCTTATATTGGAGCATACATTTTAGGGCCCTCTAATAAACTTTCAAGCGATGCTACAAAAATTTATTTAAAAACAGGGCTTAGCCTTGAAAAACTAATAAGATTTACAACAATTTCTCTTGGGTGGGATTCAAATAACATCATAGAACTTGCTAATAAAAACGCAAATAACGCCGCTATTGGTAGTGCTTTCTTGCAATTCAAAATAGCCTACAGCGGAAGCTAACAGCAAAAGAAGGGCCAAAGCCCTTCTTTTTTATCTTTAAATAATTAATAAATTGTTACCTTAGATTTCTTTCCTTGCAAATTTTTTCATAAGCATCTTGAATTTTAATAAATTTATCATTTGCATCTTTTTGCCTTACAGGATCATTTGCAAACTTATCGGGATGATATTTTATAACAAGGCCTTTATACGCCTTTTTAATCTCATCATCACTAGCACTATATGCTAAACCTAAAATACTGTAAGGATTTATAATTTTAATATTAATATCTTTATAAGCTTCATAACCATCAGATTCAAGTTCTAAAAAAACACCAACATAAGAGATAAATTTTTCAGCTTCTAAATTTTTATACCTAGAAAGCCTGTTAATTTCTTTAAGAGAGGCAAAAAGCCATATAAAAAGATCTTTGTGCTGAAAATAGCCAAGCTTAAGAGTATACAAAATTTTATCAGCATTATTATTCTTAGTAATAGCAGAATGAAAGATAGTATACAATTCTGATTTACCACGTTCAGACAAATTCAAAGAATTGATAATAAAATTAATATAATTTAACTGCTCTCCAGTTACAGTTCCCAAAATAGATAGCAATTTGGCCATTAATAAAAAAGAAAGTTTATAAAATTCAAATTCTCTAGATCTAGAATATGAGTAATCTCTTGTAAAGTATATTCTAAAAACGCCCAAAAAACTAAATAATATCAACAAAAAAGGAAATAATAGAAAAAGCATTGCTATTAAAACAGGATTAAAAATAAAAATAAACAACAACACTAAAAAAAACATTCTAATTAGGCTTGGCATTTATTGATCACAACCTCCAACGCAATCAAGGTATGTCAAAATCTCTAATAAATTTTACAACTTCCTTTTTTATTTGTTTTAATTCAATATCAGACTTTGCCTTTAAAGCTCTAACAACAAATTTAGCAGCATTTAAAGAGTCACTTTCATTTAAGCCTCTAGAAGTAATAGCAGCGCCCCCAATTCTAATGCCAGAAGCCAAGGAGGGGCTTTTCTTGTCAAAAGGAATAGCATTTTTATTTAAAGTAATATTTACACTCTCGAGTAATTTCTCAGCATCAGCACCCGTGAGACCCGAACTACTAAGATCAACCAAAAATAAATGATTGTCTGTACCTCCACTAACAATCCGAAATCCTTCTGATTTGAAATATTCAGCCATAACTTTAGTATTTTTTATTACGTTAGCAATGTATTCTTTAAAATTTTCCTGAAGAGCCTCTTTGAATGCAATAGCCTTACCCGCAATAATATGAACTAAAGGGCCCCCTTGAGTTCCAGGAAAAACTGTAGAATTTACAGCATTAAACAAGGACTTCTCTTTTCCATTAAAGTTTACTGATTTGTCAAAATCCTTTCCAGAAAGTATTATTCCGCCTCTTGGGCCTCTTAAAGTTTTATGCGTAGTACTTGTAGTAAGATGCGCCACATCAATTGAGGAATTATGAAAACCGGCAACAATAAGGCCTGCAATATGAGCAATATCACACAAAAGATAAGCAGAAACATCATCTGCTATTTCTCTAAATTTTTTAAAATCAATTTCTCTTGAATAAGAAGAAGCACCGGCTATTATTAAATTTGGTCTGCAATCTCTAGCTATCTTAAGAACTTCATCATAATCAATTAGCTCAGAATCTCTAGAAACACCATAAAAATAAGTATTAAAAAATATACCAGAAAAATTTACTCTGCTGCCGTGAGTTAAATGTCCTCCATGAGATAATTGCATACCAAGAATTCTGTCGCCTGGGCTAATAAGAGCCATTATGGCAGCCATATTGGCCTGAGACCCGCTATGCGGTTGAACATTGGCATACTTTGCGCCAAAAAGCTCTTTTGCTCTTGAAATTGCCAAAGTTTCAATCTCATCAATAAAAGAACAACCACCATAATATCGATTCAAAGGATATCCTTCAGCATACTTATTGGTTAAAATACTCCCAGCGGCCTGCCTTATCTCCAAAGACGTAAAATTTTCAGAAGCAATAAGCTCAATATGTTCTTTTTCTCTTAATTTTTCTTTCTCAATTAAATTAAATATTTGATCATCCCTCATTTAAAATTATCCTCCAAAACAAACCTATGCATTAAAGAATACGATCCGTTTGTCAAGCTTTTATACTTTAAAAACCCAGAATCTAAATATCCGTCAAAAAATTCATTTTTATCATAGTCCTCTTTGCATCCATATTGAATATAGTTCTCAGACATGTTCAAAAAATACTTAGAGCTATCATTAAATAATACTGCATTTATTATATCAAAATATACAAAGCCAACCCCAGCTAAAAAAAATTCAAACCAAAAATGCTCATTTAATTTAAGAGAATTAGAATCATAGTAAAGCCCAACTATATTTCTCAGTGGAATCTCGTACTTTAAAAATAATAAATTCGTAAGAACTATTAAATTGCTAGATGAAATTTTTCCCGCTTTAATAGAATCCTTTAAACTTAAATTATTCTCAACAATCTTAAAATTCAAAGTCAAAACATCAATAATTGCTTTAGCCAACTTATAAACTGAATTACTACCATCCGTCTTAGATAAAATTAGAGAATCTAACGGCATTAAATCAACAGAGCTGTAAGATAAATAATCTTTTTTTTTATCTTGAACATGTTTTTTGTACTCTTGATTATCAATATCTCTATTAACATCAATGCTTTCTAAATATTTCGCATCTAAAAATTCCAAATTAAGTTTAGAAGTCTTTATCCTAGTCTTAAAAATAAATTTATTTGTCTTTAGGTTTTCAAAAAATAAATTACCAATATTAAAATCAAGCTGTTCATTGCTGAGGTCTACAATTTTTTGACGCTCATTTTCAATTGGTCTTAAATAGAAGATATTAAAATTAATATCTTCGGGATTTGAATCAAAATTACTACTAACATCTTGACTAAAATAAATCTCTTCAATTATTGTAAACTCTTTCGAATCAGTCAAAGTCCACTTAAAAAAATCATATTTAACAGAAAATGGAATTTTATTGCTTTGAACATTGTCCAATAAAACATAAAGCTTCCCACCAGAATTTAAAGTTTTAGGAGAAATAAATTCTAACTTATTCTCAGAAACATCTAAAATATTTTGAGGTAAAATTGTATAAAGCTTGTCCTTAGTTTCAAGAAAAATCTTAATAGTACTAAAATGTGAAAACAAATTCATACCCTGTAATAAAGTTAAAGAATTTGCATTTAAAGTTATTTTATCCTCTGAAAAAATAAAAGGCATATTTTTCCTATTAAGCTTAACAGGAACTTGCCTGCTGATAACAAGAAAAAGTTCGTTGCTAGTACCCCTTTCGCCTTTTACAAAAATAAGTCCGGAATTTACTTCATCTGTAATTTTAAAAACTATTTCGGTGTTATTCCAACTAATAATGCTACTTTTAACCAAATAATTATTGTTGATATTAATCTCTCCCGTACTGTAGCCCAAATTATTTCCTTTAATAACAATAATATCCTTGTGAGAAGTGGGAATTGGAGATATATCATAAATAATTGGCTTTGAATAAAATAAAAATCCAGAAAAAACAAATAAAATCAAAAAAATAATAAAAATTAAGCTTAAATAAAAATATTTGTTTTTTAAAAAAATAGCCAAATATTAGCCTCTTTTAACCTTAGTTCCTTCCTTAGTATCAACCAAAACAAAACCTTTTTGGGCAAAAAAGTCCCTAATTTCATCGGCACGCTTAAAATTTTTTTCACATTTAGCTATTTTTCTCTCTTCAATCAAAGTTTTCATATTCTCATCAATAACTACATTATGGTTTTCTAAATTTTTTAAAATTTCTTCTCTCAGATTAAGTGATATAATCTCATCAAAAATAAAAGCTAATCTAAGCTTTGAAACAAAGCTTAGACTTTCAGATTTAATTATCTCCCAAAGTAAAGCCAATCCTTGAGAAACATTCAAATCAAAAGAAACTTTTTCTACAAAAGAATCATAATATTCTTTTTCTAAACTAAAATCAAAATTTTTTAAATCCCTATTAAGTATATTTAAATCATCTAGATCTAAGGATCCATAAAAATAACTTAGCCTGTTTATCAAATTTTCTCTAGCAATCTTGCTTGCTTGAAGATTGTCCAATGAAAATTTTAATTGGTTCCTGTAGTGTGACGTCAAGCATAAATATCTAAAATCAAGAGGAGAAAAATTTTGATCTTCCAAGTCTTTAACTGTAATAAAATTTCCACGTGACTTTGACATCTTATTATAATCCATAATCAAAAATTCTCCATGAACAAAGATATCACACCATTTCTTATTCAAAAAACACTCTGCTATTGCTATTTCATTTATGTGGTGAACTCCAATATGATCAACTCCTCCCAAATGAATATCAAGCGTATCTTTGAAGTACTCCAAATTCATAGCAGCACACTCCAAATGCCAACTTGGATAACCAAATCCCCAAGGAGAATCCCATCTCATCTCCTGATCTTTAAACTTAGAATTAGTAAACCATAAAACAAAATCGGTTTTATTCCTTTTAAATTTATCAATATCAACTCTGGGCAAGGTCATATTTTTATCAACAAGATCAATGCCGGCCATCTCGCCATAGCTTTTAAAACAAGAAGTATCAAAATACACATTGCCATTAGAGAAATAAGTAATTTTTTTTTCTTCAAGAATTTTAACAACCTCTATCATGATGGGAATATGTTTACTTGCAATAAGAACTTTGTCGGGATATACAACGTTTAATTTTCTACAATCGTTAAAAAAAGACTCTGTAAAAAATTCACTAATCTCATAAGCTGTAAGGCCCTTTTCTCTTGCTGTCTTGGCAACTTTGTCTTCTCCATCATCAAGATCACCCGTTAAATGCCCAATATCTGTAATATTCATAGCATAATTAACTTTATATCCTAAAAACCTTAAAGTTTTAATTAATAAATCTCCAAAAATATAAGTTCTAAAATTTCCGATGTGAGCATAATTATAAACAGTAGGCCCGCAAGCATACAATTTAACATTTTCAAAATTTGTTAATTCTGAAAAATCCTTTGTTCTAGTATTATATAACTTCAAAATCATACATTTCTCAAAATTGAAAAAATAAAAAATCTAATTTATTATTAAGTACGTATGCCTAAAAGCCTAAATAATTTTCTTAAAAAAATCAATATTAAGCCCCAAACAAAAAATCTAGCTGACTATACAACATATAAAATTGGAAACATTTCAAAATTATTTCTCACCCCTAAAAATATTAAAGAAGCTGAAAATATTTTTAAAGCAGCAATAGAAGAAAAAATTAAACTATTTATTCTTGGGGGAGGATCAAATATTTTAGTCAATGATAACAAAGAGCTTGATTTCCCAATAATATACACCGGACATCTAAACAAAATAGAAATTCACGAAAATAAAATTATCGGCGAATGTGGTGCAAATTTTGAAAATTTATGTAAAATTGCGCTTGATAACAGCTTAAGTGGCCTAGAATTTATCTATGGACTACCTGGTACACTAGGAGGCGCTGTATGGATGAATGCTAGATGCTTTGGAAATGAAATCTCTGAGATACTAAAAAAAATTACATTTATAAATGACAAAGGAAAAACTATTTGCAAAGAATTTAAAAAAGAAGACTTTAAGTATAAAATATCGCCTTTTCAAAATAAAAACTTTCTTATATTAAAAATTGAATTGAATTTAAAAAAAGACAATAAGAAAATTATTGAAGAAAAAATGACTAAAAATAAACAAGCAAGAATAAATAAAGGCCACTATTTATTTCCAAGCAGTGGAAGCACTTTTAAAAACAATAAAGCATTTCTAAAGCCTAGTGGACAAATAATTGAAGAGTGCAAGCTCAAAGGATTAAGCATTGGGGGCGCTACAGTATCTAAATATCATGGAAACTTTATTATCAATATTAATAACGCTACCTCCAACGACATAAAAAGCTTAATTGAAAAAGTAAAAGCTGAAGTCTACTTGAAAACTGGGCTTTTACTTGAAGAAGAAGTTCTTTACATAGGATTTAAATAATCAAAAAAACTAAAAAAGAATATTTTTAATCTCGTCATTAATCTTTTGAATCAATTCTTTTGTCTTTAATATCTTATCCTTAGAAGATTTCACCAAAGATGAATATTCTTGAAGAGAATTTACAGCATCCAAATTAATCTTAGAAACTTTAAACTCTTTTAAATCTTGGTTAAAGTTGTTAAACTTACTACTAACAAAATAATGGTTATTAAATATTTCTTTATACATATTCTTAGCATCTCTGATCTTAGTATCGTGAGATAAATACCTTTCTTTAAACTCACCAATTTCTTTAAAATGCTTAGCAAGAGTAAGATCTACTTTCTCGTGTCTTGAAAAATTGTTATCCACATTATCTTGAATATCTATGAAATTTTTATAAATTGTATCAATCTCTGAATTGATTGCTGCAATAATGCTATCGACCGTTTTAAGTTCATCTTTAATAGTTTTAGAATATTTTCCAGAATTAATAGCAAGCTTTCTAATCTCCTCAGCAACAACTGCAAAACTTTTACCTGCATCACCTGCTTTTGCTGCTTCAATTGCTGCATTCATAGCAAGCATATTGGTCTGAGCTGAAATTGAAACCAAAAGTTTATTTACACTTTGCAAACTATTTGTTTGAGACAAAAGATCTGCAAAATTTTTATTCACATTTTCAAAAACAATATTTAAATCAAAAACCTTACTTTTAATATTTTCAATATCAGCAGAATTTATAGTAGCAACCTTATTAAAAATTTCCAAATTTTTATCTATGCTATAGAAAAAACTAACATTCTCCTCAAAATTTGAAGAGATTTCTGATATATACTTATTGTGATCATTAATCGGATCAGCAACAGATTCAAAGCCTTTTAAAATATCAACAATTGACTTTTCAAATCTAGAAAAAGTATCCCTTAGTTGTTCGTAAGCTAAAATGCTAGAGTCTATACTCTCAGTATTTGATATAGCAGTCTCTATTTGTTTTAAATATTCATTTAAATCTTCAGAATAAAATTTTATCTTCTCAAAAGATTCATTACTCTTAGAGGACAGATTATCTAGCTTTGAACTGATATAAGAAATAATAGAAGAAGAATACTTAACCTCTAAAGGAGGCTCAAGACTAAAAGGATCGCTTTTTGATTTTTGATAATCAACAATTCTGTTAAAATCATTAATCAATGAAAAAACAAAAGTTTTGCACAAATAAAAGATAATTGCAAAAGATAATAATAAAAATACAAAGAATATAATCCAATTTGATTTAAACATAATAGGAATGGAATTGACATTTAAAATCAACCCTTGAGTCAAAAAATCATCGGTTTTTACAAAATTTAAAGAATACAAATCTCTTTCATAATTAAAAGTGTACTTAGAGCTAGAAGAATCTTTTTTAGCATAAGCTATAACTTTTTTTAAAAAATTCTCATTATAAGATGGAGAAAAAGATTTGGCATGAAGATTATTAAAGTTTAAAAAAATGGGCATATGATTTCTATCAAGCATAAAAAAATTATAATTCTTACTGCTAAATTTAAGAGAAGAATACAACTGATTTTCAATAATATCTAACGACTCATCAAAGCATACTAAAATCCCTATTACACCCAATGTTGCAACAGAATCTCTAACTGGAAAACTTATTATAGAATAAATTTTTCCGTCTATTATCATGTATCTTGAATAATATTTAGAATTTTTTTCTACAGGAACAGAATAAATTGGATCCAATCTAACATCTTTTAAACCCAAAGATGAAAAATTTGAATTTGATATTAAAACATTTTTCCCTATAGGAATATAAAATACGCCTTCAAGCGAATCTTTTGCCAAAGGAATAGTTTTAAAAATTTTATTTATAGAGTTAAATTCTCTTGACTTTAAAAACAAATCACTATTTTCATCTAAGCTATCACCCAATTTTAAACTTGAAGACAAAAGAAAGCTTTTTGAAGAATTAACTAATATCCCAAACCTATAGCTATCTTTTACAAGCTCTTCAAGAAACCTAGAAGATTCCGAATATTTGGCTTTAATAACAGCAGAAATACTGTTTAAAAACAACTTAGAATCAAATTTAAAGCGATCCAAATACTCATTTTTATAATTCATATAAGCATAACCTATGAATAAAAAATTTAAAAAAAGAAATCCAAATAAAACTAGATAAAGAAATCGTTTAGTATTTTTCAGATTAACATCTATTAAATTCTCATCTATCATAAAAGCTCTCCAAACATAAAATTAGTATGATTAAAATCTTAAAACAAACCTTTCACCTTCATAAATCACATACAAATAATTACTAATAACAATTGGCAAATTAAACCTTTCTTTCTGAATCTTAAAAATTAAATCCTTCAAATATTTGCAAATAATTATTTTATTATTTAGTTACATGCATATATAATTATATAATAAAACATATAGAATACTAAAAATTTAATGTTTTAAAAATTTTATGAAAAAACAAAATTTTGAGGGGACTTAGTGAAAAGAAAGAAACTTAACTCTAGCCTTTTTTATAAATTCAATTTTATAATCCTGGCATACACAATAATCATTATTGCAACAACCTTTTTGCTACTAGATCAAGGCTATAAAAAAATTATAACAAAAGAACTTCAAGACTTCACAAAATTCATTAACCAAGCAATGATCAAAAGCTTTTCTGATGAATCTAAAGAAGTAATAAAAGCTTTAAACATATTAACAGCCAGATATGATTATAGATCCGCAATTCTGAATAACAAAAGCGAAGAACACTTAGTATCTGACAAAATTTTAATTACACTTCCGTCTTTTATTAAAATAATAGAGTATGCAAACAAAGATGGATACATAATCGCATCAAGCGAAAAAAAAAGAACTGGTCAATACATAAGCTTAAAAGAATTGCTTCTGGGCAAAGCTATAACTACATTGCAAATTTCAATTCTGCACAACAGTTTAGTAAAAATAAACAACAATTTTTATATTCCAATAGCATATAAAATAACAGATTCAAAAAAATCTAATATTGGATATATTATTTTATATGCTGACATTTCAGAAAAAATTGCCGAACTAAAAGAATATCTTTTGCTGCTTTTGGAAAACTCCTTGCTAGAACAAAATGCAAGCAGCCAAAACTCATCAAAATACTTTAACGTGTACTTAATAAACAGCAGTGGGGATGCATTTGGAGGAAAAGATGAGGTTTTAAAAAACATAAAACACATATTTGGCTTTAACGCAAAAACATTAACTCAAATATTAAGTGCATTATCTCAAGGGAAAACAAATTACAATACAAGTAATTCAAATGAAATAATCTCACTAGCAAGGATCACAACATCTCATTGGTACTTAGGAATAAAAATAGATTATAACAACATATTTTCAAAAGAATTTAAAAATATGAGATTAGTTTCACTTTCTATTATATTTATTTTGGTAATAATTTTTATATTAATAATGATATCAACCATAAAAACTTTAATAATATCAAAAATAGACAAACTCAATGTTGTCATTCCAAAGGTTAAAACCGGCGACTTAACATTTAAAATCGAATCAAAAGGCAAAGATTCAATAAGCTCAACAATAAATCTTTTTGGGCATTTTATTGAAAATCTAAAACATGTAATTAATTCGCTACAAGAACGAGTAAAATTGCTTAAAGAAAACGGAGACCATTTATTTAGCGAGATAAACAAAACTCATAATACAATTAAAAATTCAAATCAATACATAGAAAAAACACAAGAAGAAGTAGAAAAACAGGTAGAATTCATCTCTAATACAACAAATATAATTGAAAGTCTTTCAAAAAATATTTCATCTCTTGATAATTCAATTGAAACTCAAGCCGCAAGCGTTGAACAATCCTCATCGGCTATCGAAGAAATGATAGGAGGAATCCAATCAATAACGGAAATAACTCAAAAAGCTGCAAAAAGCACAGAAGAACTAAAAAGATTTTCTGATGATGGACGAAAAAAACAAGAAGAAGTTATTACTCAAATCAAAGAGATTTTCAAAAACTCAACAAGATTACAAGAAGCAAACTCTTTAATTTCATCTATAGCAAGCCAAACCAACCTACTCTCAATGAACGCTGCAATTGAAGCATCTCATGCTGGTGAAGCTGGAAAAGGATTTGCCATTGTAGCAGAAGAAATAAAAGACCTAGCAGAACAAGTAACATCACAATCAGAATCTGTTGCCTCATCAATTAATGAAATAATGGATTCAATAACCAAAACCGTAAACACCTCTGAATTAACAAATAAAGCTTTCAACCAAATATTCGATTCAATCAATTTAGTTGTTCAAGTAATAGAAGAAATAAATCATACAATGCAAGAACAATCAATAGGTAGCCAAGAAATTTTAAAGGCCTTAAATACGATGCGGGAAATAACATATGAAGTAAAAATTGGTTCAAATGATATGTTTAGAGGCAACAAAGAAATCATTAGCACTATTAAACTGTTGGGAGAAATTAATATTACAGTCTCAAGCTCAATGAAAGGTTTAAAAGAAGAGATTAATAAACTGGTAGAAGCAATTGAGCGTATCAAGGTTTTAGGAACTACAAATTCAAGTCACATTTCTGGAATTAGCGAAAGTACAGATCAATTTAAAACCAAATAAACTAGATTAAAAGGAAATAATATGCAAAAAAAAACTTTTTATAATACTGAAAAATATCTTAAAAGCCATTTAATGTTATTTCCTATTTTTGCTTATACAAAAAACTTTTTAGATGCTAGTATTGCATCTGTTTGGATTTCAATATGCATTATACTTCCTGCCCTAATAATCAATCAAATAGAACTGAAAAAATATAAAAGCCATATATTAGGGATATATCTATTAATAATAGGAATTTTTACCAGTCTAACTTACTTATTCATGTTCTATTTAACACCAACACTATACAAAGAATTTAAATTTTCAATACCCATTTTAATAGCCATAATAATATCATTTCATAAAAATGAACCTTTTAAGACCTTAAAAAATCCATCAATGGTAATTAAATATTCTAAAATTCCAATTTTAATTTTCATTGCCTTAAGCTCAACAACCTCACTTATTAGAGAAATATTAAGCACAGGAAATTTAAAGCTTTTTAACAATGAAATAACTATAATAAAGGAGCTTACAAATACAAAAATGTCACCTCATAGCTCAAACATTTTTATTGTAGCGTCTTTAATTTTACTATTAATCAATATACTAACAAGTGTTAAAGAGAAAAAAATTACTAAAAGTGTTAAAGAGGAAAAAAATGAATAAAGGTGTTAAAAAAAAGATTAAAGACGAAATTAGCATTATAGTTGCCGATCTAGCATTATCAAATAACATAAAGCTAAATAATATCAATATAAATATTCAAAAACCTCCAAAAAGTGATCTGGGAGATATTTCTATATTAATATTTGAGCTTAGCAAAACTTTGAAACTTCCTATTGAAACCATCTCTGAAGAAATAATAAAAATCCTTAAGGCTAAATACGAAATTAAAGCTATGGGACCTTACCTAAACATCAAAATTCCTAGAAAAGAATATATAAAAAATACAATACAAATGGTAAATGCCCAAAAAGATAACTATGGAACAAGCAAATATCTAGACAATAAAAAAATAATATTAGAGTTTTCATCGCCAAATACAAACAAGCCACTGCATGTGGGACATCTTAGGAATGACGTAATAGGAGAAAGTCTGTCAAGAATATTAAAGGCTGTAGGTGCAAAAATTACAAAAATAAACCTAATAAATGACCGAGGAGTGCATATCTGCAAATCAATGCTTGCATACAAAAAATTTGGAAATGACATCACCCCTGAAAAAGCTTCTAAAAAAGGAGACCATTTAATTGGCGATTTTTATGTTAAATACAACGAATACTCACAAGAAAATGAAAATGCTGAAAAAGAAATTCAAGATCTGCTTTTAAAATGGGAACAAAAAGATACAAGCACAATTGAACTTTGGAAAAAACTAAATAACTGGGCAATTGAAGGAATAAAAGAAACTTACAAAATTACAAACACCTCATTTGATAAAATTTACCTTGAAAGTGAAATTTTTGAAATTGGGAAAAATGTAGTGTTAGAAGGGCTTGAAAAAGGATTTTGTTATAAACGAGAAGATGGCGCAATATGCATTGACTTACCCTTAGACTCAAGCGAAAAAGAAGACGCTAAAATAAAACAAAAAGTACTCATAAGACCAAACGGAACATCTATTTATCTTACCCAAGATTTAGGAAATATAACAGTTAGAACAAAAGAATTTAACTTTGAAGAAATGATTTATGTAGTTGGAAGTGAACAAATTCAGCACTTCAAAAGCTTATTTTTTGTATCAGAAAAATTAGGAATTTCTAAAAACAAAAAGCTTATTCATTTATCACATGGAATGGTTAATCTTATTGATGGCAAAATGAAATCAAGAGAAGGCAATGTAATTGACGCGGATAATTTAATCTTAGAGCTAATGGAATCAATAGTGCCTGAAATTACACAAAAAATTGAGAATAAAGAGAGTGCTAGAAAAAATGCTTTAAATATTGCACTAGGAGCAATTCACTATTATCTGCTAAAATCAGCTATACATAAAGATATTGTATTTAATAAAAAAGAAAGCTTATCTTTTACGGGAAATTCTGGGCCATATATCCAATATGTTGGAGCAAGAATTAATAGCATTCTTGAAAAATACAATGCACTTTATATTCCTTTAATAGAAAAAATTGATTTTGAACTTTTAAAACATGAAAAAGAGTGGGAAATTATTAAAATTATATCAGAATTAGAAGAAAATATAATCAAGGCAGCAAAAGATTTAAACCCTTCAATACTTACTAGCTATTCATACTCGCTTGCAAAGCATTTTAGCACGTACTATCAAGAAGTTAAAGTAATAGACATAAACAATGCTGATTTAACAGCCGCAAGAATCGAATTTTTAAAAGCCATACTACAAACAATAAAAAATTGCATGTATCTACTCAATATCCCCTATATGTTAAAAATGTAGACAAGAAAATATTGCAATATTTTCTTGTCTAATATCCATTTAAATCTAAGTCGCTTTTGCTAAAAATTAATTTTATTTTATCTTCATACTTTTGGGATATATAATATCTTTTTAACTTAAGAGTATTGGTAAGCTCTTCTCCAATTGAAAAAGGATCCTGAAGTAAAACAAAGCCTGCTATTTTTTCAAAATTTTTAAAACCTAATTTGGTATTAATAGTGTCTGAAATATGCTTAGAATAAAGCTTATTAACGTCCTCATTGGCTAATAAATCACTTCTAGAAGAAAAAGACACTCCACTGGAATTTGCCCACTTTTCAAGATTATCAAAATTAGGCACAATAACGGCCCCCAAAAATTTTTGATCCTGGCCAACAATCATAATATTTTCAATAAACAAAGATTTGCCCAAAACTCTCTCAAGAGGCTCAGGCTCAATATTTTCCCCACCTCTTAGAACAATTGTATCTTTACTTCTACCAACAATTGAAATTTCATTATTAATTGTTAATCTAACCAAGTCCCCAGTGTTAAACCAACCATCTTCTGTTAAAACTTCATTTGTCTTGGTCTTATCCTTAAAGTAGCCATTCATTATCTGTGGCGACCTTACCCAAAGCTCGCCTTTTTCTCCATAAGACAAAACATTGCCATCAAATCCAACTACTTTGTATTCAACATCTGGCAAAATAGGCCCTACGGTTTTTGCTACAGGGCTCTTAAGGCGCCTAACGCTCAAAATAGGGCCCGTTTCAGTAAGGCCATAACCTTCAAGAACTTTAATTCCTACAGCCTTAAAAAAATAATCAACATAATCAACCAATGCTCCACCACCAGAAACTCCAAATTCAAATTTTTGTCCAAGGGCATTTTTTATTTTTTTAAACACTAAAATATCGCCTAATAATTTAATAGGAAAAATTAAAACAATCCCAACAAATAAAAATACTTTGGAAAAAAGTAAAATAAATAAATTGGTTTTTTTATAAATAGGAGAAAGCCCTAAAAATCTCTCTTTAAGCTTTGCATAAATAATTCCAATTTTTAAAAAGCCTCCAAACACAAGCTTCTTAATAAAAGATTCCGATACCTTTTTAATAATACCTATTCTTATACCTTCCCAAATTCTAGGCACAGAAATAATCATTTGAGGATTTAAAAGTAAAAAATCTTTTAATAACACAGGGCCTATGGGCTTTGAATATGCAATTGCTATGCCCTTTAAAGCAACTATATATTCACAAGCCCGCTCAAAAGAATGCCAAAGGGGAAGAATTGAAATCATTATCTTGCCGGGTTTAAGCGTTGGAAGATAATCATAAAGTCTATCTAATTGAAAAATAAAAGATTCATGTCTCAACATTACTCCTTTTGGCATACCTGTTGTACCAGAAGTATATATTATAGTTGCAATGTCTTTTGAAGAACCTTTTTCAATCTCCATATCAAATGATTTTGGATTAGCTCTTAAATACTCAGCCCCAAGTTCTAATAATTTTTTATAAGAAAATACAGTAATATTGCCCATTTTTTCTTCATAAGATTTATCATCATCAATAACAACAATACATCTCACCAATCTAAGATCATGCTTTTTGGATAAAACTTTGTGAAGTTGCTTATTGTTTTCAACAAAAATAAAAGTAGATTCAGAATGGTTAATGATATAAGTTAATTCATCCTCAGAAGAATCATTTCCCCTAGGAACATCAATGCAGCCTAACCCCAAAGTAGCAACGTCGATTATTATCCATTCTCTTCTAGAATCAGAAATAATTACAACTTTTTCACCCCTTTTAATGCCACAATGCAAAAGCCCAGAAGCCACTCTTTTTGTCTCATTCCAAAAATCAGCATATATTTGCTTCTTAAAACTTTTCGATTCCCCTTCCTTATATATAAAAATATCAAGCTCACTATAAAGAGCCACCGCCTCTTTAAAACGCTTAGGCACAGTATCACTCATAAATCCCCCTCATAACAATTTAAAATTAATTTAAAAAAAGCAACAGGCTGCTAACAATAATATTATAAAAACTATGTATAAAAATCACATAATATACATTTTTATACCTTAAATAGATAAAAGCAAAAAATATCCCTAATATAAATGTAACCAAAAATCCCAAAATTCCATAATATAAATGCCCATAAGCAAAAAACATACTACTAAGAATAGCGGTAACTACAACAGAAAATCCCATTTGTGTAAACTTGGTAATAACAAAAGCCCTGTAAAAAAGCTCTTCAAAAGCTCCTGTAAAAAAAGAGGTAAAAGTCATTAAAAAAAATGCTTTTTTACTGCTAATCTTCCAATTAAATCCAGCATTGTTTTGGAAATAATAGACAAGTACCGATTCTGGTAACAGATATTCAAGTAAAAAAGCTATTAAAAAAATGGCTATCATTGCGGTCAATATTGTTTTAATAAAAATTAAAACAGACTCCCAAATAAAAATAAATTTAAATTTAGGAATAAAAAACTCTACTCTAAAATCATTATAAGAACTGGTAAGTTTAAAAAAATAAATTATAAAAATAATTAAAAAAGATCTTGAAATCCAAAAATAAAAATGATTTTTATCAACATTCCAAAATTCTGAATTAACATTTTCAAAAGGAGATGCCAAATAAACAATGATGTAGGCCAAAAAAAGATCAAGCAAGGCTCGCTTGAATGAATATTTATTTTTTAACAATTGCATAAAGTATTTTAATTAAATAATTATTAATTGTCAACGAATGATTATTGATTGATTAATAAAAACAAATTAAAATTCAAAATATAATTATCTCTAAATAAAAATAAGAATATTATAAATGATTTTAATATTTGTCCTTGTTTCACTTAATTTATCAATTCAATACTATTTAAAACTCAATTTAATTCATTTTAACACAATACTAGCATTATTTTTTATTATAAAAAATAACAAACACTTAGCACTTAGTTTTATTTTTTGCACAATATTGTTATTAGGCTTTCAAGCTAGATTAAATTTTAAAACATTAAAAAAAAATATTTACCAAATAACAAACATTAAAAATTTTAAAAAATATTCAAAAACCATTATAGAAGTAATTGACAATAAATCAAATACATACAAATTTAGCTTCAAAAATATTGAAAATATTTACAAAATAGGAGATTTCATTAAAATTGAAAATCAAAAAATAAAACTTATTAAAAGGACCTTTTTTGCCAAGCTTAGAGAAAAATACACAAACACGTTAAACAATTTTTTTACTACATTAAATCCTAGTTATTCCCATTTTTCAAAGGCAATAGTTTTGAATATAAAATCAGAAATAACAAAATATGAAAAAACATTATTTCAAAATGCAGGAATTGCCCACATTTTAGTAGTATCTGGACTACATTTTTATCTAATAAGTTTAATAAGTTACTATTTGCTTTTAATAATCACAAATGAAAAATTAAAATACTTAATATTAAGCATAATTTTATTAAATTATCTAATATTAACTGGATTTGCACCTTCAACGCTAAGAGCATTTCTAATGACAGAATCTCTTATAATATACAAACTGATTTACGGCAAAATTAATTTAATAAGCTGCACATCTATTAGTTTTATAATAAATGCTTTTTTATTCCCCGAAACACTAAATTCAATAGGATTTAAAATCTCCTATCTTGCAACAATAGGGATATCAGTATCAGTTCATCTAAAAAATAGATACGGGCTTAACAGACTAGCATCATCAATGCTTACAACATTTTTTATTCAAATATTCACCTCACCAGTAATTTATGTTAATAATTTTGATCTAGCGCCAATCTCAATATTGTCAAATTTAATAATTATTCCATTAATATTAATTTTTTTAGCAATAACAATATTAAGCTTAATAACTTACTTTTCAAGCTTAAATTTGTTTTTTCTCCTTGACCTTATCAATGCCTACATATTCCAAACAATAAAAATTACAGCAACATTTTTTAGCAAATTCTTTATAGTCAAGCATCATCAAATGCCTATATTTTTAATATTAAGCATTATTCTTATAACTTATATTATTTATAATAACGAAACTAAAAAAAATTAAAATAATTTAAAAATAACTGCCATTATTAAGAATAATATGATACTATCTCTTTTATCTATGAACATCAACTATAACAGTATAGCTAGCATAAAACAAACATTAAAAGAAAAAAAAATCGCTCCAAGAAAATTGTGGGGACAAAACTATCTAATAAACGGAAACATAAGGCAAAAAATAATAGAAAGCTTGGACATAAAAGAAAATGAAAAAATCTGGGAAATTGGTCCAGGACTTGGCGCAATGACTGAAATTCTATTAAAAAAAACTAATCTTTTAACCGTATTTGAAATTGACTTAAAATATTCAGAAATATTAAATGAAAAATTTGGAAAATTAAAAAACTTTAAATTGATAAAAGGGGATTTTTTAAAAAAATACAAAAACGAAAATCAAAACATTGATAAAATATTTTCAAATTTGCCATACAATATTGCATCAAAAGTAATATCTAAATTAATTGAAGAAAACTTTTTAAAAGAAATGGTATTCACAGTGCAAAAAGAATTAGCCGACAGAATAACTGCAAAAATAAATAGCAAAAACTATTCTTCATTTACAGTCTTAGTACAATCACACTTCAAGGCAATTAAAATATTAGATATAGGAGAAAACAATTTTTATCCTGCACCTAAAGTTAAGTCTACAACACTAAAATTAATTCCTAAAAAAAACAACATAAAAGACTTCAAAGAATTCAACAAGTTGATTAGAACTGTATTTTCAAGTAGAAGAAAGAAATTAAAAAACACTATTATTAATTTCGTCGCAAATAAAGCTACTTTGAGAGCAAATTTTTTAAAAGAATATTTAGACAAAAGGCCTGAAAACATTTCTGTTGAAGAATTTATACAAATTTCCAACACTTTAAATGCTTATCATTAAAGCACTTGCAAATACAATCTCATCAACAGAGCAGCCCCTTGAAAGATCGCTAATGGGCTTGGAAAATCCTTGTAAAAAGGGGCCGTAAGCTTTAGCAAAAGCAAATCTCTCTACTAATTTATAACCAATATTGCCTGCATCTAAATTGGGAAATATTAAAACATTAGCGGAGCCCGCTACTAAAGATTTTCTACATTTTTTCTCTGCAACATCTTTTATTATAGCTGAATCAAGTTGAAGCTCTCCATCAATAAGCAACTCACTCTCTTTATTCTTAACAATATTTAAAGCATTCTTTACTTTTTCAGTTTCTTTAGCACTAGAAGACCCTTTTGTTGAAAAGCTTAAAAGAGCAACCTTGGGCTTTGCATTTAAAATATCTTTAAAAGATTTAGCACTTTGCAATGCAATTTCTGCAAGCTCTAAAGAATCGGGATTAACTACTACAGAACAATCTGCAAAAAATAAGATTCCATCATGTCCAAAACAAAAATCAACATTACGAGCAATACTTAAAGTATCCATAATCATAAAAGATGATATAATCTTAACACCTTCCAACTTGGGGATTATTCTTAAAGCATTAGACAAAACCTTAGCAGATGTTGAAATCGCTCCACAAACACAAGACTTAGCATAACCAAGTCTTACCATAAGCATCGCAAAAGTAATTTCATCTAAAACTTGGGTCTTTAAACTTTGCTTAGTAGCTCCTTTTGATTTTAGCAAACTCCAATATTCATCCAAATACATTTCAATATCTGAAAAAGAATTTGGATCAACAACTTCTATTCTTTCTAAAATATCATTACAATTAGAAAATTCTTTTAAAGAATTAATAATAGGATCTTTTTTGCCTATCAAAATAATAGAATCTGCAAGATTTTTTTGCAAAACAATAACAGCTGCCTTTAAAATTCTAGAATCAGCACTTTCAGGAAAAACTATATTAGCCCTAGGCTTATTCTCTTTTGCGAATATTCTTGCCTTCTTGAAAACATAATCTTTTAAACAAAACACCTTATAAAAAAGAATATAACATAAATTGACAAATGCATAAAAAAAGACATTTTTATTTAAAAATGTCTTTTTTATACATGATTTTCAATTACAAAATTTAATATTTCTTATAGAATTCTTAAAATTTCTTGTACAACTTTAGCTGAATTAAAAGCTGCTAATTTAGCAAATTTACTATATTCAACTTCATTTCCTTCTCTATTTACAATGTCAGATATTGACCTAATAACTATAAAAGGTACATTAAACATATGAGCAACATGCCCTATTGCTGCGCCTTCCATCTCAACAGCTATTACATCTTTAAAGTTTCCTATAATTTTATTAATATAATTTGGGTCAATAAACTGGTCTCCTGAAACTATTAATCCTGAATATGCATTAGAGTCTCCAACCTTTGATTTAACAGCCTCTGTGGCTTTCTTGATCAAATTCTTATTGGCAATAAATTTTTGAGGCAATCCCATAAGCTGTCCCACCTTATGTCCAAATTTAATCAAATCAACGTCATGATATGCAACCTCTGAAGACACTACCACATCCCCAACTTTAATATCTTTGTATTTAGCACTAACAACACCACCAGCAACTCCAGAATTAATTACATGACTTATATTATATTTTGACAAAATATAACCAGTCCACACACCCGCATTAACCTTGCCAATCCCACAAACAACAGCCATAACATTGCGATTAGACAACTTTCCCTTTAAAATCTTTTTATTAAGATTATACTCCTTAAGCACTATTTCTTCTTTATTAGACATAAGCTTACTTATCTGCTCAAATTCAGAATCCATAGCGGTTATTATTAAAACATTGACATTTTTAGAAAAAGCAACATACCCGTTTGAAAAAACTAATAAAAAAAGAAAAAATTTTATTAAACAATTATTCATAAACTTGCACTCCTTATAAGTAAAAAAATACTTATATCATTATTTTACAAAAAAAAGTCAAAACCAGATTATTTTTGAAAGAATTTTCGCCAAAGAAATTGAAAAAAAATATCCTATCCGTATTACAATATTAATAGTTTAAAAAAAGGGGAAATTGAATGAAAAAAATGAATCTAATTACAGCTGCTCTACCCTATGTTAATAACATACCTCATCTTGGAAATTTAGTTCAAGTACTATCAGCTGATGCTTTTGCAAGATATTCGAAAATGTCAGGAATTGAAACTCTTTATATCTGCGGAACAGATGAATATGGAACAGCCACAGAAACCAAAGCCTTAATTGAAAAGACTACCCCTTTAGAACTTTGCAATAAATATTATGAAATACATAAATCAATTTACAAATGGTTCAATATTGAATTTGATATCTTCGGTCGCACGACTAACAAGCACCATCAAGACATTGTACAAAATTTTTTTCTACAATTAGAAAAAAACGGTTATATTAAAGAGCGAGAAACTGAACAGTTTTTTTGCAATAAAGATTCAATGTTCTTAGCCGATAGATATGTAATAGGAGAATGCCCAGAATGCCAAAGCATGGCTAAAGGAGATCAGTGCGACAACTGTTCTAAGCTTCTAAATCCAACAGACCTAATAAATCCAAAATGCATAATTTGCAAAAATGCACCTATTTTGAAAAAAACCAATCATCTTTATTTAGATCTTCCCAAAATAAAAACAAAACTTGAAAAATGGATAAAAAATCCAGATACTAACAAGAATTGGAATACCAATGCCCTTAAAATGACAAAAGCTTTTTTAAGAGATGGCCTTAAAGAAAGAGCAATTACAAGAGACCTGAAATGGGGAATTCCTGTGCCTAAAAAGGGTTATGAAAATAAAGTATTTTATGTGTGGTTTGATGCTCCAATAGGATACATTTCAATTACCAAAAACATTGTCAAAAATTGGAAATCTTGGTGGAAAAACAATGATCAAGTAAATCTTGTACAATTTATTGGGAAAGACAATATATTGTTTCATACAATTATATTCCCTTGCATAGAAATTGGAAGTGAAGAAAATTGGACAACATTAAATCAACTCTCATCAAGCGAATACTTAAATTACGAAAATCTTAAATTTTCAAAATCAGAAGGAACAGGAATTTTCGGAAACGATGCTATTACCACAGGAATCCCTTCTGATATTTGGAGATTTTATATTTATTATAACAGACCTGAAAAATCTGATTTTCAATTTATGTGGCAAGATCTCATGGAAAGAGTAAATACAGAGCTTATTGATAATTTTTCAAACCTTGTAAACAGAGTATTAACATTTCAAAGAAAATTCTTTGGAGATGTAATAGAAACAATAGAAATTCAAAATAAATTTTGGAGACAAATAACACCAAAATATAGTAAAATACTAAATCTTTTTAAAAAGACAGAACTAAAATCTGCACTCAAAGAAATACTTAAAATTTCGTCCCTTGGAAACAAAATATTTCAAGATAACGAACCATGGAAAAAAAAAGACAGCTCTCCACAAGAAGCAAAAGAACTAATCTCAAACTTAATATACCTAATCAGAGACTTATCTATTTTAATGATGCCATTCATTCCCGAAACAAGCAAAAAGATACAACAATTCTTTGGCAACAGTTATCAATTTTCAACCAAAATTCTTGGAACTAAATCGGGAATTAAAAAAATTGAATTCACAGAAATATTATTCAATAAACTAGAGCAAAAAAAAATTAATAATTTAAAGCTAAAATATTCAGGAGAGAAAAACATGAAAGAAAAAGAACAAGCAGAAAATCTGCTTATAGAAAAAGAACAGCCAGAAAACTTGTTTAGAGAAAAAGTGCTCTTAAGAGTTGTAAAAATAAATAAAATAGAAAGGAATCCCGAAGCTAAAAACTTATTCATATTAAAACTAAATGATGGAACTAACAAGGACAAACAAATAGTAAGCAGCCTTGAGGGGCATTACACAGAAGAAGAGCTTTTGGGAAAACATATAATAATAGTAGATAATTTAAAGCCTGCAAAGTTTAGGGGAATAAAATCAGAAGGAATGCTAATAGCTGCTGAGGACAAAAATAAAAATTTTAAAGTTCTAATTGTAGAAGATTCAATCCAAAATCCTATTGCTGGAGAGAGAATAATACTTGAAAACGATCAAAACAAAGATCTTACCTATCCACCTAAAATTGACATAAATAAATTTTTAAAAACCAATATAGTAACAGAAAACGGAGAGCTTAAAATAAACGGGATAAATTTAATATTAGAAAATTCTAAGCACAAAATTTTGTCTAAAGATATTCCAAACGGAACAGTTTGCTAAGATTAATGACTATTAAAAAAATAAAAACAAAAGAAATGGAAGAAAATTATCTTCAAAGCGAGCTGTGGGCATTAATAAAAACAACAAAAAACAACAATTGGAAAGCCTTAGCATTTGAGAGCGATGTTCTTGGTAAAATTGTTGTAATGCAAAGAAGATTGTTTAAAAATTTTTATTTAGCATACATTCCACATCCAGAATTCTCAAACAAAACTCTTGAAAACATTAATATTGATACAATCAGTAAAAGCATTAAAGAATTTAGCATTAAAATAAAACCTTACTTACATAAAAATACAATTTTTTTAAGATTCGATTTAATGTATTACTATCAAAGAACACTAAATGACAAATACTTTCCACTAAAAATTAAAATCAAATACCTAAAAAAATCATTTGATGACATACAACCCTCAAACACAATAATATTAAACTTAAATAATTCCCTTGAGAATATTTTGCTTAACATGAAAAAAAAAACAAGATACAACATAAAGCTCAGCACAAAAAAAAATCTAAATATAATAATGGACGATGAATTTAAACATTTAAATGAATTTTACAAACTTTACAAAGAAACTAGTAAAAGAGATAAATTTACTATTCACTCAGAAGAATATATACAAAACCTCATTAAAATATTCAAACAAGACAAAAATGCACAAATAAAATTGATAATTGCATTTTACAACAACATAATTATTTCTGGCATAATAGTTGGAATTTACAAAGAAAAAGCAGTCTATCTTTACGGGGCTTCAAGCAATGAATATAGAAATTTAATGCCCAATTACGCAGTGCAATTTAAAGCAATACAAATCTTAAAAAAATTAGAAATAAAAGAATATGATTTATTAGGAATTCCCCCAATTGCAAATAAAAAACACCCCTTATATGGTCTTTATGGATTTAAAACAGGATTTGGAGGAAATATTATTCACAGAATTGGCTGTTATGATTTTACTTACAAAAATTTTATTTATAGGATTTATGCAAATCTTGAAAAACTCAGATACTTTTATTACAAAGTAATAAGGAAAAAAATTTAATCAAGCATATTAACCAAATTTTTGAATTGCAAGCCTCTATCAAACTCATTATTAAAAAGCTCAAAAGAAGCACTAGCAGGAGAAAATAATACAATGTCACCTGGAATTGAAATTTTGAAAGAATAATTTACTGCATCTTTTAAAGAATCAAATACAAAATATTGTATGCTACTTTTTTCTAAAATCTTAATAATTTTTAAAGTTGCACTACCTTTTATTAAGATCCAAGTTTTCACAATATTTATTATCTTGCTAAAACTTGAAAAATCAAGCTCTTTATCGGTTCCCCCAACAATTAAATTAATGTGGTTATCATGTGTTTTTAAACTTTTAACAGATAAAACCGTAGACTCAGGAATAGTTGAAGCTGTATCGTTATAAAACATTACGTTTTGAACTAATCTAACAAACTCTAATCTATGCTCAATGCCTTTAAAATTATTTAAAATTTGAGACGCATGATTAAGGTCTACATTTAAATAATGCGAGGCAAAAAAAGCAATAAACTTGGGGATCATAAAAACAACTTGGGACTCAGAAAAACTTCCAATCAGGTTGTCATTAAAATATACTTTGCCTTTACTGCAATAAAAAATATCTTGATTAAAATCACAAGAATTGGATTCGGAAAATAAAATAACTTTGGCTTTTGATTTAAATTTTGAAAAATATTTGGAATAAGCCTTATCCTGAATAATCACAATTCCTGAAGTTTGATTTACAAAAATTTTTGACTTATCGATAATATAGTCATCAAAATTTAAATAATAGTTTTGATGATCGTTGTAAACATTTGTAATAATGCTAAGAATAGGATTAAAATTATCTAAAGATTGCAATTGCCAAGAAGAAAGCTCTAAAATCACAGGAGATCTTCCATCAAGTTGATCAAAAAAACTCAAAGGAGACACGCCAATATTTCCTCCAAGTTTTGCTTTTGGATATTTTTTTTTCAAAACCTGATACAAAAGAGACACAAGAGTCGATTTACCTTTAGTACCTGTTACAGCTATTATAGGATTTTTGTTAAATATTAAAAATAAGCTAATATCTGTTTCAACTCGTTTTGCAAACTTTAAATATTTGTTATTGGGCTTCACACTGGGATTTTTCACAACAATATCAGCATTTTTAAAATCGTTTATATCATGCTTACCTAAAACATACCTAATTTGATTATTTAAATCTCTTAAAGAATCAATACTTAAAGCTAATTCTGCCTCACTTTTAAGATCAGTAATTACTAACTTTGCCCCATGCTTTAATAAAAATCTAGAAAGAGCTACTCCTCCTCCATTAATACCCAAACCCATGACTAAAAATTTTAAATTTTTAATTTCGTCTAAGCGCACAATAAGATTATATCAAACCTACCAGCCTGTTTTAATAGATTTAATCCACCTTTCACTATAAAAATAAGGAAGAGAAATAGCAAGTTTGATTGCATCCTCAAGAGCTGGAATAAAAACAATAATTTCAAAAGGCAAATTTGTATAATTTGCTAAAACAAAAGCAATAGGAATGGTATAAACAAAAGTTACAGAACCTTCCATTATAGCGCCAAAACTTGGAGATGCTCCCGCACGAAAAAATCCAAAAAGATACTGAAACGCAAGAGCCATAAAAAAGGCAGAAACAGAAGAATACCTTAAAATAGTTCCTATAAGTTGCGAATATTTCAATGTATAAAAAATATAAGGAGCAAAAAATGAAAACACAAACAACGCAAAAGATGTTAAAAAAGCAAGTTTTAAGCCAATTTTACCTAAATAAATTGCAACTTTCATGACTTCTTTTTTACTATTATGCATTTCATAGCCCATCATAATATTTAAAGAAATACAAAAGGAATTAATTATATTAAAGATAATAAAATAAACAGAAAAAGATATGCTGTAAGCAGCATATCTATGAATATCAATTCCTATAAAAATTGACGTCAAAACAAGATATCCAAAAAACCAAATAAAATCATTTAAAAGGATTGGAATAAAAAATTTAATTAACTGAACAAACAGCTTAATGTTAATATTTAAATCATTAAGCTTAAGGTTTAAAATTGACTTCTTGTTAAACACTGTATAAACAAGATAAACAATAAGCTCAAAGGCACGAACAACTGTTGTTGCAATAGCAGCTCCAACGACACCCATATGAAAAGCAAAAATAAAAATGTAATTTAATATAAAATTCAAAAAAACTGAAAAAACAGAAATGTAAACTTGAAATTTAACAATTTCAACAACCTTAAGAGCATTAGCAACAAGCCCTTTTATAATTGCAAATACAAAAGAAAAAATAGCTATGTTTAAATATATAGCCCCATAATAAACTGCCTGTGCATCACTAGAAATCAATCTAAGTAAAAAAAGGGGGCTCACTCTGGAAATAAATACAAACGGGAAAGAAAATAAAATAATAGTAAATATACTAATAAAAAATGTATTTCTAAAGCTCTTAAAATCCCCCTGATTATATTGCCTTGTAGCTATTATATTGTAAGCCCCTACCATAGCAAACCCAATAGTAACAAACAGCTCAAAAAATTTATTTGCAAGAGAAACTCCTGCGACAGGATAATCACCAAGATATGCAACCATAGCATTATCTGTAAGGGAAATAAAATTAAATAAAAAAAACTCAATAGCAGTTGGAATTGCAATTTTTAGAAGATCTTTATAAATTTTATCTTTTTTTGATGCACTTAATGAATACATAAACTTCTCCAAATAAAAAATCAAGATTTTTTAAAGACAAATACCAGAACCTACAATAAAACAAAAGAAATTGCTTTTAAATCAGTATTCGGAATTAATTTTGGATTCACTAAAATCATTAAAATTTTTATTAACACTAAATATATCACGCTACCCCTCCCATACTCAAACAAGCTCTTCATACTCAATCTCGCGTATCCAATCATCGTGAAAAAATTCAATTATGATAAACACATTCTTAATGATCTCTTCCAGATTTACAACAAAAACCACTATTGGCAAACTTAAATTTGTATAAAACACTAATAAATAAGCAACTGGGAGCGTATAAAAAACAATTACCCCCGATTCAATAAAAAAACAAACATTTGGTACGCCACTAGCCCTAAAAACCCCAACAAGAACTTGTGCTGTAAAGGCCTTAAAAACTACAATACTTGCAAAAACATAGATAAACACGCTAACAAGTTCGGGAGAATCTAAATTGCTAAAAATATAAGGTGCAAAGCCCGATATTCCAATAAGCAAAATAACTACAAAAATACCTAAAAGAAATCCCAAAAAAGATAAAAAAAATCCAACCGATCTGACATGTTTCTTATCATAAATCATTAAATGCCCAATAACAACCCCTGTTGCTAGCCCCATGCCATGAAGCAACACAAAGCAAATGTCAAAAAGATTTGATGCAATAGCAAATGAAGCGTATTCAATGCTCCCAACACGGGCATAAAATGCATGTAAAATAGTTATACTCAAAACCCAAAAAATCTCGTGAGACAAAACGGGTATAATCAGTTTTAAATTAGCCCTAGTAACTACCTTTGAAACAAAAAAATCACTAAACTTAATCCTATAATATGAATTACTGTTTATCAGACTATATAAAAAATAAAAAATAAACTCAACACTTCTAGCAAGCAAAGTAGCATATGCAGCACCTTTTATTCCCATGCTAAAACCAAAAATAAAAATATAATTAAAAATAATATTTATTAAAACAACAATAAAAGTAACATATAAAGGTATTTTTACTTCTTTAGCACTTTTAAACCCCATAGCCGATAAAAAAGAATATGCCATTAAAACATAGGACAATGAAATAATTTTTAAATACTCTGATCCAAAATTTAAAGAATTCTGATTAGCTGTAAATAGTTTGATAATGTTTTTTGGGAAAAGAAATGAAAATATAAAAAAAATTATTCCTATTGTAGTTCCAATTGATAATATATAAGCAAAAGATTGTCTTATTTGAAGAAACTTCTTTTTTGCAATTGCTTGGGACACGTAAGCGCTTAAAGCTGTACCAAGTCCAAACACAATAATGAAAAAAAGAAAAGTTACTCTATTTGCTAAAGAAACTCCTGTAACGTGAAAAGAACCCAAATAGGAGATCATGAAATTATCAAAAAAAGTTACCATTTGAAATAAAAGCGATTCAAAAGCTGTGGGAATAGCTATAATAAAGAGCTCTTTTATTATCTGATCATAATTTTTAAACTTTTTGATCATATTTCTTGTATACAATCTCCTTTATTTATTACTTTTAACTAAATTTAATCTAATCTATAATGTATAGATATATATATTTAGAATTAACTATTAATTATACTAAAATATATTATAATTAAATAATATGAAATCTATTCATGTTTTATTATTCCTATTTATTAACCTATCTTTGTTGGCCAACAACATTTTAAAAAAAGATTTAAAAATACTGCTAAATATTACCAAGACAATGAATAAAGAGTGCAAAAATTTTATTGAAAAAAATCCTATTCAGTTCTTAAAAGAAATAAAACCTTTAGTAGATGCAGAAAAAAATAACCTCTTAACTCTAATAAATAAAAAAATACCAATTCCTGTAGATTATAAAATACCTGATCTGGTATATGTTAATGATTTTAAAGATCTTGAGAATCTTGGAGCAAAGAATATTAAAGTAAGAAGAATATTAATTAAAGATTTAATTCAACTAATAAAAGATGCAAAAAAATTTGAAATTGAAATTAAAATTAAATCCGCTCACAGAACACAAGAATACCAAAAATTTTTATTTGATTACAATGTAAAAACTTATGGAAGAAAAGTTGCAGAAGCTCAATCAGCAATTCCGGGCCATTCTCAACATCATATGGGAACAGCAATAGATTTTATAAATATAGATGATAATTTACTAAACACAAAAGAAGGAAAATGGCTTTACGAAAATTCTCTAAAATATGGATTTTCCATTTCATACCCAAAAGGATATGAAATAGAAACTGGATATAAAGCAGAGCCTTGGCACTATTTATACATAGGACCTAAACCATGCTCTATTCAGAAAAAATATTTTAATAATTTACAACATAAACTTCTTGAATTCTGGAACCATAACAAAACAATTCTTATTGAGCTAATTGAAAAATACGCAAGCTAAATACTTCTTCCGACATTTAAATAAGAACAAAAAAGATTATCTAGCAAATCAATATCAAGCTTGTCGTAAGCAGAATTATCATAAAAAAATAAGTCAAGTTCTTCCCTGATCAATACTATGACATCTCTGTCATCAACAAAATTAGCTATTTTTAATTTTAAATATCCTGCTTGCTCAAGTCCAAATAAATTGCCAGGCCCTCTTAATCTTAAATCTTCCTCTGCTATTTTAAATCCATCCAAATTTTCTTTTATAGTTTTTAATCTAAATTTTCCAGCGCTTGTCAAAGGCTCTTTATAAAGCAAAAAGAAAAAGGATTTTAAATTGCTTCTACCAACACGACCCCTAATTTGGTGCAAAGTAGAAAGTCCAAAGCGCTCAGCATGCTCTACCACCATACAAGTTGCATTTGGACAATCAATTCCAACCTCAATAACACTAGTAGCCACTAAAATATCTACTTTTTTTAAATAAAAATTTTTCATAATTTCTTCTTTTAAATCAGATGGCAACTTAGAATGAAGCATGTCTACAACATATTCGCCAAATACTTCCTTCAATTTTAAACACATATTATTAACATCTTTTAATTCAAATTTCTCTGAAGATGAAATTAATGGATAAACAAAATAAACCTGATGGCCCTTTAAGAGCTCTTTTCTTAAAAACTCATAAACTTTATCTTCATTGCCATGCTTTGCTAAATAAGTAGTAATAGGCAAACGGCCCTCAGGCAAGGTTTTAATAAAAGAAATTTCAAGATCACCAAAAAGCGTTAACGCAAAACTCCTAGGAATAGGCGTTGCAGACATTAAAAGCATGTCTACACCTTCTCCTTTGTTTTTAAGCTCTTCTCTTTGGACAACTCCAAACTTATGCTGCTCGTCAATGATAACATATGCCAATCTTTTAAATTCTGTGCTTTCATAAAAAATAGCATGTGTCCCAACTATTAAGCCGGAAGTTCCATTTCTAATATTTTCCAATGCCTGTTCCTTATCCTTCTTTTTTAAACTACCAGTCAAAAGAGTGACTGAAATGTTAAAAGACGACAATATGTTGGATAAATTATCATAATGTTGACGAGCCAAAAGATCAGTGGGCGCCATAAACGCCACCTGATATCCCGCTTCAATTAAAGGTAAACCCGAAAGGAGGGCAACAAGGGTTTTGCCGCTCCCAACATCACCTTGAAGCAATCTATTCATAGGCTTAGAAGAGTTAAGATCAAAGAATATCTCATCAACAGAAATTTTTTGATCTTCTGTAAGTTCAAAAGGCAAACTTGAAACAACCCTTTCAAGCAAATCTTTTGATAAATTCCTCTTTTCTCGAAAAAGAACCTTAGAAGATCTATATCTTGAAAAAAACTGAAGCAAAAAAATTTCTCTGTAAATTAAAGTTTTTTTTGCCTTTTCAAGCATTTCTAATGAACTTGGAAAGTGAATCTCTTTTAAAGCATCGCTTAACGACAATAAAGAATACTTTTCTATTAAAAATTTAGGAATATCTGTTTGGCCAAACTTTAAAAAATATTCAAGAGCTTCCCTTACATATAATGAAATCTTCTTTGATGTTAATCCCTCTGTCAAAGAGTAAACCGGAAGAATTTTTTTAAACCTTTCAGGCTTATCACTATAAACCTCACTGTCAAAATTAGAACAACTCCATAAACCACTATAATCGTTATAAGTAAATTTAGAATAAATATAGAATTTTTTATCTATTTTAAAAACATTTTCTAAAAAAGCCCTATTAAAAAGCAGAATTTCAAAAGGCTCATCATTTACACTTCTAGCTGTTAACTTTAAATTTTTTTTAGAACTATCACCAAATTTTTTATGCCCCACAACAGTAAACACCGTCATCATATCACAACTTTTCACCTTAGAAAAATCCGGAAAAGTTTGCATATTTTGACGATCTTCATATTTTACAGGAAAAAACTCAATAAGATCTTTAACATTAAAAATTTGTAAATTATTTAACCTTTCAACCCCTTTCTCACCAAGACCACTTATATCTTTAAGCTCATATTCAAACTCATGTAAAAACATTTTAATCTCCTAAAAAGGCAAATATGTTCCTAAAACTCTAATAGCAAATACAACTTGTTCAATAATAATTATAAATGCTACCATTAAAGCACTCCCAACAATCAAACGTAAAGCGTAAGACATATGCTTATCAGTAATTACACCACTTATCCTAGTAGATAAAGGAAGTAAAAATGAATCGACTGTTTTTAAAAAATCTGAGCCTTGGAACAAATTCAAAAGCAACAATACTAATCTCAACAATAAAAAGAAAACTATAGCAATAAAAATGCTTCTAAATATCCCCCAAACTTCAACAATGAATAAAATAATAAATGTAGAAAGCTTATAATTCCCATAAGCTAACATTCTTTCAAAAATAGTTAAAGTTATTAAAGCTGCAATTGGAGAAAAATCAAACATACCAAATGTAAAAAAAGGAATTTTTCTGAAAAAAGATAAAAATGGTTCTGTGACATTATGTATAAATCTGAAAAATACATTGGTATTAATCCCTGAAGACACAAGCCAGCTAAGAAGGATTCTAATTAAAATTAAAATCCTATAAATCTGCAAAAATACCATTAAAATTTCTATTAAAACAATCAATACAGCACCTCCTAATCAACCCAAACATCTTCAACTATCACACACTTTCTTAACTTATCAAGCTTGTCCTCATCTGGCACAAAATTCAAAATTGAATTCATTTTTAATTTTAAATCTTTGCCATTTTCCCTTAAATAAAAATAAACATTTGAAAATCCAGAATTGTCCTCAAAATTACTTATACTTTCCTTTAAAGAATTAAGTAATTGTAGGTCATTTAATTTATTATTTAAAAATTTAATATGAATATTATTTATTTTATCTTCGGAAAGTCTCTCAATATTTACAACTTTTTCAACTACAATTGAAAATTTGTCTCTGTTAAACGTAAGCCTGCCCACAACCCCAATAACATTACCTTCAAGCAAAAAATTTTTATACTTTTCATAGCTTTCTGTAAAAATTACAATATCTATTGCGCCTTTAAAATCTTCTATAACCCCAAAAGCCATTTTTGCATTATTTCTTTTAGTTTGAATAACTTTTACTGAATTTAAAATGCCAGAAAATTGGACAATGCTATCTTTTTTGGCAGCAAGATCTTTTAAAACATTTAAATTGGAAAAACTATCAATTGCCTTTTTATAAGGATCCAAAGGATGCCCCGACACATAAAATCCTAAAAGCTCTTTTTCAAATCCTAAAAGCTCAGTATAAGAATATTCTTCAAAAGTTTGATAATTAAAACTTTGCCGAATTGGATCTTGACTTTCAAGGGCACCAAATAAACTATTTTGACCAAGTTTTTTATTATTTTTATCTTCTGAAACAACTTCAATCAAACGATCAAGATTTTCAAACAAGGTTTTTCTATTTTGATCCAAACTGTCAAAAAGTCCAGATTTTATTGCAGATTCTAAAAATTTCTTATTAATTACTTTATCATCTACGCGTCTTATAAAATCTTCAAAAGAACTATATTTGCCGTTTTTTTCTCTTTCATCAATTATTAAATCAACAACAATTCCTCCAAGATTTTTAATCCCATTAAGCCCATAAGAAATTCCAGAATCGGTTACACGAAATTCCCTAAATGATCGATTTATATCGGGTTTGAGCACGTTTATACCTATAGCTTTTGACTCTTCAATGTAATAAGAAAGCTTATCATTATTATTAATTTCATTAGTCAAATTGGCAGCCATAAAATATTCAGGGTAATTGGCCTTAAGATAAGCGGTTTGATATGCTATTAAAGAATACGCAGCTGCATGCGACTTGTTAAATCCATATCCCGAAAAAGGCTTTAAAAGTTCAAAAATTTCACTAGCAATTTCTTTGTCATATCCTTTCTCAATAGCCCCTCTTAAAAAGTCGACTTTCATTTCATTCATCTCGTCTTCTTTCTTTTTGCCCATAGCACGTCTTAAAATATCAGCTTTGCCAAGAGAAAAGCCTCCAATTATTTTTGCAACTTCCATTACTTGTTCTTGATAAACAATAACCCCATAAGTTGGCCTTAAAACCTCCTTTAAATCTGGATGAGGATATTTAATTCTCTTAACACCTTTTTTAGCAGCAATAAATTGAGGAATAAATTGCATAGGGCCTGGCCTATAAAGAGCATTTAAGGCTATTAAGTCTTCAATGCTATCAGGCTTTGCGTCTTTTAGAATTTGCTGCATTCCTTCAGATTCAAACTGAAAAACAGATGCACTTCTTCCTTCTCCTAGCATCTTAAAAGTCTTAACATCATTATCTGGAATATTTTTTATTTTAAAATCTGGATTTACACTTCTAATAAGATTTTCTGCATTTTTTATTAACGTCAATGTTTTCAAACCAAGAAAATCCATCTTAACAAGCCCACATTCTTCAAGCAAATCCATTGTATATTGAGTAGAAACAGAACCTTGCTTATAATCCTTATAAAGGGGCACATAGTCGGTTAAAGGGGTTTTAGAAATTACAATTCCTGCAGCATGAGTTGAAGCATGTCTATTCATTCCCTCAAGAACCAATGCAGCATCCATTAACTCTTTATAAACAGGCTTGCTAGTAAAATACTCTTTTAAAGAATTGTCATCTAAAACCTCTTTTAAAGAAACTTTAGGCCCATCAGGAATAAACTTAGTAAGTTCATTTGATTCAGCAAATGGAATATCTAAAACTCTAGCCACATCCTTAACTACAGCCTTAGGCTTTAAAGTTCCAAAAGTAATTATTTGAGCTACCTTATCTTCTCCATATTTATTGGTAACATATTTTATAATCTCATCTCTGCCTTCAAAACAAAAATCAATATCAAAATCAGGCATAGAAATACGCTCAGGATTTAAAAATCTCTCAAAAAGTAAATTATACTTTAAAGGATCAATATCAGTAATTCTAAGGGCATAAGCTACAATTGAACCAGCCCCAGAACCACGCCCAGCTCCAACAGGAATATCGTGATCATGAGCAAATTTAATAAAATCCCAAACAATCAAAAAATAGCCTTCAAAACCCATTCCAATTATTACGCTCAATTCATAAAAAGCCCTATCTTTTATTTTGCTTGTCAAAGTTTTATATCTAAATTTTAACCCTTCAAGAGTGAGATGTTCCAAATATTCACCAAGAGTATTAAATTCAACAGGAATTTGATAATCAGGCAAAATAGGGCCTGGAAAAGTTATTTTAAAATCATCACACTTTTCTGCAATCCTTACAGTATTTTCTAAAGCTTCAGGCAAATCATTAAAAAGTTCACACATTTCTTCTTGAGATTTAATATAAAATTCATTGGTTTCCATTTTTAATCTATTCTCATCACTTTTCTTAGCCCCAGTACCAATACAAACAATGATGTCTTGAGCAGCTGCATCTTCTCTGTTCACATAATGAGAATCATTGGCTACTGTTAAAGGAACTCCAAGCTCCCTAGAATACTCAACCAACCTTTCATTTACAATGTCTTGATCTTTAATGCCGTGCCTTTGAAGCTCAAGATAAAAATCATTACCAAAAACTTTTTTAAACCAAAGAATTTCATTCTTAGCATCTTCAAATCTATTGGCCAAAATAAGTCTTGGAATAAGCCCCCCAATGCAAGCTGAAGTACAAATCAGGCCTTCTGAATATTTTTCAAGATCCTCTTTATCTATCCTTGGACGATAATAAAACCCTTCAAGATAAGAAATACTTGTTAACTTTAATAGGTTTTTATAACCCAGCTCATTTTTGGCAAGTAAAATTAAATGGTAAGACATTTTCCCAAGATCATCCTGTTTTTTTAAAAACTTAGAAGTTTTTGCCATATAAGCTTCAATGCCAATTATTGGCTTAATTCCTGCTTTTTTAGCTTCTTTATAAAATTTAATAGCTCCAAAAAGATTACCATGATCCGTTAATGCAATATGCGACATATTACATTTTTTTGCTTTTGAAATAATATCTGATATTTTTGCAGCTCCATCCAAAAGAGAATAATCTGAATGAACATGAAGATGAATAAACCTAGCCCTAAAACTCATACCTAAAATTATTTTATCAAAATAAAACTTGATTTTTAACAAACCTTAGTCAAATAAATAAAAATTTAAAAAGCCATAATAATTTTTAAATCTCTAATTTAAATTATTGCAACAAATCTTATCAAAATAATCAAAAAATAAATAATCAAGAAAAAATACTAATTCCTTGATTATCCAATTCAATTACCATCTTTTTAATGTGCTCAAGTTTTCTAACAATTTCTTCAGATAAACTTTCAGCTTGAGACAAAAAATCTTTAGCTTGCCTTAAACCGCTGTCATTGCGATTTTCTACCCTAAATATAATCAAAATTTCAGCTGCAAACTTATTAATGTTTAAATAAGGAATGTATACTTCTTCCCACAACTGCCTGATAGAATCATTCTTAGGAGACAATCCTTTATAAAACAATCCAAACCCATGTTTAGAAGCATCTGTTTGAATGAATATTGACCTTTGTCCCTCAACAAGTAATCTCAAATTATTAATCCAAGAAAATTGTTCTGAGAGAATAAATTCTAGCTCCTTTAAAAATTCATCATTAGACAGCATAAAAGTATCAGAGCTAATCAAAGAATCACAGTTTCTTGTATAATAAGCCATATTAGCATCTATACTCTCAAGATTTTCAATCAAAGAAGAAAATTCCTCTTGACTTCTTGAAAAACGTTTGAATATGCTCTCAAGATAATTAAGCTGTTCAAGAATCTCGGCAAAGAACTTATCAATATCAATCTGCAAATCTTTAAGGTTATGAGAAATTAAATCTTTAGAAACCTCTTCAATTTCCTTTACAGAAATCATATTCATAACACCTTTTGCCTGATCAGAAAGCCGCTTGATCTCATCCGCAACAACAGAAAATCCTTTACCATATTCTTTAGCTCTTGCAGCCTCAAGCTTTGCATTAAGAGAAATCATATTGGTAGCACCCAGGAAATTACTTATTGTTTCCAAACTGCCCTGAATTCCAACAATAACAGAAGATATTTGATTTAATTTTTCCTTATTATTTTTACCAAGATCACTAAAAATAACGCTTATTTGATCACGAGCATTATTTGTCATCCCAACAAGAGTGGAAAATATCTGATCAAAATCTTCTATTCCAGAAAACAAAATTCTTTGTAATGATTCAAATCCTACTTTTAGAGTAGAAAAGGAAGCTTTGGTATGATAAAATCCCTTTAGCATTTCCTTAACAGGAACTTTATATTCATAAGTACTTAAATCTTTTTTGTCATTATTGACATCATTTAAAAGATTTAAATCAACAACTTGTTTCTTTTTTTTTAAAAACGAAAATTTTTTCATAAAGGGATTCTACCATAAAAATTTTTTTTTGAATAGAGCAACAAGTACTTAATTTGACATATTATTACAACTTCAATATCAAATTAAATACACCAATAAACAAAAAAATATTTTTACATTTAAATGGTAAAAATTAACCATTTTGAAATAAATTTAAGATTTCATCTTAAACCATAAAACCATCTAAAGATACAAATCATTCTCCTCATTTAATAAAATTTAAAACTAATTTTAAATTAAATTTACTTTCTCTTTACCCAAGAGTAACGCCCACTAACCTCATTATACTCAAAAAGAACATCTCTGTAAGAAAAAAAACATAAAAAAATATCTATAAACTCTTCTAATTTAGCCTTAACTTTTGGCAAGTTAAAATCATTATCAAAATTAAAAATATCATCTGATTCTGCTTTAAATAGTTTGTCATCTTGCTTGAGAATAACTTTTTTGGGTTGCCAAAAAAGAACGTTGGTTTTTTTGTCCTGAAGAAAAAATCTATTAAATTCATAATCAAGATCAATTTGATCCGTTTTTGCTTCAATAATCCCAATAATAACACATTTTTCATGATCAATTCTTTTAATCAAAACAGCATCTGTAAGCACAACTCTCTCGCCAACTTCAAGAGCAAACTGCTCTTCTATCTCATATTGCTTATTAAAAGGAAGATTTGCAATTTTTCTGAAAAGATTAAGAAGTATATACTTGGTACTCATCTCTTTATTGCTTATTCTCAGACAAGGAATCTTCATTCTATACTTAAGCTCATCAAAAAAATATTTAACTAACCTTTTCATTAGAATTGTTTTTCTAATGTCTTCTTCTTTCATTCAACCCTCCTAATAAAAATTGCCAAAAATTAAAGCTATTATACAAATATAATAAAATCCGAATCTTATTAAAAAAATAAAAATATTTTATTATTATACTAATTATAATTAAATCATTACCTAAAATGAAAGGGAAAATTATGTTAATCAAATTTATGTTCTCAAATATCAATCTAATATTAATAATCAGTATGACTTTATTTAAAATATTATTAGAAATAATATACCGAAAAATATTATTAAAAAAAATAATTTACAGTACCAACACATTAAATACCCAAAAAAAACAATATAAAATAATTATTGTCTTTATTTTAGCTTTAAATCATTTATTACAAAGTTTTTTAGTAAATGCTCTTATTAATTTATTCAACAATTTAATAACTCTTACCAATAACTCTCTTGGAAACTTAACAGACTTAAATTACAATATATTATCTGCAATACTAATATCTAGCATAACTTGGCTTGCATTTAGCTTACCCAAAGTAATAAACGATATAATCTATGAAAAAAGACCATTTAATTTAACAATAGCTAATGCTTTTTTTGACTTTTTAATAATAATATTGCTAACCACATTATCTAAATTATTTTTAAGCTACAAAATTTTGCAATTTGAGAATACTACAAACATTGATTTTGAAAACCTGCCTACTCATTAGATAACTAAATAGACACTCAAATGCAAGCTTTAATTAACCCCATAAAAAGCTTGGCTGGATTTTCTATTCTTGTAATAAGTTCTGGATGAAACTGGCAAGCTACAAAAAATTTATTTTTAGGAATTTCTATTAATTTTGCCATTTTAAAATCACTTGAAAATCCAGATACTATAAGTCCATTTTTTTCAAATAAATCTATATAATCATTATTAACTTCATATCTATGTCTAAATCTTTCAATTATCCGGTCTTGGCCATAAAGCTTAAAGGCTATTGTATTCTTTTTAAGAATAACAGGATATCCCCCAAGCCTCATTGTAGCACCTTTGTCTTTAATTCCCTTTTGCTCAGGAAGTAAATGAATAACAGGATTTTTTAAAGATTCGTCTTTTGCTAAATTTTCCTCTGTATCAGCATCAAGTATTCCACAAACATTACGAGCAAATTCTATTACAGCAAGCTGTAAGCCAAGACAAATTCCAAGAAAGGGAATATTATTCTCACGAGCATATTTAATGGCCATAATTTTACCCTCATATCCTTTACCTCCAAAGCCGCCAGGAACAATAATGCCGTCAAATTCCTTTAAACGGTTTTCATTCAAATCATTAGAATCAATTATGGTACTTTCAATAAGCAAATCTAAATTAGCTGCAACATGAACCAAGGACTCTCTAATTGATGCATAAGAATCATCAAGTCCAGCATATTTACCACAAACAGCAATATTAATGATTTTTTTAGGCGCAAAAAAATTAGATTTTATAACTCCTACAAGCTTTGAAAGCTCTTCTATTTTTGGATCAACCTTAATATTTAACTTAGAGCTTAAAATCTTATGTACACCTTGTTTGTAAAAAGATATAGGAATTTCATAAATAGTAGAAACATCAACATTGTCAATAATAGAAGTACTCTCAACATTACAAAACATTGCCACTTTTTTTCTGATTTGATCTGTCAATACTTGAGAGCTTCTAGCAATAATTAAATCGGGGAAAATACCTGCTTTATTTAAGGTTTTAACACTCTGTTGAGTAGGCTTAGATTTTTGTTCATTAATTCCGGCCGGGCTTGGCACATAGGTTAAATGAATAAAAGAAATATTGTCACTTCCAATCTCTTGTCTTATTTGCCTTACTGTCTCAATAAATAAAATATTTTCCATATCTCCTACGGTTCCACCAATTTCAATTATTAACATATCGCTATTCTCAGAACTTGCAATCTGAAAAATTGTAGACTTGATCTCATCAGTAACATGGGGAATAAGCTGAACTGTTCTTCCCAAATATTTACCCTTTCTTTCATTTTCAAGTATCTTTTTGTATATTTTGCCCATTGTAATGTTCCAACTAGACTTAGCATTAAGATTTAAAAACCTCTCGTAATGACCAAAGTCCATATCAACCTCTCCTCCATCATCAAGCACAAAAACTTCTCCGTGCTCAATAGGATTAATAGTCCCGGGATCAGTATTTAAATATCCATCACATTTAATTGGAGTAACTCTAAAATCATATCTAAACAACCTTGCAATACTTGCCGATGTAACTCCTTTGCCAATTCCAGAGATCACTCCACCTGTTATTACTAAAATCTTTAAGTTTTTTTTCATGTATACCCCAAAATTAAACCTTTAAATTTTAATCCAATTAAGTTTACGCTTAAGAAGAACTCACAAATTATGATAAAACATTAAACTAAAATAAAAAATATTAATGCTTAGCTACAAAGCTATTTCTAAGACATTGTTTTAAATTTTTCAAACTATTTTAATTATAATTAACAAAACAATATAATGACCCTTTGGTTAAATAGTAATAATTAAACATTGCCAAAAAAACTAAAAATCCAAGAATAGCAAACAAATTGCTTTTTTTTCTAATACTGCCAAACTCTACTATCTTAAAATATGAAGCTAAATATAAAAAAAATCCCAAACTATAAACTATTTTAAAAAATAGGTCACCTAAAAATCTATCAAAAGAAAAAATTAAATCTGAAGAACATGGCACATATTTAAAACCCCAATAAAGAAAAGACGTGAAAAAAAACAATAATACAATGACCCCTAAAAAGAATATCAAAACCTTAACAAAAGGATGCGTTTTAAAAGCTATTCTAAAAAACATAAAGATTGGAAAAATAGATAAAAAATTAAAATATCGAAAAAATAAAAAATCAGAAAAATATCTTAATTCTAAGAATGTAGTACCTTCACCTCTTAAAAAGAATGCACTATCTAGGAATAAAAAAATATTAACCCCTAAATAATAAATAATTATTAAAATCAAAGGTAAAGCAAATAAATATTTAATTAAATTGAAAAAATAATGCTCAAAAGTTGAAACGGGCAAAGATAAATAAAGAATATTTCTAAACGGATCGTGAATTACTTTGTAATAATCACACATGGTAAAAATTGATATAATCAAGGTTAAAATAAAAATTTTAGGAGCAAAAAATTTTAAAAAATCAGTTGCTGAAAAATTAAAATAAAATCTAACAAGCAAATAAGATATAAATATCATTCCTAAAATTTGAATTATTAATAAAGTATAGAATTTTCTATTGTAAACAAAATCAAAATAAAATAAATTCAAAAATCTTTTTAAGCTAAACATCTTTTATTACCTCTCCTTTTTATTTTCAGTAATATATAAAAAGAAAAACTCAATATCAACAGCTTCATCTCCATTGCTACTCTCAAAATAAAGCGCCTTAAACCCATCCTTAATTTTTTCATAATATAATTCATTTCCATTCAATTCGCTGATGATTTTAATCTTATAATTTTTATTAATATAAGATACTGAATTGGAGAAAAGGATTGCCTTTTCCCCAACAATAATTAAATGGTCCACAACTCCTGTCAAATCCCTTACATTGTGACCTGTAATAAAAATGATTCTATCTTTTAAATTAGAAAGCATATTTCTAAAAACATTTTTTGAAACAATATCAAGACTATTTGTTGGCTCGTCAAACAACAAACAAGAAACATTTGTAGCCAAAGAGAATGCAATAATACTTTTTTTCTTCTGCCCAAAAGAAGCTGAAGATAAATCAAGATAAATATCAAGATCAAAATCCAATAAATATTTTTTAAAATCTGCCTTATTGAAATTTGGATAAAATATAGATAAAGCTTTGCTGTATTCAGCTAAAGACAATCTAGGAAGTGAAAATTCCTCAGGAATAAAAAACAAATTCACTAAATTCAAGGGATCTCTTGGAAAAGCTGCTAAAGAGTTAAATAAAACTTTCCCTTTTAGAGGCTCTAAAAATCCACTTATAAGTTTAAGCAAGGTTGTTTTTCCAACCCCATTTTTGCCAAGAAGCAAATATACTTGAGGCGTCTCAATGTTTAAATTTAAATCTGAGTAAACTTCTTTTCTCCTATAGGAAAATTTTACATTAACAGCCTCAATAGCCATAAACACTCCTTAATATCCTTAATATATTAAAAGTCAAGATATAAAAAAATAATTAAATCAAAAGTATAAATTCAATTTTTTATGAAAAACTTATAAATAAATATAGAAAAATTTACATAAAGTCTTGAGCTAAAATTCCAAATTTTTAGCATAATTCTAGGCAAAATTTGAATTTCATTAAATCCAAAACTTTTTGCATATTCATAACAATCTTGAAATTCAGACAATCCTTTAATCTCATCAAGAACAGAAATAAGCTTTTCTTTATAAGCCCTATAAATAAGCTTATCCGAAATACTCCAGCTAATAATATAAATTTGCTTAAAAGAAATAAAATAATAAAATTGCAATAAAAATCTTTTATACAAATTTTGACATTCGTTAAAAATACCTTCTTTTTTTAATAAAGTTTCTATTGTATTAAGAGATAATTTAGATTTATGTAAAACACTAATAGAAGAGCTCATACTTCCCATTCTTTGGAAATTAGTATAAAAATAATTATTTACAAAAGAAACTTTAGAGGCTTTTAAAAAAATTTGCATCACAAAAACTATGTCTTCAAACACAACATTTTGCTGCCGAATATTATTCTTTAAGATTAATTCCCGTCTAATCAATTTATCCCATAACGTTCCAACAACAAAATTTTTCCTTCCAAAAGTCGCATAAACAGTAAAAAGCAAATTTTTAAAAGCCTCTTTACCTGTTAATGGATAATTGGGGAAAGGAAGCAGGGATTTTCTTTTTACATTTATTGCAAGAAAATAAACATAAAATTGCGAACAAACAATATCAGAATTATCTGCTTTTGCTCTATTATATAGAACCTCAAGCATGGTGCTCTCTACAGAATCATCACTATCCCAATAAATAACATATTCCCCTTGAGCCTCAGAAAGTCCCCTGTCCCTAGAAGCAGAAAGTCCCATATTTTTTTGACTAAAAATCTTAATAAAGCTATACTTATTGGCATATTTTTCTGCTATCTCTAAACTACCATCATAAGAACCATCATTAATTAATATAATTTCTTTATCTTTTAATGTTTGATTAACAGCATCCTTTATCATTGCATCAAGAGTTTCAGCCGAATTAAAAAAACAAATAATAACAGAAACTTTATACTTATGCACAATATCCTCCAAAATAAAAACTGCTAAGCAAAATCAAAGCTAAAACACCTAACAACAAATTCTTTTAATTTTTTGCATAACAATTAAATTGTAATATATAATTAACAAGTTTATATTTTTTCAAACTTATTTTTAATGAAAAGTTTAGCAGAAATTGCTATATTATTAAAAGTAAAAAATTTAAAAAACACTAACCCCAAATAAGGAGCTTGAATGCTTGAAATAATAAGTCTTGGAGGAGGAGTAATAAATTCAAATCAAATCAACATAGAATTCATTAAAAACTTTAAAAACTTTGTTTTTAAATGGCTACTAGAAAATGAAAAAAGAAAAATCATTTTAATAGTTGGTGGAGGAAGAGTTGCAAGAGAATACCAAGACGCCTATAAAAAAATCAACCCTGATTTTAAAGTTCGCGAGCTTGATGAGATTGGAATAATGTCAACAAAGCTAAACGCAGAATTTCTGTGTAAAGTAATGAATCCGCTTTGTAAAGACAAAATTGTCACCAGTCCCTTAAAAAATTTTTCTTTTAAAGGGAAAATACTAATTGCTTCCGGATGGAAATCAGGATTTTCAACAGATTATATTGCCGTAAAATTTGCAGAAAAATTTAATAAAAAAGATATTATAAATATAACAAACGTAAATCAAGTTTATGATAAAGATCCAAAAAAATTTAAAAACGCCACCGCTTTTAACAAACTAACTTGGGAACAATTGCAAAACATTGTGGGCCAAAAGTGGAATCCGGGCTTAAATTTACCCTTTGACCCAATAGCAACAAAGCTCTCTTCAAAACTTGGGCTTACCCTTTACATAGTAAACGGAAATAATATTGAAAACTTAGAAAAAGTTTTTAACAAAAATAATGATTTTTTTGGCACTGTTATAGTAAAATAAAAGTTAATGCCGGTATGGCGGAATTGGTAGACGCGCCAGACTCAAAATCTGGTGAGGGCAACTTCGTGTCGGTTCGACTCCGACTACCGGTATTTTAATTAATTTTTTAGAAACCTCAAAAGTATCAGGCATTACTAATAAAAATTTAAATACCCCTTCTTGACCAATAAAATTTAACATTATTATAATAAGGATAAAATATACCCTTCATGTTATTTTTATTCTAAAATATTAATTATAATAAAACTTTAAGACCTGCTACAAATTAATTGAAAATATAAACTTAAAATATCTTTGATATTGTTTTCATTAAAGCTTCAGGATTAAAAGGTTTAACAAGCCAACCAGTAGCACCCGCTTTACGACCCTCATCAACCTTAGATTGCTCAGATTCAGTGGTAAGAACAAGTATAGGAACAAAGCTGCCAAATTCCCTTATCTGCTTAATAACACCAATGCCGTCTAAATTAGGCATGTTGATATCTGTAATAACAAGGTCAAAATCTTTATCTCCTTGCCCAACTGCTTCTTTAAACTTTAAAACCCCTTCTAAACCATCTTTTGCTTCTGAGACACCAAAACCGTTTTGTTCTAAAATATAAGCAACGCTTTGCCTTATTGCTCTATTGTCATCAATAACCAAAATTCTTTTTTTCATCTAATTTTCTCCTAAAACCCTCCCAAAAGTATATAAAAATTAAAACAAAATTACACTACCCTCATCAAAGGAATGAACATCCTTGGCTTCCTCTATGAAAGATAGTAAGTGTTTTTTATGAACAAATAAAGTAAATCGATTAGCAATTCTATTAACAAATTCTTTATCCTCAATCTCAATAGATTGAATTCCAACCTTAGCTAATTCTAGATTAAGATTGAAATTTATTTTGCTTTCCATATTGCTTAAAAAGTCATCTATATCTAAAAGAGAATTTTTTAAATTTCTAACATTATAGACTTCTAACTTCATTTCTTCAAATATTTCCATAAATTCAATTGAAAAAACTTCATAAGACAAAATATTATCAATAGCTATATTCTTAATATCAAGAATATCATTTTTAATTTCCATAAATAATTTTTTAAATTTATTAAAATAATTTTTTTCAAGATAAAATCTATTGTCATAATCCTTAACGACTTTTTCAAGAAAAAAGATTATTTGATCTAAAAATTCTATTCCCTTGGTAATATTAGAGTCAATTTCTTTGATAATCTTAGACATTTCTGAAATATTACCCTCCATAGCTTTAAGCTCTGATCTTTTGACAACCTCTATCTTTGAGGCTATATTAATATTTTGAAACCTAGCAGAAATAGCTGAAATATTTGAAAACATTAATTCTAATGATTTTATAAGTTTAACCTGTTCATAATATAAATTTAAAAAATTAGAATTATTCTTCTCAACATCATCAATCCTTCTAAGCAAATCAGACAAAATGCTCGAAAATTGTTCTATTATTTTAGGAATATCTATATATAAAGAATTATCAGACCTTAAATCGTTAATAGTTTGAATAGAACCAATAGAAGAGTCAATAAATTTCTCAAAAACAGTATAATTTTTTTCAAGCTTTTCAAGAACATCTTTTACTATAGCTTTTGATGTATCAGTAAAAACTGATAAAATTTTTAATTTTTGGATCTCGCTTATATCTCTAAATTTAAAAACATCAATATTAGAATACATAATATTTAAATGTTGCAAAGATTGAGTTAGCCTATCTTGGAACTGAAGATAAGAAATAGAATTTACAAGTTTAAACTTAAATTGTGATAAAACTTTTAAAATATCATCATAAAGAGCAATAACGCTTCCTATTCCATCTGAAAAAGCATCTATTTTTTTCATTAAATTATCTCTAAATTCTTCAAGAATTTTATTTTCAGCCGTATTGCTTTCATATACCTGATTTTTAGCCCTATCTAAACCAATTTTAACTTCGCGCCCCTTGCTTGTAAGTTGATCTGCCTGTTTGATCATAGATTGGGTTAAAACCTTAATTTCACTTGTAATATAAGAAAAGGCTCCACCAGCCTTACCAGCTCTCATAGCAACTGTTAACGTATTAATAGACATTATTTCCATATCAAGAGAGCTTTTTTTCATTCTTTCAATAACATCTTCAAGTATTTCTATATCTTTAACCTTACTCCGTATTATGCTAAATTGAGATTCAAGAGAAGTTGTTGAAGAATTAAAATAAGCAACAAAATCATCTAATGCTCCTATAATTTTAGCTATAAAATTATTCAAAGAAGCATCATTATCAAGATCAAGATTGGAAATCAAATCAATACTAAAAGATAAATCTTTAGAATCTTTAGAAATTTTTTCTATTAATTTAGGAATTGATTTGCTTAAATTTGAATAAATATGCCTTGCACTCTCATCAAAAGCCTCAAGTTTATGAAATAAGGTTGCCAAACAATCATTGACATCAAAAAAACCATTATTATCATTATCCATTATTAAGATCTCCTCAAAACATGATCAGCTATTTCGCTTAAAGGAAGGATTTTGTCTACGGCTCCTATTTTTATAGCTTCCATTGGCATACCAAAAACAACAGAGGTTTCTTGATCTTGGGCAATAGTATAAGCGCCATTTTTTTTCATTTCAAGCATACAAACAGCACCATCATCTCCCATACCTGTAAGGATAACTCCAATAGCATTAGAGCCTGCATACATTGCAGCAGACCTAAAAAGTACATTCACAGAAGGCTTGTGTCTACTAACAAGAGGTCCATCTAATAAGTTTACAAAATAATTTCCGCTACTATATTTTACAATCAAATGATAACTCCCATTAGCAATTATTACAAGACCCGGACGAAGAATGTCTCCATCCTCAGCTTCTTTAATATCAATATTAAGTTCATTGTTTAAGTTTTTTGCAAAAGATTTTGTAAATCCTCCCGGCATATGCTGAACAATAATAATTGGAGGAGAATCTTTTTTAAAAGACCTTAAAAAAATTCTTAAAGCCTCTGTGCCCCCTGTTGAAGAACCCACAACAATAATTTTGCCAGTTTTGTGCTTATTAATAAGACCTTGATATTTAATAATAACATCCGGATCATTTTTGGGAGCAAAATTAATAACATCAGAAACTTTATAACTTTTCCTTATACTTGAATCATTTAAACTATTTTCTCTCAATTCTACTTTAGAATTACTAGAAAAATCGGGTGCATGAATCCTTTTAACTTCAAAAGAAGATATTAATTTATTTTTGCCTAGATTTTTCAACTCCAGCTTTATTAAAGCTAAATACTTGCTGCGAAATAAATCAACTGTAAGCTTAAAATTAAGCTTATTTATTATTAATCTAACCTTTTCCTTGCTTTGCTCAAGGCATCCAAAATTTGGAAACATTTCATCTTGCGCAATAAATGCAACCGGAAGAGATATCTTATTAAGAACATTGTTTAAAGAATTTCCAAAATTAGATCTTGCTGTATTCTCATCAATAATAACTAAATCTGGGAATTTTTGTAAAAATACATTAATAAGATTTAAAGAATTAAAACCAGCATTTAATATCTCAACATCATTATCTTTAGAAAAAGCTCTAACAAAAACCTGCTTTATAAGACCTTGAATATCAATTACTAATATCTTCATTGTTATATTTTAATATTTTTAACCTTTAAAACCAAAAATCTGTATTTTCGATTTTCTTTATTTTATAAGTTTGGTTATTGCATCAATATCAACAACTAAAGCCAAACTTCCATCACCAAGTATAGTAGCTCCAGAAACCCCTTCTACTCGAGAATAAATTTTACCCAAAGCTTTTATAACAGTTTGATGTTGCCCCAAAACTTCATCAACCACAATTCCCATTTTCCCGCTATTTGTATTTACAACAACAACTTGCTCATTTAAACTCTTCTCACTAGAAACCTGAAAAAACTCTCTAAGTCTAATATAACTAATCATGCTGCCCCTATAATTCATTACATTGCTTTTAGTCTCAATCCCATCTATTTGAGAAATTAACTTGCTAGATTCTAAACAAGACTCAACATTAGAAAGAGGAACAATAAAGTGTTCATCTTTTACTCTGACAAGCCAACCTTCAATAATAGCCAAAGTCAATGGAAAAATTAACTTAGTTCTAGTATATTTCCCAAATTCACTTTCAAGTACAACATGCCCCCTTAAGGATTCAACCTGTTTTTTAACAACATCCATGCCAACTCCACGGCCTGAAATATCAGTAACAGAACTTGCAGTTGAAAATCCAGGTTCAAAAATTAAATTATAAACATCAATATCTGATAAAGTTTTGGCAACTGAGTCAGAAATTATATTGCGCTCTATAGCTTTTTTTAGTATTTTATTCTTATCAAGCCCTCTTCCATCATCCTCAATAATAACAATAACAGAATCCCCAGATTGATAAGCTGAAAGCTTAATAACGCCTTTGGGATCTTTGCCTAAACTTTCTCTCTCTTTAGACGATTCAATTCCATGATCTATTGAGTTGCGAATTAAATGAACCAAAGGCTCATTTAGCTTTTCAATAATACTTTTGTCAAGAACAGTGTCGCCTCCATAAGCTTGATAAATAATTGCCTTGCCAAGGCTAGTAGACAGGTCTTTTACTATTCTTTGAAATTTCACAAACAAAATTTCAATAGGAACTGTTCTAAGCCCTGTTGTATAATCTCTAAGCTCATTAATAAGTAGAGAAAATTCTGCTGATATTGAATTTAAAATATTGCTATTCCTATTTTCAGCTTCTTTTGAAAGTTTTGATTGTATTGTAACAAGTTCTCCAACAAGATTTACCAAATGATCAAGCTTTTTAGAATCTACCTTAATACTAGCAATATTAACCTTGCTTCTAGCAGTGTCATATTGAACATTAGATCTATTTTTATCTCCATTTAAAAAGGACTTCTCAACAAATTCCGATTTTTCAAATGAAGAATTAGCAGAATCTTTACTACTTCTCTCTAGGCGCAATAAATTAAAATTTTTAGGCTCTTCATTATCGCCCTCATCTGCCTCTAAACATTTATCCAATTCTTGAATATCAATTTTTGATTGAGAATCTAAAAATGTAAAAATATCTTCAATGCTCTCTCTACTCTCTTCTGTGTCTAGTCTTATCTCCCAATCAACATAAACATTATCAGGAGAAATAAGCTCTAAATCAGGAATGTTATCTACCTTGGCTCTAACATAACCACTGCCCAAATTAATCAACTTGCTCAATAAATTTATAGGCTTGTGCCCATGAAACAAAATGCCCTTAGCCGGAGAAAAAAGGATTTTGTAACTCTTAAATTCAGATTGCAAAGCCTCATCATCAAATTTATTCTCTGAATTTACTTTAACAGACTCTTTTAACTCTTCTAAACCCGCGCTGTTATTAGACTTTGAAAAATCATTTTCTAAAGCTTCTTTAAAAGCACCCTTAACATCATTAGAAGCCTCAAGAACCTTTTTAATTTCATTTACCAAAAATTGTTTACGCTTATCAAAGTCGATCTCAGAAATTGCTTCATCGCCTTCAATAAGCTCTCTAATAAAATCAACAGACATTAGGGTAGCATCAATAGCAGCTTGATTAAAAGTGGTCTTACCATTTTTTACAACATCAAGAACCGTTTCTATTTCATGGACAAGCGATGCTGTAAAATTAAAGCCAAACATACCAGAACTTCCCTTTATGGTATGTAAATTTCTAAAAATAGAATTAATAATATCTTGATCTGAGCTCACCTCAAGATTAAGAAGTGCTTGCTCAATATCTGAAATATTTTCTATTGATTCTTCCTTAAAGGAATTCTTAAATTTATCAATCACATCACTACTATCCATAAGCTTTCCTTAAATCTAAAATCCAACTAAATTAAGTCCCAAATCAAAGCTATCAACATCTTCAATATCCACTAAAAACCCACCATATATTAATGAACTTAAAACCTCATCAGACGGATACTCAATTTTTACAAACAAATTTTTATTCTTAGCATATTTATTAGATGCATACAAAATTTGTATAAAAGTAATATCTATTTTTTCAACATTTGAAAGATCAATAGTAAGAGTATCCCCTTCTTTCATTTTTTTAAAAATATGCAACAAATCTTCTTTTACCTTAAAAATACTATTTATTACAAGCTCTCCTTCCGGCCTATAAATCATGACTAAAAACTCCTATTGCTGCTGATATTCAGGATCATATATTGTTGTATTTCTAAATTTAGAAAGCTCTCTAACGTCAAATAAATTTTCTACATTTAAAATAATAATAAACTTATCATTACTCTTACCAATTCCTGAAATAAATTTTGAATTAAACCCTGATCCAATCTTAGGAGCATCATCAATACTAAATGGATCTAATTCAAGAACTTCATTGACATAATCTACTAAAATTCCAAGATTAAATTCATCCCCCTCGTAAACTAAATTCAATATAATAATGTTTGAAATGTTAACTCCCTTATTTCTCTTTTTATCATCCTCATTAACGGCTCGATCGCTCATTCCAAATTGTTTTCGAATATCAATTATTGGAACGATTTTACCCCTATTATTTATTATTCCTGCCATGTAATTGGGAGTTCTTGGGATTTTTGATATCTTAGTATATTCTAAAACCTCAACAACATATTTAATCTCAATAGCATAAAGTTCGTCCAAACTAAATAAAAGATACTGACTTAAAGAATCTTGCACATCTGAATCTGTGCCCATAAACGCCCCTTTAAATGTAATTTAAATCGCAAATAGAATGCTAATATCAAGATTAATATTACCTCATATATTCATAAATACAAATTAGAAGTTAATAAAATTTAATTTCCCGAAAACAATAAAAAATATAGTTTTAAAAGAATTCTATCTTATAATTTAAGGTAGAAAGTTGTGCTTTAAATTAAATCTCACATAAAAAAAGTTGACAATGCAAAGTAAAAACAAATTAATCAAATTATTAATAATTATTACATTATTTTTCAATGTTGAGAATATTTTCACAAGCGAAAAATCTAAAAACAACATAACTGGTCAAAATAGTGCAACTATTCCAAAAATAGAAAGCTTAAAAACAAAAACTAAAATAAAATTTGGCTTAATTTTACCTTACCCTACTGCAATAGAATTCAGTATCAATAACTTTGATATTGGAGTAGGAGTAACAATATTGAGTGTCTCAGAATTTTTTCCAAAATCACCAATAACATTGCTATTTAAAACATATTGTGACTATATATTTTTAAATTCAAGAATTAAAAATTCAAATTTTATCTTTTTCTTGGGATCTGGCCTATTTTTTGAAATAGGTAAAATTGCAAACTCAAATTTAACAAATGTTTCTTCTGGGATTACCTATAAAATCGGAGTAGGCTTCCCCTTGGGAATAATATATGAGGCTTATTATGACATTATTGAAATTATAATAAAAACAACACCATCAATTTTCATTGGCCAAATGCCTACCGGAAATTTAATATTTCCAATAAAAGGCAACTTTTCTATTGGAATAAAAGGCTCTCTTAAGATATAGCTTTCACTTTTTAGATAAAAAAAATTATTGAACTAAAATTCTTTTAAAAACTAAAATGTTGTACTTAGGAGACAATAACGCAATGAAAACAAAAATAATTATTATGTCAATTATTATTTTACTTTTATTGGCACCAATATCAGGCTTTGCTAATTCAAAAGAATCTGCAAGGGGTAAATTTGGAGCAGGAATTATACTTCCATTACCAATTGCTCTACAGATTAATATAGGAAGCTTTGATCTTGACATTGGTCTTTACAGCGGAGTAAATAATTTATTTTCAGACTGGAAAACACTGTTTATAGCATTGGACTATATTTTCTATATATATACATTCCCAGTAGCCGCTAATATTTTGGATTTTTCAGTTGGCGCAGGAGGATATGGAACAATATGGTTTTCAAGATTTGGGGGCAGCAAGTCAGGCTCAGGCCCAATGAGCATTGGAGCAAGACTGCCTTTGGCTTTAAATATTGCAGTATTTAGAAAAAAATTCGACATATTTTTACGAATAGCACCAGGACTTGGAATGAACATTTGGAGTAATGGCATTGGATTTAGGTGGGAAGTATTCGCAGGATTAGGAATAAGATTCTGGTTTACTTAAAATAAAATTCTTTAAATAATAAAATTCTTTTAAAAAAGAACAATTGTTAAAAAATCAAACCGCTCGCTCCCAAAAACTTAAACATAAGATTTAAGAGAAAAGATCTTATTTTTATTGTTTTAAAATTCAAAAATAAAATATAATGATAAGACAAAATTTGGGAGACAACGGTGAAAAAAATCTTTATATTATTTATCATGATTGCAAACATATCTACAAATAGTTTTGCAAAAGATTCATATTTAAATAGAGGAATTGGCTTCGGAGCAAGTATTGGAAATCCAATTATTAACTTAATAATGTCACTTCCTTTCATTGATTTTGAAATAGGCTATGGTGGTAGCAATGGAATAAATCTATCAGGCCCCAAACTTGAATCAAAATTTTATGATTTTAATTTATTAGCAATAGCAGCACTTGATTTCATTTTTACAATATCTTTGATAAAAAATTTAAATTTAGGAGTTGGAGTAGGAGGAAATATAAGCATATCGTCTCACACATCTAAATTAATAAATGTAGAACTGGGATTTGGAATAAGAATTCCGCTGGTTATTTTTTACGACATTAGAGAAAATTTAGAAATAGGTATGAAAATAGCACCTTCAATAGAATTCATCTCAAATACAAGATCTCTTGCTCAACACCGAACCTACTCGGGCATAAAATCAAACTTTGCCGGGGGAATATTTGCTAAATACTATATCTTCTAATACTAATGTTCTAATTTATTTAATTTATTGCCAATCGCTATGAAAAAATTCACCTCGTTTTGAGTCTAATCTTTCAAAAGAATGGGCACCAAAAAAATCTCTTTGTGCTTGAATTAGGTTAGAAGGCAAATAATTAGTAGAATAAGAATCTAAAAACGAAAGACTGGCATAAAATGCTGGCAAAGGAATCCCAATTTCACTAGCCTTTGAAATTATTCTTCTTAAAGACTTGTGATTATTTTTTAGCAAATCTAAAAAATAATCATCGAAAAGCAAATTAATAAGATGCGGATTTTTATCATAAGCTAATTTAATTTTATCTAAAAAACTGCTACGAATAATACAGCCTTCTCTCCAAACTAAAGAAATTTTACCTAAATTTAAATCCCAACCATAATTCAAAGACGCAGTCTTAAGCATCATAAAACCTTGAGCATAGGCTACTATTTTTGAAACTAAAAGAGCATAATAAAGATCTAAAATCCAGTCACTAAGCTCAAATTCAAAAGAAGCAGTATCCATCTTAAGCAAATCGCTAGCAATAATCCTTTCGTGCTTTAAACCCGACATAAATCTTGAAAAAACAGATTCAACAATTAAATTTACAGGCATACTAGATTCAAGAGCATCAATAGATGTCCAAACACCAGTGCCTTTTTGATTTGCAATATCTAAAATCTTATCAACTAAATATTCATTATTTTCTTTATACCTAAGAATCTTAGAAGTTATTTCTAGCAAATACCCTGAAAGATCGCCTTCATTCCATTTTTCAAAAACTTCAGAAATTTTCAAATTATCTAAATTGAAAGCTTTTTTCATGAAAAAATAAACCTCGCTGATAAGCTGCATATCAGCGTATTCCACGCCATTATGTATCATTTTAACATAATGCCCAGAGCCGTTCTCTCCAATATAAGTCGAACAAATATCATTATTTTTGGTTTTAGCTGCAATTTTATTTAACATGGGCTCAAGAATTTCATAAGCTGATTTACTTCCTCCATACATTAGCGCAGGACCAAATCTCGCTCCTCTCTCTCCTCCAGAAATTCCAAGTCCTACAAAATAAATGTCTTTAGCAAACAATTCTTTTTCCAATCTCATTGTGCTCTTATAATGAGAATTTCCACCATCAATAATTATGTCTGATTTATTCATAAAGGGCAAAAGTTGCTCAATAACCTTTTCTACGGCCGAACTTGTCACCATTAAAATGATTTTTTTTGGAGTTTTCAAGCTTTTAATAAAAGATTCAATATCTTTAAAGCCATTTATCTTTTTATGAGAATTTTGCTTAACAAAAATTTCAGTTTTTTCACTATCTCTATTGTAAACAGAAACATTAAAACCGTTATCAGCAATATTTAGAGCTAAATTGCCGCCCATAACACCAAGTCCATAAATTCCTACATCCATTGCATTCTCCTTGATTCTAATTTTCTATTTTAAATAAATTGCTTTATTTATTATTTTTAGATTATGTTATATTATAAAAAAAGTAAAGATTAAATTAAAAAGGAAAAGCTACATGAAAAAACAATTTGATACAGAAGTAAATGATTTGCTTTATTTAATCATCCACTCTCTTTACTCACATAAAGAAATATTCTTAAGAGAATTGATATCAAATGCGTCTGACGCAATTGATAAACTCAAGTTTTTAAGCTTGACAAACGAAAAATTCAAAAACATTGCCTTAGAACCAAAAATAGAAATATCATTTGATGATAAAAGCATCCTAATTAAAGATAATGGAATCGGAATGGATGAACAAGATTTAACTAATCATCTTGGAGTAATTGCAAAATCAGGAACTAAAGAATTTATTAATAATTTAAAACAAGATGAAAAAAAATCTGCAAGCCTAATTGGCCAGTTTGGGGTTGGATTTTACAGCGCATTTATAGTATCAGAAAAAGTAGAAGTTACATCAAAAAAAGCACTAGAAAGCGATGCGTATATTTGGTCTAGCGACGGTAAAACAGGATATGAAATAGAAAAAGCAAAAAAAGAAGAGTCAGGCACAGAAATAAAGCTTTATCTTAATAAAGAAGGTCTTGAGTATGCCAATAAATGGAAAATTCAAGAAATTATCAAAAAATATTCAAATCATATAAATTATCCCATTTATATTAAATACAGCGAACCTATAATGAAGGACGGAAAACAAGAGGGAGTAGAAGAAAAAGAAGAAAAATTAAATGAAACTACCGCTCTTTGGACAAAAAATAAAAGCGAAATTAAAGCAGAAGAATATAATGAATTTTATAAAAATACAACCTTTGATTATGAAAATCCATTAATGCATATTCATACAAAAGCCGAGGGAAATTTAGAATATACTAGTTTATTTTACGTCCCAAGTAAAGCTCCTTATGATTTATATTACCCAAACACTAAACCTGGGGTAAAGCTATTTATAAATAGAATCTTTATTACAGATTCTGAAGGTAGCTTGCTTCCAAACTATCTAAGATTTATAAAAGGAATTATAGACTGCCAAGATCTACCGCTCAATGTAAGTAGAGAAATTTTACAGCAAAATAAAATTTTGTCCAAAATAAAATCATCTTCTGTAAAAAAAATACTAAGCGAGCTTGAAAAGCTAAGCAAAAAAAATCCTGAAAAATATTCTGAGTTTTCTAAAGAATTTGGAAGATGCATTAAAGAAGGTGTTTATTCTGACTTTGAAAACAGAGAAAAGCTTATCTCATTAATAAGGTTTAAATCCTCAAGCGTAGATGGGTTTGTGTCTTTTAAAGAGTATAAGGAAAGAATGAATGAGAGCCAAAAAAGCATTTACTATATAACAGGCGGCAAAGAAAATATATTAAAAGAAAACCCAATAGTAGCTGCCTATAAAGAAAAAGGATTTGAAATCCTAATCATGGACGATGAACTTGATGAAGCTATCTTAAATCTAATTCCGGAATACGAAGGATTAAAGCTAAAAGCAATAAATAAAAACGAAACCAGTAATGAATTAAAAGATGAAAATTTCAAAAAAATTGAAGAAGAATTCAAAGATACCCTTACAAAAGTAAAAGAAATCCTCAAGGACCATATAAAAGAAGTCAATCTATCAGCAACATTAATAAAAGAACCTTCAGCAATAATAATTGATAGCAACGATCCAACTTACCAAATGCAAAAAATCATGCTGTCAATGGGGCAAGAAGTAAAAGAAATTAAACCAATACTTGAATTAAACCCTAATAATAAAATAGTCCAAAATTTAAAAAATCTAGAGCCTGAAAAATTAGAAAAAATAAGTATTCTCCTTTTTGAGGAAGCAATGCTAACTTCAGGAATGCCTAGCAAAAATCCAGGAAAATTTATAAATATAATAAACGAATTTATAGAAAAAGACTTCTTATAATTAAAAGCAAAGAGAGAGTTTTAAGCTCTCTCTTTTTACTTTTTAACTCGCAACACCAAATCTTTGCCTGCTGTAACAGGCTTTGTTTGAGAGATTTTATGCCTAATTTCTTCTGTTAAAACGGTTGAGGACAACAAAATATATTCAGAATCATTTTCAAGCCTTCCAAAAGAATATTCTATGCTTGAAACTTCATCAGAATTTGCAATAACAACTGGAGTAATAACGGATTCTGAATGTTCTTTCAAATATTCAAGATCAAGTCTAATAATAACTTCACCTTGTTTAACATTGGTGCCCTCTTCAGCAACTCTTGTAAAACCCTTGCCATTTAAATTAAGAGTATTAATTCCAAAATGGACAAAAATTTCAACGCCCTCTTTAGTTTCAAGACTAAAGGCGTGATTGGTTTTAAAAATTTTACCTATTTTCCCATCACAAGGCGCTAACAACTCATTACTTGTTGGAAGAATTGCAATTCCATCACCAACTATTTTTTCAGCAAAAGCTTCATCGGGAACCTTATCAATTGACATAACTTTTCCACTAATCGGAGCAATCAAATCCAATGTAGCGGTTTTTTTAAAAAAATCTAAAAACCCCATAACTAATCTCCTATAAATTTATCAAAATAACTTAAAGTTTCTCGCTCGGAATCACTATTTAAAACCTTATTTGCCAATTCTTCTAATTCCATTACTGTGTACTTTTTAAGCAAATATTTAATTCTAAGTGTAGCGCCAGGAATCATACTTAAAGACCTAAATCCAAGGCCTACAAGAATAAGTGCTCCAGCATCATCTCCTCCAAGCTCACCACAAACAGACACATCAATTCCAGAGCTAACACCATCATCAAGAACCTTTTTGATTAATTTCAACACAGCAGGATTATACTTATCATATAAATTTGATATTTTTTGATTACCACGATCAACAGCTAAAACATATTGGGTTAAATCGTTGGTCCCTATACTAAAAAATTTCAATTTATTGGCAAGTTTAGAAGAAATTAAAGCTGCAGAAGGAACTTCTATCATGCAACCCACTTCCAAATTTTCATCAAAAGGCAAACCTCTAGACTTTAAGTTAATTTTTGCATTATTCACAAAATATTCTATTGTTTCTATCTCTTCATACCTGGTAAGCATAGGTACCATTACCCTTATCTTCCCATAATGGCTGGCCCTAAAAATAGCATTAAACTGCGCCTGGATCAATTCCTCATATTCCTTGTACATCCTAAGCGCCCTAAATCCCAAAAAGGGATTTTCCTCTTTCTTAAAATTAAGATAGGGAATTTCTTTATCCCCACCAACATCAAGAGTACGAATCGTAACAACCCCTTTTTTTTCCATTGTTTCTATAACTCTTTTATAAGTTTCAAACTGCTCATCTTCTGTTGGAGGTTGTAAAGATTTCATATATAAGAATTCTGTTCTAAAAAGACCTATTCCTTCAACACCATATTTATTAACATAAGTAACATCAACAGGTGTTCCAATATTTGCCTTTAAAAACACCTTTACGCCATCTTTTGTTTCAGCATCTTTATCTTTTAAAGAAAAAAGCTCTTTTTCCATCTCTACTTGACGCAAAATCTTACCTTCATAAAGATCAAGCTCAACAGAAGAAGGATTTTTAATAACAATAGAAGATATTGCATCAATTACTATTTTATCGCCATCCTTTAACTCATCAATATCTAACAAAGTCATAACAAGCGCTGGAAGCCCCATTGTTCTTGCTAAAATGGCAGCATGAGAAGTTTCTCCTCCAACCGCAGTTAAAAACCCTTTAACATAATTTAAGTCAAATTGCATGGTATCAGATGGGGTTAATTCCTCGGTAACAAGAATAATATCTTTATTAATCTCAGAAAAATCGGTTACTTGGCCTAAAATTATAGAAATTAATCTATTTCTAATGTCCTTATAATCAGACGCTCTTTCTTTTAAATAAGGATCTTTATAGTCTTCTACACTTTTAACTAAATTTTCAAACGCCAAATAAATAGAATAAGCGGCGCTATAATTTTCCTTTGTAATAAACTCAATAACAAGTTCGGAAAGCTCATCGTCTTCAACGATCAACACTTGGCCTTCAAAAATACCTTTTTTATCATCTCCAAATTGAAGCATAGCTTTTCTCTCAAGATTCTTAAGAGCTTCAATTGCTTTTGACTTCGCTTTATTGAATTTTGATATCTCGCTATCAACTTGAGAAAAGTCTATTTTTTCTCTGCTTATAGTTTTATCAAAATTTTTCCTAATACAAAGAACTTCTCCAATGCCTATCCCTTTGGATATTCTTTTGCCCGATAAAGTCATAACTTAAATCCTTCTAAATTCATTCCTTAAAAGATTCGATAAGCTCTGCAAGCTCTGAAGCAGCGATCTCCTCATCCTCACCCTCAGCACATATCAAAAGCCTTTTACCTGCTGATAATTCTAAAGTTTGAAGTCTAAACAAACTTTTTCCGCTAACAGATTTTCCATCAGATTCTATTGTTATATCACTAGAATATTCTTTAGCTTTTTTTACAAAAGTTGATGCAGGCCTAACATGTAAACCGTTTACAGCCTTAATAATTGCTTCTTTTTTTACCATAAGTACAGAAACCCCTCATTATGAATATTATTTTTTGATTAACTTTTTACATTATAATACATAAAAATAAATTATATATTCCCTTTATATAAGAAATATAGCATACTAAAGATAGTAATTAAACTTATTCGAATAATTAAAAATTAAAACTCATTAATATGTCTAAATAAAAATTCTTTATTAGCTTTAAATTTCTCTCTCCTATATTAAAATTTTTAAAATCTCTTATATTTTTATCCAACATTTTAAGAGAATTTTCTATCTCAGAAAATGAAAGCGGCAAAGATTTGTTTAAAAGCAAAACCTGAAAATCCTTTATGACTATCACCTTGTCATCATAAAATATTTTTAACAAAAAATCATTTATAATGTCTCTTTTTATGTTTAAAAGAATGCATATAAAAATAATATCCGCTTCTTCTAAAATATCAAAAGATAAGGTATTGAAAAATATTTTATGATAAAAACTTCTGTTCCATAAATTCATCATTGGAAATTTAAATTTGGTAACAAGAACAGTGCTTCGATTTGCAATATACTCAGCTCTATTTAAATTATAAGCACTAAAAACATAGGTTTTTTTGGTTAAAATATTTTTAAACTCAATTTGGGCATCAAGGCTTAACAGTAAAGGATAAATATCAAAAACGGTGTTTTTATAATAAAACCCATTTGCAAGGTTAATGCTATTTAAATATATTTTATCATTAAATTTTGAAATAAATTCATAAAACAAACTTGGAATATTTTTCTTACCAATCCGAAGTATCTCGTTATAAGTAACACACGGCCCCATTTCAAGAAAATTACCCCTTAAAGACACCTTATTAAATTTTTCAAAATTACCAACAATAAAAAAATTATCAACAGGTGTTTCTCTATTAAACAAACTGAGATTTTTTTTAAAATCTAGCTCATTATAAATGATATAATTATTTAAATTTTTGTTAAATAAATTAGATAGTATATTAAAACTTTCAGGATAATAAACCTTAACATTAGCCATTTTTTCTATACAATTCTTCAGCTTTCAAATAAAGAGATAAAAAAGTATTAACATCCATACAATTACATTTTAACGAATTTCTATAGCCTAAAATATCTGATTTACTTACAATCTCATTTACCAAAAAGTAATAAAACAGCAAAACATTAGATTCAAAACAATTGCTACAAAAATTAAAATCGTCTTCTAATAAAATCTTTTGCATATGCTTATAAAAACTTTTTTTCTTAAGTCCTTCAAGGGTAAGTATACTCCGCCCATTTAAAATAAAAGCGGGAATTAAATCAGAATAAACAAGTTTGAAATCCAATAAAATTAAAAAAAATCTGTTATTAACAATGTATTCCAAACTATCATTCTTAGCAAAAAAAATAGAATCCAAAAGATTTCTAGTCCCCAAAGAAAGACTGATCTTTTTTGAAATACTCTCTCCATTTAAATTGAAATTAATTAATGTCAATTTTTATACTCCAACTATTTAAAATTTCTTCAAAATCAAGAGGGGTGCTGCTTGCATTAAAATCAAATACTTGAATCAAAGCAGTTCGAATTGCAGAAACAGAAACAATAAAAACACTTCTAAAAGAAAAAACAAACTCACCATCTTCAACAAACTCTAAGCTTAAACAATTTTTAATATCACAACTTACATTAGCACGACAAAATACATAATCAACCGCTAACCCAAATATTGTACGAATTCTTTTGTTATTTAGCTTAAGCTTGGAAAATTTGCCTTGCTCTACAAAAAAGCTTACATTGCTAAAAACAGCACTAAGAGAATAAAATTCAAATTTAAGTTCAACAGAACACCCAAGCACGCAATCATTAACATCGCTAATAGCTATTTTTTCTTTAACAATAACAGGATATCCATTTACAAAATCTGCACCACCTATTAAAGAAGAAAAATTGTTTTTAATACTTAAAATTGCTTTTTCAATCAAATAAGGATCTTTAAAAAGAAGATTATAAAAATTGGCAAAATCTAATACGCTCTCGTCTATCAAAAAGTTTATATTGCTATAGGTCAAGCCCAATGTTTTAGCCAAACTATTTTTCAAATAGTTGCTTAAATTGTTGTCAATAATGCTGTAGGGCAAAAATACATTTAATTCGTCCTTATACAAGAAAGCAACAACATATTGCTCTTCACTTAAAAAATAAGTGTTTGAATTCAAATAAGCAAAACCAACTCCCCTTCGACTAGTATCAAAAATATCATAATCCTTATTAACACTTAAAACAGAAGATTTCTTTATTAAAGAATTTTTTATATCTAGTTTTTTAAAAATTTTTAAAAACCTACTATAATCACCTTTAATCTGAGTAAGCAAATAACCTATTGGCTCACAAGAGATCGACAAAGCAAGATTATAAAAATTGGAATAAATAAAATTATAAACAGAAGTCTCAAATGCCAAAAGATTGTCATAAAAAAAGATGAAATCACTTTTATTCTCAACAAAAAAAATTTCTAAAAACCCATCAAAAAACAAATTTTTGAAAATTTTATTAATAAATTTAAAATAAAATTTATATAAAAAATTTAAAGGTCTATTTATTATAATTTCTAAAACAATCTTTGAAAGCTTATTATCTGCCAATAAACAATTAGAAACTGAAAAAGTTAAATTTAAATTATCTAAAATTCCAAAATGTCTTTTGTAGTAAACAACATTAACCCTTTTATTAATCTTTTTTGAAATTACAATGCCTTGTAAAATTGCATTAAAAGAAATAGGGAAAATAGAGCTAGACCAGTAATTATTAAGAGAATTGATTTTTATTTTGTCTTTACTTACACCAAAATTTTCACTAATAAAAAATTTTAAAAAAGAAATATTGTCTACATTAGCATCAATAATTAAATTTTCAGAATCAAAAAATATTTTAACTAAAATAAAGTCGTCTGAAAAACTATTGTAATCACTAAATTCATAACAAGCATTCAAAACATTGCAAGTTTGAGATTCTTTCTTTGTAAATCCAGAAGAATAACTATTGCTCACATCACCAACTCTTAGATTAAAAAGAACGCTTTTTTCCGCTTTTAGCAAATAATCCAAATTGTCTGAATATAAAACCAAAGGAATTTGACCTTTAAAGCTTATTTTATTATCAAAAAGCTTTAAATTAAATTCATTAGAATCAACAAAATCTCTAAACTTTAAAGTTATATTATCTTTATAACTGATGCTAAAAATTGAACTTATATGTTCATCTATAAAACTAAAATCTTCAATAAAAGAATCTTTAACATTACAGCAAACTGGCAAAGCCCAAAATTCATGTGCATCCACATTTGTCAAACTCGCAAACCCCACTAAACAAAAAAATTAAATTAGTAAAAACCTAACATTGCATAAATAAAAAAGGATTAAAAAATAAAATTTCAGAAACAGCTGACCTTACCAACATATGCAACAAGCTTAAAAGCAACTTGATAAAAAATTCAATTAAAACTAATTTGAAATCAGCACTATTTGTCAATAAAAATAGCCCCGATGTTTATTTATCACTTTTGATAAATAAACAAATTATGCTAACATTATAAATTATAGATGTTTTCTAAATAAAAACAAGGACCTTATGAATAAAGCAAAAAATCGAAGCTTTAAATATTTTCTAATACTTCTATGTATATCATTATTTGGAGCCAATAATACAATAAGTTACTCTAGCATTGAAATTCCCCTAGAAGACTTAAGCGAAGAATTTAAAAGCGCTGAGAACAAAAGTGATCAAATAAATACCTCAAAACATTTAAACAAAAACATAGTTTCTTATAAAGACCCCAAAAAGGGTAAAGATCTGAAATTGCCAGAAAACATAAGAGATAAAAGCCTGCCCAAAAAAAGAATGGACGAAAATGATCTAAAATCTGTAATTGAAAATTATGAAAATAAGATTAAAAATATAGAAAAGCTTTTAAAAAACAAAAATCAAAAAGCGTCGGAAAATGAAAATAAAAAAATAGAATCAATCGAAAAAAAAGCAAAAAAATATGAAATTTTAACCAATAAATTAAAAAACGAAATAGAAGAAATAAAAAAGCTCCTTAGCAAAAAAGCTCAACCTAAAACAGATGAAAATTACGAAAAAATAAATATTGAAAACATTGAAGAAGAAGCTGATGATGATTTTGAAGAAAATTATGAATATAATGATGAAATCGAAGAAGCAAATGAGGACAATTACCCTTCTAATGAAGGAATAATAAACAATCTAAAAGAAAATCTTAATGAAAACGAAAAATATTATGCTATTAATGAAAAAAAAATCGATGAACTTGAAGACAGAATCAACGACAATGAAAATACTATTTTAGACTTACAAAGAGAATTAAGAAATTTTAAAAAAAAAGATAACTCAGATAAAAACTTAGAAGAAATTGAGGAAAACTTGTCTTCAATAGGAAGAATAATCAATGATCTAAAAAGAAAAATCAGCGCAAATGAAGCAATAAACAAGGAGAATCAAAAAAAAATAAGAACTGATAAACACAAGCTCAAAGAATTAGAAGATAAAATAAAAGAGAATGAAGAAACTATTTTAAAACTTCAAAAAGAATTAAACAATTTTAAAAAAAAAGAAATTTTTCAAAAACCTTTAAACGAAGAAACTTTCATCCCAAGTATTACAAATAAAAATGACGATTTAGAAGAAAATAAGAAATTAGAAAAGGAATATTTAAAGCCCACAGAAAAAAATGAAAGCCAAGATCTAGAAGAAAATACTAAAAGCGCCTCAAAAACAACTATGATCAAAACAGCAGATTTTCAAATCTACCCCGACATATATCTTAATAACTATAAATTTAAAGAAAAGGGGAATCAATTTGCATTTAAAAAAGAAAACACATACTATATTGAAATAAATCCAACTAATAATTTAAATGAAGCTTTAAAAAATCATGAAATAATCTCAAAATATAAATTTGAAAAATATTTCATTAACCCTGCTCTAAAAAATAAAGAAGAATTTTTCAGAAACTTAATAGAAGTCAAAAATATCCACGAACTAGGAATTATGTATAAAAATCTAAAGTCTGAATTTAAGCAAATAAAAATAATTAAATAAAAACAAACACTTTAAATCCAACTAATCTAAATAACTTTTTATGTCTTTAAAAGACATAATTTTTATATTTAAACTCAAAGCTTTTTTAAGCTTCGATCCGGCTTTTTCTCCCACAATAAGAAAATCTAAACTCCTGGTCACGCAAGTGTTAAAAATTGCTCCTTTATTTTTTAGCTTGTCAATAACAATAGACCTGGAATAACCATTAAAAGTTCCAGTAATGCAAAACTTTTTACCAACTAATAACTTATTCTCATCATCAATCGTAATAAACTCTTCCATTTTAAATTTCAAGTTTTCAAAAAATTTAAACTTATTAAGCATTATCGAATCATTAAAAGCTTCAATAATATTTAAAGCAATTTTTTCCCCTATGCCTTTAATTTTCAATAATGTTGAAAAAGCAAAATCTTTATCTTGGCAAAGCTTAAAAAGTTTTGAAAACGAATTTAAATTATTAAGGAATAACAACCTTATTGTGTTTTCTCCTAAATCTTTAATTCCCATGCTAAGAAGTAATTTACTAAATGGCTTTTTTTTACTAGATTCAATTGAATTTATTAAATTATTTATCTTTCTATCTTTAAACCCTTTAAATGCAAGAAGTTTATAAAAATCAAATGTATAAAGATCAATTTCTGAAGAAATAAATTTTTTCTCAAAAAGAAAAGAAATTATCTTGTCGGAAAACCCTTCAATATCCATACAATTTTTACTACAAAAATATTTTATTCTCTCGACTGCTACTGAGGGACAATTATTATTTGTACAAAAAAAATGTGCCCCCTCTTTTACTAAAACGGTTTTGCAAGCTGGACAATTATTAGGAACCTTGAAAAATCCTGTTGAAAATTTATTTATCACCATTTCAACAGCAGGAATTACATCTCCTCTTCTTGAAACTTTAACAACATCACCAACATTCAAATCAATAGACGTTATATAATCTTGATTGTGTAATGTTGCGCTAGTAATAAAAGCCCCTGAAACAAAAACTTTATCAATATTTGCAACCGGAGTAATTTTACCACTACGTCCAACTTGAACAACAATGCTATTTACCCTACTAACACCTGAAAGCGCTTCAAATTTGTAAGCCATTGCCCATTTAGGATGGTGAGCAGTATACCCCAATTTTTCTCTTAAAGCAAAATCACTAACCTTAAGAACAACGCCATCTATTTCATATTCAAAAGAATCTCTTTTTTTTGTTATATCTGCTATATAATCTAAAACTTCGCAGATTGAACTTTTTTGATCAAAAAACCTAATCAAAGGATTTACTTTAAACCCCAATTTCTTAAGTCTTAAAGTAGCTAAGTCATTAGTTTTAAACTCCAATCCAGCATTCAAAAAATCATAAATAAAAATATTTAAAGGAAAATTAGCGACCTCTCTACTATCAACCCTTCTAAGTATTCCTGAAGCCAAATTTCTAGAATTAGTATAAGGCTTTTCTAAAAATTTATTTATTTTCAAAAAATTTTCTTTAGTAATATAAGCCTCACCCCTTAATACTAAATCAACCTTTTCATCAAGAAATAAAGGGATATACCTAATGGTTCTAATGTTTTTAGTAACGTCATTGCCAAATTTTCCATTACCCCTAGTAAGAGCTTTTTCAAGAATCCCATCTTTATAATAAAGAACAATAGAACATCCATCAATCTTTGGCTCAACAGAAATATTAAAAGAATTATTAAAATCAATCTTATCTATCCATGATTTTAGTAAATTAAGATCATAAACCTTATCAAGACTTAATATAGGAACAGAATGTTCAACCTCTTTAAAGTCATTTAAAAGATCACTGCCAAATTTAAGAGTAGGAGAATCTAAGGTCTTATATTCGGGATACTTACTTTCCAGCTCTTTAAGCATTAAAATATGCTTATCATACACAAAATCTTCAACACTAGGCAAAGAGTCAACATAATACTCTTTATCCCACTTTCTAATCAACTTCTTAAGATCTGCAATTTCTTGCTGTACTTTGCTGCTCATAGAGTAAAATTTAACATATCCTTTATTATTTTATCAAACAATTCTAACAAGCAAAAACCGACCTTACTATATACACCATAAAATATCCCCCAAAATACATATTATTTTACTTATGTTCAAATTAAAATAATCTTTAAAGAAAAATGTCAATCAAAAAGACAATATTATAAAAATGTGAATTATATTTTAATTGTCGTTAAAGATATTTTAATATGTTAAAATGGATAAAAGGAGTGCTAGTTTGGAAGAAAGCAAAAAAGCTTTAATAGCTGATGATTCGCTTTTTATGAGAAAAAACCTAATAAAAATCTTAAGTCAATTAGGATTTAAAGAATTTTTAGAAGCCGAAGATGGCATTCAGGCTATTAAAGAATTTGAAAAACAAAGCAATATTGATTTAATAACACTCGACATAACAATGATGGGAATGGATGGAATCACAGCTCTTGAGAGAATGTATGAAATTAATAAAAAATTGCTTAAAAAGGTTAATATATTAATGGTTACAGCTATTGGAAAGCAAGAATTAATACAAAAAGCGCTATCTCTTGGAGCTAGAGGATATATTACAAAACCTTTTAAAAAAGACCAAATAATAGAACAAATTAAACTTTTGGATTAGAGGAAATTTTGATAGCAAAAGAAAAAATATATAAACAAACACAAATAAACACATCAAATCCCCTCTCAATATTGATAATGCTTTATGAGAAAGCAATACAGGATTTAAACGTTGCAAAAGAGCTTATAAAAGATGGAAATTGGAAAAATGCGGTTAAAGCCAATGAAAAAATCTTTCATGCACAAGAAATCATTACTGAATTAATGTCAACTTTAAATTTTGAACAAGGTGGAAACATATCTACAAACTTACTCTCAATATATTTGTTTCTAAATAAAGAGCTAGAAAATGTTCTTTTAAAAAAAGAAATACATAAAATTGACAATGTTATAAAACAATTGCAAATATTAAACTTTACCTGGAAAGAGTTAAGAAAAAAAGAAAATAATGTTACTCACAACAAATTAGGAATCAATATTGTCGGCTAATGAAATTTTAAAGAAATATTTTAGCAATTTGTTATTAGAATTAAAAGAATTGAAATTAATACTAACAATAGAAAGTGATGAATTGCAAAGAGAAGAAATAAGAATATTAAATATAACCAATCCTAAAAAAGATTTAATCTTAGAATCAATCAAAAACTATTATAAAACAATAAATGCATGGTTGAAATCTAAAAACCAAAAATTGGATAATTTCGAATACTTTATTAAAGAAATTAATCTATTAAAAGAAGAAATATACATTAAATATCAAATTTGTTGTGAAATCTTGCAACAAATTGCAAATGCAAAAAGAAAAATTCCAAAAATTAAAAAACATCAAAACCTTGCAGCAAACAATTTTCCTATAATGTTAGATATTAAAATATGAAAGAACTTTACCTAATTGACGCACTAAACATAATATTTAGAAATTATCACGTAATGAAAAATTATCCACTTTTAAATACACAAGGAGAAAATGTAAACGCATTTATTGGTTTTTTTAAAACATTATTTTTCATAATAAAAGAAAAAAATCCTGAACATTTGATTATTACCTTTGACTCAGAGATACCAACCTTTAGAAAACAAAAATATCCAAGCTACAAAGCAACAAGAGATGCACCTCCGGATGATTTAATACCTCAAATCGGATGGATAAAAGAAGGCCTTTTAAAGGCAAAAATACCAATCTTTGAGATCGAGGGCTACGAAGCTGACGATCTTTTAGCTAGTTTTGCTAAAAAGGCTGCAAAGAATAACTATTTAACTTACATTATTTCTCCTGATAAAGACTTGCTACAAACAATGTCAGATTACATAAAAATACTTAAAATTGAAAACAACAGCTTTATTGAAATGGATAATGATTACGTAATAAAAAAATTTGGAGTAAATAGCTTCCAAATAAAAGATTATTTGGCTATTGTTGGAGACAGATCTGATAATATTCCTGGAATAAAAGGCATTGGCCCAAAAGGAGCAGCAAATTTATTAAGAGAATTTAAAACCTTAGAAGGGATATATTCAAATTTAGAACTAATAAATAAAAATCACCGAGAACTTTTAATCAAAGAAAAAGAAAATGCTTTTTTAAGCTACGAACTTGTAAGTCTTGAAGAAAATTTAAAAATTCCAGAAATTGAAAATTTTGCCTTAAAAAATTTTAGTGAAGAGTTAATATCTTTATTTGAAAAGCATTCAGCAATTGCTCTAATAAAAACTTATAAAAAGGATATCTTAAAACAAGAAAAAGAAAATGCAGACCAAAAAAGCTTATTTAAACAAGAACTTATTACTACCAACTTAGACAGCATAAATACAATTGACACCGAAAATGTTAAATACCGCGCAATAACAACAAAAATAGAACTTGATGATTTAATAGAAAGCCTTAAAAAGGCTAAATACATATCAATAGACACAGAAACATCTTCGCTTGACACTTACACAGCAAAATTAATTGGAATTTCCATTTCATTTAAAGAATTTGAAGGTTACTATATTCCAATCGAAGCCAAAGGAAAAACTTACATAGAAAAAAATTATATAATACAAAAATTTAACAATCTCTTTAAGTCAAATCCAAAAATAATTGGTCAAAATTATAAATTTGACTATAAAATACTTAAAAATAATGGATTTAGCCCCATACCACCTTATTTTGATACAATGATTGCCGCATACCTTATCGACACAAACTCAAAAGTATCGCTTGATTTTCTTGCAGAAAAATATTTAATGCATAAAAATATTAAATATGAAGATGTGATTCAAAAAAATGATAACTTCTCAAATATATCTTTAGAAATGGCAACAAGCTATTCATCTGAAGATGCTGATATTACATTTAGATTATTTAATATATTTACCAAAAAATTAAAAGAAGACAAACTTGACAATTTAATGCACGAAATAGAAATGCCTTTTAACAAGGTAATTATAGAAATGGAAGAAAATGGCATTTACCTTGATAAAGAATATTTAAAAGGCTATGGAAAAGAACTTGGGAAAGAATTAGAACTAATCGAAAAAGAAATAATAAAAAGCATAGGAATTGATTTTAATCTAAATTCTCCAAAACAAATGCATGAAATTTTATTTGAAAAATTAAATCTAAAATTACCAGAAAAAATGAAAAAAGATTCAACTGATATAAAAGTGCTTGAATCTCTTAGAGGACAGCATGAATCAATTGAAAATCTAATAAAATATAGACAAATTGCAAAATTGAAGAGCACTTACACAGATAATTTGATAGAACTAATAAACTATAAAACAAACAGACTGCACACAAGCTTCATACAAACAAAAACAGCAACTGGCAGAATCACAAGCATAAACCCCAACTTGCAAAACATACCAATAAAAGACGAAAAAGGGCGAAAAATAAGAAAAGCATTCAAACCAGAAAATGGAAATATTTTTATTTCAGCTGATTATTCTCAAATTGAGCTTGCTATACTTGCCCATTTATCACAAGATGAAGCCCTTATTAAAGCATTTGAAAACAATAAAGACATTCATACAGAAACTGCTTCTAAGCTTTTCAAAATAGAGGAAAAAGAAATTACTCCTAACTTGAGAAGAATAGCAAAATCTATTAATTTTGGAATAATTTATAGAATGTCAGATTTTAGACTTGCAAAAGAATTGGGAATTAGCAAAGAAGAGGCAAAAGGATTTATAAACTCTTACTTTGACTCTTATCCAAAAATCAAAGAATTTATAATAAATCAAATAAACTTCGTAAGAAATGCTGGATATAGCGAAACCATCTTAAAAAGAAGAAGATATATAAAAGAAATTAATAGCAATAATTATCTAGAAAGATCTGCCGCTGAAAGAATAGCAATAAATAGCACAATTCAAGGAAGTGCAGCCGACATCATGAAAATTGCAATGGTCAAAGTATTTAATGAATTTAAAAATAATAAAATGGAATCAAAAATATTGCTACAAGTACACGATGAAATGCTCATCGAATCTCCTATTGAAGAAGAAAATGAAGTAAAGAAAATCTTAAAAATTATGATGGAAAGTGCTTACACATTAAATTTGCCTTTAAAAGCAAATATTGAAACGGGTAAATCGTGGGGAGAAATCCATTAATAATTGGAGTAACAGGAAAAATTGCATCTGGCAAAGATACTGCTTCAAAAATAATTAGCAATAAATATGGATTTTACGAAATAAATGCAGACAAGCTTGGACATTCAGTATTACATGAGAAAAAAGAAGAAATAGTTGAAATATTTGATCAAAAAATATTAAATACTAAAAATGAAATAGACAAGCTCTTACTAAGAAATCTTGTATTTAATAATAATAAAGAATTAAAAAAACTTGAAAGCATATCCCATCCAATCATACTCAGCAAAATAAAAAAAATTCTAATCCAAAATAAATCTACAAAAATAATAATTAATGCTGCTTTACTTTTTAAAATAAATTTAGAAAAACTTTGCGACTACATAATTGTACTTAAGGCAAAAAATTCTATAATAAAAAAAAGATTGTCATATTCTATGCCAAACATTGACTCAAATATAATCAATAAAATACTCAAAATCCAAAAAGATATTTTTTTTAAAAAAAATATTATAAACTTAAAAATAATTAATATAATTAATAACAAGAATTATGCATATCTAGAAAAAGAAATTGAAAAAAAAATGCAGGAGATAATTAACTATGAAAGATTTGAATGAAAACAATGATAATAATAAAGGATTTTTTGTAGCATTAACCTCGATTGCAACAGTTTGTATCATAATATTTCTTGGAACAATTATTTTCTTTCCAAACAAAAATTTGGCCTCAGACATTGCAGAAAAAAATATTGTTTTAGAAGAAGATAAAGATCAAAACACCTTAGAAAACGTTGACCAAAATGAAAAATCTTTAAAGGTATCTGAAACTCAAAATGAAATAATCATAGATTTAACACAAGATTTAAATAAAGAAAAAAAACCTACAAGCAAAAACAAAATACCTAATACTTCCCAGAAATCAAAAATTATTGAAAAACCTCAATCTACAACTCAAAAAATACCTAATGCTTCTCAGAAATCAAAAATTATTGAAAAACCTCAACCCACAACTCAAAAAATACCTAATGCTTCTCAGAAATCAAAAATTATTGAAAAACCTCAACCCACAACTCAAAAAATACCTAATGCTTCTCAGAAATCAAAAATTATTGAAAAGCCTCAACCCATAGCCCAAAAAAATTTAAATATTGATAACATATATGATCCCAATACAGAATATTACATACAATTTGTATCACTCTCAGATCCAATCAATGCAGATAACTACATTCAAAAATTACTCAAATATAATATAGTTGCTAAAATATATTCTGCAACAGTAGATAATAAAGATATTTACAGAGTAAGATCTGGTCCTTATAAAACAAAATCAGAAGCAAAAGCAGACTTTAAAAAAATAGCAGGAATAGGCGAATTTAAAGAAACTTATATATTACCCGTTAACAAATAGACTATAATTATTAATATATTTTTGATATTTTTCTAAATATTCTTCATGAACCTCAACAACAGGCGAAACAACATGCTTAATCTTTGTAAGCTTTAAAAAAGAATCATTTAAGCTGCTAAATTCCCTTAAAGAATAGAATGCTTGAATTGCTCCCCCAATAATCTCTGAATGTTTAAAATCAAAAATCTTTAAATCTTTGCCAAGAATATTTGCCTTTATTTGATTTAAAAGCAAATTATCAGAATTAGATCCACTAACAAAAATACTCAAAATTTCTTTTTTACGGTCTTTTAGCTCTACCAATCTATTATAAAAAGCAAAACATACAAATTCAAGGATTGATAAACCAATCTCCAGCGGATTTTTAATACTACCAAAAATTCCTTTACTTAAATCTTTGCAAAGACAAGGATCTAAAATAAATAAATCATTAAAAAGCTTAATTTTACTTGGATAAAAGTATACATTATTTAAAGTGGCACTTTTAACAATCTTTTTTAAGAGTAACTCAAAAGTTAAGCTTTTCTTATAAAAACTGTCTTTTAACAATTGAATCAAATATCCAAAAGGAACAATTCTCCCAATAATAAAAAATCCTTCTAAAAAATAAGGATATTCTAGAGAAAATTCTGGTAAATATGTACTTGAAACAAAATTAAACCCTTCACTCGTACCCATTCTATTTGACACAATTCCTTCCTTAAAAGCACCGCTTCCCACCAAAACATTCAAATAATCTGCTCCAGCATTAATTACACTAATTCCGCTATTTAGCCCAAATTCAACTCCTGCTTTATAAGTTACAACACCAACATTTTCTCCCATTTTTATGAACGGAGGAAATTTGTTCTTATCAAGCCCATATTTTTTTATTTCTATATCATCCCAAATAAAAGGAATATACTCTATGCTTGGAAAGCTTGTAAAAAGCTTTCCTGTAAGCAAATAAATAAAATACTCAAAACAAGAAACAAAATAGCTTATTTTAGAATATGTTCCTCTTTCAACCGTACTAAGTACGTAAGGCAAAAATACAGATTTTCCCCTAAAATAAGGCTTAATTTTAAGAGAATTCCAATGCAAAACTTCCAAAGGAATTAAATTTGAATTTAAAGCAATCAAACATGGTGAAATACCACCAACAGAAATGCAATCTATTTTATTAGGCTGAAAATTGGATATGGCTTTCTTAAAAGAAAAAAGCCATATATTAAAGTCAAAATTTTCGAAATCAACTTCAAAATAATCTGAATAACTAATATCAATATAACTTAAAACTCCACTTTCAGAACTAACTAGTGCTGCTTTTAAAACACTGGTACCAATATCAATACTAAGAGCATTCATAAATTAACCCTTGGTAATCAATTTCTGAATATCATCCTTTCTATCAAGAATTTTTTGTAAACCAACTTTATTATAAATTGCAAATATTGCCTCTGCAAAAAGAGGCGCAACATTAGCCTCATGATACCAAGGCTTATTTATTAATTCATCATTATGACAAACGGCATTCGTTCCAATTATTTTATAAAAATATCCTTCCTCATAAGCTTTATCAAAATATTTAATAGCATCTCCATTGAAAAACGGCAAACTAATTCCACATATAATCTTTTTAGCACCCATGCTTTTAAGCAATTTCATTGCCTTAATGAGAGTACCCCCAGTAGCTAACATGTCATCGCTCATAAAAACATTCTTACCTTCAACATCTCCTAAAAGCTTGGTTACAGAAATATTTGAATCAACAACATCATTTGAAACTCTTGAATAATCTCTCTCCTTATAAAGCAAAGCAAGGGGACTCTTAAGACTTGATGCAAAAAATTTATTTCTACTTACAGCACCTGTATCGGGTGAAACAATGACCAAATTAGAATCTCTAATGTCTATTAAATCCTTAAGAGAATTAAAGATTTCATAAGAAACATTTAAATTCTCAAAATAAACTTTTCTAAATACATTCTCAATAGCCTTTGAGTGAATATCCAAGGTTAAAATATGTCTAATGCCCAACTCTTCTAAAAATCTTCCAATAAGACTTGCTGTTAAACATTCTCTTGAATGCTTTTTATCTTGCCTTGAATAAGGATAAGACGGAATAATAACACTAACAGAATTGGCTTTAGCCTGCATACAAGCATCTATTGTTGTCATTAAATTCATTATGTGATCATTAACTGTCATAATTATTTTTTCACTACTGCTTATCTCAACTTCATAAGCATTAGCAACATCTTGAACAATAAAAATATCCTTATTTCTGATTGTTTTTAAAATTTCAGTTTTAAATTCACCATTGGCAAATTTAACAAATTTTACAGGAATTTCTAAAGGCTCTTTACTTTTAAGAGTAGATAAACTAAGCCCTTCTAAAAAAGGAGATAAAACTTTTTCAATCTTAAAAATTTCTTCCTTTAAGGCTTTAGAATCTTGACATATACTGTCTATAATCTCATTTTCAATATTTATAAATATTCTGTCAAGCTCTTCTATTATTTTGCTAGCAAAAACCCTACCCCCAGGACAAGCAATAATTCCTATTGATTTTTTTTTAAGTAAATTCACCAAGCTCCTCGTTCTTTTTTTAAAATCTCAACAATCTTAATTTGACAATTAATAAAACTTATACACACAAAAACAACTAAAATTTTTCAAAGCAAGGTTATTAAAATATTTTAGCCTTAATAATAAAAAGAAAAATCGAAAAATCTTATTAATAAGAAAACCAAATATTATACATAATCCTAAAAACAAAATTAAATAAATTACACAATTCCAAATTCAAAACCTATTCCAAACTTGAAATCAGAAAATTTAGGGTTTTTAATATTCCAAATATAGTAACCTTCAAGAATTAAAAAAGAGAATGAAAGTCTAGCACCAATATCCCAGCCCATTGTTCCCAATTCTGCTAAAACAGAATCTGCAGAAGAAGTTGTTATATTGATCTTAGGACCTGTGAAAAACGCTAAAGCTAAAACAAAAAAATCTAATTTTGTATAAAATCTCGGTGTTATTGCCATAATAAACGAGAAATTTTCATTTGCAGTTCCATCTGAACGCTTTATTGCTTTAAGAAGATTCATGTCAAACAAAAGCTCAAATCCAATAGAAACAAAATCATCAAATTTAGCACCAAATTGCGCATAAGTTCCATATTTTATTCCAGCTTTAGCAATATTGGCTAAATCGGAAAAATTTTGGACTATCTCTTCTTTTTCAATTGGGGATAAATCTGAAGGCAAATTTTGCTTAAGCTTTGCATTAATCTCTAAAGCCTCATTGTAAAAGCTTGAAAAGGGACTAACAGGAAAAGCAATCCCACCGCCAAAATTGAATTCAAAATTAGTATCTGTAAAACCATTTACCACAATAATCCCAAAAAAACACAAAATTAAAACTTTAAGCCTAATCATATACAAACTCTCCTACAAAAATTTATGAAAAATAAAACAGGGTTTATATTGCATACCTTATTATATAATAATTACCATAAAGATTACCACAAAGTAAAAGTAAACATAAAAACTAAAAAATTAACTCTTAAGAACAGAAGACACTATTTCTTCCACACCACTTGGTATAGGATGATTTAGCTCTTTATATTTTGAGATATATTTTTTTGCATTTTTTTTGTCGCTCTTTAAATGATAAATATAAAAAATATTAAATAGAGCTTCTTTATTTGCAGGCGCAAATTCTAAAGTTTTCAAATAATTAGTCAAAGCATTGTCCAAATCATTTTTCTTAAATAGCAAATATCCCTTAAGATTAATTAACAAAATATTCTCTGGATCTTCTTTTATAATAGAATTAAGTTTTAACTCAGCCTCTGCATATTTTTTCAAATTAATGCAAGCTAAAATAAAATTATAACTTGAATCATCACCAGCATTAATATTAAATTTAATAGATTTTTCATAAAGCAAAACAGAAGTCTCATCATTACCAAGCTCTTCATTTAATTTAGCAAGCTTATAATATTCGTCTGATATGTTTTGATATTCCTTAAAAATAGAGCTGCAAGACAAAACAAAAGCAATAATAAACAATAATTTATACATAAAAAACTTACTTGAATCCTTAATACTATTTATACTATTTAAATTATTCAAAGCAGCAAAAACATTAAATCTAATAATAATCAAAATATAAAACTTAAATGCTGTTGAATTTTAAAATTAAATAAACCATCTTGATGACTATAAAACAAAATTTATCACTCTAAAAGCTAGTCATAAACATAAATAAGCCCTCTTGCTTTAAAAACAAAAGGGCTTTTAATACTATCTAAAAAACAAATTAAAGCTTTTCTTGGTCATATTTGTTAAATACATTTTCTGTTAAATATTTACCAACTGATCTTCTGTCCTCAACAAGTTTAGATATTGCACTAAAATGTCTTGGTTCAATCTTAAAATACTTATAAGCTCTTCCATCCTTAAAAAACACAGAAAGCTCAGACACAGCAGAATCGTAACCTACCTGTGATATTTTGCTCAATTCATTAGATATTGTTAAAGTTTCCAACTCAAATTCCTCCAAATAATTATCTTAGGAGTATAATAATAAAGTAAGAGTTAATTCACTAAATAAAAAATAAAAAGTTTTAATCAATAAAATCAAAATCTACTAAATGATATATTCCCTAATATAAGGATATACATTAATCCAAATTTAATCAAGCAAGCTGTCAAATATCATACAAAATAGTTTAAACTTCCAAATATTTAATAATATTAAAACGATATAAGATAGATTTTTAAAAAAAAATTTTGTAAAATTACTAAGATAGTTAATCTTCTATTCACATATCATCAGGAGGAACAAAGTCTAATGGACTACAATAAATTACGAAACATAGGCATTAGCGCACACATTGACTCAGGAAAAACTACTCTTACAGAACGCATTCTTTTTTATTGTAATAAAATTCATGCAATTCACGAAGTAAAGGGCAAAGATGGAGTTGGTGCAACAATGGACTCAATGGAACTTGAAAGAGAAAGAGGAATCACAATAGCATCAGCTGCAACTCACGTTGAATGGAAAGATTTCCCAATAAATATTATTGATACACCCGGGCACGTAGATTTTACAATTGAAGTTGAAAGATCTCTTAGAGTGCTTGACGGAGCAATATTAGTTCTTGATTCTGTTGCAGGAGTTCAGTCCCAATCAATAACTGTTGATCGACAACTTAAAAGATATAGTGTGCCGCGCCTTGCATTTGTAAACAAATGCGATAAAACCGGAGCAAATCCCTACAATGTAAAAGATCAACTAAAGTCAAAACTTGACTTAAACTCCGTTTTAATGCAAATCCCAATTGGATTAGAAGATAAACATATTGGAGTTATAGACCTTGTATTAATGAAAGCCTACTATTTTGAAGGAAAAGATGGAACAGAAATAATAGAAAAAGAAATACCCTCAGATCTCTTAGAAGAAGCAAAAAGCAAACGAGAAATAATGCTTGACACCCTTGCCGACTTTAATGACGAGCTTATGGAATTGCACATGGAAGGAAAAGTTGTTCCTACCGAAATAATATACAATGCAACTAGAACAGGAACATTGGCTTTAAAATTGTGCCCTGTATTTATGGGATCTGCTTATAAAAACAAAGGGGTGCAATTGCTCTTAGATGCTGTAACCAGATTTTTGCCATCCCCTCATGATATAAAAAACACCGCTCTTGACCTTAATAATAATGAAAAAGAAATCGATCTTAAAATTGACAACGACCTCCCAACTGTTGCTCTTGCATTTAAACTTGAAGACGGACAATACGGACAGTTAACCTATGTAAGAATCTATCAAGGAATTTTAAAAAAAGGACAAGAACTTATCAACTCAAGAACTTCTAAAAAATTCAAAGTCGGAAGACTTATCAGAATGCACGCTAATAATACGGAAGACATTGAATTTGGAGGAAGTGGCGATATTGTTGCTTTATTTGGAATAGAATGCGCATCAGGCGATACTTTTTGTGATCCATCTATCAACTATTCAATGACATCAATGTTTATTCCAGATCCAGTAATTTCTCTTTCTGTAAAACCGAAGGATAAAAAATCTGCTGACAATATGGCTAAAGCCCTTGGAAGATTCACAAAAGAAGATCCAACATTTAAAACTTATGTTGACATTGAATCAAACGAAACAATAATTCAAGGCATGGGAGAACTACACCTAGAAGTTTACATTGAAAGAATGAAAAGAGAGTTCAAGGCAGAAGTTGAAACCGGAATGCCACAAGTGGCCTATAGAGAAACGATTACAAGAAAAGCTGAATTTAACTATACTCACAAAAAGCAATCTGGAGGAGCTGGACAATTTGGACGAGTTGCAGGGTTTATGGAACCTCTTAACAAAGAAGGAGAAACGTACGAATTTGTTAATCTAATAAAAGGGGGAGTAATCCCAACAGAATATATCCCATCATGTGACAAAGGATTCCAAAAAGCAATGGAAAAGGGAACATTAATTGGCTTTCCAATAGTTGACATAAAAATTACAATCAATGATGGCCAATATCACATTGTTGACTCATCTGATATTGCATTCCAATTAGCAGCAATTGGCGCTTTTAGAGAGGCTTATGAAAAAGCAAAGCCCACAATCCTTGAACCAATAATGAAAGTTACCCTTGAAGGACCCACTGAATTCCAAGGCAATATGTTTGGACTTTTAAACCAAAGAAGAGGAATAATAACAGGCTCGCTAGAAGACGGAAGTTTTTCAAAAGTTGAGGCTGAGGTGCCTTTAAGCGAAATGTTTGGATTTTCAACAGTCCTTAGATCCTCTACCCAAGGAAAAGCAGAATTCTCAATGGAATTCTTAAAGTATGGAAAAGTTCCAAGCGCTATATTTGATGAACTTCGCAAAAAATTTAACGATCAAAACAAATCTTAATAAAATAATAAGGAGGCTTTATTATGATCGATTTAACACAAGAAAAACAAGAAATACTAATAAAAAACAAGTTTTTAGCCAAAGTTTTCGGGCTTATGTCAATTGGACTTTTAATCTCAGCAATGTTTGCATATACAACCTCAGAAAATCAAACAATCAAAGCAATAATATTATCAAATCCAATGTCATTTATGGCTATAATACTTATACAATTTGGACTTATCTATGCAATAAGTGGTGCTCTTAATAAAATATCAAGCAATACTGCAACAGCTCTTTTCTTACTCTACTCAGCACTAACAGGAGTAACATTATCTTCTATATTTATGATTTATACACAAGGATCAATAGTATTCACATTCGGAATTACTGCTGGAACATTTCTTGGAATGTCTGTTTATGGATACACTACAACAAAAGATTTAACAAAAATGGGAAGCTATCTAATAATGGGCTTATGGGGAATCATTATTGCATCTCTTGTTAACATGTTTTTTAGAAGCTCAGGGCTTAATTTCCTTATATCTATTTTAGGTGTAGTCATATTTACAGGCCTAACAGCTTATGACGTTCAAAATATTTCCAAAATGGATAACATGCTACAAGACGACACCGAAATAAAAAACAGAATGGCGGTTGTAGCCTCACTTAAACTTTATTTAGATTTTATAAATTTATTCTTATATCTTTTAAGATTTTTGGGCCAAAGAAGAAACGACTAAATTCATAAAAAATTCAATCAAAAATGAATGCTTAAAGGCAAAAGCATTCATTTTTAGAGGGTTCAATGAGCATAGATAGCTTAGAATTCGAAGAAAGTAGCACTCAAAATGTAATAAAAAAAAATTTTGAGTTTGAAGGATATATTGAAAGCAATAAGCCAATAATAATAGAAGGAAAACTCAAAGGCTTAATAAACTCATCAAACTCAATTTATCTAAGAGAAAAAGCTGATGTTGAAGCTGAAATAAAATGTCAACATTTATTAAATCATGGCAAAATAAAAGGAAATATTGAAGCTTTAAAAACAATTAAAATTTACAAAACCGGCAAGTTAATAGGAAACATTAAAACCAAAGAACTTTTTATTGATTCTGGAGCAATATTTAAAGGGAATTGTGAAATGGAGGATTTAGAAGAATGAAATTTTTTTTTCTATTGCAAATAACTTTAATTCTGTTATCCAATTCAAGCTTATTATTTGGACAATCACAGCCTAAAGAAAAAGAAGACTCTCTTCTTCTATATAAAGAAGGAAAATTTAAAGAAGCTATTTTAAACACGTTAGAAGAAATTCGACTAAATCCTAGCAACTTAGATGCTAGAACAATATTAATATGGAGCTTAATAGCCATAGGAGAATACAAAAGAGCTGAAAAAGAGGCGATTATAGGACTTGGTATTAAAAAATATGACATAAGAATTATTCAAGCGCTAGGAGAAGCTTATTTTTTTCAAAAAAATTATGAAAATGCATTAAAATATTTTCAAGAATACATTAGCCTTGATTCTAAAGGAGCAAGAATAATAAAAGTTTATAATTTGATTGCAGATTCTTTCTATGAGCTAAAAAGATACAATGAAGCCGATTTTGCATACGAACATGCATTGCGATTTTTTCCTAATAACCAAAATCTATTGATAAAATTAGCAAGATCAAGAATAAATGCAAAAAATAAAATATTAGCAGAAGAAGCACTAATTAAGCTTCTTACAATCTCTCCTAATAACCTAGAAGCAAAAAATTTACTAGAAGAATTAAAAAAAAGCAACAACAAACCTTGACATTCAATTTATAAAAACTTATTCTTATTGTTAGCAAATTAATAAACTGGGCTGCTAGCTCAAGTGGTAGAGCATCGGACTCTTAATCCGCTGGTTACAGGTTCAAGTCCTGTGCAGCTCAAATTGTTAAATACTTTTTGGTATAAATTATTAATTTTATGCCAATTTAACTTGACATTATTGGAAAATAAATATATCATTACTTTCAATGGTCATAAAATGACTTTTGGGCTCATAGCTCAGGTGGTAGAGCAGCGCCCTTTTAAGGCGTTTGTCGTAGGTTCGAGTCCTACTGAGCTCATTTTTGTCCTCTTCGTCTATCGGTTAGGACTCCAGGTTTTCATCCTGGCAAGAGGGGTTCGATTCCCCTAGAGGATGTCTTGCTAATAAAATAATAGGTTAAAAACATTCTTGCTTTCTAGCAACCCCCAGAAAACAAGAATGTTTTTTAAGCAAACACAGACTATTCAGGTATTAATAATATCTCTGCTCTTTCATCAAGATTAATTTTCTTAAAGAATTCATTTATTAAATCTTTGTTTAAGTTTGTCTCTATAAACTTAACACCAAAATTATTTTTAAATACTCCATACCAGGATAATGACGCCAATATATTTGAAATCCAATAACCATTCTTCTCTGAATTTATTTTTGTATTTTTAATATAATTCTTCTTAACATAAGAAAAATCTTTATCATTAAAATCTATTTTTTGCCTTTCGACCATATAGCGATTAATGGAATTTAAAACATTGTCAAGTTCCTTAGGCTCGGTAGTAAAAAAAATAGACAAAATACCATCAGAATCCATATTTTTTCTTAAATTGGAGTCAAAAGAGGCTTGAATTGCATAAACACTAGACATTTTTTCTCTAATATTTTTTATAAGGCCATCTGTTAAAAGATCTGCTAAAGCATTTAAATTTAACGAGGTTTCTGCTAAATAATTAAATTTAAAAGGATAAACTACATAAGCAAAGCCAGTTGAATTTTTTCCTTTCCTTACAACTATTTTATTAAAATTTCTACTATAAGAGTAATCTAAATCTTTATACTCGTTTATTTCTTTAAAGTTAAGATTGCCTAAATATTTCTTTGAATAAGCCTTTATTGTCTGAATATCTGAGTCTCCAGCAAAGACAAACTTAAAATTATTTGCATAGGTAAACCTTTTCTTATAAAAAGATAAAATATTTTCTTTTGTAAGATATTGTAAATCACTATCTTTTACATCTTCAAATCTAGGATCATTATTGTTTAAAAATTTACCAATAGCTTTTTTAAAATGATAATTAGAGCTATTTTCATTACTCTTTATTAATGCTTTTATGTTATTAATAGCATTTTGTAAAAAAACATCATCTATCTTGGGTTCCTTGAAAGTAAAATATATAAGCTGGAAAAGAGTTTCAAGATCTTTTTTATCTGAACTTCCAGCAATATATGATTCTTGAGCTCCAACACCAACACTTAAAGAAACAGCTTTATCTGATAAATATTTTTCAATCTGTAATGCAGAATAATCACCGTATCCCGAACCAGATACTATTCTAGGTGCAAAAGATAAAACGGGAATAAGTTTTAAATCCTCATTGAGCAAACCTCCCCAAGAACTTGCACTAAAATCAATTACACCCTTTTTTTGATCATTATATTTAAAATAAACTTCAACCCCATTTTCAAGAACAAATGATGAAATTTCATTTTCAAACTCATTTTCTCTAATAATATCTTTATCATCTAAAGCCTTCTCAAAAAATTTACCTTCAATTGAAGAATCCTCATAAGACTTTAATTCTCCTTTTAAAGCTATTTTTTGAAGATTGTCAATATCTTCAAAAGTCAAAACGGGATGTGCTCCTCCATGATAAGAATAAAAAATTGTACAATTTTTTACATCAAACTCTCTTTCTACAAGATTGTTTATTGTCTTTAAATCAATTTTTTCTAAATATTGAACAGAAAGATCGCAATATTCATTCACATCAAATTTATTAGAACCATTAATAGCAATTTCTATCAAATCTTGAAAAATAGCCCATGAATTTGTTTTATTTATATTCTTTTTTCTTAATTCTAAAGATTTTAAAAATTGAGATCTAACTTTCTCAAACTCACCCTGGGTAAATCCAAATTTTCTTATCCTCTCAAGCTCATAAAAAAAGTCTTGTATTCCTGCGTTCAAATGATCTGGATTAAAGCTTAAAGAAATCGATCTTGCAACAATAGTATTGTTATCTGACTTAAATGAAAAAAACTCTTTATTTGAAACATTTTTATAATGCTTTACCCCAGCTGTCTTTAATTCAGAAAATCTATTTTCAAAAAGAGCAGACAATAAAGACCTTTTAATATCATTTAAAACGTCATCTTTGGTCTTTATAAAGTTAATAATTTCCTTTTTAAAGAACATTAAGCTGGGCTCTCCTACTTCCAAATCTTCTAAAAGTAAAAACTTATCTTTAAGCTCTACATCTAAACTTATTTTTACCTTTTTAATTTTATCGGTTGGATTTTTCCAAGAAATAAATTGCTTCTTTATTTTCTCTTCAATTTCTATAGGATTAATATCTCCTACCACAATAACACTTGCAAGTTCTGGCCTATACCACTTTCTATAAAATTTTTTAAAATCCTCTGACTGAAAAGACAAAATCTGCTCTTCAAGTCCAATAGGATTTCTAAATTCATAAAGACTCCCGCTTGTCAAAAATTTATACATTTTTTCATAAATTCTACTAGGATAAGTCTCGCCAAGCTTTTTTTCCTCAATAATAATATTTCGTTCCAAATCTATTTCTTCTTTCATGAAACTGATTTGAGAAGCCCAGTTTCTCAAAATATTTATAGATTCATCAATTTCATCTTTATTATTACCATCTGACAAATCAAGTCTATAATAAGTGAAATCAAAACTAGTAGCAGCATTAATGTCAGCACCAAATTGCATTCCAAATTTTTTAAGAACATCAACTATTGAATTGCCTGGATAATCTTTTGTACCATTAAAAGCCATATGTTCAAGATAATGCGCTATTCCCCTCTCATTATCTTCTTCATTAAGAGAGCCTACATTAAAAACAATCCCTATATTAACGGCATTCTTTGGGGTTTGATTTTTATAAATATAATACCTTAACCCATTAACAAGTTTTCCTTTTACCAAACTTTGATCTAACTTTATGTCATTAGAAACACAAGAAAACAAAAAAAATAGAAAAACACTTGTAAATTTAAAATAATTTTTAATTCTTTGATAATTCATTTGCACTCCCCCTTATTGAATTTGCTTTTTCAGAATAAATTTTATTCAATACTTTTAAAATAGATGAAAATCCAAAATCATTCCAATCTTTTAAACTCTTTAGCTTAGAAACTGGAAATAGTTCATAAAATAAAAACAACAACTCTTCTTTGCTTAATTTTGGAATATCATTTAAGTAAACGTTTTTATTAAAATCTTCAAGATAAATAAAAGGATTTAAACGCTTATCTAGAAGAAATTTATTTAAATTAGGCATTAAAATGCTTTTATTATAAATTTCAATAGTGGTATATTCTCTTGGAACATCATCATAAAAATCGTTATTCAAAAAAGAATCTAAAATAATAAATTTATTATCCTTATTAACACTTACGCTTCTACCATCTAAAGTCTTTAAAAGCCCATCCCTACTAATATGAACCAAAGTATTTAAATCCTTTGTGGCCTTAAAGATAAGTCTTGCATTGTTATATTTCTTAGATTGTCTTAAATGCTTATTGCTATCTACTGCTAATTCTTTGTCATTTTTTAATAATAAATTTATGTTTTTTTCTTTTAACGCCCTATAAGCTAAGTCAATATACTCTAAAGCACAACTATTTGCCAAAACAAGTTGCTCTCTCTTTAATAAATTAATTAAAAATATTAATTCTTCCTTTTCAAGACTGCGATAAAAATCAAAATCATTTAAATCAATGCCAAAACTAAAATTAACACTAAATATTAAATAAAAAATTGCAATGTTTTTTTTCAATCTAGCTTCCTCCCTTTAGCTAACTACATCAGCCAACTCTAAAAAAACAGGACAATGATCACTTCCCATTACTTCGTCTAAAATTAGAGATTTTTTAACATTTCTCTTAAAAAATTCATTAACAACAAAATAATCAATTCTCCAACCCATATTTCTCTCCCTAGCTCTTGCTCTATAACTCCACCAAGTATAATAACCGGGCTCCTTATTAAATATCCTAAATGTATCCACATATCCTTTGTTTAAAAAGGTATCTAGCCAAGTGGTTTCTTCAATATAATATCCGGGAGAATCTCTATTAGAATCAGGACTTACAAGGTCAATCTGAGTGTGAGCAATATTAAAATCACCACAAATTACTACATTTTTTCCACCATCCACAAGAGAATCTATAAAATTTTCAACATAAGATAAAAAATCAAGTTTATAAACAAGTCTTCTTCTTAAAGCTTGAGAATTGGGGAAATAACCATTAATTAACACAAAATCATCATAGTATGCTACAAGCCCCCTACCCTCATTGTCAAAAATTTCTTTTCCAAGTAAATTTACAGCAATAGGCTTAACTTTAGAATAAATACAAACACCACTATAACCTTTAATTTTTGACTTTGAAAAATAAGAATAATAATTTTCAAGAATTAAATCCTTTGGCAACTGTTCTCTTAAGGCTTTAGTTTCTTGAACACACAAAATATCTGGAGCATATTCCTTTACAAACTCAAGAAAACCTTTCTTTAAAATAGCTCTAATTCCATTTACATTCCATGAAATTAATTTCATAAATCCTCTTTAAATTTAAATCAAATATAAATCTTTAATCCATCATAAGCTAAATAAATATTGTCTTTTTCTAAATAATCAAATTCTTCATGCATTATATCGTGTGAAATATGCGTAAAGTAAGAAATTTTGGGATTGATTTTTTTAATCTCACGAATGGCCTCTGAAAAATTTAAATGAGCCGGATGAGGCTTAATCCTCATAGCATCTATTATAAGTAGATCTAAATTTTTTAAATAATCATAGGACGCTTCAGGAATAAATTTAACATCAGTAAGATACGCTAAATTGTCTATCCTATAACCCAAACTAACTATCTCTCCATGAATCAAAGGAATTGGAACTATCTTTAGACCTTTAAAAAAAATAGGCTTAAAATCCTTAACCACATTAGGAATAATGTCGGCTTTTCCGCTTAAAGAAGGCTTGGATGTAAAATTGTGTGGAAAAGCATTCATTATGTGAATCATAGCAGTATCTCTGGCATAAATGTTTAAAGGAGCAGTTCGTGTATAAAACTTAATATCATCAAAACCCATAACATGATCATAATGTTCGTGGGTGTAAAGCACTAAATCAAGCTTATCTATATTCTCTCTTAAAAGTTGTTGTCTAATATCAGGACCTGTATCAATCAACAATTTGATGCCAGAAACCTCAAGGAAAAAAGAACTTCTCAATCTTTTATTTTTACTAAAACTCGAAGTACAAACTTTACAGCTACAATTTAACATAGGAACACCACTTGAAGCGCCAGTTCCCAAAAAGGTTCCAACCATATGTTACTACCTTTCGCCTGTAAAACATAATCTATTTTAACACAACATTTTATATTAAACAAAAATAAACTCTATTAATTAAATACCTCTTCTTAAATCTAAAATTAGATTAACACTATTTAATAATCAATTCTGTAAACTGTTTTGGAAAAATTGCTTTTATGCTTATAATTATTTAAGGAAAAATTATTTTTATGGATACGCAAATTTATGAACTCATTTTCTTAACTAGTTTTAGCATATTTTTAATAGTAAATTTATTTAATTTTAAAAAAGAATTTACTTATGAAGACTGCTTCATAATATTCCCAGGCACATTTTTTGTAATAACTTTATACTTTACAGAAATCAGACCATTAATGTTATATATTGGCAGTATATTCTTAATCTTTATGCTAATCATTTTCTTTAAAAACATAAAAACAATAGCAAATAGCAGAAGAAGAAATAGAGGCAACAGGTCTATAAAACAATCAAAAGGAATATTTCTTTCAATTTTGCTAAAAACAATACTTGTAATGCCTGCTATTTTAACCGTTATTATTGCAACTATTTTTTCATACTTAGCACTTTTTATAAACTATCCCAAAGATGAAAACAATAGCTATCAAATCGGATTTGCAAGAATTAAAGATCACAAAAATAATTTAAACTTATCGATTTGGTACCCTGTAAGCTCAACATTGGGCCTTAAAAAACAAAATCCATTTCTTTTGTACGAATTTAATCCTTTTTTCATAAATGAAATGAATTATTTACCAAAACAGAATAATATATATAAACAAGCCTTTATTAGCAATAACCAAAAACTATATGATTCTGTTTTGCTCATACTTCCTTACTATTCTCACGATTCAATGTTTAAATCCCTGGTTAGCGGGCTTGTTAAGAAAGGAAAAATTGTTTATTTATATTCACCAAAATATAAACATATGAAAAGCTACGATTTTATTAAAAATAGCCATAAAAGTATATTTAGCTATGTAATCAATAAAAGCATTGGTTATTTAATTGAACCTGCCAATATCCTTAACGAAAAAGCTGATATTGTATCTACTGAGAATGATATTCAAAACATTATTGAACTAGCAAAATCAAGTCAAAATTTAGAATTTTTAAATTCAAAAATCAACCTTAATAAACTAACGTTAATTACACTAGGAAATCAAGCAAATATTGCTAATTTTATCCTTGCAAAAAACACAAACATAATAAAATATATCAATATAGGAGGAAAACCGCAAACAATAAGAAATTTAAAAAACTTACAACTAATTTTAAAAGAAAATGAAAAGGACCTCCACACAAAAATTGCTAATACAAGCTCTATAAAGCTAACAGACATAAGCAATATTGCAGAAATTTCTGATCTTATTTTTAGCAGAAACTATTTAAAAAGTTTTAATTTTTTAAAAAACAAAAAATCAATGTTATCAAAATTTAATTCTATTGTTAATGAAATTAATAAATTTATTGAAGAGGAAAAATAATAATGATAAAAAAACTCTTGCTATTTGCAATGCTCAGCATCTTTCTAACAAATAAAGCTCATAGTAATGAAGAGGTAATCGAAATCAGTACTGAAATACAAACAGAAAAATACATTCCCTTTTTAATAAGTAGAGGCAAAACTCAACTGGAAGATCTTGTAAAATATACTTTAGAAATAAATCCAGACCTTGACAAAAACTATGTAAATACTGTTGCCAAAACCTATATAGACGAATCTTTGATTGAGGGAGTTAATTATGATATTGCCTATGCTCAAATGCTACTAGAAACAGGGGCTCTAAAATTTAATGGAATAGTTTCAAAAGAACAAAACAATTTTTCAGGAATAGGCGCTACTAATAATCTTACAAAAGGAAATTCCTTTTCCAATATTACAGAAGGAATTAAAGCTCATATTCAACATTTAAAAGCTTATGCATCAAAACAAAATATCAAATCAAATATGGTTGATCCTAGATTTTACCTTGTTAAAAGAGGATCTGCTCCAACAATATATGATTTGACTGGGAAATGGGCAAAAGACCAATTTTACGATAAAAAACTTAAAAAAATATTATTAGAACTATTAGAATATAATAATGCAAATAAAAGCTAAAAGCTCACTATATGATTTTCTAGAAAAAATATATTCAAAATATAATAAAAAAAAATTTATACATCCTGATCCTTTAGAATTTTTATATAGGTATAAAGAAAAAGAAGACATTGAACTTGTGGGGCTCATTAGTTCCTCATTGTCACTTGGAAAAGTAGAAAAAATTTTAGAAGCAATCGAGACAATACTTAAACCACTTGGCAAATCACCTTCTGATACCCTTAAGTTGTTAAATGAAAAAGACTTAAAAGAAATATTTAAAGGATTTGTTTATAGATTTTTCAAAGAGGAAGATATTGTAAGGCTACTGTGCACCCTTAAGATAATAAAAGAACAACACCAAACAGTTGAAAATCTTCTTTACAGTATTTATTATAAAAACCAAAATTTTATACTCAGCATAGATGAATTAATAAAGCATATGGAAAAAATAAATGGAAGAGAATTTGGAATGCTGCTTCCAAAGCCCTCAAAGGGAAGTTCTTGTAAAAGACTTTTTTTATTCTTAAGATGGATGATACGTAAAGATGACGTCGATTTGGGCATTTGGAACAAATTCAATCCTAATGAGCTTATAGTGCCAATGGACACTCATATGACAAATATTGCTTCAAAACTATTTAAAATCAAAGAAATAAAAAACGTAAATCTTAAAAAAGCAATAAAAATTACAAGTTATTTTTCAAAAGAAAATAAAGAAGATCCTGTAAAATACGATTTCTCTTTAACCAGATTTGGAATAAATAGAGATTTTAATAAAGAAAAATTACTAAAAAATATTAACAAACTATAAAATTTTATTTATAAAACACTTAAAATAAGACATACTTAAATCATTAAAACAAAAATATCAATTTATCATAAAATAAAAAGGAGAATCTGTGAATAATCTTAAGGAAAAGATAAATACTTATAGTAAATTAATTTTGGGGTCTTGGCAATTTGGAGGAGGATATTTTAAACAAGTCGAAAAAGAAACCGCTAAAAATATATTAAAAAAAGCATATAAACACGGACTCAGAAATATTGATACCGCAAGAGCTTATGGAAATGGAATTTCAGAAAAAATAATTGGTGAAATAATAGAAAAAGATCCAACAATAAGAGAAAATATTTTAATTGCAAGTAAATGCTATCCAATGGAAATTTCAGAATATATAAAGAACTTTAACGAAAGTCTTGAAAATTTGAAAACTGATTATATAGATATTTATTATATACACTGGCCTAAAAACGATTTTGACCTAAGACCAATCGCATCATTTCTTGAAGAAATGAGAGCAAAAGAAAAAATAAAATATGTAGGTGTAAGTAATTTTGAAATATCACACATGGAAAGCATAAAAAAAGTTTGCAAAATTGACGTAAACCAAATAGGATACAACCCCTTATTTAGAAATAAAGAAAAAGATGTAATTCCTTACTGTGAAAACAACAATATTGCCACCATATCATATTCAACAATTGCTCAAGGACTTTTATCTAAATCTAATATAAAAGATAAAAACAAATTTAATGATACTAGAACAGAAAAACTTATACTTTTTAAAAAAGAAATTTGGCCCTTTACTTTAAAAACCATAAATAAACTTGAAAAGATAGCCAAGATAAATAACCTAACAATTTTAGAATTAACATATTCATGGCTTAAAAAAACAAAATTAAGTGGATTTATAGTGGGTTTCAGCAAGGAAAATCATGTAGAATCAAACTTAAATTCATTTAAAGCAGAAATTAATGATAAAGTATATAAAGAAATTACATCAATTCTAGATAATTTTAATCACCAAACAAAAAACTTCCCAAATTTATTTAACAAAAAAATTTAAAACTTTAAAAACAAATAATTCAATTAACAAACTTAAAGTCAATAGAATTTCCTAAAATTCTAACACCTTCTACGGTTAAATAAATATTAAAAATAAACTCTATCTCAATTAATGGCAAAATTAGGTCAGCATTACCCCCAGTAATTATTAAATTAAATTCTTTTTTATACATCTTTTTAATATCACGATAAACACCTTCTATTAAATACTTATATTGATAAAACAAACCACTGTTTACACTCCCAGATGTAGTTCTCTCTAAAAGATTATTTGGGGTGCTAAGGGGAAATTTCTTAAGGAGATAGGCATTGTCTATTAACGAATTTAAATTTATCAAAGGACCAGAATTTATAAGACCGCCAAGTATTCCATCTTGCCTACTAATAGCAAAAATGGTACAAGCTGTTCCAAGATCTGCTACCAAAACATTTTCAAATGAATAATTTTCAATGGCCGCAACAAGATTGGCAAAAACATCTGAACCTAGTAAAAATTTATCGATTTTGTAAGGATTAAACGTTAAATCATAATTTAAATCAAAACTAATAAACAAGGGTTTTATCTTAAAAAAAGAAAAAATGACGTTTTTAAATATTCCATTAAGAATAGGAACAACACTGCTTATAAAAACTTGATTTACATTAAAATCAAAATTTTCTTCAAAAAAGCTATAAGCCTCATCATACCTTAACATAAGATTTGTTTTCATTTTAATAAATAAATTAACTTGATTATCTTTAAACAAGGCAAAAGCAATGCTAGTATTTCCAATGTCAATTATCAATTCTAATAATAAAGGCTTATTCATAAATATTTATTTTTTTTGCAATTTTGTCAAATCTTAATAAAAGACTAAAGGTCTTCTTTTTCTTGGGTGTTGCTTTAATAACCAAAATTTTGCTCAAAGGATAATACTTCCAACCATCAGAATATACGTAAAACTTATAATCTGTAAACCAATCAATTTCTCTAAATCTAACTAAAGTCGGATTTAAAATATTTCCAAAAAATATATAACTTGAATAATTAAGCTCTTGATCAAAATCAATTGCAACCTTGGCATCAGTAATTTCACGATTTAAAATCCTAGAAGCAGCATATATCCACCTGATAGATCCATTATCAAAAATAAAGATAAATTGGGGCATATATTGATTATCAATAATATCAGAATAACAGCTTTCATAAGGAATTTCTTTGGCATAATCACTCATTAAAGAATAATAAATCGCATTAAATGAAAGCTTTAATATTAAATTATCTTTTAAATAAAATGCTATTCTTTTAAGAACCCCAGAAATTTTTAATGCATACTCAACAACATCAGCTGAATTAATATTATTTAATATATATACCTTTCCTTCATCTGTAACACCAAATAAAGTAAATACAAATTTATAAAGCTCCTTTTTAAAATTTGAATAAAACGAATCTTCACTTCTAATCTTAAGAAAAGTAAGATAATTAGAGAGAATGTTATAGGCTTGGCTAAAATTAAAATTAGAACTTAATATTTTTTTAGGATCTTTGAGAAGATTTAAAGCACTATTTAATTTGGAACCGTTTTCTGATAAAAAAATTTTTTCCAAAAGACGAGGATCCTCCTTTAAATAAACCATAAGCCTGTCTTCTTCAAGAGAGTCAATAAAAGTTTTATTTCTTGATAAATAAGAAAAAAATTTATCGAATTGATCCGAATTAGCAAAATAATTTAAACTTAAATAGGTCAACTTATGTTCATTTTTAGCTAATAAAGAATTTAATTTTAAAAATATTGACTCGTGATCCCCTCTGATTAAAGATTCTGCCAAAAAACAAACCATTAAATTTTCATCAAAGCTATAATCACCGTATTTAAGCCATCCTCCCTTTGAAACATTAAAATTAACAGGATTGTTCCAAGAATCATAAGCACTTTGTCTAAAATTGTTTAAAGCATCATTAAAAATTTTATTATCCACCTCTTTAATTTTTGACTGCATAATAGAATAATCTAATACATTAATTTTATTGCCTCTATTGCTCTCTACAGTGGAATTTGGAATATTTTTATTTGATGAATCGATATAAACAGCATTGCCAATTCTAAATGCTGCTTGAGGAGAAATCAAAATATCTTTTTCTCTTATTTTTACATTTTCTCCTAAAAAGATTTTATATTCAAAATTTTCCCCTTGTCTTATTGAAATATTCGGCTTATCTAATAAAACTTCATAATGATCTTCAACTTCATAGCTTAACAAAAAGCTCTTAGAGAGATTTGATTCAACACTAAAATTATTTTCTGAATCAAGCAAAAATCCGAGAAAAATATTATTCTCAAAATAAACATAAATACCCGTGTCTTGCACCTTATAAGAGATGGGCAAAAGATTCAAACCTGTTTCTAAAACAACAAGTGGATTAAGTTTGGACAAAAATATCCTAAGTCCCCTAACATTAACAACAATATCATTTAAAATATATTCACTATTTTCAACCTTATTATTTACTTCTAATTTTATATCTTTTAAAAAAAATATATTTAAGTTTAAATTCCTAAATTGTAAAAAAATAACAAAAAACAATATTACAGCACCAAGCAATAAATTAAAAGCCGCTGCCCTTAAAAACTCCTTCATATGATGATTCTAATCATAAAAAATCAAAATATCAATATTGATTGCATAAAAACAAAAAAAATAATAAAATTATGGGTTAGCTAGTTAAATAGGAGTAAAATATATGAAAATTCCTAAAAATTATATTCCAGGAACAAACCCTTACAAGTCTTTACCTAAAAAGCCTATTATTGAAAACAAGAAAAAAATTACTAAAAAACAAGAACAAATTAATTCAGAAATTATGAAATCTCAAGAGCGTATTTTGAAGCTATATATGAGACGCCTACAAAAAAAAGATCAAATAACTCTTCAAAATTTTATTCTAGAAGGACATAAAGTCGGTTCCAAAATTTTCAATAATTTGCCAAAAACGCTAAAAGAAATAATAGCTTTAATGAATATAGAATCATTAAAAGTGCTAAAAAAAAATACAAAAAATCCAATTAAAATGCTTTACATAAAATTTTCAAGCTGGACCTTAAACAAGCTAATCAAAACACTCGACATTGAATCTAATAACAACAAAGCCGCAAAACATAAATAATAATTTTCAAATTTTTTCTATATCTTACTTATTAATTTTTTTATTTGCGCCTTTTCTTACAATGTCTATTATTGATTTATTGTCAAAATAAATAAAAAAATCTTTCAAGGACCATCTTTTTAATTGCTAAGTTCTAAAATATACATTGAATCTAAGATATCCAATGCCATTTTATTGCCACAATAAATTCACCAACCATGACCACTTTATTACCTTTAATACTTAAAAAGGACTTGCATTATTTAAGCTATAACAACATAAAAATTAATAATATTAATACACTAAGCAAGCAATAAAAAAACAGATCTGTACTATGGCAAGCTATGTCTATTAAATAGATTTAAAGGCATAAAAATTCAATTTGAACTTAAAAAACTGTTTTCCAATTTTTTCCAGTAAAAAATATTATTAATAAAATTTTAAAAAAAGCAAAGAATTTAAAAAATCAAGCCCCAATCACAATTTCAAATCATATTATTTAAAATAGGCATTGAAAGCTCAAAACCAAAGGTTTTTTTAGAAACTTTAACTATAGGGGCTCCCTGCCTTCTTTTGTATTCATTTTTAAAATAAAGATTTAAGACTTTATCAACTATATCTTTTTCAAAATTAAGATAAATTGAATCTACAGATTCATTGTCAATCAAATATCTATTTAAAATAACATCAAGAACTTCATATTTTGGAAGAGAATCACTATCTTTTTGATCAAACCTTAACTCAGCTGAAGGCTCCTTTAAAATAATATTAACAGGAATAATACATTGGTCAAGCTTTGCATTGATGTACTTTACAAGATCATAAACCTCCGTCTTAAAAAGATCTCCAATCAAAGCAAGTCCTCCGCAAGTATCCCCATAAAGAGTACAATAACCAACTGCAATCTCGCTTTTGTTTCCAGTATTTAAAAGCAAAGAATTTTGAGAATTACTATAAGACATTAATAAAAGCCCCCTTAACCGAGCTTGTAAATTTTCTCCCGTAACGCCTTTAACATCAAAATATCCTTCAAAAAATCTACTGCTTACCTCAAATAAATCTTTTATTGGCATTTCAATCAATTTAAAACCCAATTTTCTAGAAAGCTCTTTAGCATCAGAAATAGAATCTGCTGATGAAAATTTACTAGGCATAGAAATTCCAACAACATTCTCAGCGCCCAAAGCAAAACATGCAAGACACGCAACAAGAGCAGAATCAATCCCCCCAGATACCCCCAAATGAACTTTAGAAAGCCCCGAAAAAGAAACATATTCTCTTAAAACAAGAGATATTGCCAAAATAATTTTTTCAAATAACTCATTACATGTATCAAATTTTAAATCTTGAAATGTATCATTAGATATAAAATCAAATTCAAATCCTTTGGCTTGTTTTATCTTGCCAAAACTATTAATAAAAAAACTACGTCCATCATAAACTGCAGAATCTTCAACCCCATAAAAATTTGAATAAACAACATCTAGATTATTCTCAATAGCAACTCTTTCAAAGAATTTTAACCTAAGATTATTCTTTTCCTTAGTGAAATAAGATTTGGACGGTATTATTAAATACTGAGCCTTCTTTAAATCCTCGCCAAATTTGGGAATTAATTCTTCAAACAACAAATCATCGTCAAAATTTAATACAGCAAATAAATTGTCCTTATAACTAAAAAACCCAGGCAAATTACCTTGAGATACAGTTAGAATAACTTTATGATTACTAATGATAGAAACAATATCTACAAATTTGCCGCCCTTATAAACACTATGACCAAAAACAATTAAAGTGTTATCATTAACCTGTTCTTTCATAAATTCGGTGAACTTACATATATTTTGAGAATATTTAGAATGCACAAACAAATCACTATACTTGGTCTTGCCTAAAAACATAGAAGGAAAAACTAAAACGTCTGATCCTCTTAGCAAGGCTTCATCATAATTAGTTTTAAAATCAGTAATACATTTATTAAAATCTAAAGCTCTGTATTTCGCTTGAGCAATGCTTATTTTCATAGGTAAATAATAAGCAATAATAAATTAAATTACAACAAAAAATTAATAGCCTCGAAAAATCAATACTCACCCACATTTTACAATGCCTTAATATTAAGAACGTCTATAAAAGTACTAAAAACAAACAAAATCAGAAAAATGATACCAAAAATATTTTTATAAATAAAAAAATAAAATTTTTTATTTTGACAAAAAAATACACACGAACATTTAACCAAATAACAATATGTATCAATACAACACTATTACTGAAAGCTTAAGAAAAATATACATCTTGCAAATGATCAAAATGAATCAATTTTATTAAATTTTAAGAAAGAAAAAAATTTGTAAAATATTTTTTTTAAAGATAAAATGCTTTATCAAAGGAGGAAAAATGGAAAAAAAAGAAACTAAAAGCGAATCTGAAAAACCAAACAAACAAGATAACAAAAATACAAAATCTCAAAAAAAAGAAAACTTAAATTTAGTAAATTCTGATAAAAAAATTGCTGAGCTTGAAAATGAAATCTCCAATCTTAAAGATTTGTATTTAAGAAAACAAGCAGAATTTGAAAACTTCAGAAAAAGATTAGAAAAAGAAAAAGACAATTTTGTTAAATTTGCAAATGAAACCATAATGAAAGATGTCGTTAATTTTCTTGACAACTTAGAACGAGCTATTAACTCTTCAAAAAAATCTAAAGATTTTGACAACTTATTAACAGGAATCAGTATGATTGAAAATGAAATACTGTCAATCTTTGATAAAAAATATAATTTAAAAAAATTTGGAGAAAATGGCGAAAATTTTGATCCAAGTCGTCATGAAGCAATAAGCATTGAAGAGAAAGAAGGCCTTAAAAATCCAGAAATAGTAGAAGTATACCAAAAAGGATATTGCTACAACGACAGAATATTAAGAACAGCGAAAGTTAAAGTTGCTCAAAGTAAAAATTAATTAGAAAAAAGGAGGTTTATAATATGGGCAAAATAATAGGTATTGACCTAGGAACAACAAACTCATGCGTAGCTATAATGGAGCATGGAAAACCAGTTGTAATACAAAATTCAGAAGGGGGAAGAACTACTCCATCTATTGTTGCTTACACAAATAAAGGCGAAAGACTTGTAGGGCAAGTCGCAAAAAACCAAATGGTTACAAACCCTGAAAACACAATTTATTCTATTAAAAGATTTATGGGAAGAAGATTTGAAGAGGTTACAAGCGAAATAAAAATGGTTCCTTATAAAATAGAAAAAGGACCAAATGGCGATGCGCGAGTAAACATTTCTAATATAAAAAAGCAAATGTCCCCACCTGAGATCTCAGCAGCAACTCTTACAAAAATGAAAGAAACAGCAGAGGCTTACTTAGGTGAAAAAGTTACAGAGGCTGTGATTACAGTTCCTGCTTACTTTAATGATGCTCAAAGACAAGCTACAAAAGATGCTGGCAAAATAGCGGGTCTTGAAGTAAAAAGAATTGTTAACGAGCCAACTGCTGCTGCTCTTGCTTATGGAATTGAAAAAAAACACGAAGAGATTGTTGCTGTTTACGATCTTGGTGGAGGAACATTTGATATTTCAATATTGGAACTCGGAGATGGTGTTTTTGAAGTAAAGTCAACCAACGGAGACACACATCTTGGTGGTGACAATTTTGACGATGAGATAATAAAACATTTAATTTCAGAATTCAAAAAAGAAAGCGCTATTGATTTGTCAAACGACAAAATGGCTCTTCAAAGACTCAAAGAGGCAGCCGAAAAAGCCAAAATAGAACTCTCAGGCGCTCAAGAAGCTTCAATAAATCTTCCATTTATTACAGCAGATGCAAATGGTCCAAAGCACTTACAACATACTCTAACAAGGGCAAAATTCGAACAAATGGTAGACCATTTGGTTCAAAAAACAAAAGAACCATGCCTTAAGGCTATTAAAGATGCAGGGCTTAAAGCTTCTGATATCAATGAAGTAATACTTGTAGGCGGATCAACAAGAATTCCTGCTATTCAAAAAATTGTAAAAGATATATTTGGACAAGACCCTAACAAAGGAGTAAATCCAGATGAAGCTGTAGCAATTGGAGCTGCTATTCAGGGTGGTATTTTAACAGGAGAAACTAAAGACATGGTACTCCTTGACGTTACTCCACTCTCACTAGGAATAGAAACACTGGGTGGTGTTATGACTAAACTTATTGAAAGAAACACCACAATTCCTACAAAAAAAAGTCAAGTATTCTCAACAGCTGCAGACAATCAAACTTCTGTTGATATTAAAGTCCTTCAAGGTGAACGTGAAATGGCAGCACAAAATAGAATACTTGGTAATTTTATACTTGATGGAATACCAGCAGCGCCAAGAGGAGTGCCTCAAATTGAAGTTAGCTTTGACATTGATGCTAATGGAATAGTTCATGTGTCTGCAAAAGATATGGGAACAGGCAAGGAACAGAAAATTAGAATTGAATCATCATCAGGGCTCTCTGAATCAGAAATAGATCGAATGGTAAAAGATGCAGAAGCTCATGCAGAAGAAGATAAAAAATTAAAAGAAAATATTGAAGCAAAAAATAAAGCTAATTCTTTAATTTATCAAACAGAAAAATCATTAAAAGAATATTCTGAAAAAATTTCAAGCGAAGACAAAGAAGCTATTGAAAGTAAAATAAAAGAATTAAAAGAAAGTCTTGAAAAAGAAGACATTTCACTTATAAAATCTAGAACAGAAGAACTTCAAAAAGCTTCTTACAAAATAGCTGAGATGATGTATAAAGATTCTTCCCAGCAAAATGCAAGCAGCGAACAAGAAAATGGCCCCCAAAGTAATACAAGCGAAGAGGGTAAAGAGGCTGATTACGAGGTTGTTGACGAGGATAAAAAATAGTGAAAAAAGATTATTATGAAATTTTGGGGCTCTCAAAAGGAGCCTCAAAAGATGAGATAAAAAAAGCATATAGAAAAATAGCAATTAAATATCACCCAGACAGGAATCAAGGGAATGAAGAAGCCGCCTCTATCTTTAAAGAAGCTACTCAGGCTTACGAAGTTTTAATAGATGACAATAAAAAAGCTAAATACGACAGATTTGGACATTCTGCTTTTGAAGGAGGAGGATTTGAAGGATTTTCGGGTGGATTTAGTGGATTTTCAGACATCTTTGAAGATTTTGGCGATATTTTTGATTCATTTTTCACCGGAAACAAAGGACAAGAAAGAAATAGAAAACATGCAAAAGGTGAAGACTTGGGATATAACATAGAAATATCTCTTGAAAATGCATACCTTGGGTACAAAAATAATATAAACATAACAAGACAAATGCTTTGCGATTCTTGTTTAGGTAAAAAATCCGAAAAAGGTACAAGTCCTTCAATATGTAACATGTGTAACGGCAGCGGAAGAGTGGTACAAGGCGGAGGATTTTTCAGAGTTACAACAACATGTTCTAAATGTTACGGCGAGGGCAAAATAATATCAAACCCTTGTAAATCTTGTAAGGGAAAAGGAAGCCTTGCAAAACAAGAAACTATTCAATTAAACATTCCCCCAGGTATTGATAATAACCAACAAATAAAAATGAAAGGCAAGGGAAATGTTAATCCGGACAATCAAGAATACGGCGATCTTTATGTAAAAATATTGATAAGATCTCATAAAATATTTAAAAGAAATGGTAAAGATCTCTATGCAATGCTTCCAATAAGCTTTACCCAAGCAGCCCTTGGAAAAGAAGTAAAAATAAAAACAATCGCTTCAAAAGAGATTAAAATACAAATTCCAAAAGGAATAGACAATGAAGAACAAATTTTAATTAAAAACGCAGGAATGCCAATTCTTCAAACCGAAAAATTTGGAAATTTAATATTAATCACTAAAATAAAAACACCTAAAAATTTAAATTCTAATGCTATTAAACTTTTTGAAAACTTAAGCAAAGAATTAAAAGATGGTGATGAAATAAATTTACTCAAAGTATAATATGTATATAACTCATGCCAATTCAATAATTGAAAGCATAAAAAATAATAAAGGATTTGAACTTTATATATCAAAAAAAAGTTCAAAAACTATAGAAATTGAAAAACTGGCTAAAACGCAAAATTTAAAAATAATAAGAATAAGTACAAATGAACTTGACAAAATTCTTAAAAACAAAGACCACAGAGGATTTGCATTAAAATTAAAACTTGAAAAAAATAAAAATGCAAAAACACAAACCAAAGATTTCGAAAACTTACTAGAAACATTTAAAAAAAAAGAAAATGCTTTCATTTTACTTCTAGATGAGGTAGAAGATCCCCAAAACTTTGGAGCAATCCTTAGAACAGCAGAACAGTTTAGTATAGATCTTGTAATTACTACTCAAAAACGTAGCGCAAAAGACAATTCGACGGTTTTGCGCACTAGCTCTGGTGCAAGTCAATATGTAAAAAAAATAACAGTGGCAAACATAAACAACACAATAAATCTTTTAAAAAATTCTGGCTTTTGGATATACACTGGTGATATTAAAGGACAAGATATAAACAAAATCAAAATAAGCGACAAAAAAATTGCACTTATTTTAGGAAATGAAGGAAAAGGTGTACACAAGCTAATAAAAGAAAATTCGGATTTTTTAATAAGAATCCCAACTAGCGGAAAAATAGACTCACTTAATGTTTCTGTATCTACAGGCATTTTAATCTTTGAAATCAAAAGGCAATTAAATCTACTCTAAAGAATTAAACTAAATAAAAACTTTATTTAAAAAAACCACCAAAAACATCTTAATAAAAACTATTTTAAAAAATTTCCCAACTCAACAGATGCAATAAATCCTTCAGCAGCAGCCGTAATAGCTTGAGCATAAACTTTATTACTAACATCTCCACAAGAAAAAACACCATCAACACTTGTTTTAACAACATCTTTAGTGACAATAAATCCTTCTTCATCCAAATTCAAAAATCCCTTTAAAAATTCTGTATTTGGCTTATATCCAACAGCCATAAATACAGCATTAACTTCTAATTCATAAAAAACATTATTTTTTTTATTAAAAATTTTAACCGAAGAAACAGAAGATTTACCATCTACTTCTATGGCCTCTGAATTATACAAAATTTCAATATTAGGCAACTTCGCAACACTATCTCTTAACATAGCAATAGCTCTAAGATTGTCTTTTCTTACAATAAGATAAACCTTGTCCACCAATTTGCTTAAATAAATTGATTCTGAGAGAGCAGTGTTGCCTCCACCAATTACTGCAACCCTTTTCCCTTTAAAAAGATGTCCATCACAAATAGCACAAACCGAAATACCCTTATTCCAAAATACATCCGAATTTTTAAGAGTTTCAAGTTTTTTGGGTTTTGATCCCACAGCAATAATAACAGCCTTACTTTTATAAATATAATTTTCTGTATAAAGATAGAAAATATTATTCTCCCTTTTTATAGAAAAAACAGTTTCAAGAAAAGCTTTAGCTCCAAGATTTACTGCTTGCTCTCTCATATTTAACATCAAATCTCTACCACTTATTCCATTTTTAAAGCCAGGATAATTATAAACTTCTGTGGTTGTAGTAAGCTGCCCCCCAGGTTCAGGGCCTTCTAAAATAGCAGTCTTATAATTGCTCATAACAGAATAAATCCCGGCTGTTAGTCCAGCCGGGCCAGATCCTACAATTATTACATCTTCAATAACTTCTACCTCTTTTTGAGATAAATTCTCCTTTTTGGACAGATTTATATCAATAGTTTCAAATTCTAACATATCTAAAATTCAAGCCTCTCTTAAAAATTTGAATATTAATCTTAACGTTGCTAAAACTAATATTCAATACTTAAGATCGAATCATAAGTTTACTAATATTAACCTCAAAAACAGAGCATGGAATGAAAATGCCAAAATTATTTAAAACATAAGGTGAAATTTCACCAAAACTACCTATATTAAAGCCTTCAATCAAAATATCTGCTCCCCTACCATTAATATAAAAAGTGGTTTTTGATTCTATTAAATTAATCTCAATATTTAAATAATAAAAAAGCGTTGCAACAATTGAATTAATCTCATTAAAAGAAATTTCCTTGCCAGACATTAAAAAAGCTAAATTCGTAAAAGTACTTGTTCCTTCAATAGTATCTAAATTCTTTAAAGCTACCTTGCCAATTTCAAAAATTTTATGTGGATAAGGAAAATTAGAACTAACGCTTTCTGATTTTAATAAATTGGGGATTATTGATGCTCTAACATATTCATAATTTTCTGTGATTGGATTAGATACTTTTAAAAAATTTTGATCATTAATATTCATTCTGTCAATAAAATCTTTCTTAGAACCCATATAATTATAAATCATCTCTTGAAATCCCATTCCCACCATTAAATTTCTAACATTTCTTGAAAACTCTTCTAAAGGACTAAGCCTTCCCACTGCAAAAGCCTTAGGAAGCTCTGGATTAAAACTTAAAAGACCTTCCCCTATCATTACATCTTCAATTACATCAACCTCATGAAGAAAGTCATTCCTATAAAAAGGGGGAATAATATAGTTTTTCAAATCTCTAGAATAAGAATTTACTCCCATTTTTTTTAAATTAAGGCAAATACGCTCTAATGTTAAATCGCTTCCAAGCAGTTTATTAATATTTTTAACATCAAACTCCACTTCTTCTTGAAAATAATAAGGACATACCAATTCTTTAAAATCTAAACCAAAAGGCTCTCTAAACACAGTTTTCACGGGCAAAATTTCAAAACCCATATCACAAAAATCACAGGCTGCTATGGATAACGCTAATAAAGTTGCTTCAAAATCAATTCCCGTAACCTCAATAAATAAATCAGTATCACCAACCTTTAAAGATCCAATATTGTTAGAATTAATTATTGGAGGATAAGAGACTACATTATTATTATCATCTAATAATAACGGATACTTATCAAAATTTTTAATAATATGTGAATATTCCAATCCTTTGGGATGCTTTTCATTTATTTCTAAAAGAGAAAGCTCACAATCCATTCCCAAAGGAACAAACTTATGATTAGGAGATGAAGCAACATAATTTATTGGAAATTTAATAAAATTAGAATTATACATCCCCATTGCAATTCTTCTTCTCTTTTGTCCATAATTTTGACAAAGTTTTTCTTGAAATTGAATTAATGTCTCAAGCATTCTATCATCAATAATCAATCCTTTTGCTAAAAATCCAAAAATAAACGGTCTGATTTGAGACATTTTGCCATCCACTAAAATTTCACCATAAAACTTTTTAAAATCTCCCCTTTTTGAAAAAAAATTATAATAGGGCATTTCTCCAAAAAAATAAGCTTTTATCTGACGAGCAAGCCCTAAATAAGACCACAAATCTGGCCTATTTGTATCATTAAATTCTATTTTGATTTTTCCTGAACTTTCATCAAATCCATCAAATTCCGCTTTAAATGGTTCAAGTAATTTTGAAATTTCTGAATTTGTAAAATTTTTTCCTATTTTATCTAAAAAAAGATTTTTATAAATTTCTACCTTTGGCATCTATCTTTCCTCGTCTTAAAATAACATCACCAATATCATAAGTAAATAGATCTCTCAAATCATTTAGACCCAAATGCATTAAAGCCATTCTATCTATTCCAATCCCCCAAGCAATAACAGGCAAATCAATGCCCAAAGGCCTTGTAACTTCTGGCCTAAAAATTCCACTTCCTCCAAGTTCAAACCAGCCAAGAACAGGATGTTTTACATGTATTTCAATAGAAGGTTCAGTAAAGGGAAAATATGCGGGAACATATTTAACTTCTGTAGCACCTGCAAGCTCTTTAGCAAAAATTTCAAGAAGACCCAGCAAAGTTTTAATACTAACGCCATCTTCAATAACAATTCCCTCAGTTTGATAAAAATCTACTCCGTGAGTTGCATCTACCTGATCATATCTAAAACATCTAATAACTCCAAAATATCTGCTTGGACTTTTGGCATTAATTAATTGTTTTGCAGAAAGAACGGTACCATGGGTTCTTAAAACCAATCTCTTAGAAAGATCTTCACTAAAACTATACCTCCAGCCCCTTGAACCTGTTGCATATCCTGTTTCGTGGGCTAATTTTACATTAGAAAAATAAGGTTCGGGTAAAGATTCTTGCATACTAGGATCTGAAATGTAATAAACATCCTTAACATCACGAGAAGGATGAAATTGGGGCATAAAAAGAGCATCGTTGTTAAAAAATTCTGTTTCTACTAAAGGACCATCAAACTCTTGAAAACCAAGTCCTACTAATTTGTCTTTAATTTTAGAAATATAATCTAAATAAGAATTAGCACGCCCAATAAAAGTTTTAGCTGATGGAATATGAATATTGTAAGCTCTAAATTTTTTATTCTCATATGTTTTATTTTTTAAAATTTCAGGAGTAAGCTTAGTAATTTCATCCCCAATTAATTTACTTTTCATTAAAAAATTTTTAACTTCTAATCCAAAACTAGATAATCTAAACTTTAAATCAAGTTTTTCTATTATTTTAAAAAATACAGAATCTGCTCCTTTTTTCTTAGCAAAATTTGATATTAATAAAAACTCTTCGGTTGTCAAACTTTCTCTAAGAAGATCGCTACTTTTTGCTCTTTCTAATAAAACACGTATTTTTTGATAATTGGTTTCTATGCCGTCTAAATAATTTATAACAATCTGTTTATTCAAATCAAGAGAAAGAATGCCCTCTTTTAACAAATTGCCAAAAGCTTTTCTCACTTCTTTAATATCAATATCAAGCTCTAATGCTAAATTTGAAGCCAAAATTTCCTTTTGAGATACTAAATTTATTATTTTTTCTTCAACAAACCCATCTCTTAAAGCGCCAAGACCCTTTTCTGTTGCTTTATAAAATACATTTAATTTCCTATAAATCTCTTCAATAATTCCCCTAGAATTTAACCATTCAATTGTTTTATTTGCCTGACCTTCATTAAACCCCAATTTTTCAATAATAATTGAAGCAGAAATATCATCCCCTTCTTTATTGTTTGCAATTACTTTCATCTCAAGAGGATGCAATGTTCTTATTAAATTTAAATTTACCTTCATAAATATAACCTTTAATCACCTTTATTGCTTATACCAAGCTCTAAAATAAGCTCAACTTCCCCAATAGACAATTTGGTAGCTCTAGAAATTTCTTCAGCACTCCATCCCTGCCTCATTAATTTTATTACAGAATTCCTAACAGTTTCATTATTAAGCCCAACATTATCTTGATATTTAGAATCGGTTTTGACAAGAATACCAAGAGTTTTTATTCTCTCTTCTGCTGCAGTATTTAAATTCTCCAGCCTTGTCTCAGATTTCACCACCTTCTCTCTCATAGTCAAAGTATTTTTCAACCTATTTTCAATGTCTAATAACATTTCCTTTAAATTTTGAGCATTAATCAACACTTCTTCAGACAACCCTTTGTTTAATAAGAGGGTTGAAACAACATTTTCCATATCCTTGAGATTGTCTTGAAACTTAGCACTCTCTTTGCTTAAAGTATTAAATCTTTTCTCAACTTCATTTATCAAATCAAAATTTTTATCAACAGATTCTATAGTACTCTTTAATATACTCTCTTTATTGATAATTCTTTCATAATTATCAAGAATAGTTCTCTGCTCCTCGGCAATCTCTTTTATTTTAGCTTTATAAATTTGCACTTCATCATAAGATTCAACTAAACTCTTATATCTACTATCAAATGAAGAGTAAAATTCAAAAAATTTATTAAAATCATTCTTAATAGATTTAATTGATTCTTGTTCCAACTTTAACTCATTAAAAGTTTCAATAATGCCCAATGTTTCTTTTTGAATATTATAGAATTCTTTATTAACGTTTTCAAAATTATTTTTATATTCCTGGGCAAGATCTATCTCATTTTTTAAAGTTTCCCATAATTTTTCCAACTTGTCCTTAAGAGAATAAGCCTCCAAAAATATCAAGTTATTTTTTTCAAGCTCAGCATCCAATTTTTTAAAATTTTCAATTTGATTTTCAATTTGAAAATTAATTTTATCATAACTATCTTCAAATTCTGCTCTCAAATCAGATTTATATTCAACTAAATTGTCTTTAATCTCACTAATAAATTTGTTAAATTGAATATCATAATTTAATATTTTAGATTCAAGTTCTAAAATATTGGTATCAACTCCTTTCAATAATTCTTTATGATTTTTCTTAAATTCAACCTCAAATTTATCAATTTGTTCCTGTAAGCCATTTTTTATAGTTTCAATCTCTAATGTTGAATGTTTTAAATTTGTTTTAAGTTCATCCTCAAGTAAACCGAATTCTGATTTTATAGATTTAGAAAAGGAATTATATTCACTCTCAATTGATGTCTCAATATTACTTCTATATAAACTAATTTTTTCAGAAAATTCTGAAATATTTTTATTAATTAATTCAATTTGTCCTTCAAAGCTTTCTTTATCACTAGAAATTACATCAACCATTTCACACCTTGCTTTATCAAGATTAGAAGACAAAGTTGTAAATTCATGCTCTAATTTCTGATTAAGCTCAAAAATCTTATCTTCAAGATCCTTTTGCTGAGTTAAAAATTTCACTTCTGCTTGAATTAAGATATCTTCGGTTTTCTTATTAACCTTTTCGTCTATCTTTTCTACTTTAAAATCTACAAATTTTTCAAGATCTAAAACTTTAAGATTTAATGACTCGCCAATATTTTTAAAATCAATTTGAACTGATTGTTCAATTTTTTTAGCCTCGTTTTGCAAATTGCTAAAAATCTCTTCGGCCTTAGTTTCAAAACCATCTTTAAAAGATTCTAAACCAATCTTTACATTAAAAATATCATTCTCAAATGATTTAATTCCAAGTTCAGCAAGATTTATTCTCTTCTCTATTGTGCTATAAGATTTTTCTTGCCAATTTTTTACATCATCTTTAATATTTAAAAACCAAGAATCAATAATACTTTGCTTATTATTTACAAAATCAACAAATTCATCTACTTTCCCAGTAATATTGGTTTCCATTAAAGCTATCTCACTCTGCATATCTTTTTTTTTAGAAGAAAATTCTTTGGTAAAATCTAAATAAAAATTTTCTTTATCATCTTTCATTTTTTGTTCAATATCTAAGTGGAAATTTTGAATAAGTTCTGTCTTGTTTTCCAAATTTTTAGACAAATCATATTCTAAATTTTGAATTTTATCATTATATGAGGCAATAAAGTTTTCCAAAGAATATTTAAGCTCTTCGCCTCTAATTTTCAAATCTTTAAAAAAGTCTTCTTCTAATAGTTTAAGGTGCGATGAAACATTTTGATAAGACTCTTCTTTTAATCTAATAACGTCCTTTTCAACATTATTTAAATCAGATTCAAGATTTTTAAGATTTTTCAGTTGAGATTCTAGTTCATAGATCATCTCTTTATTCGAACTCTTAAACTCTTCACTTAAAGTTGCAATATAAGAATTTAATCTCTCTAAAAATTCATCGTACATGTCAGCATACTTTTTCTCAAGTCCGTCATATTGACTTAAAGCCAAATTATCAATGGCTTTAATTTTGTTGTCAATTTTATCCTCTAAATTTAATCGCCCTTCATTACACCTTTCTTCAAGTTCAATATACTTAAGATTAAAATCATTGGTTATTTTATCAATACATCCACTCACTTTGTCATTCAAATCCTTCTCTATGCTATCAAAAGTACTTTCAATTGATTTTAAAGAATCAATTCTCTTATGAATTTCATTTTCATACTTTACAATGTCATCATCAATTAAAGTGTGTGCCTTTTTCATACAAACTTCAAAATGATTTTTTATATTCTCTTCAACACTTGCCTTAATATCTCCAAATTGAGAATTTATAACACTGTAACAATCTTTAATTTTATCTTGCAATTCTTTTTCAAAATCTAAAATATCTTTTGATCTTTGCTCTATTATCTCAAAATTATGATCCATTTCAGAAATCTTAATTTGCAAATTTTCATCATTGCTTGTAAGTGTTTTATAAATTTCATCTCTAATTTTTGAAATAGCCCCCTCGCTTTCAATTAAAAATGTAGAATATCTCTCTTCAAAATTACTCTCAATAAGTTTAAACCTTTCCTTATAAAGATCGTTTAAAAACTCGGCTTTACTCTCAATATTATTTTTAAGCTCATTTGTTATCTCTCCAAATCTCTCTTTTGCTTGCATAATATCACTATCAATCGTTCTTCTATAATCAATTGCTTCTTCTAATCTAGATTTATAATACTGTTCAATCTCTTTAACAAGATCGTTAATTTTTGCCTCTCCATCATCTGTCAAATCTTTAACTTTCAATTCAAATTTTTCAACTTGATATTTTGATACATCAAAAGATTCCTTAAGTTTTTGAAGATTTTCATCCATACCTTTGCCAAGACTATCTATTCTATCTGTCAATCTTCTATTTAGATTTTCAATCTCATGCATTATTTCATTTTCAAGTTTACTAGAAATATTTTCTGAATATCCCCTATAATTAGATATCACCTCGTTATATTTTCCATTAATTTCTTTGTTTATATCATTAAACTTCACACTAAGAGAATCAAGAGTAATATCTATATTAGCCTGAAAAGAAGCAATATCGGTTCTTTTATCCTGCAACAAACTGTCAACCTCTTTAACAAATTCTTCTGAATTATTTAAAACTGAAGCAAATTTCTTTGATAAATTTTCCTCAAGTTCTCTAGTCTCTTTATTAAAATGGTTCATTATGTCTTGCAAAAGCTCATCAGAATATATAGCCCCTTGATTTCTAAACTCATCTATTTTCTCAAGATAGTAACTCTCAAGGCTTTCTATAGAAAATTTAAGCTCTTTAATTTTTGTAGTTACCTCAGAATCTATTAAGTCCAGATCAACTTTACCTGAAGATAATAAATTTTCAATTTTAACAGTTATTTCGTTTAACTTACTTTGCCAATCACTAAGCTTACTATCTACTTCATTGTTAATTGAATCCTTCTTGTTTAAAATATCCTTAGAAATTCTATCTAAAAAATCATCAATTTGCTTTTGATTGTCCGATTTTATATTAGAGACAATTTGTAGTTTTGACTCAACAAATTCATTAAGATCAGATTTAAAATTATTTAAAATATCTTCTGATTCAATCTTGAAATCTTTTAATTTATAATCACATTCTTCAATCTTACTTATAACAAAATTATTCTTATCATCAAATTTTTTGCTCAAATCTTCAAGCATAAATACACTTTTATCTTTAATTATTTCTGTTTGCCTATCAATAAAATCTTTAATTCCTAATATAGCCTCATCGCTTTGTGAATATGACATATCTTTTAATTCTTTGTATTTTTCTATCACTAAACTCTCAATATCGCCTGTTTTTAACAAAACATATTCCATTCTATCGTTAACATCTTTTTCTAAATTTTCTATTTTTAAAGTAGCAGATGAAAGTAGCTCTTCGCTAGAAATCTTAATATCAAGCAAAGATTTATTTAAAGCAATAAGCTCATCTTTCCAACTGCCATGCATATCAATAGCTTTTTTTTGAATATGATCTGAAAGATCATTAAAAACACTCTCGCTAAGCTCTATTCCTTTGTCTTTTTGAATCTGAATTAAGCTTAAAAATTCTTCATTTGTTTTATTTATCTGAGATTCAATATTTTTTAAATTAGAATCCATTTCATCTTGCCACTTTAAATATTGAAGCTTACTTTCTTCTAGTTGAGTAACAAAAACATTTACCTCATTGTAATAACGATCCTTAAACTCTACTATATTTTTACCAATTTCATCTTTAATGTTAATTAAACTAGAATTAAAATCTTCTTTTAAAGTCTCCTGGGTTTTTTCAAAAACATTATAAAAAGATCCAACTTCATTTTCTAATTTTTTGTTTAAATCTTGAAATTCTTGATAATTATTGGTCGTCTCTTGAGAGAGCGTATCAAATTTTTCACCATAAATTAAAGAAAATTCATCCATTTCTGCTGTTAATTTATCTGTAAAACTCTTATATTTGAACTCCATTTGATCTTCAAATTTAGAACTACTAGAATCCAAAGATTCAAAAAGAGACTTGTACTTGGCATTTATACTATCACTTAAATTTGAATAATTATTATTAAACTTACCATTAATTTCTTCAAAATTAGAAATCAAATTATCATTAAGCTTAATAAGCTTGCCTTGAATATTTGAATCAATATCTAAGAGTTGAGATTCTAACTGCATTTTAAGTTGATTAATATCACCTTTAAAACTTTCACTAAATACTTTAATATCTGCTCCAAACTTATCTTTAAATTCAAGATATATTCCATTAGAATCATCTTCAAGCCTCTTTATTAAATCAATAGCACCTATCTGAACACTTTCCATTTTAGAATTCAAATCTAACAAAGTAAGCTCTACCCTTTCTCTAATGTTATTATCAACTTGACTTATTTTATCTTCATAATCCTCATAAATATTTTTAAGATTCAACTCAACTTGAGATCTAAATTTATCAAAAACATCATCAACTTGCTCCTCATACTTTCCCATCTCTATTCGCATTGACTCCTCAAGTGAATTAATTCTTGAATAAACATTGTCTTTAAAAGAAGAACTCATAGAAGAAATTTCATTGTCCACTAAAACCAATTTATCCTCAAGCTTATCTTTAATTTCTTTAGAGCGATCATCAACATATGAAAAAATATCCTTAAATTTATTTTGCAATTCTTCATTTAGTCTATTTAAAATAAAATCTTCTTTTTCATTAATTTTATTCTTTACACTCTCCATAATAAGCTCTATAGAATCTTCTATTAACTTATATTTGTTTTCATAAAAATTAAAAGAACTTTCAATCTCTTTACTATATTTGTCAATATTAAATTCGACCTTTTCAAGAAAATCGTTGAATTCTAAATCTAATTTCTCATTACCCTTAACTAAAATATCATTTTTTCTCTCTTCAATATTTGCTAAATCTTTTTCATAAAGACTAATCTCTTTATTTAAATTATCCATTTTAAAAACAAGGTCTTTAATATTAGTGTCAAACTTTTCCCAACTAGCAATTTTAATAGATTCGAGATTTTCTTTATTAGTTTTGTCAAATTTTTCTAACACTGAATTCAAATTTGATTCAACTGAATCAATCTGAGTATTAAATCCTTTTAAAGTTTTTGAAAGTTTATCTACTATTTTCCCATCAACTTGCAATCTTTGTATATTCTCTTGAACTTTAAAAGTCATTTCATCAAGATCCTTAAGCATAGAATCATGATAGGCTATTTTTTTTTCAACCTCTGCAAAATCATTGCTTTTATTTTTAATCTTTTGCTGAACTTCCTCAATTTTTTTTATTATTTCTATACTAGATCTTTGATAAGCTTCCATATCAACAGCAAGATCATTAATCTCTTTTGTCTTATCTTCAATAAAATCTTCAAGATTAACCTTTGTAAGATCAACAAACTTTTTGATTTTATCCAATGCTCTAGAACGCTTATCATATTGCCTATAAACAAATAAAACTATTGAAACCAAAAAAAGGTTAACTAAAATAGTTGCAAAATCTATCATAAAATATTTTACCCATATTCTATATATTCAAACGTATATATTCTCTTAAGTCTTTATAATCATGAAAAATAAAATCAATTATCCCCTTGTAATTTATATTCTTTTTTGAAAAAAAAGCTGCTTTCATTGAAACATTTCTAGCACCTAAAATGTCATATTCATAAGAATTCCCTACATACAAAATATTATTACTACTTAAATTTAAATCCTCAATAACTTTTAAAAAAGGTGCTTTATGTGGCTTTAAATATCCAGTATCTTCTGAGGAACAAAGAATATCCCAAAAACTGTCTTGAATACCCAATAAATTTTTGACACGACCTAAAATAGGAAAGTCTGACATTACACCCAATTTTATTCCCTTAAATTTAAGCCAATAGATTAAATCTTGAACTCCAAGATATGGCTTAAGTTTTTTAAACTTATCGCTAAAAATCTGGCTGTAATATATTTTATTTAATAAAAAAGCACACCGATTCTCATCAAGATTTAAATGCTCAGAAAGCATTTTAACCTGAAGAGAAAAGAGCTCATCCCTATTTGAAGGTGAAAATTGATTGCTTTGTAAAATTCGTATTTTTTTCCTAATCCGCTTAAAAGCTAAAAAAAACTTAACATTAGTTAAAAATTCAAAAAACATTAGTTTATTTCTATCCGCCTCAGGATACAAGGTGCCATCTAAATCAAATACTACAGCTTTAATCATGATGATTGATTATTTGCCTTTATAGGTATAGGTACTATTGATAAATTTTCAGGAACCTTGACTCTAACTAAATGAATATAAGATTTTGGATATCTTTTCTGGAGAGACTTGATTGAAGTTTCAGCATTAACTTCGTTAACAGAAACCCTAAAAATCCTATTTTCATCAAGAAATGGAAGAAACAAAACAACATGTTTATGAAGCACCATGCTTGATAAATTGTTAACACCTGTGCTAATAGATCCTAAATAAATATACCCAGGCTCATCTAAAGCCAGACTATATAATAAAAACTCTAAATTTTCAATTTTATAACCACGATTGTCCACATAATCAAAAAACTTAATATTATTGACATCATTTTCCTTGATTTTAGATAAATTTAAATCTACATTAATATTATTTATCCTATAAGCAATATTACGAATCCAATCAAGACCAAAAAAAGGATCCTTATTAAATTCTTGACTCCTAGCAAAACTGCTACCTCTAACACCAATATGTCTAAGCTTAAGATCATCAATTCTTAAAAGTCGTCCTGTCATTGATTTATAAATCGAATCCGCCACCCATTTAACAAATCCCGAGCAATTAAACCCCACCGGATCTCTTTGCAACAACCCAGTTTCTATATGCACCATTTTGCCATACTCATCCATTGCACCATCAACAACCTCAACAATAGGAAAAGATGCAAGAGATTTCCTTAAACTAATTGCCATATTAGAAATATCTTTATAAATATCAAAATATTCAGGAATAAAATATCTAAAATCAATAACCCTGCCAATATAATTTATTATATTAGAAAGAGAAATTACTGCAATGTCTTCAATCTTAAAAGGCAATTTAACGTCTTTATAAATCAAAGTATTTACTAAATAAAAATCAGCACTAGAAGAAAATTTTGCAGACTTTATTCTAATAAACGTATCCCCTCTGTTTATAAAAAATATTTTTATCTGCTCAATACCATCTTTGCCTACTTTAATCACATAAGACCCTGGGAAAATATAACTCACATTCTTTTTTTTATTAAAAAAAGAATAATAAACATACTCAGAAGAAACTTCACTTGAAACTTCAATGTAATAATCTTGTGTAATAAAATGTTTTACTGGACTTATTTTTTTTTGCATATAGCTTGAATTAAAATATTTTGAATATTTAGTCCTTACATTAAAATCATAAAAAAAACTCTCAAGCGCAAAAAGATTTAGACTCTTAAATATTAAAAATAAAAATATATATCTCACTTTAAATCTCTTATTTTTTCCTTTAATTCTACTAAAATTGGAATATTTTTATATCCAATTTTACGCAAATTATTTACTAAATAATTATAATAAGAATTTGGAAAATTCTTTATTTTATTTGCAAAAAGAATAAACTTAACGGGATTAGTGCTAACTTGTGTAATATATTTGATTTTATGAGAAATATTTAAATGATAATCTTTGATCCATAAATTTAACATTTTATTTAGATCTGGAGTACTGGTTTTAAGCTCAAGCTGCTCTTTTAACTTAAAAGATTCTTTAAAAAGAGAATCTAGACCTATCTTTTTATGAACAGAAATTCTAAATATAGGAGCAAAATTTAAAATAGGGAAAAAAAACTTCACACGGCTCTTTAAGGCTTCAAAATAACCTTTGGATTGCTCCACAAGATCCCATTTGCTAAACACAATAATAATTCCTTTCCCTTTTTTAGTGGCATAATGAGCAATTTTTTTATCCTGAGAAGTCAATTCTTCTTTAACATCAATCAACAAAAACACAATATCTACCATGTCAATTACTTTTAATGCCCTACTAACAGAATAATATTCAACAATTTCATTTACTCTTGCCCTTCGCCTTATCCCAGCTGTATCAATAACCTCAAGAACTTTCCCATTTCTAGTGAACTTAGTTTTAATAAAATCTCTAGTAGTACCGGGTTGATCCGAAACAATTGCAATTTCATTTCCAGACAAATAATTAATAAGGGTAGATTTGCCTGAATTGGGCTTACCTATAATCCCAACCTTAATATCAACTCCACTCTCAGTATTAGTTTCACCAACTTCTACTTTTAAAAAATCTCTAAGCTTAGCAATGCCTCGGCCATGAGCTGCACTAACCAAAAAATAGCGTTTGAACCCTAGATTATGAAATTCATGAGCTAAACATTCCTTATCTTTAGTATCTACTTTGTTTAAAACCAAAACCACCTTACTACTATATTTTCTCAGTATTTCAATAATTTGATAATCTTCAAGTAAAATTTCATTAATATCTAAAACCAATAAAATTAAATCAACTTTTTCTAAAGAGCTTAAAACCTTTTGCACAACAATTTTGCTAATCTCATCTTTTAAGATCGTAAATCCACCAGTATCAATTAATTTAAAATTAAAAGAATCAATCTTACAAACCTCTTCAACCAAATCCCTAGTAACACCGTAAGTACTCTCAGTAATACTTCTTTTTGTATTTAAAATTCGATTAAATAAAGCAGATTTACCAACATTTGGTCTACCAACAATAAGAACCTTTTTATAACTAAGCAAAGCAAATACACCTCTTTATTTATTCCGATATTTCCATTATAATAGCAAATATTAGTATTTATGCCAATTACACGTGAGTGTTTATATTGAAAAGAAAAAAAAAATCAAGCTCAACCAAATCAGACATACTTTTAATTTTAATTGCTATTGTTTTAACAATAATTAGTGTGCTATTAATAATCAAAAATTCACTTATTATGCATATTTTTAAAGAAAAAAATTACGATAGCGGTTTATTCGAATCAAGCCAAACACAAGATAATAAATTAATTGAAGCTAAAAAAACTACCAATAAAAATACAAATAAAAATATAAAAATACTTAAAAATGAAAGTTTTTTAATCCAACCACCAGAAATAAAAAAACTTGAAGAAGAACTCAAGCAAAACCAAAGAAATAATAACCTTAAAAACAAAAAATTTATTAAACTTTATTTTATAAAAGTAACCCCAGAAGGTTATTTTTTAAGACAGACTGTAAAAAGAGCTATATATTACGACAAAAATATTCTTGAAGAAACACTGAAATCTTTAATCAAAGGACCAAATGAATACGAACTAAAAAATAATTTTTTAAGCTTAATCCCTATAAAAACCAAGCTTTTAAATTTAAGCCTAAGCGAAGGAATTGCCAAAATAAACTTATCTAAAGAATTTTATGAAAATAGTTTCGGAATTGAAGGAATAATTAATCAAATCGCTCAAATAACCTTAACATGTCTTGAAATTAAAGGAATTGAAGGAATAATTTTAACAATAGAAAATAATCCAATAATACTTGAAGAATTAAACTTAAATTTCTCAGGAATATTAAATAAAAAGACTTTAGACAAATATTAAAATTCAATATTGCTAAGCAATTCCATAGAACTTGCAATATTTAAAACACTTGACTTAATAACTAAAAACATGAATTCTTGATTACCTTTCTTACCTTTGGTTTTTAACTTTAATATATTTTTAACTTGTAATTTATTTTTATAAAATTTTTCAATTACACTTTGCAAAATTATCTTCAAATACTTACCATTAACAACACCATTAAAATTTTTAATATCTAAATTTAAACCTTTAAACTCAAACTGAGGCTTAATCAAAACTATAATAAAATTATCAGAAAGTTTATCTATTAAATTTACACAGATACTTATTGATGATCTAAAAGAAACATCTACAACGGCAAAATTGGGAACAATCTTAAATTCTGCAACATCAAAAATATTAGTTCTCTCTAAAACTTTAACTCTTGGATCAATTCTCAATTTATAAGAAAGTTGATTAATGCCGACATCAATCGAATAAACAAAATTAGCCCCACACTGCAACAAACAATCGGTAAAACCGCCAGTTGAAGAGCCAACATCAACACAAATTTTATTTTTAACTTCAATCTCAAAATCTTTAAGGGCCTCTAAAAGCTTGTATCCTCCCCTTGATACAAATGCTTGACAAGCATCCTCAATTAAATCTATTTTACTTGTTTTATTTACTAACATTTTAGGATTTTTTTCTTTATGAGAATTCACATATATATTCCCTTTTAAAATTAAGATCATTAATTCTTCTCGGGGTTTTTCTGGATACCTTTTGCAAAGTATATTTAATAAATTATTTCTGAATCCTTTCAATTTTTAAAGCGCGGCCTGTCTTTAAATTAGAAGTAATAATAACTCCTTGTAAAATTATGTCATCTTCTACAACTTCGGCTCTTAAAGAGGCATATTCAAGCAAGCCTTTAAGAGAAATGTCGGGATTAAATCCTATTACAGAATTTAATCCACCTGTCATCCCAATATCACTAATATAAGCTGTCCCTTTTGACAATATTCTTTCATCTTGAGTCATAACATGGGTATGAGTACCAACCACACCTGTTACAAAACCATTTAAAAAATATCCAAAACTTTCCTTTTCATAATTGCTCTCAGCATGAAAATCTACAAAAATAGTTCTAGTCTTATTACTAAGCATATTAACCAATTTTTTTGTATTATCAAAAGGATTTTTAACAATAAAATTCATATTTAAAAACCCTTGAACATTAACAACGGCAACCTTTTCATCTCTAATAGTTAAAAAACAATAACCATGCCCATCTAACAAATCTGAAAAATTATTTGGCCTTAAGATATATGTTTGCTTATTTAGGTAATCATTTATTTTGTAATTAGAATACACATGATTACCAGTAGTAATGACATTAACACCTGATCTAAAAAGATTATTTGCTATTTCTGGAGTTATTCCAAAGCCATTTGAAGAATTTTCTCCATTAGCAATTACCAAATCTATTCTATATTTGTTCTTAATGTTTTTAAGATTAAAAAAAACTTTTTTTAATCCACTCTCACCTATTATATCCCCAATTATCAAAGTTTTAATAGTGCTATCTTGCATATTCAATAACTCTGGTTTCGCGAATAATTGTAACTTTAATTTTCCCAGGATATCTCATTTCAGCTTCTATCTTCTTAGCAATATCTCTTGCAAGTAAAATTGATTTTTCATCATTAATCACGGCATTGTCAACAATAATTCTAACTTCACGACCAGCTTGAATAGCATAACATTTTTGAACACCCTCAAAACTATAAGCAATGTCTTCAAGTCTTTTAAGTCTATTTATATAGTTATTTAAACTTTCCCGTCTTGCTCCAGGACGAGATGCTGAGATGGCATCTGCTATTTGAACTACAATAGCCTCAAGACTCTCTGGTTTAACCTCATTATGATGTGCAGCAATAGCATTAACAACAATTTCACTCTCACCGCAACTTTGAGCAAGTTCGGCACCAGTAATAGCGTGTCCCTCGCTATTATCAGAAATACTTTCCATCCCCTTGCCAATATCATGTAAAAGACATGCTCTTTTTACTACAACAGGATCTAACTTCATCTCTTTGGCTAAAATTTCTCCTATTATAGCCGTTTCTTTAGAATGGCTTAAAACATTTTGACCATAACTACTTCTAAAATAAAGTCTTCCCAACCCTCTAATAAGTCTTTTATCAAGCCCATGTATATTAAGGTCAAAAACTACCTTCTCACCTTCTTCTTGAATAATGCTATTTATCTCATTGGTAACATTATACACAACTTCTTCAATCCTAGCAGGATGAATTCTGCCATCTGTAACAAGTCTTTCTAAAGTCCTCTTAGCAAGCTCTTTTCTTATTGGATCAAAACAAGATATAACAACAGCTTCAGGCGTATCATCAATAATGATATCTGCTCCTATTAAAGTCTCAAGAGCCCTAATATTGCGCCCTTCTTTGCCTATAATTCTACCTTTCATCTCATCATTAGGTAGTTCAACAGAAGCCACTGTAAACTCAGAACTTACCTCTGTAACAATGCGCTGCATAGTAGATACTAAAATATCTTTTGCAACCTTATCTGCTAATAGCTGTGCTTCCTGTTCACTTTTATTAATAATAACTTGAGCATCTCTTTTAGACTCATGCTCAACTTTTTCAATTACAATTTTCCTTGCGTCTTCTCTTGTAAGACCAGAAATATTTTCCAATCTTTTAACAAGATCAGCCTCTTTTTCTCTTATTACTTTTTCTTTTTGTTCAAATTCTTTAATTTTAAAATCAACCCTAGACTGCTGTTTATCAAGAGCAGATATTCTCTTATCTAAGGTTTCTTCCCTTTGTAATAATCTTTTTTCTAGATTAACAATCTCATTTTTCCGATCTCTTATATCCCTATCTTGCTGGTTTTTTTCTTTAAGCATTTGAGATTTTGCATTAGCAATAATTTGCCTTCTTTCATTTTCTATCTCTAATTGTGATTCTACTCTTACTTTTTTCAGATTTTTTTCTAAATCCAATAAAGACAATCTACCTAAAAAAACTCTTACTAAAAATCCTAATATAAAGCCAGCAAAAATAGAAGAAAAAATAATATATATCATATCATTTAACTCCTATGCTGTTTAAAAGCAATTTAAAATTTAATCTTTAAAACAGTGCGCTCAAATTATTAATTATTCAACTTTTAAAGGCTTTTCAACTAATTCTAGGATAGCCATTTCAGCCGCATCTCCATATCTTTTTCCTAATTTAATTATCCGAGTATACCCACCACTTCTTTGTCTAAAAACAGGAGAAATTTTGGTAAACAGCTTATTTAAAATATACTTATCATGTACAAATTTTGATAATTCTCGCCTATTATGCACAGTATCAACTTTTGCCCTTGTAATTAATCTTTCAGCAAATCTTTTAACTTCAAACAATTTTGCCTTAGTAGAAGAAATTTTTTCATGCTTAAAAAAAGAAATTACCATATTTTTTAAAAGTGCTCTCCTGTGACTGGACTTCCTACTTAATCTATTAAAACCTAATTTTGTTTTCATGAAACAGTCTAACTCTCCTTTTATTCAGATATTTTAACATTCTTGCTCAATACAGATAGAGCATCTTCTTTAGACATTCCTAAATATAATCGATAAGAACCAAGTTTTTCAATTATTTCTTCTAAACTTTTTTTTCCAAAATTTCTAGCTTTAGAAAGCTCTTCTGCACTTTTACTAATAAGTTCCCCTAAAGTTTTAACATTTTCTTTGGCTAAACAATTTAAAGATCTGACCGATAAATTCAATTTCTCAATGCTCATATCAAGTAAATCAGAACTTTCTGATTTTGATTTTTCAAAAGATGTATTAACATTGTCTTCAAAATCAACAAGGGGAAATAAAAACTCTCTTATTATTGAAGCAGCCTTTTTGATTGCATCTTTGGCAGAAATCACACCCGTGGTCCAAATTTCCATTACAAGCTTGTCATAATCTGATCTTTGACCAACCCTAGTATCTTCTACAGAATACGAAACTTTCTCTATAGGAGAAAATATAGAATCTAAAGCAATAACATTAACTTCTTCTAAATACTTAGCATTTTGCTCAGAAGACACATAGCCTCTACCATAATTAATTTGAAATTCAAGATCTAAATTCACATCATGTGATAAAGTAGCTATAACTAAATCTTTATTAAAAACCTCAACTCCATCTCTTTCAAAATGAGAAGCTTTCAAAACATTGGTATCTTTGCCGCTAACACTAAAGCTTATTGTCTTGCTTTGCTCTCCTTCTCCAAGTTTCAAATGGATATTTTTAATATTAGCAATAACCTCAAGAGTATCTTCAGAAACTCCAGGAATCAAATCAAATTCACTTGAAACAACCTTTGACGAAGAGTCTTTATTGTTAGACTGAACTCTCATAGCAGTAATAGCATACCCTTCAATAGAAGAAAGTAACACACGCCTTAAAGTATTACCTATAGTAATTCCAAAGCCTCTTTCAAAAGGATATATCGTAAATTTACCATAAGATCCATCACCCTGGCTTTTCAAAAATTCAATTTTTTCAGGTATAGTGAAATCTTTCAAAAATTTTTCCACAGACATTATAACTCCTTCTAGCTAAACTCGTCTGGTTTTTTTCGGTCTGCATCCATTATGAGGAATAGGAGTAACATCTGAAATCGATTTTACAGTCATACCAACCGAACCAATAGCTCTTATTGCAGATTCTCTGCCAATGCCTGGCCCTTTTATATACACATGAACATAATTAATTCCAAAATCTCTCACCTTATTTAAAGCAGACTCTGCTGTTATTTGAGCAGCATATGGAGTCGACTTTTTAGCCCCTTTAAAACCCATTCCACCAGCACTTGCCCAAGCTAAAGCATTCCCCTTTATATCAGATACAGTAACTATGGTATTATTAAAAGTAGCTTGTATATAAACGTTTCCTTCTCCGATATTTCTCTTAATTTTTTTTTTACTATTAGTTGATAATTTTGCGCTCAACTTACCCTCCAAATCTTAAAAACTATTTTATTTGCTAGCTATTTTCTTATTAGCTACAGTCTTTCTTTTCCCTTTTCTAGTTCTTGCATTCGTTTTAGTTCTCTGGCCCCTCAAAGGCAATCCTTTCCTATGCCTAAAACCTCTATAACACGCTATATCCATAAGTCTTTTAATAGACATTGCAACTTCACTTCTAAGTTTGCCTTCTACAACATAATCGCTCTCAATTACCTTCCTAAGTCGATTAACCTCATCATTATCTAAATCTTTAGCAATTTTGCTTGGAGAAATGCTTGATTTATTGCAAACTTCTAAAGCTCTTGTTCTACCTATACCATAAATAGAAGTAAGCGCTATTTTTAATTGTTTATTATTTGGTAAATCTATTCCCGATATTCTAGCCATTTCATTTCCTCTAATTTTTACTTTTGTCTTTGTTTATGCTTTAAATTATCACAAATAATTCTTAATACGCCTTTTCTTTTTATAACCTTACATTTTTCACAAATTGGCTTTACACTTACTCTAACTTTCATAATCAAACACTCCTAAATTTTTTGCAAAAATGCATAATTCTTTCTATTTCCATGAGAAAATCCCTGAGTTTTCAAATAAGCATCAATATGAATTAATGTATCAAGAGCAACTCCTACCATAATAAGCAAAGAAGACCCCCCCATTATCCTAGAAACATCGTGTGGAAATCTAAAAATATTTTGCACTAAAAATGGAATAATTGCAATAATTGACAAAAAAATAGATCCTGAAAATAAAGTTTTATTCATAATTTCATCTAAATACTTTTCCATCTCATCAGACTTTATTCCTGGAATAACACCCCCATTCTTACGAATATTATTACTTATATCTTTAGGACTTAGTTGAATCTTAGAATAAAAATATGTAAATCCAATTATCAAAATTACATTCAAGAAAGTATAATAAAACCCATTGGGCCTTAAATAAGATAAAATTTGCCTAGCTATAGAAGAAGTTTCTGCAAAACCACTTAAAATTTGTAAAGGCAGGGTAATTAAAACAGAGGCAAAAATAACAGGCAAAACGCCTGATGGATTCAACTTGATTGGTAAATATGAACTAACTGTGCTATTAGAATTTGCCCTAGCATAATGAATAGCAATTCGCATTTGAGCCTTGTATTCATATATAATCAATATAACAACTAAAACAAATATACTTATAATAAGTATAACAAAAACAGGATTAACATTTTGAGAGGGATCCTGCATACTTTGAAATAAGTTAAACAAAGCCGCTTGAAGTCTAACCACTATACCAGAAAAAATTATCAAAGATGTTCCATTGCCCACACCTCTTTGATTAATTTGCTCTCCAAACCACAAAAGGATAAATGTTCCCGTAGTAACTGTTAAAATAGCAATAAATATATATCTATAAAAGGGAATGGTAACCGCACCAGGAATACCCTTAGCATAAAGGCTTGTTGCGTATCCTTGAACTACAGCCGCAACTATTGTTAAATATTTTGTATATTTTTTAGTTTTTTGTCTCCCACCATCCCCTTCTTGCATTTTTTTTAAAGAAGGGAACGAATAAACAAGAAGCTGAACAATAATAGATGCTGAAATGTAGGGCCCTATACTAAGCATAAATATAGAAAAATTACTAAAAGCTCCTCCTGAAAAAAAATCAAAATAATTAGCAATTGAAAAATCTGATTGCGACTTGAAATAACTTTTAAGAGCTACAGAATCTATTCCTGGTATCGGCAAATATGAACCAACTCTAAAAAGAAAAAGAACAAACAAAGTAAACAAGAACTTATTTCTCAAATCCTTAACGGTAAATAAACTTAAAAACAATTCTTTCATTTTTATTCCACTTTAAACCAATTTAATAGTACAGCCAATTTTTATTACAAGGCTTTCAGCCGATTTAGAAATTTTAGAAACCTCAAAAGAAACTTTTTTTGTAAGCTTACCATTAGACAAAATCTTAATTTTTTTATTTTTCTTTTTTATAAGTTTATTTTCAAGCAAAGTATCATAATTAACAACTTGTCCATCCTTAAATTTTTTATCTATATCTCCAAGACTAACAATTGCATATTCCAATTTATAATCATTATTAGAAAAACCTTTTCTTGGCAATCTTCTATAAAGAGGGGTCTGACCACCTTCAAATCCAAGCCTTGGCGAAGTATTTCTTGCTTTTTGACCCTTTTGACCTCTGCCAGAAGTTTTACCAAGTCCTGAACCTGGACCTCTGCCAACAATTTTACGTCGCTTGCTAGCTCCCTTAGGCTTTAACAGGTTAAACATTACATTACCTCGCTTATTAAAATCATATTAATAGTCTCGTTAAGCATGCCCTTAATAGATTCATTTAAAAAATGTACCTTTTTATCTCCTATTTTATTCAAACCTAATGCTTTTAAAACTTTGACTTTTTTATTTAACTTCCCAATAATACTTCTTACAAGAAAAACTTGCACATTAATATTACTTTTAGAAATAATTTTTCTATTATTTTCCATTCTTCTAATAAAACATTTATTCTTAGACCTAGACCTTGAAGCATTAAACCTAGCTTTCTTTAGTTGTAATCTTAATTTCCTTTTAATCATACATTAACCCCATAAAGTTTTCAAAGTTTTTCCTCGCATTTCCGCCACTTTTTCAGCATTCAAAACCAAATCAAATGCCTTAAAAGTCGCCTTTACTACATTCATAGAATTATTAGAGCCAAGAGATTTACTCAAAATATCATGCACTCCTAAAGCCTCCATTACAGCACGAACAGGGCCCCCTGCAATAACACCAGTACCATGGGTAGCTGGCTTGATTAAAACTTTAGCTTTTTTAAAGCAACCAATAACCTCATGTGGCAATGTTCCTTTTCTAATAGGAACAAATCTTAAATTCTTTCTAGCACTTGTTAAACTTTTTTTTATTGCATCACTAGCATCATTAGCTTTACCAAAGCCCCAACCAACATGTCCTTCTCCATCTCCAACAACCATGAAAGCAGCAAAAGAAAATCTTCTCCCACCCTTAACAACCTTAGTAACTCTATTGAGTGATATTAATTTTTCTATCTGCTTTCTCTGAGCCTGAACATCTACCATAAATACACTCCCTTAAATATTAATACCAAACTCTCTCAAAGAAGTTGCAAAACTTGCAATAAGTCCATGATACTTATAACCATTTCTATCAAAGATAAGATTATTTATATTTTTCTCCTTAAGCCTTTTAGCAAGAACTTCCCCAAGTTTTTTTACATCATCAATATTTTTGCCTAAATTAAGACTTTTTTCAATAGTAGAAATACTTGCAACAGTATGCCCCTTAGTATCATCTATAACTTGCGCATAAAAATACCTATTAGATTTAAATATGGTAATTCGCGGCCTACTGGCTACTCCGCGCCCTATTTTGTCCTTTATTCTTTTTTTACGTCTAAGCTTTCTCTGTTCTGCTTCTTTTATTTTTTTCATAACTATTAACCCAAAATTTATTTTTTTACACCAGATTTTCCAACTTTTCTTCTAATAACTTCATTATCATATTTAATGCCCTTTCCCTTATATGGCTCTGGTTTTTTTAAACTTCTAATCTCAGCAGCAACCTGACCAACCTTGAACTTGTCTATTCCTTCAACAGAAATTTTAGTATTTCCGTCAAGCTTTACACTAATACCATCTGGAACAACATATTCAAACTGAGTTGAATAACCAAGGCTTAAAAAAAGGCTATTGCCTTGTTGCTCTACCCTATATCCTATACCATTTATAGTAAGAGACTTAGAAAATCCTTCAGTCACCCCTTTTACCATGTTAAAAATTAAGCTTCTATAAAGACCGTGGTAAGCTTTTGCTTTTTTATCATTAACAACTCGGTCAACAATAACACTGTCATTCTCAACTTTAACATTAATACTGTCTTTTATATCTTGAACTAATCTTCCCCTAATGCCTTCAACTATTACTAAGTTGTCTTTAACATCGACCTTAACAGCATCTGGAATCTTTATCGGAAGTCTTCCAATACGTGACATACATCCCCCTATTAAACTACCAAACTGAGCAAATCAACTCACCGCCTATTTTTTTATCTTTAGCTTCCTTGCCAGTAATAACACCTTGAGAAGAAGATATAATCAATATTCCATATCCATTCTTTATCCTTGGCATATTTTTATATGAAGAATAAATTTTTCTACCAGGAGTGGAAATGGCATCTATTTTATTTATAACAGGATTTCTTTTGCTGTCATACTTTAGCAAAACCCTAATAAAAGCAATTCCTTCCTTTTCTAAAAAATTAAAATCCTTAATATAACCCTCTTCTTTAAGAATGTTTAATATTGATTTATTCATATTAGACATCTTTAAATCTACAGATCCATGCCTAACTCTACTTGCATTTCTTAATTTAGTTAGCATGTCTCCTACTGAATAAGTAATAGCCATAAAATTCCCTTACCAACTTGATTTTGAAACGCCAGGAATTAATCCTTCAGACGCATACTTTCTAAAACATATTCGACACATACAAAAATCTCTCAAATATCCTCTTGGACGACCACACAACTTGCATCTATTATTTTGCCTTGTTTTATACTTAGGCTTTCTTAAAGCCCTAATAATCATTGATTTTTTTGCCATATACCTTATTAATCCCCTAATTACTAAACGGCATTCCAAATTTCAAAAGCAAAGCTTTGCTTTCTTTATCATTTGAAGCTGTTGTCACAATTGTAATATTCAAACCAGATATTCTCTCTATTTTATCATAATCTATCTCAGAAAATATTATTTGCTCCATTATCCCAAAAGAATAATTTCCATTACCATCAAAAGCATCCCCATTGATTCCCCTAAAATCCTTAACTCTTGGCAATGCTAAATGAATAAGCTTATATAAAAATTCATACATCGCATTGCCCCTAAGTGTAACTTTAGCACCTATTTCTTGCCCTTGTCTAATTTTAAACCCGGCTATTGCTTTTTTTGCTTTTGTCTTTACCGCTTTCTGACCAGTAATCTGAGCAAGCTCTAAAACAGCAGAATCTAATAACTTCTTATTTCTAACAGCCTCTCCAACGCCTACAGAAACTACTATTTTCTCAAGCTTGGGAACTTGCATTATAGACTTATATTCAAATTCCTTAACAAGCTCTTTTATAACGCTGTCTTTATAATACTTCTTCAATTCGGGAACATAATTCATAAACTCTATATCCTCTGTCCATTTTTTTTAAGATACCTTATTTTTTCATTATTTTCAAATCTAATGCCTAATCTTGAAGAAGCTCCCCTAACAAATATCATCACATTTGAAATATCTATAGCGGCCTCTTTATCTATTATTCTACCTTTTTCTTGGGGCGTCCTAGCTTTAATGACTTTTTTAACCATATTACAAGACTCAACAATAACTTTATTTTTTTTTCTATTTATACTAGAAATCTTACCTATTCTTCCCTTATCTTTTCCAGAAAGAATTTTTACACTATCACCTATCTTCAACTTTGTCTTCACAAAACCCCCTTTTGCTATATAACCTCTGAAGCCAATGATACTACCTTCATAAAATTAGCATCCCTAAGTTCTCTTGCAACAGGTCCAAATACCCTTTTGCCCCTAGGACTTAAATTAGCATCAAGTATCACACAAGCATTATCATCAAACCTAACATAAGTCCCGTTCTTACGTCTTACTTCTTTAGAAGTTCTAACAATTACGGCTTTATAAACATCTCCTTTTTTAACAGAAGAATTAGGAATTGCTTGTTTTACTACAATAGTTATTATATCCCCAATTTTGGCATAACGCCTTTTACTACCACCAAGCACCTTAATGCATTGAGCTACCTTGCCACCAGTATTATCAGCAATTGTTAAATAAGTCTGCATCTGAATCATAATCAACCTCCTTTAGAAAAATCAAAACTATTTTAATTTTTCTAAAACCTCAACAAGAGACCATCTTTTATCTTTACTAATAGGTCGAACTTCAATAATTTTTACCTTATCGCCAACCCTTGAAACTTCTTTTTCATCATGTGCTTTAACTTTTTTACTAACCTTTAAATACTTATGATAAATTGGATGCATCTTTCTTTGAACAATTTCTACTACTATAGTTTTAGACATCTTATCACTAACAACTTTACCAATTAATTCTTTTTTATTTTCTCTTGCCATATCTAAACCTTTCTAATACCTAATTCATATTCATAAATTATTGTATTAAGCCTTGCAATATCACGTCTAATCTCTCTTTTCTTTAAAGGATTTTCAACATGACCAACAACAGATTTAAATCTTAAATCTAAATATTCTTTCTTTAATTCCAGCCTTTTAGCCTTCATGTCCTCAAGAGTTAAATTTTTAAAATTTTTTAACATAATTACCTCAAATCTCGCCTTACAACAAACATGGTTTTTACTGGAAGCTTAGAACTTGCAAGCGACATAGCCTCTTGAGCAAGCTCTTCTACAACCCCTGACATTTCAAACATAACAGTACCAAGCTTGACAGGAGCATTCCAATGATCAACACCCCCCTTACCTTTACCCATTCTAGTTTCGGCTGGCTTTTTAGTATAAGGAATATCGGGGAATATTCTTATCCAAACCTTTCCACCTCTTTTTATTTTACGAGTCATTGCAATACGAGCAGCCTCAATTTGACGAGCAGTAATAAAATTTGTTTCCAAAGAAACAAGTCCATATTCACCAAAAGAAATTTTATTGCCCTTCTGGGCCTCTCCAGACAATCTTCCTCTCTGCTTCTTTCTATATTTAACCTTTTTTGGACTTAACATCTAACTATCCTCCAATATCCTGCTCACTAAAATCGTCTCTTTCTTTAGAAAAAGACGAACTAAGGGTTTTTTTATTTAAAAGACCTACTTCATCTTTAGACAGTCCATCTTTTTTATTCAAAAACCTACTTTGCTTTTCATTAGTCTTTTCTCTATTATTTAAAATTTTATCAAAATTTTTAACAGCATCACCTCTTTCCCTAAAAGGCTTTTTATTTATTACCTGACCAGCATCAGAATTGGTTTGCCTTCCCAAAACTTCACCTTTAAATAACCAAACCTTAACTCCAATAATGCCATAAGTAGTTTGAGCTTCAGAAAATCCATAATCTATATTGGCTCTAAGAGTATGCAAAGGAACCCGACCTTCCTTAACCTCAAAGCTTCTAGCGATCTCTGCCCCACCAAGTCTACCAGCAATCTTAATTTTTAGCCCTTGAGCACCTTTTGACATAGAAGTAGAAAGGGATGATTTTAAAACTTTTCTATAAGATGCTCTATTTTCTACTTGCTTTGCAATTCCATTAGCAATAATTTGAGCATCAAGCTCCGGCCTTTTAACCTCTTTAATCTTAATGCTAATCTTTTTAGAAATTTTTTTAGTTAACAATTGACCAATCTTTTCAAGATTAGAACCTTTAAGCCCTATCACAGAACCAGGTCTTGGAGTAACAATTACTACTGTTACTTTTTGAGGATTATTTCTAATTATTTCTATATCAGAAATATCAAATTTAATCCCTTTAAGAAACTTCATAATTTCTCGCCTTATTAAAAAGTCTTCATGAAGAATTGCAGAATACAATTTTTTATCAAAATACCATTTTGATTTCCAATCCTTATTAATTTTTACCCTTAAGCTATATGGATGTACTTTTTGACCCATGCTTTATCCTTTAATATCTTTTTTTTCATCAACTTCAACAAAAATATGACAATTTCTATTAACAAGCCTATCAGCCCTACCTCTGGCTCTAGGCCAAATCTTTTTACGACGACGCCCATCATCAACCATAACTGTTTTAACAAATATCATGTCTTCGGAAAGATTTTTATTGTGATACATCGCATTTGATGCTGCTGATTTAACAACTTTTTCTAAAAGCTTAGCTCCTTTATTAGGCATAGAACAAAGCACTGCAATAGCTTTAATATAAGACTCTCCCCGTATATTGTCAGCTATTGGCCTAACTTTTTTTGGAGAAGAGGGCAAATTTTTGCCCCTTGCTGTATATCTTCTATTTACCAACATAACTACCTACTTCCTTCCCTTTTTGTCTGACTTCGCATGCCCTCTAAAAATCCTTGTAGGTGAAAACTCGCCAAGCTTATGCCCCACAAGATCCTCAGTAATATAAATGGGTATAAAAGTTTTGCCATTGTAAACAGATATAGTAAGACTTACCATTTCAGGAATTATTGTTGAAGATCTGGAGTAAGTTTTAATAACAACTCTCTTCTCACTTCCAAAAGATGATAAAACTTTTTGATAAAGACTCTTTTCTATAAAAGGCCCCTTTTTAATAGATCTTGCCACTATGCTCTCCTATTTATTTCTTCTTTTAATAATAAACTTATCTGAATATCTCTTCTTCTTGCGAGTCTTATAGCCCTTAGTAGGCTGTCCCCAAGGAGACACAGGATGGCGACCTCCAGAGGTTTTCCCTTCACCACCACCATGTGGATGGTCAACAGGATTCATAGCAACACCTCTAACCTTGGGCCTTCTACCAAGCCACCTACTTTTGCCAGCTTTCCCTATAGAAATATTGGCATAATCTTCATTTCCAATTTCACCAATTGTTGCAATACATTTTTTAAAAATCAATCTCATCTCACCAGATGATAATTTTACAGTGACATAATTCCCGTCAGAAGCAAGTATCATAGCATATCCACCAGCACTTCTTACAAGCTGCCCACCCTTTCCTACATTAAGCTCAATATTGTGAACAGTTCTTCCAATAGGAATATTTTCAAGAGGCAAGGCATTGCCAATTTTAATTGGGGCATTCGGACCACTTTCCAAAACATCTCCAACCTTAATGCCTTTAGGAGAAATAATATATCTTTTTTCTCCATCTTTATAAACAAGCAAAGCTATATTAGCGCTTCTATTAGGATCATACTCAATAGAAGAAACTCGAGCAGGAATGCTAAATTTATCTCTTCGATTAAAATCAATCAACCTATACCTTCTCTTATGCCCACCACCTCTTCTTCGAACACTAATCCTACCAGAAGAATCTCTGCCCGATTTAAATTTTTTACCTTTTGTTAAAGATTTCAAAGGATCATTACCTTTGCTCAAATCATCAAAAGATAATGTTGTCTTATAGCGCAAAGAAGAAGTTTTTGGCTTATAAGTCTTAATACCCATATTTATTTTTCTCCAAAACCACTAAAAAATATCTATTTTATCTTCCTTCTTGAGATAAACATATGCCTTCTTCCATGAAGAAGTTTTCCCCTTCCCTATAGGATACCCTTTTCTAGACACCACAACCTTGGCTTTACTTTTAATATTGAGCAAATTACACGATACCGGAGTAACATTGAAAAGTTCTTTTATTGCTGCACCAACCTCTTTTTTATTTGCCCTTTTATTAACCTTAAAAACATAAACATTAATACTTTCCCTTTGAGTATTAGTTTTTTCAGTAAGCATAGGTGAAACTATTATATCATAAGCCTTCATACTTATCCTCAACATCCTTTTTATTTAATGTAAAACTCATTGAGTTTGTTAACAGCAGATTCTAAAGCTATTAAATTCTTAGCATAAAACAAATCAACAACCCTAAGTTTATCAAAAGATAAAATCTTTAAATCTCTTATATTTTTACCGGCCCTTTTTATCATCTGATCATCATTGCCCAAAAGAACAACCACCTTACCATTAAAGCTTGCAAAATTTTTTATTATTAAGGCGAGATCTTTAGTTTTTCCAGATTCAATATTAAAATTCTCAATAACTTTAAAACTATTTTCATCAGCAGCACGTAAACTTAATACAGACTTAAATGCAAGCTTTTTTACCTTTTTAGGCAATCTATAGCTATAATCCCTAGGCTTTGGCCCTAATGCTATGCCTCCTCCAATCCAAATTGGATTTCGCTTTGTACCAACTCTAGCCCTACCAGTTCCTTTTTGCTTCCAAGGCTTTTTAGAGCTCCCTCTAACCTCTGATCTGGTTTTAGTTGAAGATGTTCCAACCCTAAGATTAGACAACTCATTTTTTATAGCATTATAAATAGACCCATGACTAATTTCTATATTAAAAACTCTATCATCCAAATTTATAGTTCCAATCTCTTTCCCATCTTTAGAAAAAACTTTTCTTTCCATACTAAATACCTACTTTTTAGATTTCTTAACAACAACAAAAGAACCCTTAGCACCAGGCACAGCCCCTTTTACTAGAAGGGCTCTCTTTTCTTCATCAATTAAAACAACTTCAAGATTTTGAATAGTTTGTTGATTTCCACCCATTCTACCAGCCATTTTGGTCCCTTTAAATGTTCTTGCGGGAGTAGTAGCTTGTCCTGTTCCACCAAGATGTCTATGAAATTTTGATCCATGAGAAGATGGCCCACCACTAAAATTATGCCTTTTCATAGCCCCTTGAAAACCCTTGCCTTTAGTAGTACCTGTAACATCTACATACTTAACTGACTTAAAAACATCAACCTTAATCTCATCACCAGCATCATACCCATCAAGCCCCTTAAGCTCTATCACATATTTTTTAGGCTCAATATCTTTTAAACTTTTATATTGACCTTTTATAGGCTTTGAAACTTTAGAGCTCTTAAGATCAACAGAACCTGCTATAAGAGCACTATAACCATCTCTATCGACTGTCTTCTTCCCTATAATATAGTTGGGCTGAAACTCTATAACAGTAACAGGAACCACAATGCCATTTTTCTGAAATATCTGAGTCATGCCAACTTTTTTTCCAATCAATCCCAACATTAAAACACCTCAAATTCATATACTTAAAATATCATTTACTGCTTAATATCTACCTCAACACCTGCTGGAAGCTCTAATTTCATTAAAGAATCCATTAAAGCAGAAGTGGGCTCTAAGATATCAATAAGCCTTTTATGAGTTCTCATCTCAAATTGCTCTCTTGATTTTTTATTGACATGAGGAGAACGTAAAACAGTATATTTTTTTATTTTTGTAGGCAAAGGAATTGGGCCCTTAATCTGAGCCTTGGCCTTCTGAACAGCTTTAACAATAGATTCGGCACTCTGGTCTAATATTTTAACATCAAAACTAAATAATCTTACGCGTATCTTATCTTTAGCAATCAATTTATTCTCCTAAACTTTAGAGAGTATTAAATATATCCTTAAAGTTTCTTAACCTATTCCAATATCTCAAGAATTCTTCCTGAAGCAACAGTTCTTCCACCTTCTCGAACAGCAAATTCTACATTTTTATCCATAGCTATTGAAGAGATTAGCTCAACAATAATATCAACATTATCACCAGGCATAACCATCTCTTTACCTTCTAAAGCAACTACGCCAGTAACATCGGTTGTTCTAAAAAAGAACTGTGGTCTATATCCTGGGAAAAATGGCTTGTGCCTACCGCCCTCTTCTTTAGTTAAACAATAAATTGAAGCTTTGAACTTCTTGTGTGGAGTAATTGTGCCCGGAGCTGACAAAACTTGTCCTCTCTCAATATCTTTTTTATCAACTCCTCTTAAAAGAAGACCAACATTATCCCCCGCTTGGCCTTGCTCAAGAATTTTCTGGAACATTTCAACACCAGTAACAGTGGTTTTTCTAGTTTCTTTAATACCAACTATTTCAACTTCTTGACCAACTTTAATAACACCTCTTTCAATACGCCCAGTAGCAACAGTGCCTCTTCCTGAAATAGAAAATACATCTTCAACAGCAAGCAAAAACGGTTTGTCAATATCTCTTTCTGGAAGATCAAAATAATTATCCATAGATTCAAGAAGTTCTTTAACGCACTTTGTAGATTCAGGATCTTCTGGATTTGACATAGCACCAAAAGCCGAACCCTTTATTATTGGAGTATCAGCTGAAAAGCCATATTTTTCAACAAGCTCTAAAACTTCAACTTCAACAAGTTCAACAAGTTCAGGATCTGCTAAGTCTAATTTATTTAAAAAAACTATTATTTTCTTTATTCCCATTCTTTGAGCAAGAAGCAAATGTTCTTTTGTTTGAGGCTCAGCACCACTATCAGCAGCAACTAAAAGTATAGCTGCATCCATTTGAGCTGCTCCTGTAATCATATTTTTTATATAATCAGCATGGCCTGGACAATCAACATGAGCATAATGTCTATTGGCTGTTTCGTACTCAATATGTCTGGCATTAATTGTTATTCCCCTTGCTTTCTCCTCAGGCGCATTATCAATATCTTCATATTTTAATGCTTTTGCATCTTTATTTACTTTTGAACAATAAATACTAATAGCCGCTGTTAATGTTGTTTTACCATGATCAACATGACCTATTGTTCCAACATTCATGTGTGGCTTTGTTCTTTGAAAAACTTCTTTTGCCATGACTAACCTCCTAAATTTCACATTCTAAATAGCTACTTACATTTAATCTCTTTAAAAAATTTTAAACAAATTTACTCTTATTAAAATAAGAAAATAGCTACAAATAATCAAAAAAATAAAAAAATCAATTTCTAGAAATTGACCCGCACTATACGTGTTTTTCTAAAAAATTTTAATAGCTTTAAAATTCTACACATTTTATAAAATATAGTCAATACGCCTGAACTTTTAAACCAAATTAACCACACATATAATAGCATCAAAAATTAATATGAACTTTATATTAATTAAAAAAAGCACAAAATTCAAAGCAATAGTAAATACTTTTTTAAATCTAGCAGCTATTTAAAATTAATCAAACACCTTTATTTATCAAAAAGGTTAACACTACTCAAATAAAAAAATATAATAAAAATGATGAAAGCTCAAAAATTTAAGCTTAAATTACTACTAATACTTGCAATTTTTGGCATTTCAATTGTTTTTGCATCTTGCATGAAAACAAGCACAATAAAATCAAAAGAAAATGCAAAAGAAATTACCTATCTTATTAGCACTATAAAAACCAACAAAAAAGTAGAAATAGTAAACTACAAATCCGACAGCAAAAACAATCTAATAATTACTCTTAAAAACAAAAGCACAGAAGATATAAATGCAAATTCATTGGCAATTTTTAAAGAAGGCAGTAAAACAGGTGAATTAATTAGAGAAAAACTTAATGGCCTTGAGATAAAAACTTTTCATTTAAAAACTAAAATCAACACCAAAAGAAAAAACACATTATATATTTTTGAAAAACAATAACAAAAATAAACGATTTAAAACTAAAATATTAAAATTATTAAAAACAAATCAGCCATTTACTTTGGTAAAATACATACATGCATAAATCTTCATTACTATTTGTATTTTTTAATTAAAATGGGCTTAGCCCAATAACGAGTGCAAGTAACTGCAACTAAAATTATAATTGCTAAATAATTTGAAATTATAAAAGCATAACCTAAAGAATTTTCAATTATGCCAAAGTATTGAAAAATAAAAACTATTGGAAGACGAATAAGCCACAACCTAATAAAAATAACAATCATTGCAATTTTTGTCCTACCAGACCCAATAAGCCCTCCAAAAAATACTTGTTGCAATCCATATCCAAAAGTACCAATAGTTGTTAACAATAAATAATTATTGGCATAATTTAAAACTTCTAAATCATTTGTAAATAGCTTTAGTATAAACTGTTTATTAAAAATAACAATTGAATTTATTATTAATAAAATTGCTAAAGAAATAAAAAACCCTTTTCTCAAAACTTCTCCCACCCTATTGATTTTCTTAGCACCAAGATTTTGACCAACAATTGAAATAACTCCGGTACCAATTCCCATAGCAGGAAGAAATAAAAAAGAAATAATGGTGTTTGTAAGTCCATACGCAGCCAAAAATTTCGGACTAATCTCAATAACTATATAATTGAAAATAAAAAAAGACAACGAAACCATTATTTGTCCAAAAGTTGAAGGTAATCCCAGATTAACAATTTCTTTAATGGATCTTATATCTATCACTAAATCCTTCAGATAAATTTTTAATCCATAATTTAGCCTGTAGGTTAAAAATAAATAAAAAGCAACGGTTAACAATTTTGAAAATAAAGTAGCCCAAGCAGCCCCAGTAATACCCATATTAAAACTAAATATTAAAATTGGATCAAGAATAAAATTGACAATATTAGCAAATATAACTATTATCATTGAAAGGATAGTTTCTCCTTGAGCATTTAAAATATATGTAATTGAAATACTTAAAAACATAATAGGTATTCCAAAAATTGTCACATAAAAATAAACTCTTGAGAGATCTTTAAGCTCACCTTTTACGCCCAACAAATCTAAAAGATGATCAATTAAAAAAAAAGCACAAATAGTAACAAATAAGGATAAAACAAAGTTTAAAGCAATAAGTTGCCCCGCATACCTTGAAAAACGAGAAAAATTTCCCTCTCCTATGCATTTTGACATCAAAGAAATGCTTCCTGTAGCCATTCCCATAGCAATAGCCATAATAAAAAAATTTACAGGACCAGCAAGCGAAAGCGCTGACAAAGGCATTGCTCCAAGCTTGCCAACATAAAACATATCGGTAAGATCATAAAAAGCTTGAATAATATTGGTTATAACAATAGGAAAACTTATTAAAAAAAGAACCTTATATAAATTGCCATTTAATATTAATTCTCTAGTCTTGCTCTTATTTGTAGACATAAAATTTTATCCTTATATAAAATATTTTTTATAAAAAATCTAAACTCAAATTTATTCATCAGTAATAAAAAAGTATTTAATTTTTAATTCCAAAAATTAAAAATTAATATACAATGTCAAAACAATTAACAGTCAATATTTTATGCATTAAATGACTAAGATATAAATAAAATCTATTAACCCTGCAACACCAAAAAAATCATAACCAAAAACAAAAAAATTAAAACCATTCTTACAAATTAAAGCAAAAAAATAAATACTTTATTTAAAAGAATAACTAATATTATAAAAGCAAAAATTCAAAATCAGAAATATCTCTATGCAAATTTTTATCAATCTTTCAATATTATTTTTTACACTAAGATCTTTAAACTATAAAATAAAAAAAATTAACAATATTAGATAAAAATACTAAAACCCCAATAATCCTTTAAATTACAGACGAACTAAATAAAATAACAAAAATCCCAATTAAAAATTAATGTAATATATTTTCATTCATAATTCAATCTCTTAATACTTTATCTTTATCTTCTATTAAAAACATTTTCCATAAATCACACATATAATAAAGCTCAATACCAAACTATTGACTTTTAACTTTCTTGATTTTTGCACCCAAATTAATTAATTTGCTAGCTACATCTTCGTATCCTCTTTCAATTTGATAAACATTTTGAATCTCGCTGCGACCTTCAGCAACAAAAGCCGCAATAAGAAGAGACATCCCCGCTCGAACATCCGGAGAAGACAAAACATTACCTTTAAGAGAAGATTTACCCGTAACTACTACACGGTGCGGATCACAAAGCACAATTTGAGCACCCATTTTTATTAATTTATCTACAAAAAACATCCTAGATTCAAACATCTTTTCAAAAACTAAAACCGTGCCTTCTACTTGAGTTGCAGTGACTATAATAATACTCATAAGGTCTGTTGGAAAAGCTGGCCATGGACCATCATCAATTTTTGGAACATGTCCACCAAAATCTAACTTAACTTTTAATTCTTGTTTATCTTTTACATATACATTCTCCCTGTCATATTCGAAATTAATTCCAAGTCTTGAATATACATACCTAATTAATCTGAAATGATGGGGATCTGCTTTTTTAATTTCCAGCTCACCCCCTGTTAATGCAGCAAGGCTAATTAGAGAACCAACTTGCATAAAATCGGCCCCTATTCTAAATACGGTTCCACTTAATTTTTTTACACCCCTTATTTCTAAAATATTCGAACCAATTCCTAAAATATTAGCGCCCATTGAATTTAACATATTGCATAAATCTTGAACATGTGGCTCACAAGCAGCGTTCATAATAACGGTATTTCCTTCAGCAAGAACTGCAGCCATAATGATATTTTCTGTGGCTGTAACTGAAGCTTCATCTAAAAACATTTCAGCCCCAACAAGCTTGTTAGCCCTTAAAACAATCCTTCCGTCTTTTGTAATTAATTTGGCCCCCAGCTTGCAAAGTCCGTAAAAATGAGTATCAAGCCGTCTCTTCCCAATTACATCTCCTCCTGGAAGCGCCATATCTATCTCCCCAAATCTAGAAACAAAAGGTCCTAATAAAAGTATGGAAGCCCTAATTAAATCTGTAAAAGAGGAATCTATTTCTGTTTTTACAATATTTAAAACTTTTATTTTTAAAGCATTCCCCTCTCTTACAATATCTACCCCTATATCACTTAAAATATCTAAAACAACTTTTACATCATTAATATTAGGAATGTTTTCTAAAATAACCTCTTCATCGGTAAGCAAAGCAGCCAAAATACAAGGCAAAGCAGCGTTCTTATTTCCACTAGCTGTAATTTGACCCCCTATCTTATAACCACCCTCTACAATATAGCTATACACAATACATCCTCCTATACATAAAAACTTAATAAAATTAAATCACACAGATAAGATTATTAAAATTTAAAGAATATCTGAAGATATAAATATCAAACAATATCCATATCTTTTAAACTTGACTTACAATCTATATATTCTCTAATAGTCTCTACAGAAAAAGAATGCCCATTCTCATCGATATCAATTAAAACGCCGTTAAAACCAAGGCCTTCCCAAGATTCATCAAATCTCTGATTTAAAAATCCTTTCAAAAATTTATCCACCTCTAAATCAGGAGAATATCCAATAACACTATCCAAACTCCCAACTCTGCCCAAATCAGTTATAATAGCAGTATTGTCTAAAATTCTCAAATCAGCTGTTAAAATCCTTTTCCCGGTTCCAAGACAAGCACTAACTCTTGATTTTAAATAAAAAAACAAAGCATTAACTTCGGCTGTAGTATTTGAATCAAAAAGAACAATAATATTATTTGTTTGCATTTTGATTCTTTGATAAAAAAAATCAAAACTATAAAAAGGATGATTAAATTTATATTTGGTTATTCCTGTTTGACCCACAATTCTAATCACAGCCAATTTTTTGCCATTAATATTATAAATAAAATAAGAATATCCTTTTAATTTTGCAGGACAATTTAAAGGTTTTAAAATAAAATTATACTTATCAAGATCATCAGACAAATCAGGCCTTGCAAAAGCATTTTCACCTAAAGTTAAAACATCAATTCCATACTTTTTTAATAAAAAAGCATGCCTCTTGCCAAGACCCCTTAAACCTGTAGTAAAATTATTGCCAGATATTACAAAATCGATCTTTTTTTCAGCCTTAAAAGATGATAAAAAGGATTTTATAACAATAATCCCAGCTTTGCCGACAACCTCACCAGTAATTAAAACCCTTAAAGACACAAAGCCTCTCTTTTTATTGATCTAGTTCAAACAACTTAATAAGAAAACTTTTTACAATAAAAATTGACACAAAATACCCCAAAAAAACAGCAAAAACAATCATCATAAAAATCAATATAAATTGCAAATAAGGCTTTACAATAACGCTAAATTTAACAACTAAAAAAAACTCGAAAAAGAACACTAAAAACATAAAAAATAAGTTCATTAACATGCATAAAATAAAACCCAAAATCTTCATTTATTAAGCGCTTTTCTTTTTATAAAAAAATCATAAACCAAAAATAAAATCATGCCTATAACAACATAGCTGTCTGCAAAATTAAAAGTAGGCCATCTATCAAGTCCAAAAATTCCATAAAATTTCAAATCTAAAAAATCTACAACCCCAGAAGGTCTAAACAATCTATCAATAACATTTCCAACTCCTCCTGAAAAAATTAATAAAAGTGAGATTCTAGTCATACAATTTTTTTCTTTTAAAGCAAGATAAAAAACAAATATTAAAATGAAAATAGGCATTGCAAGAAAAAAAATTTTTTTCAAGCTATAATGTATATTAGAACCCATAGAAAATAAAATGCCTGTGTTTCTTACATGTATTATCCTAAAAAAATCATCAAAAAAGGAAAAATATATTGAACCCAATTTGACATACTTTACAACCAAATACTTAGAAAGTTGATCAAAAAAAATCAAACTAATAATAAATACAAAAATATTGAAATATTGCTTACTTCTAGCGCCCATACAAAAATCCTTATAAATTAGTATCTTTATAAATAAATTTAACCTCTAAATCTTCTTGAATTTTGAAATCTTCCATTAATTTAATTAAACCAAAAGTTTCAGTAAAATAATGACCTGCAAAAATCAAGTTCACACCGAATTCTTCTGCCAAAGAATATATTTGATGAGAGGTGTCACCGGTTATAAACAAGTCTATATCATAATATAAAGCTTCTTCAAAAAAAGAGTATCCAGAACCACTAACAATCGCAACCCTATTCACTGATTCTTTAAACTTTTTCGAAAAAAGAATATGTTTATTTTGCTTTTTAATTTTTTCTAAAATTTCAGAAAAACTAAAAACAGAATCAGCAATAATTCCTAAATTAACACCCCCATAATTTGCAAAAACAAAAGAATTTTTTAATCCTAAAAAATCTGAGAACACTTTGCTATGCGAATAAACAGAATGAGCATCCATAGGTAAGTGCACCGAATAAAGAGCCAAATTATTTTCAATCAAAAATTTAATTTTATCATACGTATTAGAAACAATGCGCTCTTTTTTTGACCAAAAAATACCATGATGGGTAATTAAAAAATCATTTCCTTTTGCTTCTTTTAAAGTTGAAAAACTAGCGTCAACAGCAAAAGCAACCTTGTTAACCTTGGCATTAAAATTTCCTACTTGAAGCCCGTTTAAATTTTTATCAATATGCTCATAGTTATTTATATCAAAAATTGAATTAAGCTTAAAAGATAAATCTCTTACGTCCAAACTAAATTCTCCAAATTAAAGCATAACTTTGACTTTCTCTTAATCTTCTATAAGAATAAAGATTTTTCAAACAATACGTACAAAGCTTTGAATTATAAATATTTAAATTAAAACTAGAAAGTAAATTTAAATTAAAACTAGCATTATCAAAGTACATTTTACCATCTCTTGTGACAAAAGAAGCATTTAATAAACCTTTGCTAAACTTATTACTTACTTCTTTTAAGAAAATTTCAGAAACTTCATAACAACAAGATCTGTTATAAGGCCCAAAAACAATTTTCAAATCCTTAAAAGTTGATCCCATCTTTTCAAACATAAACAACATTTTTAAAATAATCAAATTAAAGCTTCCTTTATATCCACTGTGAATAAGTCCTATAATTTTTTTCACTGAATCATAAAGGTATATCGGAAGACAGTCTGCAAAGTAAGCAACAAGAGCTACATCTAAAGAAGTGGATATAAGACCATCTCCTTCTTGAAAATTAATAAAATCATCTTCAACTTTATAAATAATATCTGTATGTAATTGCTTTAAATATTTTATTTTCTTAGACTTAGGAACAAAGTTGAAATTATCATTACTAAGTTCTTTTAAATTTAGATTAAAAGGCTTTTTAGTATAAATCATTTTAACATCATCAGCTATCTTAAATTCATAATAAAATTCATGATCTATTGTTTTCATAATCTAAATTCTTCTCCCAAATAAAGCTTTTTAGCTTTTTCACTACTTATTATATAATCAACGCCACCCGCATCAAGCACTTGCCCCTGATAAACAATATAAGCTCTGTCGATTATATCAAAAGCATCTCTTACATTATGATCAGTGATAAGAACCCCTATGTTTCTCTCTTTTAAAATTTTTATTATATTCTTTATATCCCCAATAGCAATAGGATCAATACCAGCAAAAGGTTCATCTAATAGTAAAAAATAGGGATTTACAGCCAAAGCTCTTGCTATCTCCGCTCGCCTTCTCTCTCCACCAGAAAGAGTATAAGCTTTTTGGTTTTGTATTCTTTTTATCTCAAATTCTTTAAGTAAATTCACAAGTTCTATCTTGCGCTCAGCATTAGATAGATCTTCTCTTCGCTCTAAAGCAACCATAATATTTTCTTCAACTGTAAGTTCTCTAAAAATTGAAGCATCTTGGGGAAGATATACAATCCCTATTCGTGCACGCTCATACATATTAAGAGATGAAATATTATAATCATTTATTAAAACTTTGCCTGCATTAGGCTTAATAAAGCCTACAATAGTATAAAATGTTGTTGTTTTGCCAGCTCCATTTGGACCAAGAAGCCCCACAACCTCACCTTTATGAATGTCAATCGTAATACCATTAACGGCAAACTTTTCACCATACTTTTTAATAATGTTGTCCGCTTTTAAAACAACATTATTGATAGAATTAAGGTTAAGACTTTCCTTAATTTCTTTTATTTTATTTTTTTTCTTCAGAAACATCATTCTCAACTTGAGTAAATTCTCCCTCAACACTTCCCTCAAGTTTATACCTATTAGTTTTTGTATTAAAAATTATTCTTGAAGCAGAATAATAGTTGTCTTTCTGGTAAATTACTGGAACCCCCTCAAGAATCATTTCTTTTTCTTCTTTATTATAAGTCCCATTTTCAGCTCTTGCAAAAGTATCATCCTTATATATTTTAACAGAATATTGCATAATATAAACATTAGCCTTATTGCTGCCTTCAACTCTTTCTGCTTTAATAAGCATATTGTTTTCTAAGTCTTCAAGCTCAACCCCTTTTTGCAGATAAAAATTATCCAATTTTCTATTAAAAAACAAAAACTGAGCTTTAACATGCATCTTATTCTTATAATCTTTATAAAAAACATTGCCTCTAGCTTCAAGATAAGAGCCATTTTCGCCATAAATTTCAATTTCATCTGCGCTAAGATTAAAATCTGAGGAAATAACCTCTGAATTCCCTTTTAAAACAATTTTTTTATAAAAAGAAGACACTATGCCTTGTGCAAAATCTGACTTAAAGGTGAAATTAATATTTTTCTCTTCGCTTCCCTTAAGTTTTTCGGGCTTAAGACTGGATTCCATTTGTACTGCTTGAATATTGTTAACAAAAATAATAAAAACCCATATTAAAATTAAATCCCTCAATTCATGATTCCTTCAACCCCAGAATCAAAATAAAAAACATTGCTCTTTAAAAAATAAGAAAATCCTTTTCCTTTTATTTTGCTATGATTAAATCTAATTAATACTAGCTCATTTGGGGGAGATTGCAACTTCTTGTCTTTATTCTTCCATAAAAGCCTATTTGAATTAAGCAAATAATAATTATTTTTATCTTCTATTTTAAATTCTACAGAATCTCTCATATCCAAATCCTTTGTAATATAAGAACCTTCCAAATTATTAAACTTTCCTGAAATTTCATTATCTAGTGAATGATATAAAAATCTTCCATTCTCTGCCTTATAAATTTTATAGTCATTAAAATAGCTAAAACTTAAAGAATCTAAAACTGTTTGCTCTTTATTGTATACAACATCATAATACTTGATTCCTAATATTTGTATTGAAGGAAACTTTTTGGCAGCATCAGATCTATTAGAATATTCATCATAATCGAAAGTACAAGAAAAAAACAAAAATAACGAATAAAGTCTAAGTATTTTCATAAATATTTTTCACAAGAATAGAAATTTTTTCTATTTTAATTGACAATATATTAAACATAACAACACAACGTTAAAAACTTTATCAAAAAAAATTTATTTATATAATCAATTATAATGTAAAACACAAAACCAAAGTAAAAACACTGCTCTTAAGAACAATCTTTGGTATAAGAATTCTCTTAAAAATATAAAAATTCAAGCAAAAGTACAAAAATTGCTCTTACTTTAGATTAGCATAAAGACAATTTACATTTTATTCCTTTGAAAAAATAGATTATAAAAATTAACAATAATAATGCTCACATTCATCATCTCTTTTGTAGTTTAAAATTTCATTATCTTTAAACCAAATTGGTATTTCACGAATAGCATCTGCCTCATTTGCAGATGCATGAATCACATTGTAAATCGAAAAACCTTTTTCATTTGAATACTTAAAACTATGATAAGAAAAATCTCCCCGTATTGTTCCAGGAATAGCTAATTTTGGCTCAGTAGCACCACAAAGCTTTCTAACAACCTCGATGCTTTCAACCCCTTCAACAACAAATGCAAAAACAGGAGAATTTGAAATAAATTTAATTAAAGAATTCCAAACCGCCTCACTATGCCTAAAGACAATATCATCATATAAATAATGTTTTTTTGCTAAACTCTCATCAATAATAAGCATTTTAGCAGCAACTATCTTTAAACCTACTCTTTCAAATCTAGAAACTACATCACCAATTAAACCTCTCCTAACTCCATCTGGCTTAATAATACATAAAGTTTTTTGCAATAACATTGACATAAATCCTCCTAAAATTTAGGGTATGCATTTAACAATAATTAAATAAATAAAAACACTTACTCAATACAAAAATTATATCTGATTAATTACATTTATATGGAATACTACAAGTTATAAAGCGCCTAACATTATATTGAAAAATCAAAATATAACTTTACAAAATTAAAAACTACATTCCAAAAGGAAGAACTCCCATGGTTTTTAATTTTATCTCTTCTTTAACCTTAGAAACAGCATCATTTAAAGCAGATTTAACCATTTGCTCAAAAGCATCATTGTCTAAATCATCAAAAAATTCCTTATTGATTGAAACTTTTTTAACATTAAATTCGCCATCCATCTCAATAGTAACAATATCGCTACCCGCTTTACCACAAACCGTAATTTTAGAAATTTCCTTTTTAATACTATCAATATTATCCTTAACGCTAGACATATTTTTTAAAAAATCTAACGGATTTACTGCCATATTTTTATCCCTCCAGAACTTCACTTGCTCCAAAAATATTTTTTACAGCTTCTAATTTTTCAAAATCCTTTTCAAGGCTTTGAAAATTTTTCTGAAACACAATGCTTAAATTGGGAAATTCTTTATAAAATTCAGATCTTATCTCACCTTTATAATTTTGAAGCTCATTATATTCAAACTCGCTAAACACTTTATAATAAAGAACATTGTCATCAATAGCAACTTCTCCTGAATGAACTAAAGTTTGAACATATCTTGAAACAATATAAATAAATTTATCTCTTATATCAATAAAATCATTTGCTTTACTTGGATTATCATCTTCAATAAAAATCTCATCAATCTCGTCAATACTATTGGTTTCTGTAAAATTTTTATCAATTTTTGTTGACAAATTTTCATCATGATCAGCTTCCTTTTTTCCTAAAGATCCGATTTCGGAAAAGTCACATTTTAAGCTAGATTTTGCTGGAATAAAAGCTAAATCATCTTCGCTCTTATTATTTTCTAAAACATCAAAATTGTTTGAATCTACAGCAATATTTTCTAACAAATTGTCTTCAAGATTTTGAATTTGATTTATTAAAACATGATTTGGAATATAATTTTTAAGTCTTAAAATTTTAATAAAATTAATCTCAAGCTCATATCTTGGATTAACCGAAAATTGCAAATCCCTGTAAGTTTCAAGCAAAACAACAACAATTCTCTCAAGATAGTTCAAATCAAACTCAATTAATTTCTTTCTCAAATCCTCAGATTTAATTCCAATAAACTCAAAATTTTTAATACCTATCTTTAAAAATAATGCCTCTCTAAAAAATTCAATTGAATCTAAAAGAAATTGCTCATAAGACACTCCAGATGAAAAAATAGAATCAAGAATACAAATTAACTCCTTTACATCTTCACTAAGAATGCTAGCTGACAACTTTACCAAAAATTCATCATTGGTTAAACCCATCTTAGATCTTATTTGATCTAATTTAATGTTAGAATCACTAAAAGAAACTATCTGATCAAAAAGAGTATACGCATCTCTTACGCTACCGCTACTTTTATATGCAATCCATTTTAAAGCTTCATCTTCATATTTAATATGATCCTCTAAACAAACCTTCTTAAGCATATTATAAATCTTTTCTAAAGATAAAAGCTTAAAACTAAAATGTTGACATCTGCTTTTTATTGTCTCTGGAAGCTTGTGTGACTCTGTAGTGGCAAAAATAAAAACAATATAATTTGGAGGCTCTTCAATTGTCTTTAAAAGAGCATTAAAAGCAGAATTGGAAAGCATGTGAACTTCATCAATAATATATATTCTATATTTAGAAATTGCAGGAGGAAACATTATCTCTTCTTTAATTTGTCTAATATCTTGGACCGAAGTGTTTGAAGCGCCATCAATTTCAATAACATCAAGACTGCTGTCATTCTCAATAGATTTACAATTGCTGCACTCCCCACATGGCATAACTGTCGGACCATTATTGCAATTTAAGCATCTAGCAAAAGCCCTAGCTGATGAGGTCTTGCCAACACCTCTTGGCCCTGAAAAAATATAAGCATTGGCTATTTTATTTTTCTCTATAGAATGCTTTAGAGTTTCAACAACAAAGTCTTGCCCTTCAAGAGAGTTGAAATCTCTGGGTCGCTTCTTAAGAGCGGTGCCTCTTGAAGACGCCATTAACTTTTTACCTCCCTATGCTTTAATAAGTAAAATATTAGTAAATATACAATATACAACATATTTATATCTCAAAACTACTGCTTTAAAAAAGCTAACAAAGAATTTTATGAAACATAAAAAATATCTAATAAAAAAAAGCTTTCTAAAAAGTATAATAAAACCGAAAATTTCAAAAAGATAAATCTATATCTTAACATAAAGCAAAGCATTGCATTTTGGCTCAAAATTAAACCTAAGACTTACGTACTCATCAAAGAAATCGCTTACCGCTGCTACCTTCCAGTCCTGACGGGATTCAGCAATACTTGATAGTACGGGTCCTAGGAATCGGAGAGAATGGGATTCGAACCCATGATACATTTTACTGTATACACGCTTTCCAAGCGTGCGCCTTAAGCCACTCGGCCATCTCTCCAAGCTAACAATCTTTTCGTGTCCAAGAGGACTTGAACCTCCGACCTTAAGAATCGCAATCTAACGCTCTATCCAACTGAGCTATGGACACAAACAATTAATTTTTATTGTAATAAAAATTACTATTTATTACAATAAAAATATTAAACAGAAAATGGAGAAGTTGTGAAAACTAAAATAATCATTTTTTTTTCAATATTATCTATTTTATCATGCTCTAAACCAGTCTCAAATGAAGTTAATTTTGAATTTGCAATTAAAACTAAACATATTAAAGAAAATGAAATACTAAAAAACAATAATGTTATCCATATAGATGCAAAAATTCCCTTTATGGAAAATACAAACTTTGAATTTGAAAATCTTATAAAAAAATGGAAAAAAGATATCGAGAATAAAATATCAAAACCTGAAAACTCTAAAAATGAATATTTTTATTTTTCTAACTTTACAATATTTAAAAATGAAAATATTGGCATTACATCTATTTTATACAAAGAATCTTTCAGAGAAAAAGAATCAAACACTCTCTTGAAATATTATTCTTTAAACTTAAAAGGAAATAAAAAAATAGAAATTTCAGAAATAATATCAAAAGATCAGCTAGACTCTCTAATAAACGTATTAAAAGAACAGCTAAAAAGCAGAATTAAAGATTTTTATGTTAAGGAAAAATACAATCCAAAAGAATTGAGGAAAAAATTCACAACAATCTTTCCAAAATATAAATATTATTTTAAAAATAACCAAATTATAGTTTTTTATAATCCATTCTCAATTGCCTGTAATGGCTGCGATAAAATTGAATTTCAATTTCCTATAAATGAAAACACAGAGAATGAATATCGGTCAAATAAAAAACTTCGCTCTCACTCTTAATACTTAAAATCAAATGCTAATTACGGAGAGGGTGAGATTCGAACTCACGGTAGGCTTACACCTACAACGGTTTTCAAGACCGTAGCATTAAACCACTCTGCCACCTCTCCAGAGCTAAAACAAATTTTAATAAATAAAGTACACGCTGTCAAGATTTAAATAATTACGGAGAGAATGGGATTCGAACCCATGGTCCCCTTTTAAAAGGACAACTTCTTAGCAGGAAGCCCCATTCGGCCACTCTGGCATCTCTCCTATAACATTAATACATATTATCTTAGAGATATTATTATTGTCAACCAAATCAATTATAAATATCAGTAATTTATTCTAAACTCTTTATAAGCTTCTATTAAATTTTGCAAATCCCCAATAAAAATGTCAATTTCGGGCAAAATACATGCTTCGTGCAAGATCTCTTGAACCATTTTTTCCTCATTGTTGCTAAATTTTAATTCAATGCACTCATCTTTAATTCTCCAAATATATGTATTTACTCTTATATTGTGATCAAAAACAAAAATAGGATCTCTTAAATTCAAAGAATTATCAATAAAAAATAAATACTCTAAATACCAATTTACTCTTAAAGATACTGCAAATTCTTCAAGCAGAGTTTCAATTAACATATCCTCGCTAGACTCAAGTAATTTTAAAAATTTTGAATACGGCTCTGGATTAAGCTCACAAAGTTTTTTCATGTAAAAATAGGCATCTTCAAGATCACGATTCCTAAGAAAAAATAAGGTTGCATATAAATACATCAAATCTAGGTTAGAATAATCATCAACCATTCTCTCAATAGACTTTTTAGGAGAAAATTTTAAAAGTTCAACTGTTGCAATATGCATATTGTAAATTGTATAAATATTGGGAAAATTTAAAATGGCTTTAACATAAGATGTTGTGGCTTGAGTCATGTTGCCTATTTTATGAAAAATAGTTGCCCTATTGTGCCAAATATACTTAGAATAATGAGAATCCGTTAAAAATTTCTCAGAAAGCCTAATTGCTCTGCTTATTTCCCCAATAGAATAGAAATAATACATTAAATAATTAACAACAAGAGCAAGATTGGCATCAAAAAAAATTTTATCTACCTTTAAAAAACTTATTGTTTGAGGAGTTTCATTTTTTTTAAAAATCCAAATATTAAGCTTAACTAGAGAATTGTTGTGATTCAAATCTCTAGCCTCAAAAAATAATTTTAAAGCCTCATCCCTATTGCCCAACATTTCAAATAAAACAGCACTATTGTTTAAGGCTTGTACAAAATCAGATTTTTGCTCTTTGGCTTTTAAAAAACACCTTAAAGCAAGCTCATATTCTTTTAAATTGAAATAAAAAACACCTAAATTATAATTTTCAAAAGGGCCTAGATCATCTTTACTTTTTTCAATTTTACCATAATCTATAAGTTTAACTAAAAAATTATATTCACTCAAAACAACAGGATAAGTATTTAAAACATACAAAAGAGCCTTATAATCCTTTTTCTTAAAATAAATAAGTGCTTTAAGTGCAAGAGAATCAAAATTCTCATCAAAAACATCTAAATTGTCAAGAGAACTTTTAAAATCACCATCTTTATAAAAATTTAAAGCCTTTTCAAAACTAAAGTTATTCATATTTTTTAAAAATCTCCATAGGCCTTACAGAAATTTCCTTTGAAAAAGAAGTCTTATTAACACTCTTATCCAAATTGTAAGCAGCAATACTAATGTAATAAAGTCTTCCATCTTCAAGTCCTGTAATCTTAAAAGAAGTTTGATTTCCAACATCAATAGGAGAAGTTAAAGCACCGCTGGTTTTTCCATGATAATTACCAGAAGCAACGCCAATATAAATGTAATACCCTTCAACACTACTATTAACAACAGGAATCCATTCAATAAAAACCTCTCTAGAACCTGGAATAACTTTTGTTATCACAGGAGGAAATGGTGCTGCTTCAGGAACGTAAGTAATTGACATGCTATAAAGAGAAGGACTGCTTACAGAATCTCCGCTGGGATAAAATTCAACTTTTATTTGAATATATTTTGATATCTTTGAATCTGGAAAATCTTTTTTAGGATCAAAATGAATCCACGCCCCAGTTAAATTTTTTTTAATATTCCCATGAGTATCTGTATCATAAAATACCTTATTATCTAATCTGTAATAATAAACAATCTCTGTATCCTTAGGAACATTGGAATCAACATCAAAGGATAATACTTGAGAATAATATTTAGAAAGTTTAATAGGCTCTGTAATAATGTATCCCATATTCTTTGAAAAAAAAGCATTACTAACTTCTTCAAAACTTTTATGTATTTCTAAATTTTCAACCGCACCAGTAAAATAAGTTCCCAAGGTAAAATCAATAAAATTACCAATACTTAATAAATATCCTGATCCTTCCTTCTTATTATCTGTTATATATTCTATTGCCTGAGGTTTAGAATCTATCAAATATTCAAGCATGCCATCCTTTTGCCTATATCTTAAAGTATGCAAATGCCATTTCTTTGGAATAAAATCATCATTACTTTTCATTCTAATTTTGATAGGGTTTTTATTATCTTTTAAAAAGACATTGTTTAAAACCCAAACAAAATTTCCCTCATCACTTTCTAATCTAATAGACTGATCTACCCACGAATTATGAACCTTTTTATAACCATCCCAACTAAAAATAATTTCCCCTGTAACAGAGGTTGTTCGATATACCCAAAACTTAATAGTAAAATCAGAAACAGTATTGCCTGAAAAAAAGAAAGCTTTCTTTGTCAGCGGCTTAAACTTAACGGGATTTTGATTTGAATAAAAAATTAAAGACCCATTAGAAACATTTCGAAATTCATTTGAAACTCTCAAACTTTTTGCACTAACTAAATAATTTGAAGATGTGTCTTTTAATTTATTATCCCTTCCTATTTCTAAGCGCAAATCAATATTATTCAAATCTAAAACAGCTTTATATCTATCCAAATAAATGCCAAGTAAACCCCTCATATCCCTTTCAAAAGTAACATTGCTAGAATCTTGAATAAATTTAAAATTTTTTTTTGAATCAAGTATTAACTTCAATTCTTGAGACAAAAGAATAGAAAAGCACAAAAAAAATAGCAAGAGCATTAAAATTAATCTCATTTTTGACCTTTTATTTGTTATTATTCATATTTTTAAATACCTCAAAACATAAAACAAGCTGCATTATGATACAATATTATATCATAAGATGATTTTTAAAATCTAAAAACTACCTGACATTATGAAAGAGAGCCTAACAAGTTTATTCGAAAAAGTAATAAAATTGCCAACCACAAGCGGTTGCTATAAAATGCTAAATGAAAACAAAAAAATACTCTATATTGGAAAAGCAAAAAATCTAAGGGCAAGAGTAAAAAGTTATTTTTTAGAAAAAAATAGCCATAAAATCAAAATATTAATGAAAAATGTAAAATCAATAGAAGTTATTACAACAAATAGCGAATACGAAGCATTGCTTCTAGAGTGCAATCTAATAAAAACACATAAACCTGATTACAATGTCAAATTAAAAGATGGGAAAGGTTATCCCATGGTCAGAGTGACCCATGAAAAATATCCAAGAATTTTCAAAACTAGAAAAATAATTAATGACAAAAGCGAATATTTTGGACCATTTACCAACGTAAAAAGATTAGACCAAGTACTAGATTTTATTAACAAAACATTTAAAATCAGAAAGTGCAAAAAAAAATCCAATACTCCTTGCCTATATTACCACATGGGACAGTGCCTTGGAGTATGCTACAAGGAAAACCTTGAAAAAGAATATCAAAAAGAACTAGACAAGGCAAAATCCATACTAAACGGCAATATATCCGAAATATTAATCCAAATTGATACCAAATTAAAACTTGCCATACAAAAAGAAGATTTTGAAACCGCTATCAAATTAAAAGAAATTAAAAGTTCTTTAATAGAAATTAATCAAATCCAAATCGTTACAAAAACCAACAATTTAAACATAGATTATGTACATGTTCATCCAGGAGAAAATGTAAATACAATAATAGTATTAAAATACAGAAATGGAAAATTGGTTGAAAGAGATGCAAACTTTGATGAGAGTATATGCAAAGAAAATGAGCTGATTTTACAATTTTTGATTCAATATTACACATCTATTAATATGATAGTACCAGACAAAATTCATATTTTTATCAAAGATATCGACACTAAAAATGTTGAAAAACTAATAAATGAAATTAAAAATACAAAAACAGAAATTATTTACAAAGAAACAGAAGAAATTTTAAAAATAATGGAAATGGCCATATCCAATGCTGAATTATCTTTAAGAGAATATGAAAATAAAAGCAACAAAGCACTTGAAAGTTTGAAAATTATTCTAGAAATGGACAAACTTCCCAAAATAATTGAAGGATTTGATATTGCTCATCTTAAAGGGCAAGAGACAGTAGCTTCTATGGTTACTTTTAAAATGGGAATACCCTTTAAAGAAAACTATAGGCTTTACAAGCTAAGCTCGCTATTAGAAGGAGAAATTGACGACTTTAAGGCAATAAAAGAAGTAATCTCAAGAAGATATTCAGAAATAATCAATAACAACTTAGAACTACCGAATTTAATTTTAATTGATGGGGGCAAAGGGCAATTAAATGCTGCTTTTTCTATCTTAAAAGGCTTAAAAATAGAAAATAAAGTTAGAGTCTGTTCGTTGGCAAAAAAACAAGAAACAATATTCTTAACAACTAACAAAAAAGGAATAAATCTGCCCCAAGGGCATCCTGCGCTTAGGATACTGCAAAATGTAAGAGATGAAGCACATAGAAAGGCCAACGGATTTAACAAAAAAAGAAGGGAAAAAATCACCCTATTTTATACAAAAATACATGGAATTGGAGAAAAAACAGCTCAAAAAATATTAAAATCAATTGGAACCTATAAGGATATATTATCTTTAAGTGAAACCGAAATTTCAGAAAAAATAAAAGTAAATATGCAACTTGCAAAAAGAATAAAAGAATTTGCAGTAAAAGAAAACGCAATAAAAAATTATAATCAAGATAAATAAATTTTAAATTCAATTAAAATTTTATATAGCCTCTAAATTAACGGTAAAATTATAAAATTTTAAACTAGATTATTATTCATTAATATTTTTTAAAATAAAACACCATTTGAAATCCCAGGTGATAAAACCAAAAAAAGATCATTAATAAGCTTATTTCTAACCTGTATATTTAAAACATCTCCTAAAAGCTCTATTTTATAACTTTCAGAAGAACTCTTAACTACTCTAAAAAAATGAACAATCTCGGTGTAATCAAAATTATCTAATTCTTCAATAACTTCATTTATTAAATTGTCAAATATTTTTTTACGCTCTTTTTTTTCTAAATTTTTAATGCTTAAAGATTCTCCTTCAATTTTATTTAATTTGGACAAAAATTTTTCTATCCCGTTTTGAAAGTTAATATTTTTAATAACAACTTCAAATTCAAAGCCCTTAAAAATATTTTTTCTACCTATTATCTCATATCTTAGATTATTAAAAAACAAAGGATAAAAAATAAAATCGTCCTTTGCCTGAGACTTTAACCCACGAATTTTTGCTCTCAGATCATCATCACTTGGAATATTTAAATAATTAAAAAATATTTCAGGACTGCTTTGAAAATTTTTAACAGAATCAAAAAACTCTATTAAAATAATTTCTGCCAATCTAGATTCAGATCTGCAAGACAAAAAACAAAATAATACAATCCAACTTAATTTTTGTTTCATACATTAAAAATTAAATTTTGACTCTGCAGAATATTGCATTAAAAAATTATCATTAAGCTTTAAAATTGAAAATATTAAAAAGTATGACAAATTTTGATGAATATTTTTAGAATAAATTCTCGAATATAAATCAAACTTATATAAAATTTTCAAAACAATTTTAATTTCTGGAATTGAATAATTTTTAATTCCTATTCTATAAATTTTATTTAATGAAAAAAAGATTTTATTTTTATTCAATGCACTCTGTAAGCTGCCACACGCATTATAATCTATTTGCACCTTTAACAATCTTTTAAATTGCCAAATAAGACTCATTAAAACATTGAGCAAATCTTCTCCTTGATCCAAAATAGACTTAATTTTAATCAAAGAATGCGTCATATCTTTTTTCAAAATTGAATTAAATAGGGAAAAAGTGTTTTCAAAACGAATAAAACTAATCCAAGAAGTTATATCTTTCTCATCAATGGTATTGTTCTTGGCAAAAAGCGCAAAATAATCTATATAAAATTTCAAAATTTTAGTATCTGAATTTAACATTAAAAGCATTAAGTTTATTGCAGAATCTGTAATTTTAATATTAAGATTAAAAAAATTTCTTCTCACAAATGTAAATTTATCATCATCAGAAATCTCATAAAAAACTTTTTTTATAATCTTAAGTTTATTTTTAAAATCAATGCTACATGTATTACTATTAGAAACAAAAATAACAGTTTTATTATCAGACTTTAAAATTGCATTACATACTAGCTCTAAATCTTTTTCTGCTTTTAAAAGTTCAGACTCATAAACAATAAAAATTTCTTTTTTTGAAAAAAAAGAATTAGAAAAAAGTTTCTCAGCAAATCCTACAGCTGATAATTCTGACAAAAAAATTTTAGTAACGGAAACTTTGGATTTAAAAGCATCCATCTTGATTAACAGCTCTTTTAAATAAGCTTCTTTTAAACCTTGTTCATTACCCAACAACAAATAAACCACTTGCATTAAAGTAAATTATAATCCAAGTGCCAAATATATTATACTTAAGCTAGGAGGAGAATATGAAAGTTGCAATATTTACAGATACGTATATCCCAGAAAAAAATGGAGTGGCAACGTCAATAAAACAAATTAAAGAAGGATTAGAAAAAAATGGCTATGAAGTTTACATATTTTGTCCAAAAGCCAAAACACCTTTAAACGAAAAAAACGTTTACAGATGCTTATCTATTCAAATAAATAAAAAACTTGATGCTGTCATAGCTTTTCCCAACAAAAGAAAAATATCTAAAATAATTCAAAGCTATAAACCAGACATCATTCATACTCACTCCGAGTTTTCTATGGGGAAAATTGGAAAACAAATTGCATTAAAACAAAACATACCAATAGTTCACACTAGTCATACAATGTGGGATTATTATTTACATTACTTGGGAATTTTTAAATATTTTATCAAACCCGATAAAATGATGCAAAAACATTATAACAAAATAAAACATTTTATTTACCCATCAAGCAAGGCAAAAGAAAGGTATTTCCAACTTTCAAATAATTCTAACTATAAAATAATTCCAAATGGGGTTGATAGAAAGCTTTTTATAAAAAATCTAAGCAAAGAAAAAAAAGATGAAATTTTGAAAAAACACAATATAAAGCAAACAGACAAAATAATCATCTTTGTTGGCAGAATAAATAAAGAAAAAAACATACATTCATTAGTAATACACTTAAAAGACCTTTTAATACAAAACAAAAATTACAAGCTTATCATTATTGGCAAAGGAAATGAAGAAAAAGAAATAAAAAATTTTAGCATCAAACATGGACTTGAAAAACAAATATTGTTAATAGGAACAATTCCGTGGGAAGAAATATGCTATTACTACAAAATTTCTGATATTTTTGCTAGTCTATCAAGAAGCGAAGTATATCCAATGACAGTAATAGAAGCACTAACTGCTGGAATACCTGCTATTTTAATAAATGATTATATATATAAAGACGTAATTAAAGAGGGAGTAAACGGATTCTTAATAAAAAAGTACGAAAATTTATCTCAGTACATAGATAAAGTAATAAAAGACGATGAAATACTAAAAACATTTAAACAAAATGCAAAAAAATACTCTACTAAATTTTCCAGTCATTTTTTCACAAAAAAAATTGAAAATTATTACTCAGAAATTATTGCAGGAAAAAATCATTAATATAGCTTATCAAAAGGTATAAAACAAATTGGAAACTTAATTTTCATATCTAATAAAACATTTTTAATAGACTCCCCAATAAAATATTTAAAATCCCAAAAAACCTCTGTATCAACAAAAAATCGAACCTGTAAAACTATATAATAGGGAGTGTATTTTTTGATAATAAGAGTAGGAGAACAAATCTCAACATTAAATTTCTTATTATTGAAAATCATTAAATCCTCTATTTTATCTTTTAATAAACCAATATTCGTATCATAGGGAACTTGAAACGAAAACACAACCCTTCTTCTGGGATTTGCTGAAAAATTAACAACAAAATTGGATGTAAGCTTGCTGTTTGGAATTTTAATAATTTCTTCGTCAAATGTTTTAAGTGTAGTAAAAAAAATTTGGACATCCTCAACCAAACCTTCAACATCTCCACATTTAATATGATCTCCACACTTAAAAAAATTAGAATTCAAAACAATAAATCCACTAACAAAATTAGATAAAATGCCCTGAGCAGCAAGCCCAATGGCAATCCCCAATGATCCAAATACAGCAATAATAGATGTTATAGGCACCCCAAGATATGGCAATATTATTAAAATAATAACAAAGTCTGTTAATATTTTGAAAAAAGATTTTAAAAAGTTAAAAACCGTAACCTCTAACTTCTCTTCTAATCTAGACTTTTCTAAAGTCTTAAATAAAATTTTTCCCATTTTATTAACAATTAACTTTAAAAAATACCATAGCACTATAGCAATCGTAACTTTTAAACCATAACCTACCACACCCTCAATAATATAATTAAAATAATCTTGAAATATAAAAAACTCCTTAAACAAATTAAACTTTCCTTCCAAGCTTTACATAAATTAATTGAATTATAGCACAAAAAACAAACAAGCCTTCCAATAAAAACCTTGATAAAAACAATAAGGCAATGTTTTAAAACCACAATAAAGCATGCTTTCATCGCTACCACTCGACAATAAAATGAATATTACAACAATATTTGTGATAGAATTAGTATTCAAAGGTTTTTACTAAATTTGACAAAACAAATGTATAAAAAGAAACAAAAAAAAATATATGAAATTCTGGACTTGTTTTTACTTGTCTTTAAAACAACAACACTTACAATTGGCGGAGGATTAATAATTATATCTGAGCTTAAAAAAATATTTGTAAAAAAAAGAAAAATAATATCTGAGGACGATTTTAACAAAATACTAGCAACATCAAATGTAATTCCTGGAGTTACAGCGGTTAATTTTGTGTTCCTAGTAGGGAAAAAATTTGGAGGCTTCCCATGCGCACTTTTGCTTGTTGTTGCTGGAATTTTACCTTCCATTATCGCAATAATAATAGTTTTCCTTTACCTAAAATTAGTACCAGATAACATACATGTTGAAAAATTTCTCGAAGGTGCAAAAATATCTTCAATTATCATAATGATAACCGTTGTTTTAAAATTTTCCAAAAAAATGTTGAATAACTCTATAATAAAATGGACAATATGTTTTCTTGTAATTTTTGCAATTTTTAAATTAAAAATAAGAATATCATACATATTGTTAATTTTCTTTTTAGTATACACATTTAAGTATATAACAATAAAAAAAATATTAACTAAATAAGAAAAGGATATCGGTTGATTTTAATAAATTTATTCATTACATTTTTAAAAATCGGATTATTAAATTTCGGAGGCGGCAATGGAATTGCAGCAATAATAAACAACGAAATAATTAATAATAAACATTGGATAACAAAAAAAGAATTTGTCAATATGATTACAATATCAAGAATAACCCCCGGGCCTATTGCAACAAACATAGCAACATACGTTGGAATGAAAACTGCAGGAATTGCAGGAGCAATAACTGCTACAGTAGCGCTAATAACAGCTCCAATAATAATAATGATTATAATCCTTCTAATACTACACAAAATCGGCTTTTTAAATTATTGCCTAGAGAATCTAAAACCCATTATTGTTGCGCTGTGGATAATTACAATAATGATTTTGCTTGAACATACATATTTAAAGCTAGAAAACAACAACACAGAACTTTTAAGAACTCTGGTTATTGTGGGAATTAATTTTTTTATTTTATTTTTTTATAATAAAATAAGTCCCGCATTAGTAATTATACTTAGTGGATTTTTTTATACATTAATATAAATATGATTAAACAAAAATTAAAATTATCCCAAAATTTAAACTCAATTCAAATACAAACAATAAAAATATTAGGCCTTAATCAAAAAGAATTAATAAAGCTTATACTAGACGAAAGCGAAAACAACGAATGCTTAGAAATAGACTCAAATAAAATATTTTTTGAAACATTAAAAACATATAGGTTTAAAAAAGTTTTTTATAAAGAAGATGGAATGATAAAAAATCAACACGACATAGCTCTTGAAAAAACGCAAACAAATACTTCTTTAAAAGAACACCTTTTACTACAATTAAGAATTCAAAGAATAAATGAAGATGAGCTTAAAATAGGTGAAATACTAATAAACAATCTAAATAGCAAAGGTTTTCATATAATAAACCCTTATGATCTTTTTAAAAAGGAAGAAAAAGAAAAAGTAAAAAAAATAATTGAACTCATTCAAAAATTTGATCCAATTGGGATTTGTGTCCCCAACATAATAGAATCGTTAATTTTGCAAGCAAAGCATCATAAACTAGAAACTAATATTATTAAAATTCTTGAAAAAGCAGAGCTTCTTGAAAAAACTCAAGAAAAATTGAAAGAAGAGCTCAAAATAAGAAGCAAAGAATTTAACAAAGCTTTAGAAATTATCAGACAAAAACTTAACCCCAACCCAACACTCGAATTTAAAGATCCAAACGACACTAATTTTTATGTCGATCCAGATATATTAATAATTAATCACAATAACAAATTTAAAATTAAAATCAAAGAAGTTAGTATCTTTAAAAAAGAACTTAAAAAGACAGCCGAAAATCCCCAAAAACAAAAAAAAGCAAAGTGGTTAATCGAATCTCTACGATATAGAGATGAAATACTTGCAAAAATAGGAATAGCTATATATACATTGCAAAAAGAATTCTTAAGAAGGGGTTTTAAAAGCTTAAGGCCAATGAACTTGAGCATTTTGTCAAAAAAAATTAGTGTATCAAAATCAACAATATCAAGAGCAATAAAAAACAAATACTTAAAATGCGAATGGGGTACAATATTAATCAAAGAGCTTTTTAGCTCTGTTGGTGGAGCAAAAACAAATGAATTTTCAAAATTAAGCATTAAAATAACAGTAAAAAAGTTGTTAGAAGTAAATAAAAAGATGTCAGATGAAGCGATTTCTGCTATACTGAAATCCAAAGGAATCTCTATTTCTAGAAGAACAGTGAACAAGTATAGAAATGAATTGAAATCTGAGAAAGGAAGAACATATTATGGAACCTAAAATTCAAGCCGTTAACTATAGCTTAAATGAGAATGAAAAAATTTTTATTCTCAAAAAACTAGAAAAATTTGATACTCATATAAAAAAACATATTGATAATTTAAAAATTACAATTAAAAAAGAACATGAGCTTTTTGAATTGGACGCACATATTCACTTTAATTGGGGGAAAATAATACATATAAGAGAAGATGGAAAAATACTTTTCAATCTTATTGATAGTGCAATAGCAAGACTTTACAAAACAGCAACTAAAGAGAAAGAGAAAAAAAACAACAAATAAGATAAGTAAAAAATGCAAAAAGCAGAAATTAAAATAATAAATAAAGATAGAATACATTCAAGATCGGTAAACATAATTGCTAAATTCGCAAATAATCACTCTTCGTGCGATATAAAAATAACAACAAAAGATGGCAGAAAAGCTATCACAAAGTCCACAATCAAAATTATCATATTGGGAATAATATACAAAGAAAAAGTAAAAATAACAGTCGAAGAAAAAAAAGAAAAACTGGCAATTGAAAATTTGTTAAAATATACTTTTTCAAAAGAGCTTGATAAATGAATAAAAAAATTTTCTACATAACAATATTGATACACTTGCCCAATCTTCTATTTTCATACTCAACAAAATACGACATTGAGGTAAACATGTCAGCTTTTGTCATGAGTCTGGCAATCATTGTAATCTCATCTATTTCAATAGGCAATCTAGTGGCTAAAATAGGAATTCCAAAAGTAATAGGGCAAATAACAGCAGGAATAATTCTAAGTCCAAATGCCTTTGGAAAAATTCAAATACCTTTATTATTCCCATTAGGAATAACTCAAATTGGAGAAAATTATTTAATAAATGAAAAAATATTTGCAATTTCTACCATAGCTTCAATAATACTGCTTTTCACAGCAGGGCTTGAAACTGACTTAAAATTGTTTATCAAATTTTTGCCACGCGGAGGAATTATTGGAATAACAGAGGTTGTTGGCACCTTCACAAGTTTCGTACTAATGGCAAGCATAATTTTTAACGTTCCTTTAATAAGTCCAACCTCACTTTTTATTGGAATAATTGGAACCCCAACATCAGCAGGAATAGCAGCAAGCATACTCTCAGCAAAGAAAAAAATGAGCACCTCAGAAGGAGTAACAATAATTTCAACCTCAATTATTGATGATGTTCTTTCAATGCTTATGCTTACAAGTGTAATAACTATATCAAGATCCATATCAGATCTTGATATAGCAAACTCGATCAAAACCATAATTCAAAACATAGTAATTTGGCTATGCTTAACTTTCTCTTTAATATACATATCAGAAACACTCTCAAGACTGTTGAAAAAATTAAACAGTGTCACCTTAGCAACCGTAATAACACTCTCTTTAGCCCTTACTATTGCAAGCATTTTCCAAAATTTAGGAATGTCTTTTGTTGTTGGAGCTTATGTATTTGGACTTGCCATGTCAAAAACAGACATTGTATATGTAATACAAGATAAACTAACAATCTTTGAAAGATTTTTTATACCGATCTTTTTTACATCAATTGGACTTATGTCAGATATTAATGAAATACTCTCAAAAGAAGTTCTTATCTTAGGATTAGCAATTAGTGCAATAGCAATAATTACTAAAAGTGTATTTTGCTTTATTCCAGCACTCTTTTTGGGATTTAACAAACTTGGAGCCTTAAAAATTGCAACCGGAATGGTTCCAAGAGGAGAAGTTTCGCTTATTATGGCAAATGTAGCATTATCTTCAGGATTTATTAGCCAAAAAATATTTGGAATCATAATAATAATGGTATTTTTGCCAACAATCGTTGCAACACCCATAATAAATTTTTTATTTAAAATAAATAAAAGCGGGCTTAAAAAAGAACTCCCAATAGATCAAAATACACACATGTGCGTATCATTTGAATATGATAATTTAGCCAAAATTCTCATATGGGACTTTAAAAATGAGCTAAGAAAAGAAGGATTTTACACGCAACAAATTAAAAATGATTCTTCACAATATATTAATGCAAGAAAAAACAATATATCCTTCTCAATAAAGCGAGAAGGTAGTAAAATCACATTCGAATGCCCAAATAATCACTTAATTATAATACAAGATCTTTTTAGAGAAACAATCTTAAACCTAGAAAAAATAACCAAAGAAGTTGAAACAGTCTCCCTAAGAGCAAAAAAACTAGATTACTCAATAAATTATGATAAAATCCTTAGCAATATCAACCTAAATAAAAGAATAAAAAAGGAGAACATTATTCTAGAATTAAAATCAAGCAATAAGGCTGATGTAATAAGAGAGCTTCTAAGCGTAATAAACATTGAAATTGACAAAGAAAGAATATTCCAAGACTTAATGGAAAGAGAAAAATTAATTACTACTGCACTAAAAGAAGGTTTTGCCATTCCCCATTTAAAAACAAATTTAATATCAAAAATACATATTGCAATAGGAATAAGTCACGGGGGAATTGACTTTAATGCTCTTGACAAGAACTTAAGTCATGTTTTTATATTAATACTGTGCCCAGCAAAAGATTACGTTAGCTACCCTAGAATTTTAGCATCTGTTGTGGGTAAAGTTGATTTGTACAAAAAAGAAATTTTAAATGCAAAAACAGATAAAGAAATTTATAATATAATAGTGAGCTGAATTATGTTTAAAGTCATCAAATGTAATGAATTGAATGAAAAATTAATAAACAAAAAAGTTGAAGTAAATGCTTGGGTAAAAAAAATTAGACACCATGGGAAATTTATCTTTCTAAACATAAGAGACAGATATGAAAAAGCCCAAGTTCTGGTAAACGAAGAACACCTTTTAAAGATCGCAGAAAAAATAAAACTTGAATATTGTATTAAAATTCAAGGATTGTTGATCAAAAGACCTCCTAACATGATAAATGCAAATATGAAAACAGGACATTTCGAAATATTGGCAAAAAACATTGAAATTATCTCAAAGTGCAATGAATTGCCGTTTATGATAGAAGATGACAATAATGCAAGTGAAAACTCAAAACTTGAATATAGATACTTAGATTTAAGAAGAGATTCTTTGAAAAACAAAATCATTTTAAGATCTCAAGCTACTCATCTTATTAGAAATTTTTTAGTAAAAAGAAAATTTTTAGAGCTAGAAACTCCAACTTTTGTAAAATCAACACCAGAAGGTGCAAGAGATTTTATAATCCCATCAAGAATTCACAAAGGGTCTTTTTATGCACTACCTCAATCTCCACAACTTTACAAACAGCTTATAATGATAGCGGGATTTGATAAATACTTTCAGATGGCTCGTTGTTATAGAGACGAAGATTCAAGAGGAGATAGACAGCCAGAATTCACACAGCTTGATCTTGAAATGAGCTTTGTCAAAAAAGAAAATATTTTTAAATTAATAGAAAATATGCTTTTTTTAATATTTAAAAATTGCATTAATGTTAACTTACCTAAAAAATTTAAAAAAATAACATACAAAAAGGCAATGAACAAATATGGAAGCGACAAACCAGATACTAGATTTGAACTTGAATTACAAGATATAAGTCGCAATCTAAAAAATTCAGAATTTAATATATTCAAAGATACTCTAAAAAACAAAGGCTCAATTAAAATTTTAATAGTAAAAAATAAAGCCGATAAGTTTTCAAGAACAAAAATAAATAATTTAGAAGAAATTGCAAAGCTTTATAAAACACAGGGGCTTTATTTTACAAAAATTGAAAACAATAAATTTTCTGGAGGAATTGCAAAATTTTTAAAAACAGAAGAGCAGAATTTAATAAAAACCTATTCTCTAGAAAATAATGACATAATTTTCTTTACAGCTAATAATAACTGGGAAACTGCCTGTAAAGCAATGGGTCAAATTAGACTAAAAATTGCAAATGATCTTGGACTAATAGATGAAAATAAATTTGAATTTCTATGGGTCTACGATTTTCCACTATTTGAATATGATGAAAATACAAAAACCTATTCGCCAGCTCACCATATGTTCTCGCTTCCCAAAAAGCAATATATTGCCAATTTAGAAAAAAATCCCAAAAAAACTATAGGTGAGGTTTACGATCTTGTTTTAAATGGTGTAGAGCTTGGCTCAGGTTCAATTAGAATACATAATAAAGAACTTCAACAAAGAATTTTTAACATAATAGGATTTCAAAAAGAAAAATCAGAAGATAGATTTGGATTTTTTCTAAAAGCATTAGAATACGGGCCTCCTAATCATGGTGGCATTGCTATTGGCATTGATAGACTACTAATGTTGATGACAAAATCAACTTCAATAAAAGATGTAATACTGTTTCCTAAGAATTCTTTTGCAGCAAGCCCTCTTGATAATTCTCCCTCTAAAATCTCAAATAAACAACTCAAAGAACTTGGAATCAGTATTGTTGCTGATGACACTTAGTTTATAATGCAAACTATGCCAGATACCTTTAAAATTATAAAAATCAGCTATTCCTCATATTCTTTGGAATTTTTTAATGCCTCATATTCTTTCAAGAAATTAAATCTCAAAGTTTAATTTATTACAAACAACAAGTGATATACAAACACATAAGGTCAATCTAAAACAAAATGCCTTTTTAGAAATTTAAACACAATTTTACTACTTGCTTAATCTTTAATCAAAACAGTTTCATAAACAAAGCATCTAATTTAATAATAATAATTTTAAAAATAAATTAATATATTTTAAGTTCTGAAAAAATACACAAAAATAACAAAAAAAGATACCTAATAAACAATAAAAAACATATCAAACAATCAATAATTTTATAATTCAATATCTAAAATATAATTAGAATAATAAAAAAGCCGCTCATAAAGCAGCTTGCAAATAAAAATTAGTGAATTTTTATTTAATTCCTATTAATATTATTAAGATTTTTGCATGCAATCTTTACACGGTCTTTCATAGAAACCTCGGCTTCTCTTAACCAAACCCTTGGATCATAAAATTTCTTATTTGGAATATCAACGTCCTTACCATCTCCTAATTGACTTTGCAAACGATTTTCATTTTTTTTGTAATAATTTAAAACTCCCTCCCAGGCAGCCCACTGTGTATCTGTGTCAATATTCATCTTTACAACACCATAAGAAAGTGCCTCATTAATCTCATCAATTGTAGATCCAGAACCTCCATGAAAAACATAAGAAACTGGCTTAGCAATATTTACTCCTGTTTTTGATATGACATAATCTTGACCATCTTTTAACACTTTTGGAGTAAGTTTAACGTTTCCTGGTTTATATACTCCATGAACATTTCCAAAAGCTGCTGCAATCTGAAAATTTGGGCTAACTTTTAAAAGTTCTGAATATCCATAATAAATATCCTCAGGGGTAGAAAATAGTTCATGCATAGCCCTATCTGAATTATCAACGCCATCCTCCTCCCCACCAGTAATTCCAAGCTCTATTTCTAAAAACATTTCAATTTTTGCCATTCTTTCTAAGAATTTTTTAGAAATTTCAATATTTTCTTTAATAGGTTCTTCTGATAAATCTAACATATGTGAAGAAAATAATGGTTTTTTATGCTGACTATAGTACTTCTCTCCATACTCTAAAAGTCCTTCAACCCAAGGAAGCAAATTTTTAGCACAATGATCAGTATGAAGAACAACAGGAACACCATAATGCTCTGCCATTAAATGAACATGCATAGCACCAGAAATAGCTCCAGCTATTGAAACTCCTTGTGGTTTTTCCATCTTCAAACCTTTTCCAGAAATAAAAGCAGAACCACTATTAGAAAATTGTATCATAATAGGAGAATTAATTTCTTTTGCTGCCTCCAAAACTGCATTAATAGAATTTGTTCCTATACAATTAATAGAAGGGATAGCAAATCCATCCTTTTTACATATTTCATATAACAAATGTAGCTCCTTCCCATAAACTACACCCGGTTTAATCTTGTCTAAAACACCCATTTACATCACTCCTTTTATTTATTTTTTCTTTTATCAAATGCCTATAATAAATTATACACCTAAGAAGTTGAATTGAATTTAAATCAATAAATAAATAGTTATTAAACCAAAAACAAATATAAAATTTATTAAAAATCTATCATTTTGCATAAAAAAGACTAAAATCAAGCCTTCTTGGTGGGCTCTAACATTTTATACCACTGTGAAAATTCTTTTATTCCTTCTTTAATAGAAATTTTAGCCTCATACCCAACATCATTTTTAAGCTTTAAAATATCACAACAACTTTCCACAACATCTGCTTTTTGCATAGGCATATAATTTTTTAAAGCCTTTTTATCAAAATTTGCTTCAAGCTCGCTAATAAAATCTCGCAGTTTAGTTGCGCGTCCGGTTCCTATATTATATATTCTGTAAGGGAAAGAAGATGTTGACGAATTTGGATTTTTAACATCAAAATTACAATCACTCTTAGCTGGATTTTTCAACACTTTGTAAACACCTTCTGCAATGTCACTTACATATGTAAAATCTCTAGCCATATTCCCATTGTTAAAAATATTAATGGGCTTGCCATTTTTAATTCCATCTGAAAATAAATATAAAGCCATATCAGGCCTTCCATAAGTTCCATAAACCGTGAAAAATCTAAGCCCTGTTGTGGGAATATTAAAAGATGCACTATAAGCATGCGCCATCATCTCATTAGATTTTTTACTAGCTGCATATAAATTTAAAGGATGATCCGTAATAGAATCTTCACTAGATGGCATGTTTTCATTTATACCATAAACCGATGACGTAGAAGCATAAACAAAATGTTCAATTTTTTCTTTATAAACCCTGCACACATCCAAAACATTAAAAAACCCAACAATATTTATTGAAACATAGCTATCGGGATTTTCAAGACTATCTCTAATACCTGCTTGAGCAGCCAAATGACAAACATGTGTAAACTCATGAACTTTAAAAAGCTCTAACAGTTTATCCTTATTTAGGATATCAAGATAAAAAAAAGATAGATTATTATATTTTTCACTCTTAATAATTTTATGCGTTTTGACATCCTTAGAACAAAATCCCAAAGCTTCTAACCTTTCATGCTTAAATTTGAGTTCATAATAATCATTTAGTACGTCTATGCCTAAAACCTCATGCCCTTCTTCTACAAGCTTTTTAGCTACATGAAACCCAATAAACCCTGCAATTCCGGTTAAAAAAATTTTCATACCATTATTCCCCTTTAAAATTCAACATAAAGCAACACCATCAATCTATTTTTTAAAACCAATATCTCTTTTCTGATAGCTGCGAGAATTATTGATACCATACCTATTATTTCTAACATAAGAGACTCTTATTCTTTTTATATTTCCATCTCCCTCGCTTTCAGTTTTTATGTCACTATAACGATTTAAAGTTGTATGAATAATCCTTCTTTCAAAAGGATTCATTGATGGCAACAAAATAGAGCGCCTGGTTCTTTTGACTTTATGAAAAGAATTTATTGCTAAATTAATAAACCTAGATTTAAATCGTTCTCTATAATCTCCAATATCCAATATGACCCTATTAAAAGCACCATTTTCACCAATAAGCTTAGAGGCATAAACATTTGTTAAAAGCTGTAAAGAATCTAAATTTTTACCCTCTCGTCCAATCAAAATATTTGGACTATCTGTTTCAATAGAAATCTTAACATATCCCCCTTCTTTGAGCTCTATTGTCAAATGTACAGAATATCCCATTTTAATTAGCATTTCTTTTACAAATTCTAAAATTTTATCACAAATTTTATCACCAATTTTAATTTCAAAACCGCCTTTTTTAATCTTCTCCTTTACATGAGGAGAAACCCTTATTTTAATCATTTCTTTCTTAAATAAAAATCCAACTCTTTCTTTATCTAAAATTTCTACATCAAACTCGCCTTCTTTTAATTCTAGATCTCTCATTGCTTTCTTTATTGCTTCTTGTTCGGTTTTTCCGTAAAATTCATAGCTCATATTATTCCCCCTTAAGACAAATGCATCTTTATATAGTATTGCTGCAAAATAGTAAAAATATTTGTTGTAATCCAATATATCAAAAGCCCTGATGGCATATTGTAAAGTATGAAAAAAAACATAATAGGCATTCCAAAATATAAAAACTTCTGCTGTGCTCCAAGATTTTTTAAATCCATATTAGAACTAACAATTGTGGATCCCAATTGAGTAAACATCATAATAAAGGGCAAAATTCTAATATCGGTCCAAGAAACAAAATAAAGCTTATATCCAAAATGATATACACTGTCACCAATAGATAAATCATCGATCCATCCTGGAATAAAACTAGCTCCTCTTAATAAAAATAAATTATTTACAAGTGAATAAAGAGCAAAAAATATAGGAAGCTGTAAAATTACAGGGAAACACCCTCCAAGAGGATTAACTCCTTCTTCTTTATAAAGCCTTCCCATCTCTTCATTCAATTTTTTAGGATCATGCTTAAACTTTACTTGAAGCTCTTTCATTTTAGGCTGAAGCTTGGAAAGCTCTGCAGTAGCTCTAAATCCCTTAAACGTCAAAGGAAATATAAGTATTCTAACAACAATTGTCAAAAAAATAATTGAAAGCCCCCAATTAGGAATAACATTATAAAAAACTTGCATTACCATTTGCATAGGAACTTGAATTAAATACCACAAGCTCTTTTCCACTGACATTCCAAAAGAAATGTCAGATAAACCAAAGGTATTATCACCACTCTTGTCAAAAACGTCTAAATATCTATTATCCTTAGGTCCAGCATAAATAAAAAACTCATCGCTAATATTTTTTTTATTTCTAACATCATTAATAATAAACGATTTAAGGATTCCTCTTTCCTTCTTAAACTCAACTTCCATATTTTCTTTAGAAACCAATACCCCAAAATACTTAGTACTAGAACCAAGCCATCTAGGATTGCTAATTCTTAGACCATCTTTACCATATTTAAGCTTATTATCATAATAAATTATTTGAGATAAATAATTATTATATTGTAGCTTTGCTTTATCACTCAACCTTTCAATCTCAGAACTAAAAATAACTTTATAAGAATCAATATCAAATAAGTTATAATCCCCAAAACCATTTACAGTAACTTTAAATTTCATCAAATACTCATTTTTTTTCGAAAATGTATACTTCTTTACATATTCATAAGTTTTACCATTATTTTTAAAATAAGCTTTAAATTCATGATTAAAATCATCTATCTTTTTATACAAAAACAAATCTTCTACTAAATGGTCAAAACTAACATCAAAAAAAGTTTCATTTTTGTAATCAATATTAATCAGATCTGTAGGATCTTTTTCCAAATTTAAATGATTTTTAAGCTTTAATGAAACCAAATTTCCTCTAAATGTAGAAAAAGTAGCAACATATATCCCCGTTTCTACAACAATATCTTGAGACTTATTAATCAAATTAAAATTATTGCTCTTACTTGAAAACATCTCATTATCATCAAAGCTTTTGTTTAAATCAAACTGAACTTCTTTGTCAGAAGACTTAGGACTTAAAATGTTTGAAGAAAAAATATCATTAATGAGCATGAAAAGACCTATTAAAAATAAAGACAAATAAACTGTCCTTAAAATTTTTCTACCTTGATTCACTTGTGCCCCTTTCACACCATTAAAACCAAACTTTTCATAAGAGATTCAATACTAAAATAAGTCAAAGTTAACCCGTTGTAAGAAACTACAAAAATAATATCCAAAGCAATTCCTTCTAATAATTCTAATCTTTTTCTAAAAGCTTCTTTAAAAAGCCTTCTAATGCGATTCCTTTTAACAGATCCCCTAAAACCTTTAGAAAAGGTAACAAGAATTCTAGAATAAACCAAATGATTTGATTTATAAAACATTTTAAGATTAAGATTGCTAAATCTAATCAGATTGCCTTCTTTGAAAATTTTTTGAATTTCTATTTTTGATTTTAGACTAATATTTCTTTTTCTCATCAGAAACAGTTAATTTTATTCTTCCTTTTGCTCTTCGTCTTGAAAGAATAAGTCTTCCACCTTTAGTTTTCATTCTAGCTCTAAACCCAAATTTTCTATTTCTTTTTACACGACTGGGTTGATAAGTCCTTTTCAAAACACTCCTCCATTAAAAACAATTTTATTTATGCCACTAAGCTGAAAGTTGAACACTACCATGGTATAGCATATAAATGCGATTGTCAATAATAATCACTTTACCAAAACCTTTATATCTATTATTTTAATTCCCGTTAATTCTTTTATTGAATTCATTATCTTTGACTTATTGATTGATATACTATATAAAATACTTGAATTACTTACCTCAAGAAAAAGGATCTGCTCATTTTTAAAATCTAAAAATTTCACATCATCTGATAAAGTCTCAAAAATCTGATTCCATCTATCAGTAATCAATAATTTTGAACTTATTTTTTTATTAACAAGCAAATTGGATTCTAAATAATCTTTAAGAACATTCCCTATTTTTTTAAAAGCAGAGTCACTCATAGCAATTTCTTATACCACAATGCAAAAAACAATATAAAATAAACTTAGAAAGTCTTATTTTAATATTCAAAAATAACATTAATAATTCACCTTAACCTAAAGACATCGGCATTATCAAGTGCATAAAATTGAAATTTTCAGGTTCACTCAATTTAAATACATTGCCCGAATTAAATTGTATTTCTATCTTTGAAGTTTCAAAAACATTAACAGCTTCAACAAAATATGAAATATTAATAGCCACAACCTCATCTGCTCCGTCATACAGATAGTTCGGATCTTTAATAAAAAATTCACCTTTTCTTCCAGTAATCAAATCTTCTCCAAGAAGTTTTAATTGAAGCTCAGAAAAAGCTAGAACCAACTTTCTTGATTTATCAACATACAAATTGACTCTTGCAAGTCTATCTTTTAGAATGCTTAGCGAAACCAAAGATTTATTCTTTTGTTCCTTAGGTATAATGCTCTTATAATCCGGATAATTACCATTAATCAAACTACAAGCTATTTTATAATTATCAAATTCAACATAAAATTTTTTATCCGAAGATTTTATTTTGACCATGCCTTCTCCTGACATAAGATGTTTTAAAAAATTAAATATTTTTACAGGAACTATAAAATCCACATCTTCTTCAACCATGACTTCTGTTTTACAGATAGACATTCTGTGTCCATTGGTAGAAACAAGCAGCAAATTAGAATCTTCATCTTTTGTAAAATACACACCATTTAATACATTCTTGGATTCATCAAGATGAGCTGAAAAAGCTATTCTATTTATCATTTTTTTAAAAGATTTTTGTTTTATTTCAATTTCAAAAGTGTAATCTTCATTAACCATATCATAATTGTAATTTTCAATTTCTTCGTATGAAAAAGTAGGTTCTTTTAAATGATCTTCATATTCTTCTTTTTCATCTTTTAACTCACCCATAATTTCTAATTTACTATTATTTTCATTAAAAACTATTTTGATTTTCTTATAAAAACTGAATGCTTTTACTGCGTCATAAAAATTTGAAGCATTAATTAATACCTTAAAATCTGTTTCTGAAACAATTGAAATTGTACTTTCAAAAAAAATATTTCTGTCTGTTGATTTAATTATGAGATTAGATTTTTTGACCTCTATTAACAACGCACTCCAAATATCATTCATGTTTCTGTTCAATATTATTCCCTTTGCTTTTTCTATCTCATTTATAATTTGATTTGTTTTGCAAATAAAAAATGTGTTATTTAGCATAATGCCTCCTTGTATATTTTATTACATTTTATCTTTGTAAGATTTCATAAATTTTTCATTTTTAGTTTTTATAAATATATAGTAGTAATAGTAGTAAGTTTCTGTTTGATTGTCTAATTGCATATAATGCTATTTAATATAAGGAAATACCTTGTTAAATTATCGGTTGTTTTTTTGTTGTATTTTTGATAAATTGTTTGTTTTAATTGTTTAAAAGAATTCTTAATTTTTCAATTAGGTTTATTTTTTTTTATTTTGTTCATAAGTTCTGTGATTAAATTGTTAATTTCTTTGTCATTATTTCTATCTCTATTTATTTTATTTATTGAATAAAGCACTGTTGAGTGGGTTTTCCCTCCAATAATTTTCCCAATTTCAATTGTTGATAGCCCTGTAAAATTCCTCAAAAGGTATGCATAAATATGTCTAGCTTTTGTTATCTCTGGTTTTTTACTATGCCCCTCAATATCCTTGTGTGTAATTTTTAATTCTCTTAAGAGTATTTTTTTTATATTTTCAATATTAATTTTATTGCTTGATTCATTGGTTGGTTCTTTTTCGTAAATTATTATTTCTTTGATTATTTTTTCAACAATGTCAATGTCAATTTCTATATTGTCTAAATCTATATATGCTTTTAGTTTTGTTACGGCAGCCTCAAGGTCTCTTACATTTGTTGTAACTTTTTGAGCAACCAGATTTAGTATATCTTTAGGAACCTTTATACCATCCTCTTCTGCTTTTTTTTCGACAATAGCTACTCTGAATTCAAAATTGGGTTTTGATATATCAACATTTAGTCCCCTTGTGAATCTACTTTTTAGTCGATCTGTAAAATTTGTAAGTTCAGAAGGAGGCCGGTCACATGTAAATACTAATTGTTTATTGTCTTCATAAAGTGCATTAAATGTGTGAAAAAGCTCTTCTTGTATACCTTCTTTTTTTTGTAAGTCGTGAATATCATCTATAAGCAGCATGTCTAAGTATCTGTACTTTTTTTTAAATTTTTTTGTTTCGTGTGTCTTTATGCTTTCTACAAATTCATTTAAAAAATTTTCAGCTGTGACATATAATATCTTAAAGTTATGATGCAATTCTTCTGTTTTGTTTCCTATGCTTTGAAGCAAATGTGTTTTTCCAAGTCCAACTCCACCATAAATTAAACATGGATTATATTTTTTTCCAGGATTTTTTGAGATTGACAAGCTAGCATTGTATGCAAGTTTATTATTTGGTCCTATGATAAAATTTTCAAATGTATATCTTTTTTTAAGAAAGGGATTTTTAAAATTTGTGGGCTCTTCTTTTTCTTTAATATACATTTTTATACGATCTTGAATACTTTGAATAGGCTCTTTAAGGATTTTTTTTTCTTTAAGTTTGTCGAAATTTGGAAAAGTTTCGTTAAAAGCCATTTTTTTGCTTTCTTGTTTGTTAGAATGGGTTTTGGGCGGTTGATTTGTAAATTCAATGACTACGTTATTGTAGCTATTTTTTGTGAGGATTTCTTTAATTTTTTTTGTAAATCTTTTTTCTATTTGATTTTTGTGAAATAAATTTGGAGTAGATATTTTAATGTTGTCACCTATTGATTCTAAAAAACACAAATTTTCAAACCAAACATAAAACTCTTCTTCTGATAGTTCTTTTTTTATTTCTGTTAAAATTAAGCTCCATATATTTTTTGATTTTTCCATTGTTTTGTCCTTGTTGGTTTTAGCACTATACTTTTAACATTATATAGTATAATCTTAGATTAAGATTCTATCTAAATTGTTTGTTAATTTTAAAAAGTTTTTGGTACTTTGTATGTAATAGATATTATTTTTTTTTTAATGTAGAATTTATCTGTGTCTAGATTTTGATTAAATGAATGGAAGGTTTATGAATTATGTTGCTAGTAACATTCAGGTCTTAAAAGGACTTGAGGCTGTTAGGAAAAGGCCTGGCATGTATATAGGCTCTGTTTCTGTTAATGGGTTGCACCATTTGGTTTATGAAGTAGTTGACAATAGTATTGATGAGGCTTTAGCTGGATTTTGTGATATAATAGATGTTATTATTAATTTAGATAATACTATAACCGTTATTGATAATGGGAGAGGGATTCCTACCGATATTCATGAAGAGGAGGGTATTAGCGCCCTTGAACTTGTTTTAACAAAGCTACATTCTGGTGGTAAGTTTAACAAAGGCACTTATAAAGTTTCTGGGGGGCTTCATGGTGTTGGAATTTCGGTTGTAAATGCTTTGTCTTCGTTTTTAGAGGTTTATGTTAATAGGGATGGGAAAATTTTTAGGCAAACTTTTTCAAAAGGTATTCCAACCTCTAAAGTAGAAGTTGTGGGGGAATCTTCTATTACGGGAACCAAAGTTACTTTTTTGGCAGATTCTGAAATTTTTGAAACTTTAGATTATAATTTTGATGTTCTTGAAAAAAGGCTTAAAGAGCTTGCTTTTTTAAACGATAAAATATGTATTTCAATAGAAGATAAAAGAATTGGTAAAGAAAAATCTTCGAAATTTTATTTTGAGGGTGGGATAAAATCTTTTGTAGATTATTTAACCAATGACAGCAAAGCTTTTCAATCAGAACCTTATTATATTGATGGGTTTATTAATGATGTTATTGTTAATGTAGGGCTTAAATGGACCGAGAGCTATTCTGACAACATTCTTTCTTTTGTTAATAACATTAATACAAGAGAAGGGGGGACTCATGTTATGGGCTTTAGAAGTGGCCTTACTAAGGCCATGAACGAAGCTTTTAAAAATTCAAAAATAAGCAAAAAAGATGTTCCAAATCTTACAGGAGATGATTTTAAAGAGGGGCTTACAGCTGTTATTTCTGTTAAAGTTCCAGAACCTCAATTTGAAGGCCAAACAAAGAGTAAGCTTGGTAATTCTGAGATAAGAAAAATAGTTGAGGTTATTGTATATGAGCATTTATTGAAAATTATTAATTTAAATCCTTTAGAAATAGACATTATTCTTGGAAAAGCGATAAAAGCTGCTCGTGCTCGTGAAGCTGCAAGAAAAGCAAGAGAATCAGAAAGAAAAAAAAATGCATTTGAAAGCTTGGCATTGCCTGGAAAATTAGCCGATTGTGCTTCTAAAAATCCTTTGGAAAGAGAGATCTATATTGTAGAGGGTGATTCTGCTGGAGGAAGTGCTAAAATGGGTAGAAATAGATTTTTTCAGGCCATTTTGCCATTATGGGGAAAAATGCTTAATGTTGAGAAAACGAGAGAAGATAAGGTAATTACCAATGATAAGCTTATTCCCATAATTGCATCTCTTGGTGCAGGGGTTGGTAAAACTTTTGATATTACAAAGCTTCGTTACCACAAGGTCATTATTATGGCAGATGCTGATGTTGATGGATCTCATATTAGAACTTTGCTTTTAGCTTTTTTCTTTAGATATATGAGAGATTTAATTGAAAATGGTTATATATATATAGCCATGCCTCCTCTTTATAAAATAAAGTATGACAATCGTATTTATTATTTTTATGAAGAGAAGGAAAAAGAAAAATTTTTAGATTCTATTGAAACTAAAAATCGCAATAGTATTTCTCTTCAGAGATATAAAGGGCTTGGAGAGATGAATCCAACGCAGCTTTGGGAAACGACTATGGATCCTGCTAGAAGAAAAATGAGATTGATGAATATAGATGATGCTATTGAAGCTGAAAAAATTTTTGTTACTCTTATGGGAGATTTAGTTGAACCTAGAAAAGAATTTATTGAACAGAATGCACTTAATGTAATTAATCTTGATGTGTAATTGGAGCGTTAATGGCAGTTGGAGAAAATAAAGAACAAATATTAAATGTTAAGATAGAAGATGAAATAAAAACCTCTTATTTAAATTATGCAATGTCAGTTATTGTTTCCAGAGCTCTTCCAGATGTAAGAGATGGTCTTAAGCCGGTTCACAGGAGAATACTTTATTCTATGTATGAGATGGGACTTCGTTCTGATAAAGCTTTTAAAAAAGCTGGTAGAATAGTGGGGGATGTTCTTGGGAAATATCATCCTCATGGAGATCAATCAATTTATGATGCTCTTGTAAGACTTGCTCAAGATTTTTCACTTAGATATCCGGTAATACGGGGGCAGGGCAATTTTGGATCTATTGACGGAGATCCTCCTGCTGCTATGCGATATACTGAAGCTAAAATGGAAAAAATAACTGAATATATTGTTAAGGATATAGACAAAGAGACTGTTAATTTTAAGTCTAATTATGACGATTCTTTAAGTGAGCCTGAGATTATGCCCTCATCATTTCCATTTCTATTGGTTAATGGCTCTAGTGGAATTGCTGTTGGAATGGCTACTAATATGGCGCCTCATAACTTAAGGGAAATTTGTGATGCTATTGTTTATATGCTGGATAATGAGAATGCTTCTATATTTGATTTGCTTAAGATAGTTAAAGGGCCTGATTTTCCAACTTTTGGAGAGATTGTTTATAATGATAATTTAATTAAAGCATACAAAACTGGTAAGGGAAGTGTTGTTATTAGGGCAAGATATCATATTGAAGAAAGAACAGAAGATAGAAATGCTATAATTGTTACAGAAATACCTTATACGGTAAATAAATCTGCACTTCTTATGAAAGTTGCGCTTTTGGCAAAAGAAGAAAAACTGGAAGGACTTTTAGATATAAGGGATGAATCTGATCGAGAAGGCATTAGAATAGTTCTTGAGGTTAAAAGAGGATTCGATCCCCATGTTATTATGAACTTGCTTTATGAATATACTGAATTTAAAAAGCATTTTAGTATAAATAATTTAGCTCTTGTTAATGGCATTCCCAAACAGTTGAATTTAGAAGAATTATTATTTGAATTTATTGAGCATAGAAAAAATATTATCGAAAGACGTATTGAATTTGATTTGAGAAAGGCAAAAGAGAAAGCACATGTTCTTGAGGGATTAAATATTGCTTTAAATAATATAGATGAGGTTATTAAGATTGTTAAAGCGTCTAAATTAGCAAAAGATGCAAAGGAAAGGCTTGTTTCAAATTTTGGGCTTTCAGAGATTCAGGCTAATTCAGTTCTTGATATGAAGTTGCAAAAACTTACAGCTCTTGAAATTTTTAAGCTTGAAGAGGAGCTTAATGTGCTGTTAAGCTTAATAAAAGATTATGAAGATATTCTCTTGAATCCAGTAAGGATTATTAATATTATAAGAGAAGAAACTATTAATTTAGGTTTGAAATTTGGCGATGAACGTCGAACTAAAATAATTTATGATGAGGAGGTTTTAAAAACTAGTATGTCGGATTTAGTGCAAAAAGAAAATATTGTTGTTATGCTTACAAAGAAAGGTTTCCTTAAAAGACTTTCACAAAATGAGTATAAATTGCAAGGTACGGGAGGAAAAGGTCTCAGTTCGTTTGATCTAAATGATGGAGATGAGATTGTTATTGCTTTGTGTGTTAATACTCATGATCATTTATTTATGATTTCAAATGAAGGAAAGCTTTATTTAATCAATGCTTATGAAATAAAAGATTCTTCAAGAGCTTCAAAGGGTCAAAATATTAGTGAACTTATTAATTTGGGAGATCAAGAAGAAATATTAACTATTAAGAATAGTAAGGATTTTGCTGATGATGCTTATTTGTTGCTTGCAACTGCAAGTGGAAAGATAGCTAGATTCGAATCTGCAGATTTTAAAGCAGTAAAGTCACGAGGTGTTATTGTTATTAAACTTAATGATAAAGATTTTGTTACAAGTGCAGAGATTGTTTTTAAGGATGAAAAAATAATTTGTCTTTCTAAGAAGGGTAGTGCGTTTATATTTAATTCAAGGGATGTTAGGCTTACCAATAGGGGTACCCAAGGTGTTTGTGGAATGAAATTAAAAGAGGGTGATTTTTTTGTTAAAGTTTTGGCGGCTAGAGGAAATCCTTATCTCTTGATTATTTCTGAGAATGGGTATGGAAAAAGATTAAGTATATCTAAAATATCTGAGCTTAAAAGGGGAGCCACTGGTTATACTAGTTATAAAAAATCTGATAAAAAAGCGGGTAGTGTTGTTGATGCTATAGCAGTTTCAGAGGATGATGAAGTCTTGCTTGTAAGTAAACGTTCAAAAGCTTTAAGAACAGTAGCTGGAAAAGTATCTGAACAAGGCAAAGATGCTAGAGGAATTCAAGTGTTGTCACTTGATAATGACAGCTTGATTTCTGTTTCAAAATTTATTAAATAAAGAATTGGTTTTTCTTATTTAAGAATGTTCCACGTGGAACATTCTTTTTTTTTATTCTTAAATTGTAATTCAATATTATAACCTGGTAAAATTTTGTGTTGTAGGAGGTTCTGATAATATGGATGGAGTTTTTAAAATGATAGATATTCATCTTTTGGATATTGATGATGATCAGCCAAGGAAATCTGTTAGTCTTGTTGAATTAGAAGAGCTAAGCATTTCTATAAAAGAAAATGGAATTTTGCAACCTTTAATTGTTTGTAAAGCAAATGATAGATATAAAATAATAGTAGGAGAAAGAAGGTTTAGAGCTGCTAAGCTTATTCAGATGACAAATATTCCTGTTATCGAAGTTAACATAAAAGAATCCTGTAGAGATTTTATGCCTTTGGTTGAAAATATTCAAAGAGAAAATTTTACGCCTGTTGAGGAGGCTTATGCCTATAAAAATTTAATGAATAAACATTCTTTAACTCAAAAGGAGTTATCTGAAAAAATTGGCAAAAGTAGGACCTATATTTCAAATTTAGTTAGGATTTTAGATCTTGAACAAGAAATATTAAATGCAGTACATAGGAAAGAAATTTCTTTTGGGCATGCTAAAGTTATTTTATCCTTAAAAGATAAGCAAGATAGGTATAATCTTTATTTAATGATATTGAAAAAAAAAATTTCTGTAAGAGATGCAGAAAAATATGTTAAAAATTTATACAAATCTATAGTAAAAAAAAGAGAGCTAGAACAAGATCCTTTTTTAAGCAACATAAAAGAATTTTTATTTGATAAAATCCAAACAAAAATAGACATTAAAGGGAATCAAAATAAAGGCAAAATAGAGATAGAGTATTTTACTTCGGGTGATTTAAGAAGAATTGTTTCTTTTTTTGGTCATATTAGCTAAATTGTTTTTATAATTTAAAGATTGTAAAATATCTTTTCTTAATTTTATGAGAGCTTTGATTTATTGGGCATTTGGTACAACGCATAAATTTTTTAAGCTTGTTTTAAAATTGTTTAGTTTCTATAAAAAATATTAGACTTTAAATGAAGGGCAAAGTTTATATTTTGTTATGTGTGGCTAAATTAAAAAGTAAAAAATAATTTAATATTTGAAAAATGAATAATAATAATATATTTTATATACTCTTACTAGCTAAGTGCTAAAGTTAGATAGAATTATTTTTAATATGTTTTATTTTTTTCTTTATTTCTAAAATAGAATGAAAAAATAATTTTAAGTTTTCTTGCTTTAATTTTTTAAATTCGACATTTTTAAATTCTTTTATATTTTTTAATATGAAATCCAGCGCTTCTTTTATATCGTTTTCATATTTTTCGTTTTTTTTAAGTAATGATTTGTGTGTATCCTTTAAATCAAATTTTTTTTTATAAACAATTTTAAATTCTTTTAAAGAATTTATTTTGCCATTTAGAACCTCGGTTTTTAAAATAGAGGGACAAGATTTTTTAGATATTTCATATGATAATGATAAAGGTAATTTTTCTATAGTGAGTTGCTTGTCGGAATTTTCGATAAGCAGATTGTATCTTGATATTAAAGCGTAAACCTTGTCTTTTTTAAATCCCATACTTTTGAACCACTGATAAAAAAGGCCGTTATATTGATTGTTTCCTTTTAATTTGTCTTGAGCGTCTTTGAGTATCTTTCCAATTTTTGTATAAGTGTTGTTGAAAATATTGAAAATTTCATATTGCTTTTTTTTTAAAAAATCAGAAATATCTTTATCTAGCTTATTGTAGTCAAAGTTTTTTCTTTCAATTGAAATAATTTCTTTTTTTTCGATATTTTCTGAATTGGTTGAAGATGTTTCTAATTTTTTACCCATTAGAAACATTAAAGTTTCTAAATTGTCAGACATAGTTATTCCTTAATTTTGTTTATTATCTCTTTTGAGAGCTCTAAGAAATCTTTTGCAGCATTGCTTTCTTTGTCATATTCATATACAGGCATTTTTGCTTCTTGAGATTTTGAAATGCTTATGTTTTTCCTTATTTTTGTATTTAAAAGTTTTTCTTTAAAAACTTTTTTTAATAAGCTTATATATTTTTCTTTACTTTTATTCCTTATGTCGTATTTATTTATAAAAACACCCGTAATCTCTAAATTTTTATTTATTTGTTTTACAGTATTTATTGTATCTATTAGTTGATTTATACCTTCAAATGCAAAAAATTCCGTTTCAATTGGTATTAACAAATAATTGCTTGCAATAAGGGCATTTATAGTTAATATTGAAAGCGTAGGAGGGCAATCGATAATAATAAAATCATATTTATCTTTTTCATACAGCGCTAATGCATTTTTTAAAAAATTTTCTCTTGAAAGTTCATTTATTAATTCTTTTTCTAGCAAGGCTAATTTAATACTAGAAGGAATTATGTTTAATTTAAAATGATTTAAAGGTTTTACCTTTATTTTTTTATTAATTAGTTCATAACTTGAGTTTTCGGCTGTATGCTCCGAGGTGTTTGTGCCGCTGGTAGAGTTTCCTTGTGAATCAATATCTATTAGAAGAATTTTTTTGTCAAGCAGGGTCATTGAATAAGAAATATTAATGGCGCTTGTGGTTTTTCCTACGCCCCCTTTTTGATTGATTACAGATATTATTTTCATATAAATTTTCTCTTTTTATTTGGTTTTGTTTTTATATTTTAAAACATAAATGATAAAAATAATAATACTTTAAATTAGTTTTTAAATATTTGATTATTTGATATGCATATTATTCTTTATGAAACTTTGAAATTTCTTGAATTAAGCCATTTTCTATAAAAAATTCTGATATTTTTTGCTTATTTTTTGTTTTGAATTTAATTGAAGTGTTTATTTTGTTTGAAAAGTTTGAATCTATTATGTCTATTTCAAGTTTATTTTTCATTTTTAATAGTGAATTGTATTGGTTGTAAGTTAAATTTAAGCTTAAAATTTCTAATTCCTCTTTTTCTATTATAGATGTATTATTAATAACTTCTTTGGCAGACTTGTAATATGCTTTGATTAATCCCCCTCTGCCAAGCAAAGTGCCTCCAAAATATCGCAATGTTATTATTAAAGTATCAGTTAAATTATTATGTATTATAGCATCTAGTGTTGGTTTTCCAGCCGTTAAATTAGGCTCTCTGTCATCACTCATTCCATTTAAGAATGAGTTTTTATTTCCGATTCTAAATCCATAAACCACATGCGTAGCATTTTTAAATTTTATTTTGTATTTTTTAATAGTTTTATTTATATCGTCTTTTTTTTCAATGTTAAAAATATATGAAACAAAGATGGATTTCTTTATTTCAATTTTAGAATTACTATTGTTTTTTGGCACTAATATCATATAACGTAAGTATACTATCTTTTTAGATATTGCAGTATTTATTGTTTATGTATATTATTAATAGTGTTTATTTTTATTATTGATTGTTATAAATATCCAGAAAAGAGGTAAAAATGATATCAGGCTTGAATCCAACATTAAGGTTATTCAAAGATCATAAAATACTTTATTCTAACATGGAAAGGGGATTAAAGCCCCTTTTAGAAGTAGATAATTTTATCAATAAATATATCCAGAATAAAGAAGGACTTGAAATTTATGATAAAGTTGTAGGCAAGGCAGCAGCTGTTATTATTTATAATATAGGGCTTCAAAATGTTCAAGCCGGGGTTGTTTCTCAACCCGCAAAGGATTTTTTAGAAAGCAGAGGAATAAAAGTAGCCTATAAAAAATTGGTAGAAAAAATAAATGACAGGGCAGAAAGTTTGATTGAAAGCTTGGAAAATCCCGAAGAGGTTTATAAGTATATGATTAAAAGAGGCATTATAGTCAATAATTTATAAATTATGAAAATAATTGAGCTATTTTTTAGCTAGCTATGTGACTTTGAGTATACAGTGATAATTAGGGCTATATTATATATTAATATTATTAAGTTTCCCCAATTTAGGTAAAAATTGCTTTTATTATAGTTAAAAATCCAAATTCCAGCGTAAACGCCTAAAAATCCTCCTATAGAAGATGTAAACATGATTAAATTAGGTTCGATTGTATGTTGATTAATTTTGTTTTGATTTTCTTTAGCATCAGTCTGTTCGGTAAATTTGCTGTCAATAAAAATCATGGCAAAACCTGCAAGAGTAATGCATAGAAAATAGATCATAAATATTTTTCTAATTAATGCAAACATAAATTTTCCCTTTCTTTTAGCTTTTTAATCATTAATACTTAATGATATAACTAAATGTAATACAAAAGCAAGTATTTTGATAGACATATAAAATGTAGCTTATAACTTATTTTTGTATTTGGCGAATAAAGGGTTTTAGATTTTTATCATTAAGAAAAATGCTTTTAATATATTTATTTTTGTTTTTTGGAGGAATTAAAAGGAGCCGTGTTATATATTGTTGGTACGCCAATAGGCAATTTAGAAGATATTACTTATAGAGCAATTGATATTTTAAAATCGGTAAATGTTATCTTTGCAGAAGATACTAGGGTTACTAGTAAACTTTTGTCGCGATATAAAATTAACAAAAAAATGATTTCTTGTAATGCCGTAACAGAAAATAAGAGGGTAGGTTTACTATTGGATTATTTGGCAAAAGGATATTCTATTGCTTTTGTTAGTGACGCTGGTACTCCAGGGCTTAGTGATCCCGGGAGCTTATTAGTTGCTGCTGCTTTTAGAGGAGGATATAAAGTTTGTCCAATTCCTGGAGTAAGTTCTTTTAATACAATTGTAAGTGTTAATCCTTTTAGAGATAAATCGGTGTTTTTTGAGGGATTTTTGCCCAACAAAGGTCTTAAAAGATTTAAAAGAATTGCCGAGCTATATAAAAGGGGAGATGCTTTTGTTTTGCTTGAATCTGGCCATAGAATTTTGAAGTTGCTTGTTGAAATTTCTTCTGTTAGTTTAGATGCAAAGGTTCTTGTTGGTCGCGAGATGACAAAAGTTTATGAAGAATATCAAATTGGCAAACCTTTAGAATTAAAAAAATATTTTGAATCGAGCAAGGATAAGGTTAAAGGAGAATTTACTATTTTAGTCAGCAGAAGTCGCTTATAATAAATGTTTTATATTTAGATTTCAAAGATTTATTTATTGTTGATTTTATCTGATTAATTTATTATGCTATACTTGAATTTTGATAGGGGTTTTTATGAAGATTTATTTAGCTTCTCCATTTTTTACCGAAGAGGAAATTAAACTAAGGGATGAGGTTTTGAAATTTCTTGAAGAGTTTAATTTAGATGTGTTTTCTCCAGAGCATCATGCTGTTAAAAAGATGGGATTGCTTGAGAAGGTTGATGATAACTTTGCAAATAGAGATATAAGAGAGAAGATAAGAGAAATAGATTTAAAAGAGCTAGTTAGTAGCGATATTGTTTTGGCCTTGGTTAATTATGTTGATGCGGGTACGGCCTATGAAAGAGGATTTGCCTTTGCTAAAAAAATACCAAGTATAGATTTTTTTAAAGATAAAAAAGATTCTGATTTTTATAATTTAATGTATAGCGACTGTACTGCGGCTTTTTCTAATTATAAGGATCTTAGGGAAGGGATTTTGACTTTTAAAGAATTGTGGATTAAGTTTAAAGGAGATAATGAAAATTTCAGAACCTTTTTTGATTATTTAAAAGCTAAATTGGGAAATAAATTAAAAAAAATTTTTACAACTTTGCCTGTTAATGAAAAATGTGGTTGTTAATGCTTTTAGAACGGTTTATTAATAAAATTTATTTTTTTATATTTTATATTAATAAAATAATGAAAAGGTATTGACAATATGTTTCTTCTTTTGTTAAAGTATTAAAGGTTGAAATGATTATTGGAAGATGAGAGAAGGGAAGAGTTAAGTAAGGTTGAAAGCCAAAAGAATAAACAAAACCTGTTAATTTTTTTAAATAAAAAAAATAAGAATAACGAAGAGTTTGATCCTGGCTTAGAACTAACGCTGGCAGTGCGTCTTAAGCATGCAAGTCAAACGGGATGTAGCAATACATTCAGTGGCGAACGGGTGAGTAACGCGTGGATGATCTACCTATGAGATGGGGATAACTATTAGAAATAGTAGCTAATACCGAATAAAGTCAGTTAATTTGTTAATTGATGAAAGGAAGCCTTTAAAGCTTCGCTTGTAGATGAGTCTGCGTCTTATTAGCTAGTTGGTAGGGTAAATGCCTACCAAGGCGATGATAAGTAACCGGCCTGAGAGGGTGAACGGTCACACTGGAACTGAGATACGGTCCAGACTCCTACGGGAGGCAGCAGCTAAGAATCTTCCGCAATGGGCGAAAGCCTGACGGAGCGACACTGCGTGAATGAAGAAGGTCGAAAGATTGTAAAATTCTTTTATAAATGAGGAATAAGCTTTGTAGGAAATGACAAAGTGATGACGTTAATTTATGAATAAGCCCCGGCTAATTACGTGCCAGCAGCCGCGGTAATACGTAAGGGGCGAGCGTTGTTCGGGATTATTGGGCGTAAAGGGTGAGTAGGCGGATATATAAGTCTATGCATAAAATACCACAGCTCAACTGTGGACCTATGTTGGAAACTATATGTCTAGAGTCTGATAGAGGAAGTTAGAATTTCTGGTGTAAGGGTGGAATCTGTTGATATCAGGAAGAATACCGGAGGCGAAGGCGAACTTCTGGGTCAAGACTGACGCTGAGTCACGAAAGCGTAGGGAGCAAACAGGATTAGATACCCTGGTAGTCTACGCTGTAAACGATGCACACTTGGTGTTAACTAAAAGTTAGTACCGAAGCTAACGTGTTAAGTGTGCCGCCTGGGGAGTATGCTCGCAAGAGTGAAACTCAAAGGAATTGACGGGGGCCCGCACAAGCGGTGGAGCATGTGGTTTAATTCGATGATACGCGAGGAACCTTACCAGGGCTTGACATATATAGGATATAGTTAGAGATAATTATTCCCCGTTTGGGGTCTATATACAGGTGCTGCATGGTTGTCGTCAGCTCGTGCTGTGAGGTGTTGGGTTAAGTCCCGCAACGAGCGCAACCCTTGTTATCTGTTACCAGCATGTAATGGTGGGGACTCAGATAAGACTGCCGGTGATAAGTCGGAGGAAGGTGAGGATGACGTCAAATCATCATGGCCCTTATGTCCTGGGCTACACACGTGCTACAATGGCCTGTACAAAGCGAAGCGAAACAGTGATGTGAAGCAAAACGCATAAAGCAGGTCTCAGTCCGGATTGAAGTCTGAAACTCGACTTCATGAAGTTGGAATCGCTAGTAATCGTATATCAGAATGATACGGTGAATACGTTCTCGGGCCTTGTACACACCGCCCGTCACACCACCCGAGTTGAGGATACCCGAAGCTATTATTCTAACCCGTAAGGGAGGAAGGTATTTAAGGTATGTTTAGTGAGGGGGGTGAAGTCGTAACAAGGTAGCCGTACTGGAAAGTGCGGCTGGATCACCTCCTTTCTAAGAGAAAGATAAACTAAGGCTAATTCCGTTAACTCTTCCCTGTTCTTTTCTTTTGATAAAAGAATTTTTAAAACCAGTGTTATTTTGTTAAGTTTAATAGGAACTTATTTATTAAATTTTTGATATTAAAGCAACTTTATTAAACTTAAACTTAAGTTTAGATCATTTTGGGGGTTTAGCTCAGCTGGCTAGAGCATCGGCTTTGCAAGCCGAGGGTCAAGGGTTCGAGTCCCTTAACCTCCATTTGGCATGTGCCTTGGATTGTAATTAAGCATGTTTTCAATTAATCTTGTTGGAGTAATTATTTAAAGAGAAAGTTAGAATTTCTGGGCTAAAGATGGAATCTTTTGATACTAAGAAGAATATCTAGAAACAAAAGCAAACCTCTTATAAAAACTTACGGTGTGTCACTAAATCATAAGAATTAAACAAGATTACATTTTCTAGTAGTCTATTTTATAAACACCCCACATTCATTACTAGCTTTTAATTAGGAATTAATGTGGGACGTTAAAGCGTGATGTCTGGGGGCAAATCTTGTAACGAATCGTGACCTTTATTATTGTTACCACCACGTAGTGATAGGGATTTGTATAAGACTTTGGGTTATAAGTGGGGGGAGTAAGGGTTGTGTTCAAATCATTACTCTTATACCCTGAGTTGCGTACGTTCTATAGTGGCCTGTGTAAAGCAAAGATAAATAGTGATGTGAAGCAAAACGCGTAAAGCAGGTCTCAGTCCAGATTGAAGTTTGAAATTCGACTTCATGAAGTTGGAATCGCTAGTAATCGTATATCAGAATGATACGATGAATACGTTCTCAGGCCTTGTACACGCCCCGCCCGTCACGTCATTTGAGTTGAGGATGCCCCAAGTTATTATCTTAATCCGTAAGGGAGGGAGGTGCTTGAGGTATGTTTAAGGAGAGGAGCGAGGTTGCAACAAGACGATCGCATTTTCCAGTATGGCTGGATTAGTCTCTTTTTAAGAGAAAGACAAATTAAGGCTAATTTTATTGACCATTCTTTGTGCTTTTATTTTGATGAAAAGTCTTTGAAGTCAAGGTAAATTTTTGATTTAAAATTTAGAAAAATAAATCTTTAGTAACTGTTTGGCAGTATTCAGTTTTATATTTAATTAAGCTTTGTTTTAATAGTAATTACAATTTTAGATTTTAAGGTGAATAATTTTTTACATTATTAATAATAGCTTAAAGCGCTACTGCCATACTTAAAATGATGGAATATATTGGGACCAGGATGAGTTGAACATCCGACCTCAGGTTTATCAGACCTGCGCTCTAACCACCTGAGCTATGATCCCTTAAACATACAATTCTTTACAAATTTTATTTAAATCTTATAACTTTGTCAATATCTCTTATATCTTTAAAAGATATAAGAGATATTGTGTATAGCTTAGAATTTTTACATATTTATCAATGTCCTTTATTTTATATTTTAGATTAGCATTTTCATATAATATGATTTAAGTTGAATTAGTTTAGCTTTTTAAGTTTTTTTGGATTAAAAATCTAAAAAATTTATTTAAATATGTATTTAATGGATGATTAAATTATTTTATTTTTTATTTTTATTGTGGGTAATATACTTTTATGTTTTGCATGTGTGTTTTGGTAATATTTTTTTTTATTATTATCTTGTTTTAAAATTGAGTTTATGGATCGATATTTTTTTTTGCAAGATGCTGCTACCGTTGCAAAGTTATTGCTTGGTAATTTTTTAATCAGAAAGATCAACAAAGAGGAAATGGTTACCAGAATTGTTGAAACAGAAGCTTATATGGGGATAACAGATAGCGCCTGTCATTCTTATGGCGGCAAGATAACAAATCGCACAAGTGCTATGTATAGCATAGGCGGATATTCTTATGTGTATATAATATATGGCATGCATTATATGTTTAACATTGTAACTGCAGATAAAAATAATCCTCAAGCTGTTTTAATCAGAAGTGTAGAGCCTATTTCTCCATTATTGGGGGAGAAAAGTATTCTTACCAATGGTCCTGGGAAACTTACAAAATTTTTAAATATTGATTTGACTTTTAATAAAATTGATCTTATTGGGAATAATGAGCTTTTTTTACAAAGAGGCATGAATTTCGATTTTAATATAGCTTGTTCAAAAAGAATCAATATTGATTATGCAAAAGAGAGCGATATAAACAAGCCTTGGAGATTTTATATCAAAGATAACAAATTTGTTTCAAGGCGTTGATTTTCGTTTGAATATATTTTTAAAAAATTTTAAAAATATAATATTATTAAATTTGATTATTTTCTTCTTTAAGAGTAATTTATTGAGAATAAATTATTTGTGATAGTATATTTTACAAGAGAGATTTATATATGAATTCTAATTATAAAAGATATAAAATGCTAGTTTTTGACCTTGATGGCACTTTATTGAACAACAATCATGAGATTACTTTTTTAACCCTTGAAGTTCTTTTGGCTTTGGAGAAAGATTTTAAAATAATTATTGCAACCGGTAGAAGATTGAGTGAAGTTAAAAATATTAGGAATCAATTAAAAGAAATTAGTATTAATGAAAATTATCTTGTAACGGCGAATGGGGCTGAAGTGTTTTTGCAAGAAAATTTAATTTTTAGACATGCAATGAGTTATGGTTTAGTAAAAGAAATTCTCAAGATACATAAAGACAATGTTGATGTTAATCTTTATACTTTTGATAATTGGTATTCTAATGCATATGTTAAAAGTCCTATTATGAAGCATTTTATTAGGGATTTAGGCCTAAATGTTACGATTGGGGATCTGACCAAACTAAACGTTGATTCTGTTTCTAAGATTGTTTATTATTGTGATGATTTGGCAATTCTTAATAAACTTGACAATGACATTAGGGGTAAAGATTTCAAGGACATAAGGGTGTTTTTTTCTTCTAAAGATTTATTAGAGGTTACCAATATTAATGCTAATAAATATAATGCTATTAAAAATATTGCTTTTCTTGAAAGCATTCCATTGTATGATGTTTTAGCTTTTGGAGATAATAATAATGATTATGAGATGCTCAAAAATCTTGGCAAAGGGGTTTTAATGAAAAATGCCAATGAATTTCTTAAAATTAATTTAGCGAATAACGAAATGACAAAATTTAGCAATGATGAGGATGGTGTTGCTAAGTTTTTAATTGATTTTTTTGAGCTTAATATTAAGTATTAATTTGCATTCGAGTGTTTAATGCATTTGGGTTATTTTTAGTAGAATTTTCTATTTAAAATATAAATTTTTTACTTATAATGTATTTTTGTAAATTTATTTATTAAAATATTGGAATAAGTATTGACATGGATTAAACAAAGATATATATTATTTTATGTTGCATAAACAAATTGGCAAAATAGAGATGGAAGATAAAAATATGGTCAAAGTAATAAGAGTCTATGGTGAATGCCTAGGAGCTTTAAGGCGAAGAAGGTCGTGGTAAGCTGCGAAAAGCTTGGGGGAGAAGCAAACATTTATTGATCCCAAGATTACCGAATGGAGTAATCCAGCTAGCAAGATGCTAGCTATCTATTATTTAAATAATAGAGGCGATACCAGGGGAAGTGAACCATCTAAGTACCCTGAGGAAAAGAAATCAAAGAGATTCCCTTAGTAGTGGCGAGCGAAAAGGGAGTAGCCCAAACTTTAAATGTGTCAAGCTGCAGAGCGTTGCATTTATGGGGTTGTAGGACGTTTAGGCTTAGTCTGTGATAAGCAAAAAAGTTACAAAATATTTATATAGAAGAATAATCTGGAAAGATTAACCAAAGAAGGTGATAGTCCTGTAATTTAAATGTAAATATCTTTTTAAAATGTTCCTGAGTAGGACGAGGCACGAGAAACCTTGTTTGAAGCTGGGGAGACCACTCTCCAAGGCTAAATACTAAAAAGCTACCGATAGAGAAGAGTACCGTGAGGGAAAGGTGAAAAGAACCCCGGGAGGGGAGTGAAATAGAACTGAAACCGTAGACTTACAAGCAGTCAAAGCCGTAATTAATTGCGGTGATGGCGTGCCTTTTGCATAATGAACCTGCGAGTTATCATGTCTAGCAAGATTAAAGCATAGAAGTGCTGGAGTCGAAGCGAAAGCGAGTCTTAAAAGGGCGATTTAGTTAGATGTGGTAGACCCGAAGCCGAGTGATCTATTTATGGCCAGGCTGAAGCTTGGGTAAAACCAAGTGGAGGGCCGAACTCTAGTCTGTTTAAAAAGGCAGGGATGAGCTGTGAATAGGAGTGAAAGGCTAAACAAACTCGGAGATAGCTGGTTCTCCCCGAAATGGATTTAAGTTCAGCCTTATTTTAGTTTAATAGAGGTAGAGCACTAATTGAGCTAGGGCCTGTCAAAGGGTACCAAACTCAGTTAAACTCCGAATGCTATTAAATGATGAATAGGAGTGAGACTATGGGCGATAAGGTTCATAGTCGAGAGGGAAACAACCCAGACCAACAGCTAAGGTCTCAAAAATGTGTTAAGTGGAAAAGGAGGTTTAGGTACGTAAACAGCCAGGAGGTTGGCTTAGAAGCAGCCATACCTTTAAAGAGTGCGTAATAGCTCACTGGTCGAGTACTTAAGCGCCGACAATGTAACGGGGCTAAACACATTACCGAAGCTTTGGATCTTAACGAAAGTTAAGGTGGTAGGGGAGCGTTCTGTAAGCCAGAGAAGTTAAACTGGAAAGTTTGATGGAGGTATCAGAAGTGAGAATGCAGGTATGAGTAACGAAAAAATGGGTGAGATTCCCATTCGCCGAAAACCTAAGGTTTCCTGGGTGAAGGTCGTCTTCCCAGGGTTAGTCGGCCCCTAAGGCAAAGCTGAAAAGTGTAGTCGATGGGAAACGGGTTAATATTCCCGTACCTCTTATAGTTTCGATGGAGTGACGCATGAGGTTAACTACTGCTAGGCGATGGTTGTCCTAGTTTAAGCATTAAGGTGATGATCTTAATAGGAAAATCCGTTAAGAGAGCTAAGATGTGATGATGAGTGCTATTTAGGTAGTATGAAATGTAGGTAGTCAAGGTGCCAAGAAACAACTTCTAAGGTTAGGCTATAAGGGACCGTACCGCAAACCGACACAGGTAGGTGGGATGAAAATTCTAAGGCGCGCGAGAGAATCCACGTTAAGGAACTCTGCAAAATACGTACGTAACTTCGGAATAAGTACGACCTAAGCAATTAGGTAGCATAAAAATGGTCCAAACGACTGTTTACCAAAAACACAGGTCTCTGCAAATCTGTAAAGAGAAGTATAGGGACTGACACCTGCCCGGTGCTGGAAGGTTAAGAGGAGATGTTAGTTTATTCGAAGCATTGAATTTAAGCCCCAGTAAACGGCGGCCGTAACTATAACGGTCCTAAGGTAGCGAAATTCCTTGTCGGGTAAGTTCCGACCCGCACGAATGGTGTAACGATTTGGACGCTGTCTCAACGTGGAGCTCGGTGAAATTGAAGTATCGGTGAAGATGCCGATTACTTGTGGTTAGACGGAAAGACCCCGTGAACCTTTACTATAGCTTGGTATTGAGATTTGATTAAATATGTGTAGGATAGGTGGGAGACTTTGAAGCTATCTCGTTAGGGGTAGTGGAGTCAATCTTGAAATACCACCCTTGTTTAATTAGGTTTCTAACTTATAGAAATATGAGGAGAGTGCCAGGTGGGTAGTTTGACTGGGGCGGTCGCCTCCTAAAGAGTAACGGAGGTGCGCAAAGGTTACCTTAGAGTGGTTGGAAATCACTTTGTAAGTGTAAAGGCATAAGGTAGCTTAACTGTAAGACTGACAAGTCGAACAGATACGAAAGTAGGTCTTAGTGATCTGGCGGTGGCAAGTGGAAGCGCCGTCACTTAACGAATAAAAGGTACTCCGGGGATAACAGGCTTATCCTTCCCAAGAGTTCACATCGACGGAAGGGTTTGGCACCTCGATGTCGGCTCATCGCATCCTAGGGCTGGAGCAGGTCCTAAGGGTATGGCTGTTCGCCATTTAAAGCGGTACGCGAGCTGGGTTCAGAACGTCGTGAGACAGTTTGGTCCCTATCTGCCACAAGCGTTGGATATTTGAGAGGAGCTATCTTTAGTACGAGAGGACCGAGATGGACGAACCTCTAGTGTACCAGTTATCCTGCCAAGGGTAAGTGCTGGGTAGCTACGTTCGGAAAGGATAACCGCTGAAAGCATCTAAGTGGGAAGCCTTCCTCAAGATGAGATATCCTTTAAGGGTCCTGGAAGAATACCAGGTTGATAGGTTAGAAGTGTAAGTATAGTAATATATTAAGCTGACTAATACTAATTACCCGTATCTTTGGCCATATTTTTGTCTTCCTTGTAAAAACCCTGGTGGTTAAAGAAAAGAGGAAACACCTGTTATCATTCCGAACACAGAAGTTAAGCTCTTTTTCGCTGATGGTACTGCGAGTTCGCGGGAGAGTAAGTTATTGCCAGGGTTTTTATTTTTATATTTTAAATCTTGATTTTATTTTATGTTTTTTAAATGTTAGTGTTTTTTAATGTATTATTTAATTAACATAAAAAATAAAATATATATTGACACGGATTAAACAAAGATATATATTATTTTATGTTGCATAAACAAATTGGCAAAATAGAGATGGAAGATAAAAATATGGTCAAAGTAATAAGAGTCTATGGTGAATGCCTAGGAGCTTTAAGGCGAAGAAGGTCGTGGTAAGCTGCGAAAAGCTTGGGGGAGAAGCAAACATTTATTGATCCCAAGATTACCGAATGGAGTAATCCAGCTAGCAAGATGCTAGCTATCTATTATTTAAATAATAGAGGCGATACCAGGGGAAGTGAACCATCTAAGTACCCTGAGGAAAAGAAATCAAAGAGATTCCCTTAGTAGTGGCGAGCGAAAAGGGAGTAGCCCAAACTTTAAATGTGTCAAGCTGCAGAGCGTTGCATTTATGGGGTTGTAGGACGTTTAGGCTTAGTCTGTGATAAGCAAAAAAGTTACAAAATATTTATATAGAAGAATAATCTGGAAAGATTAACCAAAGAAGGTGATAGTCCTGTAATTTAAATGTAAATATCTTTTTAAAATGTTCCTGAGTAGGACGAGGCACGAGAAACCTTGTTTGAAGCTGGGGAGACCACTCTCCAAGGCTAAATACTAAAAAGCTACCGATAGAGAAGAGTACCGTGAGGGAAAGGTGAAAAGAACCCCGGGAGGGGAGTGAAATAGAACTGAAACCGTAGACTTACAAGCAGTCAAAGCCGTAATTAATTGCGGTGATGGCGTGCCTTTTGCATAATGAACCTGCGAGTTATCATGTCTAGCAAGATTAAAGCATAGAAGTGCTGGAGTCGAAGCGAAAGCGAGTCTTAAAAGGGCGATTTAGTTAGATGTGGTAGACCCGAAGCCGAGTGATCTATTTATGGCCAGGCTGAAGCTTGGGTAAAACCAAGTGGAGGGCCGAACTCTAGTCTGTTTAAAAAGGCAGGGATGAGCTGTGAATAGGAGTGAAAGGCTAAACAAACTCGGAGATAGCTGGTTCTCCCCGAAATGGATTTAAGTTCAGCCTTATTTTAGTTTAATAGAGGTAGAGCACTAATTGAGCTAGGGCCTGTCAAAGGGTACCAAACTCAGTTAAACTCCGAATGCTATTAAATGATGAATAGGAGTGAGACTATGGGCGATAAGGTTCATAGTCGAGAGGGAAACAACCCAGACCAACAGCTAAGGTCTCAAAAATGTGTTAAGTGGAAAAGGAGGTTTAGGTACGTAAACAGCCAGGAGGTTGGCTTAGAAGCAGCCATACCTTTAAAGAGTGCGTAATAGCTCACTGGTCGAGTACTTAAGCGCCGACAATGTAACGGGGCTAAACACATTACCGAAGCTTTGGATCTTAACGAAAGTTAAGGTGGTAGGGGAGCGTTCTGTAAGCCAGAGAAGTTAAACTGGAAAGTTTGATGGAGGTATCAGAAGTGAGAATGCAGGTATGAGTAACGAAAAAATGGGTGAGATTCCCATTCGCCGAAAACCTAAGGTTTCCTGGGTGAAGGTCGTCTTCCCAGGGTTAGTCGGCCCCTAAGGCAAAGCTGAAAAGTGTAGTCGATGGGAAACGGGTTAATATTCCCGTACCTCTTATAGTTTCGATGGAGTGACGCATGAGGTTAACTACTGCTAGGCGATGGTTGCCCTAGTTTAAGCATTAAGGTGATGATCTTAATAGGAAAATCCGTTAAGAGAGCTAAGATGTGATAATGAGTGCTATTTAGGTAGTATGAAATGTAGGTAGTCAAGGTGCCAAGAAACAACTTCTAAGGTTAGGCTATAAGGGACCGTACCGCAAACCGACACAGGTAGGTGGGATGAAAATTCTAAGGCGCGCGAGAGAATCCACGTTAAGGAACTCTGCAAAATACGTACGTAACTTCGGAATAAGTACGACCTAAGCAATTAGGTAGCATAAAAATGGTCCAAACGACTGTTTACCAAAAACACAGGTCTCTGCAAATCTGTAAAGAGAAGTATAGGGACTGACACCTGCCCGGTGCTGGAAGGTTAAGAGGAGATGTTAGTTTATTCGAAGCATTGAATTTAAGCCCCAGTAAACGGCGGCCGTAACTATAACGGTCCTAAGGTAGCGAAATTCCTTGTCGGGTAAGTTCCGACCCGCACGAATGGTGTAACGATTTGGACGCTGTCTCAACGTGGAGCTCGGTGAAATTGAAGTATCGGTGAAGATGCCGATTACTTGTGGTTAGACGGAAAGACCCCGTGAACCTTTACTATAGCTTGGTATTGAGATTTGATTAAATATGTGTAGGATAGGTGGGAGACTTTGAAGCTATCTCGTTAGGGGTAGTGGAGTCAATCTTGAAATACCACCCTTGTTTAATTAGGTTTCTAACTTATAGAAATATGAGGAGAGTGCCAGGTGGGTAGTTTGACTGGGGCGGTCGCCTCCTAAAGAGTAACGGAGGTGCGCAAAGGTTACCTTAGAGTGGTTGGAAATCACTTTGTAAGTGTAAAGGCATAAGGTAGCTTAACTGTAAGACTGACAAGTCGAACAGATACGAAAGTAGGTCTTAGTGATCTGGCGGTGGCAAGTGGAAGCGCCGTCACTTAACGAATAAAAGGTACTCCGGGGATAACAGGCTTATCCTTCCCAAGAGTTCACATCGACGGAAGGGTTTGGCACCTCGATGTCGGCTCATCGCATCCTAGGGCTGGAGCAGGTCCTAAGGGTATGGCTGTTCGCCATTTAAAGCGGTACGCGAGCTGGGTTCAGAACGTCGTGAGACAGTTTGGTCCCTATCTGCCACAAGCGTTGGATATTTGAGAGGAGCTATCTTTAGTACGAGAGGACCGAGATGGACGAACCTCTAGTGTACCAGTTATCCTGCCAAGGGTAAGTGCTGGGTAGCTACGTTCGGAAAGGATAACCGCTGAAAGCATCTAAGTGGGAAGCCTTCCTCAAGATGAGATATCCTTTAAGGGTCCTGGAAGAATACCAGGTTGATAGGTTAGAAGTGTAAGTATAGTAATATATTAAGCTGACTAATACTAATTACCCGTATCTTTGGCCATATTTTTGTCTTCCTTGTAAAAACCCTGGTGGTTAAAGAAAAGAGGAAACACCTGTTATCATTCCGAACACAGAAGTTAAGCTCTTTTTCGCTGATGGTACTGCGAGTTCGCGGGAGAGTAAGTTATTGCCAGGGTTTTTATTTTTATATTTTAAACCTTAAATTTATTGTGTATATTTATTTTTATACAGGGGTAAAACCATTGTATTTTAATAAGGAAATTTTAAAATAAAATGAAAAAAGCAAACTTTTTAAGTACTAATTTTTTAATTTTACTTTTGGTTTGCTTTGTAAATACCAATTTATTTCCCAAGGATTTTTTCAAGTTTAAGCTTATAGATCAATTTTTTCCTTTTTACTATAAGAATAATAAAGGAGAATATGAGGGGCTTATTTTTTCTATTTTAGATAAATGGGCAAAAGATAATAGTGTTGATATCAAAGTTGAACATATTGATAATTTAAATGAAAGTGAAATTGAAGACGAAGCAATATATTTAGGGTTGACTTATAACACAAGATTAAATGATTTTTTTTATTTTAAAAATGAACTTGCTAGGAGCATTTCAATTTTATTTTCTAAAAGCTCTAATAAAAAATATAAAAATACCCATTCAACATTTTTATCCAATTTTAATATAGGAGTTATTAAAAATACAATATATGAAGATATCTTAAGATTAAAAAGTGCTAACACTATTTTTTTGGCTGATAGTTCTCAAGAGTTAGTATTGGCTTTAAAAAATAATAAGGTTGATTATATATATGGTGATTGTAAGACTTTACATTATATTGCAAAGCGGTTTTTAGGTGAAGACCTTGTGATTTTTCCCGGAGATGTTTTTTATAGTATTAAAAATAGAGTGGCTATTAGTAGAAATGCACCTGAGATAGTAAAGAATTTGAATTTAGATTTGTTTTCTTATTTAATGAAAATACCTGAAGAACTTATTATTTCTTTTTTAGATAGTACTTCTAAGGGAAATTTTATTGATGTTGGTTTATATAATGATTATCCCCCTTTGAGTTTTATTAATTCACAGGGAAAATTGTCTGGTATTTTAGTGGATTTATGGAATCTTCTCTCAAGGCAACATATCTTTAAGCCTATTTTTAAGGGATTTTCCAAAGAGGATATTAAGAAATCATTAGATGGAAAGTCAGTGGGTATTTTTGGCGGAATTATTAGTAATGATAGTGTATTTGAAAATGTTAATTATGTAGTAAGTAAGCCAATATATCCTCTTAATTTTAAATTTTATTCTAAAGACCTAAATAGTGATGCTGGTCCAATAAATTCTCAGTTTATTGATTTTAATTTTAATAACATTCAATTAAATAAAAATAAAGATATTGTTAACAACTTTATAGATATTGTTAATAATTCATATGGATTTATAGAAAATTCAATAACAACAAAATATTTATTAAAATTAAATGGATATAACGGCAGATTAAAATCTTACGATTCGATTTTTAATAAAAATAGGTTTTTAGTATTAGCTATTGATAACAGGGTTTACAAGGTTATTAAATATATTCTTAATTCTATATTTGATGATATTTCATTTGAATCTTTACTTCAAATAGATAAAAATTGGTTGGATAAAGAAGAGATTAATAGTTCTAGAATAAATAGTTATAAAATTATGAATAAGGTTAAATTTAATATAGAAGAAAAAATTTGGTTATCAAAAAATAATAAATTAAATCTTGTTGTTAAAAATTGGTATCCAATAGATTATGTTGAAGCAAATAATTATAAAGGAATAAATCAATTTTTGCTTGATAAGATTAGAATGTTTTCCGGTTTAGAATTTAACATAATTGAAGCTCAAAATAGTTTAGATCTTAAAAAATTAATCAAATCTGGAAAAATTGATATGCTAAATACTAATGCAACCGATTCAAATTTAGATAATGTTTTCAATATAAAATTAAATTCTCGAATTCCACTTTATATTTTTTCAAATAAAAAAAGGGTGCTTCCATCTAGAACTTTAGAAAGGTTTGCTGTACTTGAATTTTTATATAGTAAAAATTTGGCCTCTAATATTAAATCAAAGCTTGTTCTGGTAAGTAGCTTTAAAGAGGCCCTTCTTCTGCTTTATAAGGGAAAGGTAGATGGGATTATTAGTGATGAGTATACAGCTGCTGCTGTTTTTGAAGAATTAAATATTGCTGATGTTGAGAAGCTTCCTACCTTTAGAGACTTAGCTTTTGATTTGAGTCTTGCTATTTATAATCAGGATTATATCTTGAAAGAAATTGTTCAAAAAGTTGTTATGCGCTCGAATGTTGGCAGTCAGATGTATTTAAATGATTGGAAATTTGATATTTATTATAAATCCAAAGGCGGCAGGGTTAATAATTTCAAATTTCTAGTGTCAACAGTCATTTTATTTTATTTTACTTTTTTAGGATTTGTAATAATATTTATGTTCAGATTATCATTTGAGCAGAAAAGAAGATATTCTTTTGTAATGAATGAAAAAAAGATTGCAGAAGCTGCTAATGCTGCTAAAACCATTTTTATAGCTAACGTCAGTCATGATATTCGTACCCCTATTAACGGAATAATGGCGGCTACTGAGCTTTTAGATACAACTATTCTTACAGATGTTCAAAAAGACTATGTTAGGATGATAAATTATTCATCTGATTCTTTGCTTTCTTTAATTGATGATATATTGTATTTGTCTAAAATAGATGTTAATGAATTATATGTTGAGAGTCAAGAGATTGACTTAGAGAGTGAAATGGAAATGGTTTTAAAAACTTTTCAATCTCAATGTGCAAAGAAAAATATTGATTTATTCTCTTATTCTAAATCTATTTTTAAAAATTATATAAAAGGTGATATTGTAAAAATTAAACAAGTTTTAATTAATTTAATAGGAAATGCTTTTAAATTTACAGATGATGGTGTTGTTGTTTTAAACTATGAAGAAGTATGTAGAACAAGAGCTGATGACAATACTTTAGTTACAGTTGAATTTAAGGTAATAGATACAGGCAAGGGTATTGAAAAAGACAATTTTTCTAAGATATTTGAAATATTCAAACAAGAGGATGATTCTTCTTCAAGGGTTCATGAGGGCGCAGGATTGGGGTTGTCAATATCTAGAGAGCTTGTAAGACTAATGGGTGGCCTTGGCATTGCTGTTGATAGTAAGGTGGGAGAGGGTACCACTTTTTCATTTATGTTGCCCTTTTTATTGGGCGGTGAGCTTAAAAGTAAAAATTTGTCAATCAATAGATCTCAATCAATAAATGGTGATAATAAAGTGTTAAATGTGCTTTTAAGCCAAAAAGCTATTAAAATTTTTGAACACTGTTCGATTTTATTGGGATGCTCTTCTAATGTGCGCTATGTAGCGTCTTTTGAGGATGCTTATAAAGTTTTCAAAGAATATCCTTTTTATAGCTTTGTTTATGTAAATGTAAATAACGATAATATTCAAGAGAGTATTCTATTTGCCAATAATATTGAAAGACTAAGCTCTGATGTGAAAATTATTTTTTTATTTTATTATTTAGATAATAAAGCTCTGAAAAATTTAAAATATATGTATGTTAAAAAGCCTTTAATGGGGCTTGGTATATGTTCTATTTATAAAAAAGACTGTAACCCAGAAATGGATTTTGAAGACTTGGTTCCAATAGATAGTGCTTTTAAGATAAAAGAACCCATTAATGTTTTAATAGCTGAAGATAATCAGGTAAATCAAAAAGTGTTAAAGGATATTCTTGTTGTAATAGGCATTAATAAAAATTTTATTGATGTTGTAGATGATGGAGTAAAAGCTTTAAAATCTTTAAAAAATAAAAAATATGCTATCTCTTTTATTGATATACGAATGCCAAGGCATGATGGATTTTCAGTGGCCAAGGAAATTAGAAAATTTGAAAAGGCTAAGAATTTAAAACCGTGTGTTTTAGTTGCTGTAACAGCGCATGCTTTGCAAGAGTATAAAGACAAGTGTCTTGCAAGTGGTATGAATGATTATATCTCAAAACCAATACACATAAGTTCAATTAAAGCTATATTAAAAAAATACTTACAATTTGAAGTTAATGATATTTGGAAGAATGAAGATTTCAATCAACCTGTTAAATTTCCCAATCTAGATGTTAATAGGGCCTTAAAAGAGTTAAATCTTTCATATGCATCATATTCTGAATTATGTAGAGGGCTTGTTGATTTTATCTCTATTAATATTATTGATTTAGAAAAAGCTTTTGATGAGGGAAATTTGTCTTTAGTTAAGGATATATCTCACTCAATATCTGGAGCTCTTTCTAATATGCGTAGTGAATTGTATAAAGATTTTCAAAAAATTGAAACAAGTAAAGATTCAATTGATGAGTTGAAAAAAATGTATTTTTTTGTAAAAGATGATTTATTTCAATTAATAAGCGACATAAAGGAAAATGTTTTAGTTGAGTCTAAGATTGTTAGTGAGAATAAGCTATACTTTAAAAATGATGATCAATTTTTAAGCCTTCTCAATAAACTTTTAATTGCTATTAAGACTAGAAAGCCAAGAGAATACAGAGAAATTCTTGAGAGTATTGACAAATATGTTTTAGACGATAATATTAAGGTATTATTTAGTGATCTTCGCAGGAATTTAAGACTATATAGATTTGCTGAGAGCTCTAAGATTCTTGAAGAGATTATTGAAATGCTTAATAATAAGAGATATTAGCAGTGGAAATGATAATTAAAGATAAAGTTTTTGAAGCAGAGAGTCAAAAGCTTTTAATTGTGGATGATTCTCCCACCAATTTAGATTTATTGGTAAGTATATTGCAAGATGCTTATGAGATTGAGGTTGCAACAAATGGACTTGATGCTTTAAAGCAGGTTGAAAAAGATAGTCCGGATCTTGTACTTCTTGACATAGGACTTCCAGATATTAGTGGCTATGAGGTATGTAGAAAGCTAAAAAGTGATCCTGATACTAAAGAGATTCCTGTAATTTTCATTAGTTCAAGGAGTTCTACAGATGCTCAACTTGAAGGATTTAACGTTGGTGGAGTAGATTATATTTTAAAACCTTTTAATAGTCGAATAATTGATGCTAGAGTTAAAACGCATCTTGAATTAAAGAGGTTAAGAGATTATTTTAAAAGCTTGTCTAGAATTGATGGGCTTACTCAAATTCCAAATAGAAGATTTTTTATGGATAAATTTTCTAAGTCGTGGATGAAAGCTTTAGAAAGCAAGGAAATAATAATTGTTGGGATGTTGGATATTGATAATTTTAAAAATTACAATGATAATTATGGTCACACAAATGGTGATGAATGTCTTAAATTGATTGCTAAAGCTCTATATAAGGTTTCTTTAAAATATAAAATAGATGTTGCTCGATATGGAGGAGAAGAATTTATTTTTTTTTCTGTTAACAAAAGTCTAAATGAAATGATTGGCATTATTAAAACAATGATTAATGATATAAAGTGCTTAAGAATAGTTCATGAGCACAGTAATGCTTCTAGCATTGTGACTGTTTCAATTGGTCTTGCTCAAGAAATTCCTATTGATAATAATTTTACCAATATCATAAAACTTGCTGATTGTAAGCTTTATGAGGCTAAAGTTTCTGGAAGAAATCAGTTTAGATATTAAATTTATATTTATTATACTTTAGTATTTATAAGTTATAGAGATTCCAATAGAATCATAATAAAAATAAGAATTGCCGGTTGCTATTCTTTTTGAAATATCAGCCAGTCCAGCTGTGTTACTTGTGTATGTGGGATTTGTAGATAATTTAAATTGAAGGCCAAGTGTTAAAGGTTTGATAACTTCAAAATTAGCAACAATAGAAATATTGTGATAAAAAATATCACTTCCCCAGCCCTTATTTTTCCAAGAGCTTATGTTTCTTTCTTTGCCAATTTGTGTTTTTCCTTCGTAAAGTAGCCCTATAGTGTTAAGAGGTATTGGCATTTTGTAAGCTAAAAGAGCATAAGGTTTTATTAACATGCCATTTATATTTTTACCATCATCTGCTTTATATTTCCAAAGTTGATCTTTTTTTGCATGGGGATTGATTAAGTATGTAAAATCATTTCCAATAACTGTAATAATATGTGTCCATTCTCCTTGAAAAATAGCGTTTAAGTCAAATTGGAATCGCCCCCCTACTGTTATTTCTGAATAAAATTCAATAGCATTTGAATATTTTCCATTTTCAATGTGTACGCCAACTCCCTTAAATCCAAAAGCTTGCCAACCTATACCAAGTTCATTTGATGCATATACATTTAAAAAAGCAATAGGAGTAAGGCTTACTTTACTTTTAAATGAGACACTTACAGGAGACAATCCAATATTTAAATCTATGTCTATGCCATTATTTTTAAAAAATATAGAATTGGGATTGTGCAAAGCTTTGAAATTTTTATAGTAGCCTAAATATGATATTAGTTTTATTCTCCCCCAATAATTGACTGGAATTTTTAATCTTGGTTTAATATTTTGGAAGTTAGGGTGTTTAAAACTTTGTGAAAAGCCGCTTCCATTTGTGCCCAGCTCGTGGGGAGGATAATAAGCAGATTGAAAATTAAGGTAAAAGTATTCATTATTGAATCTTAAGCTCTGTTGATCTTGAGCAAGAATTATTTTTGCTTGCAAAATTAACAAGCAAAAGCAAATTTTTTTTAACATTTTTACTTTTAATGCCTTTTACATTTAATTTTTTTTTAACAATATTTTAATTATTTTTTTTCTCATTTCATCAATCTTAACTGATGCATCAATGTTGTTAAGTCTAGAGCATTTTGAGTAAAATTCTATTAATGGTTTTGTTTGTAATTTATATTCTTTAAGCCTTGTTTTTAAGGATTCTTCTTTATCATCTTCTCGTTGGTAAAGATCTCCTCCGCAAACATCGCAAATACCAATTTTTTTTGTGGCTAGGGTGTATATATTGAAAATATTATTGCAAGATTTGCAAATTCTTCTTCCCGAGAGTCTTTTTATTACCAACTCTTCATCAATTAAAAAGTTTATTATTTTTACATTTGGCAAAAATTTGTCAAGAGCTTCGGCTTGACAAATATTGCGCGGAAATCCATCTAAAATAAAATCTTTGCTATTTTTAATAGTTTTAATTTTATCTTCTACTATTTTGATTGTAATTAGGTCAGGAACCAGCTCTCCCTTTTCAACAATTTTTTTTATTTCTTTCCCAAGAGCCGTAGAATTTAAAATATTTTCTCTAAATAAATCTCCTGTTGAAATGTGTTGGTATTTAAATTCATTAGAAATAATTTTTGAAATAGTCCCCTTTCCAGAACCTGGAGGACCTAAAAATACAAGCCCCATATATACTCCTGTGTAAATATTTATTATTTTAAGGGTTTATTTGAAAACATTTAATAAAAATTTAAGTCCTACAATTGTTCCAATCGTAGATCCAAGGTTTACAAAAAGCACTATTAATAGAATTCTTGTAACTTTGTTTTTGAAATATCCTTTTATTGTCGACAATTCTTCTTGTAGATTTTCAAAATCTTTGACCTTTGGCTTGTTTATATAAGCTTCAACAAGTCCTGCTACCATGCCTGTTCCTATGAATGGTATTAAGGAGAATATTGGAGAACCTACAACAGCTGTTAAAATCGTTAAAGGATTAGACTTTAATAAAATGGATGCGATGCCTGAAAAAAGAGAGTTAGATATTATCCAAAGCTTTAAATTTTTGTAAGCAAAATCAAATCCCTTAAAGTAAAAAGAGCCTACTATTAGTAAAATGATTGAAATTGTAATCAAGTAGGATAGCATTTTGCTAAATGAAAAATGTTTTTTAGGGATTCTCTCAAGTTCTTCAACGTTTATTATTTTTTTATTTTGACTTATTTCTTTTAAATTTCTAATTATTCCGCTTACATGCCCTGCGCCCACAACGGCAAGAATAATACCTGTTCCTTCAAGTATTTTGTTTGTAATAAATTCGTCTCTTTCGTCAATTAAAACTTTTTTTACTTTGGGTATTTCTTTGGAAAGTTCTTCCATTATTTTTGAAAGAGCGTCCTGTTCTTTGAGTTTTTCAATTTCATCTTTTGTAATTTTTGCATCTGTTAGGGAAAAAAGGCTTGAGATTATTTTTGCTTTTTCAAATATTGGAATAGACATCCAAGCTCTTTTTAGAGTTGTCTCAATTTTTCTGTCAGCAAGAATTAGTGGAATATTGTGTTTTTTAGCTTTTAAAATAGCCGTTTTCATTTCTTCACCGGGTTTTATTCCCTGTTCTTTTGCTAATTTTTTTTGAAAGTTGCTAAGAATTATGTTTATTATGAGAAAGAAGGCCTTTCCTTGTTTTAATGCTTTATCTATATCTAAGTTTCTCCATTTTTCATTTTCATTGGTGTTTAAGATCGAATGATAGCGAGCCTCATCAAGTTCAACGGCAATATAGTCTGGCTTTAAGATTTCTATTAAATTTGCAGTATCTTCTGAGCTTTTTTTTGACACGTGAGCAGTTCCAAGTATATATATTGTTTTATTGTGTATATTAAATTTACTTACATGAGAAAAACAGTCTTCTGTTTTGGCGTTTTCTTGTTTATTGTCCAAAAAATATTCCTTGTTTAAAAAAAATTAGCTATTAATTAGTATAGCTTTTAATAATTTTACCATATGGTTTAGTGGAACTATATAGTCTATATTATTTTCCTTTATTGCTATTTTTGGCATTCCAAAAACCATTGAACTTTCTTTGTCTTGCGCAATAGTTAGTCCCCCAGCTTTTTTTATATCTCCAATTTCTCTTGATCCGTCATTTCCCATTCCAGTCATTATTAGAGCAATTGCTTTGTCTTTTGCAATCTCTGCTATAGATTGAAATAATACCCCAATAGATGGTTTGTGACCATTTATATGTTTGCCATCGAGGGTTTGTATTTGATAGTTGCCATAGATTTTTTTGATTTTTGTATGATATCCGCCTGAGCTTATGTATACATGTCCTTGCTTTAATATTTCGTTATTCGTGGCTTCTTTTACGTTTATTTTGCAAAGATTGTTAAGATTTTTTGCAAATTCTTTTGTAAATCCTTTAGGCATGTGTTGAACAATTATTATTGGGGGAAAGCTTTCAGGTATTTCTGGTAATATTGATTTTAAGGCTACGGGGCCCCCTGCTGATACTCCAATTGCTATTATGTCAAATTTTCGCAGTTTAAGTTTTTTTATTTCTTTTTCATTTAATATTTTTTCTTTTGCATATTCTTCAAGTTGGGTTAATGAAGAAATGTCATTTTTGTGATTTAAAAAAAAATTAGCTCTTTCATAGTTTTTTGTATTCACATTTTTATTGCAAACAGTTTTGTTTTTTATAGATATCGATCCATAGGCCAAAAGAGAATTGATAATTTGTTCTTTTTTAATTTCATGTGATTTTTTATTTTTAGATACTAAAATAAGAGCATCGGCGCCCTTTAAAGCAGCAATATTTATTAGGTTTTGATTTGAAGATGTGACGACAATTGGTATTGTTTTGGTTATATTGTTTTTTTTCTCCAAAAATAGAATGTCTTTAATATTGTTTTCTTCTAAATTCATTAATATTACTTCGGGGTTATGTTTTTTAAGTTTATTTGTTGCAAATTTGCCATTAGAAGCAGTTGCAATGACTTGGAGTTTTGGAGATGAATTGATAAGGTCTGATATAAGTTTTCTCTTTACAGCAAAGTATTCTATGATAAGTACAGAAATTTTTGTTTCCACCGTTACTTTTTCCCTATTTTATTCTTGTTTAATTATAACTTATATTTATTTTGTGATTTAGATTTTTCTTTTTGACCGCTAGTATCTTTTTTTTCATATATTATTGCCCAAGGCGTTTTTAAAAATTTAAAAGGAAGGTTGAGCCCAAAAAGTGATTCTGAGTGCCCTATAAATAAATAACTGTTTTTAGACATATTGTTGTAAAACTTTTTAAGTACTTTAATTTTTGATTTTTCATCAAAGTATATTAATACATTTCTGCAAAAAATAACATCAATTTGTGAAAAATTACTTTCAAAGTTTAGGTTATGATAGTCAAATCTTATATGATTTTTAATTTCATTTTTAATTTTATATCCGTTTGAATGAGGATATATATAGTGCCTGTATTCTTTAGGAATATTTTCACATTTATTTGATGAATAATATCCTTCTTTTGCTATCATTAAAGATTTTAAGCTTAAATCAGATGCAATAATAACAAAATCTATTTCTTTTGGAAGCTTTGATTTGAGTACAAATGCTAATGAATAAGGTTCTTCTCCTGTTGAGCATCCTGCAGACCAGATAATAATCCTATTTTTTTCTTCTGTGTTTTTAATATTAATTAAATTGGGAATTATAAATTTTTCAAAAGTTTGAAAATGTAGTGAATTTCTAAAAAATTTTGTTAAATTAGTTGTGACTAAATCCAAGAAATATTCTTTTTTTAATTTTTCACTAACTATTAAATTATAAAGTTGTGATGGGCTTTCAAGGGCAAGATCTCGTACTGCGTCATTCACTCTGCTTTGAAGAACAAATTTATTTTTTTCATCAAAACGAATTCCACTATTGTTGTATATAAAATCGCAAAATTTTAAAAATAGTTTATCTTCAATTTCTAGCATTTTTGGGAACCCGATTAATTCTTCTCTTTATAAATAAGTATTACCTATTTATAATAAATCTCTAGGTAAGAATATTTTTTTTGAAAAAAAATTGTAAAATTAATATAAGTAATTTTACTATAAGGCATAGTTTTATAAAAATGTTTTTGTTTATTTTAATTTATTTGCAATAATAAATGAGGAACTTAATGAGTGTTGGAAATAAATATTTGCAAATGTTGATTTAATATGCATTTAAAAAGATCAAACGATGTTTAATGGGATTAAAAGAGCAATTCTTAGAGAAGATATTAAGTATGAAATTTTTAGAAAATTTTTTCATGTTTTTAGCTTAATAGTTTTGGTTTTTTATGGAATAAATTTTTGGATAGGACTTGTTTTTAATATACTTTTTATGATTTTATATTTAAGTTCTGAAATTTTTAGAATTACTAACAAAAAATTACTTTTCTTTAAAAATATTTCAAACATAATATTAAAATCAAGAAAAATATTGCCGAATAAAGTATCTTTTTCGCCCATTTTTTTGTTTTTAGGCATATTGATGTCATATTGTTTGGCTATGCATCCTTTTAATTATATTGGAATATTTTCGGTATGTCTTGGTGATGGATTTGCAAGTCTTGTTGGGAAATTAATTCCTTCTTTTAAGCTTGTAAATAATAAAACGATTTCTGGAAGTCTTGTTGTATTTTGTGTTACTTTTTTTTCATATTATTATTTTTTTCCTTATTTAACAGTAGCTTTAATTCTTGGAATTTTAGCAGTATTGGTAGAGCTTTTTGATTCTGCTAATTATGACAATTTATTTTTACCACTTATTGTTTCAATTTCGTCCTATTTTTTAACTTCCTTTTTTTTATAGCCAGTAAAAGAAAATTTTTCCTGATTTTTTTAAGTAGATTGGTATGCCAATTGAGATTGGGAGAAAGGCATAAGGTATTTTTAGTAAATTCAAGTAAATTCCACTTAATATTAAGAGCATGGAAACAAAAAGTAAAAAATAATCAAAGCTTTTTTTTCTTAAAAAGGCTACTATAAAGTTTGTTAAAATAAGCAATAAGAATGCGTCTATGTAAAATTTTGTACTTTCGATTTTAAGAATGCTGTGGTTTTGACTATTTTCGTACGAATTAATAGGCATTGTGTAACTATATATGCAGGCAAAGATCAAAATAATATAAATTGTATAATGTATTGATTTTATTTTGAAATCGCATATATATAAACTTAGAAAAAATAAATTTAATAATGAAAAAGTATTTACAAAAAGGATAAATTTTGTAAATAAATAATAACTTGAATTTAGGTTATTTTTTAAAAAAAAATCTTCAGAGACCAAAATAGGTTCTAATGTATATGAACAAATAAAACAATAGAAAAATATAAATTGTATATTGTTGGTTCTTTTGTAGTTAATATATGACCACAGCGAGCCTATGATTCCAGCAATAAATATGGCTAATTTATTAACCAATATTATAAAATTATTATTGTAAATTTCTAGAATATAATTTTGATAATTTTCATTATATTTTATTTTATAAGAGAAAGTCAGTATAACTAGTGTTGCTAAAATAAAAATTATAAAAAGAAAGAGATTAATAGAAGAGTTTAACTTTGCAAATAGTGATTTCATTTAAATTTCCAAGAAAGCGTGTTTTGTATTTTTTTAATCTTTTTTTTAATTTTTGAATCAAGTTTTTCAAAAAAATCTATCTTTGTTTTTTTTTCAATTGAATCGACGCTAACAACATAATTTTTCAAATCCAAGTCTTTTGCTTTTTCATTTGGGATAATAAAAGAGATTATGTCATAATAATTATTATTAATTGCCAGTACTATTTTATAAAAATTTTTAGGTATCAAAATTTTGTTTTTACCAATAAATCCTTTATTTTCTGTTAAAATTCCAGCGCTAATGATATATATATATCCTTTTGAGATTGCCCATTCCCTTACTAATTTTTCAAGTTTTAGCCAAATTCCAGAATTGAATTCGCTTTTTTGAGGTGACATATTTGATAAAAAATATGTATCTGTCATTGCATTTTCAGAAAAAGACATGTCTGCAGAACTTACTATGTGTCCTCTGTCATAACCGCTTTTAAAGTAATCTTCAAGTTTTGGAAAAGTGCCCCTGATATTGGTGTCTTCAAAGAATTTGGTGCTCCTTTTAATTTTTTTTGATTTTAACAAAGTTAATGCTAGTTCTACCATTTCTCTTTTAAGTGGATAAGCAGCCCATTCGGATTGTCTTGCGCTTTCAGCATACCCTAAGGTGTAGTGTTTTTTCCTTATTATTTGAGTAGTAAGATATCCTTTTGGTATTAATTGGGATTCTTTTATTGGAATAGATTTTGTAATGGTAATGTATTTATTTTCTATTATTTCTAAATAGTCAGAAATTTTGTGTTTAATTTGTTTTAAGGCTTTGGGATTTAAAGAAAAAAATAAAAATCCTGTTAGGCATAAAATATAGCAGTAAAGAAGAAATTTTGACCTTTTTTTCATGTTTCCAACTCGTTTTCGTCCTTAAAATTATATCTAATAGTGAAATTAAAAGAAATGTTAAATGTATCTAAAAATAAAAAATCAATTTTAAAGTCCAGCCCCATTAAAGGAATTGCCTTTTTAGAAGAAATTTCAATAAACATATAAGGCTCTATTATATAAGGCAATTTTTCGTAAAATCGAATGTCTCCTATAAAGTTTGTAGATAGGTAAAAACGACCACCTATGCCAATGGTGGCAGAAAAATATTTTGTTTTTTTAATTAAGTTTGCAATGTGCCAGTTTATTCCTCCTCCAATATAAGATTTAAAGTATTGCATGTTTTGGGGGATATTAAGGCTTTCTTTTGTTAATATCATAGCAACAATTAAAAAATCAAAAGTATTATTAGAAAATGTATAATAGGGCCTAAAAATAAGGTGTTTAATATTTGAATTTAGAAAAACTCCAATTCCAATTCCAATTCCTGTTGAATATGTAAATCCTCTTTCTGGGCTAAAAAAATTAGAACTTTGTTTGGGTTGATTATTTTTTTCATTAGTATTGTCTTCTTCGTTTGTAAGTGCATTTAAAGTGGGAATGATAAGCAATGTTAAGAAAATGCAAATGTTTGGATTTTTTTTCATAAACAGATTATTTTAAATAATATAAAAATTGTTTTGCCTTTTCAATATTATGACATGTATTTAGAGAGAATTCCCCCGTTTAGCTTAAAAAATATTTTTTATATTAGGTGGCTGTAGTATGTATTTTATTGTATATTATACAATATGTTTAATTACTAGGAGACCACAGTTATGTTTTTTAATTTTTTGAAAAAAGATCTTGTATTTATTTTGCCAGAAGTAAATTCAAAAGAAGATGTAATTGATTTTTTAGTTGAAAAAGTCAATGATAGGGGCTATATAGACAATAAACAAGAGTTTCTTCAAGGAATTCTTGATAGAGAAAAGATAGGTGACACTTCTTGGGAAAATGGGGTTGCCATTCCTCATTTTATAGGAGATGTTGTTAAGACCAGTTTTATTTCGTTGCTTTGCATTAAGGGCGCTGGGGTTAAGTGGTCTGAAGAGAATCCTCCTGTTAATTTAATATTTTTGATTTGTATGTCAAAAAAGCAACAAGGTAATGAGCATCTTAAGGCAATTGCTTTTATAGCTAAACTTTTTGAAGATGATGCTTTTCAAAATGCTTTAAGTGGGTTTGTTACTACTGATGACATTTATTATTATATAGAGAATGTTCAAAGAAAAGCCAAAGAAGAGGTTTTTGGAGCTACAAAAGCAGAAAAAATAGTAGCTGTAACTGCTTGTCCTGTTGGAGTTGCTCATACATATATTGCAGCAAAGAAAATTGAAAATGAAGCTAAAAAGCAGGGTTACAACATTAGGGTGGAAACTCAAGGATCTATTGGTATTGAAAATGCTCTAACCGAAGAAGAAATCAGAAATGCGGCGGTTGTAATACTTGCTGTTGATAAGGATATTGATGAAAAGAGATTTGAAGGTAAGAGAGTTTATAAAGTTTCAACTGTAAAAGCGATAAACAATACAGAAAATATTATTAAGGAATCTTTTAATGCGCCAGTATTTAAAAGCAAAGACTTTGGCGCTAATAGCGCTTCTAAAGCTTCGATTGTAACAGGCAAAGGCAGTTTTTATAAATATTTAATGAGCGGAGTATCTCCAATGATTCCTGTTGTTGCAAGTGGGGGAATTTTAATTGCTCTTAGCATTGCTTTTGTTGGGATTGGACCTGATGGGCCTAATTTTTCTGAGCATCCATTTTATAAGCAGATTGCAGATATTGGTTCTGTTGCTTTTGGGCTGATGCTGCCTGTGCTTGCTGGTTTTATTTCAATGTCAATTGCTGATAAACCTGGTCTTGCGCCTGGTCTTGTTGGCGGAGTAATGTCTGGAAATGTAAAAGCAGGGTTTTTAGGTGCAATATTTGCAGGGTTTCTTGCAGGCTATGTTGCAAGGTTTTTAGCAAGAAGATCTGTTCCTGAATGGTTAAGACCCGTTATGCCCATATTTGTAATTCCTTTAATAAGCACTATTATTGTTGGGTTTTTTATGTTGTATGTTGGTGTTTATGTTGGAGAATTTATGGGGGTGCTTGAGAGTGGGCTTAAATCTTTACAGAGTAATTCAGAAACGTTTGGTGTGTTGGGCAAAATTTTCTTAGGCTTAGTATTAGGTTCAATGATTACTGTTGATATGGGTGGGCCTTTTAATAAAGTGGCATTTCTTTTTGGTGTAGGGCTAATTCCTCAAGTGCCAGAAATAATGGGAATGGTAGCAGCAGCAATTCCTGTTCCCCCTATGGCTATGGGGCTTGCAACTTTTTTGGCGCCTAAATTATTTGAAAATGAAGAGAAAGAATCTGGCAAAATAGCCTTTTTAATTTCATTTATTGGCATTAGCGAGGGAGCCATTCCTTTTGCTGCTAGTGATCCTGGACGAGTAATTCCTTCAATAGTGGTAGGAGGAGCTGTGTCAAGCATTATTGCTGCTTTTTTAGGTGTTGCTAATCATGCTCCACATGGAGGGCCAATAGTGCTTCCTGTTATTGATAATAAATTTGAGTTTATTATTGCAATTGCTGTTGGAGTTGCAGTTGCAACAGCTTTGGTAATTTTTTTGAAATCTTTAAAATTAAAGGAATCCGAATGAATGAAGATAATATTTTTTTAATGAAAAATAATATTAAAGAATATGATTGGGGAGGAATTAATTTTATTCCCAATCTTTTGGGTGATAAGATTGATGGAAGGCCTAAGGCTGAAATGTGGCTTGGGGCACACAGGACATTTTCTAGCAAGATTTTATATAAAAATGAATATGTTCTTTTAAGCGATTTTTTAGAAGACCATAAAGAGCTTTTGGGTTGTAATGACGAATTTCCTTTTTTATTTAAGGTATTATCTGCAAATAAACCTTTATCTATCCAAATTCATCCTTCTAAAGACATTGCCTTAAAAGGGTATGAATTAGAGAATAAGAAAGGGATAGACATTAATGATCCTAAAAGGATATATAAAGATAAAAACCCTAAAATTGAACTTATATATGCCTTGAGTGATTTTTATGCGCTTAAAGGCTTTTTACCTTTGGGTGAGATTAAAAAAATTTGTGAAATGTTGAAATTAGGTTTTGACTTTCAATCACATAAAGACTTTGTAAGGACCATTTTTGATTTGCAAGCGCATAAACTTGAGAAGATTATTGAAAAAGTTTTAAAAAATTTGGATCTTATTGATAATTTTAGGGGCTATTGGTTTAATGAAATTTACAATATTTATGGTATAGATGTGGGCCTTTTAGTGTTTTTGGGCATGAATATTTTAAAACTAAAGCCGGGAGAAGTTGTTTATACAAATAGTCAGGAGGTGCATGCATATCTTAAGGGAGATTGTATTGAGCTTATGACTAATTCCGACAATGTTATTAGAGCTGGTCTTACCACCAAGTATATTGATAAAGAAGAGATGTTAAGAGTTGGTCAATTTGAGGAAGGAGAATTATCATTTCTAAGTCCTGATTTTCAAGATAATTTTAGCGTATTTAGACTCCCAAATACTAATTTAAAACTGATTCAAAAAAAAATGAATGAGAACATTTGTATTAATAGAAATAGTGCAATGATCTTATTAGTTTTAGATGGGTGCGTGAGTATAAATAAATCCTTAAACCTTAAGAAAGGTGAGAGCATATTTATAAGCAGAAAAGCTGAAAACTTATTTGTTGATGGGAATGGTCAAGCCTTTATTGCTGGTTTTAATTAAAATTAAGCTTGTTTATGAGCTTAATTTTAATTACCAATTTAATTATTTGGTTAATTAAATGCAAATTTTATGAATCCAAATCCAAAAAAATTGAATTTAATTCCTTCAAATAAAATGCTTGGTTTTGTTAGCAATATTGTTGGCCCTAGTGCAGGATAAATTTTAAATCCTATGGATAAATTTTTTGCAAAGTTATATTCCATTACAAAAGGAATTCTTATAACCGCACCTATTCTCTCATAATCCGTTTCTTCCTCTTCATCAGGAGGTATAAGGGATGTTTTTGACCAATCTGCACCTATCCCAATGCCGCCGCCGATTTTCATATATTGTCCAATTTGTTTTTTAAAAATAATATCTATTCCGCCGTTTAAATAATTTTCAAAATTGTTTGACTTAAGGCCAATAAACCCTCCATATCCAAAATCAATATTTACATAAGGAATTGTAATTATAATGTTTGCAATAGGATCTCCTATTCCGATGCCCATTGAAAATAAGTCATAACTTTTTTTTTCTTTTATCTCTTTAAGCTTTGCGATGCAGGTAGTTGAATCTTCTTCCTTGCTGCATCTGACCATATAATTGTCAGATGCAAAAGAAAGGTGTACTACACCCAATATTAATGTTAAAATATGTATTTTTTTAAAATTTTTTATCATTTATTCTCCATTATATGTATATTTTTATAAAGCCTGTACCTAAGAAATTAAATCTAGCTCCTTCAAATGACATTGGGCTGCCAAGTAGCATAGTTGTTCCAATGGTAGCAACAGCTTTAAATCCAATCACAATATTTTTAAGAAAGCTGTACTCTATTACTAAAGGCAGCCTTATCACAATCCCTATTCTATTTTGAAGAGAAGCTACTTGTTGTGCTTCATTTTCTTCCTCTTCTTCAGTTTTTTCATTTGATTTTTCAGGGCTTCCTTTTGACCAATCTGCACCTATTCCAATTCCGCCAGAAATCATAGTGTTTTTATGTATTTCATCTTTAAATAAAAGATCTACACCCATCACAACATAGGGCAAGAAATTGTTGGGTTTAAGGCCTACGAATCCTCCGTAGCCAAGGTCTATGTCTACATATGGAACAGATATTGTAATGTTTGTAAGCGGATATCCAATTCCAAAACCTATGCCAAATAAACGGCGCACAGATTCTTCTTTTGCAAGAAGTTTATCAAAATCAAAGTCATCTTCAGTTATACTTTTGCTTTTTGATTGGGCAGCTAATAAGCCCGTTGTTAATATAAGTATTATTGTTGCTAATAGCATTCTCATTGAAATTCTCCTTTTTTATTTTCAATTTTAGATATTATTTTTACGATATTTTTAATAAAGCATAAAAAATTAAAAATATCGATATTTATTTGCTTATTTTGATAGCAAAACTTTATTGTTAAATTTTTTATTGTTTTGTGTATCAAAGTTTTGGTTATCAAAAAATTTTTAATCACAAATACAGGTATTATTATACTACTTGACTGTATATTGATGTTAATCTTGTTTGTTTGTATAGGATTTTTGGAAATATATTTTTGTGGTGATTTTTTTGCCTTTGAAAAAAATATTAGTTTATTAATTTGTAATAAATAAGTTTTTTTGCAATGTTTTATCTTAAAGCTCTTGAAAAAAAACTTTATTTGCTCCAAGGCTTTTGAAGTTAATTTTAGGCTATTAATTCTTTTTTTCAAAAATTTATCCCAAAAATTTGAATATTAAATTTTTAATCTATAAACAAATAGTATATCAAAGTTTTGAATTTGAAATGTTGTTTTGATATTATTTTAAGTAAGAGTAAATTAATTATAAATAAGATTTAGTATGCAATTTATTGTTATTAAACTTATACAAAGCTTATGATTAAACTGTATATCGTTTTTTTTTATTTTTTTTCTTTTTTATTGGGGTTTCCAGAAAATATTTTTTTTAAAAATTTAGGATTTTCTAATAATGATAAATATTTTATGTTTGGCGAATATAGTTTTGAAGATGGATATTATTACTCTTCTGCATACTTTATTGATGTTGTTAAAAATAATTTTGCAAACTCTGGAGTACATTCTAAAATTTTTAAGGAGCACATTGAGTATTTAGATAGTTATGATAAAAGTCTTTATGAGCTTTTAAAGATAATTAATTTTAAAGTTAAAGAATTTAAAATTAATCATTTAAGAAGAGGGCGCGAAATTTATTTTTATGTAAAGAGCGAAATTCCAGAAACAGATTTTTTAAATTTTGTTGATTTTAAAACAGGAAACGAATATCAAGTTTTTGTAAATAAGGATATTAATTCTCAAAAACTTTCTTCTTCTTTTAATATTTTTTTATCTGTCAGATATTGTAATTCAACTCTAGAAAAACATTTGACTGTTGGAAGAGGAAATTATTATAGAAAGAATGTTATTGATTACAGAATAAGAGAGATTGTTTTATTCCCAAATGAAGATGGAATTGTTTTTGTTTTGGAAAAAATCATGTTAAATTCTTATGGGAATAGGTATAAGCGTTTTATGGTTGAAGTTAAAAAATATTGAATATAATTATTTAGTTTTTAAAATAAGTGCAATGCTTTATTAAGGATAATGTATGAGTGATTTTATAGCATCAAAAGAAGATGATTATTCTAAATGGTATTTAGATATAGTTCAGAAAGCAAAGCTTGCTGATTACAGCCCCGTAAAAGGATGTATGGTAATTATGCCTTATGGGTATTCTATTTGGAGCAAAATTCAGAGTATACTTGATAGAAAATTTAAAGAGACAGGACATGAGAATGCATATTTTCCCATGCTTATTCCTTATAGTTTTTTAGAAAGAGAAAAGGACCATATTGATGGATTTTCACCTGAGTTTGCTATTATTAAGGATGCTGGTGGGGAGAGTTTGTCAGAGCCTTTAGTTTTAAGGCCGACTTCTGAGACAATTATTTGGAATATGTATAGCAAGTGGATTAAGTCTTACAGAGATCTTCCTATTAAAATTAATCAATGGGCAAATGTTGTTCGCTGGGAAAAGAGAACAAGGCCGTTTTTGCGAACTACTGAATTTCTGTGGCAAGAGGGGCATACTGCTCATGCTACTGAAGAGGAGGCATTAGAAGAAACTTTGCTTATTTTAGATGTATATAAGAGATTTATAGAAGACTATTTGGCTATTCCTGTTTTTTGTGGTAAAAAATCTGAAAAGGAAAAATTTGCTGGGGCTGTTTCTACTTATTCAATTGAGGCATTAATGCAGGACAAAAAGGCACTTCAAGCCGCTACATCTCATTATTTAGGTTTAAATTTTGCAAAAGCATTTGATGTAAAATTCCAAGACAAAGATGGCAAGATGCAGCATGTATTTGCTAGTAGCTGGGGTGTTTCTACCAGATTGATTGGTGCTTTGATTATGGCTCATTCTGATGAGAAAGGTTTAGTTTTGCCGCCTCGCATTGCTCCAATAGAAATTATTGTTATTCCTATTTTTAAAAAAGAAGATGAGATTAATAAAAAAATTTTGGATTATTCTGATTGTATTGTGAATACTTTAAAAAAAGCAGAATTTAGGGTTGAAATTGATAAGGATATTAGGAGCACTCCAGGATTTAGATTTTCATCTGCCGAGTTTAAAGGAATTCCAATACGCCTTGAAATAGGGATAAATGATATTCTTTTAAATTCTGTTACTATTTCAAGAAGAGATAAAGACAGAAAATTTAAGTATCAAATATCACTTGATTCTCTTGTAAACAAGGTCAAGGTAGAACTTGATTTAATGCAAAAAGATTTATTTGAAAAAGCATTGAATTTTAGGACCTTAAATACTAAGGAGATTTTTAGAAACAGCAAGGATAGTTATGAGGTATTCAAAGTTCATGTGAATGATTGTTCTGGATTTGTGCTTTCTTGTTGGTGTGGCGGTTTGAATTGTGAAAATATTATTAAAAATGAAACTAAAGCTACAATAAGATGTATTCCTGATGATTTTAAGGCCAGAGATTTAACGGGCATGACTTGTATTTATTGTTCTTCTAAGGCCAAATATTTTGTTTTATTTGCCAAATCTTATTAATTTGTTTAGCCTCAATTAATTTTTTCTTGATCTTTCAGTTCTTTGAAATTTATTATATGAATGATTGCAATGTTAAAAGCAAAGTCGATTAGTAAAGCGAAAGAGATTAATATTGGTAGCATTGGTGTTATGTTATAAACATTTAGTTCTATTCCTTTTGTATAGGTAGAGCAAAGCATTGTAATTATATAAATTAAGCTATTTGGTATATGAGGAAATGCAAATACAAAAAAAAATGACAAAGTGCTCATATAGCTTATTTCATAAATAGAAATGGGTAAGCTAGAATATGATTTTAAAATTATAAAAAACGATATTACTGAAACAAAAATAGTGCCAAATTTAGATACAAAATTTATTAAAGGTATATTTATAATTATGGATTTTTTTATATTTATTCTTTCATTTTTAATATCTTCTATTAATATCACATAAGGGGAATAAGAATCTTTTGCAATTCCTGAAAATATTATGTTTTGAAATGATACAAGGATTCCTTTATATATCATTTTAAAGCTTTTTGTTAATCTATAACTAATCGTTGGCAATATTACGAATAGAATTATAATTGTCCATGCCAAAAAGAATGTTATGCTGTTTGTGTAATTTTGGTAATCTTTAAAGTTTTTTAAGTTTGTAGTGTAATCTGCTGTTATAAAAATTATTCCTATATTTAATATATTTACAATAAACCCATTTGCATGGTAAAAAAGATTAGATGCGCTTAGCATAAGTTCTCTAGCTATTCTTCCCTTTTGTTTTGCATAGTAAAAGCTTGTACCTATTATTATTGAAATCATGTAGATGCTTAGTAGATTTGGATTACTAGATGTAAATATTTTAAAAATATTTTTTGGAAAAAATGTTTCTAGTAAAGCTTCTTTTTCAAAAAAATGTGTATTTTGTATTGTTTTTTCTAGTATTGGAATTCTTTGTGGAAGATATATTGTTGCAGCTATTATTGATACAACAACTCCAGATATGTTAGTTAAAATTCCGTAATAAATTGTTTTACCAAAAAGCTTTTTAAAGCTTTTATTTTCAATAATATTTTCAATTCCTAATGGAATTGAAAATATTAAAAAGGGAATAAGAGATAAATATGACAATCTTATAAAAGCATGTGATAAAGAACTATAAATCCCAAGAGGGAAAAATAATCCTAAAAAGATTCCAATAGGCAGAGTGAAAAAAAAATTGATTTTTATATTCATACGACTTCCCCTTTCAGAGATTTAAGGTACACTGTGTATAAATAAATAGTACTAAATTTTTTTGTAAATATAAACTTTAGAGTTACAATTGTACTTGTGTTGTTATATTGCTTGTGGGTGTTTTTGGGGGTTTTTTGTATAAATATCCTGATTCTGTAGATACAGATTTAGATTCAAGATTGCCTAATATTTTAACTTTAGAAGAGCATGATAAGAATTTTTTTACGAAAGATTTTTATAAAAATCTTATTTCAAGTAGTAAAGAAATTGGTTTTAAGCTTCATAAAGTTTTAGTAGATTATTTAAATCCGCAGTCAGAAGAGGTTGATAGGGTTTTAAAATATAATCAAGTGATTAACATTTATTGGTCTTTTTTAAGATCAATTGCAAAAAACATTTCACAATTGACTATGGAGCAGAAAATTTTATTTAGATTTGCTGCCCTTATTCCAAATGCACTTGGATCTGAAATTCAGCTATTGATTTCAAAAACCATTTGGGACAATCATTATAATGAGTCTTTTATTTATTTTGATGAATGGCTTTATGGGGTTAATAGTTTTAAGCTTAGTAGATTAGCAACCGATTTGCCAGCGGATAATTTTAAAGAAGAGGATTTGGAAAAAATTTTACTTAATAAAAAAGAAAAACTTTTGGCAAATATTGATTTTGCAAAAAGCAGTCTTAAGAGAGCTGATAAAATCAGAGAAGAGGCTCTTAATAAGTTAAGAAGTATGTTTGAATTTTTGTTTTCAAATAATAGTCAAAGCGATTTAACTTATGTGACTGAATACGGAGTGCAGAGTTCTTATCCCAATTCGATTTTAAAGCCTTTAAATTTTGCTAGTAATTATGTTGATGATCTTATTAAATCAAATCGAGATATTAATGTTTTTATTAATAAAATTGAAGACACTAACAGAGAGCTTTTAGAAATTCAAAATAAAATGAATAATATTGGGATGTCTGTTGAATCGGCTATTGCACATGATGAAGTTGAAGTTATCAGAAGTGCCAATAAACTTGCAATAGGGCCAAGAGGCAATCATTTTCCTATTCTTTTGAAAAATAATGTAGTTGCTAGCCCTCAATGTTTTGGAAGTAGAGAAAGAATTATGCAGCTTGTTTGGGAAATCGAAGATATTCAGCCTAGACTTTTTCAAAAAGCGTATAGAGGAGATTTGCTCAGGGTAGTTCCTTATTTTATATTAATACCCTCTTATGGTGATAAAGGAATTTGCTGGGAATCAATTGATGTTAAAAACAGAGCAAATGGCAGGGGTAAAGTATTAATCCCCATGTATGCTAAAAACTTAAGAAAAGCGGTTATTTTAGGTATTGGTGATTTTGTTTGGGAACTTGCAAAAGAACAAGCTTCTTTTAGATGGATGGAAACAGGAATTACAGGCCAATATTACGATTATTATGTTAAATTTATTAAAAAAGGAAATGTTAAAAATTTTTTTCTAGAAGATTATTTTCTTTGGATAGAAAAGGAAAGTAAAGGAATTCAAAAACTTGAGAAATTGGTGCGTGGTATAATGTGGAGAAATTTACCCTTTTCTAAAAATTTAAAAGAGTCGCTTGCTAAAAAATCTTTTATATACAAAGACCTTATTGATAAAGATAAAAATATTCAAGTATCTGATGGGTATTAAATTTATTTTTTATTTTACTAAAATTCGTACTATTTCTTTGTTTTTAAGTGTTTTAAGTTTTTTTTTATAATTATCGTCAATGTAAATTTTTTTCTTTTTCAAATATTTAATTAGTTTTATATTTTCTGTTTCTATTGCGGCTTGCATTGGTGTTTTTCTATTTTTAATTGTAGAGCTTAAATCAGCTCCGCTTTCTTTTAAAAATTCAAATACTTTTTCGTTATTAGTATATATTGCCCAAAATATTGGAGAATGCCCGGTATCATCTATTTGATTAAGGCTTATTCCGTAATCTACCAATATTTTTATGATTTCAAATTCATTGTTTATTATTGAAATTGAAATTGGAGATATTTTATATCTAAAGTTTATTTCTGCTCCAAGATTTAGTGCAATTAAAACTCCCTTTTTATTGTTGAAAAAAACAGATATTAGAAAAAGTTCATTTTTAACTTTTTCTAAACCCTGTAAGATTTCTTTGTCGTTTATATTTATTGAATTTATAAATTCATTTAAAGTGTCTTTATCTTTTTGATATTCCTTGTTATTGAAAACATATAAATTTTTTTGCAATTCGTTTACTATTGAAGTGCTTGTATTAATATTTATTGAATTTAAATTCATTATTGTTTGTAATAATAGTAAAAGCATAATGAATTCTTTTTTCATGTTTTGCGAGTTTTATATTCCTTTAATAAAGTGTTTAATTTTAGATGATTGCTTTTTTAAATAGGCATTAAATTAACATTTATTATAGGGCACTATAAGATTATTTTTCAATGTTTTTGTGTTCATAATTGTCAGTTATGAAATGATTTTATTATTTTTTAAATATTGAGTTTATACTAAATTTTAATTTAGGCTTTAGTTTCGTTGTTTTGCTGTTTTTGTATTGATTTTAATATAATATGTGGTCATATTAAATTAGTATTTAGAAGAATTTTAACAATTTTTTAAATTGAGGTGTGCATTTTATTATGTATAATTTATATTGTAAAATACTCTTATGAATCTATTGACCGAAATTGCTAAATTTATTTTGATTTTGTTTTTGCTTACTTCTTGTAGCCAAAAACAAAGCGAGATTCAAAATCTTACTCATCTTTTAAAGTCTTCTAATAAGAATAGATTAGATAAATTTCTTATTATTGATAGGGTTGTTAATATATATGTTGCAAATAAAAATTATGAGGACGCTTTAGAAATTGTAAATAGTGGAATTATTGATGATGAATCTAGAGAATATTATCCTTTATATCTATATTTAATGGGAAATATTTATAGCTCCATGGGAGAAGATTTTGTGGCTTTTAGTATTTACAGGTGTGTTGTTGATAATTTTGATGATTATGTTTATGAAAACTGTTCAGTGAAAACAAGGGCGGCTAAAAAGATTGTCAATTTAAATATTGATTCAATCGATAAAATCAATTATTACAAATTTGTATTAAATACAGGGATTGATAATTTAAATAATGAGGAAAAGGGTAATTATTTTTATAATCTTGCATTAAGTTTGGAAGATGTTCAAGATTACGACGAATCTTATTTTTACTATAAAAAATTTCTTTCAATTCCAAGATCACATTTAAAAATAGATTCTAGAGACTATTTTAATGTTGTTACAAAAATTAATTACTTTAATAATCCAGAGTTTGTTGTTTATAGAAATTTAGGAGATTTAATCCAGGATGTTAAAAATTTTATTCTTTCTGGGAATACTTCTAAATTGCTTAATATAAGAGATAAAAATAATTTTTTTATTCAAAGCTGGGATCAAAAGGGCGGAAAGAGCAATTCTATTAATACTAATAGCTTTTTAACCACGATGATTAGGCTTGGGGGAAGAAGGAAAAACGGAATACAATTTGCAAAGCATCTTGAGGCAGATTCTAGTGATGACATATCTTATCTTGAATCAAGCGGATGGGATCATATTCGGGAATGGTATTTTGTTTTTAAAAGAATTGTTTATCCTAAAGATCCAGAAATTAATAATGGTTGGACTTGGATAGGTGTATATTTAGGCAAAAAATAATAGGAAGGAGATAATGCATTTTCTTAAGGTTCTTTTTAGTTATTTATTTCTACTTTATTCTAATGTTTCTATAATAAAAGATGAAGCTGCTGAGACAAGTGTACACAGAATAATCGATTGGGATAGGAAGGTTATTTGTTTTGACATTGTTAAGGAAATTAATGAAAATGAATTTAGACCAGTGGGTTTAAATACGGCGTCTAAATTAATAGCAACCATTAATGATTTTAAAGACACTTTAATAAGAGAATCTCTTTTTAAGATAATTATGGATTCTGAAAATACTTTTAAGAATTATTTTGACTTGAATCCCAGCTTAATACTTAATTTTTCAGGTCCTAATAGCATCTTGAAAAGATCTTATATAAAATATTCAGAAGATTTAAGAAGCCTAACTGTTAGGTATGAGCTTAGTCTTTTCCCCGATTTTATAAATTTATTTTTTTCACATGAAACGCCTTATAAAGCTTTTTATCCATTGGTAAATTCTGATGTTGATAAAACCGAGTATACAGGAATTGTGATTTATGTAGGTGAAGTCTACAATAATTCTTCTGGTTCTAAAAAATTAGAAGACTCTTTTTTTATCAAAATTTATGATGAAAATATTAGACCATATTTTGATAAGAGAATGGTTTCTTCAGAGGCTTTGAAAAAATGGGGAATGCTTGAGTATAGCAATGATGTTCTTTATAATAATAAAAATAGGGTTGGACATCGTCCTTTAAAGTTAGTTGCCAAAAGTATTTATGGTAAAAATAATACAGATATTATACTTGATGAACATTCTATTAATAAGTTGTTTTCAAATAGTAACAACATTAAACTTTTGCAAGATGGAAAACTTGTTGTAATAAAATAAGAAAATTAAACTTAGTACTTGTTTTTTTCCAAACAATCCACTAAGATAATAAAGAGTTTTATAGGGATTAGTGCCCTTATAGCTCAGTTGGTAGAGCACCACCATGGTAAGGTGGGGGTCGTCGGTTCAAGTCCGATTGGGGGCTTTTGTTGGTAGTTAGGAGTTTTGTTGTATGGGTAAAAAGAAGGGTAAAGGAGCTGTTGAGCTTATATCTTTGATTTGTGAAGAGACAGGAATTAGAAATTATACCACTACTAAGAATAGACGCAATAAGCAGGAAAAGTTAGAATTGATGAAATATTGTCCAAAATTGCGAAAACACACTCTTCACAAGGAAGGAAAAATAAAATAGTAAATAATAGGTCAGTAGTTCCAACGGTAGAACGACAGTCTCCAAAACTGTATGCTGGGGGTTCGAATCCCTCCTGACCTGTTGTTAGAATTAAAGTGAGGCTTTAAAGTGTTTAGGTTTATCAAAGATAGTATCTTGGAACTTAAGAAGGTGACGTGGCCTAAGTATAATGAAGTGGTTGGAAATGGAAAACAAGTTTTTTGGCTGGTATTATTTGTTTCAATTTTCTTGGGTATAGTCGATTATCTCATGTTTCTTGTTGTAACTTATGTATTTTAGTTTTATTGTAAGAAGGGTAAATTATGTCTAGAGCTTGGTATGTAGTTCAAACTTATTCTCAATATGAGAAAAAGATAGAGCAGGACATAAGACTTTTAATAAGCGAAGGTGTTTTTGGCGATATAGTATTAGATGTTAAGGCTCCTATTGAAAAAGTAGAAGAGATAAGAAATGGAAAGAAAAGAATAAGAGAGAGAAAAATTTGGCCAGGCTATATTCTTATTGAGCTAGATCTTCCGGAAGTAGGTTGGAAAGATGTTGTTGCTAATATTATCAAAGTTCAAGGTGTTATTAATTTTGTTGGTGTTAGTAAGGGGCAAAGACCTATTCCTATTAATGATGAAGAAGTAAAAAGTGTTTTTATGCTTACTGGCGAGATTAAAGCAAATAAATCCATTTTTATGCTTTATGACTTTGAAGAAGGAGAAAGGGTTAGGATTAAAGGCGGACCTTTTGACTCTTTTGAGGGGCTTATTAGTTCTATTGATTATGAAAGGAAGAAATTAAAAGTTGCAGTTCAAATTTTTGGAAGATCAACGCCTGTTGAAGTTGATTTCCAGCATATAGAAAAGATTTAAAATTTAATACTAATGGGAGCTTTGAAGGCGTTATTACCATAAGGAGATGATATGGCAAAAAAAAAAGCAATTTCTTGGATTAAATTACAGGTTCCAGCTGCTCAAGCAGCCCCAGGAGCTAAAATAGGACAAGCGCTTGGTCCTCATGGAGTTAGTGGTCCTCAGTTTGTAAAAGAATTTAATGAGAGAACCGCAAAGATGGATCCCGGCATTGTGGTTCCTGTTATTATTACTGTTTATAGCGACAAAAGTTTTTCCTTTATTATAAAGACCCCTCCGGCTTCGATTTTAATTAAAAAAGCTATTGGGATAGAATCAGGATCTAAAAAATCCAATACAGATAAAGTTGGAACGATATCAAGAGAAAAGTTGATGGAGATAGCAAGAATTAAAATGCCTGATTTAAATGCAAAGTCAGAATCAGCAGCGTTTAAAATTATTGCAGGAAGTGCACGTTCAATGGGTGTTGAGGTGGAGAAATAATGTCAAAAAAAGGTAAAAAATATATTGAAGCTTTTTCCAAAGTAGATAAGAATAAATTTTATAGCATTGAAGATGCAATTTCACTGTTGAAAGAAATTAAGTTTGCCAAATTTGATGAAACTATAGATATATCTATTAACCTTAATTTAAAAAAGAATCATACTGTTAGAGACACTATAGTTTTGCCAAATCAGTTTATGAAGCCAAAAAGAATACTTGTTTTTGCAAAAGGTGATCGAGCAGATGAAGCTAGAGCTTTTGGTGCAACTTATGTTGGCGATGATGATCTTATAAATAAGATTAAAGGTGGTTGGGATGAATTTGATATTGTTGTTGCAACTCCTGATATGATGAAAGATGTTGGAAGGCTTGGCCCTATTTTAGGGAAAAGGGGGTTAATGCCCAATCCAAAGACCCAAACAGTCACAAATAATCTTAAAGATGCAATCAATAGTCTTAAAAAAGGTCGAACAGAATTTAGAGCAAATAAAAATGGTGTAATAAGCTTTTCTTTTGGTAAATTTTCTATGGATAATGAAAAGATAAAAGAAAATTATGAGGAATTTATCAAGGAAGTTGTTAAAAAAAGACCGAGTGACTTAAAGGGAGCTTTTATAGATAGTATATATATTTCATCTACTATGGGGCCTTCTATAAAAGTTAATTTTGTTTGGAGGTAGCATTATGAGCACAAAGATAAATTCTAAAAAGTTGGAAATGTTTGATTTATTAAAACAATTTGTAGATAGTAAGCAAAATTTTTTTTTCTTAGATTATAGAGGTTTAAATGTAGCTCAGTTGACAGAACTTCGCAATAAAATAGAAAGCGAACATGGAGCATTAAAAGTTGTTAAAAACAATATAATGAAGATGGTTTTAAAAGAAAAGAATATTAATGTTATTGATTCTTGTTTGGTTGGCCCTACGGTTGTTGTTGCTGCATTAGAAGAGGCTAATGTAATAGCAAAAATTTTTTATGATTTTGTAAAAAGTAGTACTTTAAAAGTAAAGGGCGGTTTTGTGTTAGGAGAGTTTTATGATGAGGCTAAAGTTCAAGCTTATAGTAAACTTCCTACCAAAAAAGAGTCTATTTCTTTATTTGCTAGCGTGTTAAAAGCGCCAGTTTCTAAGCTTGCAAGAACATTGAAAGCTTTGGCTGATGTTAAAAATTAACATGGCAGTGTTAGTCTTAATTTTTGAGTGCATGCTATCACTGTAAAATGAAAATATATAAGGAGTTAATATGGCACTAAATAAAGAAGATATTTTAACCTGGCTTGAGGGTGCAAAAACTATGGAAGTTGTTGACCTTGTAACAGCTATTGAGGAAAAATTCGGAGTCACTGCAGCTGTTTCTGCTGGTATGGGGGGAGCTGTTTCAGCAAGTTCAGCTGATTCTGAGGAACAAACCGAATTTGATGTAATTCTTATGTCTTTTGGGGATAGCAAGATAAATGTTATAAAAGAGGTTAGAGCTATTACAGGACTTGGTCTTGGAGAAGCTAAGGCGTTAGTAGAAGCTGCTCCTAAAGCCATTAAAGAAGGTCTTTCTAAGTCAGATGCTGAGGAATTAAAAAAGAAACTTGAGGCAGTTGGCGCAAAAGTTGAAGTTAAATAAAAAATTAAAAATATATCAAAGTTGTTATATTCCGCATGTCGTTATGATATGCGGCTTGTTATGTCTTAAAAAAGGAGTCTTTTAATGATAAAAAGAGTTCATCTGGGACAAGGAAGAGCTGATGAGATTTTAGACCTACCTAACCTGATAGAAATACAATTAAATTCTTATGAAAAATTTTTACAACTTGATAAATTAAAAAATAAAAAACCTTTACTTAATGAAGGCCTTGAGTCTGTTTTTAGAAATATATTTCCCATCAAAAGTGGAAATGGCGATGTTGCTCTTGAGTATGAAAGATACTATATAGAAAATGATGCTCTTAATTTTACAGAAAAAGAATGTAAAAGAAAGGGTCAAAGTTATGAGGCTGTTTTAAAAGTAAGACTGAATTTGCAATTTTTGACTACTGGGGAAATAAGGCAAAAAGACGTATACATGGGAACTATTCCTTTAATGACAGAAAGGGGTACTTTTATTATTAATGGGGCTGAGAGGGTTGTTGTTTCTCAGATTCACAGATCCCCAGGAGTTGTTTTTTATAAAGAAAAAGATTTGTATTCTGCTAGAATAATTCCTTATCGTGGTTCTTGGTTAGAATTTGAGGTTGATTCTAAAAAAGATTATCTTTATGTAAAAATAGATAGAAAAAAAAGAATACTCATAACTCTTTTTTTAAGAGCTTTAGGGTTTGATACGAGAGAAAAAATAATAGAAACTTTTTATAACATTAAAAAAATTAAAGTTGAAGATGGTACAAAAAGAGATCTTCCAGGGCAATATTTAGCCAAGAGTATTAACATAAGAGAGAATATGTATTATCGAGCAGGAGATAAAATTACTCTGCAAGATGTTGAAGATTTTTTACAAAATAGAGTAAATGAAATAGAGCTTGTTGATTTTGATGGTTATGATGATATTCCTGGAAAATGTTTTGTAAGTTCGAATGTTATTTTAAATTGCCTTGAAAAAGAGGATGCGTTTTTTGCTTTAAAGGATGGTTCTAAAGAGCTTCCAAAAGAATCAGTTATGCTGGCTGTTTATGGCTCTCTTTTTCCTGGTGAGCCAATATCAATTGATAATGCTGAAAACGATTTAAAAACTATATTCTTTTCTGAAAGAAGATATGATCTTGGACGTGTAGGGCGCTATAAACTTTCTAAAAAATTTGGATTTGATGATTTAAGTACGTCAGTTTTAACTATGGATGATATTGTTAACACCATATCGCATCTTTTAAGAATATATGAAGGCCATGATGTTCTTGATGATATTGACCATTTGGGAAACAGAAGAGTTCGTTCTGTTGGGGAGCTTCTTACTAATATATATAAAGGTGCTATGTCAAGGGTTGAAAAAATTGCTAAAGATAGAATGTCTAACAAGGAAGTTTTTAATCTAAAGCCTCAAGAATTAATAAGCGTTAAACCTATTGTATCTGCTGTTAAAGAATTTTTTGCAACCAGTCAGCTTTCACAGTTCATGGACCAGGTCAATCCTTTGGCTGAACTTACTCACAAAAGACGTCTTAATGCTCTTGGGCCAGGGGGACTTTCAAGGGATAGGGCAGGATTTGAAGTAAGAGATGTGCATTATACTCATTATGGCAGAATGTGTCCCATTGAAACTCCTGAAGGACCAAATATTGGGCTTATTGTTTCTTTGGCTACTTATTCCAGGGTTAATGATTATGGTTTTTTAGAAACCCCTTATAGGAAAGTTGTTAATGGAGAGGTGACTGATCAATTAGAATATTTATCTGCTATTGACGAAGAGAAAAAGTGTATTGCTCAGGCTAATGCTGCTTTTAATTCTAATGGAAAGTATCTTGAAGATTTAGTTTCTGTTAGAGTTTCTGGTGATTATACTACAACAAGCCCCACAAACATAGACTATATGGACGTTTCTCCTAGGCAATTAATTTCAGTATCTTCAGCGTTAATTCCTTTTCTTGAGCACAATGATGCCAATCGAGCGCTTATGGGTTCTAATATGCAAAGACAAGCGGTGCCCCTACTTTTTCCTAAACCTCCTATTGTTGGTACGGGCATGGAAAGTGTTGTTGCAAAGGATTCAGGAGTCGTTGTTAAGGCTAAAAGAAGTGGGGAAGTTATTCTTGCAACAAGTAGTAAGATAGTTGTTAAACCTTTTGAGGCAGAGAATTCTAAAGATTTAGATGAATATCATATTGTTAAGTATGAAAGGACAAATCAAGATACTTGCTTTAATCAATCCGTTTTAGTTAAAGAGGGTCAAAAGGTTGAAATGGGCGAAATAATAGCTGACGGCCCCGCTACTAGATTTGGGGAGCTTGCTCTTGGCAATAATTTGTTGCTAGGAGTTATTCCTTGGAATGGATTTAATTATGAGGATGCTATATTGATTTCTGATAGAATTGTAAAGGAAGATCTTTATACATCTATTCATATCAAAGAATTTAGCATAGAAGTAAGAGAAACTAAACTTGGTCCTGAGAAAGTTACAGGAGATATACCTAATGTTAGCGAAAAAATACTAAACAAATTGGATGAAAATGGGATTATACGGATAGGAACTTATGTAAAACCCGGTGATATTTTGGTTGGCAAAGTTACTCCAAAGTCAGAAGGAGACATTACTCCTGAATTTAGGCTTTTAACTTCTATTTTTGGAGAAAAAGCAAAAGATGTTAAAAATAATTCATTAAAAGTTCCTCATGGTACTGAAGGTACAGTTATTGATGTTCAAAGGATTACTAAAGAGGATGTTGGCAATCTTTCTCCCGGAGTTGAGGAAATACTTAAAGTTTATGTTGCCAAAAAAAGGAAGCTTAAAGAGGGCGATAAAATGGCTGGACGACATGGCAATAAGGGTGTTGTTGCAAAGATTCTTCCTATTGAGGACATGCCTTATCTTGCAGACGGAACCCCTCTTGATATATGCTTAAATCCTTTAGGAGTTCCATCTAGAATGAATATCGGACAGTTAATGGAATCTCAATTGGGTCTTGCTGGCAAATATCTTGGTGAATCTTATAATGTTCCTGTTTTTGAATCTGCTACAAATGAACAAATTCAAGAAAAATTAAAAAAAGCTGGATTTAATCCAACTTCTAAAGAAATTTTATATGATGGTTATACAGGAGAGCCGTTCGAAAATGAAGTAATGGTCGGGGTGATTTACATGCTTAAACTACACCACCTTGTTGATGATAAAATGCACGCAAGATCAACAGGTCCATATTCTCTTGTTTCTCAGCAACCTCTTGGAGGAAAAGCTCAATTTGGTGGGCAAAGACTTGGAGAAATGGAGGTTTGGGCTCTTGAAGCTTATGGTGCAGCACATACCCTTCAAGAACTTTTAACAGTTAAATCTGATGATATGTCAGGCAGAGTCAAGATATATGAAAATATAGTAAAAGGTGTTCCTACTAATGTATCTGGGATCCCTGAGTCTTTTAATGTGTTAATGCAAGAGCTTAGAGGGCTTGGGCTTGATTTGTCAATTTATGATGATGCTGGGAATCAGGTTCCTTTGACAGAAAAAGAAGAAGAATTGATTAATAAAAGCTAGGTTTTTGGAGTTTTTATGAAAGAGATAAAAGATTTTGAAAGAATAAAAATTAAAATAGCATCTCCTGACCAAATTAGAAATTGGTCTTATGGAGAGGTTAAAAAATCCGAGACTATTAATTATAGAACTTTAAGACCCGAAAAGGATGGGCTTTTTTGTGAAAGGATTTTTGGTACTACAAAGGAATGGGAATGTTATTGTGGTAAATTTAAATCGGTTAGATATAAAGGTATTATTTGTGATCGTTGTAATGTAGAGGTTACCCATTTTAAGGTTAGACGTGAAAGAATGGGGCATATTGAGTTAGCAGCCCCAGTTGCTCATATTTGGTATTACAAATATATACCCTCTAGGATTGGACTTTTGCTTGATATTACAGCATCTAGTTTGAACTCTATTCTTTATTATGAAAAATATGTAGTGATTGAACCGGGTGATACTGATCTTAAAAAAATGCAGCTTTTAAATGAAGATGAGTACATAGAGGCTAGAGAGCGATATGGTATGTCTTTTAATGCTTCAATGGGAGCTGAAGCTATTAAAACTCTTCTTGAAAATCTTGATCTTGATGAGCTTTCATCTAAGCTTAGAATTCAAATGATAGATAAAGATGATAAAACCGATAAGAAACTCTTAAGACGTCTTGAAATTATTGAGAATTTTAAAATTTCTGGCAATAAGCCAGAATGGATGATTATGGAAGTTCTTCCTGTTATTCCTCCAGAGATTAGGCCAATGGTTCAGCTTGATGGAGGGCGTTTTGCAACATCTGATCTTAATGATCTTTATAGAAGAGTTATAAATAGAAATAATCGTTTAAGAAAGTTGCTTCTTCTTAATGCGCCAGAGATTATTGTGAGAAATGAAAAAAGAATGCTTCAAGAATCAGTAGACTCTCTTTTTGACAATTCTCATAAAAGAAAGGTTGTTAAAGGTTCATCTAGTAGGCCCCTCAAATCGCTTTCCGATGCATTAAAAGGTAAGCAGGGAAGGTTTAGACAAAATCTTCTTGGTAAAAGAGTAGATTATTCTGGTCGTTCTGTTATTGTTGTTGGGCCTGAGCTGAAGCTACATCAATGTGGATTGCCTGCAAAAATGGCCCTTGAGCTTTTTAAGCCTTTTGTGATAAGACGGCTGATTGAGAGTGAATCTGTTTTTAATATCAAAAGAGCAAAGAATTTAATAGAGCAAGAAGTTGACGAGGTATGGCAAATTTTAGATCTTGTTATTAAAGAGCACCCTATTCTTTTAAATAGGGCTCCAACTCTTCATAGACTTGGAATTCAAGCTTTTGAGCCCGTGTTAGTTGAGGGCAAGGCAATAAAATTACATCCCCTTGTTTGTCATGCATATAATGCCGATTTTGATGGTGATCAAATGGCGGTACATGTGCCTCTTACTCCAGCAGCACAAGCTGAAAGTTGGGCTTTAATGCTTTCAACAAATAATCTTTTAAATCCTGCTAATGGGCACCCCATTGTTTTTCCATCCCAAGATATCGTTTTGGGCCTATATTATTTAACTATGGAAAAAAAGAATGTTGTTGGAGAAGGTAAAAAGTTTTTAAACTTTAGCAATGTTATTCTTGCCATAAATAATAGGAGTCTAGATTACAATGCTTCTATTTATGTAAAAATTGATGGTGAGTACGAAAAAACTACAGCTGGTAGGGTTATATTTAATGAGGCTTTGCCCAATGGAATTGAATTTGTAAATAAAACTCTTAGCGATTTGGAGCTACAAATTTTAATATCAAAAGTTTATGTAGTTCATGGTTCTTCTACCGTAATTGAAATGCTTGACATTATCAAGGAGCTCGGCTTTAGGTATGCTACTAAGTTTGGGTGCACAATTAGTATGAGCGATATTATTGTTCCTGATGAAAAAAGAACTTATGTAGAAAGGGCCAACAAAGAGATTGCTAAAATTCAAAATGATTATGCTAAAGGTGTTATTACTGGCGAAGAGCGATATAATAATGTAGTTTCTGTTTGGTTAAAGACCAACGAAGAGCTTACTAATAAGATGATGGAAATTTTAAAGAGAGATAGAGATGGATTTAATGTTATATATATGATGGCAGATTCTGGTGCTAGGGGTAGTAGGAATCAAATAAGACAGCTTGCTGGTATGAGGGGATTAATGGCAAAAACTTCTGGAGATATTATTGAGCTTCCAATTATTTCTAACTTTAAAGAAGGTCTTTCTGTGATAGAGTTTTTTATATCTACGAATGGAGCAAGAAAAGGCCTAGCAGATACTGCTCTTAAGACCGCTGATGCTGGATATTTAACTCGAAGATTAGTAGACATTGCTCAAGATGTTGTTGTTAGAATAGAAGATTGTGGAACTATAAACGGAATAAAAGTTGAGACTGTAAAAAATGGTGAAGAAATATTAGAATCTTTGAAAGAAAAAGCTGTTGGGAGTTATTCTATTGAAAGAATAAAAAATCCAATTACTGGTGAGATTGTTTTAGATGCAAATGAAGAAATCTCAGAAGCCAAAATAGAGTTATTAGAAAAAATTGGTATTGAAAAACTTGTGATTAGATCTGTTTTAACGTGTGAAGCTGAACATGGTGTTTGTCAAAAATGTTATGGTAGAGACTTTTCTAAGAATAAACCTGTTAACATTGGTGAGGCTGTAGGAATAATTGCTGCTCAGTCTATAGGTCAACCGGGTACTCAATTAACCATGAGAACTTTCCATATTGGTGGAGTTGCTCAGGCTGGTAGTGAGGATGATAAAATATCTTTAAAGAATGCCTTTATACTTAATGGCATAGAAGGTTTTAATGTTAAAGTTGACAGCGGAATTCTTTTCACAAGAAAAGGAACTTTAAAAATAATCAATGTTTTTTATGAGGAAAAAATTAAGAACATAAAAGAGATTAAAGTTTTAGATTCTCAAAGAGTAATAAAAGGAATTCCTTTGTTTGTTGATAAAAAAGGTACAGAGATTCTCTCTTCTTATATTGGTTATGTTAAATTAAGAGGCGATAATTTTTTCATAGTATCAGAAGAGCAAGAAGTTTCCTTGAAAGCGGGTACAAAGCTTGAAATAGAGGTTGGTGATTATGTTGAATCAGGCAAAGTTATTGGCACATTTGATCCATTTGCAGAGCCTATTATTGCAGAGGTTAAGGGTAAAATTAAATTTAAGGATATTATTTTAGGAACCACTCTTAAAGAAGAAATAAATACTGAAACAGGCAATGTTGAAAAAAGAATTACAGATAATGTTTTTGAATCTCTTGATCCTAGAATTTTTATTATTGATAGTAGCGGCATGGAGGTTGCATCTTATGTATTACCAGGGGATGCTTATCTTCAGGTTGAAGATGGTCAGAGCATTAATATAGGAGATATTATTGCAAAACTTTCTAAGGGTTCTGAAAAAACCCAAGATATTACAGGAGGATTGCCCCGTGTTAATGATCTTTTTGAAACAAGAATTCCTAAGAATTTGACTGAAATGGCCAAAGTAAGTGGAATTGTGCAATTTAAATCAATTCAAAAAGGTAAAAGACTTATTAATATTTTAGATGAGTATGGGGTTGAGCATAAACATTATATTCCAGCCGGCAAACATCTTTTGGTTAGAGATGGAGATGTTGTTAAAGCAGGAGACATGCTTTGTGATGGCAGAATCAATCCCCATGATGTGCTTGAAATTTTAGGTGGGATTAGTTTGCAAGAGTTTCTGTTGGCGGAAATTCAGGATGTTTATCGAAAACAGGGTGTAAGTATTAATGACAAACATATTGGTGTGATAATCAAGCAAATGATGAAAAAAGTGAAGATCGTAGCAGTTGGTGATACTAATTTTGTTTATGGGCAAAAGGTAGATAAGCACACTTTTTATGAGCAAAATAGAAAAGTGATCGAACAAGGTGGTGAGCCGGCAATAGCAAGTCCAATTCTTATAGGAGTAACCAAGACTTCTCTTAATATAGATTCTTTTATTTCCGCAGCGTCTTTCCAGGAAACAACAAAAGTATTAACAGATGCTTCAATTGCTGGAAAAATAGATGATCTTAGGGGATTGAAAGAAAATGTTGTAATTGGGCATTTAATTCCTACTGGGACTGGTATGGGGCTTTATAAAAAAATTAAAGTTAGTGAAAATATCGATTTTGAAGCTTAACTTGAAAATAAGTGATATATTTGCTACCATTCTATTAATAGTTTCAAGAAAAGGAGAGCGTTGATAAATGCCTACAATTAATCAGTTAATTAGAAAGCCTAGAAAAAGTCAAACGGAGAAGACCGCATCTCCTGCGCTTCAAAATTGTCCTCAAAGAAGAGGAATTTGTACACGTGTAATGACCGTAACTCCCAAAAAGCCTAATTCGGCTTTAAGAAAAGTAGCTCGTGTTAGACTTTCAAATGGATTTGAAGTAACAGCATATATTCCAGGAATTGGTCATAATTTACAAGAACACTCTGTGGTTCTAATTAGAGGTGGTCGAGTTAAAGATTTGCCTGGTGTAAGGTACCATATTGTTAGGGGAGCTAAAGATACCCTTGGTGTTAATAATAGGAAAAAGGGCAGATCTAAGTATGGAACAAAAAAGCCTAAAGCTTAACTGAAAGGTGGATTAATATTAAATATGTCAAGAAAAAATAAAAAAATCAAAAAGAAAATTTTTGTTGATACTAGGTACAATTCTAGAATTGTTGCAAAGTTTGCAAACAGAATGATGTATGATGGAAAAAAATCAATAAGCGAGAATATACTTTACAGTTCAATAGACTTGCTTGCTGATAAGCTTGAAGAAAGCGATAAGATGGCTGTTTTTTATAAAGCTTTAGATAATATTAAGCCATTGGTAGAAGTAAGAAGTAGACGAGTGGGTGGTGCTACATATCAAGTTCCTGTTGAAGTTAGAGAAGAGAGAAGAGAAGCTTTGGCTATGAAGTGGATTATTTTTGCTGCTAGAAAGTCTAGTGGTAGGTCTATGAAGGAAAAGTTATCAAACGAACTTTTAAATGCATATAATTCTACTGGAGCTGCTTTTAAGAAGAAAGAAGATACCCATAGAATGGCTGAAGCAAATAAAGCTTTTACTCATTATAGATGGTAAAAAGACACCTTTTGAAGGTGTCTTTTTTTGTTTATATGCTGTGTATTATTAGAACTATTTTTTGTATTTTTTTATTAAAAGTAAGGAGGGTATTTTTGTGTTAAAAAAAGTTTATTATTTTATTATTTTTTTGCTTGTTGTTGCTTGTTCTGGCCCTGATGGCGGTAAGCCCGGGGCAAAAACAGTTTCGCTTATAGTTGATGGTGCTTTTGATGATAAAGGATTTAATGAAAGTTCTTCTAAGGCGATAAGAAAATTAAAGGCCGATTTAAATATAAATATAATTGAAAAAGCATCTACAAGCAATTCTTATTTAGGAGATATTGCAAACTTAGAAGATGGTAATTCAAATTTGATTTGGGGGATTGGATTTAAATTGTCAGACATTCTTTTGCAAAGGGCTAACGAGAATGTTTCTGTTAGTTATGCAATCATAGAAGGGGTTTATGATGAAGTTCAAATACCCAAAAATCTTCTTAATATTAATTTTAGATCCGAAGAGGTGGCTTTTTTAGCAGGATATTTAGCGTCAAAGGCTTCTAAAACGGGTAAGATCGGATTTGTTGGAGGAGTGAGGGGAAAAGTTTTAGAATCTTTTATGTATGGATATGAAGCTGGTGCTAAGTATGCAAATTCTAATATTAAAGTGATCTCTCAATACGTTGGCACATTTGGAGACTTTGGACTTGGTCGCTCAACAGCGTCTAATATGTATCGAGATGGGGTTGATATCATATTTGCAGCTGCAGGACTTTCTGGTATAGGAGTAATTGAGGCCGCAAAAGAATTGGGACCCGATCATTATATTATTGGAGTCGATCAGGATCAATCATATCTTGCTCCTAATAATGTTATTGTTTCTGCTGTAAAGAAAGTTGATTCATTGATGTATAGTTTAACAAAAGAGTATTTAGAAACTGGAGTTTTGGGTGGGGGCAAGACCATATTTTTTGGGCTTAAAGAAGATGGGCTTGGTTTGGTTTTAAATGAAAACTTAAAATCAAATTATTCTGAGATTTATAACAAATCATTGGAAATCGGGCAAAGTATAATGAATGGCATAATAAAAGCGCCTTATGACAAGGCATCTTATGATAATTTTGTTTTGCAAATGGAAAATTAACTCGATTTTTATGAGTTGGTTTGTGGAAAATCTTTTTATTCTTTAAAGATATTTTAGAGAGTTTTTAATTTAAATTAATTTTGCAAAAGGGTTTAAATTTGGATATTATGGTGATGTAGGAAAAATAATTTTTTCCTACTACCGTGTTTTTATTAATGCTAGAAGTATCTTTTTAAGTATCTTATTGAAATTTTTATTTTATAAATAAAGAATACTACTTGTTAGTAAAATAAAGTTAATATTTTAATTTTTAAAAAATTAAAAATTTTTTTTAAATAAATTTTGTAAGGAGAGGGTTAATTTTGTTTAAAAGGTTTATTTTTATTGCTTTATCTTTATTAGTATTTGCTTGTTTTAAATCTAATAAAAAGTCTATTAAATCTGAAAAAGTTGTTGTAGGTGTTTTAGCTAATGGTAGCTTTTATGATAAAGGTTATAATCAAAGTGTTCATAGCGGTGTTGTAAAGCTCAGAGATAATTTTGGAGTAAAACTTATAACTAAATCTTTAAGGCCTTACCCTATTGAGGGTAAAAGACTTCTTACTGTTAGTGAGGCAATGGCAGAGGATGCGTATGAGGTTCAAAAAAACCCTTTAAATCTTTTTTGGATGGTTGGATACGAATTTTCCGATTTGTCTGTTAGGCTTTCTTATGAACGTCCAGATATTTATTATGGTATTATAGATGCTTTTGATTATGGTGATATTCAAGTTCCTAAAAATTCCTTGGCCATTAAGTTTAGAAATGAAGAAGCTGCATTTTTGGCTGGGTATATTGCTGCTAAGATGAGCAGGAAAGAAAAGATTGGATTTTTAACAGGCCCTATTAGTGAATATTTAAATGATTTTAAGTTTGGTTTTAAGGCCGGAATTTTTTATGCTAATCCTAAATTAAAATTAGTTTCAAAAAAAGCGCCCTCTCTTTTTGATAAAGAGAAAGGCAAGGCAATGGCTCTATTCATGTATAAAGAGGACAAAGTAGGCGTTATTTTCCCAATAGCCGGTATATCTGGTCTTGGAGTTTATGATGCTGCTAAGGAGCTTGGACCTAAATATTATGTTATTGGCTTAAATCAAGATCAATCATATATTGCACCTCAAAATGTTATTACCTCAATACTTAAGGATATTGGCAAGGTTATTTATTCTATTTCATCAGAGTATATTAATAATGGAGTTTTTAAAGGTGGCATTGTTATTGATCGTGGCCTAAAGGAAGGAGTAATAGAAGTTGTTAAAGATCCTGATGTTTTAAATAATAGATTAGTTGATGAAGTTATTGATCTAGAAAATAAAATAATAAGTGGAGAAATTATTGTTCCTGATAGTGAATATGCATTTGATTTATTTAAATCAAAGTTATAAACTACTTAGGTATAGCTTTATTTGTAAAGGGGGAATAGTTTATGAATAAATTATTATTGTTGATTTTATTTGAAGGTATTATTTTTTTATCTTGTAGTGGTAAGGGTGGTCTTGAGAGTGAAACTTCTAAGGTATCTTTAATAATTGATGGAACTTTTGATGACAAATCTTTTAATGAGAGTGCTTTAAATGGTGCAAAAAAAGTTAAAGAGGAATTTAAGATTGAACTTGTTTTAAAAGAATCTTCAGCGAATTCTTATTTATCTGATCTTGAAGGGCTTAAGGATGCGGGTTCAGATTTAATTTGGCTTATTGGGTATAGATTTAGCGATGTGGCAAAGGCTGTTTCTCTTCAAAATTCCGATATGAAATATGCAATTATTGATCCTGTTTATTCTACTAATGATCCTATTCCTGCAAATTTAGTGGGTATGACCTTTAGAGCTCAAGAGGGTGCATTTTTAACAGGTTATATTGCTGCAAAAGTTTCTAAAACAGGTAAAATTGGATTTTTAGGGGGAATAGAGGGGGAGATAGTAAACGCTTTCAGGTATGGTTATGAGGCTGGTGCTAAGTATGCCAATAAAGATATAAAGATATCTACTCAGTATATTGGTAGTTTTGTTGACATTGAAGCTGGCAGAAGTATTGCAACTAAAATGTATTCCGATGAAATAGACATTATTCATCATGCTGCAGGCCTTGGAGGAATTGGGGCTATTGAGGTTGCAAAAGAACTTGGTTCTGGGCATTACATTATTGGAGTTGATGAGGATCAATCATATCTTGCTCCCAATAATGTTATAACATCTACAACCAAAGATGTTGGTAGATCTTTAAATATTTTTACATCTAACTATCTAAAAACTAATACTTTTGAAGGTGGCAAATTAATAAATTATGGCCTTAAAGAAGGGGTTGTAGGGTTTGTAAGAAATCCTAAGATGATTCCCTTTGAACTTGAAAAAGAAATTGATAGTCTTTCTAGCAAAATAATCAACAAAGAAATTATTGTTCCACATGATAAAGAAAGTTATGATAAATTTCTTAAATAATTTATTTGAATAAAAAATCGATTTATATGTTTTATTTTTAGGTATAAAAAACACATTGGTTTTGTTCGAATGATTGAAATGGAGAAATTTTTCTATATGAGGATTGCGATTTTTATATTAGGTATTTTATTGACTTCTTGCTTTAGTAGAAATGAAATAGAATCTGGTTCAAGAAAAATTAAGGTATCCATGTTGGTAGATGGTGTTCTTGATGACAAATCTTTTAATTCTAGTGCTAATGAGGCTTTATTGCACTTGAAAAAAGATTTTCCAGAAAGTATTGAAAAAGTTTTTTCTAGTGCTGTTTCTGGAGTTTATTCTAGTTATGTTTCAGATCTTGATAATTTAAAAACGAATGGTTCAGACCTGATTTGGCTTGTAGGATATAGACTTACAGACGCATCTTTATCGGTTTCATCAGAGAATCCAAAAATTAGCTATGGAATAATAGATCCTATTTATGGCGATGATGTTCAGATTCCCAAAAATTTGATTGCTGTTGTTTTTAGGGTGGAGGAAGGTGCTTTTTTGGCTGGCTATGTTGCAGCTAAAAAAAGCTTTTCTGGCAAAATAGGTTTTATAGGGGGAGTTAAGGGTAGCATAGTAGATGCATTTCGCTATGGTTATGAAGCTGGTGCTAAGTATGCTAATAAAAATATAGAGATTATGAGTGAATATTCCAATTCTTTTTCCGATGTTGATATTGGTAGAGTCATAGCTAATAAAATGTATTCAAAAGGAATAGACGTAATTCATTTTGCAGCTGGTTTAGCAGGACTTGGCGTTATTGAGGCGGCAAAGAAACTTGGCGATGGTTACTATGTTATTGGAGCTGATCAAGACCAGTCACATCTTGCTCCTAAAAATTTTATTACTTCTGTTATAAAAAACGTTGGTGATGCATTATATTTGATTACTAGCGAATATATTAAAAATAATAATGTTTGGGAAGGTGGAAAAGTTATTCAAATGGGATTAAGAGATGGTATTGTTGGTTTATCTAATGCGAATGAATTTGAATACATAAAAGTTCTTGAGAGAAAAATAATCGATAAAGAGATTATTGTTCCTTGTAATCAGGAAGGATATGAAATTTTTATAAAACAAATATTAAAGTTATAGACTTTTTAGATAGAAAGATTTTAATTTTCCAGTTTTTAATTTTTTTAATTATGTTATATTTATTGTGTTATAATAATATAACTACATTTCTATTGTTTTAGAGGATTTAGCATTGAATAAAAAAATGTTTCCCAAAATTTACTATTATGATCAAGACTTTATTGATATTTATAATAAAAGTCTATCTTGGATTCAAGATAAGGTTATTTTACATAAAGTTACAGATAAGGGTAAAAAAGATAAAAATTATTATTCGGAAAATTGCGATTATATAGATCAGATGCAAGCTTGTATGTCAAGCTTTTTTCTTGTCTATAGTAATGGGGAATATTCATCTACATCTGCAATTGATAAATTTTATCAATTGCAGGAAGAATCTGGTGCAATCAGAGCTAGATATGACAACAACAATGCTATTATTGATCTTGATGAGAATGAAGAGAACATTGGATTTCCTATTTTTGCGTGGGCTGAATATAACTTATATCATAAAACAGGAAATAAAAAGAGAATTTCTGAAGTTTTGCCAATTCTTGATAAGTATTATAAATGGATAGAGAGCAAATTTTTAAAGGAAAATGGTCTTTATTCAATTGATGTAAATAAAATTTTTTATAAAAATTCTCCAAGAGTAGATGCATACTACCCTGTAGATTTTAATTCATTACAAGTTCATAATGCATATTGTATTTCTAAATTAGCAGACATTTTAAATGATAAAAATTTATCACTTGAATACAAAAAGCGATTTTTTTCCCTTAAGGTCAAAATTAATTCTTTAATGTGGAGCGAAAAAGATGGATTTTATTATGATCTTGATGTTAATGAAAATATTCTTGGAATTAAGACAATAGTGGGGTTTTTCCCAATGCTTTCCGAGATTCCCAGTGAGGACAGAATAGAAAGAATGATTTTTTATTTAAAAAGTACTAAACATTTTGGAACTCCAAATCCTTTTCCAACACTTTCTGTTAGTGAACCAGGTTTTAGTGAGGATGGCAATGGATATTATGGGTCGGTTTATACTTATATGAATTTTTTTGTGATCAAAGGCCTTGAATATTGTGGTCGTGCAAATATTGCAAGAGAATTTACTATAAGACATTTGTATTATATATTAGACACTTTAATGCCTTTTAATAAGATTAAAGGGCACATTTGGGAAGCTTATAAACCCATGCAAGAAGGACCTGCATATTTTGATTCTAATAAAAAAACTTATACTGAGAAAGGTCTTATTTGTTATCTTGCTCTTTTTAGTATTAGTTTGATGATAGAAAATATTATTGGACTTACAATTAGCTTGCCCGATAAAACTGTATATTGGAACATACCCACTCTTGAGATTATGGGGATAGAAAGCTTATCTCTTAAAAAGAATCAAACTACAATAATTTGTAATAAGGGAAAAAGAGGTTGGGAAATAAAAATGGAATCTGAGAAACTTTATTATTTTACAATAAATATATTAAATAAAAAAGAAAAAACCCTTCCTATTCCTTCAGGAAGATGTTCTATGTTGTTGGATAAGCTTTGATGAATTAGATTCATTAAATGTCTTGTAAAATTTAAATTTTTGGGGGCCTTTTAATGATAGATATTGATGAATTGAGAATTTTTCTTAAAGAGAAGAGTTATTCTAAAATTAAAGAAAAATTTTTAAAGCATGATTCCTTTGATATTGCTGAGGCGCTTAAAAAACTTAATGGAACTGAATTGATTTTGCTCTACAGATTTTTGCCCAAAAAAATAGCAGTTGAAACTTTTTCTAATTTTGACCAATCTACAAAAAATAAATTAGCAAATTCTTTTACCAATAAAGAAATAAGTGAAATGATTGATGAGTTGAATCTTGATGATGTTATTGACCTTTTAGAAGAAGTTCCCGCAAATGTTGTTCAGAGATTTTTAGCAAGTTCTACAGAAGAGAATAGAGAAATTATTAATAAATTTTTGTCTTACAGTGATGATTCTGCCGGCTCGATTGTAACGATTGAGTATGTTGAGCTTAAAGAAGATTTCACAGTTGGCAGAGCTCTTGATTATATTAGAAGGGTAGCTAAAACCAAAGAAGATATTTACACTTATTATATTACAGATGATGAAAAGCATTTAAAAGGAGTTATAAAAATTGAAGATTTAATATTGGCTAAAGATGATGTTATTCTTTCATCAATAATGAGAAGTAGTGGGTTTTATATTGTGGGGGTTAATGATGAAAAAGAAGATGTTGCACTTCTTTTTCAAAAACATGATATTACCAGTGTTCCTGTTGTTGATAATGAGGGGAGAATGATAGGGGTTATTATTATCGATGACATTTTAGAAGTTATTCAATCTGTAAATACCGAAGATTTTCAAATGATTGCGGCTGTTAAACCTTTAGATACATCTTATCTTGATACTTCTATTTTAGTTATGACAAAAAATAGGATAATTTGGCTTTTAGTTCTTATGGTTTCTTCTACTTTTACAGCTACAATCATTTCAAATTATCAAAATTTAATGTTGTCTTTAGTGGTTTTAGCCAGTTTTATTCCTCTTTTAATGGATACTTCAGGCAATGCCGGATCTCAGGCATCTGCTTTAATAATTCGTGAGCTTGCTCTTGGTACTGTTAAGGTAAAAGATTTTTTTAAAGTGTTTTTAAAGGAGATATGTGTTAGTATTTTAGTGGGAGCAATTCTTGCTGGTGTTAATTTTTTAAGAATTGTATTTTTTGTAGCTCCACACCATTCTGATAGGTTAAAAATAGCTTTTGTAGTTTCATCTTGCTTGATGGTAAGTTTGACAGTAGCAAAGATATTGGGAGGTCTTTTGCCCATTGTTGCTAAAATTTTGAAGTTGGATCCAGCACTTATGGCAGGCCCTTTAATCACTACGATTGCAGATGCTATTACTTTAATAGCTTATTTTAATATAGCAAAATGGGTTTTAGTTAGTTATGCTGCTTAAATTTCATTTAAATATGTTGATTGTTATTTTTTTATAATAGGATATTTTTAATGTATAATTGTATTTTTTGCAAAATAGTAAACAAAGAGCTTCCTAGTTATAAAGTTTATGAGGACGATTTGGTTTTAGCATTTTTAGACATTAATCCTTTAACTGTTGGGCATACTCTTGTTATTCCCAAAGAACATAGTGAGAATTTATTGAACATGGATGATAAATTTAGCGAGAGAATTTTAAAAGTATGTAAAAAAATTTCAAATGCTTTAAAGATAATAAATTCAAGTATTTATGGTGGAATAAATATCTATTCTGCTTTGGGGGCTGGTGCGGGGCAAGAAGTTTTTCATACTCATTTTCATGTAATTCCAAGATTTAAAAATGATGGTTTTGGTTTTAAGAGAGGCAATAAACTTAGTCTTGAAGTTGAAAAATTTAAAGAGTTGTCTATTCAAATAAGTATGAATATTTAATTTTATTTTGCCAAAAAGTATGCTTTATGAGAAGAAACTTTTTATTCTTTTTTGTTTTTATGCTTAATACATTAAGAATTTATTCAGGAATTCCTGGTTATCTTAATGTATACAGTGGAATTGGGGTTGGTGTTGATAATTTTACTCAAGATTTATTCTTTTATGAAAGGCTTAAGTATCAATTTTTCAGTGGAGTTGGGGTTAATGTTTCTCAAAATTTAGCATTTGGTGGAGAATTTAATTTAGATATTAAATTTTTACCAAACCATACTCCTTACACCGATGAGATTATATTTATGTTGAATGATCAAGCATATTTGAGGCATTCTATAAATTATTTCATAATAAAAGATGTTACATTCTCATTGAGAATGTATGGTAATTATTTCTTTTTACCCTATACCCCAATGTTTAGTTTAATCTTTTTTACAGGTTTAAAATTTTTATACATTGGTGCAAAAATTTGTTTTATAGATTCAAGTAATTGGACATTGCTGGATAATTTTGTTTTGGGAGTAGACATTGGAGCTAGAATTAATATAGATTTTATTTTTTTGGAATATACAGTCTCTCCAATTTTTTACAACAAACCTTTACTTTTAAATCAAATGCATAAAATAACATTAGGCTTTATTTTTCAGTATGATTTAGCAACAAAGAATGAAAGCGAAATACTTTCTATTTTATAAATTTTATGATCTTAAGGATATTTTAAATTTTCTTCTTTGATATTGTTTAATATTTGCAAGTATTTAGAAGATTCATATTTAGCCATATCAAGGTTGTGTTCCTTGTAATTTCCGCATTCCTTATCGCTTGCGCCCGGAATAGGCTCTGAAAAATTTACGATTTCGGAAAAAAGCCATGATACTAGGTCAGTAAGATCTTTGCTTTCATAGTCTCCAAAAATTATTAAGTAAAAACCAGTTCTGCATCCCATAGGACCAAAATATACTATTTTTTCGGCCCAAACTTCATTGTTTCTAAGCAAAGTGGCTCCTATGTGCTCTATTGTGTGTATTGCTGCGTTTTCAATTATCGGTTCGATGTTGGGAGCTTTGATTCTAATATCTATTGTAGTAAATATTACATTTTCAAAAGTGTCTTTTCTTGAGACATATATTCCAGGGTTTAGTTTTGTGTGATCTATTGTAAAGCTTGTTATTTTTTTCATTTTTTTAGTACTGTTTGTATTTTTTTTACAAAATCTAATTTTTCCCATTCAAATTCATTTTTTCCAAAATGACCATAAGTGCAAGTTTTAAGATATATGGGTTGTTTTAATTTTAATTTTTTAATTATACCGCTGGGAGTTAAATCGAAGTTGTTAACAATAAAATTTAATATTTTGTTTGCATATTGGGGATCAGTTATCCCTTCGGTTATTTGAATAGATATTGGATTTTCAATTCCAATTGCATATGCGAGCTGTAGTTCAAATTCTTTAGAAATTCCGGCTGCCACCATATTTTTTGCAATATATCTTGCCATGTAGGCAGCTGATCTGTCTACTTTTGTGGCATCTTTTCCGCTGTATGCTCCTCCTCCGTGTCTTGCAAATCCCCCATAGCTATCGGCAATAATTTTTCTTCCTGTAAGACCGGTGTCTCCAGTAGGCCCTCCAATTACAAAATTTCCGGAAGGATTAATGCAATACACAGTATTTTCATCAAGCATTGATTTGTCTTGAATGGTGGGCTTGATAATTTCTTCAATTATTGTTTGTCGTATTAGTTCTTGGGAGATGTTTGGATGGTGTTGATGAGAGACTATAATATTTTTTATTTTTATAGGGTTTCTGTTTTTATCGTATTCGATAGTAACTTGAGATTTTGAGTCAGGCCTTAACCATTTTATTGCTCCTGATTTTCTAAGACTGCTAGCTTTTTTTAGAATTGAATTGGCAAGTTCATAAGGAGCTGGTAAAAAATTTTTTGTTTCATCGCAGGCATATCCAAATATTATTCCCTGATCACCTGCTCCAAGGGTATTGGATCCTTTTTTTTCAATTGCGTTTACAATGTCACGCGATTGATTACCAACAGCGTCTATTACTGTTATTGTTTTGTAATCAAGCCCATAATCAATATTTGTATAGCCTATATCTTTGATGATGTTCTTAGCAATTTCTTTTATATCTATGTTTTTTTTAACAGGACTATTTATTTCTCCTGCTATTACTACTAAATTTTGTGCAATTATGACCTCGCAAGCTACTTTTGCATTTTTATCTTCTTTTAGCATTTCATCAAGGATGGCATCAGAGATTTGATCTGCAATTTTATCTGGATGTCCTTCAGATACAGCCTCAGAAGTTAAAGTTTGGTTAGCTGCTATTATTTTATTCATATTAGCCTAATAAGTTCCTTTATCATTTTGCTTGAATTTATTGATGATGTTTTTAAAAATTTATTAAAGTCTATATGGTTGTCTTTATTTTTTGGTAAATCAGAAATTGAACGAATGATTATGAATGGTATTTTAAATATGTGCGCTACTTGAGCTATTGCAGCTCCTTCCATATCTACAGCTAAAGCATCTTTGAAATTTTTTTTAATTGTTTCAAGATTTTTTTCATTGTCAACAAATCGATCTCCTGTTAGTATTAAGCCAATGTGGGTATCAATGTTTAAAAGTTTGTTGTCATTAATATTGACTACTTTTTTCACTAATTCTTCATCTGCTTTAAACTTTTGTGGCAAATTGGGGACTTGCCCTATTTTGTGTCCAAACTTGGTTAAGTCAAAGTCATAGTATGCTGTTTCTGAGGATACTATAATATCTGATATTTTAAGGTTAGAGTTTTCTTTTATTCCCCCAGAACTTCCAGAGTTTATTATATGAGTGATTTTATATTTAGAGATAATTTGACTGCTCCAAATTGCTGCGTTAACTTTGCCAATTCCTGTAGTTAAAGAGATTACATCTTTCCCTAAAATTTTTCCTTTATAAATTTTTTTATTTTCTAAGTAGTCGTTTAGTACAATTTCTTCTTTGTTATCAAGTATTTTATTTATTTCTTCTGATTCTTCTTGCATAGCTGATATTATCAAAATCATATTTTTTCTCCTTTTAAATGTTTTATATAATATCTATTAAAGAATATTTATTTTTAATTAGCTCTATTTCATTTTGATTGAGTATTTTTTTTATTCCTGTGTTTGTGTTTGGTATAGATTGAACACTATGGTGTTCATTTTTGTTTACAACTTTTCCATTTTTTATTATATGGTTTATGTATGGGAGATTTGGGTTAGAATCATCTATATCTACTATTTTGGCTATAGAATTGTCATTAAGCTCTACAATAAAGTCTAAAGGACAAGAAGATATTGCATTGATTATTAACTTCAAAACTCTTTTATCAAATTTTTTGTCAGCATCTTGAATTAATTCAATAATAGATGCCCCAGAATTAAAAGATTTTTTATATGCCTTATCTAAAATGATGGCAGAATAGGCGCTAGCAGCGCCTATTATATTTGATTCTATACTGATGTTTTCACTTGTTAATCCTTTAGGGTAACCAGTTCCGTCTAGATTTTCTTTATGTGTTAGAAGTGTCAAACATATTGATCGTGACAAATTGCTTGTTGAAGCTATTTTATAGCTTATTATGGGATATTTTTTTATTATTTCTAGTTCTTCGTTAGTTAATGCTTCTTTTTTTTCGCTAATTTTTGTTGGAATGAATAAAAATCCTATTTTGTGTAAAAGGGCAATACTGCAAAGTTCTACTGTTTTATAGTTATTTAGTCCCATTTCATTGCCAAGGGCTACTGTTAGGATAGCTGTATTTACTGAATGAATAATGTGATAGTTTGCAGAAAGCTTGGGAATTCTAAAATATTTGATAAAAATTTTTTTTTGTTTTTTGTAAAACTCTATTACTTTTTTTACAGTAGGCATAATGTCTTGGTAATATATTTTTTTATTTCTTTTGCAATTTTCGTAGATTTCTTCTAAATTGCTTATTATTACATGATAACTAGAAATAGCCTCTTCGTTGAATTTTTTGTGTATTTCTTCATATTCTCTTTTAACAGAATCATCACTGAAAAAATTTTTTCTCTCTTTAATGTATGACTTTAAATTCCATTTTTCAATAAGCTCAATGTTTTTGTCTCCAATAAATGCATTCTCAGGCCAAACTAAGAATTCTTTGTCTATTAAATATGATGAATTTTTTATATTTTTGATAATGCTTTCAAAATTTTGCATTTATTCCCTTGAAATTAAGCCCTATTAACCATGTATACCATATTATTTATTAATTGTCCATCTATTAGTATAATGTATTTATTATATCTCAATTTTTGAATTAAGCTTTTTTGAAGAGATTTTTATGGTAGAGAAAATACGCTTAGGTTTTAATATTATTTTTCTTGGATTATTTATTTATTTTCTGGCAATTTTAAGATTTCAAATGAAATTAAGCTTCATTTTGTTTAATTACCAATTTATTGTGATTTATTTTTTATTGGTGATTGTTTTTAATGTTATTTATTCCCAATATTTTTTTTCAAGATTGTATTTTATTTTAAATGGGATGGAAGATACATTTACTTTTTTAAAGCTTAAAATGGTTCGTAAAAAGCTTAAAAGTGTTTTTGAAATATCTATTCTTCTTAGATTTATTTTAATAAAACAAGATAAAAAAAGTCTTGATGAGCTTTATTTTTATTTAAAAGACACCAGATTAAGGCATAAGACAATAATAGAGCTTTATTCTGTTCTTATTAGCTTTAGAGAAAAAGAAAAGGCTTTTAGTTTAATTTTAAATTACAAGTGCAGTAGGAATAAGTGGGTGAAATATTGTGAGGCTCTTAGTATGTTATCATTTGAAGAGTATTCAAAGCTAAAAGAGTTGGTAAATTTTTTAGATAAGTTCTTTTTGAAAAATGATATTTTTACTATTTATTTCTATTATTTATTGCGCAAATCAAAAGCATCTTTTGATTTGCTTGAAAGCAAAAAAATTGAGATTAGAAATCGATATTATAAATTTAAAAACAGGATAGATTCTAAACATACAAAACTACTTGGTTCAAATTTATTTTTTGTTGTTTTTTATTATATTTATGATTTTTCTAAAAAAGATGTTTTTTATTAAAGGAGTTGCGTTTTGAGTATAAGGGTTCGTTATGCACCTTCTCCAACGGGTTTGCAACATATTGGTGGGATTAGAACAGCTTTGTTTAATTATTTTTTTGCAAAGTCTTGTGGAGGTAAATTTTTACTTAGGATTGAGGATACAGATCAGAATAGGTATTCTCCAGAAGCTGAAAATGATCTTTATTCAAGTCTTGAATGGCTTGGTATTTCTTTTGATGAAGGTCCTGTTGTAGGAGGTGATTATGCACCTTATGTTCAGTCTCAAAGAAGTGAGATATATAAGCAATATGCTAAATATTTAATTGAATCTGGGCATGCTTATTATTGCTATTGCAGTCCTGAAAGGCTTGAAAGGATTAAGAAAATTCAAAATATTAATAAGATGCCCCCTGGATATGATAGGCATTGTAGAAATTTAAGTAGTGACGAAATTGAGAATGCGCTAATTAAAAAAATCAAACCCGTTGTTAGATTTAAAATTCCTTTAGAAGGAGATACGAGTTTTGATGATATTTTGCTTGGAAGAATTACATGGGCAAATAAAGACATTAGTCCTGATCCTGTAATTCTCAAGTCAGATGGATTGCCGACTTATCATCTTGCTAATGTAGTTGATGATTATTTAATGAAAATTACCCATGTATTAAGGGCTCAAGAATGGGTTTCTTCAGGCCCGTTGCACGTGCTTCTTTATAAGGCTTTTAAATGGAAGCCGCCTATTTATTGTCATCTTTCAATGGTTATGGGAAATGATGGTCAAAAATTAAGCAAAAGACATGGATCAACAGCTTTAAAACAGTTTATTGAAGATGGGTATCTTCCAGAAGCTATTATTAATTATGTTACTTTGCTTGGTTGGTCTTATGATGATAAGAGGGAATTTTTTTCAAAAAATGATCTTGAGCAATTTTTTTCAATTGAGAAGATCAATAAATCTCCTGCGATTTTTGATTATCATAAGTTGGATTTTTTCAATAGCTACTATATTAGAGAAAAAAAAGATGAAGATTTGTTTAATCTTTTGCTTCCTTTTTTTCAAAAAAAAGGGTATGTTGCTAATCCTAGTACTTTAAAAGATAATCAAAAATTAAAGTTATTAATTCCTCTTATAAAGAGTAGAATTAAAAAATTAAGTGATGCTTTAAATATGACTAAATTTTTTTATGAAGACATTAAATCTTGGAATTTAGATGAATTTTTAAGCAGAAAAAAAACAGCCAAAGAGGTTTGTTCTATTTTAGAATTAATAAAGCCTATTTTAGAAGGATTTGAAAAAAGATCGTCAGAAGAGAATGATAAAATTTTTTATGATTTTGCCGAGAGTAATGGTTTTAAATTGGGAGAAATTCTTCTTCCTATTAGAATTGCGGCGCTTGGCAGCAAAGTCTCTCCGCCGCTTTTTGATTCTTTAAAGTTGATAGGTAGGGTTAAAGTTTTTGAAAGAATAAAATTAGCACAGGAATTTTTAAGAATAAATATAAATGAATAGCTATTAAGGATATTTTTATGGTTAGAATGGAAGATATTATTTCTCTTGCTAAAAGAAAAGGGTTTGTATTTCAGTCTTCAGAGGTTTACGGAGGCCTTTCAGGAGCTTGGGACTATGGTCCTTTGGGAGTTGAACTTAAAAAAAATATAAAGAGAGAGTGGTGGAAGAGCATGGTGTATTTGCATGAAAACATTGTAGGTTTAGATAGTGCTATTTTTATGCGTCCTGAAATTTGGAGAGCATCTGGGCATGTTGATGGTTTTTCGGATTCTATGGTTGATTGCAAAGATTGTAAAAGTAGATTTAGAGCCGATTTTATTGATTTGTCAAAAAATTGTCCAAATTGCAAAGCTGGGAATAATTTTACATCTCCAAGAAGTTTTAATTTAATGTTTAAGACTCATATTGGAGCATTGGAGGATGGTTCTAGTGAAGTTTATTTAAGACCTGAAACAGCGCAAGGAATTTTTGTTAATTTTAGAAATGTTTTGGATTCTTCAAGGCTTAAGATTCCTTTTGGAATTGCTCAGGTAGGTAAAGCGTTTAGAAATGAGATAGTTACTAAAAATTTTATATTTAGAACTTGTGAGTTTGAGCAAATGGAAATGCAGTTTTTTGTTCATCCCAAGCAAATAGACGAGTGGTTTTGTTATTGGCAGCAAAATAGAATGAATTTTTTTATAGAAACTCTTAAAATTAGGCCTGATAGATTAAGATTTAAGGCTCATGATTCAACTCAGCTTGCTCATTATGCAAAAGCCGCATTTGATATTGAGTATGAATTTCCCTTTGGATTTCAGGAAGTGGAAGGTATTCATAATAGGGGTAATTATGATTTAACTCAGCACGCTAAATTTTCTAACAAGCCCAAAATATTTGAGTATCATGATTTGTTAACAAAAGAGAAATATGTGCCTTATGTTATTGAAACTTCTGCCGGTCTTACAAGGTCTGTTTTAATGACTCTTTGTGATGCTTATTCTGAGGAAGAGCTCTCAGATGGAGACAAGCGTATTGTTTTGCGCTTACACCCCAAGTTGGCTCCTTACAAAATTGCTATATTTCCTCTTGTTAAAAAAGTTGAGCTTATTGAGGTTGCTAGAAGGATTTATATGGAGCTTTGCGATGATTTTCATATATTTTACGATGATGGTGGAACAATCGGTAAAAGGTACAGACGTCAAGATGAAATAGGAACTCCTTATTGTGTAACAATAGACTATGATACTCTTGAGGATGAGAGAGTTACTGTTAGAGAAAGAAATAGTATGACCCAGAAGAGAATTTTTATTAATGATTTATATTCATACATTAAGACAGAGATTTTAAATTACAAAGAGGATTTTAATAAATGAATCTTGCTTTAAGTCTTTTACATAAACGCGGATTTTTAAAGCAATGTACATCTTTAAAAGTTTTAAGTGATTTAATGGATAGAGAAAAAATAGTTTTTTATGTAGGAGTTGATGCAACAGCCAGTTCTCTTCATATTGGCCATTTGATTCCCTTTTTAGCAATGATGCATCTTAGACAACATGGTCACATACCAATTGTTTTGATTGGAGATTCTACAGCAAAAATAGGCGATCCTTCTGGAAAAAGCGAGATGAGAAAGATTTTATCTTCAGAAGAGATTAGCAATAATGCCTTGTTGATAAAAAATCAACTTCAAAGAATAACCAAGTTTACTTCAGAATGCTTTATTTATAATTCAAATTGGCTAGATAATCTCAATTATATTGAATTTTTAAGAGATATTGGCATGCATTTTTCTGTCAATCGTATGTTAAGCTTTGAAACTTATAAAAGAAGGCTTGATTTTGGACTTTCATTTATTGAGTTTAATTATCAACTTTTACAGTCTTATGATTATTATATGCTTAATAAAATTAAAAATTGTCGACTTCAAATTGGTGGGGATGATCAATGGGGGAATATTATCTCAGGGGTTGACTTAATTAGAAAAAAAATTGGATCAGAAGCTTTTGGGCTTACGTTTCCATTAATTACAAGAAGTGATGGAAAAAAGATGGGTAAATCAGAAAAAGGTGCTGTTTATCTTGATTCCAATCTTTACAGTATTTATGATTTTTATCAGTACTTTAGAAATACTTCAGATTCTGATGTAAAAACTTTTTTGTATCTTTTTACTTTTTTACAAGAAGATGAGATTGAATTAATTTCAAATTTTAAGGGGAATTCTTTAAATAAAGCCAAAGAGATTTTAGCTTTTGAGATAACTAAAATTGTTCACGGAGAATCGGAAGCTTTGAAAGTTCAAGAGGCAGCTTTTGCTGCATTTAGGGGAAGTGGAGATAGAAGCAATATTCCATTTTTTAAATTTAGCTTTTCTAATTTGGAAGAAGAGGTATTGTTAGTTGATTTAATGATAAATTCAAAAATTGTGCCTAGCAAATCAGAAGGCAGAAGATTGATTGATTCTGGAGGTGTTTATATTAATGGCAAAAGGATAGAAAATCAGAATCATCTTCTTGCTAAAAAGGATTTTAACAACAATGAAGTTGAATTAAGAGTAGGTAAAAAAAAATTTTTACGAATTGTTTTATAGTTGATTTTGGATGTATGATAGAAGAGCTTTAAATTGTGTATTTTTTAACACTTTTTTGTTTTTCATGGAATCTAAGCATCTTGTGTTTACAGAAGAGCACATTTTTTATGGGCTTATTAAAAACGATAAAGTTAAAGAACTACTTAGTTTATGTGCAATTGACTTTTATAAGCTTAATAAACAACTAGAAGAATTTTTTAGTAAACTTCCCTTAAGAGTCAATTATATCCCAGACTATGTTTCTAGTATGGATTATTTGTATGAAGATATAATTAGTGTTCTTTTTTTTTATAAAAAACCTTATAAAATACAAGAAAAAGATTTACTATGGGTGCTTGTCAAAAAAAGAAAAAATAGCATTTTAGATGCGCTGATTAGCTCAGGGTTTAATTTAACTATTTTTGACAAACTTATTGAAGTTCATGATTATTTAGCTTTAAATACTAAATCTGCCTCAGGCGACAGTGAATTAATTGCAGAATATATTCATAGTAATGCGCCAGGAAAGAAAGGAGACTTTCATATTTTTGATGATAAGCGTGATAAGTTGGATCAAAATAATATTTTCTTAGAAAGTAAAGATTCTATTGGCAATTTTTTGACAAACGTTATTGATACTTTGGATTTAAAATACAATCCTTTAATTGGTAGAAATCGAGAATTATTTCGGTTAATCCAGGTGATACTTAGAAAGCACAAAAGTAATCCTATTTTATTTGGAGAACCTGGTGTTGGAAAAACAGTATTAATCCAAGGTCTTGCATATAAGATAAAAACAGAGAATGTTCCAAAGGATTTAATAGGATATGAAATCTATTCTCTTGATATTGGCAGGCTTATTTCAGGCACTAAATATAGGGGGGATCTTGAGAGTAGGGTGAATAGGGTTTTAGATTTTTTAAACTCAAGAAAAAAAGTTATGCTTTTTATTGATGAAATCCATATGATAGTAGGGGCAGGGGCTACTTCATTTGGTAGTATGGATATTTCCAATTTGTTGAAGCCCATTCTTACTTTAGGGAAAATTAAATTTATTGGAGCTACTACAGAATATGAATATAGAAAATTTTTTTTAAAAGATAAGGCTTTAATGAGAAGGTTTCAGAGTATAGAGCTTAAAGAGCCTAATTTTGAAGACGCTTATAATATTTTGCAGGAGATTAAAAAAGATTATGAGAAATATCATAATGTGGAATATACAGATGAGGCAATACGGACTTGCATTCTCATGTCTCAAAAATATATTAAAGATAGATTTCTCCCAGACAAAGCTTTTGATATTTTAGATGAATTGGGTTCTAAGTTTAAGCTTGAAAGCATAAAAAGGATTATAACAAAAGAAGATGTTTGTGATCTGATTAAATCTATTGTTGGTGCTAATATTTTTAATTTTGAAGAGTATGATAGTGAATTGTTAATTAATTTAGAAAATAGAATAAAAAAAGAACTTATTATGCATGATAACTTGATATTTGATTTGATATTAAATATTAAATTATTAAAATTCAATTTGCTTGCCAACAGAAGTACTATTGGTATATTTGCCTTTATTGGTGCTTCTGGATCAGGAAAATGCAAGCTGACAGATATTTTGTCACAAGAGTTTAGAATTCCAAAGTTTAGTCTTAACATGGGTGAGTATAGTGATTTTAATTCTCTTGATAGATTGATTGGGCCTGTTTTAAGCAATGAAGGGTATTATGAATCTACTAGATTTTTTAAATTTTTAAACAAATCTTCTAATTCTATTATTTTCCTATCAGATTTTGACAAATGTGATAAAAGGGTTTTTGATTTTTTTTTGGAAGGGTTTAAAACAGGCAAGCTTTTTGATGGTCTTGGGAAAAGTGTGAGTTTATCAGAAAGTTTAATAGTAATAAGTGTCAATGCTGAAAGTAAGGAGCTTAATAGTATTGGCTTTAAAAATAAAATGGTGGGGGAAAATGATTTTAATTTTATATTAGAGAAGAGATTTTCTAATAAGTTTTTAGAGTTAATAGATCATGTGTTTGTATTTAAATCTATTGATGAGTTAGATTTTGAAAAAATCATTTTTAATGAACTTGATTGTTTTGCAAGGATACTAAGAGATAGAAAATTCGATGTTTTTTTTGAAAAAAGCGTTGTTGATTATATTCGAGCAAAGATTTATGGGAAGAGTTACAGTTTAAAAAGTGTTAGAAAATTTATATTCAAAGAGTTAGGAAAGCTTTTAATAGATGAAATTCTTTTTAAGAAAATTGAAAATTCTGGTAAAATAAAAATCTATTTAGATGAAACAATAAAATATGAGTTTTTATAAGGTTATAGGGAGTATTTATGAAAATATCAGTAATAGGAGCAGGTGCTTGGGGAACAGCTATTGCAAAGTCTTTGTCAGATAAATTTGAATTTAATATTTTTTTATGGGCTTTTGAAGAAGATGTTAAGAATAGCATTAATAATGATAATGTTAATGCCAAATATTTAAAGGGGATTAAATTGCCAAAAAATTTAGTTGCAAGTTCAGATTTGTTTGAAGTTGTAACAATGTCTGATTATATTTTCATTGCAACGCCCTCTCTTTTTACTGTTGATATTTTAAAAAAATTGGATCAATTTTTACATTCTTTAAAGATAAAGCCAAAGCTAGCAATACTTACAAAAGGATTTATTACTTTTGATGGTAAAACTCAGACAGTTGTTGAAGCTGCCGAGAGAGTTATGAGAGGATATAAAGACGAAATTACTTATATTGTTGGTCCAAGTCATGCTGAGGAAGTTGGGCTTGGCGTGATAACAGGGCTTGTTGCGGCTAGCAATGATAGAGAAAATGCATATTTGTTTATTAATTTATTTAGTAAAACCCCAATTTCTTTATTTTATAGCAACGATGTTTTTGGGGTGCAAATAGCAGCAGCTTTAAAAAATGTGTTTGCGATTGCATTTGGAATTTTGGATGCTTATAAATTGAATTATCCTAATTTAATAGGTAGCAATACAGAATCATTTTTATTTTCAATATCCTTAAATAATATAAAGGACATTGCAATTGAGCTTGGGGGAAGAAATATTGAAACGTTTTTATTTTTGTCTGGTTCTGGCGATTTAGATGTTACTTGTAGAAGCATGTTTGGGAGAAATAGACGATTTGGCAATGAAATTGTGAGCAAAAATATTTTAGAAAACTTTTTTAGTATAGATGATTTGATAAGCAATATTGAAAAAATTGGATATTTGCCAGAAGGAGTTTTGGCTGCGAAATCAATTTTTTCCTTTTTTAAACAATTAAATCGTGATCTCAATTCTAATAGTTTGTTAAGCGTTATATACAAAATTTTGAATAAAGAGCTGGAGCCCAAATCTGTTATTGAGTATATGAGAGATGCTAGACAATAAAATAAAGCCTCTGTAGAGGCTTTATTATTTTTGATCATTCATCATATATAAAATTTTATTATAAACATCTTCGATTATTTCAAAATTCATTACAACTTCTGTAAGTTCATTAGATTTGATAGTTCCTATTATGTTGTCATTTTTTGTTAAATCGTCTCTTTTTACTAAAGAATTGCTGTCTACTAAAATTTTTATTCTTGTTAGATCTTTTTGTATATTTTTAATATTTTTAATTCCTCCAAAGCATTCTACAATATGCTCTGCTACTTTGATTTTATTTGTTTTTTCTAAATCTACCATAGCAATTTTATTCCTTGTAGAAGGCTTTATATGCTAAGTAAGCATTGTATAAATCAAATTTAGAAGTTATTTCCATTGGAGAATGCATACTTATAACGGCAGGTCCCATATCTATTGTTCTTATTCCATAGCTAGCTAAGAATTTAGCAACAGTTCCGCCGCCGCCTTCTTCTACTTTTCCAAGTGTTGCTACTTGCCAGGCTATATTGTTTTTATTTAATAATTGCCTAATATAAGAAACAAGCTCAGCATCAGCATCGCTGGCCATACTTTTTCCGCCATGTCCTGTGTATTTCATTATGGGTATTCCATAGCCAAGTTGGGGAGCATTTTGTTCGTCATGAACTGAGCTAAATAGCGGGTTTATTGCTGCGCAAACATCAGCAGAAATGCTTTTTGAATTCCACAAAGCTTTTTGTACGTGAAGATTGCTGTATTCTGATTTTTTAATTTTAAAGATCATATCAGAAACAAAATATTCAAGATATCTTGAGTCTAGTCCGGTTGAACCTGTTGAACCAATTTCTTCTTTATCTACAAGAAAGCAAATGGCTGTTTTGTTTGGAATCTCTTCAAGATTAAATATGGATTCTAGCGAAGTGTAAACGCATATTTTGTCGTCTTGTCCGTAAGCACCAATTAAAGCTTTGTCAAATCCAACGTCTTTTGCTGTTCCTGCAGGCACTATTTCAATTTCTGATGATACGAAATCTTCTTCTTCTATTTTGTATTTTTCTTTTATTAGTTGCAAAGTTGCCATTTTGACTTTATCTTTTTCTTTTGTTTCGATTGGCAGGCTTCCAATTAAAATTTTTAGATTTTCACCCTCAACAATTTCGTCTGATTTTTTATTTCTTTGTATTTTTCTATCAAGATGAGGTAAAATGTCGGGAATTATAAATACAGGATCGTTTTCATTGTCACCAATATTGATTTCAATCTTTTCTCCATTTTTTAAAAATACCACGCCTCTTATTGAAAGGGGTGTAGATAACCATTGGTATTTTTTTATTCCCCCATAATAGTTGGTTTTAAGAAATGTAAGTTCGTTTTCTTCAGAGATTGGTGAAGGTTTTGCATCAAGTCTTGGTGAATCTGTGTGAGAAACAATGAAATTCATTCCATTTTCAATAGGATTTTTACCAATAATAGCAAAAGCAACAGATTTTTCTCTACAGGTATAAAAAATTTTGTCGCCGGGCATTAAATTTTGTTTCTCCTCAGCGTTTACAAATCCCAATTTTTTTGCTTTATCTAAGGCATAGGCTGTAACTTCTCTTTCTGTTTTAAATTTACTTATAAATTTTTTGTAACTTTCAGAAAAATTGAAAATTTGATTTTTTTCTTCTTCATTTAAACGTATCCATGGATTTTGTTTTTTCATATTAATAAGACCTCCTGTTTCATTTTAACATTTTAATTGTTTTTAAAGTGTGTACAAAATAAATTATTTATTGTAAACTTACTTTTAATTTTAATATGATTAATAAATTATGAGGGAGAATTTTTATGTATAAAAATGGTTTTTTGAAAAACTATTTGCTATTGTTTTTCTTTTTTTTAATAATTGCTTGTGCTTCAAAAGACAGCTCAAATGAATATGTTGAGGAGCAAGAAGAAGCAGATAAATCTTCTAAGCTTGATGATTCTAAAATAGATGAACATACTATTGGGCATGTTTTTCATGCTATGGGAGTAGTTCATTCAAAAAAAGATCGAAAAAGTTTGGGAGAAAATATAAAGGTTTTTTATTTTTCTGAAGAAGATGGACACCTCCAAACAATACCTTCAAAAGAGGGTGCAAAGTTAATAGTTTATTTTTATGACAATATTTATGCAGGAGAAGCTCCAATTAATATCTCTGGAAAAGAAGCGTTTATTTTTGTTGGGATTACCTCTGACTTTAAAAAGATTATAAATAGTAATTTACATGGTGCTCGAAGTGATCTTGTTGGCACCTTTAAAGATCTTAATATTAAAGATTCAAAATTGGAAATTACAGTTGATGAGAATAATTTAGATGCCAAGACTTTCCTTGAATCTGTTAATTATATTATCGAAGGTGTTGAAAAAATTTCACCTATGCTAACGAATTAATTTATATTTTTAATTTTTTAGGCTTTAATCTAGATTAAAGCCTATTTTAAAATCAAGCTTTCAAGTCCTTTTATTAAAATTTCTGCTGTTTTTAAGTTAGTTGCAAGCGGTATTTTATGTACATCGCAAAGCCTAATAAGAGCTGACACGTCTGGTTCGTGAGGCTGGCTTGTTAGGGGATCTCTAAAGAAAAATATAGCCAAGATATTTCCTTTAGCTACCTCAGCTCCAATTTGCTGATCTCCCCCCATGGGTCCCGATTTATATTTAATAATCGCAAGATCGGTAGCTTGTTGGATTTTAGACCCCGTTGTTCCTGTTGCAATAAGCTTGAATTTGGAAAAGAAGAGATAGTTTTGTTTTACAAAATTTACCAAATCTTCCTTTTTTTTATCATGCGCAATTAATGCTATTTTTTTCCCCATCAATTTTATTCCTTTTCCAATGTAAAATAATTTTTGTTGAAATTTAATAAAGTTTAGTCATAAGTATATTTTTAGATTTCAAATTTTTTAGAATTTATATTGGTTCTGGTTTGTGCCATAAAAATCCTTGTCCATAGTCTATTTCTAGTTCATTTATTTTTTTTAGTATTTCCTCATTATACACAAATTCGGCAATAATTTTTATATTTTTTGTATCTGCTATTTTTTTAATAGATTTTATTATTACAAAATCTATTTCACTAAAGTTTATTGCTTTTATGAAAGATCCGTCTATTTTAAGTAAATCTATTGGTAGTGTTTTAATATATGAGAGTGATGTATGTCCGCTTCCAAAGTCATCAAGTGCTAGTTTGATTCCAAAACTTTTTAATTCTTGAAAATATTTGTTTATTATTTCAAAGTTTTCAAGAATTCCAGTTTCTGTTATTTCCAAGCATATATTTTGAAGCGGGATTTGGCTTTTCAATAAAGTATCTCTTAAAAAGATTCGAAAGTTTTGGGATTTTAGTGAATAAGGAGATATGTTAATTGAGAAAATGTGAATTCCATTTTTTGACACAAAGCTTTTGTATTCTCTTAAAGCCTTTTTAACCACCAATGTATCAACCTCAACAGTTAAATTATATTTGTCTATTAAGTTAAAAATTTGATTGTTTGGAATTGGCCTGCCCATGTGGTCAAAAAGTCTTGTCAAGATTTCTATTTTAGGCCTTAAGTTCTTTTTAAGAGGATTTATTTTTTGATAATAAAGAGTAAAAAAATCATTTTTTATTGCTTTGAGTATATATTGAAAGATTTTGTTTTGATTTTTCAAAATCACTGCTTCTGGCAGTTCTTCTTTGTATATAGTGGGATTAGAGTCTTTGTATTCCGATGATATTTTTGTAGCCATCATTAATTTAGGGATTTTTAATTCTAAGTTTTCTTTTAAATTTACCTCTATTATTCCAATATTGAATTTAAATATAATAATATCTTCTTTTTTAAATGCCAATGCAATTGTTTTTTTGATTTTTTGGGCAATTGAGATTATTTGCTTTTCACCACCACTTGTGCATATGATTACTACGAAATTGTTGTGTTTTAGTTTAAAAATATATTCAGAGTATAATGACATTATTTTTGAATACATTATTTTAAGTATTTTTATATTAAGCTTTTCTTGATCTTCTTTGTATTCATATTCTGCTGTTAGGGATACGTCTAAATTAAGCAAATATATTCTTTTTTTTTTGTAAATATCCATATGGTTTACTAGTAATTTTTCAATTTCTTTGGCATTTTGAATCTCGTCTTGCGAATCAATAATTTCTAGGTATTTATAGTTTTCTATTTCATTAGTGTTTGATATTTCTTTAATTGTTATTAATTTATCGATATTGTTTTGAGCGATTGTGCTAATAAATATATCTACATGTAGTTTTTTGTTATTTTTTAAAGTTAAAAGACAATCGGTTATTAATATATTTTTAAATTCAGGAATAGAATTTGTGCGGTAACTTAAATCTATTTTTTCTAATTTTTCCCAATCTCTGATATCTATGTCGGTTACTTTTATTATATTTCCAGAGGTTTTCATTGGAAGATCAAGATTTTTACTGCCTTTTTCATTGATATAAATAATTTCATTTTTGGTGTTTGTGATGATTACTATTTCTTTTATGAGCTCTGATAAATTTAAAAAGAAATCCAGAGTTGTGTTTTTATTGTCGCAAAATAGCTTTTTTTGATGTATTAAGCTTTGTTTATATTCTAATTCGTTTATATCTTTTATTATTTCAATGTGATTAAGTTTTAAATATTCTTCATCAAATTTTTCATTGCTAATTATAATAGAATGGATTTTGTTTGCATTTTTTAATTCATTTGCAATGTTTATTGAAAAATCTATTGGTTTTTCATAATTATAAATAATAGCGAATTTAATATTATTTTGTTTTACATATTCGCTGTATAAAGCTTTTTCAGATTTTACGATTTGAATTAAGTTAAAAATGGATTTAAGCTTTATGAGATCTCCAACATCAATTTCTTTTTTAGAGATTATAACTGAATTTATATTTTGATAATTATTAACATCGTTCATTTTATTGGCTTGCTCTTTTCTTAATTTTTGAATGCCAAATTGGTAGTATTTTTTATTTTTTTATCTGCAATTTTTTTAGTTACTATTATCCAGATTAAGCCCGATAGCATTAGTGTTAGTGAGAGAATTTGTCCCATTGATATGTTTAAAAAAGAAAATTCAGACAAACTTTTAATTGGCTTGTAGTTTATTATAAATCCAAGTTCTTTGTCTGGCTCTCTTAAATATTCAATAAAGAATCTGAAAAAAGCGTAAAGCATTACATATACACCAAAAATAAATCCATCATATTTTTTGATTTTTCTAAATAAAAACCATAGCAACAGAAAAGTTACAGGCCCTTCGAAAAATCCTTCAATAAGTTGAGAAGGTATTCTTGGGAGGTTGATTAGCAGGTCATGAGGAGAAAGTTCAAGCCCTACTGATGATGCAAATTCTTTTACACCTGGTATATTTGTGTCAAATGGTTCTGCATTGGGGAATATTATTCCTCCTTTCATTACTCTTCCATAAAGTTCTGCATTTGCGAAATTAGCAAGTCTTCCAAGTATGTATCCAGAAGAAAAAGCCATTGATCCGTAGTCTGTTAGTTTTAGAAAATATTTTTGAACATTTGTATTTTTAAGCTTTGTATTTATTACGATTAGAGGAGCAATTATTGCTCCCAAAAAACCACCATGGATAGCCATACCTCTAAAGCCTGTAAAATTCCAATGCTGGTCGAATGGCAAAAGGATTAACCAAGGATTAGAATAATAAATTCCCGATTTGTCGTAAACCAAGGTAGATGCCAATCTGCCTCCTAAAATTGCTCCAAGTACAAGTGAGAACATAAATGTTTCATAATCTTCTTTTTTGATATCAATGTTGTCTGATTGTATTTGATACCAAATAAACTTGTAAGAGATTATTATGATTAAAATATAAGATAGGCTATACCATGTAATTGGTATGCCTTGAATCACTTCAGGATGTAACCAACTTGGGTAGTTTATGTAATTTGGCATTAGACCTCCTTAGTCTTTTCAAGCTTTTCAAAAAGCTTTTTTTTAAATAACATATTTTGTTTTCTTAAGGTTTCGATTTCTCTTTTCTGAGATTTTATTATATCAATAATTTCACTACTTTCTATTGTTTTGTTTTTTATCAACGATTCAAGGTATTCAATTTTTTCAATGTATTCTTCTTGAGCTTCTTTTAGTACAAAATCATAACTTTCATTTAAATCTTCTTCGTTTAAAAGCTCAGCATCATTTGTTAAATCTTCAATTTCGATTAATTTTTTTGCAATTTTTTTTATACTTTTAGAGGTTGGGCTTGTGGGCTTGTATATAGTGATGGGGATTTTGCTGTTTAAAGCTTGATCAACCATTTCATCTTTATAGATTGCTCCAATACTTTGTAAATTTATGCTTAAATAGTTTTTTGCCGATTTTATTATTTTTTCGGTTTTTTCAATGTCTTTGGGAGCTTTTAGCATATTAAATATCATAAAAGGACTAATTGTCTTAAACAATTTGTTAAATTTAAAATAATTTTCAGGATCTTCGCTTTCAAGCTTTAACAGCAAATTAGGTATATAAACCCTTTGAAGATCGATTGAATTTTGTTTTATTGTTATGAGAATTTCATTTCCTTTTGTCCCTCTTTTAAACACGCTTGATAACAGTCTAAATATTATATTTTTAAGAAATAAATATGCATTCATTGTGGCTGTTACTGTTGGTGTTGTTACTATTACTCCTCTTTTTGACATTAAAAAAAAGTCTATGATATTAAAAGCTGTTCCTGCTCCAAGATCAATCACTAAGTAGTCATATTTTAAAGATTTTAAATTTTTTATTATGGTTTTTTTTTGAGAAGCAGCTATATTAGCAAGTTCTGGAATGTCAGAATCTCCTGCAATGAAGTTTAGATTTTTAATTCCAGATTGAATAATGATATCTGAGAAATTAATCTTTGTTTTTAAAAATGTTCCTATGCTTTTTTTGGGCGTAATGTTTAGCATTGAATGCAAATTTGATGCCCCAAGGTCAAGATCAACAAGTAATACGCTTTTTCCTTCGTTTGCCAGGCAAATTGCTATGTTTGTTGAGAAAAGGGATTTGCCAACCCCCCCCTTACCACTGGCTACAGGAATAATAATCAAGCTTTACCCCAGGTTTTTTATTTTTGCTTTAATTAGTACTAGTATTGTTGCATTAAATGCCAGGTAAACTACTGTAATTCCTAAAAGTATGGCCAGAGAGGTTTGGTAGACGTATATTTTAAAAGTAAATCCTAGGATGAATAATAATAATGTTAATATTATTTGGAATACTTTAGTTATTACTATGGTGCTGTGAAGAATTTTAAATTTTTCGTAGATAAAGTAATAAATTGTTAAATTGGTCATGAAAAATTCAGGTGAATATAAGATAAATGTTAGCATAAATTTTATGGAGTAATTATTAATGAAAATTAATTTATTAATGGCTTGGTATAATAATGCTAAAATTAAAAGGCTTTCAAGAATTTGCAAAACAACAAGTCCTGCTCTGTAAAGGCTTTGTGTTTTTTTAGGATGTGAGTTTAACATAGTTTTAAAATATTATATTATGGAAATAAAATCAAGTTTTAATTTTTGCATTAGGAATGAATAAATGAAAAATAAATTTTTAATATGTGTATATTTTTTATTGACTTTAGGTATAAGCTCTTTAGTAATTGTTGAATCTATTTTTGCTTTTGATGAGTCTAATAATAAGTTATCAAGATCAAATTATGAGCAGATGATGATTCAAGCTTTTGAATTTGTAAAAGAAAATTATGTTGATCCTGTAAGCGATGAAGTAATTTTTGAAGGTGCTTTAAAAGGAATATTTCAAGCCTTAGGTGATCCTTATTCTCAATATTTGACAAAAAAGGATTTAGAAGAAATTTCAAAAACAACAGTAGGAGATTATGTTGGTATTGGAATTTCTATAATAAAAAAAATGCATTCTCAAGATAAGGACGAGGCAAAAAATCTTAATCCTAACAGCGCTTGCGTTTCTATTGTTACACCTTTTGAAGGGGGTCCGGCTTATAAGGCTGGAATTAAATCTGGAGATTGTATTACCGCTGTTGATGGTAAGAGTGTTTATTCTATGGAAGTAGATAAAGTTGTTGATCTTTTAAAGGGTAAAGAGGGCACAAAAGTGAAAGTATCTATTCTTAGGGGAAAAAATTTAACATTGGATTTTGAACTTACAAGAGAAAAGATAGAAATACAAACAATCAAGTATGATGTTATTAATTCAGATATTGGTTATATAAGAATAGTAAGCTTTAATCCACACACCTCTGTAGATTTTAGAAAAGCTTTAGATAATCTTAAGAATAAAAATATTAAATCTTTGATTTTAGATTTAAGGCTTAATACTGGGGGATATTTCCAGGCAGCTATAAAAATGGCGGATGATATTTTATCTAAAGGAATCATTGTTTCCACAAAATCAAGAAATTCTAGCAAGCCTATTGATTATAAGGCAAGTTCAAAACAAGTTTTGCCCGCAGATATAAAAATTGTTGCTTTAATAGACAGATCATCAGCCTCAGCATCAGAGGTGTTTGTAGGAGCCTTAAAAGATAATAAGAGAGCCTATATTATAGGAGAAAAGTCTTATGGCAAGGGACTTATTCAACATGTGGTTCCTTTTTATACTGGTGGATTTAAAATAACAAGCTCAAAGTATTATACTCCATCTGGAAAGAGTATTCATAAGGTTGGAATTGTGCCTGATTTGGAAATAAAATCCCCAGATTTTTCTGAGGAGGAAGCATTAATATATAAAGAAATTTTTGATAAAAAGCTAATAGAAGGCTTTTTGAAGGGTAAAAAATCCATTACAGAGCAAGAGATTGATATTTTTGTTGAAAATCTTGTCAAAGAAAATCCAAAATATAAAATTGATAAAGAATTTTTAGGCAAGTATGTGTTTTTTAATTACTATCAAGACAATAATAAAGAATTGCCAATTTATAATCTACATTATGACAAAGCTTTAAAAATAGCTTGTGAGTATTTGTCTAAATTGGGTAATTAAATTGTGAAGCAAATTGTTTTGGATGAGAGTTGTTTAGCAGGCGATTTTATTATTGTTAAAGATGCAAGAATATATCATCATCTTGTTAATGTAAGACGACTTAAAAAGGGCGATAAGCTTAACATTCTTTTAAGGGATAAGGAATTAAGGGCTTCAGAAATAGTAAAGATTGGTAGTAATTTTATTAAATTTATTACCAATAAAATAGATAAAATTGAAAAAAATAATTTTGAGATAGTTATTTTTATTTCTAGTTTAAAGGGTAAAAAAATAGACTTGGTGTTAAGACAGGTTGTTGAGATTGGAGTTTCAGAAATTAATATTATTAATGCAGATCGTTCTGTATCTAAAATAGATATAGGCAATGCATCTGCCAAAATTTTAAGATTTTCAAAAATAATAGATGAGGCCTTAAAGCAAAGTGGTAATAAAATTGTTCCTAAAATTAATTTTTATAATAATTTTTTTCATTTACCTTATTCTTTTTGCACTACTAGATATTATGTTGCTCATCCAAGCGGAATGATTTTAAGCAAGAATGAAAGTTTTGACAATTTTGGCAAAATTGGAATTATAATAGGTCCTGAAGGATGCTTTTCGGAGTCAGAAATTGTCTTTTTTAAGGAGAAAGGCTTTAATTTTATAAGGTTTAACACTCCGATTTTACGAGCAGATACGGCTATTGTTTATTCACTTGCTTATTTTAAGGCATTGTTAGGGGATTATAATGGCTAATTTAAAAGACATATATTCAAAACCAGACAGATTTTATTTTTTAGGTGTGCCTATAGATGTTTTTGATAGTCGTAGCAAGCTTATAAGCAGATTTGCCTACCTTTCGGGGCACCCTTATCATTCAATAGTAATTTTTATTGGGTTTAAAGCTTTTCTAAAGGCTTTGATTTTTAAAAAGTTTAGAAATCACATTAAAAATTCTTCTCTTGTTTTTTTAAATTCCAAGATTGTAAGATTTTTTTGTAGGATTTTTAAAAGAGTTAATATTGACTGTTATGATTCAAATACAGTTCTTCTCATTTTAATGGAAATACTAGAAAATGCCCATAAAACATGTTATATTATTGACAAGGATAAAGTGATTTCAAAAAAAAAGTTTTTAAGACTGAAAGAATCTCATAAAGAAATTAGTTTTATTGGGTATTATGATTTAAAAGCTGTAAAGAGAAATAAAGAGATGTTTTTTGCAAATATTAATAAACTTACTCCTAGTGTGATAATAAGCTTTTGCAATGATAGATATCTTGAAAATTTATTTTATGAAAATAAATTTAATATCAGAACCAATTTAAGCGTTTTTTTATGAGCTTTTAAATTATAATTATCTATATTTTATGAGGTAAGTATGGCATTTTTGCTAAATCAATCAGTAGTTTATCCAATGCACGGAGTAGGTACGATTAAGGATATTAGGACCAAAGAGTTTAATGGTGAGATTATTGACTACTATGAAATATATTTTCCATTTAATGATATGATTTTTATGGTTCCTGTTGCTAAAGTTGACGATTTTGGAATTAGGGCTTTGGTTAGTAGGGAAAAGGTAGAAGAAGTTTTTGATGTTATTAAAAAGTTTGAAGGTCAGATAGATTCAAAAAAAATAAAAGATGGTGGTCATGAATTTTATAAAAAAAGCGATATTTTAGATACAGCAAAGTTATATAAATTTTTATATAAAAAATCTACTCAAAAGGAACTGCCCTTTTACGAAAAAAGGATTTTGAATGATTTTGAGTTAATATTGGAACACGAGATTAGCTTGGCTTTGCAAATTAGCTTTGAAGAGGCTAAGAAGAAGATTAAAAATATTTTGGTCGATAAGAAAAAGACTTAAAAATTTTCAATTTTCGAGGGGGGAGGATTTGCTGTGTTTGATTCGTTAAGATTGGTCTTTTTAATAATTTGTAGGTTTATCTTAATATTTTGTCTTTTTTCTTTAATGTTTATATGTACATTTTATTTAAAATATAAGTTTTTGTATTTTAATTTTTCTATTTTTAGCTATAGTCTTTATTACAATGCCTATATTTATTCTTTCCCTTTGTCTCTTGTTGTTACTTTTATGAGAATATCTTGTCCCTTTTATGGGATAGTTTTAAAATCATCTAGAGAGACTTCCTATTTTTATTTTATTATCTTTGTTCTTATTTTATTGTTTTCTTATTTAGGATTTTTGGTTAGTCATAGTTTTCATTCTTACTATATTAATAGTAAAAGAAATGATACTTTTATCCTTAAAGATGAGGTTGTTCATTTTTTAAATGATAAAATAATATTTTCTAGCAATAAGCCTAAATTTTATGGTTTTAATGGAGTTTTAATTGTTTCAGAGAATGATAAAGGAGATAAAGGTTTTTCTTACCAATCAAATCTTTCTGATTCTAGTAAGATTAATTTTGTTGAGAATAATTTTTTAGAGCAAAAGATTTATAATAATTTTGTTGATTTTCTTTTTGGGGATTTAAAAATTTTGAATAATTTTCTACTCTCACTCAATTATTTAAATTTAATTTTTAATATATTGGGAATTTCTTTATTGTTATTTGCATTTTCCTATGTTTTTAATCTTATTTTTTCAAATAGTTTTGCAATGTTTCTTTATCCCATTTTTATTATACTTTTTTTAAAAATTTATAATGTCTATTCGATTGAGTTTCCCAAGATTTACAATGTAATAATAGGAAAGAGCATAATCTCTGATTTTATTCCTTTTGTTTTTTGTGTTTTAACTTTTTTTTCTACCTATTTATTTGGCTTTGTTTCAGAATATATTAAAATCAGCAAAGATTTAGATAATAATTTATGTAAGGGTAGTTAATTCTTAAGGCTTATGAAAAGAGAAATATATGCATTTTTGAGCAATTTTATTATTTTTCTGTGTTTTTTCCTGGGGTTGCTCTTTAGTTATTCATATTTTTTTGGAGAAAATTTTTTAGAAAAGCATAGATTAATAGCAACTTTTTTTGATTCTATTTTGCTTTTTTATAAGTATTTTTATGGATTTTTTATTTTTATTGTTTGCATTTACTTTGCTTTTTTTGCTCAGCAAGAAATAAAGATTTATTTAAAATCGTATAATGGATATTTATTTTCTAGGCTTTCTACATTTTTAATATTATTTTTTATTATAGGGCTCTTTTTTGCTTTTATATTTAATTTAATTTTGCCTCATATAATTGCTCAGAGAAATGAGTATAAGTTTAGTTACGACAGATATAATCTTCTTGAAAGTGAAGCAAATGAAATATCTCTTAAAATTAAAAATATAGATATAAGTTTGTCTGCAAATAGATTTTTTTTATCTTCTGATTTGACAGATTCAATGAAGCAAAAGAGAAAACATCTTGAAAATTTGATTAGAATATATGATAAAATGCGAATTATTTATGTAAATAATGAAGAGCTTTTAACAAATTATTATTTAGTGAAATCTGAATATAGTAAAATTCCAAGTTATGATGTTGATTTAGAAAAGGTTAAAAAAACTTTTTCACAATATCCTTTGCAAAGCCTTAAAAAGCAAGATTTTTTTAATATTGTCAATGAATTTATTTCTCAAAATGATTATTATACGGCCAATTACTTTGCTTATATTGCTTATGTTGCAACAAAAGATGATAATTTTGTTGCGCTTTTAAATTTGACTTTAAAGTTTATTAATGAAAACAGGAATTTCGAAAAAGAAAAAATGCAGTTGATTTCTGAAGAAAAACAAAAAAATTTTTTATATCTTAATACTGAAAAATTTAAATTAGCTTATTATGGATTTTCAAATCTTCATAAGCTATTGCCCAATGATAATGAAATTTTGAATTATAAAAATAAATCTCTTGAAAAGCTTAGGAAAAGATATCTTTTTTTTGATGAGATTGAAAAATATTTTGAATATTACGGAATAAACGATGTATTTTTATTGCAACCAGATTCTAAGAGAGGTTTTTATGATTATATTTATATGCAAAAAGTTGTGGCCTTTAATAATCATTCTAAAATAATAAAAAATTTTGAACTTATTAGATTTAATAAGACAGGAAATGTTATATTGCATATTAAAATTCCATTTGCTACTTTGAAGGGTAATTTTGTGTATCAAAATGTTTTAGATAAAGACAATGAGCAGAGTGAAATTACTCTTACCAAAGTCCTTGTGTCTACTAATAGTTTTGATACAAATGTTTTAGAGGTTGTCAGAATTAATGGAAATGTAGAAAATTTGGCTTTATTTTCAAATTTTACTGAGTTAGGATTTTTTTTAAAAATTCAAAATTTGTCAAGTGCTTTTAATAGGGTTGCTATATTAAATTTGAAATTAATTAATATTTTTTCTTTAAGTTTGCTTTTGCTGATTTCTCCTATTTTGCTAGTTTTAATGGGATCGGTTTTTATCTCTTTGTTTTCTAAAATAGAATTTAATTTCAATTCCAAGGTTATGATTTTTCTAGTTTCATTAATGATAGCTATTTTCTCAGGGATTATTTGTCTTTTTGTAAATTATTTTCTAATTGTTTTTATTTCTCTTCTTATATATGTTTTTAATAGCGTATACGCATCGTTAGCTATTCTTTCTGTGCTATTGTTTTTTCTTATTTTTAAAATAATTGTTGTAAATTACAAGGAAAGACATATTTAATTTTTATTTTTTTTTATATTATTAATTTTAGAGAAAAACCAGTCATTTATTAGTAAGTTCTCTTTTCCAATTGTTTTTTTGCTTAATATATAAGAATGGCTATTGATTTGAGTTTCGTCAATAATAAAAGGAGATATTCCATCAATTGAATGTTTTATTTTTAAATTTAACTCTTTGTAGGGAGTAAAACCATTGGCAAATCCAAAACATATATTTGATTGGGAGTGATTGTTAAGCCCAATTAGGTTTATTTGTGTTTTTTTATCTAAGATCCAGCTTATAAATTTGTTAGTTAAAATAGATGTTTCTAAAATGCCAATAAAATTTGGGCTTGATATAACAATTTCATTGTTATTATTTATTAAATATGAAAATTTTATTTGTGCTTTCTCTTGTTCGCTTAGACTATTGTAGAAGGCTATATCGCTCAATCCTGCTATTAAAAGGGATTTTTTATTAAGCAATATTTTGTTTAGCTTTAGGTAGCCGTATTTATTAAAGAAATCTTTTTGCAAATCCATTTGTTTTGTATTTAAAAATGATGAGAAGTATTCTAACATTTTTAAAATTTGATTCTCATTATAATTTAATTTATTCTTTTCAAAAGAAAATCTCACATTATTTATTTGAGAAATCACATAAAATAAATTTTCAGAAACATAAGGAGATATAAAAAATTTTCCGTCTTTAATGAAATTTTCGTATTCTTCTTTTAAGTATTTAGTGTTTATGTATTTTTTAATTTGATGTGTATTTTTATAGATTAAAATAGGAATGTCAAAGCTTAATGGAATAATTTTTTGGTCAAATTGCTTGAAAATATGTTTTAAGATAGGATAATCTGGGTTATAATTGATTTTTATAGATTTAAAATGGTTGGCAATGTTTGTGTTACCAATGTTTTTAGAAATAATTATTTGTGCATTTTCTTTTTCTATTGTTTGCAGATCAATGTTATTTCTAAATTTAATTATAAAATTTAGTTTATTTTCTATATTAAATTGATTTATATAAAATGGTATTGTTTTGTTGTCAGTTAGTACAACTATATTTTTATTTGTTGAACAGCTAGGGCTAATTAATAAAATTGCTATTAGTATTAAATTTTTTATTCTCATAAAATTATTCAAATTTTTTCTTTTATTTTACAATAAATTATGTATAATTTTTATAGTTATATTAATTTTCATGTTTAATTGGAAAATAGAGTAAGGCAGTTGAAGAGTTTTTAGGGGGATGATGAATTTGGGTTTATTTGATTTTATACTTTCTATGTTTAGTATTAATAAAGAGCTTACTTCTGAGCAAATAAAACAAAAAAGGTTAAAAGAAGTTAAAGTTAATTTAAGCAGAGTAAGTAATTTTTTTAATGCTTCAAAAATTCAGGCTTTACCTCAATTTTCTAGATTTCTTTATAACTTTTATAAAATTTTTTCTCCCTTAAGGCCATTTGCACAAAGATATAAAAATTCTAATAAAATTGTTCATTTTGTTGTTGAAAAATATTTAAATGAAAGTCAGAAGAAGTCTTTAGATTATATTTATTCTTTTTCTGCAAGCGATAATATAAATTTTACGTCAGATCTTCCTAAAAGTTTACATAATAATTTATCTTATTTATTTAAAAACATAACTCAAGAACAAATTAAGTTGATAGATGAAACTTATGAGGCTTTGAATAATTTTTTTGATTTAGTCTTATATCAATATCATTTAGTTCTTAAAAATTTTGACAACTTGCTTCCAGAAGATGACTTTGTGTATAGACCTAGATTCAGCTCTATAGGTTGTGGAGTTATTATAGATGATCTTAAAGATTTGCTAGAATGTATTTCTTGCATTAAGAATATTTCTATTTGGAAAAATCTTTATGACATTATTTTAGAAATTTATGGAAACAAAGAAGATTTTCCTATTAAATCGAATGCCTGGATTAAGATCATTTCTTCTATTTTGGATATAAATAAGAGTAAAGAAATTTTATATCTAATAAGATATGTTAGCGGGGATCCAGATTATTTTCCTATTTCTGTTGGGCAAAAACCTAATCCAATAGCAAGAATGTTTTTTAATGATCTTACTAAGCATGTTGCCAATGAAATTGAGAAGGTTAAAGTTTTGCAAAAAAATAGCAAATCTAAAATTTTAGCCGAACAACTTTTCCCAGGAATATCTTTTTTAAATTTGGATAATTATACTGAAAAAATGAATGAAAAGATTGTATCTAAAATTATGAGTACTACAGGCTATATTTATTGTGAACTTTTAGTTTATTTAAAGACATATACTATTTATTTTGTTAAAAAAGAGCTTAACGATATTATTAATTTACTTATTATTAAAGGACAATGGAAGCTTATAGAGCTTTCAAGAGAGATGTCTAATGACATGCATGCTTTGATTAATATTTATGCAAGTCTTATTGATTTTGATTCTAATTTAGGAGAGCATGGTGGTTATGGCAATAGAATAAATGCATTGTTGCATAGAGCTTCTTTGGGGGATAAATCTTCGGAGAAATTATTGCTAAATATAATAGCAGATGTTAATAAAAAGGCTTTTGTTATATCAAGCGAGTATTATTCCAAAATATATTCTATTGAGCAGCGTTTGCAAGATTGTCTTTCAGATTATTCAAAAGTTTCTTTAGAAAGAGAGTTGATTTATAATTGGAAAGAGCTTGATATGGATCTTGCTAAAAGCTATGGAAACAATTTAAACTTTGGAAGTATAATAAAAAATATTTTGGGTAGTTTAGCTTTATTTTTAAAGTTAATGGATTTATATTTGGAGAAAAAATCATAAATTGAAGGAGTGCTAAAATGGCTCGGAAGTGTGAAATAACGGGTAAAAAAACTATGTTTGGAAACAATGTTCCAAGGAAGGGGCTTGCCAAGAAAAAAGGTGGAGCTGGACAACATATTGGAGTAAAAACCAAAAGAACCTTTAAGGTTAATTTAATAAATAAAAAATTTTTTATTCCAAATCTTGGAAGAAGTGTTAATATTAAGGTTTCTGCTAATGCATTAAGAAGTATTTCAAAGATTGGGCTTGATGCTTTTTTAAAGAAAAACTGCAAAAGAATAGAAAACTTTTTATAAATTTTAATTTTGACAATTTTATCTTATTAGAATACTGCTTGATATCAAGTATTCTGGTGAGTTAAATGTTATTTTTGAGTCTGTAAATTCGAAAGTTTTAAAAAGGCTTGAAATAGTCATGATTGCATTTATATTTTCTGGAAATATTTTTTTTGATTTATAGTTTTCTAGTATTAGATTAAGATTAGTCAATTCTTCTTCAAGAAGTATACGCTTTAAATTTTCTTCAAGCTTTAAGGCTTTTTTTATATTTGTAGATTTTGAAATAAAGCAAGATAGCAAAATAAATGAATTTTCTTCTTTGCTTATAAAAGGTTTTAAAAACTCACAAAATTTTAGTAAGTGCTTATTGCAAGTTTTTCCAAAAATTATTGGAATTATTTTTATATTTTCCTTTATATTGCTAATAAAATTCAATGTAATTTCAATTTTATGGTCATTTTCGATTAATTCATCATCTATATTAATAAAATTTAAATTTTTTAATAATTTTAATATCTTTAAGTTTACTTTAATATTTTTATTAAAAATTTTCCATACATGGTGATTGGATATATTAATTAAAGAATTGCTTTTTGATTCAGAGATTATAAATACATTATTAGTTTGATTTGATATTATTTTTTTAAACAAACATTCATTTTTTAAAAAAAACTCATAATTTCCATAACCTGTTAGGATGGCTTTGTGAGTTTTTTTTTCTTCCAACTTAAATGATAAGCCGTTTGTCTTATTTGAATAAAATATATTTTCAACCAGAGAGTTTCTAACTTGCTTTATATATTTCGTCCTTTGATGGCATCTTCTACTGTGTTTATTTCCATAAATTCTGTTCCTTTTTCAATATTTCTATTTGGATTGCCAGAAATAATTATTACAGTATCTTTATCATTAACAATACTTTGTTCTTTTAACATTTTAAGAGAAGTTACTACAAATTCGGTAGTTCTTTTAAAATTATTGTCTACAAGATTAGAATAAACTCCGTAAGATAATGCTAATTCTCTTGCCAGTCTCTCGCTATTTGTTGTAATAAATAATGGAGCACTTGCTCTGTAAGTCGCCATTATTCTTGCAGTTTTGCCCTTTAGAGAATCTACAATGATTGCTTTTACATCCATAAGTTTTGTGGCATCAATTGCACATTTGATAATATAGTTTCTTGTGATGTTTTTATCGCAAAATAGTTCATCCTTATATAGGGTCATTTTTCTGTGTTTTTCAACTTTTTTAGCAATACTTGTCATCATTTTTACAGCTTCAATTGGATATTTCCCATAGGCAGTTTCTCCGGACAACATAATTGCGTCTGTGCCGTTTAAAATAGCGTTAGCTATGTCAGATACTTCTGCTCTAGTAGGTCTTGGATTTTCAATCATTGTATGAAGCATTTGAGTTGCTGTAATTACAGGTATTCCATATTTTATGCAGGTTTGTGTTATTTTAAGTTGAGCAATGGGCACATCTTCTGCAGGAATTTCAACCCCCATGTCTCCTCTTGCAACCATTATCCCGTAAGAAGCTTTTGCAATTTCTTCAATGTTGTCAATTCCTTCTTGATTTTCGATTTTGGATATAATTTTTACATCAGGATTTCCAGAAGCATTTAAAATTTCTTGAACATCTTGAATGTCTTTAGAATGTCTTACAAACGAATGGGCAATAAAATCAACATTATATTTTGCCGCAAGCTCAATAAATCCTTTGTCTTTTTCGGTTACTGATTGTAGTTTAAGAGAAATTCCGGGAGTGTTGATTGATTTTTTATTTTTAATTTGGCCGTCGTTTTTAATTTCACAAATTAATCGGTCAGGCAATTTGCCAACAACAGTCATTTCAAGCTCACCATCATCAATTAGCACCTTAGATCCTTGGGGCACTTCTTTAACAAATCCATCATAATTGGTTTGAAAGTTATTAGGCTCATTAATAGGCGAAGTTGAAATGATTACCTTGTCTCCAGTTTTTACAATAATAGGATTTTCAATATTTGCTGTTCTAACTTCTGGTCCTTTTGTATCAATCATTAGAGCTATTTTATTTGAAATTTTTCTAACATTATTTATTACTTTTATTGTATCTTCGTGTGATTGATGAGCAGTATTTAGTCTTATAACATTTACTCCCGCATCGTATAAATCTTTTATATGTTCTGGATCGCATCTAAGATCAGATATTGTTGCTACAATTTTTGTTAACTTTGAAATCATAAAGTTCTTCCTCCACTTTTATAAATTTTATGCTTTTTGTCTTTGAATAACAATATTTTGCAAAAAATTCAAAACTTTACTTTGTTATAAGTAGTGTTTAGGTTTGATTTTTTAATTTTTTTATTAGATTTTCATCTAGCTTAATATGTAAATTTTTTTCTGCCTTTGGAATTACAAGGCCCAGCTTTTTGCTTTTAACTCTTCTTAAATTTTTAACCTGAGTGTAGTAAAGATCTGCCCTTCCCGATTTTTTTGCTAATTTTGTGTAAAATACGCATAAATTGCCGGCAGCCAAGAGGATATCAAGGCTAGGAGTTTTATTTTTTTGATTTTTAATAAAAACATAAGCTCCAGGATAATCTCTTGTGTGAAGCCAATAGTCATTTCCTTTAACACAATGTCTTAAAAGTTCATCGTTTTCTTTTGCGTTTCTTCCAACAAGAATTTCAAATCCACAATGGGTAAAATGCGAGCCTATTTTTGGTGCTTTTTCTTTTTCTTTGATAGCAGTTTTTTCTTGATTATATTCTTCTTCTGGAATGAAATTTTCGACTTTTAACATTGTTATTTTTGATTGAATTAAATTAAATTTATCCAGATTATCTTTTAATTGATTTTGTATGGTTTTAAAAGAATTTTTGCCTTTTTTATATGCTTTAAAATATTGCAAGGCATTTTCTTTTGGTGATAATGATTGGTTTAAGGATATTTTTATTTTTTCTTCTTTATAATTTAAGAGGCTTATTTCTTTAATCCCTTTTTGTATTTTATTAATATTTAATAAAATCAACTCGCCTTTTTCTTTTTCGTTTTCAATGTTTTCAATCAGTTTAATTTGTTGCTTTAAAGAGTCTATTCTTTTTTCTAAAACAATTAACTCTTTTTTATATTTTTCAATAAGCAATTCTTTTGTATTGGTTTTTTTAATTTGATTATTAAGCGATTCGTAGTAATTTTCAAGAAATTCAGAATAAGATGTGTAGCTGGTATTATTGTATTCTTCTTTCAGGTCCATGATTTTTTTATCAGTCATTTTATTGCTTTCATGTATTTCTTTAGCTTTTAAAAAGATTTCACCCGTTGTTTCTTTTATTTTTGGTCTTCTGTAATATGCATCTAATATTTTAAAATTTGAGTTTGTGGCTATTATATTTGGAGAGGATGGCCACAATTTGATAAATAATATAATTATTTCCTTTTTTAAAATTTCAAGAGAAACGATTCTTTCATTTTTCATCTGGAAAGCTTTTATAATTTTTCCATTGTGAATTTTTGATTTTAAAAAGTCAGAAAATCTTAATTTTAAAGCATTCTTTTTGAATTTTTTTTTTGTTATATGGAATCTTGTAGTGTTTGGATTTAAAGAAATTAATATTTTAAATTTTTTATTGTCAATCTTATTGTAAATCCCTAAAATCAAGCTTTTGTAATCTGGTTGTATTATTTTTGTTATTAAAGAGTTTGTGAAAGGAATTTCTTTAATCAAAGTATTTATTTCAGCGTAATTTAAAGACATTTTTATCAAATCCTAATTCTTTCAAGGTATTTATACCCAAGCTTTAAATTTTTATTTTATGTATTAAACTATTACTATTAATAATAGTTTATTTCCATGATATGTAGTATTATGGAAATAAAGTTTATTAGCAATAAATAGTTTAAATGTAGTTTTGTTAATAGCTTAAGCTTATTAATAATAAGAGTTCATAGAATGATAAAAACAATGCTTTTATTAGTTTTGTATCCCGTTGCTGTGTTTGCTCAAATATCTGCAAATCAATATTTTGAAGGAATTTATGCTAAATATCAAAATATAGAGGATATGCAAGCAACAATTAATTTTACTTTAAAGGGATTAAAGCAAACAGGTGTTTTGCTTTATAAGTTTCCAGACAAGTTTATTATTAATTTAGATTCAAATAATCAAGTTTTTGTAAGCGATGGTGAATTTTTGACAGTTTATGTTCCATCTCTTGGGACTTCTTTTAATCAGCAATTAGTAAAAGGGAGCAGTGGGGGAGGTCTTATGAAAGTTTTAAATAGTGAGTATAGCGTATCTTATACCAATTCTCCAAATCTAGAAGATCTTGATTCATCTGAGCCTGGAAAATATATTAAATTAACCTTCTCTAGAAAGCTTTACAAGGGGGCTGCTACTATTAATTCTTTTATTATTGCTTTTGCTCCAGATGGAATAATTAGAAGAATTACTGCTTTTCCTACTAGTGGTGGGCATGAAATAGTTATTGATTTAACTGCTGTGAAGTTTAATGTTGGAATTCTTGATAGCAAATTTAAATATGATCCTCCAAAATCTTCAAATAAGGTAGATAATTTTTTATATGATATTAAAAAAAATTAAGGTTTAAATCTATGGAAGAAAATGATTTTATTAAATTTGGGAGTTATTTGAGAAAAGTTAGAAATGGTAAAAATTTGACTCTTGAAATGGTAGCCGATGATATTAAAATTTCTGTTAAGTATCTCAAAGCTCTTGAAGATTCTAATATTGAAATTTTCCCAAACGAAGTTTTGGCCGTAGGGTTTTTAAGAACTTATAGCGAATATTTAGATATTGATTCTAGATTGATATCAACACTTTTTAAGGATTATAAAAGTAGACTTAATAATAGTTATATTGGGATTAGATCTGAAGATAAAGTTTCAAATTTAGGATTTTTAGGTGATAGTAAGGTTTCAGACAAAAAATTGTTTTTTTTCAGTTTAGAATCTTTAAGTATTTTGAAAATCTTTTTAGGCATTGTTGGTGTTCTTTTATTGTTGTTTGTGTTTTTTTATTTTAGAGAAGTGAAAGTTTATTTTAAAAAATTTTTCAAGCTTAGTCAGGATGAAAAGATAATTTCAAATATTCATGAAGTGTCTTTTGATAAAAAGAATTTTTGGAATGTTTCTCTTAAAGAGGGTGATTTTTTATCTTTAACATATGGTGATGATATTGTGAAATATAGAGCAACGTTTATTAGCGATGATTTAGTTATTGTTGATGAGTCTAAAAAAAGTAAAAATATTTTAAATTTAGGAGAATTTAAAGAGATAAATCTTGATGATAATATTAGAGTCAAAATTATTTATGAGAATTATTATTATGATAAACTGAAAATAGCTCATATAAGTTTAGAGTCTTTTGCTTTAAATATTAAATATGTTTCTGAAACTAATATTGACAGTAGGTTTGATATTTTAAATTGGCAGTTTGATGTTAGGGGAACTGAAAAACTACCAAGTAGCGATTATCTTACCCTATATTCTTCTCAAAAACTTTCAAATGTTGATTTAAAAATCGATTTTTTAAATGATACGTTTTTTAGATATGCCGATGAAAACAATCTTTATGGTAAGTCTCTTTTTGCATCCAAAGGCATTCCTATTAATTTAGCTTTTGAGAAATCTTTGATACTATTTTTTTCAAGACTTTCTGATGTTAATATTATTCTTAATGACAGAGATATTACTTCTTTTTTAAAAGAGCAGGGAAAAGAAATTTTTGCTGTTCAATTTTTTTGGGTAAAGACGCCCTCAGGGTTTGATCTTAAGGTTTCTGAAGTTTATTAATAATGGATAAAATAAAAAATTTTTTTTCTAGCTTAAATACCTTTCAGGAAAAAATTGTTTTTAGTAAAAGTAAAAATCCAATGCTTGTTTTAGCGGGGCCTGGAAGTGGTAAAACAAGAGTTATAATCGCAAAAATTGTGTATTTAATCAAACATATGAATATAGATCCTAATGAAATTTTGGCTTTAACTTTTACCAATAAAGCTGCAAATGAAATGAATGATAGGATAAATGATCTTTTAAGATTTGACAAAAAACTTCATATTCAAACTTTTCATTCTTTTGGGTCTTGGCTTTTGAGAGCTTACTATAAGGATTTTGACAAAAATTACGATTCAAATTTTACAATTTGGGATACCAATGATGTTGTTAAATTTGTTAAACAAATTGATCTTGCTCCAAATCTTGAAATGGCAAAACATATTGCAGCTTTGATTTTAAAAGACAAAGAAAATTTTTTCTTAGAAAAATTTACTGAATTTACAAAGAAGGAACATGAGTATATTAAAATTTATGAGGAAGAGAAAGCCAAAAATAATGCTTTTGATTTCGCAGACCTTATTATTAAGCCTATTTTAATGCTGAGGCAGTCTAAATCCCTAAAAGAATCTATCCAATCCAGATTTAAAGTTATTTTTGTAGATGAATATCAAGATACAAATTATTCACAATTTTTATTTTTGAAAGAACTTTATTTGGATGGTATGTATTTTATGGTGGTAGGAGATGAAGATCAGTCGATATATTCTTTTAGGGGGGCTAGAATTGAAAATATTCTTGAATTTGAAAAAACTTTTTGCAATGTTATTAAATTTTATTTAGTGCAAAATTATCGTTCAAATTCAAATATAGTGAGCATTGCAAATCAGGTTATTTCAAAAAATAAAAATAGGTACGAGAAAGAAATAACAACTCAAAATAATTCTTATAAAAGGATGAAATTTTTAGTTTTTCAAAGCACCTCAGATGAAGCTGAATATTTTTCTAATTTGCTTATTCCTAACGATATTCAGACAGCAATACTTTATAGATTTAATTCTCAATCTTTTCATTTTGAAACATCTTTTTTAAAGAAAAATATCCCATACAAGGTTTTAGGATCAATTAAATTTTATGATAGAGAGGAAATAAAAGATATTATTTGTTTGCTTAGGCTTTTTATAAATAAAAGGGATAAAATATCTTTCTTGAGAATGATAAATAAGCCTTCTAGAGGAATTGGAAAAACCACTCTAGACAAAATAATTAGTGCTTTAAACGATGAAGATGTTAATTCTAATTTATTTTGTGCAAGTAAAAAGACTTTAAGTTTGCTTAAAAATAGAGCCAAAGAGTCTCTTTTATTGTTTTTAAATGTTTATGATGAGCTGGGCAAAAAACTTTTTGAAGATAATTATATTAATTTATCTGCTTTTATTGAGGATGTTGTAATTAAGCTTGGCCTTTTAGATTATTATAAAAAATTTGATAAGGACGAAAAATTAAGAAATATTGATGAACTTATTAATAGTGGAATTGAATATTCAGGCACATTTGAAGGTCTTGCTATATTTTTAGAAAATTCTTCACTTTCTCCTTTGATTTCTGGAGATTTTAAGTCCAATATACTTTTATCTTCAATTCATGGTGTTAAGGGGCTTGAATTTGACAGAGTTGTGATTTCTGGGCTTGAGAAAGGTCTTTTGCCTGCTGAAATTGAAGAATTAACAGAAGATAGACTTGAAGAGGAAAGAAGGCTTTTTTATGTTGCAATCACAAGAGCTAAGTCAGAGCTTATTGTTACCTTAAATTTAAGGCGAGCTTTTAGGGGTTCTTATAAAGGTACTTTTCCCTCCGTTTTTTTCCAAGATATTGATAAAAACTCTTATGACATTACCTTTATTCCTGAGTATTTAAAAGAGAATTTTAATAATTTTTTTATTGATAACAAAAGGGATATTAGATTTAATATTGGAGACTATATAATTTATAATGGAGAAAAGGGAATAGTTGTTGATAGCTGGTACCAAAGCAACTTGCAGTTTGTTAAAATTAGTTTGGAAAATGGTAAGAAAGCTATTTTGAGTCCTGAGTATGTTAAAAAAATTATCAAAGTTTAGGGGTTTATTTTGAAAGATATACATTTAGAAAATAGTTTAAAATTAAGCTTAGTGACACTTAGCAGGGAGAGTGAAGATAAATTTATTTCAAAATTTGAGAAAGTTATTAAATTAGTTAATGAAATTTCAAATTTTGAGGTTCAAATTAATTTTGATGCAAATAAAAAAAAGATTTCTACTTTGCGCGAGGATAAAGTAAGATTTTCTCTTCCTATTGAATCAATTAAAAAGCTTAGTAATTCGTTTTTAGATGGATATTTTTCATCTCCTAAAATATTAGAATAAGGATAAGGTATTGGACTTAAGCAATTTAACTTTAACCAAAATTCAAGAATTAGTTTTAACTAGAAAATGTAAAATTTATGATATTTTGCTTGCTTATAAAAATAATTATGAATTAAATAAAGATATCAATGGATATATTGAATTTTTTGATGATTCTTTAGATATTGCAAAAAAGTATGACGACTGTTTAAAAAATTGTGAATTAGAAAATTTGCCTTTAATTGGCATGCTTATTGCAGTTAAAGATAATATTTCAATTCAAGATAAATCTTTAACTTGCGCTTCTGAAATTTTAAAAGGCTATATTTCTCCTTATGATGCGACTGTGATTAAAAGGCTTAAGAAGAAAGGAGCAATTTTAATTGGCAGAACCAATATGGATGAATTTGCCATGGGCTCTACCGGTGAATTTTCTTGTTATGGTGCAACTTTAAATCCTTTAAATAGAGAATATGTTATAGGTGGTAGTTCTGGGGGTTCTGCAGCTGTGGTTGCAGCTTTTCAAGCGCCTTTTTCGCTTGGTAGTGATACTGGGGGTTCTGTTAGGCTTCCTGCATCTTTTTCAGGAATTTTAGGTTTCAAGCCTTCTTATGGGGGCCTTTCTCGCTATGGGCTTGCATCTTATGCTTCGTCTTTTGACCAAATAGGATTTTTTTCTCATTCTATTGAAGATATTGCTTTGATTTTAAAGCATACTTGCGGATTTGATAAAATGGATTCTACTAGCATAGACATTTTTGATGATTTTTATCCTTTAAAAATTGAGTCGTTGCAAGGTAAAAATTTGGTTGTAATCAAAGAACTTGGCGAAGATCTAATGGATAAAAATGTTGCAAGTAGTTTTGCCAAATTTAAATTAGACCTTTTGTCAAAAGGTGTTAACATAAAAGAAGTTTCAATTGAAGAGATTAATTTTATTTTATCAATTTATTATACAATTTCTCCTGTTGAAGCGTCCTCTAACCTTGCTCGTTATACTGCGCTTTGTTACGGAAAGAGAATCTCTGAAAGCTTGAGTCTTAATGATTTTTATTTTAAACACAGGAGCAATTTCTTATCAGAAGAAGTTAAAAGGCGGATTGTTCTTGGAAATTATTTATTGTCAGAAGGGTATGATGTTAAATATTATTCAAAGGCTTGTGAAATTCTTCAAAATTTGATTATTCCTAAATTTAACAAGCTTTTTGAAAGCTGTGATTTTATTATTACTCCAACAAGCTTTGTTAAACCTTTTAAAGTCGGCTTGGATTTTGATGATCCTGTTAAAATGTATTATTCAGATATTTGTACTGTGATTGCAAATCTTATTGGAGCTCCGGCTATTTCGCTTCCGTATTCTAAGGATGAGGAAGGATTGTCGATCGGAATGCAAATTATTGGGCGCAGCAAGAAGGATTTTGAACTTTTAAGTTTTTCAAAAAATGTGATTAGGGAATTAGGATTGAATGGAATATAAATTAGTTATTGGATTAGAAATTCATATTCAGTTAGGTTTAAAAACAAAGGCTTTTTGTGGATGTAAGAATGAGTTTGGAGGAGTTCCCAATTCTCGTGTTTGTCCAATTTGCCTTGGGCTTCCTGGCTCATTGCCAAGTGTGAATGTAGAGCTTATTAATAGTGCAATTTTAGCAGGGCATGCCACAAATTCAAAGATTAGAAATATTGTTAAATTTGATAGAAAGCATTATTATTATCCAGATTTGCCAAAAGGATATCAAATCTCGCAAAATGATAAGCCAATTTGTGAGGGGGGAAGCTTATTAATTGAAGCCCCTTATGGTCCTAAAAAGATTAACATTATTAGGATTCATATGGAAGAAGATTCTGGTAAGAGTCTGCATTTGTTGGATAGTGAAAATCAAAGTTATGTTGATTTTAATCGTTCGGGTGCTCCTTTGCTTGAGATTGTTTCTGCTCCAGATATTAGCAGTGGGGACGAGGCAGTTGCTTTTCTAAGTTCTTTAAGAGAAATTTTTAGATATCTTGATTTGTCTGAATGTAATATGGAGAATGGATCTTTTAGATGTGATGTAAATGTTAATTTAATCGTTAAAGAGGATGATTTTGAATATAAAACTCCTATAGCTGAAATAAAGAATTTAAATTCTTTTAAGTCTATTAAAGCTGCCATTGAATATGAAGAATTAAGGCAGCAACAGGAGTGGGTTCAATTTAGGAAAACCCTTGATAGTTGTGGTAAGCACACTAGAGGATTTGATGATAAGAGTGGGGCAACAGTTATTCAAAGAAATAAAGAGACAGTATCTGATTATCGCTATTTCCAAGAACCCGATCTACCTTTAATAGAGATTGATGATACTTATATTGATAATATTAAAAATTTGAAGTTAATTGAACTTCCATTTGATGCAAGAGTTAGGCTTAAAGACCAATATGGGCTAAGTGATTTTGATGTTATTACTTTAACAGCAGATAAGCACCTGCTTAAATATTTTGAAGAGGCTGCTGTTAATGCAAGTGATCCTAAAAAAGTAGCCAATTGGATATTGTCTGAAGTTTTAAGCGTTCTTAATGACAAAGGAATTAGTGTTCTTGAATTTAATTTACTTCCAAGCTATATTACAGAGCTTGTTGAATTTATTATTGCTGGCAAAATAAGTGGCAAAATGGCAAAAAGGGTGTTTTCAGAGATGATGACCAGGGGAGTTTCTGCTTCTGTTGTTATAAGTGAAAATCAATTAGAGCAAGTAAGTGATAAGTTTGTTATTAAACAGATTGTGCTTGAAGTTTTAGATGAAAATCCTAAATCAATTGAACTTTACAAAAAGGGTAAAGATCATGCTATCAAATTTATGATGGGGCAAATAATGAAAAAATCTTCAGGGAAGATTAATCCTATACTTGCAAATGAAATTCTTTTAGAAAGTTTATCAAATGTATGATTTGCCTTTAATAGACAATTTGCCAGTGATCAAAAGGGCAAGATTTTTTTATCTTTATGATATTCATGGTAAGAGATATTTGGATTTATATTTAAATGGTGGGAAGAATTTTTTAGGTTATAGAGTTCAGGGTTTAAATCGACTTTTTAAACAAACTATTTCAAGGGGTTTGATATCTCCTTATCCTTCTGTTTTTAAAAATCAGTTTGTCAATTTGGTGTTTACCTTTTTTAAAGAGGCTGGATCCGTTTATATTTTTAAGCTAGAAAAAGATGCAAAAAAATTTTTATTATCTTTAACTGGTAAAAATAAATTTTTTATGCCTTGGGAAAAAGAAGAAGGAATATATGAGTTTAGAGTGGGATTTAGGAATATTAAGTATCCTATGATTTTCAATATTCCTTTGCCTGATTTTATGTCTGTTAGTATTGTTGTTGTGGATAACCTTTCTAGAAAAATAGAATTTAAAGATAATTTTGATGCTGTGACTTTATCTTTAGCTAGACATACATTAAGCAAGCTTTTATTTTATAGGAAAAATATCGATGTTGATTTTAATTCTTTTGCTACATCTTTGTTTAGAGTAACTGATAGATATATGTTTCCTCTTTATGATGCTTGTTATCATACTGAAATTTTTAATGAATTTCTCAAATTTGGATATTTAATTAGTCCCAATTTTAGTATTCCATCTATTATTCCTTTGAAATTTTCTAAAGGAGATCTGGATAATTTTAAAAAAATTTGTTTTGCTCTTAAAAATAAGTTTATTGATGGACTTGACAGTGATCCTTACAAATAATACAATGAATGAGATTTATGCATAAAATTATAGTAAGGGTAATGCGCTATTATGAATAAAATAACCAATAATGTTACGATTTGGATCAAGCCAAAGACTATTGAGAAAAAATGGTATTTAATTGATGCAGCAGATAGAATTTTAGGTAAAGTTGCTGTGGATGTTGTTAAAATTTTAAGAGGGAAACATAAAGCTTATTATACTCCTCATCAAGATTTAGGTGACAATGTTATTATTATTAATGCTTCTAAGGTTAGGCTTACGGGGAAAAAATATCAACAAAAACTTTATTATAGGCATTCAAGATATCCGGGAGGTCTTTATTCTGATACTTTTAGAACATTGTCAGATAGAAAGCCTTGTGCACCTCTTGAGATTGCTATTAAGGGTATGTTGCCAAAAGGTCCTTTAGGGCGCGATCTTTTTAGAAATTTAAAAGTCTTTCCTGGTTCAGAGCATACTCTTAAAGCTCAAAATCCTATAAAGCTGGAAGCTAATTTAGAGAGGTAAAATGAAAAAATCAAATTTTAGCAATGTTAATTTATCAATGGGAACTGGTAGGAGAAAATCTTCTGTTGCTAGAGTTTACATTAGAGAGGGTAGTGGCAATATCAAAGTAAATAATAGAGACTTTGACTCTTACATCCAACTTGAAAATTTAAGAACAATGGCTCTATCGCCTTTGGTTTTGACAAATACACTTGGAAAATATGACCTTTATATTAATGTTTATGGGGGAGGGATTTCAGGTCAATCAGGAGCAATAAGGCACGGCATTTCAAGAGCTCTTTTTGAACTTGATGAATCTAATAAGATGATTTTGAGATCTAATGGGTTTTTAACAAGAGATTCAAGAAAGGTTGAACGTAAAAAGTTTGGACAGAAAAAAGCACGAAAAAGTTTCCAATTCTCTAAAAGATAATTTTATTTTTTATACATTTTACATTTTTATTTAATTAAAAAAAATCCCTTTTAAAGGGATTTGATTTATTTTTGCTTAATAGAATAAAAGACGCTTTTACCGTGGTATTCAGCAATTGTTTCCAATTCTTCTTCTATTCTTATGAGTTGATTATATTTTGCTATTCTATCTGTTCTTGAGAGTGAACCAGTTTTGATTTGTCCTGTTCCAAGAGCCACTACAAGATCAGCTATTGTTGTGTCTTCTGTTTCTCCTGATCTGTGGGAGACTATTGCTGTGTAACCTGCTTTTTTGGCCATTTCCACAGCTTCAAATGTTTCTGTTAGTGTTCCAATTTGATTGACCTTAATAAGGATTGAATTGGCAACTCCCATTTCAATTCCTTTTTTAAGAAACGATGTGTTTGTTACAAACAAATCATCTCCAACAAGTTGTATTTTGTTTCCAATTTTGTCTGTAAGTTTTTTCCATCCATCCCAATCTTCTTCGGCCATGCCATCTTCAATTGAAATAATTGGATATTTTTCTACCCATTTTGACCAATATTCAACCATTTGTTCGGAAGTAAGTTCTTCTTTTGTTGACCATTTAAGTACATATTTTTTTGTTTTTGGATCATAAAGCTCAGATGTTGCTGGATCAAGAGCTATTGCAATGTCTTTTCCAGGCTCATATCCTGCTTTCTTTATTGCCTCTATAATCACTTCACAAGCTTCTTCATTTGATTTCAAATTTGGAGCAAATCCCCCTTCATCTCCAACAGAAGTTGCATATCCTTTGCTATTTAGAATGCCCTTTAGTGTATGAAAAACCTCTGCTGCCATTCTTATTGCGTGGCTAAAAGTTTTGGCTCCTACTGGCATTATCATGAATTCCTGAAAGTCAACAGAGTTGTCAGAGTGTGCACCACCATTAATAATATTACACATAGGTGTAGGCAAAATGTTGGCTTTGTACGCTCCAAGATATTGATAAGGCTTAAGTCCAAGATACTTTGCAGCAGCTTTGGCTGTAGCCATTGAAACTGCTAAGATTGCATTAGCGCCAAGTTTTTCTTTTGTGGGGGTGCCATCAAGTTCAAGCATTTTTCTGTCGATTGCAACCTGATTTAAGGCGCTCATACCCTCAAGTTCTGGGGCAATTATGTTTTTTATATTTTCAATTGCTTTTAAAACCCCTTTCCCCATGTATACAGACTTATCTCCATCTCTAAGCTCAACAGCCTCGTTAATTCCTGTTGATGCCCCTGATGGTACGGCAGCTCTTCCGCAAGTTCCATCTTCTAAGATGACATCAGCTTCAACTGTTGGATTCCCTCTAGAATCAATAATTTGTCTGGCTTTGATTTCATAAATGTGAAAACCCATTTTTATACTCCTCGTATTATTTACTTTAATGTATGTTTTTAGTATAATGTTAAAAAGTTTAAATGTGTAGCATTTTGTCAAAAGAATTATTATTGTGAGTTTTGCGTATAATCGATGAAAGAAAGGTGTTTGTATTTATTGGTTTTTGTAGCTTTATGCGTTAACAATCTTTTTTCAGATGATTATTTAATTTATAATTTTGATTTAAGTTTAAATGAATTTCTAGAAGTTTCAACAAGAAAAGACAATTTTGAGCCTATGGTTGATTCCAATCGCATATTGTTGTTTTATCCTCCTAATAAGGAAATTAGAAAAATTTTTGCTGCCTTTGACTTTGATCAGTATTCTAAGAAATATTTATACAAAAAAAATGAGCATGGGGTTTTTTTTGTTAAGGTCAATATTCCTCATGGCACAAGCAATATAAAATATAGGCTTATTGTAGACGGTGTTTGGACTAATGATGGGTATAATAAAAATGTAGTTTATAATGAGGATTTAATCCCATTTTCTAAAATTAAGGTTGCTAAAGAGAAGTCCAGTTATATTTCTTTAAGAAATCCAATACAATCATATGATAACAATGAAATTGAAATTTTTTATATAGGTCGCCCCGGACAAATAGTTACAATAGCTGGTAGTTTTAATAATTTTAATCCTTTTTTAAATAGGCTTATTGAGAAAGAGGATAATAAGGGAATTTATACTATTAAGCTTAAAAATTTACCCAAGGATAGAATTTATTATTATTTTGTTGATTCTGGTAACAAAGTGATAGATAAAAATAATGTTAATAGAATTAATTTATACTTTGTTGAGGGAATTGATAATAAAATTGATTTTGAAGTCTCCTATTTTGACCATAAGTAACTTTTAAATCATTTAATTATTTATTTATTCATTTCATCAAAAAGATATTTAGATACAAAGTGATCTTTTTCTATTTCTTCAAGCTTTGGGTGTACTTGGGTTGATAAATGAATTTTTCTAATGTTTGCTAGAGTTTGTTCGTCCAGTTTTATATTTTTATTTTTTCGTTTTTCGGGGTTGATTTCAGGAATTGATGCTATTAGCATTTTAGTATATGGATGAATTGGGTTTGAAAATAGCGTTTCTCTGGGTGCAAGTTCTAGGATAACTCCAAGGTACATTACAGCAATTTTATCGCTCATATATTTTACTACAGCAAGATCGTGAGAAATAAATAAATAAGACAAATTGAATTCTTTTTGCAGAGTTTTTAGCAGATTTAAAATTTGAGCTCTGATTGATACATCAAGCGCAGAAACGGCTTCGTCTAAAAGTAAAAGCTTGGGATTTAAAGCTAGTGCTCTAGCAATTCCTATTCTTTGTCTTTGTCCTCCTGAAAATTCATGAGGATATCTGGTTAACATACTTTTATGTAATCCGACGATATCTGTTAGTTCGTTTACCCTTTTTTCTATTTCTTGCTTTGTTTTTGGAAGAATTTTATTTTCATTGTATATTTCTAGTGGTTCTGCTATTATTTCCTTTATTGTCATTCTTGGATCAAGCGAAGTATGAGGATCTTGGAATACCATTTGCATATCTTTTTTTGTTTTTAAGAGTTCTTTTTTTGAAAGTTTAGTTATGTTTTTCCCGTTAAAGTAAATATTTCCAGAAGTTGGCGTGTAAAGTTGCATTATTGATCGAAGAGTAGTAGATTTGCCACAACCAGATTCTCCTACGAGGCCCAAAGTTTTATTTTTTTCAACTTCGAAGCTAACATTGTTTACTGCATTTACTTTTTGTTTGTTTTTCCAAAATAAAAAATCTTCTCCTGTTGTGAATGTTTGCATTAAGTTTTCTACTTTAAGAATTATTTCCTTTTTACTGCTCATTTAAAACTCCTCAGCACTGGTTTTTGTGATCTTAATAGGGTTTTCTTTTATTGAATAAAGCTTTTTATTTGGATCGTGTTCTAGCGTAAGAATTGATTTTAAAAGCCCAATGGTGTAGGGATGTTTAGGATTGTTAAATATTTCCTCCACTGTTCCTTCTTCTACAATTTTTCCTTGATACATTACAGATACGGTATCACAAATTTCAGCAACAACCGCAAGATCATGAGTTATAAATATGGTAGAAGTATTGAATTTTTTAGATAGATTTTTGATTAATAATAATATTTGCTCTTGGATTGTAACATCAAGGGCTGTTGTTGGTTCATCTGCTATTAGTAAGGATGGATGACAGCTAAGAGCCATAGCAATCATAACTCTTTGTCTCATTCCCCCTGAAAATTGATGTGGGAAATGTTTTATTCTCTCTTCTGCGTTTACAACACCAACAGTTTTTAGCATTTCTATTGCTTTTTCTTTGGCTTCTTTTTTCCCTAATCCTTGGTGCAAGATTATTGTTTCTTCAAGTTGAGTTGATATTCTTAAAAATGGGTTTAATGAAGTCATTGGGTCTTGAAATATCATTGATATTTTATTCCCTCTGATTTTTAAAAGTTCTTTTTCGCTAAGTTTTAGCAGATCTTGATTTTCAAATAGTATTTCTCCACTTTTATATACTGTTGTAAGTTCCGGCAATAATTTTAAAATAGCCATACTTGTTACTGATTTTCCACTTCCAGATTCTCCAACAATAGCTCTAATTTCTCCTCTTTTTACAGATAGGTTAACATTGCTTACGGGATGAATTGTTGTATGTTTTAATCTAAATTCAATTGTTAAATTTTTTATTTCCAATATATTATCTTTTTCCATTCAATTTCTCCCTAGATACTGTCTTTTGGATCAAAAGCATCTCTTAGCCCATCACCTAAAAAGTTCATAAATAATAGAAATATTGTCATAACTATAGCTGGAATAAAAACTTTCCATGGATATTCAACAAATGTTGCAATTCCATTTTGCACTAATTCTCCCCAGCTTGTCATTGGAGCTGAAATTCCAAGTCCCAAAAAGGATAAAAATGCTTCAGCCATAATAAAGCTTGGAACCCTTATTGTTGTGAATATAACTATCATTCCAATGCTATTAGGGATTAAGTGTTTTAAGATTATTCTTTGATTTGTTGCGCCAAGAGTTTTGGCCGCTTGTATAAATTCTGAACTTGATAGTGATTGTACTTGGCCTCGTACAACTCGAGCCACTGTTAACCATGATACAAATGCAAGTGCTATGAATAATCCTATTATACTTCTTTCCATTATTGCCATTAGTATTATTACAATAAGTAAATAGGGCAATACATAAAGAATTTCGATTATTTTAGTTATTACCTTGTCAGTCAATCCCCCAAAAAATCCCGCTATTGATCCAAGAATAGTTCCTATTATCATGGACAAAAAAGCCCCAATAAATCCTACAGAAAGAGAAATTTGACTTCCCTGTATTAGTCTTGCAAGCAAATCTCTTCCAAGATTGTCTGTACCAAGCAAATATACTCTTTTATGTATTTTTACTTTCTTTTTATCTATAATTTGAACTTCATTTTCTATTTTTCTTTTTATGTCTTCGAGTTTTTTTAGTTCTTCTTCATTTATTTCTCTTTTTTCTTTTTTTGCTAATTTTTCAATAAATTTTTTTTCTTTATTATACCAGAGTTCTCCAGCAGCCTGGAAAGATGGTGGCAAATCGGAATGCTCTACTATTTGAGTATGGTATTTATATATTGGCAATATTGGTTGTAAAATGGCAATTAAGATATAAAATCCAATTACAAAAAGACTGCCAAATGCCAGTTTATTTTCTTTAAATCTTGACCAAGCTCTTCTTTCAAGTTTAGAATTATTTTGCTCATTTTGTTTTTCAAGGCTATTCATTTTGATTTCCCCTTATACTCTTGGATCCAACATTTTATATATAATGTCTGATATTAATATAGAAATAAGTAGTATTATTGAATATACTAACAATCCTCCCATTAATACTGGGTAATCTCTGTTTAATGCGGACTCTGTTATAAACATTCCCATTCCAGCAATTCTAAATATTTTTTCAATAACTACGCTTCCAGATATTATAGCAGCAAATGCTGGGCCTATGTAGCTTACTACAGGCAGCATTGCTCCTCTTAACATGTGCTTTATAACTATCTTTTTGAAGCTTAGCCCTTTTGCACGTGCAGTTCTTATAAAGTCGCTCTGTATTATTTCTAGCATTGATCCTCTGATTATTCTTGCGAAAATAGCTACATTGGGCATGCTAAGAGTTATTATGGGTAGAATTAAATTTGAAAATCCTCCTCTTTCTGTAATCCATCCAGAGGTGTAAAGCAACCCCCATTTAATTGCAAAAAAGTATTGTAAAATTGGTCCTATTACGAATAATGGTATGGAAATCCCTAATATTGCTATTGATGTTATTATATAATCTATATAAGTATTTTTATAAATAGCAGCTAATATGCCTATTGGTATTCCTATTGATAGTGATATAATAAGGGATATTACTCCTAGTGTAAGTGATTTTGGAAATCCTAATTTTATGTATTGATTAACTGTAAGATCTTTCTTTTTTAAAGAAGGTCCCAGATCTCCTTTGAGAGCATTTGAAATATAATAAAAAGCTTGAATATAAAAAGGTTTGTCAAGATGATATTTTTCCATCAATCTTGCTTTTACTTGAGGATCAATGGGTTTTTCAGAATCAAATGGACTTCCAGGAGCCATTCTCATTACAAAAAAGCATAGAAAAATTATTACTAGTAAAGTTGGTATCATTCCTATTATTTTTTTTAAAGTAAACTTTAACATTTTTGCTCCTTTGTGAATAGATATTGGCAACATTACGTATTAGTCAATTATATCATATAGTCTTTGTTGTTTTTCAATCTATAGTTGATAATTTTTGATAGAATAAGAGGCTTTTTGTATTATAATTAATGATTTTATTTTCAATAAAATGTACTTTTTGTTTTTAATTTTTTATTTAAAATTTTATTATCTTGATTTTAGAAGAATTTTTTTGTGTAAGATTCTAAGTAAAATTATCATAGAATCTTACACATTATTTGTGTATTTTTGCTTTAAACAAAGCTATTATCTTAAGACTTGGGCAGCTTTGCTTTTATATTAGGCTTAAATATTATTTTTATTGATATTAAGCCCTTTTAAAAATTAATTATGCTTTGCATTTTTAATTGGTTTTAATTCAGAAAGATAATAAACTTCTGATACATTAGGGCTCCATCCAGTCCATTTATCGTTTCTAAAAAGATAGTGCCCAGAATATATGTATATAGGTGCAGCAGGAAAATCTTTTTCAATAATTATTTCTTCTGCTTTTCTGAGTAATTGTTTTCTTTTTATAGGATCTTTTTCAAAATCCGATTCTCTGATTAGTTTGTCAAATTTTGGGTTTGAATATCTGTAGGATGCAAGTTGTGAATTTTCGCTTGTGAATATAGTAAAGTATGTGTGTGGATCTAAGTATTCCCCAATGCGCCCAACTCTTATTATTTCAAAATTGCCCGTATTTCTACTGTTGGTAAGAACAGGCCAATTTTCGTTAGTAAGCATAAGATTTATATTTAGAATTTTTTTCCATTGGTTTTGAATAAATGCGGCAATTTTTTTATGAGTTTCGTTTGTATTATATTTTAGTGTTAGCATTGGGAATCCTTTTCCATTAGGATATCCAGCTTTTGCTAAAAGCCTTTTGGATTTTTCAGGATCAAATAAAGCCAATTTTTTACCGTAATTGTAATTTTCAAGATCAGGAGTTATTTCTCTTGTAGGAACTGTACCATCATTTAGCACTTTGTAAGTTAAAGTTTCTCTGTCAATAGCTAGCGTTAAGGCCTCTCTAACTCTAACATCATCAAGGGGTTTTATTTTTGTATTAAACGAGTATAAATAAATTGCATTACTTTTGTGTTGATAATAGTCATTTTGTAGTTTTATTTCATTTACAATGTCCGGTGGGATGCTATTAAAAATAGCATCAATTTCGTTGTTTTTGTACATATTGTATACAGTTAGATCATTGTCAGATGTAATGTAGACAAGCTCATCAAGTTCTACTTCTTTCGCATTATAATAGTGGTCGTTTTTTTCAAATATAATTTTTTCATTAGGTAATCTTTTTTTTAATTTAAAAGGACCGCTAGTAACCATGTTTTCAGGGTTTGTCCAATTTCTCTTATATTTTTCAATAACGTGAATAGGTACTGGCATGAATGTGTGATGTAGAAGTAATTCAAGAAAATAGGGCTTTGGAGATGTAAGCGTTATTTCCAATGTTTTGCTATCAATTGCTTTGATTCCAAGCTCAGAATCAGATACTTTGCCATCAAAATACTCTTGTCCATTTTTTATTATTGATTTAAGCATGTCAACATGTGTAGATCCTGTTGTTTTATTTAAAATTCTTAAAAAAGATTTTCTTATCCCTTCAGCAGTAATTTCAACACCATCGCTCCAAACAAGGTTATCTCTTAGATAAAATTGGTATGTTTTTTTATCTTTTGAGGCTTCCCAATTTTTAGCAAGTCCAGGCTTTATCTTTCCTGTTTTGGTATTTAATGTTAAAAGTCCTGAGAATATTTGTTCTAAAATTCTTGCTCCGATTGTCTCATCTACCAAATGAGGGTCAAGCGATGAAGGTGCTCCCCCTATGTATACTTTAAATGATAATTTTTCTTTTTCTGAATTATTATTGCATGCAATTAAAGACACGGCAAGCATAAGCAGTGTTACTATTTTAATTTTTTTACCTATTTTTTTAGTTTTAGTAAACTTCATATTAACCTTTTCCCAAAATAAAATTATTTATAAATTTTAAGCTATCTTTTTTTTAGAATAAAGTCAATAAAAATCGTCCATAAGAAATAAATTAATAGACGATTTTTATTTGATTAAATTAAGTATTAATTATTTATTTTTTAATTTTAGTTGAGATAAATCAAATCTTTCTAAAATATTGGTATTCCAGCCTGTCCATTTGTCATTTCTGAAAAGGTAGCTATTTCCATATATGTATATTGGGGCTATTGGGAAATCTTTTTCAATAATTATTTCTTCTGCTTGTCTTAAGATGTCTTGTCTTTTTATTGGATCAAGTTCAAGATCGGATTTCTTAATAAGTTCGTTGTATTCTTGATTTGAGTAATTGTGAGATGAGAATTGTGTGTATCCTTGTGTGAATATGCTTAAAAATGTCAAAGGATCGGCATAATCGCCTACCCATCCTGCTCTTGCTATTTCATAATTTCCATTTGCCCTAGTGCTTAAGTAGGTTGTCCATTCTTCGTTTTCAAGTTCCACATTAATATTTAAATTTTTTTTCCATTGGTTTTGAATAAATTCACAAATTTTTTTATTTGCTTCGTTTGTATTGTATTTTAATTTTAAAATTGGAAATCCATTACCATTAGGATATCCAGCTTCAACCAGGAGGGTTTTTGCAATTTCGGGATTAAATAATTCTAAATTTTTTGAATAAGAATATGAACTAAAGTTGGGAGTTGCTCTTCTTGTAGGGGTAGTTCCGTTGTCAAGAACTTTATATGTAAGCGTTTCTCTGTCAATAGCAAGGGTTAGGGCTTTTCTAATTTTAACGTTGTCAAGTGGTTTGATTTGTGTATTGAATGCGTAAAAGTATATGGCATTAACAGCTGATGAGTAATAATCGCTTCTTAATTTTAGGTCTTTGATTAAATCTGGTGGTATGGATCCAAAGATTGCATCCAGTTCTTCATTTTCGTACATTTTATATGCTGTTGCGTTGTCATTTGTTGTATAGAATGTAATCTCTTCTACTTCAACTTCATTTGAGTTGTAGTATTTATCATTTTTTTCAAAGACATATTTTTCATTAGGAATTCTTTCTTTTAATTTAAAAGGACCGCTTGTAACCATGTTCTCAGGGCTTGTCCAGCTTTGTCCGTATTTTTCAGTAACATGAATTGGTATTGGAATAAATGATTGGTGTACTAACATGTCAATGAAATAAGGCTTTGGAGATTCTAGTGTTATTTCTAATGTTTTTTCGTTAATTGCCCTAATTCCAAGTTCAGATTCAGGTACTTCGCCATCAAAATATTTTTGACCGTTTTTAATTACTGATTTAACCATTTCAACGTATTTTGAGCCAGTTTCTTTATTTAAGATTCTAAGATAAGATTTTCTAATTCCTTCTGCAGTGATCGCAACCCCGTCGCTCCAAGTAATTTTTTCTCTTAGGTTAAATGTGTAAACTTTTCCATTAGGAGAAATATCCCATCCTTTTGCTAGTCCAGGCTTGTTTCCTCCCGTATTAGGATCTCCTGTAACAAGTCCTTTAAACATTGTGTCTATCATTTTTGATGCAACATTATCGTCTGCTAATTGAGGGTCAAGGCTGCTTGGCTCTGCCCCCAAGCTTATTTTAAATGATACTCCTTCTTTTTCTCCCTTGTTAGTACAACAAAGAAAAGCTAGAAAAAATATTATTAAAAATAATGACTTTTGTAATTTCATAAATTTTTATACCTCCATTTTAAAGTTTGCTTTAAAATTTAATTTTAATTTCATCTTTCAGTAGATATTAATTTTAAATCTTAATTTTAAAATTACTTATTTTACTTAATTTTATTATTTTTTAGTTTTAATATCTTCATATAAATAGCTTTCTGCAATATTGGGTACCCACCCTGTCCATTTATCATTTCTGAAAAGGTAATGGGATTTGGGTATATATAAAGGTGCCATAGGAAAATCTTTTTCTATTATTATCTCTTCAGCTTGTCTTAAAATGTCTTGTCTTTTTATTGGATCAAGTTCGAAATTAGATTTTTTTATTAAAGCATCATACTCTTTGTTTGAATATTTGTATGCTCCAAAAAAATGATTTTCTGTTGTAAATAAGCTGTCTAAGAATGTTAAAGGATCAAAATAGTCTCCTATCCATCCCACGCTTGACATTTGGTAATTTCCAGTTCTTCTGCTTCCTAAAAATGTTGTCCACTCTTCATTTTCGATTTCTAAGTTAATGTTTAGTATTTTTTTAAATTGTTCTTGTAAGAATTCTGCTGTTGTTGGTCTGCCTCCCGAGATTTTATATTTTAATGTGGGAAATCCTTTCCCATCCGGATATCCAGCTTCAGCTAAAAGTTTTTTTGCATTTTCAGGATCAAATAGTATTAAATTTTTTCCATAAGAATAATCATCAAATTTTGGAGTTAGGTTTCTTGTTGGATCTGAACTTCCTTTTAAAACCACTTTAGTTAAAGTTTCTCTGTCAATAGCAAGGGAAATGGCTTGTCTAACTTTTAAATTGTCCAGTGGTTTTTTTGTTGTATTGAATGCTATGTATGCCATTCCGTTTTTTAATCCAGAGTAATAATCGTCTCTTATTTTAATTTCTTCTAAATTATTTTTTTCTGCTCCTTGTAGAAAATCGATTTCACCATTTATGTACATATTGTAAGCCACGCTACCTTCTGTTGGGTAAAATATTACTTCATCAATTTCTACGTTTTTTGCATTATAATATTTATCATTTTTTTCTATTACGATTTTATCGTTAATTGATCTTTCTTTAAGTTTATATGCGCCACTAGCAACCATATTTTCAGGATTTGTCCAATTTTCTCCATATTTTTCAACAATATGCATTGGAACTGGTATGTATGCTGTGTTTGTTAGCATATCAGGAAAATAAGGCTTTGGAGATGTTAATGTTATCTCTAGTGTTTTGCTGTCAATAGCTTTTATGCCAAGTTCAGATTCAGGCACTGTCTCATCAAAGTATTCCTGTGCGTTTTTTATTGTAGATTTTATTAAATTAGCATACATTGCAGCTGTTTTTTTATTTAAAATTCTTAGATATGATTTTTTTATCTCCTCAGCAGTAATGGCAACTCCATCGCTCCAAACTATATCTTCTCTTAGATGAAATGTGTAAATAATTCCATCCTCAGAAATGTTCCAACTTTTTGCAAGTCCTGGCTTATATTTTCCGGTTTGAGAATCTTTTACTGCTAGGCCTAAGAATAGGTTTGTAATAATATTGCTGCCGTAAAGGTCTGTTGAGAGCTGAGGATCAAGTGATGATGGCTCGCTTAAGTTTGATACTCTGAAAACTATTTTTTCTTTTTTAGCATTATTAATACATGCTATTAAAGAGAAAATTATTAGCATCAATGCTATTTTTGTATATTTCATGGGATTTTCCTTTTTCAATATTTTTATATATTTTTTGTTCGCATTCTTTATTAATCTTTTTTAATAAATTTTAATAAAGAATATTTATTTTGTTTTAATTTTGAATATATATGCCCCCAATACTTTAATTTGTCTTGTATTTAAATTTTACTTTAATTCTTGCAATAAAAAAAGTCTAATAACCTTAATAGTTTTTAGTGTTATTTATCTATTGTTACAAGCTAAAATTTTACTTTAATTTGTGTAATAAATAAGGTATAATGGTTTGAAATGTTTTCAAAAATGTATGCTTGTTTAATATTAGTTATTTATTGTTAGTCTTAGAGAGCTTTTTGTTTGTAGTAAGTAAAAAATATAACTAATGGCTAAGCGGCAACATAGAATGCTTTAAAGGGTGCTGGTTTTATGTTTGTACAAAATGAAAGTTTTGATAAATATTTTAAAGACATGGAAAGCGACTTTTTAAGTCAATTTAAGTCTGTTGAAAATGTTAATTATTTGGATAAATCTTATCGAAATGCAGATTCTAATAGTAGAAAATTGGTAGACAGAATGATAGAGAGACTTCTTGAGAGTGGATCTACCATTGTTGGCATGCAAAATATTTTAGAACTTTACCAAAAGACTAAATCTGGCAAGTCTTCAATTATATTAATGGAGCATTATAGTAATTTTGATTTTCCTTGTTTCCAATTTTTACTTTATAAAATGGGCTACCGTGATATTGCAGATCATATTATTCCAATAGCTGGAGTTAAGCTTTTCAGAGATAATTTATTTGTTAAAACCCTTTCTTTGGGATACAATGCAATATTGGTGTATCCACCGCACGCATTTATTGGGGTTGGTTTAGAGCATGCTAGGCAAAGGCGTGTTTTTAATGCTAATTCTATGAAATATATTTATGAAAAGAAAAATAGTGGGTACATTATACTTATTTTTCCTACTGCTACTAGGTATAGAAAAGGAAGGCCTGAAACAAAAAAAGTAATTTTAGAAATTGGCAATTATTTTAAAATTTTTGATTATTATTTGATGATCGGAGTCAATGGAAATGTTTTAGAAGTTTCTAAGGATGGAGATATGTCTCATGATGTTTTTAAAAGAGACTCCCTTATCTATAATGCTGACAAGGTTATAAGCATTGTTGAATATAGAGATAAAATTTTAAACAGCTTGAAAGATTCTCAGACAGAGATTACAAAGGAAGTCTTGGGTTTAAAAATTGCTGAAGATTTAGAAAATCGCTTTAATGTTCTTCATGCAGAAGGGCTTGAATTTTATAAAAAGAGCTTTTTATGAGCTAGGAACTTGATTGTAATATGCCTGATTTAGATAAGATAATACAATTTAAAAGAGAAATATTAGATAATCTTTCTAATGAAAGATTGTCTAAAGAATCTTTTGGCGTGAGTATGGAGGTTAAGCTTCCTGAGCCTGGAGAGAGTATTGTTCCTTGGATAGGAGAGGATCTTGCTTTAGAAGAAAATGATGATGAGCTTGATTTAAATTTTATGCTTGATGCTCTTGAGAGTGAGGATAAGTTACCCTATTCTGACATTTTTAATGCCAAATTACCTTTAAGTGATTCTGACTTGAGGGTTGATGTGGATTCAGAGCTTTCAACTTTGGATAACGATTTTGACGTTTCTTCTGGTGATTCTTTTGAGAATGATATTGACAAAGTTCTTGATGATAATTCTGTTGATTTAGAAATTGCTTCTCAGCTTGATTTTGATAATTTAATCAATTCCTCAGAACTTAATTCTGAGGAATTGATTAATAATCAGAGTAATAATAATTTTTTTGAAGCTAGTAATGATTCTTCTGTTTCAGCAGGGGATAGTAATTTTTTACAATCCAATGAATCTAATGAATTTAATATTGGTGATGTGGCTAATGGTAAAAACCAAACAGACGAACAATCAGAGATGTTTGCTGGAGACAGTTTGAATTTAGGCACCGATGAGGATGATTTTGAAAATGTTGCAGATGATTTTAAATTTTTAGAGTATGATCAAAATTCAAATTTTAAACGTTTGGAATTTAAAGTTAATTATCCATTATTTTTAAAACATTTAAATTCCTATCCTAGAAATTTAAGAATTGCAATTGCTGAGGCTTTAACTAAGGAGAATGTTTCAAGGTTTAAACTTGAAGCGTTAATTGACCTTGTTGAAAAAAATACAAAAAGGTTAAAATTTATTGCTAAATTTGTAGGTGATATTGTTGGGCGATCTATTAAATTACCCGTAATTTATTTTAAGGCTGAAGAATTTAGCAAACTTCAGCAAAAATTAAGCTATAGAGTTTCAAGGGCTTTGCTACCTTTGATAAAAATAGCCTCTATTTTTGTTGTTTTAGTTTTAGTTTCTTTATACTTTATAGTAGATGTAGTATTTTTTTATGTTGCTTCTGAGAGCAAGTATAAAGAGGGCATAGAATCTATATATGCAAATAAAAGAGAGCTTGCAAAAGCCATCTTTAGAGATGCTTATTATATTAGGCCTAATGATAAATGGTTTGTCAATTATGCTAAAGCGTTTGAAGACGTTAGAGATTTTGATAGTGCTGAAGAGAAGTATGAAGAATTGTTTACCATTGAGCCTTTTTCTAAAAATTCTACAAATAGAAGGCGAAAAAAGTTTAATAAGGAAGGATATATTGCGTATGCTTCTATGAAAATTAGCCTTGGAGAACACTCTGAGGCTAATTCAATACTTGACGAGATTATATCTTATGATCTTTACGATTATGATGCTTTAGTATTAAAGGGAGATAATTATTTTAAATGGGCTAAGATAAATTCTAATTACTATAAAGATAGTATTAATAGCTATACGGTTGTGCTTTCTAAATATGGACAAAAAAAGGAAATTTTATTTAAACTTTTCAATGCTTATATTGAGGCTAATTTAGATACCGAGTCTGACAATGTTAATAATTTTATTAAGTCAAATGAAATTCTAGATATTGATGAGGTTGTTTATACAAAATATGCTAAAAAGCTTGTAGACAAGTATATTTCTTTTGTGACTTATAATCAGAGAGCAAATAATCTTGCTATAAATTTAAATTATCTTAATGGGCAAACAAATTTATTGAATAAGGAATTTTCTGATTTTAAAAGAAATGATGGCAGAACTGTCTTTAAGCTTGACAATAATGTTAATATGAATTCAGAGATTGAATACATTCTCAGAAAAATATTAAATAAAAATCCCAATTACGACAAGGCGCTTTTTGAAAGTGGAAGATATTCGTATTACATAGGGGATTTTAAGAAGGCCGAAGTTTATTTACTTAAAGCATTAAATAGTTTTAGGCATAAAAATTCAATTAAAGATGCTGGGGACAAGATATTGGCTTATAAAATTTTAGCAGACATTTATGAAAAATCTCGAGATTCTCTTAGGGCTAGCAATATTATTGGTTTGGCCTTGAGCGATTATTCTTTTTATAAAAAACACAATCTTATAAAAGGATCTAAGGAGATTTCTTCAATTTATGAAAAGCAGGGTGATATTCTTAGATCTTTAAATGACTTTAAGTCTGCGATATCTTCTTACAAATTAGCAATAAATGAGGGTGTTGATTATCCAGATGTTTACTATAAAGTTGGACTACTTAGTTACAGGGAAAATAATTATGATGATGCATTGAAATACTTATTTAAAGTAGAGAGCATGGCTGGGTTTTCAAGTAGTAACGAAGTTTTAAATTCTATTGCCTTAACTCTTTATAAGATAGGAGATTTTTTAGCTTCTAGGAGCTATTATTTAAGGGTGATGCAAAATTTAGAACTAGAGAAGGCTAATGTTTTGAATTTTAATCCCAAAGAAAATGATTATCATAAAACTCTTTTGTTAAAAGAAATTGAAACTTATAATAATCTTGGGGTTGTAGAAGTAATGGCTTCTTTTTCATCCATAAGAGATGCCAAACTTTTTAATTCTGGAGTTAGTAATTTAAGTGAATCAGCTAGGATTTTTGATATATTAAATAGAGATGAAGATATGGTAAAAAGTGTTAAAAAAGATCTTGCTAGTTTAAATCTCAGAAATATTTTTAAGAATAGTTTTTCTAAATCAAATGTTTTATTTTATGAAAATTTATCTGAAAAACTTTAATTATAAATATTATTCGTTGGTTTTGAGTTATTTATGAGGGCGGTTTCCTTATGAAGAAAATTTTTTTATTTCTTTTTATTGGCTTTTATTTGTTTGGATTTGAAGATGGTTCTTTAAAAATAGGCATTGATGATGTTTATGTTGAGGCCCATGAAGAGGGATTTCATCTTTTTATTAGAAAAAAACCTGCAATCAAATCAGTAATATTGACAGAGTCTTTTGAAATTCCCGATAAGAAAAAAGATGTGGCTACTTATTCATTTCGTACATTAAGTTATAATAAAGTTAATGGCGATGAAATTCGGATTTTAAATGGAAGAGTTATTAAGAATAAAGAGCTTTTATCATTGACATCTTCTACCCCTGTTCCTAATAAAAAGTTTGGAGAAGCTTTTCATATATTGATTCCAAAAAAATTAAAATATGGATTTCCAAATTTTTCAACAAGAAGTGGTGAGATTGACTTAGAGATATTAAAAACCAAAAAAGAGCCTTTTTGGTTTTCTATAAGATCTTTTGAGAAAAAGTATAATGATTATTTGGGTAGGTATCAAGACAATGCTTATGAATTGCTTTTCAAGGATAACCAAAAACATGGAAAAATTGAATTTAATGAATTAAAGGATACTTTTACAAAATTTTCAGATGAAGTTGTTATTGCTAATAATGGCATTGATATTGTTGATAAAATAAACAAAATTTTAAAAGAATCAGAAGATTCAGTTTATGATTTAGATTTAGTGCTTGTTATTGACGTTACTGACAGCATGAAAAGCAATATTGAGATTCTAAAAGAGCATTTGTTTTCAATAATAGAGCCTCAACTTCAAAAGTTTAAATCCTACAGAATAGGTCTTGTTTTTTATAAAGACTATCTTGAAGATTTTTTAACCAAAGCTTTTGATTTTAATACCATTCCTTATTTAAATAATATTCTTAAATATGTTAATGTTGGTGGCGGGGGGGATTATCCAGAAGCTGTGTTTGAGGGGATTGATGCTGCTGTGACCCAATTTGATTGGCGGGCAGAAAGAAGATTTATTATTGTTATAGGAGATGCACCTCCTCATGAGTATCCAAGAGGGTCTGTTGTTTATAAAGATGTTATCAATTCTGCAAAGGAAAAAGATATTACAATTTATGGAATAATATTCCAGTAAAAATTTTATTTCTTAAATTCTTATTTTTTATTATTTTCTATTTTATTTAATATTTTTTTAGCTAAAGGTTTAATCCATTTAGGCATTTCCATATTATTTTCTATTAACTCTTGAAAGATTTTTTTTGCTTTTTCTGTTTTGTTTGTTGTATAGTATATGAATGCAATTTCATATTTGCCAGTAGCAACTATATTTGGATTGTGAGCGAAATTTTGAATCATTTTTTCATATGCTTTTAAAGCAGAGTTATAATCATTAACATTGATAGCTTTTTGAGCCTCTCTGAGATAAATTCCATAAGGAGTTTCTTTTGTTAATTTTTCTAAGTTAATTGTATAGCAGGAAATAAATATTAAGTTTAGTAATATTAGCTTTTTCATTTTTGTCTCTTTTAGAATATTTTTATTTAATTTTATTAGATATAAAACAAGAAAGCAAGGCCAAAGGCCTTGCTATATGATTGTTTTTGCTTATTTAGCAGGAATTATTATCTTCCAGTTAGAATGAATTAGATCTGGATTTTGTATTTTTTGTCTGTTGGCAAACCAAATTTTTGGCCATAAATAAGGATCGTTGTATAATTTTTTAGAAATGCCCCATAAGGTATTGCCTATTTTTATTACATAAAGCTCACTGCTTGCATTGCTTTGATAAGCTTCAAGGTATCTTGCAGATTCTAAAAATAATTCATTGGCAAGTCTAAAGTTTTTTACATTTTTAGCTTCAACCCCTTTTTCCCATAATGTTCTAGATCGTTCAATAAGTTCTAGTGTTTTGAATTGTTCTTGAGGTTTAGAATTTTTTGCTATTTCTACCTTTTCTTCGTATGCGAGTACTATTGGAATTGAAGTTTCTGCATCTCCAAGAAGATAAGCATCTTTATTAGTATTTAAAAGGTTTAAGTGACTGTTTCTTTCTTTAATAAATGCTCTACCATTCCATGGAGATGGCTTTATAAGCTTATTATTGCTATAAATTGGTAAATTGGAAGCCGCTTCAAGTGCTTTTAATTGTTTATACATTCTCTCATCAGTTTCTTTTAAAGCTTTGGCTTCTTTGGCATTTTTTGCTGCTTGTTGTGCTCTGTTGAAGGCTTTGCTATACATGTCAAGGGCATTGTCAAGATCGTAATTTTTATATTTTCTTGTTGCTTCAAAATACAAGTTATTTACTTCGTCGATTTCCAATGGAATCCATATGTACGCTTCATTTGCTTCTGCATCGTTTAGATACTTTTCAATATTTTCTTTAAGGTAATTTGTTTTTTCTTTTTTTTCCCGAGTTTCTTTTATTATTGTTTTGTATCTTTCAAGTACTTTAAGAGCAATTTCATTTCCCTCTATTGCTTTTTTTTTTAAAAAACTTTGTTTCATTGCTTCTTCTAATTTTTCAGCTTCATTAAACTCTTTGGAATAAAAAAGATGTCCCCGTTCTTTTATTAGTACATTTTTAATGTCTTTTATATCTCTTAATTGAAAATTTTTATTATCTTGTTGTGCAATTTTAGCATTTTTACTCTCTCTTGATTCTGGAGGCGTTTTGCATGCTATAAAAGAGATTGCTACTACAATTAGCAGTAGCGATATTAATTTATTCTTTATATTCATAAATACACCCTTCTAATAACTTGGCTTCTATTATCTTTAAAGTAAGAACCTCTAAATATTAAAGTTCTTACTTTAACTATTTTTATTAGTATAGCAATTATAGTATGTCAATAAAAACTTAATATTTTTAATTCTTAAATTAAATTATACTTCTTTTTCGCTATTGTTCAAAGTGTAATAAATTTATGTAAAACAAGGTATAATTAAATTTATAAGTTTTTCAAAGATCAGGAGAACTATATTTTTAGAATATATCATTTTATCCTTTTAATATTGCTTTCAAATGGAGCTTTATTTTCTCAAGTGGCAGTTGTAAAAGAAATAGAAGGTAAAGTTAATGTTGTTAGAAATACATTTCCTGTTAAGTTGGATTTAGATGACGAAATTTTTGAGTATGATTTTATTGAGGTTGGAGAAAATTCAAAGCTTAAAGTAAATTTATATGAAATAAATGGTATTTCTGCAGATTTAATTTTTTATTCAAATACAAATAGTTTTGTGTTTTATTCTTCTCTTAAAGATTTGCAAGATGCAAAAGTATATTTATTTAGAGGAAGTGTTGATGCTATAGTTTATAACATTGTTAAAGGATCTTCATTTTCTGTTATAACAGATAATAATCTATTTAAAGCTGAAAATACTTCAAAATTTTATGTCAATAGCGATTATTTTAATAATTTTTTTATTAATGTTTACAAGGGTAGAATCAGGCACATTAATAAAGCCGAATATTTAATTTTTCCCAATACTAGTCTTTTGCTTTTTAATGGAAATTCTTTTTTACACAAAGTTAATGAAGGTACTCTAAAGGGCATTAATCAAAATTTTATAAGGACGGCTAAAGATAATTTTATGTCTTTAAATAAAAGGTTTTTATATCTTTTTATTTTAAAATATATTGAAGATAGTTTTAGATTTGACTTTATGTATAATTATTTAATGAAAGATTTTAAATTTAATTCTGTATATTCAAAATGGAGCCTGGAAGATAAAAATTATAAATTTGGTAACAGGGTTGATATGATTAAAAATGTTAATTATTTAAAGGGTAGAATTGGAGTACTTTTTAATAATTTTGTTGATTTGGCTAATAGGTTTTATTTTGTAGATGATATTTTGAAATATTTTTCTACTTTTTTCGATAATTCAATAACTGTTCATGGACCCATTTCAAAATTTTTAAAAGATTACAAAGCTAATAAAAATGTTTTAAAAAATAAGTTTTTTAAAACAATCCATTCTCTAAAGATGTATTTAAGACGCTCAAATGATGATATTACTAGCAATTTAAATGCTAATGAATTGTATTTATTGCGTCCTAGAGAATTTTAATTTTTATATATTTGGCTTTATGTTAAAGTTATTGGTTAGTTATTGGTTATATGACATGATATACAACGGAATTTAAAATTCACATTCAGAATTTGCTTAATATTTTATTAAATTTGGGCTCAGAAATTGTTTGCCAAAATTTTATAATAAGGATAGAGATGTGTTCTTCAGGCGTTCGGATAATTAATTTTTTAATTAGTTTTGGCGGCTTTATTTTTTATGGCTTGTTATTGATATTTTTTGTCTTTGACTTTTGTGGTATTAAGGCGAATTTAATAAATAATTAATAAAAGGATGTTTTATTTGTATGAGTAAAAACGTGTTTTTTAAAGGGTTTTGGATTTTATTTACGATATTTCATTTATATTTATTTGTTTATTTAATTTTTTTTAAGAAGCAAAAGGTTGACATTTCTAATAAAACTAATATTGCTTTATTTATTCCTGGTGTTATTTCAGGATCTCCATCTTATAAAGAAATGTATGATTCTTTGTTTGAATTTAAAAAAAAGCATGTAAATCTTGAAATTAAAGTTTTAGAAGCTGGATTTAATCAAAGCGATTGGATAGAAATGCTTGAAAAACTATTAACCTCAAAAAAATATGATTTTTTAATAACTACAAATAATGCTATGCAAGACATTGTTGATAGTGTTTCAAGTAATTATCCTCATACCAAGTTTCTCATTTTTGACTCTTTGGTAAAAAATACCAACAAGCAAGTTTATTCGGTTTCTTATAATGTTGCAGAAGAGGCGTATATTCTAGGGTATTATGTGGGTCTTTTTTTAAAGGAATTTATTAAATCTGGCTTTGGGAATGCTGCTTTGATTGCAGGTCAAAATTATCCTATCATGAGTGATTATATTTATCGTTATTTCAAAAAAGGCATTCTTGATACTGGTATGAGATCTGAGGTTTATTATCGAGTTTTGGGCAATTGGCATGATAGCAATTTAGCTAAATTGCTATCAGACTCTTTAATTAAAGATTCGGGGGCTTTGGTAATACTTCCTATTGTAGGGCCTGCTGTTGAAGGGGTGCTTTCTTCTGTTAGAGAGAATGATGTATCTGCTGTTCTTTTTGATAGTGAGAATTATTTAGACAATAAAGAAAATATTATTGGTTCAGGAATTACAAATCAAAAATATTATGTTTCATATATTTTAGATAAGGCTCTTAAGTCAGAGATTAACTATGGAAGTTCTGATATTTTTGGCATAAAGCATAAAGGAGTTTTATTTAATATTTCGAATGTTTTTTATTTAGAGAAAACCAGTCAAAAGTTAAAAGAAGATCTTTTAAAAAAAATAGAAGAGGTTAGTGAAAAGGGTATAAAAATTAATTTGGAACAAAATTAATGGTAGAGTTTAAAAACATAGTTAAGTATTTCCCAGATATTGATAAGCCTATTTTAGACAGTATTAATTTAAAAATTGGGGAAGTTAAAATTTTTACAGTAGTTGGTAAAAATGGAGAAGGAAAGAGTACTCTAGCCAAGATTATTGCCGGACTTATTGAATTTGACAGTGGCGAAATATTGGTAAATGGCATTAAGCAAAAAACTTGGAATGTAGATAAAGCTCAAAATAACGGCATTTATCTTGTTTCTCAAGTTCCTAATTTGAAAATGAATTTAAGAGTATGGGAATATTTGAGTATATATTGGTTTGGTTATGCATTTTTCATGCCAATGAATAAATCTAAGACCTATAAATATTATAGATGGCTTATGCAATTTTATAAAATTTCTTTTGATTTAGATAAAAAAATTAAAGATTTAAATATTAAAGAGATTTATTTTCTGCTTATTATTGCCTCTCTTAAAGAGAATGCAAAAATAATTATTTTTGATGAGAGTGCCGCTTATTTTTCTCAAAAAGAAGCGCAAGCTTTTATAAAATTGCTTGTATTGCTTAAGAAATCAGGAATTGCATCTCTTTTTATTACCCATAGTGAAATTACAGATGCTGTAAAATTTAGCGATGAGTTTATTGTTTTAAAAGATGGAAAGTGCTTTAGAACAATAAACAAGGAATCTATTTTAAGTAAGCTTGAATCCTCTAGTGATAAAATGTTTTTTGTAAATATTAATTTTAATAAATTTGAAAAAGATCCTATTAAGTTCAATCTGTTTTTCGAAGATTTTTGGAAATATGATGTTAGTTTTTCTTTAAATAAAAGGGGTGTTTTAGGAATAATTGGCGAAGAAGCTGTAATTAAAACTTGGGAAAAATTATTTTTAGGGGAGCTTGTTTTTGTTGGGTGTATAAAAATTGATGGCATTAGATATGAGCGAATAAATATTTTTGAGTGTAAAGCGGGATTTTTACCTTTAGGTATTGGCAATTTATTCCCCGATAATAGCAGCATATTAGATAATTTTTTGGCTAAATTTATGAATTTTGAAAATAAAATTTTTATCAGGCAATCTTACATTAATCAGATTAAAGATTTTTTTAAAAAAAAAATGGAATTTTATAGTGAAGAAAAAATATATAAAATTCTTTATTCCAAATCTTTGGCATTTTCTGGAGGAACTTTGAAAAAATTTGCTCTTTATAGAGAGATGTATATTGCAAAAAGTTTTTTAATTTGTTTTTCTCCTTTGAGCAATTTAGATCACAAAGCTTATAATGAAATGTCTGTTGCTATTCGTAATTATTCAAAAGAAAAGCCAGTTCTTTTGATTACTTCAAATTTAGATGAATTATTTTTGCTCTCTGATAACATTTTAGCAATGAAAATGGGAGAAGTTTTGTTAAACGTATCTAGAGAAAAAATTAGTAAAGAAAAATTAAAGGAATTGCTATTTTTATGACTCTGTTTAGAAATAGCTTTATGGCATTAATTTTTTCTTTTTCGATATTAAGTATTAGTTATTTTTTTGGTGATTTTTTTCAATTTTCTTATATCAAGATGATATCTTGGCGCTTTATTTTATTTTTAATCATGGCTACAGGCATTGCCACTTGTGCCAAGAGTAATTCATTAAATCTTGGCAATGAAGGCCAGGTTTATTTTGGGGCATTTTTTGTTTATATATTTTCAAGTTTTTTTGGATTAAGCCATTTTAATTTTATATTTTGGATATTTTTAAGTTCTTTTTTTGTAGGACTTTTAGGGCTTATTCCCTTTTTTATTACTTTTTTTTTCGGATTAAATAGAGCTCTAACAGGCCTTTTAATATCTTATGGAAATCAAAGATTGGTAGATGGATTTATTTTGAATATGTTAAAAACGGGTAGTTTATCGAATCAGACAAAAAGGATTAATAGTTTATTTGCTTTAGATTCATCACTTATTTACTTGGTTTTGTTTGGTGTATCAGTTTGGCTTTTCTATGTTTTTATGCACAAAAAAACCATTTATGGGCTTCAGCTTGAAATATTAAGCAATAAAAAAAAGATAGATATTTTTTTTAATATAAATGAATTTAAATATAAATTTTTCGCTGTATTTGGCAGTGCTTTTTTAAATGGTCTAGCAGGTTCTATGTTTGTGGTGTTTTTTAAACCGTATTTGGTCTTAGGGCTAACTTCAGGACTTGGTTGGAGTAGTCTAATTGTTGCTGTAATTTCAGGATTTAATTATATTTATGTATTATTTTTTAGCCTATTGTTTTCAATATTAATCGAATTTAATAATTTTCTTAATATAAATTATGACTTTAAGTATGAATTTATTGGCCTTTGTCAATCTATTGCAATTTTTTTATCTTTGTTTTTGATTAAAGTTAGGAAAAAGTAGATGTTTGGCATTTTTGAGCAGGCTCTTGTATTTTCGTATTTAGCACTTGGAGTTCTTTATACAGAAAAAATAGGGCTTTTAAATGTATCTATTGAGGGCATTTCATATCTTTCAATATTTTTAACGTCTTTTTTCATCTATTTGGGATATGGCATTTTTATGTCAACCATTTTCACTCTTTTTATTAGCTTTTTGTTTGGATTTTTTTTATCTTTTATAGTAAAGAAAAATTATGATATTTTTATAGCAGGAATAGGCATTAATATTTTTTGTTATTTTTTTGTTGATTATTTGATGAAGAGTAATTTTAATTTTATTCCTGGTTTTACTTTAAATTTATCTGGCAATTTTGAGATTTTTGTTTTTATTGCTATTTTTTTCATTTTTCTATTTATTACTGTTTATGTTATAAGTTATTCAAGAATTAGAGCAGTTTTTGAATTTATTTCTTCGGGTAATTATGAAGACATTTTGGGTGAGAAAATAAGCAACCTCTTTAAATCTTTTGCAATTTTTGTATCAATTTTCACGGCAAGTCTTGCCGGCTCATTTATTGCGGTAAGCCTTAATGCTTACTCTTATAATTTAGGATTAAACAATGGCTGGCTTGCTATTTGCATTCTTTATATTGCATTTTCAAATCCTTTATTAATTTTTCCAATTTCTTTTTTGATAGTTTTTTTTGAATATCAATTTTTTCGCACCCAAGAGTATATAAATTCTTATTTTTCTCTTTCTTTTCAATTTTATGTAGCAATAATAATAAATATATTGGTTTCGTTGATTAAGAGAAAAGATAGACCTTAGTTTAAGTTCTGCACGTTGTGTTTTGAATTGTTTTTAGAGTGTTGATTTGTAGATATAATTCTTCTAATTTTTTTCTATTAAAATAATAGAAGGGTATTTGTTTTATTATTTCTAAATTATTTAAAAAAATTATAAACAATGTGTCGTCGTTTAGCGCTAATTGAAACGTTGAGGATAATATTGTATTAAATGCTGCATTTTCATTGTTTATAAAATGGTAAATACTTTTTTTAAAAAGGGCATCAATTGCTATAAATATATTTTCTCTAAACAATTCTTTACCGCTTTGGAAAAATTTAATTATGTAGTCCATTGAATTTTCAACTTCTCCTATTAAAAAGTATGCCCAAGAGATATCTAAAAAGTTCTTTTTATCTTTAAAGTCTATTATTTTTAAGTAATCTTCAGATTTAATAATTGCTTTTTTCCAGTTTTTATTTAAATATTCTAATTCTGAAAGCAAAAGATGAGCATCAACTTGATTTTGATCCATGTTAATTATTTTTTTTAGACTTGCTATTGCTTTGTTATATTTTTTTAAATTTTTTAGTAACATTGATTTTTGATAAAGTTTTTCTATTACATATTTGCTTTCTTGTTCATTAAGTTTTAATGTTGATGTTATTTTAGCAGGATAAATATTTGTTATTAGGCCATAAAAAAGTGTCATTATGATTGTTTTTCTCATTATATTCCTTCTTTTATTTGTTCAATAGTATCTATTAGTAGATTTTTATATCTATTTTTTAGCGGGTATAAATTGAGTTCGTTTTTAAACTCGTTTAAATATTTTAAGGCAACAATAGTTGAGTTTTTTATTGATTTTGATGAATTTATCATTTCCGTTAGTTTAAATATTTCTTTTCTTGCTTTAGTAGTTTTGGTATTTTTTATTTGATTAAATTTTGAAATAATTTTTGGTTCAAATTTTTTTTCTTGTAAAAAATAAATTATTGGCAAGCTTTTTTTTCCTTCAAGCAAATCATCTCCGAATTCTTTGCCATTAATTTTATTTTTAATGTTTTTAATATCGTCTATTATTTGGAAATAAACGCCAAGCTTTAAAAATGTACTGTAAATTTTTTTAGCTTTGTCTTCATTGTTTGTAAGTATTGCAGCTAGAAAGCTAGCCATTCCAAAAAGTGAAGCTGTTTTTAATTCTACTAAAGAAATGTATTCTTTAATGCTTGGGATGTATGATTCATTGTGAAATTTAATATCAATTCCTTGTCCCAGGTGGAGATTTGAAAGAGTTGTAAAGAAATTTTCATAAATTAGTAATTTTTGATTTTCTTTTAAATTTGATCTTTCTATTAATTTTGCAGGCAAAAAATAAATTAAATTGCCAGCATTTATGCTGTTATCTATTCCATAGATTAAATGTATTGCTGTTGTGCCTCGTCTTTTTAGCGAATTGTCTTCGATGTCATCAATAATCAAGCTTCCAGAATGAGGAAGTTCAAGCAGTAAACTTAATTTATATATTAATTTAGCATTTTTTTCTTTTAAACCCAATGCATATGCCAAAAGAATCATTATCATTGGCCTTATTCGTTTCCCGCCCCTATTAATAATTTCAATTGCTGGTGCTTTAATATAATCAAGGGTATTCTTTTCTATTTTAAAAGTAAATTTTAAATCGTTATCTTTGAATAAATTTAAAAAATTAGTTGTTGAAAAGATTTTATTAATATTTTTTTCAATATTTTTTAAAAATAGTTTATTTTGCATAATAAGAATTATAATGAAAAAGTATAATAAAGTGTATTAAAGGGATTGATTTGTATCGATTGGATGATGAATATTCTAAAAAAGCCAAAAGAGAAGGATATTTGGCAAGGTCTGTATATAAGTTGATAGAAATTAATGAAAAATTTTCTTTATTTTCTTCTGGCAATGTTTTAGATATTGGAGCGTCACCCGGCAGCTTTTCTCAATATGCTTATAAAAAGCTTAAAAGAGGAGTTCTAGTGTCTGTTGATATAAATGATATTGGTCTTAGATATGTTGATAATTTTTATTTTATAAAGGGAGATATCTTTTCGGATGATACATTTTTTAAAATTAATACGTTTAGACCTTATAGTCTTGTAATTAGCGATGTGGCTCCAAAGACTACTGGAAATAGACTTGTAGATACCAGCAATTCTTTTAACTTAAGCATGAGAATAATAGATTTATCGCTTGAAGTTTTACTTAAAAAAGGAAATTTACTTGTTAAAGTTTTTCAGGGAGGAGATGAGATGCAAATTTTTAAAAAGTTTGAGAAATATTTTAAATTTGTAAAAAAAATTAGACCCAAGGCTGTAAGGAAAAATTCTTTTGAAATTTATTTTTTAGGTAAAAGTTTTGGCAAGTAGCAAGTTAATCAAATTGTTATAAACAAATTTAAAGGTATAAAATATGTTTAGAAAAGAAAGTTTTAAAGGCACAAATTCACAGCTTCAAGTTGCAGGTTTTAAAATAGGAAAAGAAAGCTATGGGGTGTCAATAGAGCACATTAGAGAAATTATTAAAGTTCCATCAGAAGGGGTTTATGCTATACCAAATGTTCCTGAATATATTATAGGTATTTATAATCTTAGAGGCAATATTATTCCTTTAGTTAATTTAAATATTAAATTTGGGGTTCCTTCTATTTCAAAAACCGAAGAAGATATGCTTTTAACAGGATACTTAATAGTTAAGATTAAAAATAAACTTTTAGGCATTTTTGTTGATAGAGTTCTTAAAGTTATTAGCTTTGATGAATCTAGGGTTCAAGAACCTCCTGCTACTTTACAAACTTTAGATAGAAAATATATATCTGGGGTTGTAAAGCTTGAGGAGGCTGATAATCTTGAGAGCGAGTATTTAGTATTAATTGATATTGCAAAAATTTTTGATAAATGCGAATTTGACAATATTCCTTATAAAGATCAGCATGAAGAATAAAGTTCTTATTTGCATTAATACTTTAAAGTCGGGAGCTAGTATTTTAGGCAATGATATTAAAGTTTATTTAGAAACCAGGCATTTTGTTGAGGCAGTGTTAATAGATGTTGGTGTGCCTTTATTTTCTTTTCCAAAAGAAAATTTTCTTTTTTTGATAACTTTAGGGGGGGATGGTACAGTTCTTTTGGCTGTTAATTTGCTTCTTGAAAATGAAAATATTGATATTCCAATTATTTCAATTAATATGGGCAAGGTGGGGTTTTTAGCAGATATTAAGATTGAGGATTTTAAAAAAGTCATAGATAGATTTTTTAACAATTCTTTGGTTATTAATAAAAAATTTTTACTCCATGTGATAATTTATCAGCAGGGTAAAGATTTAATTTCTAAATATGCTTTAAACGATATTATTATTCGATCGAGCGTTCTTAATAAAATGATTTATGTAGATCTTATGGTTAATTCTGAGAGTTTTTTATCATATAAAAGTGATGGGATAATTGTGTCTACTCCAACAGGCTCAACAGGATATTCTTTCTCAGCAGGGGGCCCTATCTTAGAAGCAGATCTTGAGGGATTTTTACTTACACCTATTTCTCCTCATTCTGTTTATAATCGTTCTTTTGTGTTTTCTAAATTAAGTAAACTTTCTATTTCTTTTTCAAAGGAATATTTTATAGCATCAGCATCAATTTTTTTGGATGGAATTAATTTTGGTTCTTTCGGAGTTGATGTTGTTTTTGAATTTAAAATTTCTTCTCGAAGCTTGAATTTTGTTTCATTTTGTACGGATACTTTTGTTAAGAGATTGAAAAACAAATTATTGTAAGTTCAATGCTTTTAAAGCAGTGTTCTTTTTAATGAAAATTTTTCTTGGTTATATTTGAATGTTTGATTTAATCTAATCTTTAATAAGGCTAGAGGGTTTTGCATGTTTTAAGACTTGGTAATTTTAAAAATTAGTTAAAATTTTACATAATTTATTATAAGCATTTTAATGTTTTGTTTATTCGCAGAGTGAATGTTTCAAGGGTGTTTTTTATAAATTTATAACTTGTTAAAATATTTAATATGTTTTTTGCTAAAATCAATATATTGAATAACTGATAAATCACCTTTGTATGAGTTTAGGCAGGTGTTTATGGATTTAATTGATAATGAAAATTATAAAAAAATAGTATATATTAATAATCTTATTTTAAGGACTTTAAATGATATAGCAGCTATAAAAGAGGCTGGCGAATTTACATCAAATGCTAAACTTTCATTTAATCTTGTTGATTTCAATTTAAATGTTTTAAGTTATATTTCTTCTTTAAATTATTTTTATACTAGGCCTAGATTGAAAGTAAATTATTCTATAAAAAAAATTTTGTCTGGATTGATTTCTGATTTTAGTTTAGTTATTAGTCCTGCTCTTAGCATTACTCCAAGGGAGTTAATTGAAATGCCCCAGGCTCTTAATTTAAATCCCGAAGAGAGGTTTTTAATTGTTAAAAAACTGGGCTATTTAATTGATTTGGCTAAAATTTTTAGCAAAAAAGATTCTAAAACTCTTGTTTTTCTTGAGGATATGTATCTCAAATTTATTGTTTTTTCTAAAAATATTATTGATTTTAGAGATTTTTCTAAGAATTTAAAACTTGAGAGTCCTTATTATAAATTTCAATTTGAACACCTTGTTAAAGTGTTGGAGCTTTTAGAAGAAGGAGCTTTTATTTTAAGGGGCAAATATGAGATTAGTGGATCTCATGAATTTGGACTACATTCTCTTGCGTATCTTGAAGCTGGAAGAGCGTTGGCTACTATAGCCTCTCAAAAAGAAGCTGCTGAAAAATTTTCAAGGTTTCATGGAGTTTGGTCTTCAAAGTTTAGTTCAGATTTAGTTAAAGTAAAATAGATAAATTAAGGTGGGGGAAAAGTAGTTATATTGAGTTTTAATGTAGAAGAGGGCACTATTAAGATCAAAAAATTAAAATTTTTTTTGATCTTAAGTTTGTTTTTATTATTTATAATTTTGATTGATTTTTTTGTAAGAGCTACTATGAATGTATCTAATTTTTATGATTTTAAGAATTTTGAAAATAAATCTGATTGTAGAAATATAAATTTAAGCAAGAATGTTTTTGTATCAAATAAGGTTTTAAGTCTTAATTTCAAGGAATCTTGTTATTCTCTTTTAAGTGATAACTTAATAAGCTACTCAGACTATTATTATGTGCTTTTTAATTCTGGCGAGGATTATTCTGTTTTTTCTGTTAAAAACAATAAATTTTTATTTACACTCAAGTTAAAGGATTTTGTTTTTGCAATAAATAATTTAATTTTTACTTTAAACAATTTACATAAAACTTTAGAGGTTTATGATTCTAGTGGGAATAATATACTAATGCTCAATTTTTTATCTTCAATTTTAAGCGTGGACTACAATAATGAAGTTTTGGTTTTGGGGCTTTCTAATGGCGAGATTCATATATACAAACAAGGTAAAATAATTTATATGGAAAATTTTTTAGAGAGAAAATTTTCAACATGTTTTGTTAAATTAAGCTCTGATAATAAATATTTGGTTTCACTAAAAGGTAATTCTGAGTATTTTTTAGAAATAATTGATTTAGAGAATAATTATAAAAAAATTTTAGAATTAAACAATTTAACTATTAATAGTTTTGAGACTTTTATAAAAATAGATGATTATCATAATTTATTTATTGAAGGCAAAAATTCACTTGTGGTGATAAATATTAAAAGTGGTAGAATATTTAAAGTTGAAAATAAAAATTCTATTTTAAGAGCGTCCTATGATTATTTTCAAAATGTGTATAGAGTGTATTTTTATTCTGAGAGTGAAAAAATTATTAATATAAAAACTTATTCTGCAAATTCTTTTAAATTGTTTGATAATATTTTTATTAAAGATGAAATAAGCTCTTTTGTTGAATTTGGAAAGGGACTTTTGTATTTTAATAGTAATAATGATTTAAAATACTTGGGATTGGCGCAGTGATTTTAACCATTTTTATATTTTTCTTTAATATTTTGGATTTATATCCATTTTTGGAATTTAGAAATGATGAAAAGTTTGCTTTAGTTAAAGATTTTGGTGTGCTAGATAATAATAAATTAAATATTGGAGTAAGGTTAAGGCCCTTGGAAAAGGCCGTATCTGTTTTTTCCAATAATTATAAAATTTTATATTCAAAAAATAGTTTAAATAGGGATGGTAGTATTTTAATCATTTTTGATAATGATTTAAATTTGAATTTAGAGGTTTTTGGGGGGTTTTTTTATAAGCTTGGAAAGATTTTTTTAAAAGATGAAAAGAGCGTTATTGATTTAGTAGTTAATGATTCTGGTGCTAAAAAGATTATCAATCCTTTGTTTGTTATCAAAAATTGGAACAATGTAGTTGCTGAGACAGTTTATACTTTAGGCGGGGTTTTTTTAAAGGGAAAGGGTGATGATGAAAGATTGGAATTATCAAAAAACATAAATTTAAATGTCGATTCTGGCCAATATAGTCTTTTGTTATATTTTCATACTCAAAAAGCAGAATCTTTTGAAAATTCTCTTAAAGGAATTTATTATTTTGAAGCTATTTTGAATAATAAAAACATTCTTCGTTCAGATTTTCAAAATATTTTTTTGATTAATAATACACATACTTTAGCTCAAGAGAAAAATTATGGATTAGATATTTTAAATATTAAAAAAGATGGGGGATGCCTTAAGATAAATGATCTTAATTTTATTAAGGGCAAAAATGAGCTTAAAATAAAATATGGTGATGTTTATGGAAATGAAAAAAAAATAATTTATAGGTTTAAATTAAATGAATAATAATGCTTTTCATTTTCCAGTACTTCTTGATGCAATTTGTAAGCTTATAGAAGATTTGCCCGTAAAAGGTGATTTAATATACATTGATTCTACTCTTGGAGAAGGTGTTCATGCAAAAGCAATTCTTGAGAAATATGACTTTTTAAGTTTGGTTGGAATTGAAAGAGATCCTCAAATTTTAGAAAGAGCAAAGCAGTTTCTTCTTGTTTTTAAAGAGAGAATTACATATTTTAATGATTGGTTTGATAATTTTTTTGTCAATTATCCTTTAAATGTTAAAGCCAATTTTATTTTAGTTGATCTTGGTATTTCTATGTTTCATTACAAGGGCAGTAAAAAAGGATTTTCTTTTCTTGAAGATGAACCTTTGGATATGAGACTTTGTTCTTCTTCTTGCAAAATTAGTGCAGCCGAGATTGTAAACACTTTTAGTAAATATGACCTTGAAGCTTTGATTTATAATTTAAGCAATGAACATTATTCTAGAAGAATTTCTAAAGCTATTGTAGAATATAGAAAAATTAAAAAAATACAAACCACAAAAGAGCTACAATCCATAATAAGCAAAGTTTATCCTTTTTCAAAAGTTAAAATAAATCCAGCTACAAAAACTTTTCAAGCGTTAAGAATTTATGTAAATGATGAGCTTGCTAGGCTTAAAAGGAGTTTGCCTTTTTGGGTAGAAAATTTAGCCAAAGATGGAATTTTAGCTATTATTACGTTTCATTCAATAGAGGATCGTATTGTAAAAGATTTTTTTAGAAGTTTGAACTGCGATTTGTATGCTAAGATTTCAAAAAAGCCTATCATCCCAAGTTTTGATGAGATTAAAAAAAACAAACCCTCAAGGAGCGCAAAACTTAGAGTTGTAAAAAAATTATGAATAGCATAAGTAAGATTGAATTTGAGATTTATTGTATTTTAATTTTGATATTAACAGTTATATTATGTTTTAATATTTACTTAAATTTCAGATATGTTGTAAAGCTTAGAGAATTTAACCACTTAGACAATGAACAGGAAAATATTATTGATGATAATTTAAGATTGCTGACAATAATATATGAACTTGAAAATATTGATAGAATAGAGAGTTTTTGTTTTGGAGAATTAGATTTGGAAAAAAAAGCTAATGAAGATATAAATATTTTTGTTGAGTAAAAGATTTTAGAATGAGGTTTGAATGCGTATAAAGATTAAGGATATTTTAATCTCTTCTAAAGATGTGAAATTTGTGGGGAATATAAAAAATATTGAAAGAGTAGTGTCTTTTTACTCCTTAGATAGTCGCGAAATAAAGGATGATAATATCAGTGGCAGTCTTTATTTTGCATATAAGGGAAATAAAGTAGATGGATTTTCTTTTGTTAAATATTTAATTGATTTGGGTGTTAAATGTTTTGTATGTTCAAGAGATCATGAATCCGAGTGTGTTAAATATTTAAATGACAATGAAGGGTTAGTTTTTTTGCTTACAAGTAATGTAATAAAACTTCTTCAAACTTTAGCATCGTGTTTAATTGAAAAAACAAGTTTTAAAAGAATTGCTATTACAGGTAGCAATGGTAAAACTACAACCAAAGAGATGCTTTATAGCATACTTTCAAAAAAATATAAAACTTACAAAACTTGGGGTAATTTAAATTCCGACATTGGGCTTCCTCTTAGTATTTTAAGGGTAGAAGGCAATGAAGAATATGCTGTTTTTGAAGTTGGAGTTAGTTATGTTGGAGAAATGGATCTTTTATCTCAAATTTTAAAACCAGAAATTGTTATTATTACGAATATAAGCTATGCACATATGCAAGCCTTCAAGGAGTTGCAAGCTATTGCTTTTGAAAAGAGTAAAATAATTGGCAAAAACATTGAAATCTTTGTTGCAAATGAAATGAATGATTATTGTGTTTATCTTGAAAACAGAGCAAAAAACGCAAATCCAAATGTTAAAATCGTTTATTTTGATTTTGAAAATCTTAGTATTAAATCATTTTCTTTTTTAGAAGGAAAATTTTCTTTTGATTTTGTTTACAAAGGGTTTGAATACTCTATTTTATTGCTAGGTCGGCATAATATTTTTAATGCAATAGGATGCATTAATTTAGCTTTATTTTTAGGAATGAAAGAAAAAGAAATAAGAGAGGGTCTTATTGAAACTGCTTTTCAAAAGGGTAGGGCAGAAATTTTGACAAAAAATGGATATTTGATTTTAAATGATTCTTATAATGGTAATATGGGTTCTTTTATGGCCTTAAAAAATATGATTTTGGATCTTAATATCCAAAACAAAAAATTTATAGTTCTTGGATCTTTTAAAGAGCTTGGAGAATTTGCATACAAAACGCACAAAGATTTAATTCAAGAGGCTATTTCAATGAATTTTGATAGAATTTTTCTAATAGGTGAAGAATTTTTGGACGTTAGGGATTCTGAGAATTTAGTTGAAAAGTGTTTATATTACTTTAGCGAGTTTGATAAATTTATTGAATTTTTTTTAAAAAGCTTGGAACCTTCAGTTTTTATTGTCATTAAGGGGTCAAGGTTTAATAGGCTTGAGAGAATTTTAAATTATATTTAGATGATAATGGGGTTTTTATGTTTTACCTTTTAGGTTTGCGTTTACTCAAATATATTACCTTTAGAATGGCTTATGCTACAATTTTTGCATTTTTACTTTCTTTGATTGTGGGCCCTTATATTATTTTAAGGTTAAAAAAATTAAGAGCCGATCAGATTTTAAGAGAAGATGGACCTAAAAGACATTTGAGTGAAAAAGCAGGAATTCCTACCATGGGGGGCATTCTTATTTTTTTTTGTGTTTTTATCTCTTTAGCATTTTGGAGCAATATTTTAAATGTTTATTTTTTGATTATGGTTTTTGTTATGCTTGGGTTTGCTTTTTTAGGCTTTATAGATGATTTTTTGAAAATTAAAAAGAAAACCTCAGATGGACTTAAAGCTCGATTTAAGATTTATGGGCAAATAATATTTTCTTTTTTTTCTGTTTGCATTCTATATTATTTTGGTGGTGAGCATGTTAGTATAATCTACTTTCCTTTTATTAAGTCTTTTCAAATAGATTTAGGGGTATTTTACATTCCTTTTGGCATGTTTATTTTAATTTCTGCTTCTAATTCTTTTAATTTAACAGATGGGCTTGATGGTCTTGCAATTGGGTTGAGCATAGTTATAACAGGAGCTCTAATAATAGTTGCTTATCTTACAAGCAGAGCTGATTTTGCAGCTTATTTGCATATTCCAAATATTAAAGGTTCTGAAGAGCTTGTAATATTTCTTGGGGCATTGCTTGGGGGTAGTTTTGGATTTTTATGGTTTAATGCCTATCCTGCTAAAATTATGATGGGAGATACGGGTAGTTTGGCTCTGGGTGCCATTCTTGGAATGGCAGCTTTGATTTTAAAAAGTGAAATACTTTTTTCAATTCTTGCGGGTGTTTTTATTATTGAAACCATGTCTGTAATTATTCAAGTCCTTGTTTACAAAAAGACTAAAAAAAGAGTATTTAAAATGGCCCCACTTCACCATCATTTTGAAGAACTTGGATGGTCTGAAATGCAAGTTGTTATTAGGTTTTGGATAATAGGGTTAATATTTGCTATAATTGCTTTAAGCACGATAAAAATCAGATAATTTATTATGATTGTAGAGATAAATTCACTTAGAACATGCTATTTACTTGTTTTGCTACTGTTAGTAGCCTATGGCCTTGTAGTTTTTTATACTTCTTCCTTTTTCTTAAGCTTAGAATTGACAGGTAATCCAAATTTTTTATTTTTTACAAGACTTAATTATCTTTTTTTAAGTTTTATAGCTTTTCTTGTTTTTGAGAGAATTTCTTTAAATTTTTTGAAAAAATCAATATTTCCTGTATTGATTATAACTCTTTTTTTAATTATGGCAACTTTTTTGTCTCCAAGTATTTCTGGAGCAAAGAGATGGATATTCTTTCAAGGTGTTAGTATTCAACCTTCTGAGATTTTTAAAATTTCTTTTACTATTTATCTTTCGGCTTATTTGAGTAAGTTTGATCCAAGAAAAAACAGTGGTATTTCATACTGGATAAAGCCAATGTTGATTTTTGCAATTTTCTGGGTGTTAATAATTTTGCAAAACGATTATTCAACAGCTATTTATTTTGCCATTCTTTTTTTTATTGTTTTGTTTGTTTCTAATATGGCATTTAGTTATGTTTTTGCTATTGTGATTACTTTTTTGCCAGTTTCTGCTATATTTTTGATGCTTGAGCCTTATAGGGTTTCTAGAATTTTTGCCTTTCTTAATCCTTACGACGATCCTTCTGGAAAAGGTTACCAGATAATAGCATCTCTTAATGCTTTAAAAAGTGGAGGAATTTTAGGTAAGGGACTGGGAATGGGAGAGGTAAAACTTGGAAAATTGCCAGAGGCCAATTCGGATTTTATTTTTTCAGTTCTTGGAGAAGAATTGGGATTTTTAGGTGTTTTGTTTGCCATAAGCTTATTTTTTTTGTTTTTTTACTTTGGTTATTTTATAGCTATTCATTCTAATAGTAAGTTTAAATTTTTTATTGCATTTATTTCAAGTCTTGCAATTTTTCTTCAAAGCATAATGAATATTTTAATTGCAATTGGTCTTTTGCCTCCCACCGGGATAAATTTACCGTTTTTTTCGTCTGGAGGATCTTCTATTATTGTTACTATGGCGCTCTCTGGCCTTATTTCAAATGTTTCAAAAAACTTAAGTAATAATTGATTGGATTTTTCTAGTAGCGTAAATTGAGTTAGGTTATGATTTTTGAGAGAAAATTTTTAATTAAGTATATATATTTCTTGACGTCTTTAATTTTTTTTGAAATAATAATTATTATTTTTGCGTCTCCTTATTTTTTGATTAGGTATATTAGTATCAATAATGATATTTCTCTTTCCAAAGAGGATATAATCAAGATTTCAGGAATCAAGCCCAATACATATTATCATAACGCTAATGTTAGAATATATGAGGAGAATCTTAAAAAAGATTTAAGGGTAAAAAATGTTAAGGTTGATCTTAAGTTTCCCAATAAAATCAATATCAAAATAGAGAAAAGAATACCCGTTGCTGTTGCTTTAGAAAACGCAAATGGTAATGTTACTTATTATTGTATTGCATCAGATGGTGTAATTTTGGAAAAAAGTAAGCATTTAATTTATGATTTACCTATAATTAGCGGATTAGTTTTAAGTGACAATAATGTAGGAGATTTTCTAGAGGATAGAATGCTTAATGTTGTAAGAGGCCTTGATTATCTTAAAATAAATCAAAAATATTTGTATAATTTAATATCAGAGGTCAATTTTTTAAAATTGAATTTCTATGATTATAATGTAATTTTGTATATTAAAAGTATATATAATAAAATATTGATAACAGTTGATATGGATTTAATGGATGTGATGCATAAAGTATTTCTTGCGGTTAATGTACTTAAAGGAAAACCCGGCGTTATAGATTTAAGAAGTGGTGATATCATTTTGTTAGGAGAAGGTTAGTGTCTAGGAATTTGATAGTAGGTTTAGATGTTGGGACTTCAAAAATTTGTACTGTTGTTGCTGAGGTAAATTTAAATGATCAATTAGAAATTGTTGGAATAGGCACTAGCATATCAAGAGGAGTTAGGAAGGGAGTTTTAATAAATATTGAAGCGGCTCTTGATTCAATATCTAATTCTATTGAGGCTGCAGAGCTTATATCAGGATGTGACATTACGTCACTTTCAGTTTCTATGTCTGGAAGTAGTGTTGAGGGAACCAATTCACGCGGTGTTGTTGCAATAAATTCAAGAACAAGGGAGATTAACGAAGAAGATGTTGAAAGAGTAATTGAAGCAGCAAAGGCAATTGTTATTCCAATGGATAGAGAAATTCTTCATGTTATTCCTCAAGAATTTATTGTAGATGGAATACCCCATATAAAAAACCCAATAGACATGATGGGTATTCGTCTTGAAGGAGAAGTGCACATTATTACGGGTTCTAGCTCTTCTAGTCAAAATTTAGTCAGATGCGTAAATCGAGCTGGCTTTGCCGTTGATGAGGTTGTTCTTGGAAGCCTAGCTTCATCTTATGCAACTCTTTCTAAAGAAGAGCGCGAGATGGGTGTTTTGTTTATTGATATGGGCAAGGGGACAACAGATATTATTCTTTATATTGATGGTTCTCCTTATTATACAGGCGTAATTCCTATTGGTGTTAATAGAGTGACTCTTGATATTGCTCAAGTTTGGAAGGTTCCTGAGGATGTTGCTGAAAATATTAAAATAACAGCTGGCCTTGCTCATCCGTCTATTCTTGAGAGTCAAATGGAAACTGTAATTATTCCAAATCTTGGAACTCGACCTCCTCAAGAGAAAAGTAGAAAAGAGTTGTCTGTAATAATTAATTCAAGACTAAGAGAAATTTTTGAAATGATGAGAGCGGAAATACTTAAGCGCGGACTTTATAATAAAATTAATGGTGGGATAGTTTTAACAGGCGGAGGAGCTTTATTCCCAGGTATTTCTAATTTAATAGAAGAGGTATTTAATTATCCTGCAAGAATAGGTTTACCAATGAGTATTAATGGAATTGGAGAAGAGCATATAGATCCTAAGTTTTCTTCAGCTCTTGGTCTTGTTCTTTATAAGCACGAGCAACAAAAATTCAATAAATTAAAGAAGGTAAGCAGTAAAGTTAAAAGAAAAAATAAAATATCTTCAAAGTTGAAAGGTTGGTTTTTGAAAGAATGGTTTTGACCAATCATGGAGGAAGTGTTAATGAAAGATTATAATATGATTGATAGCCATACAAGAAGATTTGATTCTACTACAAATCCTACAATTCTTAAGGTGATTGGTGCAGGCGGAGGAGGTAGTAATGCTGTTAATCGTATGATTGAATATGGGGTAAGAGACGTTGAATTTATTGTGGCCAATACTGATCTTCAGGCACTCCAAACTTCTATTGCTCCCATAAAAATTGCTCTTGGAGCAAAAGTTACAGCAGGACTTGGTGCTGGGGGAAAGCCTGAGATTGGGCAAGCTGCAGCAGAGGAAGACATAGATGTTATACGCAACCATCTTTCTGGTGCCGATATGGTGTTTATTACTGCTGGTATGGGAGGTGGGACAGGAACCGGAGCGGCTCCAGTTATTGCGCAAGTTGCAAAAGAGCTTGGTATTTTAACAGTTGGAGTTGTAACAAAGCCTTTTAAGTTTGAAGGTCCTAAAAAGCTGAGACTTGCTGAGCAAGGAATAAATAACCTAAGGAAGTCTGTAGATACATTAATTATTATTCCAAATCAAAAGCTTTTAACTGTTGTTGACAAAAGGACCACCATTAAAGATGCTTTTAAGCGTGCAGATGATGTTCTTAGAATGGGTGTTCAAGGCATTGCGGGGCTTATTATTGAGCATGGAGAGGTTAATATTGATTTTGCTGATGTTAAAAGTATTATGCAAGGTCAAGGCGATGCTTTAATGGGAATAGGATATGGCAAAGGCGAAAACAGAGCTGTTGATGCTGCAACTTCTGCTATTAGTAATCCATTACTTGAAGAAGTTCGTATTGAAGGGTCTAAAGGACTTCTTGTTAATGTTACAGGTGGAGATGATTTTTCATTGCTTGAACTTGAAGAAATTATGGGAATAATCACGGTTAGTGTTGATGATGAGGCTACTGTAATATATGGTCATGCCATTAATTCAAATCTTGAAGATGAGATTTACGTTACAGTTGTTGCTACAGGTTTTGCATCTAAAAAGCAAAAAGAAATTTCAAGTGTACCAGAAAATAATACTCTAAGCTCTAAAGAGTTTGATACTTTAATGTCAGGCAATCAAAATATTCCTTCTGGATCTTATGAGCAACAAGATTCTTCTTTTGCGGCAAAATCCAAAAATGTTAATTATTTTGATGATGACATTGATGTTCCAACATTTCTTAGAAATTTAAATAAAAAAAGTAGCGATGATTAGATGAAAATTTTGTCGTTAATAATTTTTGTTAATTTATTTTTATCTTGTGGCAATGAGTCTAAAGAAAAATCAAATCTTGGGCTTAGATTAAGAGAATTGGAAATTTCAGGCGGTGGATCTGAATCTAAGATTGAAGTTTATAAAGAATTTATTGAAAAAGAAGATAAAAATATTTTAAAGATAGTTAATTCTATCGATAAGAAAGCCAGATTTTTTAATTTAATTGGTCTTGAATTTTTTAAGCTTGGTCAGTACGGACCTGCTATTGAATATTTTGCTAAAAATTTAGAAATCAATCCTAATAATTATTTATCTCACTTTTACATAGGTGTTGCTTCTTATAATTTAGCTAAAAATTTAAGAGTAAAGGATGAAGTTGAAAAATACATAATTCTTGCTGAAAATTCTTTTTTAAAATCACTTTCAATTAGAGATGATTTTAAAGATTCTCTTTTTGCCATTTCTAATATGTATGTATATGATCTTGACAAACAACTTGAAGCTAAAAATTATTTAAACAAACTTGATGATATGGGTGAGGACTATTTTGAGTTTTTCATGTTAAGGGGTGCAAATTATTATTCGCTAGGTGATCTTGGTAATGCTATATTGTTTTATAATAAAGCTAGTAAAAAGGCTTCAACTGAGGAGCAAAAAGAAAGTGTTTCTAGGATCATGAGTAATTTGAAGTAATTATTTATGATGAAATTGCTTTATATTGATAATTTGAAATTTTTAAAAGGCAAAGAAAAATTAAAACTTTTTAATAGTTTTGATTTTAATGATGTTATTAAATTGACCCAAAGGGATATTGAGTCTTATCTTCTAAAATCATTTAGAAGATTGTTTAAATTGCCCGATTTAAAATTAGTAGAATTGCAAGAAAAAGTTATTCAAAGGACAAAGGCCAAAGTTGTTATTTTAGGGTCTAAGTTTTATCCTAATAAGCTTAAAAGAATTTATGACCCTCCTTTTGCGATTTATTACAAGGGTAATTTGCCAAATTATTCTTCATTGTCTTGGGCTGTTGTTGGTTCTAGAAAAATTAGTAAAACTCTTGCTGAGAAAACAAGAGAATTTTCTTCACATCTTGCAAAAAATGGCGTTGAGATTGTTTCTGGATTTGCAGTTGGGGCTGATATTGAGGCTCATATAGCAGCAATAAATGAGAATAAGAGGACATTTGCCGTTATTCCAACAGATATTGATAATATTTATCCTAAGCAAAATCGAAAATATGTTTTCAAGCTTTTAGAACAAGGTGGAGGAATAATTACTGAGACTTTGCCATTTGATAAAATTCAAAATTATTTTTTTGCTAAAAGAAATAGATTGGTTTCAGGCCTCTCAGATGCTATTTTTATAACTTATGCGCCTTTAAAATCAGGAGCTTTAATTACGGCCGAACTTGGTCTTGACTTGGGACTTGACATTTATGTTTATGATTTAGATTTTTGTGGTGATGGAGCTGTAAAATTGCATGATTTTGGCGCTCAAGAGATAAAAACCGTTAAGGATCTTTATGCTTTATTAAATATTAAATATGTAGATTCCAATAATATTGAAGATAATTCTAAAGAATGTTGTGATTATAAAAATGTATCTGATGTTCTTATTGGAGAGCTTTTAAAAGAGATATATAAATAGGGGGTAATATGGGCTTTAAAGGAACCACAGTTATTGCAATAAAAAAAAATGGTAAGACTGTGGTGGCAGCAGATGGACAAGTAACTTTTGGACATACTGTTTTAAAGAGTAATGCTATTAAAATACGAAAATTGCTTAATGGGAAAATTTTGGCAGGATTTGCAGGGTCAACATCCGATGCAATTACTCTTTTTGAAAAATTTGAAGAAAAAATTAAGGCAAAAGGCGATGGTTTGATTGACATTAAAAGGGCAGCTGTTGAGCTTGCAAAAGATTGGCGTTCTGACAAAATACTTCATAAGCTTGAGGCTATGATGCTTGTTGCTGATTCTAACAATATTCTTTTGATTTCTGGCACTGGTGATGTTGTTGAGCCTGAAGAGGATGTTATTTCAATTGGCAGTGGTGGCAATTATGCATATTCAGCGGCTCTTGCTTACATGGAGAACAAAAAATTAAGTGCTTTTGAGGTTGCGCTTAGATCTTTGAAAATAGCAGCAAGAGTGTGTATATATACTAATTCTAACATTGTGCTTGAGGAGATTGAAAATGAATAAATTAGAAGAGCACCATATAGTTCCTAAAGATGTAGTTGCAGAACTTGATAAATATATAATAGGTCAAGACGAAGCTAAAAAATTAGTATCAATTGCTCTTGTTAATAGATATATAAGGTCTAGACTTCCAAAAGAAATAAAAGATGAGGTAATGCCTAAAAACATTATTATGATTGGGTCAACTGGCATTGGAAAGACCGAGATTGCAAGAAGACTTTCTAAATTAATCAAAGCTCCTTTTATTAAAGTTGAAGCTACAAAATACACTGAGGTTGGTTATGTTGGTCGTGATGTTGAATCTATGGTTAGGGATTTAATGGGCATTGCAGTTAATATGGTAAAAGAAGAGATGTATAGCACCGTAAGAGATGATGCTTTAGTAAGAACAGAGGAGAGAATAGTTGAGAGTCTTTTTAAAGGATCTGGCAATTCTGAGAATATGGATCCAAATGAAATAAAGGCAGAAGAAAAGGTAAAAGAGAAACTTAGAAAAAAGCTTAGAGCAGGCGAGCTTGATAATACTACTATTGAAATACAAATTTCTAGTAAAATGCCATTTTCCACAATAGAAATATTTACGGGCGGTAATTTTGAAGAGATCGATATGGGAATTGGTGGTTTGCTGGGTAATATATTTGATAGAAAAAAGAAAAGAGAATTGAAGATTAAAAAGGCAAAAGAGATAATATTAGCAGAAGAGCTTGAGAAATTGGTTGATCACGAAAACATTTCAGATATTGCAAAATCTAAAGTTGAAAATATGGGAATTATTTTTATTGATGAGATCGACAAAATAGCTGCTAAGAATAGGAGTGGTAATGATGTGTCCAGAGAAGGTGTTCAAAGAGATATTTTGCCAATTATTGAAGGTTCTAAAGTTAATACAAAATATGGAATAGTTGATACTTCTCATATTTTATTTATTGCAGCAGGAGCATTTAATTTGGCCAAACCCTCTGATTTAATACCCGAGCTTCAAGGAAGATTTCCAATTAAGGTTGAACTTAAGAGCCTAAGCATAGACGATTTGAAAAAAATTTTAAAACAAACAAAAAATTCTTTAATAAAACAATATGTTGCTATGTTTAAGGTTTATAACTTAGATTTAAAGTTTAGCGAAGAGGCTATAGATAGAATTGCAGAACTTACTTTTAATATGAATCTTGAAAATGAAAACCTTGGTGCCAGAAGACTTCATGGTGTAATGGAAAGAGTGCTTGCAGATCTTTTTTTTGAAGTGCCTGGTAGTAAGTTGAAAAAATTTGAAATAAACTTGGACTATGTTAATAAAAAAATACAAATTAGCGAACAAAAAGATTTAAATTATTATATAATTTAGTTAAAAGCAATTTTAAACAGAGGGGGTTTTAATTTGAATGATTTTGAAAGGTCTTTAGATTTCTCACATAGGTATTTAGATGTTCTAAGTTTAAGACAAAGCGTCATTTCTGATAATATAGCAAATGTAGATACTCCAAATTTTAAAAGAAGCAAAATTTCTTTTGAGTCAGAGTTTGAAAAGGCTTTTTTAAATAAAGATAAAAATGATCTAAGCTTAATTAAATCTAGTGACAAGCACTTGTCTGGGTTTAAAAATTTAAAGTATTCAGATGTCAAGCCCCACAGAGTTCTTGACCATTTTTCAACTATGAATAATAATGGCAATAATGTTGATATTGATTCTGAGATTAAGGCACTTGTGCAAAATCAAATGATGTATCATCTTATGACCAATGTTCAAGCGCATTATTTTAAAAGTATAAATATTGTATTAAAATAAATTAATATCTTAAGGAATGTAAAATGGGATTATTTTCAAGCATTAATGTAGCTTCAACGGGATTAACTGCACAAAGGTTGAGGATTGATGTTATTTCTAATAACATTGCAAATGTTTCTACTTCTAGAACCCCTGATGGTGGGCCTTATAGAAGGCAAAGGATTATTTTTGCACCAAGGGTTAATAATCCTTATTGGAAAGGGCCTTTTATTCCAGATTATCTTGATAATGGCATTGGTCAAGGAGTTAGGGTTGCTAGCATTGAAAAAGACAAATCTCCATTAAAGTTAAAATATGATCCCACTCATCCCGATTCAATAAGTTCTGGGGATAAGAAAGGTTATGTGGAGCTTCCCAATGTTAATTTAGTTGAAGAAATGGTAGATATGATTTCAGCTTCTCGCGCTTATGAGGCAAATTCTACTGTCATCAATAGTAGTAAATCTATGTTTAGAAGTGCATTAGCTATACTTCAAGGCTAAAAGGAGAGATTATTGGTGAGAACAGATGCTTTTTTTAAAGAGAATAATGTCAATTTGGTTAAAAAAAGTCCTTTGCATTTTGATATAAATCTTTTTAGTTCTAAAAGTAATGCCAAAGACAATGATATTAAAACTTTTAAGGATGTTTTAATAAATTCGATTACAGATGTCAACAAAAGCCAATTAAATGTTTCTGAAGTTACAGAACAAGCTATTCTTAGACCTAGTAGCATTGATGTTCATGACGTTGTAATAGCAATGTCTAGAGCGAATATGAATTTAAGCATTTTAAAGGCTGTTGTTGAGAGAGGTGTGAAGGCTTATCAAGATATAATCAATATTCGTTAAGGAGCCATAAGATTTTGAGCAATTTTTTTACTAAATTTTTTGTTTCAGCAAAAGGAGTCTTCAAAAAAGCTAGTACAGTTCAGAAAGTAGCCTTAGGATTGATTATTTTTTTTGTGATTCTTGCGCTTGTTTTTTTAATAGGGTTTTCTACTAAAAGACAAAGTATTGCTCTTTTTGGAGTTGAAATTAAAGATCAATATCTCTTAGACAGGATATCGCAAAGACTTGACAGAGAAAATGTTAAGTATTTTTTGAGTTCTGATGGAAGAATTTATTTAGATGATGAAAAGCTTGCAAAAAAAATGAGAGCAATTCTTGTCAGAGAAGAGCTTGTACCTGTTCATATGGATCCATGGGCTTTATTTGATATTGATAGGTGGACTATTACTGATTTTGAAAGAAGTATTAATCTTAGAAGATCTATTACAAGGGCGGTTGAACAACATATTGTAGCTTTAGATGACGTTGATGCTGTTAGCGTGAATCTTGTTATGCCTGAAAAAGCCCTTTTTAAAGAGTCTCAAGAGCCCGTTAAGGCATCTGTTAGAATTACCCCAAGGCCTGGTTCGGATATTATTACCAATAGAAAAAAAGTTGAAGGACTTGTTAAGCTTATTCAGTATGCCATTGAGGGTCTTGAATCTGATAATATTGCTATTGTTGATAATAGTGGAACAATTTTAAATGATTTTTCTAATTTAGATGGAATAGATAGAATAGACTTAGCAGAAAAAGAACGTAAGTTAAAGCTTAAGTATGAAGCTATGCTTAGAGGTGAAATAGATTCTGCATTAAGCAAGGTTTTGTCAGTTGATAGATTTATGATAGCAAGAGTAAATGTAAAACTTGATACCTCAAAAGAAACCACAGAGTCTAAAGAGTATGCTCCTATTGAGCTTCAATCTCAAGATCCAAAAGCGTCTTATAATACCAGAAAAGTAAGCGATTCAACTATTATTTCTTCTCAGACTCAAAAAAAAGAGTATCAGGGTCAAGGATATAGTCCTTGGGGACCTCCTGGGCAGGAAGGCAATACACCTCCTGAATATCAGGATTTAAGTGATATTACTGGCAAATATAATGAGTCGCAAGAGATCAAAAATGTTGCTTTGAATGAAAAAAAATCTACAAGCGAAAAAGAGCCTGCTAGGATTGTAGGTGTTTCTCTTGGTATTTTCGTGGATGGTATTTGGAATTTTGTGTATGATGAGAAGGGAGATTTCGTAATAGAAAATGGAATGAGAAAAAGAGAATATAAGCCTATGGCATTAGAAGAAATAAAAAATATTGAAGATGTTTTGCAAAGTTCTTTTGAATATAAGCCAGAAAGAGGCGATTCAATAACGGTTAGAAATATATCTTTTGATCGTATGAATGAATTTAGAAAAATAGATGAAAATTATTTTGCAAGTGAAAGGTTTAAATATTTTTTATTTATTGCAAGCATAGTATTTTCATTATTAATTTTAGTATTTACGATATTTTTTGCTATTTCTAGAGAACTTGAAAGACGAAGACGTCTTAGAGAAGAAGAATTGGCAAAGCAAGCACATTTAAGACGTCAACAAGCCTTAATGGATGGTGGTGATGATATTGGCGTTGACGATGTTGTTGGTGGGATTAGAGAAGGCGATGAGCTTCAAAGCAATGCTGAGCTTTTGGCCAGAGAAAAGCCAGAAGATGTTGCTAAGCTTATAAGAACATGGCTTTTGAAAAACGCTTAAAAGGTAGTAATTGATATGGAAGAAAAGAAAGAAAAGGAGATTCTGGATGTTTCTGCTTTAACAGGTAAGCAAAAGGCCGCTATTTTGTTGGTTTCAATAGGTTCTGAAATCTCTTCTAAAGTGTTTAAGTATCTTTCTCAAGAAGAGATAGAGTCTTTAACATTTGAGATAGCAAAGCTTGAGACAATTACTTCTGAGCTTAAGGATAATGTTCTTTTGGAGTTTAAAGAATTAATGATGGCTCAAGAATTTATTCAAAAGGGTGGAATTGATTATGCAAGAGAGCTTCTTGAAAAATCTCTTGGAACTCAAAAAGCAGTTGATATTATTAATAATTTGGGTTCCGCTTTACAGTCTAGACCTTTTGAATTTGTAAGAAGAGCAGATCCTGCAAATATTTTAAACTTTATTCAACAAGAACATCCCCAAACAATTGCTTTAATCCTTTCATATCTTGATCCTCAAAAGGCCTCTTTTATTCTCTCTAGTTTGCCCACAGAGGTACAGACCAATGTTGCAAGAAGAATTGCATTGATGGATAGAACTTCTCCTGAGGTTGTAAGAGAGGTTGAGAGAGTTCTTGAGAAAAAACTGGCTTCTCTTTCTTCAGAAGATTATACATCAGCAGGAGGAGTTGACAATGTTGTTGAGATAATTAATATGGCTGATAGAAAGACGGAAAAGTTTATTATTGAATCTCTTGAAGAAGAAGATCCAGAGCTTGCCGAAGAGATTAAGAAGAAGATGTTTGTATTTGAGGATATAGTTTTGCTTGATGACAGATCTATACAAAGGGTTTTAAGAGAAATAGATGGTCAAGAGCTGGCAAAAGCATTAAAATCTGTAGATATTCCTGTCCAAGAAAAAATTTTCAAAAACATGTCAAAAAGAGCAGCTTCAATGCTTAAGGAGGACATGGAATTTTTGGGACCTACTAGGCGAAAGGATGTTGAGGAATCGCAGCAAAAAATTGTTTCTCTTATTAGAAAATTAGAAGAACAGGGAGAAATAGTTATTTCAAGGGGTGGTGAAGAAGATGTGCTTGTCTGATAAAGGAGTTTTGTTTGCCTAAGGTTTTATATAAATCATCAGAAGTTGATAATTTAGTAAAGTTTGAGTTTGTTGAGATAGCAAAGCCTGTTTTTGAATCTTTGGAAATCAAGGAGAAGGAAGGCAAGGTTTACGACATAGACAATCAAATCACCAATCTTAAAGAAGAGTTACAACTTTTAAGAGATGAAAAATTACGACTTGAAGAAGAGCTTGCTAAGAGGCAAGAGCTTGCCAAAGAGGAAGTCCAAATTAAATCTAAGCGGCTTATTGAAGAGGCTAAGGCAAAGGCCAATGAAGTATTAGAGGCAGCCAAGCAAGAAGCAGATCTTTTACAAAGAGAAGCTATTTATAAGAAAGAATCTATTGATGCTGAATCTAATGCTGAGATTGAAAGATTAGCAAGAGAGTATGAGGAAAAATTAAAAGCAGATCTTGAGATGGCAACAGTTAAAGGAAGAGAAGAAGGATACAGACAGGGTTATGAAAGTGGTTTTGAAGATTTTGACAAGGTTATGAGAAAATTGCATTCTATAATGGCATCTCTGATTGCTGAAAGGAAAGGTATTCTTGAATCTTCGAGTGCTCAGATAGTAAGTCTTGTTATGCAAATTGCAATTAAGGTTATTAAGAGGATTACAGATTCTCAAAAAGATATTGTCTTGGAAAATGTTAAAGAGGTTTTAAAAAGAGTAAAAGATAAAACACGGATTACTATCCGCGTAAATCTTGATGATTTAGACATTGTTAGACATAAAAAGAATGATTTTATTTCTAGATTTGATGTTATAGAAAATTTAGAGATTATAGAAGATCCCAACATAGGCAAAGGTGGTTGTATAATTGAAACTAATTTTGGAGAGATTGATGCGCGCATTTCTTCTCAACTTGATAAAATAGAGGAAAAGTTTAAAAATTTTTCGTTATTAAGTTAAGTATCTAAAGGAATTTTAGTGAGCAATTTTTTTGAAAATTATTTAAGACAAGTAGATAATATTGAAACTGTTTCTTTTGTTGGCAGGGTGCAAAAAATAAAAGGTCTTTTAGTTGAAAGTTTGGGGCCTCAGTGTGCTATTGGAGATTTGTGTTTAATTGATCAAAGAAATGATAAAAAAGTATGTGCTGAGGTTTTGGGATTTAATGGTCCTTATGTTAGCCTTATGGCTTATGAAGGATTTAGCGGGATTGAAGTTGGAAATAAAGTCTATTCTTTAAACAAAGGGTTAGAAATAAATCTTAGTGATGAGCTTTTAGGAAGAGTTATTGATTCTCTTGGCAGGCCCATTGATAATAAGGGGTCATTTTTGAACAATAGCTATAAAGAGTTAATTTTTGAAAAAATTAATCCAATTAATAGAAGTATTTTTGAAGAGCAAATATTAACAGGAGTTAAAGTTCTTGATGGGTTTTTACCAGTCGCAAAAGGGCAAAGAGTTGGTATTTTTTCTGGTTCTGGGGTTGGTAAATCTACTTTGCTTGGCATGATTGCCAAAAATTCAAATGCAGATGTAAACGTTATTGCTTTTATTGGGGAAAGAGGTCGAGAGCTTAATGAGTTTATTGAATATGAACTTGGTGAAGAGCGTTTAAAAAAAAGCGTTTTAGTTGTTTCAACTTCTGACGAATCGCCCATATCAAGGTATAAGGGAGCTTATGTTGCTACCATGATAGCAGAATACTTTAGGGAGCAAGGCAAAGATGTAGTTTTGCTTTTTGATTCTATTACTAGGTTTGCAAATGCTAAAAGAGAGATGTCTCTTTCTTTAGGAGAGCCCCCAGTAGCTAAAGGTTATCCGCCTTCTGTTTTTGTTGAAATTCCAATTTTGCTTGAGAGATCAGGCTTTAGTGGTAATGGGGGAAGTGTTACTGGGTTTTATACTGTTCTTGTTGAGGGAGATGACTTTACAGAGCCTGTAGCTGATAATATTAAGGCTGTTTTGGATGGACACATTATTTTAGACAGAGATTTGTTTGACAGAGGAATTTATCCCTCAATAAATGTTTTAAGTTCAACTTCAAGATCTATTCATAGGATAATGAGCGCAGAAAAACAAAAATTAATTTTGAAAGCTAGAAATTTATTGTCTATTTATAAAGATTATGAAGATCTTATTAGAACAGGGATTTATCTTAAAGGATCTAATAAGGATGTTGATTTTGCAATTTCCAAGTATCCCAAGATTATTGATTTTATTTCTCAAGGAATAAATGAAACATTTGATTTTAAAAATTTAGAAGATGAAATAAAGGAAATATTATCTTGAATGATTTAAACTTTAGAAAACAAAAGCTTAATAAAATATTGACGATTAGAGCTTACTTTCGAAAGCTAAGCGAGAGAGACTTAATGAATGTAAATAATAAAATTTCAAAAATAAATCAGTTTTCAGATGGAATTCCTAATCTTTTAAAAAACTTGAACAACTTTAATGATCTTTACATAAGAGGTTATATAGACTGTTTAAATTATAAGAAAACCCAAAATTTTAAAATTCTTGAAGAGCTTAAAAAGCATTATAACGAGCGTTATGATATTTACGTGGATAAATATAGACAAGAAAAAAAGATTAAGATATTAATAAAAATTTTAAATAATTCTATAATTAAAAATAGAGAAAAAAAGGAAAGTTTATTGCTAGATGAGCATGTAAATTATAAAGTTTGTCAAAATCTAAGGAATGAAAGTGAATAATTTTTTATCGTTCTTTTTTAGGGCATTTTTTTTGTTATTTATAATTGTTGTTTTGTTTTTCTTTGTATTATTCTTTATTGATTTTCTTGGAATGTATAATACTAAGAGATATTTCCCCGAATTTGTAAGAACTAAGTTTTTAGGAGAAACTTCTCTGGTTTTTGATCATAATTCTAATATAATTCTTGATGAAGCTAGACTTGTTAAGGAAAGAGAAGCTATTGATATTAAGAATCAGCAGATTGAAAAACTTAAAGAAGATCTAAAGTTAAAAGAAGACAGCTTAAATAAGCTTGAATTTGAGCTTAAACAAAAGCAGAAAGATTTAGATTTAAAACAAAAGGTAATAGATGACATTATAAATAAATATAGTGATGAGGAAGCAAATATTTTGCAAACAGCTGTATATTTAATGAATATGCCGCCAGAAGATGCTGTTAGGCGGCTTGAGGATTTAAATCCCGAGCTTGCAATATCTTATATGCGAAAAATTGAAGAGCTTTCTAAAAAAGAGGGTCGTTTATCAATTGTTCCTTATTGGTTGTCTCTTATGGATTCTAAAAAAGCTGCTATATTGATTAGAAAAATGTCTGTTAGTTCATTGGAGTAGTGTTTATATGATTAATTTATTAAATTTAAGTAAAGCTTATGGTAACAAATTAAATTTATTGAATACAATTAAAGGGTTAAATTTAAATGTTTCTAAAATGGAACCCAGAGAAAATGCAAGTTCTTTTTTAAATGTCTTGTCTTTTGAATCTAAAAAATTAGCTAAAACAAAATTTATGATATTTGATTTTTTAAATTTTTTTAAAGACAATGGACTTATTGCTAAAAATTTTAAAGAATCACCTTTAGATAAATCCTCTTTTTTAAAAAAACTTGAAAATGAGGCTTTTGTTTCCGATTTGAAATCCTTGATTGCTAGAATGAGCGTTTTTGTAGATTTTGAAGGTTTAAATAGCATTAAAGAAAGCTTATCATCTAATTTTGATTTTCTCGGCAAAGAAAAATTTTTTGAAAAAATTGAAAAACTTTGTTTATCTTTTAATGATTTGAGTTCTTTTTTAGGATTTGATTTTTTAACTGCTTTGACTGATGATTATTATAATCAGATAAGCTTAAATGATAAAAAAGAAGAAAAGAATGTTATTAACATTGATGTGAAAAATTTCAAAAAGAATAATAATGATCATAATGATTTTGTTTTTTCAAAGTTTGGCTTGAATGCAATTGATGGTCAGAATTTTGTTGATAGGTATAAAGTTAAAGAAATATTAAACGATTCTTTAAAAGGCTTTGTTGAAGAATTTGCTAATTATAATATAAAAAACGCTAAAGAGTTTGAAGGTTTTGATTTTGTCAGCAGCTTAAAGCCTGAATGGAATCTTAAGATTAATAAAAATATTGTGGATAAAGCTAAAGTTGTGTTAAAATCGAATAATACAGGAGAGATTAAGTTGGTTTTAAAGCCCAAAGAGCTTGGTAGTATACGAATTAATTTAAACCTTGATTCGAATAATAATTTATTGGGAAAGATTGTAGTGGATAATCAAAATGTTAAAATGCTTTTCGACCAAAATATGCATTCATTAAATAAAATGCTTGGTGAGAGTGGTTTTAATGCCAGCTTAAATCTTTTTCTTGCGGGTGAGAACTTAAATTCTTTTTCTAAAGATTTTAAAGATGGCCCTAAGGATCAAAATTTCCATTTTGGTTATAATAAATTTTTTCAAATTGAAGAAGAAGTTGAATTTTCTTACGATGTAGATAAAAATGTTAATTTAATTGTTTAGAGGGTGGAGTTAAATGAATAAAATGAACGGTGTTGAAAGTGTTTCTAATTTAAATATTAGCAGCAAAATTAAAGAAAAAACAGATTTTAATGTTGAGAATATATCTAATAAGGTTAATCTTGGTAAGGATGATTTTTTGAAGTTGCTCATTACTCAACTTAGGTATCAAGACCCTACAAATCCAATGAAGGATAAAGAATTTATTTCTCAAATGGCGCAATTTTCGGCTCTTGAGCAAATGACTAATATGAGTAAATCATTTGAAAAGCTTTCATCTTCTTTGGGAATAAGAAAAGATTTGGATTTATTAGGTAAAGTAATTAAATTTCAGCATGGTGATGGGGAGATTGTTGAAGGTCGTGTTACAAACATTAAAACAGGCGCAATACCCCAAGTTATGGTTAATGGTAATTATTATATATATAAAAACATATTATCGGTAGGTTTGGAGGAGTAATTATATGATGAGGTCTTTATATTCTGGTGTTTCTGGGCTTCAGAATCATCAAACAAGAATGGATGTTGTTGGTAACAATATCGCTAATGTAAATACAATTGGCTTTAAAAAGGGAAGAGTAAATTTTCAAGATATGATATCGCAGTCTATTTCTGGGGCTTCTCGTCCTACTGATTCTCGTGGTGGGACTAATCCCAAGCAAGTTGGATTAGGTATGAATGTTGCCTCAATTGACACTATTCATACCCAAGGAGCTTTTCAAAGCACTCAAAAAGCATCTGATCTTGGGGTTAGTGGCAATGGATTTTTTATTTTAAAAGAAGGTAAAAATTTGTTTTATACAAGAGCCGGTGCCTTTGATGTGGACTCTGATCGACATCTTGTAAATCCTGCAAATGGAATGCGAATTCAAGGCTGGATGGCAAGAGATTTAGAAGGTGAAAAGGTTATCAATACAGCGGCTGATATTGAGGATCTAATTATTCCGATTGGGGATAAAGAGGGAGCAAAGTCTACTAAAAATGTTACTTTTGCTTGTAATCTTGATAAGAGATTGCCTTTAATTCAAGAAGGTGCAAGTCCTGCAGATATTGCACGTGGAACTTGGGTTGTCAATAAGTCATTGTATGACAGTTTTGGAAATGTTAGCACTCTTGAACTTAGGGTTGTAAAAGATTTAAATACACCCAATTTATGGAATGCAACAGTGTTCATAAATGGCGAGCAAAATTCAAATTTTACACTTGGGTTTGACAATGAAGGAGCATTAGCGTCTTTAAATGGCCAACCAGGCCAAAAAGGAGACATTCTTCAAATTCCTATAACATTTAATGTTTTGAGCGCAAATGTAGGTGAAGTTGGTGAGCAACAAACTGTAAATTTGAAATTGGGAACAGTTGGAAGTTACACCGATTCAATCACTCAGTTTGCTGATTCTAGTAGCACAAAGGCTATTATTCAAGATGGATACGGCATGGGATATATGGAAAATTATGAAATTGATCAAAATGGTGTTATAGTTGGCATTTATTCAAATGGTATAAGACGAGATCTTGGCAAAATTGCTCTTGCTTCTTTTATGAATCCTGGAGGACTTGCGAAATCAGGTGATACTAATTTTGTAGAAACAAGCAATTCAGGTCAAGTTAGAATAGGCGAAACTGGACTTGCTGGACTTGGTGATATTAGATCTGGTGTTTTAGAAATGGCCAATGTTGATCTTGCAGAGCAGTTTACAGATATGATAGTGACCCAAAGAGGATTTCAAGCAAACGCTAAAACCATTACTACTTCTGATCAATTATTGCAAGAACTTGTAAGATTGAAAAATTAATCTAAGATTGTTTTTAGCATATGATTTTTGTAACTAAGCTTAATGGTGATGGATATTATTTAAATCCTTATCATATTGAAAGTATTGAAGCCAATCCTGATACTACAATTCTTCTTATGAACGGTAAGAAGTTAATTGTGAAAGAAAAAGTTGAAGAGGTGGTCAATAGGATTAAGTTGTATAGGAAAGAAGTTGCTTCTTTTGAAAAAATTTTAGGAGAAGGAAATGGGGGCGTTGAATTATGAATTTAGCTAGTATAATTGGGTGGGGAGTTGGATTTGGGGCTATTTTAATTTCTATGGCATTTACCCCCACAGGACTTGGCGTTTTTTGGGATTTAAGCTCTGTTTTTATTACTGTTGTTGGATCTTTTTCTGCTCTTATGGCTTCTTCAGAAGTTATTGCTGTAAAAAAAATTCCAACGTATTTGGGATTTTTCTTTAGAAGAAATTCATATGCTAAGATTTCTATTATAAAAATATTAGTAGAGCTTTCAGAAAAGGCCAGAAAAGAAGGTCTTTTATCTCTTGATGATGAGCTTGAACAAATTAATGACCCATTTTTTAAGTCAGGAATGAGGCTTGTTGTTGATGGTGCAGATCCTGAGGTAATTAGAACTATGCTTTATTTAGAGCTTGATCAAATGCAAGAAAGGCATAAGGTTGGTTCAGATCTTTTCAAAACTTGGGCAAAGCTTGCTCCAGCTTTTGGTATGACCGGCACTCTTATTGGGCTTGTAGCTCTTCTTGGCAATTTAGAGGATAAGTCTGCGCTTGGTTCTTCTATGGCTGTTGCTCTTATTACAACTCTTTATGGAACTATAATGGCAAATTTAATGTTTATTCCTGTTCAACTTAAGCTGGAGAAAATTGATTCTGAGGAGGCTGCAGTAAAGACAATGATAATTGAGGGTGTTTTATCAATTCAGTCTGGAGATAATCCTAGAATTTTAGAGCAAAAATTAATGACGTTTTTGACCCCCAAAGATCGAAGCCAGCTTAGTAGTAGCATTGGGGGTGAATAATGGCTTTGCGAATTAAAAAACCCTCAAAATGTGATGATGGCGCCCCAGATTATATGTTGACTTATGGAGACATGGTTACTTTACTGCTTGTGTTTTTTGTTACAATGTTTTCATTAAATGATATTATTTTTCAAGAGAATGTGATAAGGATAATGTCTGCTTCTTTCACAGGCGCAGGATTTTTCAAGGGTGGTAAAACTTTAGATTTTAGTAAATTATCTTATTTGAGTAATAGTTTTATGTCTTTGCCTTCTACTGTGCGCAATAAACAAGCATCTCAGACTGCTAAAAATAAATCTATGATTGAATTTATTGAGAAGATTCAGTCTAAAAATATTGTAGTTAGACAAGAAGAAAGAGGCATTGTGATATCTCTTGCAGCAGATGCATTTTTTGATTCTGCTAGTGCAGATGTTAAGCTTGAAGAGAATAGAGATTCTATTCAAAAAATAGCATCTTTTATTGGCGTTTTAAGTTCTAGAGGCTATAATTTTAAGATAGAAGGGCATACAGACAATATTGATACTGATGTAAATGGACCTTGGAAAAGCAATTGGGAGCTTTCGGCTGCTAGATCTGTTAATATGCTAGAACATATTTTAAACTATTTAGATCAATCTGATGTTAAAAGCATTGAAAATAAGTTTGAAGTATCTGGTTTTGGCGGAAGCAGGCCTATTGCAACAGACGATACTCCTGAGGGCAGAGCTTATAATAGAAGAATTGATATATTAATTACTACAGATGCATCTTTAAGTTTCCCCAAGGAAATTAAGCAGTAAGTAATTCTTTTTAACTGTGAAGAAGAAATTAATAGGAGGAATTTTATTATGCCTAATAAAGACGATGAAAATTTAGATATGGGAGATTCCAATGTTGGTAGAAAAGGCGGTTTATTGCCCGATATTATAATAAAAATCTTGCAAATACTTGCAATAGGAATATTTACCGTTGCAATAATGATAATTGTTTCTTATTTTGTTTCTAAAATGGTGGTAAGCCAAAGTGGAGCTCCTAGCGATTTTCCAGTTTTTTCTAATGAATACCTAGGAAAGCCACCTATGCTTATATGGTATGAAAGTATAGATGAGATTAGAGGCAATACTTTAGATGTTCCTCCAAAAACTTTTGTTGTAAAGCTTGCTTTAGGGTATGCAGAGAATAATGTTAATATTCTCAATGAACTTGGAAGGCAAAAAGTGCGCTTAAAAGATATTATTAGAGAATATTTTAGCCAAAGAACTGGGCAAGAAATAAAGAATGAAAGTCAAATAAAAGCAGAAATTAAGGCAAGAATTAATAGTATTCTTAGAAATGGAGAAATTAAAGAAATAGCATTAACCCAAATTGATATTTTTGATATGTAATAAATTTAAAGGAATTTTAAATGGCAAACAATCCAGGAGCTTTATCTCAAGATGATATAGATAGTCTTTTAGAGTCTATCAACTCGTCTGAAAGTTTATCCTTAGACGAATCCCTTTCTAATGTCATATCTAGTCCTACAGGCAAAAAGCAAAAAGTTAAGGTTTATGACTTTAAAAGGCCAGATAAATTTTCAAAAGAGCAGGTTAGAACAGTTTCAAGTTTTCATGAGGCATTTGCCAGATATACTACAACCTCACTTTCTGCTCTTTTAAGAAAAATGGTTCATGTTCATGTAGCTTCAGTTGACCAATTAACCTATGAAGAGTTTATTAGGTCAATACCCAACCCTACAACTTTAGCAATAATAAATATGGACCCTCTTAAGGGATCTGCTATTTTTGAAGTTGATCCAACTATAGCATTTGCTATAGTAGATAGGCTTTTTGGGGGAGATGGAGACACGATTAAAGATAAAAGTAGAGATTTAACAGAAATTGAGCAGTCTGTCATGGAAAGCGTTATTATTCGTATACTTGCCAATATGAGAGAAGCTTGGTCTCAAGTAGTTGATTTAAGGCCAAGATTTGGGCATATTGAGGTCAATCCACAGTTTGCTCAAATAGTTCCTCCTACAGAAATGATTATTTTAGTAACTCTTGAGGTTAAAATAGGAAAAGTAGAAGGGCTTATGAATTTTTGCTTGCCTTATATTACTATAGAACCTATTGTTTCAAAATTATCAACAAGATATTGGCATTCTTTGATTGGGGTTGGAACTACCAGTGAGAATCTTGATGCTTTGCGTGAGAAGTTGGAAAATACTGCGATGCCTTTGGTAGCAGAAATAGGAGAAGTTAAACTTAAAGTAAGAGAAATTTTATCGCTTGACAAGGGTGATGTTTTAAATCTTGAATCTTCTCTAATAAATAAAGATTTAACTTTAAAAGTTGGTACTAAAGAAAAGTTTAAATGTAGAATGGGTTTAATGGGGAATAAAGTTTCAGTGCAAATTACAGAAAAAATTGGAGATATAAAGGGTTTTGATTTATTAAAAGAGCTTACAGAAGAGGTTGAGTGATAGTTATTTTATTTATTTAAACTTAAATTATTAAGAGGTTAAAATTATGAGCGTAGATGAAAAAAGCGATAATGGAGAAAAACCAGAAATAAAAGGGGTTAAGCTTCCTGATTTAATTGATACTTTGCCAGAAGGGGTTGATCCTAGTAATTTTGGGCTTTTAATGGATGTTTCTATGCAGCTTACTGTAGAGCTTGGAAGAACAGAGCGCAAAATAAAAGACATACTTGGCATGTCTGAGGGCACGATTATTACTCTTGATAAACTTGCCGGTGAGCCTGTAGATATTTTAGTAAACGGTAAAATAGTTGCCAGGGGCGAAGTAGTTGTAATTGATGAAAATTTTGGAGTTAGAATTACTGAGATAATTAAAACTAAAAATGAATAATAAATTTTTATTTTTAGTTTTTTTAGCGTTTTTTAATTTTTATACATATGCTAATTCACAAGAGCAGCTAAATTTAGTATCTGCTGGCTTAGAAAATGAATCTAGTTTGCCAATCTTTGAAGATGATAAGGCAAATTTTGCTAACAATGGTAGTGCTCAGCCGGTTTCTCTTTTTAATATTTCGGATTTGGTTAAAATAGTTTTATTTTTACTTATTGCTTTTTTTATCTTTTTCTTATTAAAGAAGTTGATTTTTTATTCAAAAAAAAGCAAATACGAACAAAATTCTAATTTAATTAAGGAGCTTGTTTTTTACGAGATAGATATTAAAAACTCAATAAGAATCATAAACATATTAGACAATGTTTACATATTGTTAGTTTCTAGCAATTCTTCTACTTTGCTTAAAGAGATTAAATCTGAAGAAGAGCTTGAGGATTTAAAACTTAGGCTTAGCAAAATTAATGATTCTGCTAAGAAAGATTCTTTTCAATCAATCTTTAAGAAAATGTTACTCAAAAAAGAAGAGATTCCTTTTTCTGGGAATGATTATGTTAAGCTTGAGAAGAAAATTGAGACTTCACTTAAGGATAAACAAGATAGATTAAAAAAATTTTAGAGGGTTTATTTTGAGAAAGTGTTTTAATTTTTTTTTATTTTTTAGTGTAACAAGCTTATCTTTTGCTCAAACAAAATCTTTGCAGACTACTAATGGGCTTAATTTTCCGTTTTTAAATTTTGACAATATTGGTGGTTCAGAAATAGCTTTTTCTTTGCAGATTTTGATTCTATTAACCATTATTACCCTTTCTCCAGCGTTTTTAGTTTTAATGACTTCGTTTTTGCGAATATCGATAGTTTTGGATTTTATTAGGCGTGCATTATCTCTTCAACAATCTCCTCCTACGCAGATAGTAATGGGATTGGCTTTATTTTTAACCATTTTTACCATGTGGCCAACTTTTAATTCTATATATGAACAAGCTTATTTACCCCTTAAAGAGTCAAAAATAAATTTTGATGAATTTTATAACAAAGGAATTGCTCCTCTTAGAATTTTTATGTATAAGCAGATGTCTGATGGACGTCATGAAGAGATTAGATTATTTATGAGTATGAGTAATTATAATCGACCAAAAAATTTTAGCGAAGTGCCAACACATGTTTTAATTGCAGCTTTTATTTTGCATGAGCTTAAAGTAGCTTTCAAGATGGGAATTTTAATATTTTTGCCTTTTATAGTTTTAGATATTATTGTTGCTTCTGTCTTAATGGCTATGGGGATGATAATGTTGCCCCCTGTAATGATATCTTTACCTTTTAAGCTTATTCTTTTTGTAATGGTAGATGGCTGGACTTTAATTACTAGTGGTCTTATTAAAAGTTTTATGTAAGGTTATATATGACTGCAGGACACATTCTTTATTTAATTAGAATTTCTATTGAAAACATTATTATTTTATCAGCTCCAATGTTGATTATAGCCCTTATAGTTGGTCTTTTGATTTCAATTTTTCAAGCTATTACTTCAATTCAAGATCAAACTTTAAGTTTTATTCCAAAGATTATTGTTATACTTTTAACTATTGTGATTTTTGGTCCTTGGATTTTGAATAAGCTTATGCAGTTTACTTATATGATTTTTAGTCAATTACAAAATGTTTAATTTATGCTTAATTGTACTATTGGGATAAAGTTTTGAATTTGAGTTTTTTGGTTTTAAAATCTTTTACAATTTTACCTGTGATGGTTAGAATTTTTATGTTTTTAAAATTTTCTCCATTGTTTTCAACAATAAAAATTGGATATTTTAATTTTTTCTTTTCTTTGATTCTCTCTGTAATTGTTGTTGAAAAGATTCAAATTATTTATCCTTTAGACAATATGCTTTCTTTTACGTTAATTTTATTAGGAGAAGCTATTTTAGGCCTTATTCAGGCATTTTTTGTTAATATAATTTTTAATGTTTTTCATTTAGTTGGATTTTTCTTTTCTAATCAAATTGGGCTTGCTTATGCAAATATTTTTGATGTTTTTTCAGAAGAAGAAAGCATGATTATTTCACAAATTTTTGTTTATATGTTTTTGCTTTTGTTCTTATCAAGCGATTTTTTACTTAGGTTTTTTGTGATTGGCATACATGATTCTGTTTTAAATATCAGGGTTGAACATTTGGTCAATATGAGAAATTCAGAATTTGTCAAGCTTTTGCTTATGTCTTTTGGATTTCTTTTTGAAAAAGCGTTATTAATTTCGTTTCCAATATTGTCCTTGCTTTTACTTTTTTATCTGGTATTGGGGATACTTTCAAAGTCATCGCCTCAAATTAATTTATTAATAATTAGTTTTTCAACCTCGCTATTTTTAGGGTTGTTAATTTTGTATATTGGATTTCCAAGCTTAGTAATATCTGCAAAAAGAGTTATTGAACTTTCCCTAGATTCTCTTGCTAGTTTTTTAAAATTGTTTTCTAGAGTTTTAAAATAATGACAAAAGATGAATTTTTGATTAAAAGTTGGTATATTCCTCTTGATTTTTTTTCTGCAGATGATGAGGGAAGAACCGAATTACCTACTGATCAGAAAAAGCAAAAAGCAAGAGAAGAAGGACGGGTATTAAAGTCTACTGAAATTAATACCGCTGTTAGTCTTTTATTGTTATTTGCATTGTTTTTTTTCATGCTTTCGTATTTTGCTTTAGATTTAATAGCTGTTTTTAAAGAGCAGGCAAGCAAGCTTCCTGAAGTTATGCGTATGAGTATTTATGCTATGGGTTTTGCATATATTAGATCTATTCTGGGTTATGTTGTTTTGTTTTTTTTTGCATCCTTAGCCGTTAATTTTTTTGTGAATATTATTCAAGTAGGCTTTTTTATTACTTTTAAATCTTTAGAGCCAAAGTGGGATAGAATTAGTTTTAATTTTTCCAGGTGGGCAAAAAATTCTTTTTTTTCAGCAGGGGCTTTTTTCAATTTGTTTAAAAGTTTGTTAAAAGTTGTTATAATATGCTTAATATATTATTTTATTATAGAAAACAATATAGGCAAAATTTCTAAGCTTTCGGAGTATACGCTCCAATCTGGGATTTCTATTGTGTTGGTTCTTGCCTATAAGATATGTTTTTTCTCAGTAATGTTTTTGGCAATTGTAGGGGTGTTTGATTATTTGTTTCAAAGGTCTCAGTACATTGAGAGTTTGAAAATGACAAAAGAAGAGGTAAAGCAGGAAAGAAAGGAGATGGAAGGTGATCCTTTACTTCGATCTAGAATAAAAGAGAGAATGAGGGTTATTTTAAATACCAATTTAAGAGTAGCTATTCCTCAAGCAGATGTAGTAATTACAAATCCAGAACATTTTGCAGTTGCTATTAAGTGGGATAGCGAAACAATGTTAGCTCCAAGGGTGCTTGCAAAAGGTCAAGATGAAATAGCTCTCACAATTAAAAAAATTGCAAGAGAAAATAATGTTCCTTTAATGGAAAATAAGCTACTTGCAAGAGCGCTTTATACTAATGTTAAGGTTAATGAAGAGATTCCAAGAGAATATTGGGAGATTGTTTCAAAAATTCTTGTGAGAGTATATTCTATTACTAAAAAGTTTAATTAGAGGTTCTATTGTTGGATGCTAGAAAAAATTCTGTATTAGGGTATTTAGGGCTTAATAATAAGTCTGATTTAATAATTTCGGTCGGCTTGATATTTGTTGTTGCTGGATTTATTTTGCCTCTTCCTGCAGTTATTTTAGATGTTTTGATTACGGTTAATTTAGTAATAAGTCTTTTAATTATTTTAATTGTTCTTTATTCTAAGAGATCTCTAGATTTCTCTGTTTTTCCCACATTACTGCTTGTGATGACTATTTTTGGACTCGTTCTTAATATTTCTTCTACCAGGTTAATTTTAACTAAAGGTATAAATTTTGATGGGCAAATGATAAGAACATTTGGGACATTTGTTGTGGGTAGTTCTGGAATTCAAGGACTTGTTATTGGATTTATTATATTTATAATAATTATTGCTGTTCAATTTATTGTAATTACCAAAGGAGCAACAAGGGTAGCTGAAGTTGCAGCTCGGTTTGCTCTTGATGCACTTCCTGGCAAGCAAATGGCCATTGATTCTGCCTACAGTTCTGGAAATTTGACAGAAGAAGAGGCTACAAAGCAAAAAAACGATTTACAATCAGAAGTAAATTTTTATGGGGCAATGGATGGAGCTTCTAAATTTGTATCAGGAAACGTTAAGGTTGGATTTTTAATAACCCTTATAAATATTCTTGGTGGTTTGTTAGTGGGAATAACTTTGCAAGGTCTTAACTTTAGCGAAGCCCTTAATAATTATGTTTCATTGACAGTTGGTGATGGGCTTGTGTCTCAATTGCCGGCTCTTTTAATTTCAACAGCTACAGGCCTGATTGTTACTAGGTCGATTTCAAAAAATAGTTTTGGTGGTGAGATTTTTGAGCAATTCACAAATCATTTAGGAATTTATTGGATTGTTTCTGGGTTTTTGTTTTTTTTAGCTTTTCTTCCTGGATTCCCAACCCTAATTCTTATGTTTATAAGTTTGTTAATTGCATTTTTAGCTTATTCTCTTTCAGGAATAAGACAAAAAGAAGAAATAGAAAAAAAAATGAAACTCGAAGAAGAGCAAGCGTCAATTTATTCAGACAAAGATGTTGCCCCTATTGTTCCGCTTGATCCATTGGCTCTTGAGATTGGATATAATCTTGTTCCAATAGTTGATGATACAAAAACTTCTGAACTGCTTGATCGTATTGTTAAGATAAGGCGTGAGATTGCATTTGAATTTGGAATAGTTGTGCCTAAGATTAGAATAGTTGATAATATGCGGCTTGAGCCTAATGCTTATTCTTTTAAACTAAGAGGAGTTGAGGTTGGGCGAGGCGAGATTAAGCTTGGAAAATTTTTAGTGATAAATGTTGGAATTGATTCTGGAATAGATGGAGATCTTGTTAAAGATCCTTCATTTGGACTTCCTTCTCTTTGGGTAAATGATGATGGGCGAGAAACTGCTGAAAAATTAGGATATACTGTTGTAGATCCTCCTTCGATTATTGCTACTCATATGACAGAACTTATTAAAAGACATTCTTACGAAATTTTGACTCGTCAAGATGTTCAAAATACTCTTGATGTTTTTAAAAAGGATTATGGGGCTATCGTTGAAGAGGTTCTTAAGAATTTTTCAGTTGGCGAGATTCAAAGAGTTTTACAAGGTCTTTTAAAAGAGCAGGTTTCAATTCGCAATTTGGTTACAATTTTTGAAACAATTGCAGATTTCACAAGTATTACTAAGGACATATTTTTCTTGATTGAAAAATGTAGGCAATCAATTGGAAGGCAAATAGCTAGTGGGTATTTAGATTTAAATTCTGAGCTTAATGTAATAACTTTAAACTCCGGTTTTGAGCAAATAATAATTGATTCTCGTGTAGAATCCAATCATGAGCTTATAAGCTCAATTGATCCTAAATTAAAAACCAAATTTATTTATGAACTTTTCAAAATTGTAAACGAAGTTCAAGCAGAAGGATTTTATCCAGTTATTCTCTCAAGCGAATCGTCAAGACCTATAATAAAAGTGATAACAAGTAGAGAGATTCCAGATCTTGTTGTTATGTCTGTTTTAGAGGTTCCCCAAAATATTAAAGTTAATGTTCTTAAAACAGTAGAGGTTGAAGAATAATATATGGTTCAGTATTTTACAGAAAAAGGTCCAACTTATAATGAAGTCATAGAAATAATTAAGAAAAAATATGGTAAGAATGCTAGGGTTATGACTTATAAAACCGTTCCTCATGGAGGAATTTTAGGTTTATTTAGCAAAGATTGGGTTGAAGTTTCAGGTTATGTTAGATATGACATTGGCAATCAACAGATTAATGTTGAAGATGAAAAGCGAAAGATTCTTCAAAGCATTAAAAGAGAAGAAAATTCTTCAATTGAAGATGTGCTTAAAGAAGTTAAGTCTCTTAAAACAGAACTTGCTCATAAAAAAGAAAATATTAATCATCCAACAATTACAAAAATTGAAGACATTTTAAGAGAAAATGATTTTTCTGAAAACTATATTAAAGACATTAATGAGTTTATTAAGAGAGAATTTAGTTTGTCAGATCTTGATGATTATGAGAGAGTTAGAGAGGATGTTGTTTTATATATTGCAAAGACAATTAAATGTTCAGGATCTATTATTGATAATCTTAAGAAAAGGGTTTTTATTTTAGTTGGTCCAACAGGTGTTGGAAAGACTACCACAATTGCAAAACTTGCAGCAATTTATGGTATTAATGGAGAATCTAAGAGTTTAAATATTAAAATTATTACTATTGATAATTATCGTATTGGAGCTAAAAAACAAATTCAAACTTATGGTGATATTATGGGTATTCCTGTTAGAGCAATTGAGTCTTTTAAAGATTTAAAAGATGAAATTACTGATTCAAAGGATTTCGATCTTATACTTGTTGATACAATTGGTAAAAGTCCTAAAGATTTTATGAAGCTTGCTGAAATGAAGGAACTTCTTAATGCTTGTGGAAGAGATGCCGAATTTCATTTGGCTGTAAGTTCTACCACAAAAACATCAGATGTAAAAGAAATATTTCACCAATTCTCTCCTTTTAATTATAAAACTGTGATTTTTACCAAAGTGGATGAAACCACTTGTGTTGGAAATTTAATAAGTTTGATTTATGAAATGAAGAAAGTAGTTTCTTATGTTACGGATGGGCAAATTGTTCCCCATAATATCAGTGTTGCAGAACCACTTACTTTTATTAGAAGAATAAATGGCTACAGAATAAGCGATGATTCAGAGTTTATTAAGAAGATAAAAAGTAAATCTTATTATTAAGGAAAGTTATAATGGAAGATCAAGCTCAAAGTTTAAGAGATATGATGAGATTAAACGGCAAATTTAATTTTTCAGTTGATGAGAAAGTTCAAAACAGTAAAACAAGATTTATTGCCGTTAGTAGTGGCAAAGGTGGTGTTGGTAAAAGCAATATTGCAATTGGACTTGCTCTTAAATATTCTGAGCTTGGTAAAAAGGTATTAATACTTGATGCTGATATTGGAATGGCTAATGTTAATATTTTGCTTGGAGTTATCCCTAAGTATAGTATATATCATATGATTGCTCAAAGTCGTGATATCAGAGAAGTAATAACAAAGACAGAGTACAATATTGATCTTTTAGCCGGTGCTTCTGGTACAATGGAGCTTTTAGATCTCTCTGATGTTGATGTTAATAAATTTATAAAAGAATTATTAAAAATATATGAATATGATATAGTTGTAATAGATACTAGTGCTGGAATTTCAAGGCAAGTTATTTCGTTTTTGCTTTCTAGTGACGATGTTGTTATTGTTACTACTCCAGAACCTACTTCTATTACCGATGCTTATGGAATAATAAAGGTTTTGTCTTATAAGATGGAGAATTTAAAAAATTTAAGACTTATTGTGAATAGAGTAGCTAATGTTAGTGAGGCTAAGGGAGTTGCTAAAAAGGTTATAGATATTTCGGGTCAATTTTTAAATTTAAATATTGATTATTTGGGTCATATTTATGAGGATCAAAACATTAGAAGTTCTGTTTTTAAGCAAAAGCCTTTTGTTTTGGTAAATCCAAATAGCAAAGCTAGCTATTGTCTTGATTCTATTGTTGCCACTCTTGAGGAGGTTTCTCTAGATAATAGAAAAAGAAGAGGGGTTATAGGTTTTATATTAAGATTTTTTGGTGTGGAATAAGACATTATGTTTGTAAGCAGGGAATTAAAGTATATTTTATTAGCTAGTGTATCAGCACTTTTTATCTCAGCAGTTTTAGGTTTGTTTTGTGGCTTATCATTTTTTACAATCTTAATGAGATCTTTTTTACAGTTTGTATTTTTTTTTATTATTGGACTTTTAATTGAGTTTATCTATAAGAAATATTTATCGAATCTTTTTTCAACGGAATTGTCTGGTGATATGGAAAATAAGCTTAAAGATGATAAGAAAAATGATAAGGATTTTAAAGAGAATCTTAATTTTCAAAATAAAAATTCTCTTTATGAGAAGTCTCAAAATAACAGTGGTAGTGTTGATTTTATAGAAGAAGTTAAAAAGTATAAATTTGATACTGAAGACATGAGTAGGGGGAGCGACAAAAATAAAAAAATTTCATTTATTGAAGATAATGATCCTAAAGTTGTTGCAGATGCTATTAAAACTTTAATGAGCAAGAAGGAATAAGTATGGATGACAGGGCTATAAATTTTTCTGAACTTTGTGATAAGATGCGATCTTACTTGGAAAGAGAAAGTCATGTTGATTTGATGGAAATAGAAGCAGATACTCTTGAAGAGGCCTTAAATGATGCTTCTTTGGAGCTTTCGGTGCCTTATAAAGAATTAGACTATGAGATTTTGTCAAAAGGTAGTAGTGGTATATTGGGATATGGGAAGAGAAAATGGAAAATAGTTGCCTATAGGAATTCTTCTAGCAAGCCTAAGGTGTCTCTTGATTCAAAAAATGATTCAGAAAAAGAAGAGGTGATTTCATCAGATGGTGAATTTTTTATCAGAAAATCTTCAAAGGGTGTATTTTTAAAGGTTATCTCACCAAAGGGACAAGGAATTCCTATTAATTATCAAGATGTTATTTCTAAATTAGAATTACATAGCAATATTGAAATTTTTAATAAAGACATTGTGAAGGGTATAGTTGAGAATGCTAGTGGATATTATGAAAAAATTGCTGATTTTGAATCTGATCCTTCTGAAAATGTTACAATGATGGTTCAAATATCAGAAAATTCAATGTCAGTTACCATTGAATTTACTGCGCCTGGAATTAATGGAGCTGAAATTTTTGCACAAGATATTTTTAATATTCTTAGAAAATATGGAGTAATAGATGTTGCAATACTTAAGGATAAAGTAGCAAAATTTGTGGATTATCCTGTTTATGGCGAGCCTGTTGAACTTGCAAAAGGGTTAGAGCCAGTAAAGGGCAAGGATTCTTATATTGATTTTATTGTTGATGAAAATAATAGGCTTGGCGAGTATGAGGTTTCAAGCATAGGATTTAGAAATGTTATTGAAGGCGAGGAGTTAGCCAGAATTATTCCTTTTGGTAAAGGTATAGATGGTTATACCGTTTTTGGCAAAGTGTTGAAATCAGAGAGTGGACAGGATATTAATTTTATTTTGGGTGAGAATACTTTTAAAGATGGTTATAAAATTCGGGCAAAATGTAATGGGTATATGTCTGTTTCAGACGGTGTAATATCTGTTCATAATATTTATTTAGTCAAAGGTGATGTTGGACCTGCTACTGGGGATATAGTAAATAATGGGATGGTTCTTGTGCAGGGCAATGTTTTGGACGGATACAATATTATGGCCAAAAGTGGAATAGAAGTGAAAGGATTGGTGGGGCGGTGCAATTTAAAAACGGATGGGTCTATTATTTTTCATAGTGGTGTGAATGGTAAGGGTGATTCTAAAATTTATGCTCGGGGGAATGTTAGGGCTAAGTTTTTAGAAAATGTTACTTTAAATTGTGGCGGGGAAGTTGAAGTTTTAAGAGGTATTGTGAATTCTTCAGTTTCTTCTAAAAAGAGAGTTCTTTGTATCGGTAAAAAATCAAAAATAGTTGGTTCTAATGTTTATGCCAAAGAAGAGGTTAGGGCTTATTCTATAGGTTCTGATAGAAGTTGTGAAACTTGCATTGATGTTGGCTATGATCCTGAAATTAAAGATTTATTAACTAGGTTTACTAGTCATCTTGAAAAGATTGAAAAGCGATTAGAAGTTTTAACTAAAGATATTGCTGCTTTGAAAAAGAATATTGTGCTTATTACAGATAAGGCAGAAAAATCCTTAAAGATTGATAGTTATAATGAATTTGTTAATGAGAGTAGAATTCTTAGAATGGAAATAAAAATGATAGAGGCTAAGCGAATTGATTTGCAAAATGAGCTTGAAAATACTAAGATAGAGGGTAAAGTTTCTGTTGAAAATATAGCTTGTTTAGGCGTTAAGCTTTATATTAAAAATGCTTTTTATGAGCTTTCAAAAGATTATAACAATGTTACTTTTGTAGAGGATGATAATTATATTAAAGTTATGACCTATATTCCTTTTAAGGCCAGGTGAATGATCTTTAATATAAGGATTTGTATATGGATACATTTGAAGTTTTTAAGATGTCTGTTGTTGGATCTTTTAAAGCTAGACAATTTTTAAGTGAAAGTGAAAAGCGCAAAAGATTAAAAATTAATCAAAATGCTAGATATAGATTTTTAAGAGATTGTCATACTGATTCTGAGGTTAGCAATGTGTGTGTAGTTAGCAAGGTAGAGGATAATTATTTGCTTTCGTTTCCAGTTAAAAAAAATAAGAATGAAGAGAAGGTAATGCTTAGTTTATATTCTGATAAATTTGAAGATCCTAAAATTGGCAAGAATGTTAATATTAAGAGATAAGATGTTTTAGGGTTTTTATATGTTTATTGTTTTTTATCTTATTTTAATTATATTTATGTTTATATATTTTCATGTGTATGTTAATTTGAAAATAAAATCTAATAGCATACTTAGAAAGTTCAAAAGTGAGGTAGATAAAACAATTATTGAAATTAATCAGGCTACAGATAGAAATATAAATATTATTGAAATAAAAATTGAAAGTTTAAATAGAATCATTAAAGAGGTTGACGAGAGAATTGAGATTCTTGATCAGAGGCTATTAGGGTTTAACAGCACTATTCCTGGTAATAGTCCTTCTAGTTTTGGATCGAAAAGTGATGGAATTTATAAAAGCAATTTGGATTATTCTATGCCTACTATTGAAAAAAATATAATAAAAGAAAGTTATAATGTTCGCAGTCAGATTATTTTACTTCATGAACAAGGCATGTCTTTTGAAGCTATTGCTAAAAAGTTTAAGTTAGATTTAGGTGAGGTAGAGTTAATTATTTCAATACATAGGGGAGGTATTCATGAAAAAATGGATAGGTATTGATCTTGGAACCACAAATACTGTGGCATCGTATTTTGATGTTAGTTCTAAGATAATATTAAATGAAATGGGTGAGCGAATGACTCCTTCCATTGTTTCTTTCTCAGATAAGGATGTTTTTGTTGGAAGTGCCGCTAAAAATCAAATATTAGTCAATCCACAAAAAACATTTTATGATTTTAAGACTAACATAGGTTCTAATAATTTTTATAAAGTAGATGACGAATTTTATAGAGCAGAATATATTTCAGCACATTTGCTCTCTAGTGTTAAAAAGAACGCTGAAAAATTTTTAGATGAAGAGATTGAAAATGTTGTAATAACAGTCCCTGCATATTTTTCTGAGATTCAAAGAAGATGTGTTGTTGAGGCTGCAAATGTTGCTGGGTTGAATTGTAAGGCCATACTTAATGAGCCAACCGCAGCTGCTATTGCTTATGCCTTTGAAAGACAGATTGATGGAATTTTTCTTATTTATGATCTTGGGGGTGGAACTTTTGATGTAACTCTTATGGAAAAACAAGGCGACACTTATACTGTTCTTTCGGTTAAAGGGCAAAGTCGACTTGGAGGTAATGACTTTAATAAAATCATTGAAAAGCATGTTTTAGATAGTTTTAAAAATGAATATCCTGATTTTAATCTGGAAGATATCTTTCTTCTAGAACAGCTAAGAGAGCGAATTGAAGAGGGTAAAAAAAATTTATCTGTTATGGAAGAGGTTGATATTACTTTGCTTTTCCTTGATGGTAAGCATTTAAATTATAATCTTAAAAGGGATGAATTTAATTCAATGATAAGTGAATATATTGACAAAACTATTCAGTTATCTATGGAATGTATTGCTGATTCTGGGGTTGATATTGGTAGTGTTTCAAAAATCATACTTTCTGGTGGTTCAACAAGGATTCCCTTGATTGAAAAAGTTTTAAAGGAATCTTTTCCTTCTGTTTCAATTTTAGATGCTTTAAATCAAGATGAAGTTGTAGCTATCGGTGCAGGTATTCATGCTTTTAGTCTTTCTAGAAATGACTCTGTTATCAAGTTTAAGGATGTGACTCCTTATTCTCTTGGGCTTGAGATAAAGGACAATGAATTTTTTACTTTAATAGAGAGAAATGCTGCTTTGCCAATTTCTAGGAGCAAACTATTTACAACTACCAATGATTATCAAGATGAAATTGAGATTCACATACTTCAAGGTGAATATAAAAAAGCCTCTTTGAATTATTCTATAGGTAGGTTTTCTTTTGGCAATATTCAAAAAGCTTTAAGGGGAATTCCTAAAATAGAGGTACTCTTTACTTTAAATGAAAGTGGTATTTTGAGCGTTAATGCTAAAGATTTAGAAACCAATTCTTCTAATTTTATTGAAATAAAAATTACAAGTTCATCTGACAATGTAGCAAAAGAAAGTCTTTCAAACACTTTTACAAGTATTATTGATTAAAAACTCAAATAAACAAAGATATTTTTTAAAAGTAATAAATTATTTTTCCCAATATGTTGTCAATTTTTATAAATCCGTAATCTCTTGAGTCCAATGAGATCTTTTTATTTTCTCCTATAACTAAATAGTGGTCTTCAGGAATTTTTTTAGTATTTTTTTTTAAAATATTTTCATCTATTTTAAAGTTTAAATCATGTATGCATATTTTATTTTTTTCTATTTGTTTAAATTTTTCTCCTGGAATTGCAAAAATTTTTTTAATGGCAATTTTGTTTGTTATGGGGTCTGTAATAAGTACCATTTCATTTTTTTTGGGATTTTTCCATAATAAAAGGTATTTTTGGCGTTTTTTAAGTCTAATTCCATATGCAAACTTATGATTTACAATCCAATTTTTTTCAAATATTGTTGGGCTCATTGATTCGCCTTTTACTATGTAAAATGATAAGAATAACTTTATTAAGGTTATTAAAAATAAGCAAGCGGCTAAAATCGATGCTAGTTCATATTTGTGAGCTTTAAATATTCTCATAACTTTTAAGCGATGCTTTCATTCAAATGCAATTTTCTATTGTATAATGAAATAGCATGATATGATTATACCAAAAAAAAAGCAAAGGGTAGAAAAACGTAAAAAAAATTTTTTATTCAATAGTAAAAAGAATGTTAATTTTGAATTAAAAGATTTTGCAAATATTTCTAATATTGGCAAAAGAAGAAAAAAAGGTTTTAAGTTTAAGAACTTTTTTAAAAAAAAAATCAATTTTTTTAAAAAAGTTTCTTTATTTTTCTATAATCTTAAAATACAAAATATTAATCATTATGAATATAAATATTATTATAAGAGCTTGAGAGAGAAAATTTTTGATATCTTTAGTGTAAAATTCGATTATAGGCTTATTTTTAAGCTTAATGTAATAATCTTTGTCTTTATATTAACATTTTATATTAATATTTTTTCTTATTATGGTTCGTATGTTTTTTTAAATAGGCTTTCTTTGCCCAAAGATTATTTTATTGATACATTTTTATATTATAGCGATCAAGATGTAGCTCAAATTAGTAGTTATTTGCCTGAATCCAATATTTCTTCAAATGTTCCTGAATTTAAAAAAAATTTTGTATTAAAGGTATTTGATCATAAAATTAAGCCTGGAGAAACGCTTTCACATGTTGCAGCTAGATATCAAATAACTAGTGAAACTTTAATTTCTTTTAATGAAATTAAAGATGTAAGAAATATTAAGCCAAATTCAATTATTAAAGTTCCTAATATGAAAGGAATTGTTTATGTTGTTAAAAAAAATGACTCTATTTCATCTATAGCTAGCGTTTATAATGTTCCCAAAGTTGATATTTTAGATTCTAATAATCTTGATAATGAAGTTTTATCTTTAGGGCAAAAATTGTTTATTCCTGGAGGAAGATTGCCCAAAGATTTTTTAAAAGAGGTTTTAGGAGAAACTTTTATTTATCCTGTGCAGGGTGTTATTACTTCAGGATATGGTTATCGACCAGATCCTTTTACAGGAGTTATTAGTTTTCACAATGGAATAGATATTGCAAATTTAGCTAATACCCCTATTAAAGCTTCAAGAGAAGGCATTGTTGTAACTGTGGGATTTAATGCGGGAGGGTATGGAAAATATATTGTTATTTCTCACAGCAACGGATTTCAAACTTTATATGCACATTTGAATTCTTTTGCCGTTAAGGTTGGAAAAAAAGTTTCAAGAGGGGCAGTAATAGGTTATATGGGAAGCACTGGCTATAGTACAGGCAATCATTTGCATTTTACTATTTTTAAGAATGGCAAAACTGAAAATCCTATGAAATATTTAAGATAATGTTTTTTCATGTGTATTTAGATATGTTAATTTTTTTAAGTATTTGAGTTAGTTTTTTGCCTTCTACTAGATCAATAAGTCTTCCCTCAATCATTTGTTTGGCCTTTAAAGAGAATTTTGATGGAGCAATACAGAGTCCTTTTATTTTATTTTCTTTTATTTTTGAAATGAAATCTTTTAAGAACAATTCACCAAAAGTATCTTGTTCAGTTCTTACAAAGCGCACTATTAAATTTTCTTCCCATTGATTGTTAGCTAAGTGAAAGTTTATATCAATAAATTGTGTTGTTATTTCGTTTATTTTAGAATCTCTTATTTGGAATTTATTTAAATATAGTTTTAAAATAATTTCATTTGCTATTTTTTCAAAATTTTCTTTTGAACTGCGTAAATATATTCTTAAAGCTATATTTTCGTTTAACCTTTTGCTAAATTCTAATTTTTCTTTAATATTTTTATAATTTGGATCAATCTCTTCAACTTTGGTAAAAGCTTCTGTAGCTTTTTGATAATTTTCATCAGAGATTTGGAGTTCTCCAAGATTATAAAATAATTCAAGGAAAATTTTTTTAGGCAAGTCAGGTTTTACTTTTATTATTTCTTTAATATTTTGTTCTAATTTTTCTAATTCTTTATTTTTTGAATGAATCTCAGATGTAATCAATAAAGCCTCATAAATCATTCCGTCTTTTTGTTTTATTTTGTTGGCAATCTCTATTGCTAGATGGTCTTGATTCATTTTTGACAAAGACTTAGCATATGCCAAAAGAGCTTCAATATCGTCTTGTATATTTTTTTTTATATTGTTGAATATTATAACAGCTTGTCTATAGCTTTCCAGATTAAATAAAGTCATTCCCAGGTATTTTAGGACATCTTTATTATTTTTATTAAAGTTGTGAACTTTTTTAAGATAGTATAGAGCTTCTTTATACATTTCGTTTTTTAAGAATGCTATGCCAAGATAATAATTTGCATCTTCATCTGTTTTTTTTAACATAAAAGCTTTTCTTAAATATTCCAAGGCTTCTCTGTTAAAATTTCTTTTAAGATTATAAAATCCATAGCTTAAAAAAGCTTTAAATGTGTTTATTTCTTGACTTATTGGGTTGTCTTCTATTAATTGGCATAATTTTTTTGCATATTTTATGCCATTTTCATAGTCTTTATTTTTATAGTAGTAATTATTTAAAATTTCAAGTGCACCTATTTCGTTTGGATTTGTTTTTAATAGAGAAATTGCTCTTTCGATTAATTTTCGCGTTCTCTCATCATCTTTTTTAATTTTCCCTATATTTTTGCCTATTGTAATTTTTAATGCTATTTTAAAAAATAAAAATACTAAAATAAATACTGTAAATGAAGAGATTAATATAAATAGTGACAGCACTTGTATTGCTCCTAAGTTAAAAATATCCCATTAATTTGCATCATCATATTTACTTTTAATAAAAGTTATTTGCTTAAAATAAAAGTAATTTGTAAGTTGAATATCACATTATTTATATTATATTATAGTTATAATAATAATGATAACTATAATTAGTACATAAGTTTGATTTCAATAAAATTAACAAAGCAAAGAGGTTATGATTTTTGAAAGGGTTTTTAGCGATAAAATTATCTAATAATGAGTATTATTCGGTTTTAAATTTAGATGATAGTTCTGTTAAGAGAATAATATTGGGCAAGGTTGAAGGTGATACCAGTATTAAGTTGAATTTTTATGTTAGCGAATATGAAGATTTTTTAGATCCTTTTTTAGTTGGTTCTTTTTTCTTGGATAATTTAAAAAAGGAAAGTTCAAGTGTCAATGTTTATTTTAAAGTTATGGATGAAATACTTTATGTTTATAGTGAGTCTGATGGGATTCAAGATAAATCGAAGTTTGATTTAAGTCTTGTAGATTTTAATCAAACTTTTAAAGAATCTAATAGAGATAACCTTTTAAATGATTTTAAAAGTGATATTGGCAATAATTTGTCTGTTGAAAATTTGGGTTCTGAATTTGATTTAAATTTTGAAGAAAAAGATGATTTTGTCAAAAAAGATGTTTCTGATATAAGCATACCTACTATTAATTCTTTAAATCTAAAAACCGAAGAAGATCAAAAAATTCAGACAAATGATTCAGATTTCGAAGATTTTGATGATAATGACGACGATAGTCTTGTTGATCCTAAAGAGCTTAATTTAGAAAATGAAAAAATCAAGCATATTGACGAGAGATCTTTAAATCTTAATAATTTTGAGTTTCAAAAATTAGAAGATTCTTCTTTAGAGGAAGAAGAAGATTTGCGTGATTTAAGCGTTGAAGACATTATTGCAGATATTGATAAAGAGTTAATAGATACTTCAGATGAAGATGTTGAACTAGATCTTAGAGAAGATTTTGAGAATGATGAGATGAAAAACGGTTTTAAATTAAATACAAGTGAAGGAGTGGTTCACTCTCCTATGCTGTATTTGAGCCTTATTTCTCTTTTTCTTTTGATATTTTTTTCTTTGTTTTTAGTTTTTTCAAAAATTTTAAAGCCTAGAGATTTTGTTTCATATTACTTTGAATATGGTAAAAAGAGAATTGAGAGATATGAAAAAGATCAATATGTTTAGTAGAGGTTCTTTTGTATTGCAAAATTTTCTTTTTCTTTTTTTATTTTTAAGTTTAGTTTCTTGCTTTGCAAAAAAAGAAATCTCAGGCAATAATTTTATTAGGGCACATTCAAAAGAGTTTGATTTAAATAATTTGAATTGGTTGTGGAATTTTGATTATTCAAAAAAAAATTTTGACAAGCATTTTAATATAGACCCGAGTTCTTATGTATATGTTGCTTATTTATTTAAAAAAATAGGATTTGAAGAGAAATTTGTAGAGTATATGAAAAAGGCTATAGCTAATGGGGATAGTATTGCATCCCAGTTTGCTGGAATTAAGCTTATTGAATATTTTAACTCAATAAAAGAATATTTTGCATCTGAATTGATTGGGGAGAAGCTTTATAAAAAATACGAAAATAATAAATTTATTATCTTAGGTTACTTTAAAAGTCTTTATTGGCAAAAGAAAAACGATAAGGCGATTAGTCTTTTAAATAAGCTTGATAAGATGGAATTTTCTGATTATCAGGAAAATGAAAATATTTTATTAAAAGCAGCTCTTTATCTTAATCTTTCTAATGTAAGTGAGTCAAAAATTTATTTTAATGAACTTTTTGAGAATTTACCTGCAAATTATTTACATGTAAGAGCTTATGATTATTTTATTATTGAAAATAAGTCTAAGCTATTTGGTGCAAATTTTTTAAATCTTGTTAGATTTAAGTATGAAGTGGCAAATGGCAATTTTAATAGTGCAATAAATATATTAAATAAAAATGGTTTAAATGATTATTATGATAATAACATTGTATTAAGTGATATTTATAAGGCCTTTATTAGTTCTGGTAAAATTTCAAATGCTTTAACATTTTTTAGTAAAATAAGGAGCAAATATAAAAATTATTATTTAGGTATTTTAAATCTTAGAGAAAAAAATAATTTAGGACTTCTTCTTTTAAAAGAATATCTTGAAGGTTTAAATTTTAATAATGAGGTTAATAGGCTTGATTTGCTTAATACTGCTTTTAGCAATTTAATTTTTACTAAGAGTGCAAGAGATTATTTTGCCGAAAGCGTAGCCAAGTTTTATACTGAGGGTGATAAAAAAAATTCTACTTTTATTAAGATTTTAGAAGATTATATTTTAGAATCAATTCAGCTTGAAGACTATGGCAATCTTTATAAGCTTTATTCTAATGCTCAGAAAGTTATTTCTAATTCTATTTTGTCTAAGCTTGCTTTTATTAATGCAAGGCTTATATATCATAAATTAATTAAACCTGGTGTAAGCGGAGAATACAAGAATCTTTTACATTCTTCTGTTAATTATGATAAATGGTCTTATTCTTCATTTATGAGCAGATACTTGCTAGATCAAAATATTGATGAATTTTTTACAGGTGGGTCTGATATTAAATATGAGCAATCTGATTATGAGATTTTTTTGGAAGGGTTTTTAAAATTCAATCTTTCCAATTATGTTAGAGGGTTTATTTCTGAGGATTTTAGGAATGGATATAAATTTTCACTCGATTTTTATCGAAAAGTATACGATGAACTTTTAAAGAGTGAAAATTACTACGATGCAACTCTTGTGATTAATTATCTTGTAAATCAAGATGAATCGGCTTTAATGGAAAATGATTATAAAAGGCTTTATCCTTATTTGTATGGATCTTTGGTAGAATATTGGTCTAAAAGGCGGGGGCTTGAAACCAGTGTTGTATTTTCTTTAATAAAAGCGGAGAGTAGCTTTGAAAAAAATGCTGTCTCAAAGCCTGGTGCTGTTGGCCTTATGCAGGTTATGCCATCAACAGCAAATGATATTTCTAAAGAACTTAAGTATTTTAATTATAATTTAAAGATTCCAAAAGATAATATAATAATTGGAACATATTATTTAAAAAAAAGAATATCTACGACTGGCAGTCTTTATAAGGCTCTTGCATCTTACAATGGAGGCATTGGCAATGTTAGAAAGTGGGAAAAAAGTTATGGACATTTGTCAAAAGAGCTTTTTATTGAAGCAATTCCTTTTAGTCAGACTAGAAATTATATTAAAAAAATATTGGTTTATTCGGTATTTTATGATGCTTTGTATGAAAAAAAGGGAATAGATTCGGTAATAGTTAAAATTATGGGCGAATTTCCCAAAAATTAGCATGGAGCATTAATGACAAATATTTTAAATGCAATTATTTTGGGTATTGTTCAAGGTATTACAGAGTTTTTGCCAATATCTAGTTCGGGACATTTATTGCTTTTTAGGCATTTTATGAATTTAAAGCTCTCAATAATATTTGACATTTATTTACATCTTGCAACAGTTTTAGTGATTATTATTTATTATCGCCAAAGAATTTTAGAGCTTTTTTTAACTTTTATTAGATTTTCTTTAAGAAAAACTGGTAAATCCGATTTAGAAAATTTAAAATTAATACTGCTGATATTAATAATAACTATTGTTACCGGAGTTGTTGGGATTTTTATTTCAAAATACGAGAGAATATTTACTTTACCTTTTGTTTTAATTAATTTTATTATAACAGGGATTTTAATTTTGATGCTAGAATTTAATTTTTTTAAAATTGATTTTAAAGGTAATATTTTGTTAGTGGGAATTTTTATGGGGCTGATGCAGGGTTTAGGTGCGTTTCCAGGGATTTCTCGTTCGGGAATTACAATCTTTTCCGCTTCGGTTATTGGATTTAATAGAAAAAGTGCATTTGAAATTTCATTTTTATCTTTAATCCCAATAGTTTTTGGAGCGATTTTGTTAAAACATAAAGAATTTTATGATATTTTTGTGGTTTTAAATTTTTTTGAAATAAACTTAGGAGCATTGGTTGCTTTTGTTGTTGGTATTTTCTCAATAAATTTCTTTTTTAAAATGCTTAATAACAAAAAGCTGTATTATTTTTCGATATATTTATTTGCACTTTCAATTATAAGTTTGTTATTTTTTTAGAATATGAAAGATTTTTATCAGTATTTTCAATTTTTGTTTTTTTTCATGCTTTCGGTTATTTCTTTTTCTCTTTTTGTAGCATTGACCCCTTTAAGCAATGTATTTATATTTTTTGTTTTTAATCTATTGGGACAAATACTTCTTAATGTTTTTTCATTTTTGTCATTTTATTTAATAGTATATCCAATTGTTAATTGGTACGCTTATAAAAAACATATTTTTACTAAACGATTTGTATTTAATTGGAATTATACCGTAATATTGTTTTTCACTTTAATATTTTTAATAAAAATTAATTCTAATACTGAAAAGTCCTATTTTATTAAGATATTTCTTATTAATTTTGGTATAGTATTAGGGAATTTTTTTATTTTTACTCTTTTAATTTTAGAATTTGTTGTTTGGATTTACTTGAATTATGTCTTTTTTAAAGATATTAATTTTATTTTAGATGCTTTTAAGTTTTTAGAGTTTAAGATTAAAATTTTGTTTGAAAACATATTAAGTTATTTCCCCTTTTCAAATTCATTAGATGTAAAAAAAGATATTAAAGTTTATGTAGATTCTGCAGATGATCTAAAAGATTCTCAAGTTTTTGATGATAAAGAGAATATTATTAATGATGAGGAATATCAAGCTTTATGGTCATTTAGCGCTTTTTTAAGAAACAATAAAAAACCTTCCAATATTAATTTAGACAAAACTGTTTTTGAAGGCTCAGATCTCGAAGAAGCAAGCTCTTTAAATAAGGAGACTTTAAATGATAGCGCTTTAAATTCAGATGAAAATGTAGATGAAATTGATGAGTCTTGTGAGTATAAATATTTAGACAATCTTGAGGATAATAAGTTAATTCTTAGTGGAAAAGTTAAAGCCTGTGAGATAAGGACTAAGGGCATAATTAGTCAAGTTGCTACTTCTCATGTTTATAACGAAAATGTATCTTTGAATAAAAAAAGCGATTCTTACGTTATTGATATTTCAGTTTTTGACCAGAAAGAGATTAAAAATGATGTAGAGGATATTGAGTATGATAAAGAAATTCAAAAGCAATCAATGATTCTTCAGGAGACATTAAAAGAGTTTAATATTAATGCCAAATTAATTGATATTATTAAGGGCCCTGTTGTGACAATGTATGCTGTTCGCCCAGATAAGGGAATTAAGCTTTCTAAGATTACTTCTATTTCTGATAATATTGCCTTAAGGCTTGCAGCTATTAGGGTTAGGATTATTGCTCCAATTCCTGGCAGAGAAGCTGTAGGAATTGAAATTCCTAATAAAAGGCGTGAGTTTATTTTGATTTCAGAGATAATAGACAGCAAGGAATTCAGAGGTGATTTTAAAATTCCTTTTGCTCTTGGAAAAGAGATTAGTGGTGAAAATATTGTTTTTGACCTTGTTAATTCTCCACATTTGTTAATAGCTGGTGCAACTGGGGCGGGTAAATCTGTTTGTGTGAACTCGCTAATTGCTTCAATTATTTTTTCAAAATCCCCAGATGAAGTGAAATTAATTATGATAGATCCCAAAATAGTTGAGCTTAAACTTTTCAATGATATTCCTCATTTATTAACCCCAGTTATTACAGATGTCAAGAGAGCTTTAGAAGCTCTTAGATGGTGTCTTGATGAAATGGAGAGAAGATATGTGCTTCTTGATAATTTATTGGTAAGAGATATTTCTTCTTATAATAAAAAAATAAAAGATGAGAATTTGAATTTAATGATTTTGCCATATCTTGTAATAATTATTGATGAATTTGCAGATCTTATTCTTTCTGCAAGAAAAGATTTGGAAAATTTAATTTCTAGACTTGCTGCAATGGCTAGAGCCGTGGGGATTCATTTGGTTCTTGCAACCCAAAGACCTTCAGTCGACGTTATTACGGGGGTAATAAAAGCCAATTTTCCTTCAAGGATTTCTTTCATGGTAGCCAGTTCTATGGATTCCAGAATAATTCTTGGGTCTTCTGGGGCTGAAAAGCTTTTAGGAAAAGGGGATATGCTTTATATTAGTTCTTTAAATCCTTTTCCCCAAAGAATTCAGGGCGGATTTTTAAAGGAAAGAGAAGTTTACAGACTTGTTGAGGAGGTTAAAAAATTCGGTTCTCCAAATTATATTGATGATGAAATATTTATTGATAGCATAAAAGAGCCAGATTTAGTTGCTCTTGGCCCTTCTGATGAACCAATGTTTGATGAAGCTCTTGAGATTGTTAAAGTCACAAGAAAAGCATCAGCATCTTATCTGCAAAGAAGATTGAAGATAGGCTACAATAGAGCAGCCAGAATTATTGAAATTATGGAAGATATGGGATATGTAGGACCTGTTAATGGATCAAAACCAAGAGAGGTATTAATTTAAAATAAAGAGATATCCATTTGAACATCTCTTGTGATCTCTATCTATTAGTTTTTTGTTTTAACTTTCTTACTTTTTTTGCTTGTTTTCTTTTAAAAGCTTTTTCCTTTTTTACACGTATTGTGGATGGTTTCTCATAGTATTCTCTTCTTTTCCATTCGCGAATAATTGCTTCTTTTTCAATCATTCTTTTAAAACGTTTTAATGCTTTTTCAAGATTTTCATTTTTGTCCACAGTGACTGTTACCAAAAAATTACCTCCTTTTACTCTATTCTTTTAATATTATTTATTATTTTATTTTTGTCAATAAGCATGCCATTTAAAAGGAAATCTGGGTTTATTGCTATGCCATTAATTCTTACTTCGAAGTGTAAATGAGGGCCTGTTGAGAGGCCCGTATTTCCAGTATGTCCAATATATTCCCCAGCACTAACTATTTTATTTTCACTTATTCCTAATTTTGAGAGGTGAAGGTAAATTGTAAATACGCCTGGTAAATGTTGTATTATAAGGGTGTTGCCTGTTAGCTCTCTATTTTGTGCAAATACAACTTTGCCTTTACCAGCAGCAAAAATTGGAGTATTTTCTCTTTTAAATGGGGCATAATCAATTCCATTGTGCATTGTATAATTTGAAATTTTTTTGCTACCTTGCATGTAAAGCCTTAAATCTCCGTATTGGCTTGTTACAATATATTGATCTTTTATTGGTTTAACTAAAGCATCATAGTGGTATATTGTTGTGTCTCCAGTATTGCCAATAATATTCCACAAAATCAAAGCCTGTTCTTTTTGTTTTGTGGATTTTTTTTGGGTTATAAGCTTGGCTTTTTCTTTATTAAAGCTAATTTTTGTTTTTTTGAAGTTAAATTTTTTTATTTCTATTTCTTTAATGTAGCTTTTATTTTCGAATTCTATTTGAATTTTTCTTTTACCCTCTTTTATCATTGGCGTAATTCCCATAAATGCTATGTAATAAATTTTACTTCCCACTGTAAATTTAAATGGAGAAGAGCTTATGATTGGATTTTTATTTGTGCTTAAAAGTGATAAACTTTTAAAATTTTCGTTACTTGCAAAGTATATGTAATCTCCTTGAAATGCCTCTTTTTTATATTGAACTTTAGGAACAGTATTTGTTATTTCTGAATTTATATTTTCTATTCCTAGAATACATAATATGAGTAGGGTTTTTTGTATTCTATGCATTGATTTGAGCGCTCTTTTTTATGTCTATAATTTTCAAAATTTTTTCCCTAGGACAATAAAAATCTTCATTAACTGTAAAAATGATGTCCAAGTATTGATCTTCTTTTATATCTAATTCTTCTATTGTTTTTGTTCCGTTAAAAAAAATAGCTTTATAGTAATCAGTTTGTGATTTAATGCGCATGTTTATATGTTTTGAGCTATGATTTTTGTCAATTATTTTGAGTTCTTGAAGATAAACATTTTCCATCATTAAGATTGGCTCTCTAAATTCATAGCCATAAGGTTCAAATATTTCTATTGTTTTGAAAAGAGAATCTTTTGTTAAATTCTTTGGAAGAATAGCATCTATTAGTATTGATTTATTTTCATCAGTAGGTTCATATTCAACTTTTGTAGTTGCGTATTCTAATTCTTTAATAAAGTCTTCTAGTGAATTTTCATGCAGCGTAAATCCAGCAGCAGCTTTATGCCCCCCCGAATTTATTACTAAATGGGAAGGTATTATTGATATTAGTGTTTTTGAATTGATTTTATTGTTTGATCTAATTGATCCTTTAATAATATTGTCTTGCTTTGTTAAAAAAATAGCAACTTTTTGGTAGTAAGCAGAAATTCTAGTTGCAATTCTAGAACCTATTCCTTTTGGGGTATTTTTATCATAGCAAACTATGAATTTATCGTTTTTAAAAATAGTATTTTTATTATGCGAATTCCAAGCTTTTTCTTCTTTGTGTTTTCTCAGTTCGTTGATTTCTTTTATTTCTTTAAATTTATTTTCTATTTGATTAATGTCGTTAGTTAGTAAAAAATTTATTGCAATATCTGCTTTTTCAAGCCTTCCTGTTGAGTTTAGTATTGGTGCAATTTTATATGCAATATCCATTGAATTTATATTTGGTTTTGTTAATATGTTTGCATCTTTTAATAGATAGTTAATAGACATTCTCTCTCTTAGTGCGATTTCTTTAAGCCCTACTTTTAGGATTATTCTGTTTTCATTAATAATGGGCATATTATCTGCTATTGTTCCTATTGCAGCAAAGCTAAGTCTTTTTAGGCATTTTTGGAGCAAATTTTTGTTAATTTCAAAAACTATATTATAAAATATATAGTAAAGCTTGTCTTTAATCTCAACTTCTTTATATTTGAAATATTTAGTTGCTTGGATTAAGTCTGTTAATGTTTTTTTTCTAAAATTTGGATATTTTTTTATAAAATTTTCACTAATATCAATTGTGTTTATGTCTATACCTCTTGCGAAGTGTTTATTTAATAATTGGTTTTGATCTTCTTTGTTAAAGATTACTACGTATTTGTTTTGTATAAATTTTTCTAGTTTGTTTGAGTTAATTAAGGGTTCATTTTTATTATTTAATCTTAGATATTGTTTTAGAATGTAGTTGTTTATTTCTATTGCATGAAGAATAATTTCATTTTTTGTTTTTTCTAAAAATAAAAATACAAGGTTTTTAGAATAAAGGTCTGTAAAGGACATACTAAGAGCAAGGCAGGTTTTAAAACTTACACAACATCCCGCTATTTCTTTGAATGGATATTTGTCATCTTTTAGGTGAGGATTTATAACTATGCTTTTAGTTTTAAAGTCTTCGCTTGGAAGATGGTGGTCTGTTATTATTATTTCTATTCCTTTAGAATTTGCATAATTTATTTCTTCAATGCTAGAAATGCCGTTATCAACAGTTATTATTAAAGAGATTTTTTTTTCTAAAGCTCTGTTGATCAATTCGTTTGAAAGTCCATAAAATTCCCCATTTGAAGGTATTTTATAGCTTACATTAAGCCCAAAGTCTTTAAGAGTTTCATACATTATTATTGTTGCGGTGATTCCATCAGCATCTTTATCTCCAAAGATTAATATGTTTTCATTATTTTTGATTGCTTTATTAATTCTGTTTATAAATTTATCTATATTTTTTAATAAAAATGGGTTGTGTAATAAATTTACACTGTCTTCAAGGAAAAACATAAAATCTTCTTCTTTGATTTCTCGTTTTATAAGTAAAGTTGCTTCAAGGGCATTAATATTGTATTGCTTGGCAATTCGAGTTAATTCTTGGGCTTGTATATTAGTTTCTTTTTGTTTCCAAATTTTCATTTACTTCTCTAGAATTCATTTTTAATCGATTTTTCAAGGATCTTCTTTACTAACTTCACCATAGATTAATTTTAAGTAGTAGCCATTATTTTTTTATTAAATGGTGTAGTTTTAGTGGATTGTAATTTTTACTGTAATCCAAATTCATGGGCATAATTTTAACTGTGAAAATTCTCATTTTATCATTTTATAATAAAAAAAAATATTATTAAATGAATTTCCATAAAATATTTGTTTTGTTATAATTAGCTTAGGAGATTTCAAGTTTTATGGATAAATCTAAGAAAGCTAGGTCAGGGGATAAAAAAAAAGAAAAAGTTGTAGCTGCAATTTTGCCTCATTCTAATAAGCCCGCAAGAGTTCCTTTAATAGCGGTTCCTTCTCACCCAGTTTTTCCAGGGATGTTTATTCCGATTGTTATAATCTCTGATTCTGACATGAGAGCAATCGATTATGCTATGAAAGGCAATGGAATCATTGCCTTATTTGTTTTGAATGATAAATTTTTAGGGAAAAACAACAATAATGCTCAACAGAAATTAATTATTGATTATAGTAAAGATATTTATTCTGTTGGAGTTACTGGAAAGATAATAAAAAAAATTAATCTTCCAGACGGCGGTTACAATATATTCGTTTCAACTTTTGATAGGATTAAATTTGTTAAAGTTGTTCTTAATGACAAGTTCCCCATAATTGAGATTGACTATTTAAAGCAAATTCCAGTTAGAAAAGATGATATTCAGTCAAAGGCAGTTTACAGTAGTATTTTGCTTAGAACTAAAGAAATATTTGCGCATAGAAAAATGCCGGAAATTCAATTAAATATGGTTAATATTGAGGATAAGGGAAAACTATGTGATATTGTGGCCAGCACTATTTCATCTTCAAAAAATGATCATCAAATAGTTCTTGAAACTTTGAATATAAAAGACAGGCTTAAAAAAGTTTTAGAACTGATTTATGAAGAGCTTAATTTAATTGAAATTCAAAATAAAATTGCTAAAGGCATTCAAGAGAGATTAGAGAAACAGCAAAAAGAGTTTTTTTTAAAAGAACAGCTTAAGGCTATTAAAGCTGAACTTGGCATAGGAGATAAAAAAAACAGCGATTTGGAAAAGCTTAAAACCAAGCTAAAGGCTTTAGAGTTAAAGGGGGAACCTTTAGAGGTAGTTGAAAAAGAGTTAGAAAAATTTTCACTTCTTGAGACAAGTTCGGCTGAATACATTGTTGTTAGAAATTATCTTGAACTTATTACTGAGCTTCCTTGGCGAGATTTGAAAAAAAATTTTGATAAATTAGATTTGCAAAAATCTAAAAAAATTTTAGATAAAACTCATTATGGAATGAACGAAGTTAAGGATAGAATTATTGAATATATTTCTGTTCTTAAATTAAGAAAAACCCAAAAAGGGGCGATTATTCTTTTAGTGGGACCTCCTGGTGTGGGGAAAACTTCTATTGGGGCAGCTATTGCAAAGGTTTTGCGTACCAAGTTTTTTAGATTTTCTGTTGGTGGAATGCGTGATGAGTCAGAAATTAAGGGACATAGAAGAACTTATGTTGGTGCTTTGCCTGGAAAAATTATTCAGGGCTTAAGAATTACTAAGACAAATTCTCCTGTTTTTTTAATTGATGAGGTGGATAAGATTTCATCTTCAAGTTATGGAGATCCTTTTTCAGTTCTTCTTGAAGTTTTAGATCCTGAACAAAATGTTAGGTTTAGAGATCATTATCTTGATCTTCCTTTTGATATTTCAAATGTATTTTTTATTTTAACCGCTAATTCTGTTGAAACAATACCAAGACCTTTGTTAAATAGAATGGAGGTTATTGAAATTTCTGGATATGTTGATAACGAAAAAATAGAGATTGCAAGAAAGTATTTAATTCCCAAAGTTTTAAGTGAAAACGGAGTTGATAAAGATTCTTTAAAATTTCAAAGTTCATCTCTTGTTCAAATTGCTCAAGAATATGCAAGAGATAATGGGGTGAGAAATTTTGAAAAATATTTAAACAAAATTGTAAGAAAGGTTGCTAGAAAGCTTATTGAGAATACCGAGGTTAAGTCTTACCAAATTTCCAATGACAATCTGGAAGAATATGTTGGTGTGCCTGTTTTTAGAAAGGAAAGCATGCCTAATGCTATGTATTCAGGGATGGTAATGGGCCTTGCTTGGACAAATTATGGGGGTTCAACTTTAATGATTGAGACTGTAAAGACAGAGTCCAAAATGGGTGGAATTAAATTGACAGGTAGACTTGGGGATGTTATGAAAGAATCTGCTAATATTGCCTATACTTATGTTAATAGCATTAAAGAAGATTTGAGCATTAGTAAATCTTTTTTTGAAAAAAATATTATTCATTTACATATTCCAGAAGGAGCTACCCCAAAAGATGGGCCTTCTGCGGGAATTACAATAGCCAGTGCTTTTATTTCTCTTGCTCTTGATAAGGTTGTTAGACCCCATTTGGCTATGACTGGAGAACTTTCTCTTACTGGGAATGTAATGATGATAGGGGGCCTTAGAGAAAAAATAATTGCAGCAAAGCGCAGTGGTGTTGAGCATATTATTGTTCCTAAGGCAAATAGAGTTGATTTAGAAGAGATTCCTATTAACATTAAAAGCGGCATTAATTTTTATCTTGTAGATAATATGCGAGAGGTCATTAAATTATTATTTTAATTTTTTAAATTGTTATTTGAGGCGAGTTTTACTCTAGGTTTAAATAAATGAATTAATAATGGAAGAAGAGTTAGCGATGCAAGAGATGTCGTTAGCATTGTAAAAGCAATTATTGCTCCAAGAGTTGATATTATTTTATAAGACGAAAATGTTAGAGTTAAAAATCCTATTCCAACAGAAATGGAATTTGCAAATATTCCATTAAATACACTGGGTATTGATTCAAGAAGTGCAGTTTTGTAGATTTGATTTTTTTGGTATTGTAAAATAAACGTATTGAAAAAATGAATTGAATAATCTACTCCTACTCCCATGCTTACAGACGCAATTGTTGCTGTTGCAGGGTTTAAGGTTATCCCAAATAATCTCATTACAGCAAAGTTTAAAAACACTGACCATGCTACTGGGATTGCAATAATTATTCCGGTTTTTATAGATTTGAAGAAAAACATAAGTAGCAGAGTTATTGATCCAAGAGTTGTTATAATGTTCATAATCTGTTCTTTTACCATTGTTTTAGCTATTAACACCTTATCATAAACTCCTGAGAAATGATATTTATTATTTTGCATGTATTCATTAATTGTTTTAATAGCATATTTTTCAAATTTTTTTATTCCTTCAGTTGAGTTGTCTTCAATTCTTACTATGATAGATATTAATGACCAATCGTCATTAATATACATTTTTTTATTGTCTTTAGTCCAATCGCTTCTATCTACCAAATTTATTAGTTTGTTTAGTATGATTTTGTTTTCAGGTAGTTTATACTCTAGTGGAGATTCTTTTTTAATTTTAAAATTTGTAAATTTTAAAATTCCATTAATAGAGCTGGATTGAGTTTTTGCAGAAAATGCATCAAGCTTATCTGTAATTAAGTCTAAGGTTTGCATTGCTTTAGCATTTTTAAATTCACCAGGTTTTCCTTCAAGCTCTATTTTGAAAATCGATATTCCCCCCATTTCTTTTTGCATTAGGTTTAATGTTTTTTTTACACTTGTGCTTTCTTTAAAGTAGTCTTTTTCATCAAAATTGATTTCAATTTTTAAAAGACCCACAAAAGAAATTCCCAGTATAATGAGGACCATTATAGAGGATGTATATTTTCTTTTTAATATAGATTTTGTTATTTGTATATTTAGTTTGGCAAGTCTTTCAAGGAAAAATATTTTGTTTGGTTTATTTTCTTTTTCAAAAGATCTTTTTTTTGTAAATGGGATTAATGTTATTATTCCAGGTAAAACAGTTAATGAGATTATCATTGAGATAATGACTCCAATTGACATGAAAATACCCATTGTTTTGTAAGCATTAATTGAAGAGGTTGTAAGAGATAAAAATCCAAATGCAGTTGTAAGAGATGTTAACAGAATGGGAGTTTTGAGTTTTTTAATTATTGCTTTTATGGATTCTTTTGAGAGTTGTTCTTTTTTTATTAATTTAAATATTTCATTTATTATGTGTACAGCATTGGCGCATCCGATTGAAATAAGTAAAACAATCATTGAAGTTTCTGGCACTGTAATAGGGGATTGTACAAGCCCTTTAATTCCAAAAGTCCAAATCAATGATAATAATGCAATAAAAATAGGAATTAATGCTCCAATTAGATTTTTTATAATAAGATAAAGAGAAATTATTACTACAAAAGTAGCAAGAGGGCCTAAGATTTTGAAGTCTTCAACCATGTAGTTTAAGATTTTTTCTCTTACTATTAAATCTCCTGTAAGATACAACTTTAAATCGTCAGTTTCATATTTTTTAATTGTTTTTTCCATTTCATCAAGTTCAGTTTTTAAGTTTCTACTGAAGTTGATTTTGTCGCTCTCTGATGGGATTATTATAAAGTATATTAAATTTTCTGAGTTGCCTAAGAATGTGTTTTTTACAAATGGAGTTGACTTTATTTTATTTTTTATTTCTTCTATATCTTTATCTGTGTAGATTTCTTTTTTAAATTGCGGAAAATAAGAAAATATGCTTGTAACCGCATTTGGAGATACTTTTAAAATTTTAGTTATTTCGTCGATTACGCTGTTTATTGTTTTAAAATTTTTTTTATTGAAAATATTTTTTTTATCTTGAAATATTACTATTGTAGATAAAAGTGAATTACTTTTGTCAATGTCTATTAAGCTTTCAGTTTCTTTAGTCTTAGGTATAAGCTTTAAGATGTTTGCATCGAATTTAAGATTTTTTAAAAAAAATCCTAAAAAGATAGTAATTAGGATAAATATTGTGAATATAATTCCTTTATATCTAATACTTAGACCTTCAAAGTCCATGTCATGCCTCTTTTTTACTTTATCACTATGTTGACAAGCTTGTTTTTAATTACAATTATTTTTACTATTTTTTTATTAAATAAATTTGATTTTATTTTGCTATTTTCCATTGCTATTTCTTTTAGTTCTTCTTCGTCTGTCTCTTTATTTAGTAAAATTTTGTCTTTTATTTTTCCATTTATTTGCAAAACAATTTCTTTTTTATCTTTAATAATAAGACTTTCATCGAATTTTGGCCATTTTGAATTTTTGAATAAACTGGGAAGCTCTCCAATATATTCCCACAATTCTTCTGCTAAATGGGGTGCATAGGGAGATAAAATAATGATAAACGGCTTAAATATGTTTAAATAAATTTTTTCATACTTTAAAAGTTCATTTATAAATATCATCATAGCAGAGATTGCCGTGTTAAAATTTAGTTTTTCTGTGTCTTCTGTGACTTTTTTTATTACTTTATGTAGTTCAGATACTATTTCTTTTGGGGGATTGTCTTTTGATAGTTCTTTTTCTCTTAAGTTCCAAATTTTGTTTAAAAATCGAAAAATACCAATAATGCCTTTAGTGTTCCAAGGTTTAGAATCTGTTAGCGGTCCCATAAACATTTCATAAATTCTCATTGAGTCTGCTCCAAATTCCTTAATAATGTCGTCTGGATTTATTACATTTTTTAAAGATTTTGACATTTTGGCAATTACTTGGATTACTTCTTTGTTGTCTTTTTTGTCAAAAAATTTATTGTCTTTTTCTATAACTTGGTCATTAGGTATTAAACCCCCATTTTCTTTTTGATAAGAGAATGATGTTATTATGCCTTGATTTATTAGCTTTTTAAAAGGTTCTTTAGTATTTACGTACCCTAGATCATAAAGAACCTTGTGCCAAAACCTTGAGTAAAGCAGGTGCAATACTGTATGTTCGGCTCCACCTATGTATAGGTCAACTGGCATCCAATATTCAATTTTTTTTTTGTTTGCAAACTCTTTTGGATTTTTAGGGTCTAGGTATCTTAAATAATACCAACAAGAGCCTGCCCATTGAGGCATTGTGTTTGTTTCTCTTGTAAGACCCATTTCTTTTATGTTTACCCAATCTTTAATTCTTGACAGTGGAGATTCTCCTGTTCCAGAAGGTTTATAGTTTGCAATTTCTGGAAGCTTTAAGGGAAGATCATTTTCCTCTAAAGGTATTGCGTTTCCAAGCTTATCAAACAAAATGGGGATAGGCTCACCCCAGTATCTTTGTCTTGAAAAAATCCAATCCCTAAGCCTATAGGTAACTTTTTCTTTCCCTTTTTTGTTTTTAGTAAGCCATTCTATTACTTTGTCTTTTACTTCAGAATTTTTCAGATTATTAAATTCATTAGGAGAATTTATTGAAATTCCATCATTAATAAATGCTTTCTCTAATATTTCATTTTTCCCCGATTTTGATATCACAGGTAAAATTTTTAATTGATACTTTTTAGCGAATTGAAAGTCTCTTTCATCATGTGCTGGAACGCCCATTACAGCTCCGGTTCCGTAAGTTCCTAGTACGTAGCTTCCAACCCAAATTGGAATTTTTTCATTTGTTATTGGATGAAATGCGTAAGATCCTGTAAAAACTCCCGATTTGTCTTTTTCAAGAGAGGTTCTCTTAAGATCACTTTTGAGTTCTTCATGTTTTACATATTTTAAGACATCTTTTTTAAAGTTGTTTTTTGTTATTTTTTCTATTAGTTTATTTTCCGGTGCGATAACTAAATATGTGATGCCAAAGATTGTGTCTGGTCTTGTTGTAAAAACTTTGATTTTATCACTGTGACCTTCAATTTCAAAGTCAATTTCAACCCCTGCTGATTTGCCAATCCAATTTCGCTGCATTTCTTTTACAGATTCAGGCCATTCTAATTCTTCAAGGTCTTCTAACAATCTTTCAGCATACTTTGTAATTTTTAAAACCCACTGTTTTAAATATTTTTTTTCGACGTTGTAAAATCCTCTCTCAGATTTTGGTCCGTCTGGAGTTTGAATGATCTCTTCATTTGCTAGTACTGTCCCAAGTTCCGGGCAGTACCATACAGGCATTTCTTTTACATAAGCCAAGCCTTTTTTATATAATTGTAAAAAAATCCACTGTGTCCATTTATAGTAATTTTCCTCGTGTGTTCTAATTTCTCTATCCCAATCATAGGCAAACCCCAAAGCTTTTATTTGTTTTTTAAACTTATTAATATTTTCTTCTGTGCTTTTTTGAGGGTGAGTTCCTGTTTGTATTGCGTAATTTTCAGCAGGAAGTCCAAAGCTATCAAATCCTATTGGGTGAAGTACATGAAATCCATTCAAAATCTTGTATCTTCCAAATATATCAGTGGCTGTGTATCCTTCTGGATGGCCAACATGAAGCCCGTTGGCAGAAGGGTAGGGGAACATGTCTAGTATATATAATCTTTTTTCTTTAGGAATGTTTGGATCTTCTTCTACTTTGTATGTTTTGTTATTATCCCAAAATTCTTGCCATTTTTTTTCAATTTTTATGAATTCGTATTTAGACATTTGTCCTCTTGAAAATTAATCTATAACAACAACTTATTTTCTAGTATCCTTTTAGATCCTATTTATGTTAATTTTATTTAATAAGCTGCTAATAATTTTGATGCTGTGAACTGGATTTGAACCAGCACGGGCTTGCGCCCACTAGCCCCTCAAGCTAGCGTGTCTACCACTTCCACCACCACAGCGTTATTAACCATTATATTTTTTATTTTAAATTTTTGTCAACTTTTTTCTTTTTTTTAATTACGCAGATTATTATTATTGTTGTTGCTATTAAAGTAATAAATATTGCAAATATAATTATTTTTATTTTTGAAAATATTATTTCAAATGATTGTCCTAGTTTAAAGCTTAGGGTAAAATAAACTATTACTGAGAGCAAAGTTGCAAAAAAGTCAGAAACAATAAATAGATTGGATTTCATATTACCCATTCCTGCTGATATAAATATTGCGTTTCTAACTCCAAAGGGTATAAATCTTCCTATAAATAAAGTTAATACTCCGTATTGACCATAATAGTAATTTATTTTGTCAAGCAGGTTATTGTCTTTTTTGTTTTTAAACAATTTATTTCCCATTAATTTTCCAATGTAAAAAGATATTATATCTCCAAGATAGGCTCCCCAAAAAATTCCTAAAAATATTAATACAGTATATTCATTTTTTCTACTAGATAAAATTCCACCCATTAGTACTATTGCATCCTCAGAAATAGGAACATTAAGTCCTGCTAAAATTAGCAAAGAAAAAAATACTATTGGGGAATAAGCTATGTTTGAATCAATCGATTCTATTATTGTGTTTATATGCATTTTTATCATCTATTTCTTGTTTTATAAGTTAAATATATACTTGCTAAAGTTAAATATGCAAAGTAAAGAATAAGAACCGTTTTTGCTATTTTTAATGCTGTTGTGGACAGCTCTGAAAATATTGATACAACAAATATTAGGCAACTTATTATTGTTATTGGTATGGTAATTTTCCTTAATTCTTTGGTTTTTGATGGATAAATAAATTTTATTGGGATAAAGCTTGTTATAATACATATTGACATTGCAATAAGATTTGTTATTTGTTCCATTTTAAAGATTATGTTTAATATCACAAAGAGATTCCATAAGGAAGGAAATCCCCTAAAGTAGTTATCATTTGTTTTTGCATCTGTTCTTGAGAATTGGTACGCTGATGAGAGCAAAATTCCAATGCAAATGACGACTTTATATTTTTCTTCAATAAATTCTCCTAAATAAAAAAATATAACAGGTATGAATGTATAGTTTATGTAGTCTGTAATATTATCAAGCAGAGTGCCATCAATTTCAGGTATTAATTCTTTAACTTTAAGTTTTCTTGCCATAGTTCCGTCAATTCCATCTATTATAAGCCCTGTTACTGTTAGTTTTAAAAGAAGAGAATAATCACCATTTATAATTGAAATTATTGAGTAAAGTCCCACAATCAAGCCAGATGCTGTAAAAACATGTACAAACCAAGCTAAAATCAAATTGATATTTTTCACAGTAAATCTCCTTTTATTGGAATATTTTTTTTATCTCTTCGAGTCTACATTTGAAAATGTTAATAGTGTTTTCTATTGTTGCTTTTTTTGTTAAATCTACTCCAGTAATATTTAAGGAATCTAGTGGATATTTGGAACCACCTGTTTTTAAAAATTTTATATAATTTCCTACTGCATCTTTTTTATTTTCTTTAATATCTTTGTATATTGAAAGAGCAGCTGCAATGCCTGTAGCATATTGATACACATAAAAGGGCGAATAAAAGTGAGGGATTCTAAGGCATTCAAGGGGGCTTAATTCATCAAATTTTAGGCTAGGTCCAAAGTATTTTTTTAGCAAATTCATATAAGTTTCTATTAGTGTTTCTTTTACTACAGGCTCTTCTTTACTAATCATTTCATGGATAATGTACTCAAATTCAGCAAACATTGTTTGTCTAAAGAATGTTGAAATCATGTCGTCAATTTGTGTGAGTTTTATATATTTTATTTTTTTAGTATCGGTTTCGTTTTTAAGCAAGTATTCTGCTAATATTTGTTCGTTGATTATTGATGCTATTTCTGCTTCAAAAATGGAATAATTGTAGTGCGGGAATGGGTTATTTTTTATACTAAAGTAAGAGTGCATTGAATGCCCTGCTTCGTGTGCAAGCGTAAACATATCTCTTATTGATTCGTCTTTGTAATTAAGAAGTATATAAGGTTTGCCGTTGTATGATCCGGCGCTAAAAGCCCCCGATCTTTTTCCAGTATTCTCGTATTTATCAACCCATCTTTCTTTCAAAAGACCGTTTCTTAAGATTTTTGTATATTCATTTCCTAGTACTTCTAAAGATTTTAATATCTTTTCACAAGCTTCTTCAAATGAATTTTTAAATGTTATTCCTTTTGTTAATGGCACGTAAACATCGTAGTGATATAGATATTCTTGGTTTAAAACTTTTTTTCTAAACTCATAATAGTCATTAAGCACAGATAAATTTTCATTGACCGTTTCGATTAAATTTGTATAAACTTTTTTATCAATATTGTTTGAAAAGAGTTGCATTGAAAAAGTATTTTGAAACTTTCTTGTCTTTGCAATAAAATGACTTTTCTTAAAGTCTGATATAATAAGATTGGCAAGTGTATTCTCATTATTTTTGTATTTTTGATAAAATCTTAAAAAAGCTTCTTTTCGTATTTTTTGATCTTCGTTTTGTAGAAATAGTGTGTAGGTGGAATTGGTTAAAGGATGTCCATTAATTTCTCCAAATTCCATATCAGCATTTGTTAGTGCTGAGAATATGTTTTGATAAGATGAATAAAGAGGGGTGTAGTTAGCAAGTATTTTTTCTTCTTGTTCGCTTAAAATATGACTTTTTTCTCTTAGTATTTTTTCAATTGCAATTTTTTTATCCTTAAGCTCTGGATCATTTATCCAAGCTTGAATTTTTTTTTCGTTTGTTTTTAGTATTTTAGGCATGAAGTATGAGGTAGCATCAGATACTTTTGTAGCTAAATTGACACATATAGAGTATATTTTGTTTGAATCTGTATTGGTTACATCTGTTTCTAATTGAAGCATTGCATAGTAAGAAACTTTCTCTAAATCTTCCATGATTTCGTAGTAGTTGTTTAAAGTTTCTTTAAATAACTCAAAATTTAATTCCAGTTTTTCATATTTTTTAAATTCTTTGGTTTTAATTTCAATAGCATTGATTGCTTTTGTATATTCTTCTTCATTTGCAAATAGAAAAGATAAATCCCATTTATCATTCTCATTGATTTCATTTCTATTTATCACTAAATTCTCCTCGATCTTTTTTTATTGTTTTGAAAGAAATAATAAGTCTAAATTTTATAAACATTGTGCTTTTTATTTTACAATAAAGTCTAAACTTTATATATAAAAGGCCTTTAAGATTAACTGTTGAATAAAGATTCTAATAAAAATTTTTTAAATTTTAAAAATGCTATTCCTCGATGGGATATTTTATTTTTTTCTTCGAGTGTTAGATCGCTAAGTTTTTTATTATTTTTAGTTAAAAATATTGAATCATAACCAAATCCATAGTTTTTCTTGTTATTTAAACTTAGGGCAATTTCTCCCTTAATAATTCCTTCAAAATTTAATATTTGTCCATTTTTTGATATATAGCTTATGTTGCATATAAAATATGCTTTTCTGTTTTTTTCATTTTTCATTAAGTCTAAAATTAGTTGATTTTTTTCATTAGTGCTTAATTTTTTACATACTTTATAAGTATCGTATCTTTTAGAGTAAATTCCAGGTTCCAAGTTTAGTGCTTCAATGCACAGTCCAGAATCTTCTCCGAAAACATTTTGATTTTTATTTAAAATTTCAAACAGTGCTTTTGCTTTAAGCAAAGAGTTTTCTTTAAATGTTTTTCCTGTTTCTTTTATGTTAAAATTTTGAGGGGCTATTAAGTTTAAATTAGGTATATCTAATATATTTTTTACTTCATTTATTTTATTTTCATTTGTTGTTGCAAAAAATAGTGTTTTCATCTATATAATAATAAAGTATTTATGAGTTTAATTGTATAATTATATTGGTTTTAAGTATTATTCTTTTTAATTTTGTTTATTTATTAAGTATTTTTGTACCAGGTTTTTATCGAAAAATTTGGATTTTTATCTAAGGGATTAAAATAAATTTTTAATTTTTTTGTTTGAGTATGGTAATTTTTGATAAGGTTTGTTATGAAGAAAAGAATTAAATTTAAGATTATTTTGGGTTTTAAAGGAATTTTAAAGTTTTTTTTAGCTATTTATAATTCTTTTTTTATAGCCCTTAAAGTCATACATTCTTTTTTTAAGCAAAATATTAGCTTTATTATCATTCCCCATGTTAAAGGGAATGTAAAAAATATTAAAATTTCTTTTTTGACTTTATTTTTCTTTTCTACTTTTTTTTTAGGCGGGTTTATAGGGTTTGTTTTGCTTGCCGTTAATTATGTTACTCTCTCATCAATTGTCAAATCTACAGAAAAAAATTACTCTTTAGCAGAATCTGAGATTGAAGATTTTAGAAATACAGTTGTAGAAATTAATTCTGTTGCAAAAAATTTTTCTAAAGTTTTAGATGAGCTTAAAACCTCTTTAAAAATCAATTCTAATGGTATTGATTTAAATAAAAATAAACTAGATGGAGATCTTTCTGATTTTATTGATTTGCAAATTTTAGAAGCCAATTCAATAAAAGAGCTTAGCGATCTTAAAAATATTAAAAGCAAAATAGAAAGCTCAATTCCTCCTCTTAAAAGCATAGTTAAGGTCTTGCACGCTCAAGACAAACTTTTAAATGATATTCCTTCTCTTTGGCCTCTTGCTGGTGGAGCTGGAATTATTACTTTGCATTTTGGCCCCGCTATTGAGCCTTTTACTAGGCAGTGGTATATTCACAAAGGTATAGATCTTGGGGGAGTTAGAATTGGAACTCCTATTGTTGCAACTGCTGACGGGGAAGTTGTTAGGGCAAGTTATCAGTCAGCAGGCTATGGCAATTTTGTTCAAATTAAGCATAAGTATGGGCTTGCGACTCTTTATGCACATATGTCGCGTCTTAATACTTCTAAAGGGTCTTATGTTAAAAAGGGGCAGATAATTGGGTTTATGGGGCAGACAGGTTATGCAACAGGCCCACATGTTCATTATGAGGTTCGTGTAGGTTCTCAAGTTATTAATCCCGATATGTATTTAAATTTAGCAACAGGAGCTTCGCAATAGATGTTAAATTTTTTGACTGTGAAAAAAGAAAGAAAAGCCCCGTCTTTGTTTATTTTTGATGAAATAAAAACAATAGTGGGTGTTGGTGATTTTTTTAAAGGAGATTTGGTTTCAAATAATTTTATTCGGCTTGATGGCGATTTTATGGGCACTATTAGCTCTACGAAAAGAGTAATTATTGGAGAGAGTGGTAGAGTTAAATCTAGCATTGATGCTAATGAACTTGTTATTTCTGGAATGGTTGTGGGCAATATTTATGCTAAAAGCAAGATTAAAATATTTGCATCGGGGTGTGTTATTGGAAATATTTCTTGTAAATCGATTGAAGTTGAAGAAGGCGCTATTATTGATGGATATATGGATATTGGTGCTGAGTATCTTAGAGCTCCTGAAAGAAATACATTTTTTTATACTGGTTCTTACAAGGTCAACGAAGATCTTTTAATTGAAATCAATAAGGAACATCAAGAAGAAAAAAAATCTTTTCAACTTTTAGAAGGCAAAGATGATAAATATTTTTCAAGTGTTGTGAACAAAATAGATGAAAGTAAATAATTTAATTGCTGGGGCATTAAATCTTAATTCAAAAGATTATAAAAAAAGTGGCAAAAAGGTATCTTTTGAAAAGAACAATCTTTTTTCTTCGGTGTTTCAGACCGAAAGTGTTAAAGAGGATAAACATTTTATTTTACTTGAAAATGGAGAATTTAATCTTGATTTAATTAAAAGTATGTTAGATGGAATTAATGAGACTGGCGAGAGACTTTTGAGTGAGCCCTCCAGGCAAAATGTGATTTTTTACAAAAAAGTTATTTCAGAGTTTATATCCATTATTATATCATCTTCTGTTTGCTTGAAAGAACAAAAAGGGGGAAGTTTGGGAGATCCTAAACGTCCTAAGTATAGAATTATTAAAATTATTAACGACAAGTTGGATAGACTTGCTTATTCTGTTTTACAAAATCAAATGACCCAGATTAAACTTTTAGATAGTATTGAAGAGATTCAAGGCTTGCTTGTGAATTTGCTAATGTGAATTGGGTTTAAGAATTTTAATATTTTAATATTTTAAGTTTTAAATTAAAAGGGATTGTTAAACAATCCCTTTGTTTAATAGCATGAATTAAATTAATTTTAAATTATATATTTTTTACTTATTTCTAAAAAGCTTTTTATTTGTTCATTTTTCCACTCTTCAGATTTATTTAATTTTTTCATCATTATTTCAGCAACTCTTGGAGCAGCCTCAATTGTGGCTTGAGGATTTAAAGGTAGCGATCTTGTTCTTCTTACTAAAACATCCTCAATCGTTTTGGCTTGCTCAAAGTCAATTGAAAAAGCTATTTGAGCTTCATTTAAATCTAAGTTTTCGTGTATTTTTTTGTCAAAACCCTGCATATTTTTTAGAATTTCAAAGTCGCTACCATAAGCTCTAAAAGGTTCAGGAATTTTCATTGCCTCTTCTTTTTTAAGATAACCGTGTAACTTTAAATCTTCTGTAGTTGATGCACAATTTGGTATTAAATTTTTTTCTATTGCCTTAAGCAAGGTTTTTTCTGCCATTTTTCTGTATGTAGTATATTTGCCCCCTGCTATTGTAATAAGATTTGAATCCGATATAAATATTTTTTCATTTCTTGAGATTTTTGAAGTGTTTCCCTTAGCTTTTGGATCCATTATTAATGGTCTTATTCCGGTATATACGCTTTTTACATCAGATTTTTCTATTTTAATATTTAAATAGTCATTTAAATTATTTATTATAAAGTCAATCTCTTCGTCAAATCTTTTAGGTTCTTCTTCTATTTCTTTTATTGGAATGTCAGTGCTTCCACAAACAACACCATCATGCCAAGGAATAGCGAATAAAATCCTATTATCACTAGTTTTAGGTATTAATATTGCATGATTTTGGGGAAATTTGTCTTTTTTGATTATTAAATGGCTACCTTGGGAAGGTTTGATAATGTTTAAGGCTTTTTCATCATCCAGCTTTCTTATTTCATCTGAAAATATTCCTGTTGCGTTTATTATACATTTGCTTTTTAATGAAATTTGTTCTTTTGATAATTTGTTTTGTATGAGAACCCCCGAAAGTTTTCCGTTTTCTTTGTTGAATTTTTTAAGTTCTGTATAGTTAAGGGCAATACCTCCTTTTTCGGTAAAAGTTCTTAACAATGTTATTGCCATTCTAGCATCATCGAATGAATCGTCGTAATATAGAACAGAGCATTTAAGGCCTTCTGTTTTAATATTAGGAGCTTTTTCAATGGTAGATTTTTTGGATAGTAATTTAGTTTTGTATTTGGCCGTTTTTTCTTTACCCATAAGATTGTGGTAATAAATTAATCCAAAATAATAATAAGGTATTTCTAAAACATTATAAATAGGGGTGATAAGTGCGCATTCGTTAATTAAGTGAGGTGCATTTTTCTCAAGAATGGCTTTTTCGTGTAAAGCTTCTTTAACTAAAGAAATATTCCATTGGGCCAAATATCTTACTCCGCCGTGAATTAATTTGCTTGACCTAGAGGAAGTGCCTTTTGCATAATCAAATTTTTCTATAAGTATTGTTTTATATCCCCTTGTAATTGCGTCTACTGCAATGCCAAGCCCTGTTGCGCCTCCTCCAATTATTATAAGATCAAATTCTTGATTTTCAAGATCTTTTAATTTTGTTTCTTTGTTATTATCCATGAAATTTAAATATTCCTCCATTTTGGTTAATTTCTTTTCTTTTTAGTTAAATACTAGATTTAAGAAATTCGAAAAGACCATTTGTTTTAATTTTATTGAATAGCACTATAGACCAATTGCGCTGATAAATTTTTCAATTTTTTGTGCTTTTTCTTTAGATTTAATATGATATTAATCATTTTTTGTATTACTCCAATGAATTGGACCTTTTTATAAACTTTGGGCAGTTTATTTCTTGAATGCATGCACAATATCAATAGATATTCAAAGTCTTGTTTTGAACTTTTATAGACCATTAGAATTCTGTATCCAGGATTTTGATTTTTCAATTGCTCTGTTCCAATTCCCAAGAAGCATTTCTTTTTGATTTTTAGGCATTGAAGGTTCAAATATTTTATCTACTTGCCAAAGGCTTATAATTTCTTCTGCGCTTTGCCAATAACCTGTTGCAAGTCCTGCAAGGTAGGCAGCCCCAAGAGCGGTTGTTTCTGTTATTTTTGGTCTTACGACTTTGCATTCTAAAAGATCAGCTTGAAATTGCATTAATAGATTGTTTTGACTTGCTCCCCCGTCTACTCTTAATTCTTGAATTTCAAAGTTGGAAATGGATTTTTTCATGGCATTTAGTATATCAAAACTTTGAAATGCGATGCTCTCAAGAGCAGCTCTTGTAATGTGAGCTTTTGTTGACCCTCTTGTTATTCCGATGATTGTTCCTCTTGCATAAGAATCCCAATGGGGTGCACCAAGCCCAACAAATGCTGGCACAAAATAAACTCCACCATTATCTAAGACAGAGCTTGCTAATGCTTCTGCATCTGAGCTTTTTCTGAAAAATTCAAGGCCGTCTCTTAACCACTGAACTACAGCTCCGCCAATAAAAACACTTCCTTCAAGAACATAAGTTACAGAATTTTTTCTTCCCCATGCAATTGAAGTTAAAAGCTTGTCATGACTAATGATTGGTTCTTTTCCTATATTGACTGTTAAAAAGCAACCAGTTCCATAGGTGTTTTTGGCCATACCTTTTTTAAGACAGGCTTGTCCAAATGTTGCTGCAAATTGATCTCCAGCAATTCCTGCGATAGGAATTTCTGCTCCAAATAGTGATTTGTCTGTTTTGCCATATATTGTAGAACTTTCTTTAAGCTCAGGCAAAATTGCTTTTGGAATATTTAATATGCTTAAAAGTTCATCATCCCACTTTAATGTTTTAATGTTTAATAATAATGTTCTTGAAGCATTAGAGTAATCAGTTGCATGTTCTTTTTTTTGAGTCAGATTCCACAATATCCATGTATCTATTGTTCCAAAGCACAATTCGCCATTTTCAGCTTTTTGTCTGGCACCTTCTATATTATCCAAGATCCACATTATTTTTGTTCCACTAAAATAAGAATCTAGTACCAAGCCTGTTTTTTCCAAAATAATTTTATCTTTTCCTTGGTGTTTTAATTGGTCACAAATTTTTGCAGTTCTTCTGTCTTGCCACACTATTGCATTATAGATGGGCTTTCCTGTATTTTTTTCCCATACAACTGTAGTTTCTCTTTGATTGGTTATTCCAATAGCATCAACTTCATTTGGCAAAATTCTTGCATTTGCCATAGCTTCTGTTATAACTCCAAGTTGTGACCCCCATATTTCGTTAGGATCATGTTCCACCCAACTTGGTTGTGGATAAATTTGAGTAAATTCTTTTTGAGCAAACCCTTTTATGTTTGCATTTTTGTCAAATATCATTGCTCTTGAGCTAGTAGTACCTTGATCAATAGATAAAATGTATTTCATAGTTTTTTCCTTTTTTCTTTAATAAAGATAAATATCTTTTCTTTTAGTCTTTGTTATTTTTTAGTGTAAATTCGTAAATTGTAGCTCCCAAAATTGCTCCAATTATTGGGCCGATTATTGGTACAATAAATATACTAAGGTTGTTAAAGCCGTGATTTTTAAATCCGGCAAATAAGAGTAAAAGTCTTGGCCCCAGATCCCTTGCAGGATTAATAGCATAACCGTTCATTCCCCCAAAACTTATTCCTATTGATAAAACTACTGCTCCTATAATAAATGGAATAAATGGATTATCGCTGTGTTTTTTTGTAAAATCTCCAACAACAGAAATTAAAAACATTAGTAAAAAAGTTCCAAAAATTTGGTCAATAAATCCAGGCAAAAATCCAGGAATAGCAGGGAAGGTTGCCATTATTCCTTGAGTATTTTCAAGCCCAGGGTCCATTTCTATCCATTTAGGATAAAATACGACAAGTGTCATTAATGCACCTGTAAATGCTCCTAATATTTGCGCCACAATGTAATGTAAAAGTTTTGAAACGGGAAATTTTCCAGTACTTGCCAATCCTATGCTAACAGCCGGATTTAGATGTGCTCCGCTTATTCTTGCTGCTGTATAAATACCAAACGTTACACCCAATCCCCATCCAAATACTATATTTGTATATCCGCCTTTTATTATTTCTCCTGGTACTTCGGGGCTTGAGGGAAATAATACTGTCATTGCAACAGATCCAGTTCCTAAAGCCAATAGGATGAATGTTCCCAAAAATTCCGATATAAATTCTTGGAATTTTGTATAATTCATAATTATATCTCCTTATTTTTATAACAATTTTTATTTTTTCTTAAAAGTTTTAATTTTTGATTTTTGAATTCGAATATATTAAATTTTTTAATTAAATTTTACTGTGTTTTTTGCAAGATGGTTAGAATTTTTATATTTTAGCCTTTTTCACTAAAAATAATTAATTTTTTTAATAAAAGTTTTATTAAAATTATATTTAATATCTTATTTTTAATTAAGATTAATGTCAATAATTTAAAAATTTTAATTTTTAAATTGTGAATTTCTTTTTTGAAATTTGTTTAAGGATTTTTTATTTTATATTAAAATTTTTACATTGGATTTTTTAATTAATGAAGTTTTATTTTTTAGTAATTCTTTTTTTAGCTTATTTGTGAATTTATTTAAGTTATTTTGGAGGTAGACTTGGTGATTGTAATAGAAGGTTTAATTGGGGTAGGAAAAACTACTCTTGGAAATATTTTATCAAGGGAGTTGGAAGTTCCTTTTTACAGTGAACTGAATAATGATTTTACTTTAGCTGTATTGGACAAATTTTATAAGGATAAATCCAGATGGGCATTTCCAGTTCAAATTAATTTTCTTAATGAGAGGTTTAAATTAATAAAAGGTGTATTTAGAACAAAAGGGGGCATATTAGACAGATCTATTTATGGTGATTGTGTATTTGCGTCTCTTTTAAATTGTGATGGGCACATTTCTGATGAGGAGTATAAAATATATATCGATCTTCTTGACAATATGCTTGAACATTCTCAGCGACCAAGTTTGCTTGTTTACCTTGATTGTAGTATTGATGAGGTTGAGCGCAGAATTAAAAATAGAAATAGAAGCTTTGAAATGAATATTCCCAGAGATTATCTTGAGGGGCTTAATAGGAAATATTTAAAGTGGTACGATGAATACAACTTGTCGTCAAAAATAAAATTTTCTTACGATAATATAAATATTTTTAGTGAAGAAGATAAGAATAAAGTGATTTCTTTAATTAGAGATAAACTTGTATTATAATTATTTATAGTGGATTGACATTCTTTTATTTTAAGGTTGAGTGTTAATGGAGGTTCTTATGAGAAGATTATTTCTTCTATATTTTTTATGTTCTTTTGTTTTTTTAAATTTGTTTGCTCAAGGTGGTTCTTCTTATGTTGATAAGCAAAAAGAGCTTGCTATTTTTTATTACGAGGTTGGCCAAAGATATATAAACGTTGGTAAAGTTAAAAAGGGAAAGCTTTTTCAAGCAAAAGCTTTAAAAATTTATCCAGATTTGAAAAAGGGAGTTAATATTAAGCTTGCGGTTAAAGAGCTTGATGCTAGGATTAAGGATGACAATTCCAAGGTTGTTATGCTTGAGGATGTTAAGCTTGAAGAGATACCTGGAATAGTGCACGAAAAAATAGAAATCAATGAGTTTACAAATGCTCCTAAAATAGAATATATTGCTCAAAAAGAGAGAATCAAAAATCAAGATAAAATTATTAAGTTTCAATTTGGAAAGTTTGCAAGAGCTTTAATTTCTAGAAACTTTGATTTGTTTGATTCTGTTATTGCAGATAAAGTTAATGTCATGGGCCAATTTGAATCAAAAGATGATTTTATATCAACTTTATCAAGCGCTTCATCTAAGGCTAATGCTGATGAGTTAGAGTATTTGTCAGTTGATGATTATTACGATTTAAAGTCTTTGAAAATTTCAAAATCAAACGATACTTCTTTTTCTGTTAATGTAAATGCCAAAAAAAATGATGTTACTAAAAATTTTCCATTTTGGAAAGAACGTCAGACTTTGATTTTTACTAAAAAGGATGATAATAATTGGTTTTTGTCTTCTATAAATTGAAATCTTAGTGTTGTGATTAAAAACATCATCACCAATATATGTATAAACAAGTCTCCAATTTTTTCATAAATGGTTGTAAATGTTGGGGACAGTTTTACGGTTGATAATAAGTATCCTTTTTTAAAAGTTTCTAATCTTTTGATGCTTTCTCCGTATTCGTTGATAACAGTAGTAATTCCTGAATTTGTAGCTCTAATAGTTTTGATTCCGTTTTCAATGCTTCTAAATTTAGCCACAACAAAGTGTTGCCATTCTGCTGAATTTGTTTTTGACCAAGAATCGTTTGAAAAATTTAACAATGTATTAGCGCCTTGGGTTTTATAAAACCTTGAAAGTTCTGGAAATGCATCGTCATAACAGATTAAGGGAGCAAATTTAAACTTTTTCAATTTTAATATTTCAATTTTATTTCCTTCAATCTGTCCCAAAATTCTAAAATTTTTTAAAAAAAAGTTTTTTACAAATTCATATTCGTAAAATGGAATTTTTTCTGCAAAAGGGACTAAGAATATTTTAGAGTATATGTTTGCAATGTTAAGGTTTGGCTCTATCATATAAATAGAATTTTGTTGAATCCCTATAGTTTTGTTCACATTTGAGGGAGCTCCAATAGCAAATGGGATTTTTCGTTCTTTTATAAAATTTTTAAGCTCATTATGCAAATCAGAGCTTTTAAAGTACCGATCTTCTTCGCTAAAAGGATAGGTTAGTACCCCTTCGCTCCAGATTACAAATTCTATTTTTGGATTTTCTTTTAAAGCTTGTTCTGTAATTTCAATAGAATCTCTTATTCCTTTTTTGTCATTTCCTGGCAACCATGGATCAGTGTTCAGCTGAATAGCTGCAATGTTTAGACTGTCTATTTCTTTTGCTAATAAGCTTTTTAGCTCTGTTTTTTTAAGCATTCCGTAAATAAAAGATGTTGTTATTAATAATATTGGAAGTGTTATGTTTAGTAAATTTGTTTTGTTTTTATGGATTAGAAAGTCTGCAATTCCTGAGTTTGAAAGGTAGACTACAAATGATACAAAAAATACACCAAAAATGTCTGCTACTTGAATTAAATTATTGAAGTTATTTACAGTAAAGGCCGCAAGCCCCCAGGGATATGCTAAAAATCCAATTGATCTTGAGTAATCATAAAATGTAAAAAGCATTGTTATACTCATGGCTTTATTTTTAAAGCTTTTTAAAGAATAATAAAGGAAATAGCCCAAAGTTAATGAATATGGAATGTACCCTATTACCACTCCTATGAATGTAATCCATCCAAATGCATGAAAAAATCCAAGCCAAAAATTTTGCAAGCTGTTGGCTATTATGAAGTAAAATACCGTTAATCCTATTAATGTTTTTTTATCTTCTAGTTTACTTAAAGCTATAAAAAGTGGTACATAAGCAACAAATCCCAGGATTGAATATCCGGTTTCTTTAATTTCATTTGGAATTGCAAGTGTTGTAAGAATTCCTGAAAATGCGGCTAGGCAAAAGCATCTAGTTTTCATTTTTCCTCTTTTTTACTATTATTAGTAACATAATGGTGTAATATGTTTAACATTATCATTAATAATTTTATATGATAGTATTAATTTTTTTGTATTATTTTTTAGAAAATTTACGCTTATAATAGGTCTTTAAAGAGTAAAGGGGATTATGTTAATTTTTGGTTTTATTGGTTTGTTTTTTTTAAATATTTTTAGTTTGCATGCTCAAGGAATAGTTACCAATAAAGATGCTCAAGAAGAGTTTAAATGGGCTCTTAATTCTTATAATAATGGAATTTATGATGATGCTCTTTTATCTTTTAAAAAAATGTTAAGCTTTGATCCTAATAATCTTGATTATCATTTTTGGACTGGCAATGTTTATTATAGATTGGGTTACGTTGAAGAAGCTTTAATGGAATGGAGAAATTTAAAAGATCAAGGTTATAAGGTTCCCTATCTTAGACATTTGATTTCTACTATTGAGCAAAGGAGGGGTATTTTTTCAAATTATGAACTTAATTTTAAAAAACTTGTAAAAGTTGCCTCTCTTGATAATTCTATTTATAAAAGGCCGCACGGGTATCAGATTACATCTTTGAGGGCTGATAAGTACGGCGGATATTATGCTGCTAACTTTGTAGGTAATGAAATATTGTATTTTGATGTTAATAATAATGTTAATACTTTAGTTAAAGATGGCTTTAGTTATTTAAAATCACCTTATGATGTTATTGAAGCTAATAATTTGCTTTATGTGACTCTTTATTCAAGTGATGAAATTGGTGTTTATGACAAGGTTCTTGGAGTTAAAAGGAAATCTATTGGGAGAAAGGGTACAAAAGATGGGGAATTGCTTGCTCCTCAGTATATGGCTATTGATAAGAGAAACTATATTTATGTAAGCGAATGGGGAAATAAAAGAGTAAGTAAGTTTGGGCTTGAGGGTGATTTTATTTTGCATTTTGGCTCTAGGACTTCAGGCTATAAGGGTCTTTTAGGTCCCACAGGCATTGCGTATTTGAATGAAAACATTTATGTTGCAGATTCTCTGAGGAATACCATTGAAGTTTTTGATACCAGTGGTAATCATTTATATTCAGTTTTTACTTCTATTGAGGGAATAGAGGGGCTTAGTAGTGATTTTGTCGGTAATAATGTTATAGTATCCTCAAAAGATGGTGTTTATAAATATAATATTGCTAAAAAGACAATTACAAAAATTTTAAAAGCAGACAAAATGAATTCTAAAATTTCTTCATCTATTTTGGATGCCAATTATCAGATGATTGTCTCAGATTTTAATAATGCCAAGGTTTCAGTTTACAAGAGTGATTCAAGTCTTTATGACAGCTTAAATGTTGATGTTAGGAGAATAGTTAGGCTTGGGGGGCCTAAAATTTACGTTGAGCTTAATGTTAGCAGTAAAAGCGGATTACCAGTTGTTGGACTTAAAAGTGAAAATTTTTCAATTTCAAATGAAAATTATTACATTGTCAATCCTAAGGTAGCATATAATGTAAATGCTTCAAAAGACATTAATATAGCAGTTGTTTTTGATAAATCTTCTTATATGAAAAAATATGATCTAGATCAAATTGTAGGTTTGAATGCTTTAATGGAGTTATCAAAAAATAAAAACTTTAGTTTTATAAATGCAACAAGTGTGCCTATTATAGATAATATTGAAAGCTTGACAAATAGCATTAGAAATACAAGTTCTCTTGGTCCTTATAGTACAGATGCTGTAAAAACAGACGTTAGTTTGAAGTTGGCAGGTTCTGGGCTTATGTCAAAAAGCTCAAGAAGAGCAGTAGTTTATTTTAGTGGTGGTATTTTAAATCGCAAAGCTTTTGAAAAGTACTCTTTAGATACAATAGTAAGCTATTATAAAAATAATGATATAAGGTTTTACTTAATACTATTTGGCAATGATCCTGTTAATAGTAAGCTTCAGTATTTGGTTAATGAAACAGGCGGTGCCATAATTCCTTTTTCATCTTATGAAGGAGTATCTAAAGTTTATGATTTAATTTTAGAGCAAAAAACAGGTACTTATTTGTTGGAATATTATTATCCAGGCCCTCAAGAGCCTAATAAATATTTTAATTTATCTGTTGAGGCAAATATAAATCAACAGACAGGAAGAGGGGAGTTTGCATATTTTATTAATTAGATTGCTTTTTGATTTTATTAGAGGTTTAGGTTATGAGACTTAATGCAGGGATTGTAGGACTTCCCAATGTGGGTAAATCTACTTTATTTTCATCTTTGACATCATCTAATGTTGAGATCGCGAATTATCCTTTTTGTACCATTGAGCCAAATATAGGAATAGTAGAGATTCCTGATGAAAGGCTTTTAAAAATTTCAGAGTGCATTGTTCCACGCAAAATTATTCCTGCTGTTATGGAATTTGTAGATATTGCAGGCCTTGTCAAGGGAGCATCAGCAGGCGAAGGGCTTGGTAATAAATTTTTGGCTAATATTCGCGAAGTTTCTCTTATTGTTCATGTTGTAAGATGTTTTGAAGAAAAAGAGGTTATTCATATTAATGATGATATTAATCCTGAGAGAGATATAACTACAATTAATGTTGAGCTTTGTCTATCTGATCTTGAAACTGTTCAAAAAAGTCTTCAAAAACAAGAGAAAAATACTAAAAGCACCGATAAAAAAATTAGTGAATCTTCTAAGGCAATTGTTTTAATGCTAAAAAGACTTGAAGACCATTTAAGCAATATGAATCCCGCTGTTGAGTTTAAATTTGATGATTTTGAATATAACTTTATTAGATCATTAAATCTTTTGACTTTTAAAAAAGTTTTGTATGTTTGTAATGTTGATGAAAATTCACTTAGCGGCAATAAATATACAAATATTGTAAAAAATATTGCCTTAAAAGAAGGAAATGATTTTTTAATCTTATGTGCCAAAATTGAATCTGAGCTTGCCCAAATAAAGGATATATCTTACAAAAATGAAATGTTAGAATTATTTGGAATAAATGGTAGCGGCCTTGGTAATTTAATTAAAAAAGCTTATTATACTTTGGGTCTTAGAACCTATTTTACAGCAGGTTTGCAAGAAGTTAGAGCTTGGACATTCAAGCAAGGCATGAGAGCACCTAAAGCTGCTGGAATAATTCATAGTGATTTTGAAAGGGGTTTTATTAAAGCAGAAGTTTATTCTTGTGAGGATTTATTTAAACATCAAAGTGTTCAAAAATTAAAAGAGAAGGGGCTTGTTAGAATTGAAGGCAAAGAATATATTGTAAGAGATGGAGATGTAATCTTTTTTAAATTTAATGTATAGATTTATTTTTATATTATGCGTAATTTATTTTCCAATAATGTGAAATTAATTAGTTTGTTTGTTTTTAATAGTATGATTTGTTTGCTTTATTTGTTTTTCTATGATGCAAGTTTTTTTTATTTTGTTCTGGCGCTTCTTTTGGTAAATTTTTTAGTAATTTTTTTTTATTTAAGATATTTTTGTTCTATTTCGTTTAAGGGGTCTAAAATTTATTATAAGGGTGTTTTTTTAAGTTATAATTTTGATTTTGATGATATTGTTTTATTTGAAAAAAGATTATCAGATAATGTTTTGATTTTAAAATTAAAAAATAAAAAAAAGATTAAGGTTTGTTTTTGGACTGGCAGCGGTTCAGGTGAATTATTCAAAGAGCTTAAAATTAAAAGAAAAGATTTGTTTGTCCCAAAATTGGAAAATTTTCCAATAAGATATTATTTGTCTTATGCTTATCTTTTCATGTTTTTAGCTCGCATTATGATTGGTTTATTTGTTTATTATATTTCATTAAGCAATATATTTATTTTTTTATTTGTTTTTTTGATTGATATTAAAGTTTTGTTAGGGGATTTTTCAGTTATTAGCAATATAGTGTTGTTTTACGAGTTTAGAAAAGATTCAGTTTGTGAAAGGAAAATTTTTAAAAGTGAAATTTATTTTTATGAATTTTTTGAAAAAATTTTTATTGCTAGAGAATTTGAATTTAACAATGAAAATTATTTATGCTTTTTGTATAAAGGAAATCATCAAACAAAAAAAGTATATATTTTGAATAAAAAAATTTCTTGTTCCATGCAAAAGGTTTTTGAATATATTAATCAAAACTATTGTACCAAATTAACTTAAGCTTTGATTGACTATATTTAAATTAGTTGATATATTAAAGTTATTGTTTAATAATATTATTAAGGAGTATAACTTGAGAAAAAATGCATCTGCATTGAAGCGCTCTCGTCAAAATTTAAAAAGAAAGATTAGAAATGTAAGTGTAAAAAGTGAATTAAAAACAATAGAAAAACGCTGTATCAACATGATAAAATCGGGCAAAAAAGACGAAGCTATTGAATTTTTTAAGTTTGTTGCAAAAAAACTAGATACTGCTGCTAGAAAGCGAATAATTCATAAAAATAAAGCTGCTAGAAAAAAATCTCGTTTAAATGTTTTGCTGTTAAAGTAAGGAAATTAGTTTATGTCTTTTTCAAGAAGACCAAAGGTTACTAAGTCAGACATTGTTGATCAAATATCTTTAAATATTAGAAATAATAATCTAAAATTAGAAAAAAAATACATAAGACTTGTAATAGATGCTTTTTTTGAAGAGCTTAAAAGCAATCTTTGTTCGAATAATGTTATTGAGTTTAGATCTTTTGGTACATTCGAACTTAGAAAAAGAAAGGGACGTTTAAATGCTCGCAATCCTCAAACAGGGGAATATGTTAAGGTTTTGGATCATCATGTTGCTTATTTTCGTCCAGGCAAGGATTTGAAAGAGAGAGTGTGGGGTATTAAAGGTTAAATGCCGGTTAATATTGTAGATTCTTATAAATGGGATTGTAAGCTGGATTCTAGTTTAACCTTTAGGGGAAAATTAAAATTTGAAGGAACTTTGTATCTTGATTCTTCTTTTGAAGGTGAAATATCTTCGGAAGGGGGTGTGCTTTTTATTGGTAAGAACAGTAAGGTTATTACCAATGTGGTGATTTGTGATACATTAATAGTGGAAGGAATTTTGAAGGGCAATGTTAATGCTACTAGTAAAGTTTATTTAAACAGCGGTTGTAAAATATATGGGGATGTAAAAACAAAAAAAATATTTATTAATGATAATATAATTTTTGATGGGAAGTGTGAAATGATAAAGTCTAATGAAATTGTAGATTTGTTTTCTTTCACCGTTTCACAAATAAAAGATACTTTGCAATAGGGTCAGTGTTTTTATTAATTAATAATAAGTAGATTTTTATAAAATCCTTTCTTAAAAATTTAATTCTTAGAGGAAAATATGGATAAAAAAAATGGTGGATTTGATTTAGAAAGTGAAATAAGGCGGTTGGATGTTTCTAAAGAGTTTAAGATTGAAGATAATTTGAAAAAAAAAGTGGTTAAAGTTGTTGCTAAAAAGGATTCTGCGTCTAACTTGGCAAAATCTGCAGATTTAAGTAGCGCAAAGGATTCAAACGGTGTAGTATTTCCTGAATTTGATTATGATATTCCTTCTTCAGGTTTAGAAAATAATATTAAAACTTTAGAGCAAAGTAATATCATCAAGTTTTTTAATGGTAAAGATTATGTAGAGATTGAAAAACTTTATGATAAGCCAATTACAGAGGTTAGAAAAATTGTTGAAGGCCTTGGGACTAATCATACTATTGCTGTAACAATGAAAAAAACAGAATTAATATTTTTATTGGTAAAAATATTAAGCGAAAATAATATTAATGTTTTATTTACGGGTGTGCTTGATGTACTTAGTGATGGTTATGGGTTTTTGAGAACCGCATCAAATTCTTATCTTTCAGGAGGCAATGATGTTTACGTCTCTCCTTCTCAGATTAGACTTTTTAATTTAAGGACAGGCGATATTTTATATGGCCAGATTAGATCTCCTAGAGATGGTGAGAGATTTTTTGCAATGGTTAAAATTAAATCTATTAATGATCAAGATCCTACGTTTGCTCAAAACAGAATACCTTTTGATAATTTAACCCCCCTTTATCCCAATATGAAATTGAATCTTGAATATGAAAATTGCAATATTTCTACAAGGCTTATTAATCTTTTTTCACCTATAGGTAAGGGACAAAGGGCTTTAATAGTTTCTCCTCCAAAAGCGGGAAAGACTACCTTGCTTCAAAAAATAGCTAACGCAATAACTACTAATTATTCAGATGTTATTTTAATGATATTGCTTATTGATGAGAGACCAGAAGAAGTTACAGATATGATTCGTAGTGTTAAAGGTGAAGTAATTGCATCTAATTTTGATGAGCAGGCCAGTAGGCATGTTCAGGTAGCAGAGATGGTTATTGAAAAGGCAAAAAGGCTTGTTGAAAACAAAAAAGATGTTGTTATTTTACTTGATTCTATTACAAGGCTTGCAAGGGCATATAATCAAACTATGCCAACTTCTGGTAAAATTTTATCGGGAGGGGTAGATTCTAATGCTCTTCATAAGCCAAAGAGGTTTTTTGGATCTGCTAGAAATATAGAGGAAGGGGGAAGCTTGACTATTATAGCTACTGCTTTGGTTGATACCGGTAGTAAAATGGATGAAGTTATTTTTGAAGAATTTAAAAGTACCGGGAATATGGAATTAATTCTTGATAGAAGTTTGGCAGACAGAAGGCTTTTCCCTGCCATTAATATTAAAAAGTCAGGTACCAGAAAAGAAGAATTACTTCTTAGTGAAGAGGAACGTTCTAAGATTTTGCTTATTAGAAGAATACTCGGAGGTGTTGATGATTACGAGGGAGTTGAAGTTTTGATAGAAAAGATGAAAAAAAGCAAGAACAATGAAATTTTTTTAAAGACAATGAGCAATGGTAATTAAATAAATTGACATTATTTCTAATGTCAATTAAACTTTATTGAAGATTAAGAGGAAGGTTTTATGAGAAAAGATATACATCCTAAAAATAATTTAGTGGTATTTAAAGACGGATCAAATGGAGCAATGTTTTTAACCAGGTCTACTCTAAACTCAAAGGAAACTATTAAATATACTGATGGAAAGGAATATCCATTGATTACTGTGGAGATTACAAGCAAATCTCATCCTTTTTATACTGGCCAACAAAAGTTTGTTGATGCAGCAGGGAGAATTGATAAATTTAATAAAAGGTATAAAAAGTCCTAAAAATTGGCTTTTTTGTATAAAATTTTGATAAAATATTAATAAATTTTTTTCACACTATATTCTTTTCCTATTAATTTTTCTAGGTTATTTTTTTCTTCTTCGTATGTTTGGTTATTTACTAAAGCCGCAATGCTATTGTGTTGTCTTATTTGTGTTAAAATCTTTGTAGATATTTCTTTAATATCTTGCGATGTAATTGTAAAGTAGGCATTTCGAATATCTTGCCTTAAGCTGTCGGTAATATTTAGCATTTTTCTCCTATAGCTTTGTAAAGCTTCTGTAGCTTTAGTTTTTACATAGATGTTGGTCCCTATTAAACCTACCAAATAGGTATAAATATCCCCATCTGTCATTTTATTATTAGCTAATTCTTCTAAGGAGTTTTCGAAAGCTTGGTACGTTTTAGTGAAATTGGGATCTCTATAGGATGCAAAAGAAAAGATTCCATTAGTGATTGATGCACTTGCTCCGTATGCACCCCCCATTACCCTTATTTTTTCCCAAAACATTCCACTTCTTAATACATGCTCTAGAAAGTTTGCTTTTGGATAATTCTCATCGTTGATTTTGTAACTGGGGAAACATATAGCATTAAAAGCTACTTTTGATTGGATAATTATTATTTCTCTTAATGTTTTGTTGTTTGTATCAAGATTGAGCAATCTATCGTAATAATTGCTCTCTTCTAGGCTTTCTTTTAGATTGAAAAATTCATTTTCTAAGTTTTTAAGAATATCATCAGTATTTCCCATTATTAGTGCAGATAGATTATTTTTTAAAATTATTTTATTTTTTAAATTGTCTAATTTATTTGCAATTTCTTTTAAAGATTCTGTATCGGTTTTTGCTTTTTGCCAAAATTCTCTACCTGTTATTCCATTTTGCAATTCTTTTAAATACTCGTTTAATTTTAGTTTTGATTTGGACCTTAACATTGCTAAAAGATGTCCTTTGGGGATTAATAAGGCTTTAAAATCATTTTTCAAGCTTAGTGTTATTTCTTTTAATCTCTCATAATCATGAAAGTTAATATTCGTTAAAATTTCTTTTATCAGTTCAAATGATTCTTTAACTTTATTATTAAAAGATTTAAAGCTAATATTAAATGAATTTAAAATATTCCCATCAATGTCCTCGTCGTAACTCTCAGATATATTTATTTGTCCTAAAGTATTTTGGATTTTATTATTAATGTCTATGTAAGAATAATTTTTTGTAGATAAATCTTGGAGAGCCCTTTTGAATAAAGATAGGTATACATAATCTTCTTTTTCTAAAAAATTTAGTTTAAAAAATAAATTTACATTAAAAATATTGTTATTCTTAAATTTGAAAGAATGTAAATTTAGTTCTTTTATTTCATTAAGATTTAAACTTTTTTCTATTTCTTTTGGCAAATCTTCTATTTTTAGTAAGGGAAGTTTTACTATATCTGCTTTAGAGTCTTTTTTATTTTGGTATTTTTTAAACTGATTATAGTCTTTTTTAAATTGTAAAAATTCTTCTGGATTTTGTTTGAGTTCAATTTCTTTTGCCATTAATTTTTTTTCAATTTCTTCTTCCATTTCCTTTTCTGTGTCGTGTGATGGAATAAAACTTATTAATGTATAGTGATTATTAAATATTAGATATTTTTCAATTAAATTTTCGAAGTAATAAATTCCTTTTTCCAGTTTATTTGTAATTTCATTTATATAGTAGCTTGTTTGTAATGTTTTGATTGGATGCAGGCCATTTAGCCAGCCTTTGAGACTTTTTATCATTAAGGCAATAGGGAAATTTTGTCCCTTTTCTTCTTTTAAAGCAAATTCGTAGCCAAAAAGAATTCCTTTTATTAATTCTTTTGGGATTTTATTTTTTACTAAATTTTTAAGCTCGCTGAAAACTAAATTTTTAAATTCTTTTTCTTTGTTTTCAACAACATTTTGGAGTCCAAATGAGAAAATCGATTCTTTTAAATCTGTATTGATTCCGCTAATATGGGCTATGTCTTCACCTATTCCGCTTTTTAAGATATTGACTGTGAATGAACAAGAATCATCTAGAAGTATTTCTGAGAGAATTTCAAGACCAATGCTGTCTTCAATATTGTTAATTTCTGTGCAAAGCCAGTTTATTGTGTATACCCCAAGAGAATTATCGTTTTCTTTAGGAATTTTGTATGTTAATTTTTTCCCCTTATCCCATCTTTTAACGTTTTCTATGTCAACATTAACATTGCTTTTTTCTTTTTTATAAGGCCTTATTATGTATTTTTCAATGAAATTTAGATTTTTTTCAGTTTGAGTGTTCCCGTATAAAAATATTTTGCAGTTTTCAAGTGTATAGTATTTTTTATAAAAATCTAAAAAACTTTCATAGGTAAGATCAATAATATTTGTTGGGATTCCGCCCGAATCGTATTTATATGCTCCTTCTTCAAAAAGAGAACTACTTGCTATTTCGTTTATTAGAGAATTTTTATTTGAATAGCTACCTTTCATTTCATTAAAGACAATCCCAGATACTTTAAAATCTTTTGGATTTATGTTGTATCCTTCTTGCATAAATGATTCTTTTTTAAGCAATGGGTTAAATATAGAATCGGCATAGATATTAAATAAATTAAAGTAGTCTTTTTCAATTGTTGATGCTGCTGGGTAGATAGTTTTGTCTGGGAATGTCATTGCATTTAAAAATGTATTTAGGCTTCCCTTTAATAGGTAAAGAAATGGGTCTTTTATTTTATATTTGTTAGAGCCGCAAAAAATTGTGTGTTCTAAAACATGCGCAACTCCAGTATTGTTTGAAGGTATTGTCTTGAAAGCTATGCAAAATGCATTTTCTTTAAAAGAATCACTTTTTAAGTGAAATACTTCAAGACCGCTGTCGTGTTTAAAATACAATCCTTCTGCATCATGTTCTTCTAAATAAGTTTTCGAAATTAGTTTGAAAATTTTTTTCTTTTTCATTTATGTCTTTAATCCTTATTTTACAAATTGTGCTATTTCACTTTCATTAAATTCAAATATGTTTGGCAGCTCCTCTGTGTCGTCTAGTTTAAATGTATATTCAGGGAATTTAATAATAAGTTTTTTGTTTTCAAAGTAAATTACTGCCTGTTGTAAATCAAATAATAATTCATTAGGTAAAATTTTTTCTTTAATTTTTTTTATAAAAAATGGGAATGCTTCGTCTGTTTTAATTATGTCGTCAATGTTATAAATATAATTTCCTTTATCTTGAATGTAATAGCTTCTGTAATTTGTAATAGGGCTATCATTGATTTCTTGAGTTGCAATAAGTATTATTGTATAAATATTGTATCCATGGTGAATTTCATAGTCTATTTTTAAGTTGAATTTTTTATTCTCAGGTTTAAGCTCTTTACTAACAATCTCAAGTCTTGCTACAATTTGGCTCACATATTCATTAAGCTCGGTATTTAATTCTTCAAGATTTCCTTTTTCTTTTCCCTCAATTATTAATTTAGGGATTCTAATATTGTATTCATAAAATTGTGATTCTTCTTTTGAGCTCATTGAAGTTATTATTAAAGAATTCATTTTATTGCTATTTAAGCCAATATCTTTAAAATTGATCTTGGTTGATTTTTTTGTACATCCGTTAAAAATCATTAATATAGATATTAACATAAAGGTTGTTTTTATTGTTCTTAGACTTAGCATGCGATGATTTCTCCCTACAATATTTATTCTAATCCTGTTATAAGATATTATATAATAACCTTGATATGAATTAATATTATTTGTAATTTTGTTTAAAAATTTTACTTAAGATATATCTTAGGAGATAGGATGCTTGATCTGAAATTTATTAGAGATAACCTTGATCTTGTTAAGAGAAGTATTAAAGCAAGAGGCCTTGTTTTAGATATTGATAAGTTAATTTATCTTGATGATAAGAGAAAAAAAATAATTACCAAAATTGGTGAGCTTAATGCAAAAAGAAATGAAAATTCTTCTAAAATGCGAGAAAATCTTGATAAGGTTTTAAAAATCTCTTTAATGGAAACCGGAAAAATTTTAAAAAAACAGCTTCTTGATCTAGAAGAAGAGCTTAAAAGAGTATCTGTTGATTTTGACCTTGAAAACAAGCGGGTACCCAATATTTTGTCACCCGATGTGCCTATTGGTAATAGTGAAGAAGATAATTTTGAAATAAAAAAAGTTGGAGCTGTTCCAAAGTTTGATTTTAAGCCAAAAGATCATTTAGAACTTGGCAGAGATTTAGATCTTCTAGATTTTGACAGAGCACGCGAGATTAGCGGGAGTAAATTTTATTATCTTAAAAATGAAGCAGTTTTTTTAGAAATTGCTCTTATTAATTTTTCTTTAAATAAATTAAGAGAAAAAGGGTTTGATGTTTTTATTACTCCTGATGTTGCAAGAGAGTTTATAGTTGATGGAATTGGTTTTAATCCTCGTGGCAACGAAAGCAATATTTATAAGATTGAAGATACGGATAAATATCTTGTGGGCACTTCTGAAATTACGCTTGGTGGTTACTATTATAATAAAATAATAGATCTCACTTTGCCAATAAGAATGGCAGGGTTTTCGCATTGTTTCCGAAAAGAAGCTGGAGCATACGGCCAGCTTTCAAAAGGTCTTTATAGAGTTCATCAGTTTAGCAAGGTGGAGATGTTTTGTTTTTGCAAAGCAGAAGAATCTGGAGTTATTCATGATGAATTTTTGAGCATTCAAGAGCAAATTTTTACTGAGCTTGAAATTCCTTATAGGGTTTTAAATATTTGTTCTTTTGATCTTGGTTCTCCAGCTTATAAAAAATATGATATTGAGGCTTGGATGCCTGGAAGAGACGGAAAAGGTAGTTATGGGGAGGTTACTTCAACTTCAAATTGTACAGATTATCAATCAAGAAGGCTTAAGATTAGATATAAAGATCAAGATGGGCAAAATAAATTTGTACACATGGTAAATGGAACAGCAATAGCTACTACAAGGGTTATTATTTCCATACTTGAAAACTTTCAGGATCAAAACGGAGGAGTTAGAATTCCTAAAAGTTTGGTTAAGTATACAGGCTTTGATTATATTCCTTTTAAGAATTAGAATTTAGTATTTTTTCTGGCAATGTTTCTATAGCTTTTAGCAATATTTCATATTTTTTTAAGTTTTTCGGAAATGGTGCTGTTAAATTTTGTCTAAATTTTTTTGCTCCTTCTTTGGAAAATACTATTCCCATAAGATGCTTGAATAATATATTTATCGACAAATAATTTTCGTATTCTTTAATGTATTCTACCATTTTTATCAATAAGTCTTTTCTTGTGATAATTTCATCAGTTTCGTTTAAAAATTCTCTTGAGGCGTTTGCAATAAAGTATGGATTTTCAAATGCACTTCTCCCAATCATGACAGAATCAACAAAAGATAAGTGTTTTTTAATTTGTTCTGAGTTATTGATTCCTCCATTTATTTCAATAAACAAATTTTTATTCTCTTTTTTCAAATTATATACAAATTCATATTTTAATTTTGGAATATTCCTATTATTTTTAGGAGAAAATCCTTTTAATATTGCAATCCTTGCATGTACAATAAAATTTTTGATACCAAAATCTGAGATTATTTTGACAAAGCTTTTTACCTCAGAATAACTTTCATTTTTGTAATCACTAGGTAAAGGCCTTATACCCAATCTATGTTTAATTGAAATAGGCTTATTTGTATTTTCTTTCATCGTTTTTAAAATTTCACCTACTTGATTAGCATTGCTCATTAGACAAGCTCCACAATTTGCATTTTGGATTTTTAGAGATGGGCATCCAACATTAAGATTGTATTCATCAAAATTAAAGTGTTTTTCAAGAATTTGAATAGCTTTAAGGGCATCATTTTTGGAGTTTGTTGCTATTTGAATTGCAATTGGAGATTCTAAGGGGTTTTGCTTTATAATTTTTTTTACATCACCCATAATTATTGACTTTGCGGAAATCATTGGGGTGTATAATGTAACTTTTTTTGACAAAAGTCTTATTAAATATCTGAAATGCTCGTCTGTGATGTTTACCATTGGAGCTATTGATATTTTCCGATTTATTAACATTACATAATATGTTAGAATAAACGAGCCAATTTAACAATTATTTGTTCTTTTTTAGGAGGAATTGTTATATGCCTAGCGAAACCAAAGATTTATTTTTTTTAATACTTTTCCTGTCATTGTTAATTATAATTTCTTACAGAATAAAAAAAGTTGGCATTAAAAATAGTAATTATATTGCGGCTAAGGGCATGGGCAAAAAGGAAATCCTTTTGGTATCTTTGATTTGGGATTTAGAGTATGATTTGAATGGTGATTCGGCTTATGTTCGCATTAAAGCAAATAATTTAAATTTATCCAAGATTAAAACTTTTTTATTAAATATTTATTATTATTTATATTATATGTATTAAGGGAAATTAAATGGAGTTTTTATATTCTGATGAAGAGAATTATTTAAAAGATAGATTTTTTGATTTTTTTAATATGAATGTAGATAAAGATAAATATACAAGTATTGGAATTTGTGGTGGTCGAAGTATAGTTAACTTCTTAAGTGTTTTTCTTAAACAAAATTTTTCTTTTAGAAGAGCACATTTTTTTTTAGTTGATGAACGGTGTGTTCCATTAGATGATGAGAATAGTAATTATAATCTTTTAAATAAAAAATTTTTTTCCAAAATGGTTGATAAAAATTTAATAAGCATTTCCAAATTTCATGCTTTTGTTTATAGCGAAATAGACGAAGCCACAGCGATTCATGATTATAATATTGAATTTAATTCTAGGTTTAATATTTTTGATTTTATTTTGGTTTCTGTTGGCGAGGATGGCCACATAGCATCGCTTTTCCCTTCGAGAAAATTGTTGTTCTCAGATGTAGAAGGTTATCAGTATGAATACAATTCTCCCAAATTTCCTAGTAAAAGAATAAGCTTAACGCCTAAATCTTTGTTTAGTTCAAAAGCTATTGTTTTGTTATTTATGGGTGATGATAAAAAGCGTGCTTTAGAAAATTTTTTAGGCGCTAATAATTCTATTAATGAATGTCCAGCCAGACTTCTCAAAGAGCATCCCAATTTACTAGTTCTTACAAACATTAAAAGAGATGAAAGTTATGCAGGATCCTAGGCTTTCCAAGTACAAAAATGCTAAAAATTTAAGCAAAAAAACTTTTGAAGAAATTGATACTTTGAGTTTAAATAAAAATTTTTCCGATTCAGAGATTCAAGGCTCTATGCTTAGATCTTGGATAAGTCTTATTAAGGGCAATAAAAATAAAGCACCGGTTGAGTCCAAGTCCAATAATATTAATGATTTAAAGCCAGGGTTTATTCGAAAAGAGAGTAAAGTCACAAAGGTTGCAAAATATTTTTTGGCTATTGGACTTGAAAAATCTGCAAAGATTATGTCTGAGCTTGATGATTCAGATATAATCTTGATTACTAGAGAAATTTCAAAGATTAGTTATATTGCTCCAGAAGAAAAAGAGCATATTATTAAAGAATTTGAAGATTTACTAAGAAATCAAAAAAGGTATGTTAAGGTTGATGATAACTTTGCTTATGAGTTATTAAATAAAACGTTGGGAAAATCTAAGGCAAAATCAATTTATAAAAAAGTTACTGGCAATGATATTTTTATTCCTTTTGATTATTTATCTCAAATTGAGCATGAACAACTTTGGGCATTAATTAAAGATGAGAATATTAAAACGCTTGTTATATTATATAATTATTTAAATAAAGATCAAAAAAAGTATGTTTTTTCAATGCTAGAAGAAGAAGATAGAAGAAAATTTGTAAAAGATCTTGTCAAACCAAGGCAATTGAGTATGGAGACAATAGAGGCAATTTCAAATAAGCTTAAGGATAGATTTAAGATGCAGGGGAATCTTAAGACAGATAAACTTGATGGATCTAAGATCCTTGTTGATATTTTAAGCTATATGGATTCTAATGAGGAGAAAAATCTGCTTAATAATATTAATATGAGAGATTTAAATCCTGTTGTGGACAGCGAAATTAGAGAAAAAATATTTGATATCAATGTAATATTGAGAATCATGGACAATGATCTTCATAATATTTTAAGAGAGTTTACAGACAAAGAGATTGCAATTATTATTAAAGATAAAACCGATGAGGTTAGAGATAAAATGCTTTCAAATGTTTCAAAAAGGCGTAAAGAAATTATTTTAGATGAAGAAGCTTTTTTGGGAAAAATAAGTAAAAAAGATTTAAAAACTATGACAACAGTTTTTGTTAATTATATTAAAAATTTAACTTTAAAAGGCGATTTAATAATATATAGAAAAAATGAGGAATTTATTTAATGACACTTGATAAGTTGCGTAAAAAATATATTGATTTTTTTAAATCAAAAAGACATTTTGAAATAATGGGTAAATCATTAGTTCCTGAAAATGATCCTACAGTTCTTTTTAATACAGCTGGCATGCAGCCCCTTATCCCGTATCTTCTTGGAGAAGTGCATCCATCAGGAGATATGCTTGTTAATGTTCAAAAATGCCTAAGAACAGGCGACATTGATGAGGTTGGAGATTTAAGCCATTTAACTTTTTTTGAAATGCTTGGAAATTGGTCTCTTGGGGCTTATTTTAAAGAATATTCTGTAAAGTGTAGTTTTGAATTTTTGACGTCTTCTGATTATTTAAATATTCCAAAAGACAGTCTTTATGTGAGCGTATTTGAAGGTGATCAAGAGATTCCGCGTGATACAGAGACTGCTAAAGTTTGGGAAAGCTTGGGCATTCCTAAAGATAGAATATATTATCTTTCTAAGGATCATAATTTTTGGGGTCCTGTTGGATCTAAAGGGCCTTGTGGGCCAGATACTGAAATATATGTGGATACTGGAAAGCCCAAGTGTTCTCTTGGCTGTAATATTACGTGTTATTGTGGTAAGTATTTTGAAATTTGGAATAATGTTTTTATGCAATACAATAAAGACGAAAATGGTAATTACATAGAATTGGGTCGAAAATGTGTCGATACGGGAATGGGCCTTGAGAGAACAATTGCGTTCTTGCAGGGCAAATCTTCAGTTTATGATACAGATGCATTTATGCCCATAATAAAGAGAATAGAATATATTTCTGGTAAAATTTATGGACAAAAAGAAGATGATGATAGATGTATTAGAATAATTTCTGATCACGTTAAAGCAGCTTGCTTTATTCTTGCTGATAGTTCTGCTATTTTCCCATCCAATTTGGGCCAAGGATATGTTTTAAGAAGACTAATAAGGCGATCTATAAGATATGCAAAGAAGCTTGGAATAAAATCCCATTTTTTAGCTGATCTTGTTGATTCTGTAGAAGCTATTTATAGATCTTTTTACAATGAGCTAACAGAAAAAAAAGATTTCATCAAAAAGGAATTGAGCACAGAAGAAGAAAAGTTTTTTAAAACTTTATCTCAAGGAGAGCAAGAATTTATCAAAATAACAAGAAATTTACCTTCCAAGACTATTCCTGGCGATATTGCTTTTAAACTATATGATACTTATGGTTTTCCATATGAAGTAACAGAAGAGCTTGCTCTTGAGTATGGTTTTAACATTGATAAGTTGGGTTTTGATGAGCATTTTAAAAAGCATCAAAAGACTTCAAAGAAAGGGGGTGACAAAGTCTTTAAAGGTGGGCTTGCCGATTATACTTATGAGACCACTAAGCTGCATACGGCGACTCATTTGCTGCATAAGGCACTTCAATTGGTACTAGGTGATCATGTTAGACAAAAAGGCAGCAATATTACTGCTGAGCGATTAAGGTTTGATTTTGTTCATTCTGAAAAGATGACAGATGCTGAGATAAAAAAAGTTGAAGAGATTGTTAATTTACAGATAAAAAATTCTTTGTCTGTAAAAAAAATTATAATGAAATTAAGTGAGGCTCGAGAAAAAGGCGCTATGGCTCTTTTTGGAGAAAAATATGATGATTTGGTTAGCGTTTATGAGATAGATGGATTTTCACTTGAAGTTTGTGGAGGTCCTCATGTAGAAAATACTAATGAACTTGGTACTTTTAAAATACAAAAAGAACAATCCTCATCTTCAGGTATAAGAAGAATAAAAGCTATTTTGATTGATAAGTAAATTACTTATTATTTGTTGATTTATTTTAATAGGAGACTTTATGATAAAATCAATTTTAGATTATTTATTGACTTTACATCCTGTATTATTAGGACTTTTAGGTTCTACTTTCACCTGGTTTACTACAGCTTTTGGAGCAGCGGCAGTTTTTTTCTTTAGAAAGGTAGATAATAAAATAATGGACGCTATGCTTGGCTTTTCAGCGGGCATTATGATAGCAGCCAGTTTTTTTTCACTTATTCAGCCCGCTATCGAGAGAGCTGAGGAGCTTGGGTACATTACTTGGGTGCCGGCTGTTTTTGGATTTCTTGTTGGAGCATTTTTTATATACATTGTAGATGTATTTGTTCCAGATCTTGATAAACTTACTTTTATTGATGAAGACTTAACTAAGCACGGTAAAAAAGATTTTTTACTCTTTACTGCTGTTACTTTACATAATTTCCCAGAAGGATTAGCAGTTGGAGTTGCTTTTGGAGCCTTAGCGTCTAATCCAGATATTCAAACTTTAGTTGGAGCTATGCTTCTTACGCTTGGTATTGGCATTCAAAATATCCCCGAAGGAGCGGCTATTTCTTTGCCCTTAAGAAGAGGTAATGTTGCTTTAGCAAAATGCTTTAACTATGGCCAAATGTCAGGATTGGTAGAAATTGTGGGGGGGCTTATGGGTGCTTATGCGGTTTATTCTTTTACCCGAATTTTACCCTTTGCTCTGGCTTTCTCTGCAGGAGCCATGATTTATGTGTCAATTGAACAACTAATACCTGAAGCTAAGAGAAAAGACATTGACAATAAAGTGCCAAGTATATTTGGTGTTATTGGTTTTACATTAATGATGTTTCTTGATGTTTCATTAGGTTGAAATTATCCAAATTTTCCACTGATATATTCTTCAGTTTTGGTATTTTTAGGATTGAAGAATAGTTCGTCAGTTGAACTTTCTTCTTCAATGCACCCATTAAGGAAAAATGCGGTTCTGTCAGATATTCTTCCGGCTTGTTGCATATTGTGAGTTACAATGATTATTGTGTAACTTTCTTTTAAGGTTATTATTAGCTCTTCAATTTTGCCTGTTGATATTGGATCGAGAGCAGAGGTAGGTTCGTCCATTAGTATTACATTTGGTTCTATTGCAAGAGTTCTTGCAATACAGAGTCTTTGTTGTTGACCCCCCGAGAGACTTAAGGCATTTGTATTAAGTTTGTCTTTGACCTCGTTCCAGAGTGCAGATTTTTTCAGTGATTGTTCTACTATTTCGTCTAGTTTTTTTTTATCTTTTGTTCCGTGAATTTTTGGGCCATAGCTTATATTGTCATAGATAGACATTAAAAATGGGTTAGGGGTTTGGAATACCATTCCTATTTTTCTTCTAAGCTCCAAGATGTCGAAATTATTTGAATAAATGTTTTTCCCCTCATATATTACATTGCCTTCTATTTTAATGCCTTCAACAAGATCATTCATTCTGTTGAGAGTCCTTAAGAATGTTGATTTGCCACAGCCAGATGGGCCTATTAAAGCGGTAATGCTATTTTTTAGTATTTTAATATTTACATTGTTTAAAGCCTTAAAATCTGTATAAAATAGATTTAGATTTTCTGTTTCTATTATAACTTCATTTTTTTGTGTATCTTTTTCTTTTATCACTTATTTAATCCTATATAATTTGTTTATTAAAAATTTTGAAGTCAAATTTATTATGAGCACCATTATTACAAGTATTGAAGCTGTCCCAAATCCTTTGTCCAGATGTCCTTCTTGAAATAACATCAGTAAGTGTACAGTTAATGTTCTTGATGGTTCATTTAAATTTGTTGCAAGTCCCAAGTTTGTTCCCATTGTAAAAAGTAATACGGCTGTTTCTCCTAAAGCTCTTCCTATTGCAAGAACTATTCCTGTTAGTATTCCAGGAATAGCTGCTGGAACCATAACTTTAATTATAGTTTCTGTGTTATTTGCCCCCAAGGCGAATGAAGCATATTTGTATGATTTTGGGATTGTTTTAAATGCTTCTTCGGTTGTTTTAACAATCATTGGCAATATCATTAGAGAGCTTGTTATTGCCCCAGAGAGTATTCCTATTCCAAAAATTGGCACAAAAAAAATCAGTCCAAAAAGTCCAAAAATTATTGCAGGAATTGAGGAAAGGATGTCAACACTCATAGATAGTATTTTGTAAAATATTTTACTAGAAGTGTATTCGGCAAGCATTATGCCGGTTCCTATTCCAATGCATATTGAAATAACAGTTGTTAGCAGTATTACATAAAAAGTATTTAATATTAAATAAGAAATTCCGCCATATGCCCCAGAATCTCTTGGAATAGATAATATGAAATTTAAATTCAAAGGACTGCTTTTATCAAAATAATGCATTTTAATAAAGGGCGCTTTAAGATTTTGAAAATAATGCCAAGGCACAATTGCTAGTGCGCCTTCTGTTTTTTCTATAGTTTGTATTATATTTTCTTCTTGATCAAGATTATATTTTATTATTTTTAATTTAAAATCCTTTGATATTAAATTAATCCATTTTTCTTTGCCTTTAATGAGTTTTTCAACTTCATCGACACCTAATGTATTGATTATTTCATTTTCATTTTTTGTTAAAGTTTTTTTACCTATTAGGACAGACATAGTTTTTATTTTTAAAGCTTTAATATTGGGATATAATTTAAAGTCTAAGGATTCGAATTCTTCTTTTGTTAAATAGCTTACAGAGCCTGTTGTGCTATTAATAGTTTGAAGTATTTTTTTTGTAGATGGTTCGATTTTTATGTATCTTTTATTAAATACATTGTTTTTGATTAGTGTTTTTAGAATAGCTTTGTTAGATATGTTGTCAATTGAACTGGCAATAGGTATAATATCAATTCCTTGATCTGAAATGCTTCCCCAGTGTGAAATTTTATTATTATATATGTTGTAAATGTCTTCTATTGAAATTTTGTCTGTATTGATATTTTTGTTAACAATAAAAACAATTTGTATTTTTTTGTTTTCTTCTGTTTTAAATGGCACAAAATTTTGAGCTTTGTTTAAAAATAAAGTTTGTTTTTTTTTGAAATAAAATAAAGAGTTGTACAATACATATACTATTAGAAAAATTAATACAGCTGTTAAAAAATATGCAATAAAATTAATTATAAAGAAATAGAACTTGTTAATTAATTTATTTATTTGAGGTTTGGTCACTTTTTCTTTAACCCTTTATTTGAAGATAGTATAAAATTTTTGAGTAAATTTGTAATTATTGAAAATAGCAATAATACTAGAGCTGTAGAGAAGAGAGCTTCTCTGTGAACACCCGAGGCGTATCCCATGTCCATAGCAATATTTACGGTTAGCGTTCTAATGGGAGAAAATACGTTTTTTATAAATAGAGGAGAGCCCCCTCCGACCATTAATACTGCTACTGTTTCTCCAATAGCTCTTCCTATTGCCAATATTATTCCTGCTAAAATACCTCGACTAGCCGATGGTATTATTATTTTATATATTGTTTGCCAGTCTGTTGCTGCTAATGCAAGAGATGCAAATTTATATGATTTGGGAACGGTTTTAAGTGATGAATAACAAACGCTAATTATTGTAGGAACTATCATTATGCTTAATATGAGTGATGAGCTTATTAAATTGTATCCCAAATTGTCTTCTCTTTGAAAAATATTTTTTACTAAAGCTGCAATAAATGTGCTTCCAAAAAATCCGTAAACCACACTAGGGATTCCTGCTAATAGCTCTATTACTGTTTGTAAAAATTTTCTATAAAAGCCTTTTGCTTTTTCAAGCAAATATATTGCAAATCCCAATCCAATTGGTAAAGCAATTAAAATAGAAAAAAGTGTAGTTAAAAAGGAATTAATAATGAATGCTAAGATACCATAAGATTTTTGAATATTGCTAGTAGGATCCCAATTTGTGCTAAATAAAAAGTTTAAAATTTTAATTTTGTTATTAATAAATGGTGTTATTCCAGTTTTTAATATAAACAAACCTAAAAACAATATTGATAGAAAGCTTATTACTGCAGATATAAGAATAAAAGATTTGAAAATAATTTCAATTATTTTTCTTTTTGTCTTTAAGCTTAGATGCATTTTTTAAAAGAATCCCTTAAAGCTCATGTCAGTGTTAAATTGTATTATTTGACTTAATATTAAGTCAAGTGTTTTTTCCTTTAATTTAATTATGTTTTTATCCCCAAAAAACCTTGTTCTTCAACAATATCTTGTCCGGTTGAGCTTGTCATGAAATCAATAAATTGAGTTACGCTTTTATCTTCGTATTTATTATTTGTAACTATTATTAAATTTCTCTTAATGGTATATTTATTGCTATTTATTGTTTCTTTTGTAGGATATGTGCTATTGACAGAAAGAATATTTAAACCCTTTTCTATTGAATTTTTTGCGTATCCAAGACCTATATATCCTATTGAGTGCGGAGTAAGGCTTGTTTTTTCAATTACCTCTCCATTAGATTTTACAACTATTCCGTCTTGTCTAAATTGAGCTTCTTCGTGAGTTTTAAATATTTTATTAAGAAGTAGATCTTTTATAGATGAATAAGAACCAGAAGAAGAGTCTCGATTAATAAAGTTGATTTTAGCATCAGGGCCTCCTACTTGTTTCCAATTTTGAATTTCTCCATTTAGTATTTTAGCTAGATTTTCTTCTGTAATATTTGTAATTTTTATTTCAGGGCTTGTAATGAAAATTAAAGCATCATAAGCAAATACAGTTTCTTTTGCTCCTTGTTCAATTTCTTCTTTTGTTAAATCTCTTGATGATATTGCTATTTTGTATATTTTGTTAAATAGTCCGTTTATGCCAACACTGCTTCCTTGTGCATCGTATGTTACTTTAGTATTATTATTTATTTTATTATATCTTAAAATCATTTCGTCTAGTATTGGGCTTACAGTTGTAGATCCCCCAATTGATACAATTTTTTCATTGTCTTGATTTTTACAGTTGTATAATAAACTTGTTGATAGCATAAAAATTAAGATAATAAATTTTTTCATCAAGTAAACTCCTTTGTTTAAGTATATAATATCATTAATTTAAAATAAGTCAATTGTAAAATAACTTTAGTGATTAAGTTATAATTGAGGAATAATAGCAAATATTTTAATTTTTTGGTATAAATTACTACTAGATTTGTATGTTAAGTTTTGCGAGGTATTTAAATGGCAGTAGTGAAATCTAGTGAGATTGAAAAAGGTTCTTTTTTGCTTATCAAGGGGGTTCCTCATATTGTTCTTGAGAGAGAATTTTCAAAAACAGGTAGGGGAGGGGCAATAGTAAGGTTAAAGCTTAAGAACTTGAAAAACAAACTTGTCATTAGAGAAACTTTAAAAGGGGCAGATACTGCAGAAGCTATTGAAATTTATGAAGTTAGTGCCCAGTATTTATACAAAGATAAAGACGTTTTGGTTTTTATGGATTTAGAAACTTATGATCAAGTTAGCTTGGATTTAAAAGAAAGTGCTAATTTTCAAGATAAGGTGCTTTTTTTGCAGGAGTCGGAAATCTATTCTCTTATAATGTTTGACAATGTGGTTATTGATATTAAGCTGGCTCCAAAGATTGCTTTTGAAGTTGTAGAGGTTGAGGCAGCCGTTAAAGGCGACACTGTAACAAATGCAATGAAAAATATTACTCTTAATACAGGACTTGTAGTAAAAGCTCCACTTTTTATTAACGTTGGAGATAGGATTTTAGTTAATTCTGAAACCAAAGAGTATGCAGAGCGGATTAAAAGTTAAATTAATATTGTTTTTTTGTTGTTTTGCTTCTTCTTGTGAAATGAATTATCCGGAAATAAAAGAGCTTGATTATAAGATAAATTATTATTTTACTGAAAATCGTTTAGATTACTCCATGAGTTTTGATTTTGCAATTAAAGTTTTAAATCCAAAAGATGTTTTTAAATTATCAATAGAGAATAAGAACACCAATGAATTTATTCAAGTGGTTAATAATAATTATAGCTCTTTTTTTATTGATTCTAATCTTGGCAAGGATATTCTATATTGTAGGGATTTGAGGTTTAATTTTTTTGATAAAACTTTTGAAGATTTTACTTCATGCGTTCGTCTTTTTGATAAGGGCATGAGGGTATACAATAAAGAGCTTGTTATTTCTCTAGGCATGTCAAAGTATGATTTAGATGATGTTCACAATTATGTATATAAGTCTAAAGATATGGCCATGTTAAACAAGTTAAGCAATTTTAAAGTATTTTTTATTAAAACTTATAAAGATAAACTACATCCTATCTCTTCAGTTGCTAAAATTGATTCAATAGATACCCTAGAGATTGATAAAACATTTGATAATTATATAAGCCTTTATTATGTCGAAAAAAATTCAAATCTTTTTTTTAAAGTTAATTGAAAAGATCAAATGGGCCCACCAGGACTTGAACCTGGGACCTACCGATTATGAGTCGGGTGCTCTAACCAACTGAGCTATAGGCCCTTAGCTTTAATTTATTATATTTATTTTTTATTCATTGTCAAGTTCATTTTGAATAGCTTCTATTTTAGAAGTTAATGCATCTAATTTGTTATTAATTTTATCTTTTTCTTTCGTTAGGATTTTCATTTTTTGTTGAATGTTTTTTATTTCTTCGTGTTTTGTTGTTTTTATTAAATCATTATTTAAGTTTAATATTTTTTGATTTGTTTTTTCTATTTTTTGGATTATTGAGCTAATTGCATTGTTTTTGGCTGTAATTTTATCTTTTTTTGTTGCTTCAATAAATTCTTCAGCAATTTTTTTTAAAATATTTTCCTTATTTTTTGTAATAACATTGATTTCGGTTTTTATTTTATTCTTTTTATATATTTTTTCTTTTTTGCTTGTAGATATTATTTCTTTTATTTCTTCTTTTATGTTTTTTATATTTGTTTTGATTTCATTCATTATTTTAAATTCTTTAACAATTATATTGTTTAATTTTTTATTTAATGAAAATTCATTTATTATGCTTTCAAAGTTTTCAGAAGGATAATATTTTGTGAATACCCGCTTTTCAAATTCTTTTGATATTTTATATATATTTATCATATTGATAATATTGTTTATTGCTGAGTTGACTTTAAGTATTATTCTTTGTAAATAATTTTTTGTTTTATGATCACTTGCTAATTCTATTTTTTTATATTTTTCAAGTTTCAATTTAGAAAAATTCATATTGTATTTTGATATTAATTCTAAATTTTGAGGATAAATTTCGATTATTGTTTTAGCAATTTCTTTGAGGTTTTTTTTATATGATTTATTAGTAGATTTATATTCTTTTTTAAGAATATAAATCTTTTTGTTTAAATTTTTTAATATGTTTTCAGTTTCTTCTGATTTGCTTAAATTGCTTTTCATTTGATACAATTCTTTTTCTACTAATTTTAAATTGGGATAGTGATTTAAATTTTTTAATTCTACTATATTATTATTTTTCAATATTTTTCCAAGTTCAATTAAACTTTTTTCTTTTTCTATCTTTAACAAGTTGATTTCTGATTTGATTTTTTTTATCATGGGAACTCTGATTTTATTTTACGCTCTGGCAACTTTTTTTTCAAGATCAAATTTAGATATTTTGTAATAAATTTTTCGTCCATGAGGACAATGTTTGATTTCTAGTTTAAAAAATTCATTTATTAAAAATTTACTAAATTCAATGCTTAATATGTCATTTGTTTTAACAGCCTTTCTGCAGGCAATAGTTGCATATAAGTCAGATTCAAGAGAATTTATTGTTCTACTTCTTCTTGATTGAAAAAAGTTAATAAGAGTATTTTCATATTGACTACAAATATTAGGAATAGATTCAAGTTGATATTTTTTAGAGCCTATTTTAGAGATTATAATGTCCAATTTTTTGTATTCTTCTATTTCGCTATCTATAATTTCTTCTATGTTTTTATCAACTACTGTGAATTCAATTGGTATTAGAAGCCTTTGAATAGTTTTTTTTGAATTTCTAAGTTTTTCATATATTATTTTTTCGTGAACTGCGTGTTGGTCTATGAAGTAAATTTCATTTATTTTTTCAACGATTAAAAATTCAGAGAATATTTGTCCAATATAGTTAAATTTTATTTCTTCTTTTTCATTTTTGTTTGGCAGTTCTTCAAATTCTAAAAAGCTGTCAGAGAAAATGTTTTCAATGTTTTCCTTAAGTGTTGGTCTATTTTGTATAATTGAATTGTACCTTCTAAGGTCAATATTGCCTTGTGGTGTGTTTTTGTTTGGCTCTTTTATATTATCTTCTTTTTCTAAATAGTTGTTTTGTGGTATATCATATGTGTTGAATTTATTAAAGTTTTCTTGTTCGTTTATCATTTCTATTAAATGATCATCTTCTGTTAATTGTCTTTTTATTATTATGTCTTGGTAGTTATTTATGTTTTTATCAAAAAAATTATTAATGTTGTCAGATATTAGTTTAAATAAAAATGGAAGATTGTAAAATCTTACTTCTTTTTTTTGAGGGTGCACATTAAAGTCAATATATTCAGGGTTTATTTCTAAAAATAGATAACATATTGGAAAGTTGCCAGGAGAAAGTATTCTGCTGTGCCCATTAGTTATTGCCTCTAAGAGATCTTTTTGATCGATAGGTCTTCTGTTGACAAATGTTTTAATATGTCTTTTGCTTTTTTTAGAAAAGTTATCTGGTGCTAAAAATATTTCTATTTTTATATTGTCATGTTCTTTTTTTAAAACTCTAAATTTATTATTTTCTATTACATTTCCATATACATTTTGAACCCTGTCAATTAACGATTCTTTAAAGTAAATTTTTCTTAGCTTTTGATTTAAATTAATTTCGAAATTGATTTCGGGGTGGGTTATTATTTTTTCTTCTAAAACTTTTAGACACATTTTTGTTTCAATGGGTTCTTGCTTTAAGAATCTTTTCCTTGCTGGGAAGTTGTGAAATATTTTTGTGACATCTACTATTGTTCCGTTTATGGCAGGTTGTTTTTTAAAGCATTTTTCAATTCCATTTTCTATTTCTATTTGATAGCTTTCATTGCTAGTTGTTGAGCTTGTTATTGAAATGTTGGAGCAAATTGCAATACTAGAGAGAGCCTCTCCTCTAAATCCTAGAGTTTCTATTTTTCTTAAATCTTCTTCTGATGATATTTTTGAAGTAGTGTGTGGTAGATAACAGATTTTTAAATCCTCTTTACTTATTCCGCTTCCATTATCTATTATTAAGATTTTGTGAATTCCCCCCTCTTCAAGAAAAACTTCAATTTTAGTAGCTCCAGAATCTATTGAATTGTCTAGCAATTCCCTTAATATTGAACACGGTCTGTCTATTGATTCTCCTGCTGCTATTTTTTGAACCAAGTATTTATCTAAGAATCTTATTTTGTTCATTGAAATTTATATTCCTATTATTTTTTTAATATTTTCATTTTTTTTGTAATTTGGAAATTTTTTTATAAGTTCTCTTAGTGTTTGATCATTGTTACTTTCATTATATTCTATTATTCCTAGCGCATGTAAGGCTTCTGGATTGTTTGGTTTTAATTTTGTATATTCTCTTAGAAGGTCTTTAGCTCTTGCGTTATCATTAATTTCAATTAGAGTGGTTGCAAGATTATATTTTGCTTCAATATCTGAATTGGTTATTGCTTTTTCAAAAATTTCAATTGCTTTTTGATAATTTTTTTCTTTTTTGTAAAGTATTCCCAGATTGTTTAAGGCTAATTTATTATTTTTGTTTATTATCTTTTCAAGAGTTGAGATTGCTTGGCTTTTATTTCCTGATTTTTCGTATGCTTTTGCTAGGTTTATATAGGCTGAAGTATTTTCAGGGTTTTTTTCAATTACTAGGTTGTAAAGTGATATAGCATTTTGATAATTTCCTTTTTTAAGATTTATAGATGCTTTTAAATATAAATATTCACTTTTTTCTGGATTTAAATCGATGGCTTTGTTTATTATTTCAAGAGATTCTTCAAGTTTATTATTTTCAAATTTTGATATTGACAGGTTGTAAATAGCAATTTCGTTAGGTTTTTTTGCATTGGCATTGAAAAAATTTAAATATTCTTCACTTTGTTTGAAGTTGCCCAAGTTGTTTGAGACTATTCCAGCTTTTAATGCATAATTGGGCTTTTTGTCGAGATTGTAGGCATTTTTAAAGCTTGCAAATGCTTGTTGCATATCGCCATTTTTTTCTTCTGCTATTCCTTTTTGGTAGTAGGCAGTGCCATAATTTTTATCAATTTGTATTGCTTTTTCAAAAGATTCTATTGCTTTCTTGTTTTTATTTAGCATCATTAAAGCTATTCCTTTGTTATTATGTGCTTTTTTATGTTTTGGGTCGAGCTTTATTGTTTGATCAAATGATTCTATTGAGTTTTCATATTTTTTAAGCTTGAATCTAATGATTCCGAGTTTATAGTGATCTTCTTGGGTATTTGTGAGTTTGGTAATTTTTTCGTATGCATTTTCTGCTTTTAGCAAATCTCCATTGTTTTCATAAGCTTGAGCTAAAGTTTTAGAGGCATGTGTGTCATTAGGATTGGTTTTCAAGAATTCATTTAGATCGTTAATTGCTTGTTGACGTGTTTTTGTGTTTTCAAGATCAACGGGTTTTATTGAATAAACCTTAGATTTAAGGCCCTCCAGGTGTTGTATTTTATTAGCTTGAGCTAAAGTTTTAGAGGCGTGTGTGTCATTAGGATTGGTTTTCAAGAATTCATTTAGATCGTTAATTGCTTGTTGACGTGTTTTTGTGTTTTCAAGATCAACGGGTTTTATTGAATAAACCTTAGATTTAAGGTCCTCCAGGTGTTGTATTTTATTAGCTTGAGCTAAAGTTTTAGAGGCATGTGTGTCATTAGGATTGGTTTTCAAGAATTCATTTAGATCGTTAATTGCTTGTTGGCGTATTTTTGTGTTTTCAAGATCAACGGGTTTTATTGAATAAACCTTAGATTTAAGATCTTCTAAGCGCTGAGGTTTCTTGTTTTCATTATTTAATTGGAAAATTTCTTTCTTATAAGGTTTTTTTGGTATATTAATTAGATTTGGTTCAATGTCTTTTTTTATTAAGGTTAATAGTAAATTTGAGGCTTCTTTATTTTTTAAACTTTCAATCAACTCATTTACTTTTTGAAATTTGTTGCTTAGGCCTTTTTTAATTAATTCTTTTAATCTATTTTTTCCAAGTGTAACTCTACCAGTATTAATATCGTCTAATATTTCATAGAGCTCTTTTTTTATTAAGTAACTATATGGCCTATGAATTTTCCCTATTATTGTTTGACTGGGTGGAGGAAGTTCACTTTCTTTTTGAGAGTTTGAAGGATTTTTTTTCAAAGTTGTAGCATTGTTATTGTTTGAGTATTTTTTGTTGTCTGGAGTTTTTAAAATATGCTCTGAAGTTTGTTCTTTGGAAGAATTTGTGTTTTGCGTATCATTTTCTATTTTTTGAGAGTTGTTTAAAATATTTTCACTATTTGATTTTTCACTTAAGTTTTTTTTTAGTTTTTCCAAATTAAATAAATTTTTTTGATCATTAACACTTAATTTGGAATTTGGAGATTGTATTGGTTGATTTTCTTCTTTTGGGTTTGTATTTGGGTTTATTTTTTCTGGGATTTTGCTTTTTTTAAATTCAGATATGTCTTCATCTTCAATACCAATATCATCGTTTCTGTCAGAGTAGTTTTCTGTTATTGTGCTATCTTTGATGTATCTATTATTAAATGCTATATCAAAATTTTCGTTTACATTTGTTTTTGTATTGTCTTGGCCCTTGATTTTGTCTAAGATTTGATTTGCAGAGTCTCTTTGTAATTCGTTTGATTCAAAAGGGCTGCTGTTGGCAATTTCTGCTAGTGTATTTGTAAGCATTGTAATGTCTTCATTTTTAGGGTATTTGTCTTGCAGAAGTTTTGCAACAGAATATGCTTTTTTATAGTTTCGATCTATTACGCTATTTTTAACTTCGTTTAGCATTATTTCTCGATTTTTGTCATTTAATTTGCTTTGATATACATAGTAACCAAAGCCTCCAAATGATAGGATAAGTAAGAAAATTAAAAGCAATAATACCGAAAAATTTGTATGTTTTTTATTCATCTATGTATAACTCCTCTTGCCAATTAAGTTTTTCTAGCTCAATTAAAGAATTTGTTTCTAGGTTGTCTTTAAAACTATCTTTAAGTATTTGATTTTTATCTTCTTTCGCGTATACAATATGCTCGGTTCGTCCTTTTAAGCTTTTGTCAAGTTTTTCAAGATTAATTTTTTCATTTCTTAAATAACTTATTAAAAGTAAAATGCTGTCTTTTTTTTCTGTTTTTGATCTAAGGGTAATAAATTGCGAGTAGTCATGGATAGCCATAGTATAAGAATCCCAAGCTTTTTGGTATTCTTTTTCTTTAGATGTTATTTTGCCTTGTTGAACATAGGCATTGGCTCTGTTTAGTAGTGCGCTGTCATAATTGGGCCTGCTTTTAATGGAATTAGAATAATATTTTATTGCTAAAGGATAGTAACCTTCTCCTCTGTTAAACATTATGTTGCCTAATTCATAATATAGTATGTAATCGATTTCACCCCCCACTGCAATTCCATCAAGCAATGCTCCTTCTGCTTCTGTTAGTTGGTTATTTTCTCTGTATGCTATTGATAAAAAGTAATAGCCGAGTTGTACTTTTGGATATTTTTTAATAGCATCGCTTAGCGTTTCGATTGCTTGAATATAATTTTTGTTTTTCATCTCTTCTTTGCCAATTCTAATTAGTCTTTGAGAATATGCCAGTTTTGAATTAAATATTAAAATTAAAAATACAATAAAAATCTTGCAATTTTTATTTAAAAATAAATAAATCCTCATTCTTTTTCCATTATACTTAATTTAGATTAAATGTCTTTAGACTTCATAAGTTCTTTTTTAAAATTTATTTTTTGCTTCAATTTTGTTTTGAAAAAATAAATAAATTCTAATAAACTATTTTTTTCATTAGATTTTATCTTTCTATTGCTTATTAATTCTACCAGATTCTCATAATATATTAAATAGCATATTGCAGGGAATAATTTTTTCTCATTTTCATCTTCCAGTGTTTCAATAAGATCAAATCTTATATTTTTGAGAATAATTTTTAAAATCCTTGATCTTGTTTTTAGTGATTTTATTAAAATATATGATTTTTGATAATCTAGTTGGTTGGAATTTATTTTTTGTATTTTTATTATTTTTTTAGGTATTGTAATTTTATTTTCGTCAAGGTAGAGTAGTATGTCAGATATAAATTTGAAATGCTTATTTTCAATATTTGGATAAAAAGATAGAAAATATACAAATATTTGATTTTGTATTTCAAAGGATTTGGATTTGAAAAAGTCTTTCATGTGTTGACAAAAAATTTTTTTATCCTTTTTGTCAGCATAAATATAGAATGCAATCCATCCATAAGTTTCTATATTATTGGAATTTTTTTTGATATAATGCATGATTATTTCTAAAAATGCGCTTTTAATGTATCTTTCTTTAAAGATTGAGCTTTCGTAGGGGTTGAAATTTGTTTTATCAAAAGATATAAAAAAATCTTCTGTTTGAAATTTTGCAGTTATAATTTCTTTTATTTTTTCTTTTATGTTGATTAATTTGTGTTTTTCAATGTATTCAAGTGCATCTATGAAAGATTCCCAATTATTAGATATTTTGTCTTTGAAAAACCAAGTTAAATATTTTTTTGTTATTGTTTTTTCAATTACATATAAATAACACTTTAATGTGTCTTGAAAATCTTTGGGAGCGTATTGAGTAAAATCACTGAAAAAATAATTGAAGTTAATATTTTTACTAGAACCTTTATAAAAAATTTCATTAAGACTTAAAGTTTTTAGTGCGTGCAAGTAGTTTAAAATTTCATTGTATTTTAGTGCTAGAATTTCTTCTTCCAAGTATTTATAATGTTTTATTAAAATTTTAATAAAAATGTTTTTACTCAAGCACCCAACTGGCCAATATGTAAGTATTAGCATTCTTTTTAATTTTATTAGTCTACTTTCTTTATTGGTTAAGCTTGACTTAAAAACTTTTTGATTTTCCGGTTTATATTTTAAATTTTTATTTAAAATATTTAATATTTTAATTTTATTTTTGTTTCTTACAGCTACTAGGATGTCTATTGTTCGTTCTAGGTTGTCAATGTTAATATTGCTGGAAAAATTTAATATAATTTGTTTGTAAATGTCTTTTTTTTCTTGAGAATAATAAGGGTTATTTTGTATTTCAATTAGTTTTAAAAAGTTACTGGATTTTAGTTTATATGTTGTTCCTAGTTTTTTGGTGTTGAGATTGGCTTCTTTGTTTATTTGAGTGAAATTTTTGCTTCTTACTATTTCTAATATCCATTTTTTAATTACTTTATTTTGAGTTTTTTTGTAGTAGTATTCTTCAAGTGAAGCATTTAATTCATTTTTTTCTTTTTCGTAATCATTGCTAATTTTTATAAGTTCAATTATTTCAGGTTTTTCTAATTTGTAAAGCTGGGAAGAAATACTATATTTTAAAACTTTTTCTTCTATGTATTTATTTATATACTTTTTTAATGTTGCAAGGGAATCATAAAATTCTGAATCCTTTTTAATCGTTTTCATTTATTCCTTTTTTTATAATTTCCATTAAATTTTTATCTTTTTTGGCAGAATTTATTATTGCCTCTAGATAACCTTCAAGAGTTCCTATGTCAATTCTTTTTCCTTCAATATTTTTATATAATACTTTTTTTTGATCCATTAGCTTTTTTAAAGCATAAATGTGGTAGTATTCACCTTTTTGGTGTAGTTTAAATCCTTCTTCTAAATGTTCAAAAAATTCATAATTGTACAAAAATCTTCCAATAGATGCTTTATTGCTGGGCTCACTTCCAATTTTTGGTTTTTCAACAATGTTTTTTACATGAATTTCGTCTTTGTAGAGTTCTATTACACCATATCTATTTATATCTTCTGGATTTTCAATGATAGATATTATGTTCTTTCCAGTTTTTTCATGAAGACTTATCAATTGTAAGCTTAATGGTGGATTTCCAATGTAAAGATCGTCAGGGTAAGCTACAATTACAGGCTCTCTATTTATCCAGGGTTTTGCATAAAGCAGTGCATTTCCAGTGCCTAGCATTTCTTTTTGTCTTATGAAGCTTATGTTAATTTTTTTGTTTTTAATCTTATCTATTTCATCTTTTTTATTTTCTTTTAAAAAAATATTTTCAAGTTCAATTTCTCTGTCAAAATAATCTTCAAGAACTTTTTTTCGTCTTGAGCTTATTAATAAAATATCTTTTATTCCTGAATCGATAAATTCTTGAATAATATAATCTATGGCTGGTTTGTTTAAAATTGGTAGCATTTCTTTTGGAATTGTTTTTGTTATTGGTAAAAATCTTGTACCATACCCAGCCGCCAGAATAATGCCTTTCATATTTCTCTCTCTTGAAATAAGATTATAGCAAAAATTTAATTTTATATATTCATTGTTTTTTAAAATTGTTTTAAAATTTTCATTTATGTATGTAAGTTCGGGTAAATATAAAGGTAAAAAAATTTTGTTTCCCAAGAATGGTTCTGTTCGTCCTGTGATGTCTCTTGTTAGAGAAGCCTTTTTTTCTATTATTTTCAAGGATATTGTTAACTCAAAATTTTTGGATGTTTTTGCGGGGACTGGTATAATGTCTATCGAAGCTCTTAGCAGAGGGGCTAGTCTTGCTCATCTTGTTGAATGTGATAGAAAAATTAAAAATACATTAGTTAAGAATTTTAGTTTTGTTGAGGAATTTTATAAATTTTTTTTTCAAAGTGCAGAGGATTTTTTGGGTAAGAAAGATCTTTTTTATGATTTTATTTATCTTGATCCCCCTTTTAATTATAAAAATAAGATTAATTTGCTTGAAATTATTTTAAAGGGTAAAATTTTAAATGATAAAGTTAGCATCATTATGCATTATCCTTCTGGTGAGGATTTAAAGATAAATACGTCAAAATTTTTAATTTATAATTTAAAAAGGTATGGGGGATCTAAACTTATTTTTTTGAGAATATTGTAGGATTTATTTTTTTCCATAATTAAAGAGAATGAGTTGAATTTCATTTTTATTTAATTCTGGAATGCTGTTTTTTATTACAAAATCATCCACATTTTTTAACGGATTTTTTTTATAATTTCCGTTTGCATCTTTTATTAAAATTTCTTTGTTCTCAAGATCCATTATTATTTCTTCTATTTTGTAAGTTTGAGTTTTTTTGTTTATTATAGATAAATTTGGTGTAATGCCCATTTTGTATTCAATAACAGCCGCTTGAAAAAGATTTTCATTATTATTTTTTTTGTTTACATCTACTATTTGCCCATAATCAAAAGGTGCAAGTATTGTTAAAAAATTTTCTAGCATATTAATGTCAAATTTTTTGTTTTTTGTTTGTTCGTTTGGCTCTTTTCTGCTCCAGTAGTATTTTCCACTATTTTCTATTAGGAATTTCACAGCCTCTAAGGGATTAGTACTTTCTTTTATTATTATTGGATTTACCAATTCATCGTAAGTATCTACTATACAAAAAATCCTAACAAATTCATGAATAAATTTGTTGATTTTTAGCTGTGGATTTCCGGTAGCATCAAGGTAGTCTTTTTGCCCATTGATTATCATTTTTGTAATAGCTGAAATATCTTCTCGCATTCTAAACAAATTTTTAGCAATGTTAATATTTTTTTCCAAGTGTTCTATTTTTAATTTGTGCTGTTCTTTAAAATTTTCGTCTTTAAGGCTTATTTTATTTCCGATATTTTCTAATATCGTTATATGCATTAATCCTATTGAGTGTAATAGAGATCCAAGTGCGGCTTGTAGTATTATGTCTTCTGCATAAAAAAATTCTGTAAATTCGGTATATTTAGTTTTATCAAGAAAAAATTTGATGGTTGAACGAGGCGCATTTTTTAAAGACCTTATTTTGTTTAAATTTGCAATTGTAATTAGAAAGTAAATTGTTGTATCGACTGAATGTAGTAGTATTGAATCGCCCTCTGTTTTAACTTTTCCTTTAAAAAATTCATAGTCTCTTCTAGCAGAATATAAATATAACTTTTTTAAAGTTTTTTTATCTTTAAGGTTTTCTTTTGTCCTAAGTTTTTGAACATCAAAATAATGATATATTTCTAATAAAATTTTTTGCAAAGATATTATTTTATGCCTTGGAAGTATTTTAAAGCTTCCCTCCAATATTTCTTTCCAATAAATTTGATTAGGTTCAGCCTCCATTAATGTATTTATTTTCATAAGTGGTTTTTTGTTCTTGGTAATAAATATTGGATCGTCTTCTTTAAAGGGCTTATATACATCTTTTAGATTATCTATTAACTTTTCTCTTAAATAGTTAAGATCATCATTTAAAATTTCTTCATTTATTTTTTTTATCAGGTTTTCATATGATTCATCTTCTTCTTTTTTAATTACAGGAATGTATGGTGTATTGCCTTTAGAAAGTATTTTAATGATTTTTTCATTTACTCTTGTGCCAAGTTTTGATAAGTTTCCTATTCTTGCAAAAATTACGTCTTGTTCGCTTAGATCTTTTATTTGCTTTATTTCTTTAAGTATCACTTTGAGATCCTTTTAATCTTTAAATAAATGTCGCCGAGGAGAATCGAACTCCTGACACAAGGATTTTCAGTCCTATGCTCTACCAACTGAGCTACAGCGACAATTGCAATTTAAATAAATGTATGCTGCCGAGGAGAATCGAACTCCTGACACAAGGATTTTCAGTCCTATGCTCTACCAACTGAGCTACAGCAGCATTTTTATTCTAGTACCTTAATTTTTTCATAAGTATATATGTTTGTCAACTCTTTTTTCAAATTTCAACTTTTGGATATATTGCTAAAAAAATGATTTATAGCTAGCTTTGAGGTTTTAAAAAGAGCAATTCTAAAAATTTAATTTAATTTTTAAATGTATGCGGTAATATATTTTTTAGGTATTTTTTTTAACGGTTTTATTTGTTATTTAAATTTAAATTTAAATAAAGCTTTGCATTGCTATTAAATTCATAACAACAAAATTTATATTTTACGGGTATTTAAAGAAAAAATTTATACTAATAAACTTTCAATTTCTTTTGTGAAGATATTGAAAGAAATCCATATCTGTTGAGAAAATTTTTCTTTTATCTTTTAATACTGCTTTATAGCTTTCCAATGCTTGCCAGAATTTGTAAAATTCAACATTTTTGCCGTATGCATTTGAATAGATTTTTGCAGCTTCTCGATCTCCTTCAGCTTTTATTTTGGCAGCAGTGGCTTTAGCTCCGCTTAATATTTTTAGCTTTTCTTTTTCTATGCTTCCAAGAATTTCTGTTTTTTCAGCTAATCCTATGCTTCTTTGTTCTTCTGCGATTTGTTGTCTTTCTGAAATCATTCTGTTGTTTACAGATTCAATAAGGCTTGGATCATAAGTAACTTTTCTTATTAGTACGTCTACAATTTCAATTCCAATATCTTTAGTATTGTTGTTTGCTATATGAATTATTTCTTTTTCGATTATCTTTCTTCCTTTTGTTATTTTATAAATACCGTTAATTTTTGTTTCTTGTGGGGTGAGCACTCCATTAGACAAACGTTGAATAGGATCATTTGAGCTTCTTATAATTTCAAGCAAAGGATATTTTGCAATAACTCCTCTAACAGCAGGTTCAATTGCTGCGTCAATTCTAATGTAAGCTCTACTCATTGTTTTTATTGTTGTATAAAATTTATTTATGTCTGCAATTTTCCATCTAGCAGTTGTATCAATCCATATTAATTGTTTTTCTTCACCCCCTGTTGGGATTCTTTGAGGTTCTCCATCCCATCTAAGAATGATTTTGGGAAATATTTGTACATTTTCAATTAATGGGATTTTATATTTAAGCCCGGCTAAACTTTCGGTTCTTTGAATTTTTCCAAGTCGAGTGGTTATTGAAATTTCATTTTCTTTCAAAATATACATTGGTTGGAAAATGGACAAAATAGTCAAGCAAACTATTACTGTAAAGGTTATAATTTTTGCAGTAGATAATAAAAGTTTTATTATAAATTTCATTTATTTTACCTCTTTAAATGGTAGAAAATTTTTGAAGTTTTTGTCAATTAATTCAATGTTATCTTTGTTTTCAAGTATTTCTTTCATGGTTTCATTATAAAGTCTTTCTTTTGTAATATCGGGATTTTTTAAGTAAGCGTCTAGTATGGCATTAAAAATTTCTGTATCCGCTAATGCATTGTTTATTCTACTTTCTTTGTATCCTCTGGCTTCTTCAATAACCTTTAATGCTTCACCTTTAATTTTGGGAACTATTTGATTAAATTCTTTTTTCCCTTCGTTTATGTATTTATTTTTATCTTGAATAGCAATGTTTACATCTTCAAAAGCCTCGTAAACCTTTCCTTTTGGGGGTAGGGCATTTCTAATTTGTACTTGCACCACGTCAATTCCCAAATTATAATTGTCTATTATTTCATTCATAGAAGATTTTACATCTTCTGTTACTCCCACTCGGTTGTCATTTATTATTTCAAAAATAGTATTATCTCCAATCAATCTATTCATTGATGACTTTGCAATATCTTTAATTGTTGTCTCAGGATCTTCTACTTTAAACTTGAATGAATAAGGATCTCTTATTTTGTATTGCACTAACCACTCAATGTTTATTATATTTAAATCTCCGGTAATAATCCTGCCTTCGTCGCTTGCATCATCATTTTCTCTAATACCGCTTGGAGATATTAGAAATCCAAATTTAATTTCTTGGACTATTTTTACAGGTACGATAAATTTTTCTTCAATTAATGGAATCTTGACATGTATTCCAGAATCAAGAGTTCTGTTAAGCTTGCCAAGGCGAAGTACAATTGCTTCTTCTGATGGCCCTACTATGAATATGTTTGAAATAACTATTATTGATATTAGTATTAAAGTGATAATAATTATTAAATATTCGTAAGTTTTATTAAAAATTTTTTTTATGTCAAACATTTGCTTCTCCTAATGTTTTAAATTGCTTTTAGTAAGCGAATTTTGTCACTACTTTTTGGATTTGATAAAAGTTATTGTTTCGATTTTATTATTCTGAATTTCCTTAATAAAATATTCTCCATCATTTGTTTTTACGGTTTCGTTTTTTGTTGGTATTTTGTCAAGTAGATCTATTAAGTATCCCCCAATTGTATTTGTATATTCTTTATGTTTAATAGATATTCCAATTGTCTCTTCAATCTCGTCAAAAGTAGTTTCTCCAAGTATTGAATAAGTATTGTCGCTAATTTGGGTAATCAGAGGCTTTTCCTCTTTAATGTCGTATTCGTCAGATATTGCTCCAAAAATTTTTTCTACAATGTCTTCTATTGTAAGTATTCCTGAAAAACCACCATACTCATCTATTACGATTGCCATTATTTTTTGTTTTTTTCTCATAATATCTAGTATGTCTTTTATTCTTTTGTTTTGTTGTACAAATACAGCCGGTTTAATAAATTGAGAAACGTTTTTATTTATATCTTTTTTATTGATTTCTATGAGGTCTTTAGCTATTAAAATGCCAATTATCTGTTCTCTGTTTTGTCCTTTGTATATAGGAATTCTAGAGTATCCTTCTTCTTTGATCAATTTGATTACATCTTTTAGTTTTGATGAGCTTGAGAGTGAAAAAACTTCTGTTCTGTGAGTCATGATCTCAGAAGCTCTTACTTGATCTATGTCTAACATTTTTTGCATAAATATTCTAGAGTCGTTGTTTAAAATTCCTAAACTTCCTGCTAAAGAGAGCATATTTTTTATACTCTCTTTAGTCATTTGATAGCTAGCCTTAACTTTAAAGAGATTTAATATTTTTTTTATTATTTTGTTTATTACATATATTAGTGGAGTAAATATAAAAATTAATGGTATTAAAAAAATGAAGTAGATAGAGCAATGATTTCATTATTTAGAATTGCAATTTGTTTTGGAAGTATTTCTGCAAAAATTAGAACGATTATTGTTATTAGGCCTGTTGATATTGCAAGTGCGCTGTTTCCATATTTTTCAAGTACAAATTTTGTTGTAAGCGCACTTGCCACAATATTTGATATATTATTGCCGATAAGAATAGTAGTAATTAATTTTGAAGGAGATTGAACCAAATTGTACACCGAAATTCCTGATTTTCCTTTTTTCCTTATATCTTGTATCTGAATTATACTTAATGAAGTATAAGCTGTTTCAGATGCTGAGAAAATAGCAGATAACATTATAAATAGTAGTATTACGATTAATTCTAACATATATGTATTATTTTAATTTATCTTTAATAAAAATGCTTTAAGTTATGCCCTTAAGTGTAAAAATATTTTTGACTTGACCTTAAAAGGCGCTGACCGGAATCGAACCGGCGAATCAAAGTTTTGCAGACTTCTCCCTTAGCCACTTGGGTACAGCGCCTTGTAACATTGCTTAGTTTATTAAAAAAATAGAAAATTGTAAATATATTTTCTATTGAAGCATAATTTTGAATTTCTTAGATATTTTTATTAGTTTTATGTAAAATTTTAATGTATGAAAAAAAAACTTAATGAAGTTTTATTAAAGTTAGATCAAGATTTAATAAAATGTGTAAAAGGTTCTCTTGATTTAGAAATATCGGGAGTTACTTATAGCTCTAAATTGGTTTCACCCAGGTTTGTGTTTTTTGCTCTTCCAGGAATTCATTTTGATGGGCATGATTTTATTGAAATCGCAATTCAAAAGGGCAGCAATGTTATTGTGTGTTCACGAGATATGGATTTTTACAGTTCCAATGTTACTTATATCAAGGTAGATGATTTTAACATAAGAAAATTTATGTCTAATTTTTCAAATATTTTTTATGATGAGCCTTCAAAAAAGTTAAAAGTTATTGGAGTTACTGGCACTGACGGGAAAAGTTCTGTTTGTTATTATATATATCTGCTTTTAAAAAAAAAAGGCGTTAAAGTAGGGTTTATATCTACGGTATTTTTTGATGATGGGAGTGGAAACTTGATTAAAAATCCCTACAGACAATCAACTCCTGAGTCTACAGAAATTCATTCATTTTTAAGCAACATGGTTAAAAATGAAGCTCAATATGCAATTCTTGAATCTACTTCTCATGGACTTGACCTTGAAACAGCAAGGCTTGTCGATGTTAATTATTTTGCAGTTGTTTTTACCAATATTGGACATGAGCATCTTGAGTTTCATGGTACAATTCAGAATTATTTGAATGTCAAGTTAGGTCTTTTTCGGTCTGTTAGTGATGCTTCTGGTTTTGGGGTTATTAATTTTGATGACGTTTATTCTTCTGATTTTAAGAGTGCTGTTAAGAAATCTTTTACTTATAGCTTAAAAAACAGTAAAGCAGATTTTTTTGTAAGTTTTATTGACGAGAAAACCAATTCTACCAGGTTTGAATTTTATCACAAGGGGATTAAATATTTTGCTAATGTTAACCTGCTTGGGAGTTTTAATGTTGAGAATGTAATGGCTGCTCTTATTTTAGTTTCTCAAATTTTAAATAGCGATATTCAAGACATTGTTGATAAGCTCATTTGCATTAAAAGTCTTGATGGGCGTATGGATAGTATTAACTTGGGTCAAAATTTTTCTGTAATAATTGATTATGCTCATACTCCTGGTGCTTTTTCTAAACTTTTTCCTATTTTTAAAAGATTTGCTGTCAATAGATTGATTTCTGTTTTTGGCTCTGCGGGAGAAAGAGATGTTGAGAAAAGATTTTTGCAAGGGCAAATTGCAGATATTTATTCTGATTTAATAGTACTTTGCGATGAAGATCCAAGAGGTGAGAATAGTATGTGTATAATTAAAGACATTGCAAAAGGAATTGTGAATAAAATTGTAAATCAGGATTTATTTTTTATTCCTGATAGAAAGCAGGCTATTGAAAAAGCAATAAGTCTTGCAAAGGCAGGAGATTTGGTTGTGGCTTTGGGCAAAGGTCATGAAAGTTCAATAATTTATAAAAATAGAGAAGTTTTTTGGAATGAACAAGAGGTAGTTAAAAATGCTATTTTAAGTTTAAAAAAATCAGAAAAGGAGAAGTGATGTGAAGAAAAATCTTATGTTAATATTTGGTGGCGTTTCTTTTGAGCATGAAATTTCTTGCAAATCTGCTTATAGCATTTATTTAGCCCTTTTAGATCTAAATAAATACAATATTTATCCTGTTTATATTGATAGGTGTACAGGTATTTGGTATTTATTAGATTCTGTTTCTGATCCTCCAAAGCCCATTAATATAGATGTTTTACCCATTGTTAGTTTATTACCAGGGCTTGGAATTTTTTCAAATAACAAAAACCTTGAGATCGATGTTGTTTTCCCCGTTGTTCATGGAAGAACCGGTGAGGATGGTGCTATTCAGGGAGTTTTAAAAGTCATGGACATTCCTTGTGTTGGCGCTGGTATTATAGGGAGTGCTATTTCTAGTAATAAGTATTTTTGCAAACTTTTGCTTAAAAGTTTTAATATTCCATTGGTGCCTTTTATTGGATTTAGACAACATGATTATTTTTTAGATAAAGAGGAAGTAAAAAGAAATATAAGGGAGGTTTTAGGATATCCTGTTATTGTTAAGCCCGCAGTATTAGGTTCTTCAATTGGAATAAATGTAGCTTACAGTGAAAATCAGATTGAATCTTTTATTAAAGAGGCTTTAAAGTATGACCTTACCATTGTAATAGAGAAGTTTATTGAGGCTAGAGAGATCGAATGTTCTATTATTGGGAATGAAAAGATGAAAATATTTTCTCCCGGAGAAGTTGTTGTGCAAGATTTTATATTTTATGATTATGATGCTAAATATTCTGTTATTCCTGGAAATTCTATTATTTTTAATATTCCTGCACATCTTGAGACAAATCAGTTGTTAAGCATTAAAGAATATGCATTTCTTGCTTATAAGAATCTAGAACTAAGAGGTATGGCAAGAGTTGATTTTTTTGTTGAAAAAAAAACAGGAACTATTTATCTTAATGAAATAAACACTATTCCAGGATTTACCGATATATCTATGTTTGCTAAAATGTGCAGTCATGATGGTCTTCAATTTAAAGACCTAGTGGATAATTTAATCGATTATGCTTTTCAAAGTTACATTAATAGGGAAAAAAGGATTAATTTTGAAGATTAGAAGATTAATTTAATTTTAAATTTTTTAGATTTTCAATTTCTTTATCATCTTTTAGTTTGAAATATTCAAGATTTTTATATTTTTCTGCTTTAGGTAATATTCCTGAATATTTTATTTTGTAAGAGTAATTTATTTTTATATTTTTTACTTCTGTATTGTTAGCTTTATTGTAAATTTTAACTTGATTTTTTTTAATATGAATATTTGCAAATGCTTCATATGCTATGTCATCTTGAGATTTGAGAGTAAATGCAATTGTTGTTTTTTTAGAGTTAATGTTTTTAAGTGAAAAAATAATTTTATTAGCTAATATTTTATAAGGAGTATTGCTTTGATAAATTATTAGTTTAGATGCGTTTTTAAAATGCAGCTCGATTTGATTTGCAATTTTTTGAGTAACCAAATCGATGCTATAAACAGCTCTTTCTGCTATATCTATTTTTTTAAAATCAATATTTATTAACTCATCATCAGCTTCAATGTTAGTTTCTAATGTTTTTTCATTTGCCTTTAAAGTTAGGTTAAAATCATTTGAAATTATTTGGATAGGATGTTTATTGCTTTTTGGATATTCAATTTTTATTTTATTTATTTTTTCTGGAAAGCTAACCGTTTGTTCTATTTGCATTGCATGCTCTTCTTTATCAATATTGCTAGATATTATGATTGCGGTTATTAAAAAAAAAGTTACAAGACCAAGTTTTTCAGCTTTTTTTAAATTTTGTTTAATTTTTGGGAGTTTGGATTTTAAATGTTCTGAGATATTAATAAATATGGTAGAGAAAAGACAAATTGATATTAGGTAGCTTAGCGTAAGTGTGTTTTTGATTGATGTGGTATTTTGTATTAATGTTATTAATACAAAATTGATTATCCAAATGATTAATACCATTATTTTTCGAATAATAGTATTTTTATTTGGTTTTATTAACAATAAAATGCTTTTTATGATAATTATTAAGATAAATTCTATTTTAACAAACATTAATATTATTAGTTCAATAATAGAGGTTGATATTGCTAGGTATTTAAGTTGTCTGTAATTTAAATATATTGTGAAATTATATGTGAAAAGAGACAAAAGATTATGTATGAGTAAAGTTGCAAAAAAAGTTATTAGATATTTGGGATTTGTTATGCTGTAAACCGTTGTGTTTTCATAGCCTGCAAATACTTTATTTGTAAGCAATAAGGATAAATAAGTGCTTACAAATAAAGTAAAAAACAATCTTACTAATTTGTAGTAATTATTTTTTACTTTTTTCATAACTAGTCCAGCTTCTTTAAATTTTCTAATAAATACAATTATAATTAAGTTATAGCAAATGTAGATTAATGCTATTAAAGCAATTTCATTAATTATTATTTTTTTAAAAGGCGTATCAATTACAATATAATGTATTTCATTTGTATTTTTACTTTTGTACTCACTGATCAATGTTTCTTCGATTGATTTGTAAATTTCAAAAATAGTATTTTTATTTCCAGTTAATATAGGGTTTAAATTATTATTTATTATTAAAAGGGGTATAGATTCATCAAGATATAGATTGTATAAAGTGTTTAATTTTTTTTCAGTTATTTTTGATGTATTAAAATCAAGTTTATTTTTTTCAAAGGTTTTTATAATGGCTTTTAAAAATCCCAAATTTGTTTTTGAATTTGTTATGAAAGATTCATTTTCTAAGTAAATTTTATTTTTTATTTTATTTTCGTTTAACATTAGGTATATTGTATTTGTATTTTTTCCTAAATACTTGTTGCTAAGTAAAATTCTGCTACTAATTATTGTATTTTGTTCTAAAGAATCATCCTCAACAAAAAAAAAATTTATGTTGTTTTTAGGGTTAGTATTTTTAAGTTTATGCAAAAGCTCAATTGCAATTCCAATTGCCAAATTATTTTTTAAATTATTTTGTATTTTAATTGGAATAATTATATTATAAGTATTTATGTTTTTCCCTTTGATTTTAGAATGTATTATTTTTTGTGAATACCCAATAAATCCAATTTCTTGTAAAGAATATTCCATATATTTAACTTCATTTGTATTAAAATATTTTTTTATATAATTAAAAGTGTTTATTATTTTTTCTTGTCTTTCATTTAGTTGATTAATTTTCCTAATGTGCGTTTTTATGCTCTTTTCAGTTTCTATGTTTGTAATTTTATTGCTTGAATTGAATACATTTTTTTTCATTTTGTTTGGCACAATAGCAGAGCCTGTTGAGCCAAGCAATAACAATGATAACAATATATTAATTATCATAATTTTTAATATCTTCTTCTATTTGCATTATTTGTAAGATATTTGGGTTTTCTTTTAAAGCAGAAATAATTTTTGTTATATTTTTAGCGTTTGATGAGACTATTATATTTGTTATTCCATGACCATTGCCGCAGTCTTCTATTTTTTCGCTAATAAGTCTTACGTCATTTAGTGTGAAAATGTTTTCAAGATAGCTAAATATTCCTTTAAGTTCTTTTAAGAGTAAAATAATGTGATGCACTTTTCGAGTTGGTGTTGCTTCCCACTCAACTTCAATCAATTGGGTTTTTTTATAGGATTTAAGCTTTTGACAATTTTCATTGTGCACTATTATTTCGTCTTTATGTATTATTCCAATAATATCTTCACCTGTTGTTGGGCTGCATTCAGGGTCTATTGCAATTCTTTTTATTTTGGTTTTGGTATAAGCTTTAAACAAGCTAAAAAGCTTTCTTTGCTCTTTGTTTGCTCCAACAAGATACGCAATAATATTGTTATCTACAAAAATTGTGTTGTCATTTTTATTGAGCCATGATCTAATTTTTGATCGAGCCTTTTTTGTTCGCACGCTGTTTAGCCATATTACATCTGGTTTTGAGTCTTTTGATGTGAATATTTCAACAATTTGTTCGTTTTTAAGTGGTTTTGTGATAGAGCTTATTTTTCCATTTATTTTTGCATAAAGAGCTTGATCTCCAATATCTGTGTGAATTATGTATGCAAAATCAATTGAATTTGATCCAAAGGGAAGTTCTACTACTTCTCCTTCTGGGGTGTAAACATATATGAATGTATTTAACAACTCTTTGTGTATGTCATTCATTGAATATTGGCTTTTGTTGGCCGATTCTTGTTGCCATTTTTTTATTCGGTTTATAAATGAAAGGTCGTCAGCTTTAAGTGCGATTTGTTCTTTGTATATCCAGTGGGCCGCAACCCCATAATTAGCAATTCTGTCCATTTCTTCTGTTCGAATTTGTATTTCAATAAGCTGGTTGTCCTCAGGTATTCTTACAGTAGTGTGTAGTGATTGATATTTATTTTCTTTTGGGCTTGCAATGTAGTCTTTAAGTCTTCCCGGAATTGGTTTCCACACTCGGTGAACAATTTCTAATATTTCATAACATTCTTTTTGTTTTTTGCAAATTATTCTTATTCCTAGAGTATCAAAAATTTGAGTAAGCTTATTTGTTCTTGTTTGCATTTTTCTAAATATTGAGTAAAAGTGTTTTGATCTTACTGTAATTTCTGCTTCAATTCCGCTTTTTTGAAGTTCTTTTTCTATTGATAATTTGCCTTTGTATAATTTTTTTTCTCTTTCTATTTTCGTTTCAGATAAAAAATTTTTTATTTCTTTATAATCTTTAGGATAAAGATGCTTAAATGAAAGATCCTCAAGATATGTTTTAAGAGATGATATTCCAAGGCGCTCTGCTATTGGAACATAAGTTGAAAGGCAATCTTTTGCAATCCTATCTTGTCTGTTTTTGGGCAAATAAGAGAGTGTTGTCATATTATGAAGCTTGTCTGCCAATTTTATTATTATTATTCTAATGTCATGTGTCATTGCAAAAAACATTTTGGAGATAGTATTAGCCTCTTTTATGCTTCTTGTTTTATTATGCAAATCGTGAATTTTAGTTACACCGTCGATTAGGCTTAAAATTTCCTCGTCAAATTCTTTTACTATTTCTTCTTTTTCGATGTTTGTATCTTCAAGTACGTCATGCAGTAGTCCAGCAATAGTTGCCTTAAAGTCTAGTTGAAATTTGGCAAGAAATAATGAAACCATTATTGGATGAATAATGTAAGGCTCTCCACTTTCTCTGTATTGACCATAGTGGAGTTGTTCTGCTATTTCTAGAGCTTTGAATATGCTTTTTAGTTCAAATTCATCTTTGTAAGTATTCTCAACAGTTTTTTTAAAAATATTTTTAGCTTTTTCAAGATCATTTATCTTTATCAAGTGTGCAATCTCGTACGCTTGTATCATCTCTTTGTCCTAATATTAGTGCCCTTGCTCTCTTTTCAAGATCGTAAATTGTTTTTAAATGTGAAAATCCTTTTTTGATTGCAAAATCTTTCAAACTTTTTATTTGCCAAGGAGCCGATTCTATTATTATGAGTCCGTTTGAACTAAGTTTTTCTTTTGCTTGGCTTAATATTTTTCGAGAAATATTAAGCCCATCTTTTCCGAATCCCAAAAGAGCTTTTGTAGGCTCTTTTATTATTTTATTTTTTATTTCTAATTCTTCTTTGTTTAAATAAGGAGGATTTGTAATAATTATATCAAGCTTTCCCTTTATACATTTTAACAAATTAGAGTGAATTATTTCTACAAATTTTTCAAGTTTGAGCTTTTTTGTATTTTTTGCGACTATTTGTAAAGCTTTTGTTGAAATATCTGAGAGTATTACTTTTTCTCTCATATAATAGGCGATAGAAAGCCCTATGCACCCACTACCGCAGCATAAGTCTAATATTTTTTTAAAACCATTTTGTTGAATTTGAATTAAGGCTTCTTCAACCAAACATTCTGTATCAAATCTTGGGATTAATACATGCTTGTTTAGGTTAAATTCAATTCCCATAAATTCTTTCTTTTGAAGTATGTAGTGAATAGGAGTTCCTTTTTTTATTTTATCTATTTGATCAAAAAAAAGTTTTTTTTCTTTTTTTGTTAAGCTTTTTTTTATATTTGCAATTATTAATTCTTTTCTAGTTTTTAAAATTAATTCAAGTATTAGTAGCGCTTCTATTGTATCTAAATTTTTACTTTTAGCATAATTTATAACTTCGTTTATATTCATTGCTATATATTGCTGCTTTTTAATGTTTGTTCTTGAAGCTCTATCATCAAGGGATCAAGAAGTGGATCAAGTTCTCCTTGCATAAATTCTTCTAATTTATAAAGAGTGATGTTTGCTCTATGATCTGTTATTCTATTTTGAGGAAAATTATAGGTCCTAATTCTTTCAGATCTATCTCCTGAGCCGACCTGTTGTTTTCTATTGCTTGATCTTTGCTCTTGTTTTTTGGAATCTTCAAATTCATAAAGCCTTGCTCTTAATATTTTCATTGCTTGATCTTTGTTTTTATGCTGACTTCTTTCGTTTTGGCACTGCACAACAATTCCTGTTGGCAGGTGTGTTATTCTGACTGCAGAATCAGTTGTGTTGACGTGTTGCCCACCAGCTCCAGACGATCTGTAAACATCAATTCTTAAATCTTTTTCATTGATATCAATTTCAGTTTCTTCAATATTGGGTAGCACTGCTACAGTAGCGGCCGAGGTTTGAAGTCTTCCGTTAGACTCTGTTATGGGGATTCTTTGCACTCTGTGAACACCGCTTTCATATTTTAATTTTTTAAATACATCTTTTCCTTTAATTTCAAAGATTATTTCTTTAAATCCCCCAAGTTCTGTTTCATTGAAGTTTATGATTTCTGTTTTCCATTTTTTTTTCTCTGAATATTTTATATACATGCTATAAAGATTGTTTGCAAAAAGTGCAGCTTCTTCTCCGCCTGTTCCAGCCCTAATTTCAATTATTATGTTTTTGCTATCATTTTCATCTTGAGGTAAAAGCAGTATTTTTATTTGATGTTCAAGATCTTCTTTTTTTTTGTCCAGATCAATTAGTTCTTGTTTTATCAATTCTTTCATTTCTTGCTGATCTTCTTCTTCCAAGATGGTTTTGTTATCATTAATTTGGCTTAGTATTTTCTCGTATTCAATTTTTTTAGTATTTATTTTTTCTAAATATGTATATTCTTTTATTATTTTTGAATATTTTTTTTGATCTTTAATTAGATTTATATCTTGCAATTTTTCTTCTATCAACTTAATCTTACTTGTTGCTGAATTTAATTTTTCTAAAAGCATTATGATTTCTCCTGAAAGATAGTAATAGTTTATATTAATTTTAGGTTTTTTTGTTAGACTTTTTAGATAAGTTTTGTGATGATGTCTATGTTTATGTTTTATTTTAGTATTTTTTTTAAAACTGCTTTCATGAAATAAATAGAATAAGCTTGATTAACAAAAATCAATTATATTTTTTCATATTTTTTTATATAATGAATGTTATTAAGTTGGATATTAAAGTTAGATTAGGTTTTGTTGTATTTATATATAAATTGAGCTTTACGTATTATTATTTGTGGTGTGTTTGAGGTAGTTAAAGTTATATCTTTAATAAACCGATTTAAAAGGGGTATTTATGTTAAATGAAAAAATTTTGGATGCTTTAGGAGATCTCTCGAATATTTCTGATGATCAGCTTCTTGATGTCACTGAGAAATCAAAAAGAGGTTATCAGTTGATCAAAGAAGAAAGACTTTCTGAGGCAGAAAGTCTATTTTCTGATATCCTTGAAAAGGATAATGAGAATAATTATGCTCTTGTTGGGCTTGGAGACATTGAAAGGAAGAAAAATAATTACGATAAAGCAATAGTTTATTATCAAAAATGTCTTGTAAAGCATCCAAGCAATAATTATGCTCTTTTTGGACTTGGAGATTGTTACAGAAATTTAGATAATTATAAAAAGGCCACAGACATATGGGAAGAATATTTAAAATATGATCCTGAGAATATAACGGTTTTAACAAGAGTTGCGGCATCTTACAGGAAGCTAAAAAATTTTCAAAAATCTAAGCAAACTTATCTTAAGGTAATGGAATTAATGCCTGAGAATGATTATGCACTTGTAGGTATTGGCCATTTGTATTATGACTTTAAAGAATATAAAGAGGCTTTAAAGTATTGGCTTAAAATGTATGAATTAAATCAATCCAAAGTTGACGTTAGAGTATTAACTTCAATTGGTAATTGTTATCGCAAGCTAAGGGAATTTACCAGAGGAATTTATTTTTTTAAAAAAGCTTTAGAAATTTCACCTAGCAATTTTTATGCTGTTTTTGGGCTTGCCGATTGTTATAGGGGGAATAAGGAATACAAAGAGGCTTTAAAATATTGGCTTGATATTATCGAAAAAGATCCAAAAAATAATTTGGTTCTTACAAGAGTAGGAGATGCTTATCGCTATTTGAATGATTATGAAAATTCTCAAATTTATTATAAAAAGGCTCTTGATGTTGATTTTGATATGTTTGCAATACTTGGACTTGCTCTTATTCAAAAGGATCAGGGTAAATATGAAGAAGCATTAATAGCTATTAAAAGTTTAATTAAAAATAATCCTAAAAATTCAGCATTGTATGTTAATGCTGCTGAATGTTATGAGGCGTTGGGGCAGATTGGGAATGCCATTGATATTTTGTCAAGCTTTTTACATCTTGGTATGAAAAATATTGTTGTTATTGACTACCTTGCAGCTCTTAGGAAAAAAATAGAATGACGGACTCTTTACTTGGAATTGAAAAATCTATTTTTTTTGATAAATTAATAGATACCCATGTTCATTTTTATGAATTAAAGAAAAGATCTTTGGACGTTAATTACATTATTAATGAATGTTTTAAAAACGGCTTTTCTTATTTTCTTGATGTCGGCTTGCATCCTAGTGATTTTAATGATAGGAAAGATCTTTTAAGTCCTTTTTCTAATGTGTTTTTAACAGCGGGTATTCATCCTTTAAATTTAAGTGATCATTTTAAAGATGATATTAAGCAGCTTGAAAAAATTTTGATTAGTGAAAATGTTGTTGCTGTTGGCGAGATTGGCCTTGATTATTTTAAAGCAGATAACAAGAGGTTCCAAATTAAAGTTTTTGAAGAGCAATTGTATTTGGCTGATAAATATAAAAAGCCAGTTATTTTGCATATAAGAGATGCCTATGATGATGTCTATAATATTGTAAGGTCTTTAAATTTTTTAAATAGGGGTATATTACATTGTTATTCAGGAACTTATGAGCATGCTAAAAAATTTATTGATTTGGGATTTAAAGTTTCTTTTTCGGGTAATATAACTTTTAAAAATGCACAATCTTTAAGGATTCTTGTTGGCAAGTTAAATATCAATGATCTTTTAATAGAAACAGATAGTCCTTTTTTAGCTCCAGTGCCATTGAGGGGTAAAATTAATTCACCTTTGTTTTTAGGATATGTATGTCTTGAGATTGCAAGGATTAAAAATTGCTCTGTTAATGATGTTGCTATTGCGGTATACAATAGTTTTAAAGATCTTTTATTGTTGCATTAAATTTAATCATTTTTATTGTTTGTAAATGCTAAATTCATATTGGAAGTTATTTTCAATGTCTTTTACTATTTTTATTAAATCGGACTCTTTAAGAGTGATTATATATTGTAGCTTAATGATTTTTAAGTCTTTTCTTGTATTGCCAATTAATACAAATTTTATATTTTTGAAAAAGGGCGAATTTGATATTTTTTTTAAAATAATATTATTATCCCTTAAGGAGAATAATATTATTGTGTTTATTTGAGGAGTAATAAATGTTTGCATATAGGATATGTTTTTTTCGTTTATTAGGGTAATATTAGCATTTTTTTCTTTGCCTTTTTTTTCCAAGTATTCAAGGTCTTCGCTATTTAGAGATTTATCTCTAAATAGTAATGTTTTTTGCAAGTTTATTGATTTTTCGTTGAGCAGAAAATCAATAGATTTTTTTAGAGAAAATTTTATTTTTGATAGATAAAAAATTTTCTCTTTTAAAATTTCATTATTTAGTATTTCATTATTTGATTTGTGCGTTAATAGTATTTTTTTTGTTGTTTTAAGCTTGTCTTTTACAATTTCTAAATTTTTATCATTTATAAATAGTATTTCGTTTTTTATGAATGGAGTTTTTTGAATTTCAAAAAAATATTCAGTTGCATCTGAGAAAATTATTGAATAATTAAATTGTTTTTCAGTAATGGAAGATTTTTTGCATCCTTGTATTGAAATTACTAAGAGCGCCATTATAGCAAGGTTTTTTGTGCCAGACATTTTATTTCCTAGTATACTTATTATTAATAGCTATAGATATTAAAACCAATCCAAGTATTATTAGTGCATAGATTCTCATATTGGTTAGAATTAATGTTTTTAAAGTTGCAATAAATAATCCTAAAAATATAATAGGAGAAAGAATGATTTTGTATTCTTTTGCCGAGTATTTTTGGCATTTTCTAATTTTCTTTTCAAAGATTGTGGCTGAAAATATTAGCTCTATTGCATTAAGTATTGGTAATTCAATATATTCATAGATTCCAAAAATTTTGCTATTTAGAATTATTATTTCTAAGTTTTTAGAAAAAATTAGTCCAAATGTGAAATATATAAGAATTGTTAAATTTTTTTTAAATAAAGAATTTTCATTTAGAGTAAAAAAAAATATAAATATTAATAATGGGAATATATAGTAGTATAAATGTTCTTTGATAAATATTGAAATCCCTAAACTTATTCTTGATGTGTAATCTAATTCAAATGATCTGTATAGAATAAATTCCTGAGTTAAATAAAGGAAAGAAAACATTGTTATTGCAAGAAATATTACTAAAATATGGGCTTGGGTATTTTTTGTTTGACTTTGTCTTAACTGAGTATCCATATAAATTTTTAATATTAGCGGTAGACTTGTTAATAAAAATAAACTCATTGTAAGTACAATTCTACTTTTAAACGTTTTTTAAATCAATTGATTGACTAAAAACTTGCGTGATTTGGATATTTGTTTTATTAATGTTGTTGATTTTATTGCTTTTTGTAAACATTATTCTTAGAATTTACTTTTTAGTGAATGTATAATAGAATTAAGTATTAATATTAATTATTAATTGATTTAGGAGTATATATTTTTTAAATGATAAATAGAAATGCCAATAGAGATAGGGATAGGTCCAGATCAAATGACAAGGAATTGAAAATTAATTACAGAATTAAGGCTCGTGAGGTAAGAGTTATTTTTGAAAATGGGACACAAGAAGTTTTATCGATTGAAGATGCTATTAAAAAAGCAAAGGAAGCTGGACTTGATTTGGTTGAGGTTTCTCCTAATGTATCTCCTCCGGTTTGTAAGATTATTGATTATGGGAAATATAAATTCCATCAAGAAAAGCGTCAAAAAGAGCAAAAGAAGAATCAAAAAGTAATTAAGCTTAAGGAAGTTAGAATGCAGCCCAAGATAGATGCTCATGACCTTGATTTTAAATCAAAAAACATTTTAGGTTTTCTAAAAGATGGCAATAAGGTTAAAGTTACAATAAGATTTAGAGGTCGTGAACTTGCTCACACATATTTAGGATATGGCATCTTAAATAGCATTCTTGAAAAAGTAGGGGATGTGAATTATGTTTTGGAATCTGCGGCTAAAATGGAAGGCAAAACAATGTTTTTGATTGTAGCGCCTAAGTTTAAAAAATAAATATTAAATTAAAGGGGATGAAATGGCAAATAAAATGAAAACACGCAAAAGTGCTAAGAAAAGGTATTCTTTTACTGTAAATGGTAAAGTTAAGTATAAAAAACAAAATTTAAGGCATATTTTGACAAAAAAATCTTCTAAGCGCAAGAGAAATTTAAGAAAATCAGGCAATCTTTCTTGTTTTGAAGCTAAAAGAATTAAAACTTTATTACCTTATGGTTAAAATAATTTTAGGAGATAGATATGGCTAGGGCTAAAAACGGCACAGTTCACGTTGCAAGGCGTAAGAGAATTTTAAAAAAAACAAAAGGGTTTTGGGGTACAAAAAAGAGCAATTATAAGAAAGCTAAGGATACCTTGAGAAAGGGTATGATGTATGCCACAAGAGATAGAAAGGTTAGAAAAAGAGATTTTAGACGCTTGTGGATTTCAAGAATTTCGGCTGCTTTAAGTGATACTGGGGTTAGTTATTCAAGATTTATTGAGGGTTTATTAAAGTCTAATATAAAAATTAATAGAAAAATTTTGTCTAATTTGGCGATTGAAGATGTTGAAGCTTTTAAAAAAATTGTTTTAGAAATAAGAAGATGAAAAATCAAAACTCCTGGGAGGTTTAATTTTAAGAATTAGAGTTATTTTTTTGCGACATCTCATAAAATTTAGGAATTTGAAGATTTTTAGTCAATGATAGCCAAAAGCAATTCAGAGGTTAAGAATAAAAATTCCGCCTTGAAAAATAGCGCTAAATAAAAATGTTCTTATGTTGGCTTTTTGGGAGTTTAATTTATTTTAAGGATTATTATTGTGCAGCTTATTTCTCTTAATAATATTGAAAAGCAAGAGAGCTTTATATACTATAGAAATGTATATTTTGCTGATGTTATTTATAAGTATAATGACATCTTGGAAATCAAAAAAGTCAAGTTTGTAATCGAGGCTACACCCTTAGGAGAAAAGCACGTCACTATTGATTTTATAGATTTTTTAAATTATCCTGTTTTAAAGCTAATGGTTGCAATTAAAAGGCATGTAATTGATTTGGAGTTTAAAGGTAAACTTCCTTGATTTTAGAATTTAAATCAGAAAAAAAAATGATAAATTTTTCCAAATCTTTTTTTTATCCTTTACCAATTGGTAAAATATTCGTTTTAAGTGGTGATATGGGATCTGGAAAAACTAGTTTTTTAAAGGGACTTGCGCTTAATCTTGGAATTTCTTATTTTACAAGTCCAACTTATAACATTGTTAATGTTTATGATTTTATAGATTTTAAATTTTATCATATTGATTTATATCGGGTGTTTTCTTTAGAAGAATTTGAGCTTATTGGGGGATTGGAAATACTTATGGATATTGACTCAATTATTGCTATTGAATGGCCACAAATTGCTTTGAGCATTGTTCCAAAAGACAGATTATTTTCTTTAACTTTTAAAATAGTCGGTTCAGGCAGGGTTGTAGAATTTAATGATTAATACGCTTGCATTTGAATATTCATATAAAGCATTAATAGTTTATTTTAGAATTAATAATAAGAATTTTTCATTGGTTGAACTTAAATCAAATTTTAATTTTAGTGTTCCAAAAATTTTCAATGATTTTATAATTAAGAATAATATAGATCTTAATCAAATTGAATTAATTATAAATTCTTGTGGTCCTGGTTCTTTTACTGGCCTTAGAATTAGTTTAAGCTTTGTCAAAGGTCTTGCTTTAGGTCTTTCTGTTCCTTTTGTTAATATTTCTACATTAGATGTTTTTGCAAATTTAGTTAAAAACAGTCCCAGTGTAATTGTATTAACTTTTACTGCAGGTAAATATTTTCTTGGGCATTATAAAAATTGCGAATTGATGGGGAAGATTTTGTGTTTTTCTAAGAAAGATTTGTTTGAATATTTTAATCAGATTGATCCAAATTCAGTGCTTATTGGAAACAATCTTGAGAATGTTTCCAAAGAATCCAATTATAAATTTAAAATCATTGAAAATTTAAGTTCGTTTGGAAAAATTTTGACAGAACTTGGGATAGCTAAATATTTAAAAAATCACAAAAGTGATGATATTTTGTCAGGACCTCTTTACATAAGACAAAGTGATGCAGAGATTAATTTTCATTCTTGAAATAATGATTGAATAGGCTTTTAATTTTGCTTATATTGTGTTTATCTTTTAGTAGTGATTTTTTATTTTCTTCTATAATGAATTCATAAATTTCAGATCTAAATATTTTAATGTTTTCAGGGGCCTTAATTGCTATCTTAACAGTATCCTTTTTTATCTCTAATATTAAAACTTCAATGTCAGAGTTTATTTTAATACTTTCATTTACTTTTCTTGACAATACCAGCATCTTTATTCCTTGAAAACTTTATGGTGTAGTGAGTAATTTTCATTTGTGCATATAGCTTGTTTTCCAAGTAATTTTTTTTTGTTTATTATGATTGGTGCTTTTAGATTAGCTGTAATGTCCTTATAATCATTGACATGCATATTAATTATGCATAGTATAACTTTTTCATCTTCTGCTTTTGCTTTAATGTCCGACCAATCTTTTTTCTGGATATTTGGTAAGTATTCGCTTAAAAAATTAAAAGGAGATGTTACCAAAAAACTTACGTCTTTATTGATGGATTGCATAATAGAAAAAGGCTTATACTTAGAGTCTTTTATTATAAATTTTTTAATGTTTTCAAACCCAAGTATTCCTTCGGGAAAATCAAATTCTATACTTTTTTCATCTATCATTCTATTTTATAAAATCTAATAAAGTTGTTTGCATTATTTTAGCAGAGATTCCTATAGATACTTGATAAGCTAAGCTTGCCATATTTAAATTAGTTATTGCTTTTGTTACATCAAGATCTGTGTATTGAACCATATCTTCTTTCATATCTGCAGCCTCTTTACTTATTCTTTCGTAGCTTCTATCAAGTCTATTTTCTTTTGCTCCAAGATCCGCAACGGATATAAGTAGTCTTTTTAAGCTTTCGTCAATTTCTGCTAGGCTTCTGCTTCCAACAAGCTCTTCTTTGTTATTGTAAAGTGTGTCTCTAAGTTCAATAAGCGCATCGAAAATATACCTACTTCTAACCTCTGTGTTGCTAGAAAGGTTGTAAGGAGGCAGTTTGGTATCATTGTTTTTAGTAAGTATTCCAAGTGTTTGTAAAACATTTGAGTCTTTTTCTTCTGTTATCCAAATTTGGTGTGGAGTTGTAGTTTTAATAGACAATGAGTTTAAAACCGGATCAATACTTGCTTCAACAGGTGCTGAAGATTCATTAATTTTTGCAACAATGTCAAGTGCAGTATCTCCTGCTGTTAGTCCTATCTCAACATTGTCAATATAAATTTTTGTATTTTCTTTTACGGCAAATCCATTAGTGTTTATTGATGAGATAATATTTTGGTTTTGTAAGAAAAATATTACATTTCCAGGATAATTATTTGACATATGAATATCATTGTATACTTCTGTTTTTTTTTCAGCTTGGTTGCCGTTGTATTCTACTTTAATTATTTGAGGGCCTGCACCGTCTTTGCTTGTTTTGCTTATTTTATTCTCTCTAGTTACTTTAAACGCTTCGCTGTCAATTTTGGTCCCTGAAAATATGCTGTATCCATCAGGCCCCTTAGCGTTTGCTATTGCAACGACATCTTCAAGCAAAGCATTTACTTCTTTTGATATCATTTTTTTGTCATCTGCCTCATAAGTTCCGCTTGCGCCCTGAATTGCAATTTCTTTAGCCCGTGTTAAAATATTTGTAAGAGATTGTAAATATCCTTCTGTATACCTTAGGTTGCCCTTAGAAGTATTAATATTTTTTATGTATACATTAAGCTTAAATATGTCATTATCTAGCCTTATTGCGTGAGTAACACCTGTTGGATCGTTTCTTAGTTTTACAATCCTTTTACCGCCTTTGTATAAGTTTTCTAAAATTTTTGTAATTTTAGACTCTTGCTCTGCTGTAGAGGTTTTAAAATTTTCATATGTTAATGGATGACTTACTCTATTTATCATTCTTATACTCCCATTTTATTTATTACTGTGTCTATTAGTTCAACAGAAACAGTGATAAATTTACTTGCTGCAATGAATGCTTGTTGAAATTCGATCATGTTTGCAAGTTCTTCATCTTTGTTTACCCCAGAAATAGACATTCTTAGATCTGTTAAATCTTTTAATATTTGAGATTGACTTTCTTTTGTGATTTCTGAAACTTGGCCTTTTATTGCTATATTTGATGCTGTATTTGCAAAGTAATCATTTAGTGTTAAATTTTTTCCAATCATAACTTGAGAATTTCCAAAAGAGGAGATTCTCAATGCTGCTTGGTTATCTCCAATAGATATTTCATTTGTTGGATTTTTAATTCCTGATGCTATTTTTGATGGATCTGAGTCTATTATGTCTGCAACTTTTATCCATGCTGCAGGATTTTTTAGAGGTGAGATTGAATAAGTTGATTTGGGTGCCAATTTGTCTGTTGTATCAATATTTTTATAATCATAAGCTCCCTCAGGTCCAGATGCATTTAATATTCCTGTATATTTTGTTAGGAATAATCCAGAATCTTCTATGTGTTTGATTTTAAATGTTATGTTCTCATCTTCTTGTTCTTTAACCGCTTTGATTTCAAGCTTGCCTTCTGAGTTAATTCTTGCTGTAACTTGTGCGTTGGAATTGTTTATTCTATTTATTACATCTTGAACTGTATCTGGAGCATTGTAGGGTATTTCTACAATTTCATTGCTATTTGTAGCCTCAAATTTAAGAGTTCCATAAAATCCCAATTTTTCTTCTGGGAATATTTCGTTTGTGCTATTAATTTTGAAAATATGAACGGAATCAAATTGGCCATTTCCGTTAGTATCATATCTGCCTCGATCATCAGTTAGTTTTAGTTCTTGAGAAAAAAAGCTTCTTCCATTTTTTTTGTCCATTCCGTGTCCTGCTTCATGTATTTCATTAACAATCTCTATAATGTTGGCAGCCATATTATTTAGTTCACCAATTTCATTTTTAATCTCTTCATCTCTTATGTTAAGCAAAGAGCCCAACTTTCCTGTTTTAAGGTAAGCTTTGTCATTATTTTCCCATAAAATATTCCATCTAGTCCTGGTGGGCCCGTTTGTAGCTTCTAGTTTAAATTCATTTGCAATTGAACCTTGTACGAGGTGTCTTCCTTCTGAGTGGATTAAAAATTCATTCGGATCTTGTTTGTTTTCAATTGACACATTTATTATATTGCCTAATTTTTCAACCATTAAGTCTCTTGCATCCATTAAGTCATTTGGATTGTCTTTCATTGCTTGGGATTTTGAAATTTGTTTATTAAGATTTGCAATGTTTCTAATGTAATTGTTTGCTTCATCTGTTGTAATTTTTATTTCATCGTTTGCCATTATGTAAATTCTTTCAAGCGAATGGAATCTATTTCTTATTCCCTCGCAAAAAGATTTGCCTCTTTCTAGAATTATTTTTCTTTCTGCTAGGCCTTGTGGTTGATTTGCTAGATCGTGCCAACTTTCCCAAAAATCATTTAATCTTTTTCTTATTGATTGATCCTCAGGCTCGTTATAAACATCTTCTAGCATTGATATAAACTTGTCTTGTGAATCCCAGTATCCTAGTCGGTGTGATTCTTCAATGATTCTTGTGTTAAGTAGTTCATCTTTTACTCTGTCTATAGACTGAACCACGATTCCCTGGCCCAATTGTCCTTGCTTTTTGGCTCTGTTTAATTGTGGAGCATAAAGAGGAATTTCGGTTTTCATTATTACTCTTTGTCTTGAATATCCAGGCTTTGTAGCATTGGATAGATTGTGTCCAACTGTATTCATAGCATCTTTATGTGCAAATAAACTTCTTTTGCCAATTTCTATTCCTGAAAATGTTGAATCCACTCTAAACTCCTTTAAAGTTTTTTATTTATTAAAACGGAAGCTTCGTTTGAGCGTCCAAGTTTTGGCCCGTAAGGGTTTTTGTAAGTTACATTTTCTACGCTTTCTTGGATATCTTGAAATATTATTGCTAACATGTCAAGTGATGTATTTACATAGTTTTGTATTATGTAGTTTAAATTTTTGATATTCAGTATTCCAATTTTCAATTTGTGCAGATAGTCGTATATTTCTTGTTTGTAAATTGTAGTTAATTTTTCTATAGCTTCGTAAGTTGACTTAAAGTTTTCATTTTTGGTAAATTTTTTCCAAATTTCGTCTCTTTTGCTTTCAATTTCTTTAAAACTTTCAAGTAATATTTTTGTTTTGTTTGAGACCTCTTTAAGCTCTATTTCATTTTTATTATCGATATTTTCTTTTATTTTTAAGTATGAATTATATATTTCTTCTACCAAGAGAAGTTCTTTTTTTAAAACTTCTTTTAGTTCAATTTCAAGTTTTGTTTTCATTTTTATAAAATTAATTATAAGCTATTATAAACATATTTACAAATCAATTTTGTCTTTTTTATTGTGTTATAATACATTAAAGTATGAGTAAGTTTTTTGAGAGAGATGATGATATTGTAGCTCTTGCAACTCCTTTTTTAAGTAGTGCTTTATGTGTTATTCGTAGCAGCGGTGCTTCTTCTATATCTAAATTTTCTAAAATCTTTTCAAATCCTTCAGCTCTCAATTCGGCATCTGGGAATACGATTCATTACGGATATATATTAGATAATGAAAATGATTGCAAAGTAGATGAAGTTGTTGTTTGTTTGTATCGAGCACCAAAGAGCTTTACAGGGCAAGATGCTATTGAAGTTATGGCGCATGGTTCTGTGATTGGGATTAAAAAGATTATAGATTTGTTTTTAAAAAGTGGGTTTAGAATGGCTGAACCTGGTGAATTTACTTTGCGTGCATTTCTTGCTAAGAAAATTGATCTTACAAAGGCAGAAGCAATCCATGAGATTATTTTTGCCAAGACCAATAAAACTTATTCTCTTGCAGTTAATAAGCTTTCTGGAGCTTTGTTTGTTAAAATAGATACAATAAAAAAATGTATTTTAAATTTTTTATCGGCTGTTAGTGTTTATCTTGATTATGAGGTTGATGATCATGAAATTAGCATTCCTTTTGATTTAATTTTAAGTAGCAAAGCCGAACTTAAAAAATTAATTAACTCTTATAAGGTTTATGAAAAAATTGATCGCGGTGTTACTTTGGTTTTAGCAGGCTCTGTTAATGCTGGAAAGTCTTCGTTATTTAATTTGTTTCTCAAAAAAGATAGATCGATTGTCTCTTCATATCCAGGTACTACAAGAGATTATATTGAAGCAAGTTTTGAGCTTGATGGTATTTTATTTAATCTTTTTGATACAGCAGGACTCAGAGATGCTAATGATTTTGTTGAGAGATTAGGAATTGAAAAAAGTAATTCTTTAATAAAGGAAGCATCTTTAGTGATTTATGTGATCGATGTTAGTTCAAATTTAACAAGAGATGATTTTTTATTTATTGATTCAAATAAATCTAATAGTAAAATATTGTTCGTTTTAAATAAGATAGATTTAAAGATAAATAAATCCACCGAAGAATTTGTTCGCTCAAAGGTTTTAAATTCTTCAAATTTAATAATGATTAGTACTAAAAATTTAGAAGGAATAGATATCCTTTATGACAAAATAAAAGCTTTAATCTCTTACGAGAGGGTGGAGATTGGTCTTGATGATATAATAATATCATCAAGTCGTCAGATGCAACTTTTAGAGAAAGCGTATGCTTTGATTTTAGATTTACTGAGTAAAATTGATCGCCAAGTAAGTTATGATATGTTAGCATTTGATGCTTATGAGATTATCAACTGTTTAGGGGAAATAACAGGAGAAGTTAGCAGTGAAGATGTTCTTGACAATATGTTTAAGAATTTTTGTTTGGGGAAATAAATATGGACTTTGACGCAATTGTTATTGGAGGGGGGCATGCAGGGATTGAAGCCGCTCTTGCCCTTTCAAGATTAAATTTTAAAACTTTAATGATTACTCAAAATTTAGACACAATAGGCAAGCTTTCTTGTAATCCTGCTATTGGTGGGCTTGCTAAGGGCAATATGGTTAGAGAAATTGATGCTCTTGGTGGTGAAATGGGCCGTATTATTGACTTTAGCATGATTCAGTTTAGAGTTTTAAACAAAAGTCGTGGTCCTGCAGTTCAAGCTCCGCGTGCTCAAGCTGATAAATTAATGTACCAAACCAAGGCTAAAGAAACTTTAGAACGTCAAGACAATCTTGATCTTTTCCAAGATACAGTTGTTGATTTTCTTCTTAATTCTATGAGAAATGAAATTGAAGGTGTTGTTACAGAGAGAGGCAATAAGTTTAGATCAAGCGTTGTGGTGCTTACAACAGGGACGTTTCTTCGAGGTAAAATATTTATTGGTGAGTATAGAGCTAATATGGGCAGACTTGCCGAATTTTCTGCTTATGGGCTTGATAAAACTTTGCTAAGTCTTGGATTTGAAATGGGCAGGCTTAAAACTGGTACTCCAGCAAGAATTCATAAAAAAAGTGTAGATTTTTCAAAGACTGAGGTTCAATTTGGAGATTCGGACATTATTCCCTTTTCTTTTTCAAATGGCAAGTTAGACAAATCTCAACTTTCATGTTATGTAACTTATACCAATAAAAAAACTCACGAAATAATTAGCGAGAATATGCACCTGTCGCCCCTTTATTCTGGTGAGATTGTAGGCAATGGTCCAAGATATTGTCCTTCTATTGAGGATAAAATAGTAAAATTTAAAGATAAAGATAGACATCAAATTTTTATTGAACCTGAAGGGTTTAATACCGAAGAAATGTATCTTAATGGGCTTAGCTCTTCTTTGCCTGAAGATGTTCAGCAAAAATTGATTAACAGCATTGAAGGTCTTGAGCATGCTGTTATTACAAGGCCTGGTTATGCTGTTGAGTATGATTATATAAATCCAATTGAACTTTACCCAAATCTTGAGAGTAAAAGAGTCAAAGGACTTTTTATAGCAGGTCAGACCAATGGTTCTTCAGGATATGAAGAAGCAGCAGCTCAAGGGTTAATGGCTGGAATTAATGCTGCTCTTAAACTTCAAAATAAAAAGCCAATGATTTTAACAAGAACCAGCTCTTATATTGGAGTTCTTATTGATGACCTTGTTACCAAGGGCACTAAAGAGCCTTACAGAATGTTTACTTCTAGAGCTGAGCACAGGCTTAATTTAAGGCACGATACTAGCGACAAGCGTTTGATTAAGATTGGATATGATCTTGGGCTTGTTGATGAGGAGAGATATTCAAGATATCTTTTCAAAGAGAGAAGAGTTGAAGAGATAAAGGAGCTTTTAAAGCAAAGGCGTCTTAGTTTAAAAGATGTTGTTGATGAACAATTAAAAAAACATGTTAGTAAAGATTTTTACCATATTTTAAAAGATCCTTCTATTAGTTTGGATAATCTTATAAAAATTGATCCAAGTTTAAATGATTCAAAAGTAATTTTAGAACAGGTTGAATTAGATGTTAAATATGAAGGTTATATTAATAGACAAAAAGATTTGATTAAAAAACTTGATAATTTAGAGTTTGTCAAACTACCATTTGATTTTAATTATGAGATTATTGAAGGTCTTTCAAGAGAAGCCAGAGAAAAATTTTCCAAGGTTCAACCGGCCACTCTTGCTCAAGCAAGTCGAATCCCTGGAATAAGAAGTACAGATATTACTGTTTTGTTAATATATTTTTCAAATCCTAAAAATAAGGTAGTTATAAATTTTTCTTTATGATAAGTGATATTGAATTTGCTTTGTCAGAACATAATTTTCAGTTTGCTTACAAAGATCTTGAGAAAATAAATTTATATATAAAGAGAATTTTGCTTTTAAATACAAGATTCAATTTAATTTCAAATAGTAATAGCAATTTTAGCTCCATTCTTAATTTACATGTTATAGATTCTCTTTTGGGATTGTCTACTGTTAAAGAGATTAATCCTTCTGAAATTCTTGACGTTGGAAGCGGTGCTGGATTTCCGGGTATTGTTTTGTCTATTTTTGACACTTCTAGAAAATATTATCTTTTAGAAAGAAGTAAGAAAAAATCTACTTTTTTGAAAATGATAAAATTAGAACTTGATTTAGAAAATGTAAAAATTTTAGAATATGAAATTGAAAAAGAAAAAAAGAAGTATGAATTTATTACAATTAGAGCTTTTAGAAGTATGAATGAATATGCATTAATTTTAAAGAATCTTTTAAAGAGTGGGGGATTGATTATGGCATATAAAGGTAAATTTGATAGAATTAACCTTGAGGTCAATCAGATTAAAGATTTATTTAGTAAAATAGAAGTAAAGTCTTTAAATTCAAAATTAAGAGTAGACAGAAATTTGGTTTTGCTTTACAGATAATATTATTATCGTTTTAGTTCAATTTATATTTTAGAGTGGTTTTGACTAGGAGTATTATGAAGAGTAGTTTTCAGATAGATTCAGAAGTAGAGAATGCGTTACATTTGATAAATAAATTTAGAAGAGAAGTTGCAAGCAGAGTTCTTGGTCAAAAAGAAATGATAGATGCTATTTTAATGGGTCTTTTAACAGATGGGCATGTTTTGCTTGAAGGGGTTCCAGGGCTTGCCAAGACTCTTGCAATTCAAACCGTATCTGATGTTCTTGATCTTGAATTTAAGCGCATACAGTTTACCCCAGATCTTTTGCCATCCGACCTTACTGGTAATATGGTTTATAAAAGTGCTACAGGCACTTTTAAGGTTAGAAAAGGTCCAGTATTTTCAAATGTTATTTTAGCAGATGAAATCAATAGGGCTCCTGCAAAAGTTCAGTCCGCTCTTCTTGAGGCCATGGGAGAAAGACAAGTCACTCTTGGAGACGAAACCCACAGACTCCCAGATCCGTTTTTTGTTCTTGCTACTCAAAATCCAATAGAGCAAGAGGGGACTTATAATTTGCCAGAATCCCAACTTGATAGATTTTTATTAAAAGTTAATGTTCATTATCCATCAGTGCAAGATGAAGTAAGGCTTTTGAAAATATTTTCAGTAGATGGGCGTCTTGAGAATATTAAAGTTGCAAAGGTGATGAATGCTTATTCTTTGGCTGATATTAAGAGAACGGTTGGTAGAGTAAAAGTTGATGATAAAATAATGCTTTATATTGTTACATTAATCTCGGCATCTCGAGAGAGAGATAAGAAAACTTATCCGTTTGCCAAATATATTGAATTTGGCGCATCTCCTAGGGCTTCTCTTAGTTTGTTAAAGTGTGCTCGTGTTAATGCTCTTTATGAGGGGCGAATATTTGTTCTACCAGAAGATGTCAAAGCCGTTGCTTACAGCGTATTAAGACACAGAATTACACCATCTTATGAGGCAGAGGTAGAGGAAATGAGCATTGATGATATTATTAGAATGCTTCTTTCTGCTGTAGCGCTTCCTTAGGAAATAATTTTGAAATGATACAAGATAATGAGATAAGTAGTAGTACTAAAACTAGAATAAAAGCTTTAAAGTTCTTTTCAAGGAAAATGCTTTCAGAGCTTAATTTTGGTGGTTATCGTTCAATTTTTAAAGGTCTTGGCCTTGAATTTCATGAATTTAGACCGTATGAGGATTCTGATGATGCTAGATTTATTGATTGGAATGTGAGCTCAAAAGCCGATAGCATTTTTTCAAAGGTTTTCAAAGAAGATAGGGGAATGAATCTTCATCTTCTTGTTGATAATTCACTTTCCATGAGCCTGGGAGACAAGGTAAATAAAAAGGACGTTCAAGATTTGTTGGTTTCTATTTTTGCACATATGGCATTTTTTAATAATGATAAAATAGGAGTTACTTTTTTTTCAAGTGGAACAGACAAGTTTATACCCTCTAGCAAGGGTCATTCGCACTTAGGATTGATATTAAGTGAAACGGTTAATAGAAATCTTAAGCCGGGTAGCAGCTTGGCTTATATTTTTAAGAATACAGCAGAATATTATAAAAAAAGATCTTTAGTTATAATTATTTCTGATTTTAAGGCGAATGCTTATTTTAAATCTTTAAATGTTTTAAGCAAGAGACACAATGTTATTGCTATAAGAATTTCAGATTTTTTTGATGAAAATTTTCCTAAAATTGGGACTTTAATTTGTGAAGATATTGAAACTGGAGAAAATTTTTTAGTTTCAGGGTTTAGCAAATCAACATTAAGTGGTTATAAAAACTATTGGACGCTTGATAAAATAAAATGGAAAAAAGAATGTATTAAAAAAAATATTAGTTTTATTGAGATTGATACTAAAGAAGATGTTTTTAAAAAACTTAAAATTCTTCTTAAAAAGGGACAATAGATTTTGAAGAGAGTTGTTTCAAATCTTTTTCTTTTTTTAACCTTATCTTTGTATTCTTATGAAATAAAAAATGAAATATTTATGCCAACTCGTTATTATGTGGGCGATTCTGTTGATTTTAAAGTTTCATTAATTTTAAATGATGGGGAAGAGTTTCTTCCTGTAGATTTTAAAGATATTAATATTAAAGATGAATTTGTTGAAGTAAATTCGATTAGTTTTAATGACACAACAAATGAGATAATAGTTAATTTTGTTTCTTTTTATATTGGAAGCAGCTCTCTTCCTTCTATTTATATTGGGGATGTCATTAGTAGTGGAAAGAAAAACAAGGTTATTTTAAAGAATATAAAAATTAATACAGATAAACTAGTATCTAATAATTCTGATTTTAAAATTAAAAATATAGAAGGCGTTTTATTTATTCCTGGGACAAGCACCTATTTGTTTTTATTCATTCTTGTTTTGTTTTTTGTTCCTTATTTGATTATTAAGCTTTTAAAGCTTTTAAATCGGCTTTTGATTTACTTGATAGTTAAGCACGGACTTAAAAAGCCTTACAAAGTACTGCAGAGGCAGTTTGTTATTTTATCTAAATATGTTAGAGAAGGTGGAGATCAGAGTGCATTTTATAATTTAATAAATTCTTCTTTAAGAGTTTATTTATCTAAGAAAACCGGTTTTGATTTTAATGCGATTACTACAACAGAAATTTCTGTAATTTTGCAAGATCTTAAGGTTCCTTATGAGATTCGTTCGATTTTTATTAATACGTTAAGACTTTCTGATTTTAGTAAATTTAGTGGTGTTGATTTAGTATTTGATAGCTTGTCGTTTGTTTTAGAGGATTTAAGAACCGCAGCATCGAATTTTGAAGAATTTAATAGAGGTGCTAATGTTAACATTTAATGAGCCTTTATATTTGTTTTTATTAGTCATTTTTCCTTTAATAATTTATTTTAATCATTTTTTTAAAAATAGAGGGGGCAAGATAAAGTTTCCAATATCGCTTTATGGCAATTTTAACTCTTTAAAACTTAAGAACTATAGATTAAATTTTATGTATTTTTTTACTTATTCTTTTTTATATTTAGCTGCAATGGTTATGGTGTTTGCTTTAGCAGGTCCTTCAGTTTCAAAAAAGAAATTGATACATCTTAGTGCTGGTGCTGACATTGTTATTGTTCTTGACATATCGCCTAGTATGGGGGCTGTTGAGTTTTCTTCTAAGAATAGACTTGAGTTTTCAAAAGAATTGATTAGAAGTTTTATTTCTCAACGCGAAAATGATAATATTGGTTTGGTAGCTTTTGCAAAAGATGCTTCAATAGTAGTGCCTATAACAACAGATAGGGAGTTTTTTAATAGAAAGTTAGATGATATTTATATTATGGATCTTGGCAATGGCTCTGCTTTAGGATTAGGCATTTCTATTGCACTTTCTCATTTAAAGCATTCTGAGGCTCTTAAAAGATCAATAGTGGTTTTAACAGATGGGGTTGTTAATTCAGATGAGATTTATAAAGATCAAGTGATCAATCTTGCTCAAGGTTTAAATGTTAAGATTTATTCTATTGGCATTGGAAGTTCTGAGGAATTTAGTGTTGATTTTAAATTAAGATCTGGAAAATTTTATCAAGGAAGTCTTAAAGAGGTTTATGATCCTAGTATGCTTGTTGAGATTTCAAATAAAACGGGGGGACTTTTTTATTCGGTTAATGATGATTTTTCTTTTCAATTTGCAATTCAAGATTTCTCAAAAAAAGAGAGTTTAGAGAGAAAAATCAAAATAGCTGTGGACAATAAAGATATTTATAAAGAATTTTTAGTTTTAGCGCTTTGCTTATTACTTATTTATTTTATTTTTTCAAAAATTTTCTTAAAAGAGATACTATGAGTATAAATAATTATAATGCTTTATACTTTTTTTTAATTTTATTGTTTATTTTTTTTGTATGTGTGCTTGATTTTAGACGAAATATTCCGTTTTTTAAAACCTTAAGCTTTATGTATGGGGATAATTCCTATATTCAAAATTACTACATTAAAAAAGTTCTCATGTCAATGTTTTTTATTTTTAGCTTGATTTTTTTAATTTTATCCATTTTGGATATTTCTTGGGGACAAAAAGCTGTTGAGGATGAGAGAAGTAAATTGAGAATTTCTTTTATTTTTGATATTTCTCGTAGTATGTTAAGTGTAGATGAAGGTAGAATTATTAATAGGCTTGAGAGCGCTAAAAATATGATTAGTTTGATTTTAAGTAATTTTGAGAATGCAGAATATTCTCTTACTATTTTTAAAGGCAAATCTATATTGGCTTTACCTTTTTCTAAGGATAAAAATAGTTTAAACAAGATGTTAAATTATATAGATCCTGATTTAATAAGCTCTCCTGGTAGTTTTTTAGGAGATGCTGTTTTTAGTGTAGTCTCCAATGTGCAGGATGACTCTTATTATAATTTTTTAGTTATTTTAACAGATGGAGATGATTGGGGGGAAAATAATTATTATAGGTTTTCTAAATTTGTCAATAATTTAAAGTTGGAAAGTTTTGTGGTTGGGATTGGTGGGAGTAATCCCGTTTTATTTAATCAAAATTTAAGCATTAAAGATAAAAATGGAAATCTTGTTAAAACCGGATTAAATGAAGAAAATTTACTTCTTCTTGCCTCTTCTCTTAAGGGATCATATTATAACTTGTATTTAAAAGGGATTAACTTTGTTATCAATGATATAAGAAATGGTATAATAAGAAGAACGTCAAACGACATTATACTTGTTGATGTCTCAAGATATAAAATTTTTTTGGTTATTTCATTGTTGTTTATTTTTATGTATTTATTTGTCAGGATGATAAAGTGGGACGAAACTTTTTAGCGGTTTTATATTCTTACTTTTTGTGTTTGGGTTTTTTGTCTTGTTCAAATGTCAAGTCCATGTCTTTAATGGCTATTGGCAATTATGAATATGTTAGAGGAAATTATCAAAATGCAATTTCAAATTATTATAATCTTGTAGATGATAAAAAATATTCTGCTTGGGGATATTACAATCTTGGCGTTGTATATTATTCTTTAGGTGAGTATGAAAGTTCTCTTAGAATATTCTCTTATGCAAAGAAGACTGATGATGTTTTTTTAAATTTTAATGTCAATTATAACGAGGGAATAATATACTATAATCAAGGACTTTATCATAAGGCCGAAGTGGCCTTTAAGGAAGCTTTAAAGATTAATCCTGGCAGTTATAATGCTAAATATAATCTTGAGCTTGCAATAATAAAAAAACGAACGGTGCGTGATAGTTTAAATTCTTTAAGTGTAGAAAAAAGTAAAAATTTTGTTGAAAGTAATGAAAATTTTTTAAGGTATATTGAAAATCTTGAGAGGGTTGTATGGTTGAGAAAAATAGACGAGAATTTAGTTGTTCCAAAAGAAGATTGGTAATATTTTTTATTTATTTTTTTTCAATCGCAAGACTTTATTCGCTTACGGGTATTGATTTTGTTAAAAATATTAAAGTTTTAAAGGGCGATAAATTTATTCAGATTGTAAGGCTTAATAATCCTTTGCAAGATATTGACATAAGTTTGCTAAAAGTTGAAATAAACAAAGAAGTTCAATCCAATTCCAATGTTTTATCAATATCTAGAACAACAGATAATAACTTTTCTTTTATTGAGATCAAAGTTGAATATCTTTTTGAGAGTTTGGGATTTATTAAGATTCCCCCATTAAAAGTAATTTATAAGGGTGATTTTTATCTATCTTCAGAAGTTGAAGTTAGTGTGCTAAGAGCGGATGAAATAAATTCTTTTGGGTTGCCGGTTGATTTATATTGGGATCTTGACAAAAAAGAGGTTTATGAATATCAAAGTATTGGGCTTGTTTTGCGCTCAAATTGGCTTTCAGATAGCAATTCTAATGAAATGTCTGGATTTTTGCCTGCTATTAAGGATGCAATGGTTGAAAAGATGCCTATATTTGGGGATATTAAATATAGGACTTTTCATAATAAAGAAATTTTAGATGTACCTTTTTATAACTTTGTGCTAACTCCTCTTAAGGGTTCAAAAAATGTTTTGATTCCTAGTTTTTCTTTTAATATTGATTCTGGCCTTGTTAGAAATACTCCTGAGCTTTTATTAAAAGTCAAACCGATTCCTGGAGAAGTTAAATCTTTAGCGGTAGGAACTTTTAGAATTGATTATGAGACTCCGAATTATTCGACAATTAAGCAAGATATATTTACTATTTTAATAAAAATTACAGGTCAAGGGAATTTCCCACATTTTTACTTTCCAGAGATTGAAACTTATAATTCTAAAATTCTTAATAAAAAGAAAAATTATAATTTTAAGCCTTCTAAAAGTGGATACGAGGGTAGTATTTCTCAAATTTATACAGTTAAACCTGATACTAAAGGTAGTGTATTTTTAAATATTGGTGATTTTAATTATTTAAATCCCGATAATGGTGCAGTTTATACTCTTAAAGGGAAAAAATTGAAGTACGAATATTCAGGAGAGTTTAATAATATAAACAAAATACAAAATAATGTAGATTCTGAGTTTAAACTATTATCTTATGTCGATATTTTGAATTACAAAAATAAAACTTTTTTATTTTTTGTTTCATACTATTATTTACTTTTGATTCCAGGATTTTTATTATCTTTAGTTATTTTAATTAACTATAAAAAGTTTTTTGCAGCATCAAGTTTTGGACTGGTTATTTTAATATTGGCTGTTGGTATTAGTTTGAATGCTGTAAATGATGGTTTATTGTCAGAAAAAAATATAAATGATTTGATTGAAAGCTATAATACTAAAAATTATGATGCTGCGCTTATCAAGATTGATAATATTCTTAAAAAATATCCAAATTATTCAGGCCTTTGGTTAAATAGAGCCCTTGTTTTAAGTAAAATGGATAGAGATTTTGATGCTATTTATTCAGCTTATAAGGCATTTTTGGCTGCTCCAAATAATGAAGCTTCTTACAAAGTTATTGATTTGATTGAAACTAAAAATGGAGTTACAGATAATGTTCGTAACAATAGTTTTATTTTTTCTAATATTTTTTTTATTATTAGCTTATTTTTGATTAATTTTTTAATTGTGTCTATTTCTTATAGATTTTTGGCAAAAAATTTGAAAAAAATAGTTATATTTTTGCTTTTTTCTGCGACTTGTTTTACTATATTTGAAACATATTATTTTTATTCTGAACAACAATCCGAGGTAGGAATAATTAAAGGGGATTTAGTTTCTCTTTATAAAGTTCCTGACAATTTTTCAAGGAGTTGGAGATTTTTAAAAGGAAATGCAAGTGTTTATATTCTTGACAGCAAAGACGATTTTGTTCTTATTGAAACAAGTTATGGGCTTCAAGGCTGGATTCGCAAGAATTTTGTCGTGTCCTTAAAAGATGATTTGATTTAAAAAATAAATAATATTTAAAACGCTTGAAAATTTTTAAAAGGGTTTAATTTTATTTTTCCCTGTATACTATTCTACCTTTTGTAAGATCATAAGGAGATAGTTCAACTTTTACTTTATCACCGGGAACTATTTTTATGAAATGTTTTCGCATTTTGCCAGATAGATGGGCAAGTACAATGTGCTTGTTTTTAAGCTCTACCCTAAACATGGTATTTGGAAGGGATTCTTTTACAATTCCTTCAGTTTCAATGGCTTCTTCTTTAATATTCAAGGCAACCTCCATAATTTTCTCTAATAGGATAAATTTTACATGATTAAACATATCATTTCAATTATTCTTTTTAAGAATAAAAGCATTATTTTTTGTTTACATTATAAGAAATTGTGTATATAATTACACGAAGTTTTTTAAAAATGTAATTTATAGGGAGGTATCATGCAAAAAGCTATTTCTGAGCATGAGTTTATTGAAGAGATAAAAAAATTTCTCTCAGCCGAAAAAAGAGAGATATTAGATTCTATTAAGTCTGTAGAAAATAGCAAAAAGGAAATAATTAATAATGACATGTATCCAAAGGATGTTGTCGATATTGCTTTTGATAATATGGATGGAAATAATCTTGAAGCGTTGGGTTTTGTTGAAAAGAGAAAGTTAAATTTAATAAATCAAGCTCTTTATAGAATTTCTCAAAATTCTTATGGTAAGTGTTTGGCTTGTGAAAAAGAGATTGCTAGGGAGAGACTTTTAGCTATTCCTTATGCTTTTTTATGTATTAGTTGCCAGACAAAAAAAGAAAAAAAGAGCAAAAGATGATACACCTTGCTAATTATTTAATATTGTAATTTCTACTCGCCTATTTTTAGCCTTTAGTGGGGAAGATTTAGGATATTTTGGTTTTTTAGATCCCCATCCTTTAAATAGTATTTGATTTTTATCTTTTACTTTCATTTTTATTAAATAATTTCCAATTGCACGAGCTCTTTTTTCAGAGAGCTCGCGCATTTCTTCTTCTAGTCCAAATTGTTCGGTATGTCCTTCTATTAGTATGTTATTTTTTTTAAATTTTTCAAGAAGTTTGGCTATAAGGTCAATTTTTTCATATTCTTTTTGTAGTATTTGGAATGAGTTAGGATAAAATTCAATATCGAAGCTTAAATTAATTCCTTTATTGTTTTTTTCAATGTCAATAGCTTTTATTTTTTTTTCTCGGATGTAATTTTCAACTTCAGTTTCAATAAGATTATCATTTGGAAGTTCAATTGAAACTACTCTGCCAAGAGAGTTTCCAATCATTTTAAAATGTTGGTTGTTGTTTTGATTTATTTCAAATATATATTTATCGCTGTATTTGTATGTATTTCCAATTTCATTATCAAAATAAATTTTTTGGTCTACTTTTTGATAGAAAGAGATGTTTTTTACATTGTATTGTGATTCATAATTCGAAAGAATTATGTGGTAATGTTTGCCATTGTATTCTTCTTTACCCTTATATTCGTAGTTAACATTAAATTTTACAATGAAATCTTTTATACTTTTGTCTATTTTTGACGCTTCTATATATTCTTCTGCAGGATATGTCCATTTTTCATTTATTTTGATTGGTGTTTTTGGAAATCTTGGAATGCCTCTAACAGAGGGCCTTTTTTGATTTGCTCCTATTATATATTCTCCTTGCTTATTTATGCTGAAAGTTTCTTCAAACTCTTCGTTTAATAGATAAGGTTCATTAATATTTTCTCTTTTTAAGATTCTAAAAAAAGCTTTAATGTTTGAAAATTTTTCTTTTGTGTCTTTTATTTCACTTGAAATCTGAATATTGGTTGTAGAGCTTGAATTATAGTGGCCGTTGAAATACATTTTTTGATTATCTGTGCCTTCTAATCTAAATTTTGAGCCTTTAACGTACTTAAATTCAAAGATTTCAGAAGAAAAAGCTAAGCTTTGAACTAAAAATAATAGCAACAATGACGTAGTCGCTTTGTTATTCATTAATAGATTTTATCATAAAAGTATTTAATTTCTAAATTTTTATTAAAATTGCTATTTGATATGTTGTTCTGAGTTGATATTTATTATAATTTATAACACAGTGGGAATTTATTTAAATTATTAATTAATAGAGGTTTTATATGAAATATAAAAAAATAAGGATTAATTTAAACTTGAAAAGAAAAAGTGGTATTTTGCTTAACATAAGCTCTTTACCATCTAAATATGGTATTGGAGATTTAGGCAAAGGAGCTTATAAATTTATAGATTTTTTGTTTGCATCTTCTCAAAGTTATTGGCAAATGTTTGCTTATTCTCCTATTGATTTTACAAGATCTCCCCCTTATTCAATTTTTTCGGCTTTTGCTGGCAATGTTTATTATATTGATTTAGAAGCCCTTGACAAATTTATAGATTCAGATTTGAGCCTTTTAAAGGAAAATGAAACTAGGTATTCTGATTTAAAAAAATTAAGTTTTAAAGATAAATTTCTTAAAGAAGCTGCTTTAAATTTTATTAATAGAGCTTCGGTTGATGAGGTTAGAAGCTTTGAAAAATTTAAAAAAAAGTCTTCTTATTGGCTTTTAGATTTTGCAAGTTTTGTTGCATTTAAAGAATATTTTTTAAAAGAATCAAAGAATGCTTTTAATGTTCTTTTTGATAGAGGAATTCTTAAAAGAAATGAAAAAGATTTATTTAAATTGAGAAATATCCTTTCAAAAGAGATTAAAGCACAAGAGGTGTTGCAGTATTTCTTTTTTTCACAGTTTCAAGCTTTAAAGCGCTATGCAAATGATAAAGGGATTGAGCTAGTTATGAATGTGCCTTTTTTTATGGCGTATGATTCCGCTGATGTTTGGGCACACCAAAAATATTTTAAGCTAAGATTTGATGCAAGCAAAGATAAGGTTGCAGGAATTTCCCCAGATTATTTTTTAGAACAAGAGCAAGCTTGGGATAGTGCAGCTTATAGCTGGAATGTTTTAAAGAAATTTAAGTATGAATGGTGGGCAAAAAGGATTGGGGGTTTAAGAAAGTATGTAGATATAATTAAAATTGATCATTTCAGAGGTTTTGTTTCTACTTGGGAAGTTAGTGCGGGTGAGACTTATGCTTTTAATGGGTTGTGGATAAAGTCACCAGGGAGAGATTTTTTCAATTTTATTTTAAATGAAATTAAAGATTTAAAAATTTGGGTTGAAGATTTTGAAAATGATCTTGAAGATGTTTCAAAATTAAGAGATTTTTTTAATTTTCCAGGAATGAAAATAATGAAGCTTGCCTTTGATTTTGATTCAGGCAATCAGAATCTTCCTCATAATTATATTAAAAATTGTATAGTTTACACAGGAATTAATGATAATGACACAATACGAAAATTTGTTGACTCTTTAGATGATTTGCATAAAAAGTACATTTTTGATTATTTAAATACAAATGAAAATTTTGTTGTTTGGGACATGATAAGAAGTGCTATGGGTAGTGTTTCTGATAACGTAATAGTGCCAATGCAAGATTATATTAATTTAGGAGATGAATTTAGGGGAAATATCCCTAAAAGTACTTTAGATAATTGTATTTTTAGATTATTAGAAAGTGATTTAGATACTGCTTTGAGTCAAAATATAAGTTTTATTACAAGGCTTTATGGTAGGGCTTAAGATTTTTAGGAGCAAGGTTGTTATGAAATTTAAGTATTTTTGAATTTAATTGTGATTCAATTGTTCAAATAAAAATCACTATTATTTAATATTTTTTGATTTGCAAGTATCATGTATTAATGTATATGAAAATTTTTATCTATTGGATAGTTATTTTCTTCTTTTTTGTTTTTAAAGTTTTTAGTATATATCCATTAACTGATGAAGAATTTTTTAAAAAATATAGTTTATTTTTTGTTCATAAAGGATTTTTAAGTAAAAATGTTAATGGGAAAATAACCAAAGTTAAAGTGAGTGGGATAAATTTTAGGTGGATTTATCCTTTTCAAAAGCTTGTTCCTAGTCGAATTACCTCTATTTATGAAGATATTTATTCTTCAAGTTCATTTTTGACCACAAGCGACAATCTTTATGTTTCTTATGATTATTCAAAAAATTTTAGGAAATTGGTGGGAATTGACAAATTTAATAGTGGTGCGTATATTACATCAAGTGCCTTTTCTCAAGGAGAGTATAAGCGCATTGCTATTGGAACCGCGATTCATGGCATTTACCTTAGTGTTAATGGAGCTATTAGTTTTAAAAATTTAAATCGTTTAATTCCGCAGATTTATTTAGGTGCAGGGTATTACGACATTATTAGTGCTATTGAATTTTCAAAAGAAGAGATAAATAATTTATATTTTTCTTCTGGAGTTTATGGAGATATTTTTTTAATTAGTCAGAAAATTGGATTTATTAAAAAAATTTCTTTTCCTTTTAAAAAGCAAATAATACGTATTTTAGACTTATCTAGCAAGAATGTAGAAAAAATTTTAGTAAGAACATATGACAATCATTTTTATTCTTATATTAATGGGCAATGGGTATTTATTGGAAAATTATTTTTGCAAGATCAAGATTTTTTTGAAAAATCACAAAGAATGCGGCTTGCTAAAAATAAAGGGTCTATTTATTTAACAGCATATACATTGCGTAATAAGAGGGCAGTTGATGAAAGATTTAAATTTATTAAAGATTCAGGCATGAATGCCGTTGTAATTGATTTTAAAGATGATAATGGTAATTTGACTTATTCTAGTAAGCTTTCTTTGCCCAATAAGTTGAAATCTGTTAAAAACTTTATTGATGTTTCTTATATTCTTAAAAAAGCCAAAGAGCTTGGAATTTATGTTATTGCTAGATGTGTTGTATTTAAAGATGCAAAATTGTATTATTACGATAATTTTAAACATGCTCTTTGGAATAAAAGAACCAATAAACCATGGGCTCATTTTATTAAAAAAGTTGATTCTAGTGGGCTTGTTAAATATGTGCAAGTAGAGCATTGGGTAGATATTTTTTCTACGGCTACTTGGGAGTACAACATTTCTATTGCAAAAGAAATTCAATCTTTTGGAGTTGACGAGATACAGTTTGATTATATTAGGTTTCCATCAGATGGGCCTGTGTCTCTTGCAATCTCAAGAATAAATAAGCGCGAAATGCAACCCGTTGATGCTCTTGAATCTTTTTTGATTATGGCAAGAGAACAGCTTTATGTACCTATTTCAGTTGATATTTATGGATACAATGGCTGGTTTCCTACTAATAGTATTGGGCAAAATATTGCAATGTTATCAGATTATGTTGACGTTATATCTCCTATGTTTTATCCTTCACATTATACTGATGATTTTTTGCCAAGCAATTTTTATTATACAAAAAGAGCTTATAGGATTTATAAAGAGGGGAGTGATAGAGCGCTTGCCTTTTCTTTAGGTGGGGTTGTCATTAGGCCTTATGTTCAAGCTTTTTTATTAGGAAAAGAAAGATTGGTGGATGACGAGATTTATTTGAAATATTTAAAGTTTCAACTTAAAGGAATCAAAGAGTCTTTTGGTAGTGGATTTAGTCTTTGGAATGCATCTAATGTGTATTATATGATTAAAGGCAGCTTAAAAGAATATTTAGATTCTTTTTAATTGTTGTTTTTTGCAAAGGAGATTCGTTTGGAACATTTAATTCAATTTTTTTACGTAGGATTTGGGATTTTTTTATTGTATCTTGGTGGTGATTTACTTTTAAAAAGTTCAGTTAGCATTGCTACTTATTTAAAAGTTCCAACACTTTTAATAGGGGTTACAATAGTGTCTTTTTCAACAAGCGCTCCAGAGCTTTTTACAAGTTTAGTGGCAGCTTTTAAGGGGAAAAACGAAATTGTTGTTTCTAATGTTATTGGTAGCAATATTATTAATATGTTACTTGCTCTGCCTTTAGCGGGATTCTTTTTGAATATTAAGGCAGATTTTAAAAGACTTAAGCTTTCTTTTATGTTTCTGTTTTTATTAATGTTTCTTCTTTTGCTGCTTTCATTTGATTTTAGATCTTACTCTTTTTTTGTAACGCCTTATAATCGCTTTAGCTCACTTAGTATCTTAATTTTGTTTTTATCCTATCTGTTGCTTTTTTATAAAGAAGAAAAAGCGCATGCCAGCTTGGAAAATTCTTTTCAAGAAGGTGCAAGCAATTTAAATCGGAGTTTAAACTTTGTATTTTTTAGTTCGTTAAGTTTTGTTATTAGCATGTATTTTCTTTATTTGGGATCGAAATTATTAGTTGATGGAGCTCTTTACATTGCCAACAATGTTTTTAATGTTAGTGAAAAGTTAATTGGAATTATAGTTGTAGCTTTTGGAACAAGTGTTCCCGAGCTTGTTGTATCTCTTTTTGCAATAATTAAAAAAGAAGCAGACATTGCATTTGGCAACATTATTGGTAGCAATATTTTTAATATTGGGTTTATTTTGGCTAGTAGTAGTTTTTTCAGACCCATCTTGTTACAAGATATTTATCTTTTAGATTTTAGTATAATGGTATTTATAACTTTGGTTTTATTTTTAGTGGTTAAATTTAAAGGGGTTTTTAGCAGGGGTATTTCTTTAATTTTTTTGCTTTTATATCTTTTATATAATTTAATGTTATTTAACTTTTATTGATTATTTGATCTTAATTTTGATTTGTTAATATATTTTTAATGTAATATGCTTTATTATTTAAATGTGATATAAGGAACAATATGAAAAAATTGCCAGAAATTTTTTATATGAGTAGTAAAGAAGTAGATATTTTGATTTCTCAATTAGGAATATCTTCTGATACCCAAAAATTAATTTTGAAAACTATTCTTTCTTATAAAAAGGAAGCTATAGATTATTCTTCTTTTATAGAAGAGCATTCTGTAAGAATAAGAGGTTTAAAGGGGGAGCTTGATTTTTTATTTCGCAAACTTTATGAAGTTAAAAGAGGAATAGTTACTAATAAAATAGCAATCGACGGAGAATTTTTGCCAGACAGCATAATTTTGACCGATGAGGCCAGTTATGATTTTTATTATTATTCTATTGATGATTTATTTTTAAAAACTTATATAGGAATAGAGCTTTTTAGTTCTTTGCTTACTGTTAAGAATGTAGAATCTAGTTTGCTGGTTTTTCAAAATGAATTTATAACTATTTCAGATTCAAATATTAACTATAAATTTTTTGAAACAAAATCACAATTGAAGGAAATATTAGTTTGGAAATCATTGATAATTCCATCGAGCAGGGCTTTATATTTTATTGAGTTTGTTAAAAAAATATTTTTTAATATTGCTTCTAATAATGTTGTAAAAGATGTTTTCGTTAGAATAAAAGGATTAAAGCTTATTGATTATGAGAAAACTTTAGAAGAGGGCAAGAATATTATTGGTGCTATTTCCAAGATTCTCTCTGGCATAATTGAAATCAAGGATGAAGTTCTTGGTAAGAAAGGAATTACTTTCTCAAAAAATTATTTTGTTTTTTTGGAGTTTCTTAATCTTTTTATTAAAAATGAAAAAGACTTAGAAGAGCTTAAGACTATAGAAGCCATTAAAATTGATGAATCTTTAAAAGCAATTGAAAAAACTTTAGAGTTTAAAAAGGGGCCAATTGATACAGAAGAGTTTTCCAGTATTTTAAAAGTTTATTCTGAAGGGCTAAGTGATCCTGAAAATTTCTTGTTAGTTGCTAATATGTACTTTTTTGAATCTAAAATTCATGATATTTTGCCAAAAATATTTCAAGTAAAAGAAAATTTTTATTTGTACAAACCTTTTGCATATGAGTTTTTTCTAGAAGAATATGAAAAGGTTTTACTATTTCTTAATAGTGAATTGAAGGCTAATATATTTAAAATTCTTAGTTTTGGAGATGATCCTTCTTCTATTTTTACAGAAGAAGGCTTAGAAGAAGTTCTCAATAGATTAGTATCTAGATATATTATGAATGAGTATTGCTTAAAAAATAAAGTCAAGTTTCTTGACCTTATTGTTTCTCATTTTAGAAGAGTTTGCAAAACACAAAGTGTTCAGGTTCATCTTAAAGATTTGATTAAAGTTGAAGCAGCGAAATATTTTAAGAATAGTAATGAACTTTTGCCCCTATATAAAATATATAAACTTGATTTGTATTCAATTTTGAATGCTGCTTATAAAGATTTAAGTTTCTTTAAAAAAATTGTTTTGTTTTTGACAGGCAAGCATCAAAGCTATAAAGAGGCTTTGTCCAGATTGGATTTTAGAGCTGGTTTGAATAAAAGCGGGAATGGTCTTTTTGATCCAAACGAAAGAGTTAAAAGACAGTTGGAAAAAATTAGAAAACAAAGAGAAGAAATAAAAGAGCAAGTTAGAAATTCTTTCCCCAAAAAAGGCACAGCACCTAAGCAAGCAGCAAACAAGAACTATACAAAACAAGAGCAAGATGAAGCTTGGGTTAAATTTAGTGATAGGATACAAAAAAAATAGCGTTTGTGAGTAAGTGGATTTATTTGTTAAAATAAATCCCTTGGTTTTCTTGCTGTATTTTTTGAAGTTTGACATTCTGCATAATGCTTTATTTTTCCATTTTCAAATTTTGATTTCATTATGATTTTTCCTCCCCATCGACTTATTAGCTCTTTTGAGCCCACTCTTTGAGCGTTTTTAGAAATTTTAGCCATTTTAAAGCTCCTTTTGATAGATTTATTGTATAATAAAATCTATCAAAATAGGGTTGATTTATCAAGGAATTTATTCATGTTATTTATAATATTTTTTATTAGCGCCCCTCTTTTTTCAAAAGAAGTTTATTATAGGTTTGCAGATTATTCTGTTAATTACAGTATAGTGGGTAAATATGAGATTACAAAAGAAGAATCTGAGGAAGAGTACGGATATAAATTTACTTATGATCGCAATAATAATCTTATTTTGGTTGATTATATTGGTAAGCTTAGCATTTTAATGCCTTCTTTTTTTAATGCAAGCCAAATTAAAATAGAAAGGTCTAAGCGCAGTGAAAGACGCATATTTCTAAATAGGGGACTTGCTTTTAAGAATAATAATAGTGTTTATATTGAACATATAGAATATATGAGTGATGGTAGGATTAAAAATATTTTTAATTATAATAGATCTAATGAAATGGTTAGGGATAAATATGATGTTTCTTATTACCATTTTTTATACGATAATGAGAGAGAGTTTAGTGTTTACAGATTTAATGAATCAGGAATTCAAATCAAAGATTTAAATGGTGTATATTTTACAAAAATTAGCTATGATCATTCCAAATTTGTTAAAACGGTTTTGTATTACGATGAGAATGGTTATATCGTAAGGTCAAAAAATGGTACTTGTGGGTTTAGATTAACCTATGATGCTAATCATAATCTTATTAAAGAGGAATATCTTGATAAATCAGCTCATACTGTTTCAAATCCATTTTCTGTAGCTATTAAAATATATCATTATGATGTTGATGGAAAGGTTATTGAAATTTTAAATTATGATATTAATAACAATTTGACTCCAGATGAAAATAATGTAGCAATTTATCGTTATGAATATTATTTTAAAGAGAAAGATTGCTATTACAAAGAATATAATTATGATAATAATAATAATTTAACAATCAGTCAAAATGGGTATGCCATGAAGAAGACTATTTTTTATGTCCAAAATAATGAGAAAAGGGTAATAAATTACAGTAATAAGATCAATAAAAACTATAATAGAGATATTCCGACTGTTTATGAGGAAAAGTATGAAATAATGGATAATTTTAAAGGCATTGCTATTTATAGTTATAAATATGATGATAATTTTTATCTAATAGAAAATATTTTTTTTGATAAAAATTTTAATTTAATAGCTGATTTTAAAGGTGTGATGATTTACAGATACTCTTACGACAAAGAAGGATTTTTGATTGCTCAAGAACATTTTGGTGGGGATTTTGTTAATCCAATAGATGATTTTGAAGGAGTTTCGAAGTATAAATTTAGTTACGATTCTAATGGCAATATGATTTCAAAGAAAAATTATTCTAAGGATGGGGTTTTGGTTGCTGATTGTAATTTTGTTTTTGAGTATTTATATGAATATGATAAACAAAATAGGCTTATTTCTCAAAAAAATTTTGGCAGTTTGGGACAATTGCAAGATGATATTCATGGAGTTAGTGTTTATAAATATGAATACAATAAATTTGGCAAAATATCAAAGCAGTCAAATCATGGTCCGGATTTGAGATTAAGAGATGATGTTGGAGGATTTTCAATTTATAAATGGATTTATGATTCTAGAGGCAATTTAATAGATTTTCAAAAATTTGATTCTTTAGGTAATTTAATCTAAGTATTTTTTCTTCTCATATTTGCCTATATTGCATAGCAATTCATAATTGCTTCTTTTGGAAAATTTGCTCATTTCATCTATACTTAATTTTTCTGATACAATTTCTACTTTTGAACCCGTTTTAACTTTTAGGTCTTTAGGAATTTCCACTATTGTTAGATTCATACAAACTTTTCCTCGTATTTTACATTTTTTATTGTTTATTAAAAAATAAAAATCATTACTTATATTTTGAGGTATTCCATCAAAATATCCGATTGGAATAATTCCTATTTTTATATCTTCTTTGGCTTTAAATGTGCCCGAATATGAAATTTTTTCACCCCTTTTAACATTTTTGATAAATATTACTTTTGAAAATAAGCTTAATACAGGCTTAAAATTTAAAGCAGGTTTTTTGTTTTTTGGCAATGGACAATAACCGTAAAGAATAAGACCCGGTCTTATCATATTAAATTGTGAACTTAGTTTGTAATCGATAATGTGTCCCGAATTAGAAATATGGACAAATTTGGGATTAATATTTTTTTGTTTTAGTATTTCTAAAAAAAATAAGAATTGTTCTATTTGTTTTTGTGTGGTTTTAAAGTCTTCTGTTGATGGGAGATGTGAGCAGACCCCCTCTAGTTCTAGAAATTTTGAATTTTGAATATATGTGGCTATTTCAAGGGCACTGTCTATTTTTGCTCCATATCTATTCATTCCAATATCAATTTTTAAGTGAACTTTTATTTTATTTTTTTGCAATGCACATTCTTTTTCTATTAAAAATAGATATTCAAAATCAGCAACAAATGGCACTAACTCAAGTTTAATTAAATTTTTAATTTCTTTTTTATCCACTTTAATGTACATTAATATTTTTATATTTTTATCAATTTTTTTAAGTGCTTTGGCATCTTCAATATTAGAAAGTCCAAAATAATTTATTTTTTTTGATTTTAAAAATTTAAAAATGTTTATAAGCCCGTGACCATAGGCGTCACCTTTTAATGTGACGACTATTTCTTTATCACCAATTTTATTTTTAATTAAATTTAAGTTATGTTCTAAATTATTTAAATTTATTATTATTGTTTTGTTACTACTCATTGTTTTATTATTATATATTTAGCTCTCTTAGAGAAGTAAAAATCTTTTTTCTATTAATTTATAGTTTATTCTATAACGGGTATTGGGAATTTTGTTATTTGGTTTCCCTTAAAATGTAATCTCAATTTTTTTTGAAAATCATTATATATTTTAGGGTTAATTCTAATTTCGTATTTTTTAGTTTCTTTATTATTTATATTATTTTCTACTGTTATTGCTGCTAAAATATAATACCAGTTGTTATCTTTGTAATATTCTGCAATTGTTTTTGAAAGAGATTCAGTTCTTAATGTGCCAAATGAGTAAGCGTCTTTTGCAAGTTCTTTTTTTGATTGCTGTTTTCCACTAGTAAGACTGCTTAGTCGATTAATAAAATTGCCTTTATCTGGACTTAAAAATTCTAATTTTGTGATTTTGTATTTCTTGGAAGCCTCGTTTGATAGGTCGAATGAAATAATAGCAGAAGATCCAATTTTTGAAAATACATTTATAAATGAATAACTAATTCCAACAAGTTCTTGTATGAGGTTTCCATTTAAATCTACTAATTCCATGTAGGGTTGGCTAATGGCGACATCAACAGATGCAAGCAAAAAACTTTGTTTTAGTTTTTTAAGTTCTGTTTTTATATTTTCTTTTACAATATAATTTTCATTTTCGAAGATATTAATTTCGTTTTCAGAAAAAATATTTTTAGCTAGAGAAAGAATTATCACCGTTAAAATAAATTTTTTAATGCTCATAAGATATTTCCTTTTGTTTGTATTTATATGTCTTCAAATAAATCTCCAGCTATGTCTTTTAATATAGAATTTTCTTTTAGCACTTCTTTTAAAAATTCAATAATTAATTTTGAATTAAGGGAAATTTTATAAATTTTAGTTTCTTGAGTAAGTTTATTTTTGACAGTTAAATCTGCAAGCATATAATTCCATTGATCATTTTTATATGTTAATTTAAAAGCATTTTTAATCTCATCACTCATCAATATTCCAAATGGGTATGCAGTAATATATCCTTCTTCTTGTGAATTTTCAACATCTAAAAGGGAATTTTTAAGCTCTAGATTGGAACCGGCTGTTACAAATTTAATATCTTCGATTTCATATTCTTTGTCCCCATCTTTAGTTGTTTCAAAAAGTATTAATAACGATGTGTAATAACTATATGCATCATCCATTTTTATAGGGGATAGTATATAGGAATATCCAAATTTGTTTTTAAATTCTGGTATTTCTTTCCCATATTCATCTAAGATTGTCATTGCCTTTGTTTTTATCCAAGTTACGTCATGATTACCATTTATGATTGGTAATTTTTTATTTGAAATTTTGCCTGATATTAAATGTAATTTTTCATCGCTTATTGGCTTTCCAGTGCCGCTTTCTTGCTTTCCATATACAGATTGTGAATTTTTTTTTAAATGTAATTTTTCATCACGTATTGGTTTGCCAGTACTGCTTTCTTGATATACAGATTGTGGTTTTTTAAAAAAGGCGCAACTGAGCATTAACATGGGAAGTATTATTAGTTCCAAATGCTTATATGTTCTAAATATCATTATATCTTTTCCCTTTATACCATTTACGGCCTTTATTGGGCCAACAATTAAAATTTAAATTAAATCATAGTAATAATATAGAATGATCATGTCAAAGTCAAGTTGCTTTTTAGTAATTTTGTTAAAAATTGTATCTTTATTTTTAATCTTGCAACATCTTACAATAAAGGTATTTCTGCTGCTAAAAAATGAATTATTCCTATAATGATTGATATAATGCCAATTAACTGCTGATTGCTTTCAAGTATTGATTTGAATTTTCCATATTTTTTATTATTTTGAACCTCTGTTGGTAATTTTTGTTTTAAGAACAAGATAAATCCAATTAAAAATAAACTTATAGCTGGAATCAAATTTCCAATTATTGGCAATTTGTATGGCCTGATTATTTCAAGGGCACTGGTTATTAAAAACAATAATCCAAAAATGCTTTTTACCTTTTTGTTATCGTTTATTAAGTTTACAAAATCTTCAAAAATTTTGAAAAAGCTCATTCTTTCTATTAATATTGGAAATGCAAGTATTATTCCCCCTAAGATGTTAAGCAAAACGGACATGAAGTATATTTGTATCATATTTTTATCCCCTAGGTTTTATTCTTTTACTATAAAAGACATTATTATTGCCATTACTCTTTAGTATTATACTTAATAAACTTTCATTTTGATAGATTATATTAGCATATGTTGTAAAGTTTTTACTGCTTATGTAAAACATATTGCTTTCAATTAATTTGCTGTCTAGATAAATATCTAGCTTGGCTTTCCCTAAGCTTGAAGTTTTTTTTGTTTTTATATTTATTTTTAGTGATAATCTGTTTTTGTCTTGTTTATAGTTTATTATCATTTTGATATTATTTTTATTGTTTTCGTGATTTTGAATTCTAGGAATTAGAAAAATTTTAAAAAATAAAAGAATTACAACAAAGATTATTCCAATAATGATATGTTTTTTCATTTTTTTTTGGTATTTAATTTCTAGTTGTTGATTGTAATTAATCTTTTTCATTGTATTGGCAAATTCAACCATTTTATAATTATAATTTTAATAACGCATTTAAATTCCACCAGTAAACACTAACTCCAGTTTTCCCGCCATAAAGTATGCTCAGTATTCCATCTTTAGATAAACTCTCAGAGAGAAATATTAAATTTGAAGGCTCAATTAAAGCTATTTGTTCTTTAATTGCGCCTTTGTTATCTAATTTCCATATTAAATTGTTAGATAAGTTTTTCATGTTAGTAGATGCTATTATTTTGTCTTTTTGTATTTTTATAATGTTAATAAAGCTTTCTTGTTTATCATCTAGTAAGTTTTTAGGAAGAGCGATTTTACTTATAACTTCTAATTCTTTGTTTTTTTTCAAACTCATTTTATAGATATATTGATCTTTAATTTTAATTCCAAGATCGTTTATATTTTCATTGTCACCAATGTTTTCATAGTAAGTAGTTTTTACGTAAAGAGTTTTTTTGTTGACTTCAAAAAAAACCTTGTCTATTGAAATATTGTATTTTGTCTTTTGATTGTCTATTGTTTCTAGCAGGTTTTTGTTGACGTAAATTTTATAAAGTGGAGAAAATTCTTTATTATAAGAATATATTATATAACCTTTGCTATATATTGATATTATTGCAATGTTGCCGTGCTCATCAACATTAACATCGTAAATTTGTGGAAATGGCATTCCGTTTAAACCTTCTTGCCCTAAAATTTCTACAGACGAGTTTTTGTTTAGTATTAGTATTCTCATAAAGTAGGCAATATTTTCTTTTTGATTGAATTTTGATTTTTTATTATTTAGCTTATCTGCGACAATAATAAAATCGTTTAGCGGGTATATTGCCTGAATTCCTTCAAAATCTATTTTTTTTATTTTTAAATCGGCATTTGTTTTAAATATTCCATTTTGATATGTCTGTATTAGTTTCCCGTATGAGTTAAAAATCATTAATTTATTTGTTTTTATTTCTGCAATGTAAACTAGCCCATTATATGTTTTGATATCAAATTTTGAATTTGTAAATTTGTTATTCAGAGGCATTATTGCACCAGGAAGTGTTCCAAATGGTATTTTGAATTGTTCTTCTCCTAGTTCGTTTAAAGTTTTATTATTACATGATATAATTGCAAAAAGCAGGCTTAATATAAGAGCTTTATAGTGTTTTTTCATATTTTTATATTATTATTTAAAATGACTTTAAGTCAATTATTTAGGAGAATTAATACCTACCATGTTAAAAGCAGTACTTGAGACAACTATTGGCTCAAAAAGTAAAAGAGATTTAAAAGATTATCTTCCAACCCTAAGAAATATTAATAAGCTTGAACGTTGGGCATTATTGTTGGCAGATGAAGATTTTTCAAAGGAGACAGAAAAGCTTAAAGATGAATTAAAATCGGGTAATTCTTTAGATAATATTTTGGAACGAGCTTTTACTCTGTCTAGAGAAGCTGCTAGAAGGCGTCTTAAAGAAAGGCCTTATGATGTGCAAATCATTGCTGGGCTTGCTCTTCACAAAGGCAAAATAATAGAGATGAAAACAGGAGAAGGAAAAACTCTCTCCTCAGTTCAAGCAGCGTATTTAAATAGTTTAACAGGAGATGGGGTTATTATTGTTACTGTTAATGACTATCTTGCAGAGCGCGATTCTAATTGGATGAAGCCGGTTTTTGATCTTTTGGGTGTTAGCGTGGGGGTTGTTCTATCTAATATGGATTATGAGCTAAGAAAGGCTCAATATGCTAAAGACATTACTTATGTTACAAATAATGAACTTGGATTTGATTATCTAAGAGATAATATGCGTTATGACCTGAATGAAAAATCCTTAAGAAAATTTAATTATTGTATTATTGATGAGATTGATTCTATTTTGATCGATGAGGCAAGAACCCCTTTAATTATTTCAGGGCCAACAGAGGGCAACACCAAGGCTTATCTTGAAGTTAATTCTCTTGTATCTTTTTTAAAAGAGTGCTCCAAGGATTCTAAAACCGGTGATTATCCTTTAGAAATAGATGACCTTGATGGTGATTATACTGTTGATGAAAAGGCCAAAAGAATTTCTTTTACTGCGAAAGGGCTTAATAATCTTGAACAACTTTTAGTTTCTAAGGGCATTATTAGCGGGTCTATGTATACGGATTCAAATTTTAATTATGTTCATTATATGACTCAAGCTTTAAAAGCACATTTGCTTTTTTTAAAAAATAGAGAATATATTGTTGGTGATTCTGGTGTTGAAATTGTAGATGAATTTACCGGGAGAGTTTTAACAGGGCGAAGATATTCTGATGGACTTCATCAAGCTATTGAGGCTAAAGAAGGAGTTAGAGTTGCTAATGAAAATAAAACTATGGCAACTATTACTTTTCAAAATCTATTTAGAATGTTTAATAAAATTTCTGGTATGACAGGTACAGCTGATACAGAAGCTAAGGAATTTCATAAAATATATAATCTTGATGTAGTTGTAGTTCCAACAAATAGATTGTTAGCACGAATAGATGAGAATGATACTATTTATTATACGGAAGAATTTAAATTTAATGCGATTACAGATGAGGTTTATAAAACTTACAAAAAGGGTCAGCCGGTTTTAGTGGGAACTGTTTCTATTGAAAAATCTGAGATTTTATCAGCCATGTTTAAAAGTAGGGGGATCAAGCATGAAGTTCTTAATGCAAAAAATCATTCTCGAGAAGCATTTATTATTGCTGAGGCTGGAGCAAAACATGCGGTTACAATAGCAACAAATATGGCTGGTCGTGGTACGGACATTAAACTTGGGGGCAATATTGAACACAGGGTTAGGAAAAAAATCGGAACTAATGTAAGCCTTGAAGAATTTCAAGAGGCTGTTAAAAATGAGAGAGAAAGTTACTTAAAAGATTATAATGAGGTTAAAAGTCTTGGTGGGCTTTATGTTATTGGTAGTGAACGTCACGAGTCAAGGCGAATAGATAACCAGCTTCGTGGGCGTAGTGGAAGACAAGGTGATCCTGGGCGATCAAGATTTTATGTGTCGCTTGAGGACGATTTAATGCGTCTTTTTGCTGGAGACAACCTAAGATCATTAATGGGTAAGCTTGGAATGGCAACAGGAGAGCCTATCACACATTCTCTTTTAACTAAATCTTTGATTAATGCTCAAAAACGAGTAGAAGACAGAAATTTTGAAATTAGAAAGCATTTATTAGAGTATGACGATGTTATTACAAAGCAAAGAGATTTTATTTATGCTCAGAGAAACTCTATTCTTGAAGATACAGCTATTAAGGATCGTATTCTTGTTGCTTTAGAAGAATATCTTAGTTTTTTAATTGAAGGGACAAAAAGTAGTACAGTTTCAAATATTTTTTTAAATGAAGTAAATTCAATTTTTGCTTATATGCTTGAGAGTCTTGGCTCTATTGAAAATATTAGTTCTCTTGATTTGAAGGCTAAGTTAATGCAAATAGCAAAGGCAAATTTAGATGAAAAGGAAAATTTGATTGGCAGGGATCTTTTTAATGGATTTTTAAGATATGAATATTTGAAAAATATTGATTTTAAATTTCAAGAACACCTTGCAAATTTAGATTCTTTAAGAGAGGCTGTTTATTTAAGATCTTATGCTAATAAAAATCCAATTACAGAATACAAAGAAGAAGGATTTTCAATATTTAGCGAGCTTATTAAAGATATTAAAGTTTCTACCATAAGGCGTGTTCTTCAGTTAAAATTGGATAGCAATTCTTCCGATTTTAAGTCAACAAAGAAGTCTAGGAATGTTAAGTCAATTCATAAAGAACTTTCTGGAATTTTTATTAATGAGAATAAAAGCATTTCTAATGTTCAGGTGGTTAGAAGTTCTCCTAAAATAGGTAGAAATGAGTCTTGTTATTGTGGAAGTGGAAAGAAATATAAAAATTGTCACGGCAAAAGTTAAAACAGGAGGTTTTTATGTTTAAGCTGCCAGAACTTGGTTATGATTATGATGCTGTTGAGCCTTATATTGATGCTAAAACTATGGAAATTCACCATAGCAAGCACCATAATGGTTTTGTAATGAATTTGAATTCCATTTTGGAAAAAATGGATAAAATTCATTTAACAGATGTGTCAAATATATTAAAAAATATTCATGATTTTCCAGAAGAATTTCAAACTTTAATAAGAAATAATGCTGGGGGTTATTCTAACCATACTTTATATTTTAGAACTTTAAGGCCGGGAAACAAGGATAATCTTTTTGAAAAGTTTAAAGACGATATTAATGCAGCTTTTGGAAGCCTAGATGTTCTTAAGGCTAATTTGAAAGATACTGCGATGAAAATTTTTGGAAGTGGTTGGGCGTGGTTAGTATTGTGCCCTGATAGTGGGCTTAAAGTGATTTCGATGCCTAATCAGGATAGTCCTTTAATGAAGTCTTATAAGCCAATTTTAGGTATTGATGTTTGGGAGCATGCTTATTATCTTAAATATCAAAATAGAAGAATTGAATATGTTGATGCATTTTTAAAGGCTTTAAATTGGGAAGAAGTTTCAAAAATTTACAATGAAGCCGAGGAGTAAGCTTTTGTTTTATAAAGATTTTCAATCTTATATTCAGTATTTTACTTTAAAAATTTAATTAGTTTATTTTAAGTCGTTATTAAAGTTTTCTCTTTCTATGTCATTAAAGTATTCTACCGTTCCGACTTTTAATTCGTAAGTTGCGTTTTTGTCAGATACTATAATTGCGTTTTTATGTAGTTGAAGCGCGCTAATTGTCCACATATGATTAATGCCTTTTTCAATAGCATGTTTTAGTGCTCTTGCTTTGCTATGGCCGTTTACTATTATTAAAATTTCTTGTGAGTCCATAATTGTTCCAACCCCAACAGTTAGCGCCCTTTTAGGAACTTTGCTCAGATTGTCTTCAAAAAATCTTGAATTAGCAATGATTGTATCTTGGGTTAAGGTTTTAATTCTTGTTCTTGATGTTAGGGAGGAGCCGGGTTCGTTAAAAGCAATGTGACCATCAGGTCCGATTCCACCTACAAAAAGCATGATTCCCCCGAAAGATTTGATTTTTTTTTCATACTCTTCACATTCTTTTTCAAGATTTAAAACATTTCCATTTAGTATATTTATGTTTTCTTTTTTAATATCAATGTGAGAAAAAAAATTTTTCCACATAAATGAATGGTAACTTTGAGGATGATTTTTTTCAATTCCTATGTATTCATCCATGTTAAAAGTTATGACATTTTGAAATGAAATTTTTTTATCTTTATTTAATTCAATTAAATTCTTATACATGCCAATTGGGGAGCTTCCTGTTGGAAGTCCAAGGATAAATGGTTTTTCTTTTGTTGGAGAAAATTCTTTAATTTTTTGTGCTACGTGATTGGCTGCCCACCTTGATATGTCTTCGTATGTAGGTCTGACTATTAATCTCATTTTGATCCCCTTAAAATTGTTTAAAGCTATAGATTGTTAAAAATTATTTTAGATTCTATCATTGTTAGTTTTAGATTAAAATCTTTATCTAAGACATTGATGCTTGCATCATATCCATGACATATTAATCCCTTTTTATCAATATTTAGGATTCTTGTTGGATTGTAGGAGCTTGCTTGAACAGCGTCGCTTAAGCTGTATCCGAATTCTACTAAATTTTTAAGACCTTGTATCATTGTGAGTGTTGATCCAGCTATTGTGTTGCTTTTCACGCTATGGAATAATCCATCTTCTGCAATATAAACCTCATCTCCGTTTGCAATTAGTTTTCCACAAGTTTGACAATTTGGGGTAAGTCCGTCAGTTACAAGGACTATTTTACTTATATCTTTGAGCTTTCTAAGCATTAAAACTAATTTTGGATGTATATGGTGGCCATCTGCAATAATTTCACAAGAAACATCGCCATGTATTAATACTGCTCCTATTGCATTTGGATTTCTGTGGTCAAGTTTTGACATTGCGTTGAAAAAATGGGTTGTGTGAAGTATTCCAACTTGAAATCCTTCTATCATATTTTCATATGTTGCGTTTGTATGTCCTGCTTGAAGGTTTATATTGTTTTCAAGGCAAAATATTGCAAGTTCTCTCATGCCTTTAAGCTCAGGAGCAACAGTCATTGTGCTTATATGTGTTTTTCTTTTGCCGTTTGATCCTGTAAATATTCCTCCAGCTGCATCTATTAGTTTTTGCATAACTTTAATACTAGGTTCATGAAGATGAGAAACAGGGTGCGCTCCTTTTTTTTCAGGAGAAAAAAAAGGTCCTTCAAGGTGAAGTCCCAGAATTTTAGCTCCTTTTTCTTTACCTATTGCTGCTGTGCAAGCTTTTATTGCTTTAGTCATTTCATCTATTGGTCTTGGATAAATAGTTGGCAAAAATCCTACTACACCGTATTGCGCTAAATGTTCTGACATTTTAAGTATTGATTCTGTTGAGCATTGATCTGTCCCATAACCGTGAAATCCATGAATATGATTGTCATAAAGACCAGGAGTTATATAATTGCCTTTTGTGTCAATCATTTGGTACTCTTCTAGATCCATTTTTTTAAGTCTATCAGATGTTACAATATCAAAAATTTTATTGTCTTTAATCAGAACTGCCGAATTATCCAGTTTATCGTTTCCAGTTAAAACAGATTTTGAGTTGAATAAGCAAAAATTTGGCATCTTTATGCTCCTTTTAATTTATTTTACTATAAACATTAATTTTTTTTAAAGTTTTTACTTTTTATACTTTACAATTTTATTTTAAATTGTTTGGATGCTTAAAGTTTATGTTTTTTTATTACATATTATATTTTATTTTCAATTTTATTAATGATATAATTTACCCCGGAGGGCGTTATTTTGGCATCAGGATTTTTTGTTCCTGGACTTGAGAGCAAATATAATACTAAAGAAATTCGTGAATCCATGCTTAAGTCCGATAAAGCTAAAATTGATTCTTCTTTCAAAAAACTTGAATCTTTAGAGCAAGAGAAAAGTGCTTGGCAGTTAATTAATAGAAAAATCTCTACTTTAAATTCTCTTGCAAAAGAAATCACATCGCTTAACAGTCCTTTTAATCTAATGTCAGGGAATTCTAGCAATAGCGAGGTTTTAACCTTGTCTACTAGATATGGATCTAAGAATGAGACTCACAAATTAATTGTTGATCAAATAGCGTCAGCTGATGTGTTTTTGTCTGCAAATTTTGATCCTAAAAAAGTTACAATTCCAGAGGGAGATTATATATTTTTAGTTGGCAAGAAGGAAATTAATGTAAAAAGTAATGGTAACATTGATTTACTTGTAAGGGATATTAATAACAAGGGAAAGGGTTTTTTATCTGCAAAAATAGTAAAAAGCGATAAAAATGGAAATAGTCGTTTTGTTTTGCAATCCTTAAAGGAAGGCAAAGAAAATAAGCTTGTGATCAAAGGGGAGGGATTGTCTTTTGCTAAGCAAATTGGCATTTTAAGTGAACTTAAAACCAATTTTAATCCTAGTCTTTCAGATATTGCCGTAAATCAATCTAGCAGTAATAATAGACTTGCTTTTGAGAACAATAATCTTGTTTTAAATCCGCTTTCAGAAGTGTCAATTGAAATTCCTGAAGATATTGAAATTACATCTAGGAGTAAAATTAAATTTGAAGTTAAGTATTTTGATACAGGCCTAGAAGAGTCTGATAGCAAGATTATTTTTAATCCCGGAGGGGCTACATTTAAGGATGCAAAAGTTGACAGTGAAGACAGTGTAGTTGATCTTGGATCTGATTTAAAAACTCCTTTGGAAAAAAAATATATTCAAATGAATATATTTAAAATAAGTAGCAAAGAAGGTTCTTTAGAGCTTCCTTTAATAAATATTTCAAATGATTTTGAAGAAGTTGAAGTTGATGTTGGAGCTCTTTCTAATCTGGAAGAAATAAATATTGAAAATAAATCAAATAATAAAGTAATTGTTATTGGTAATGTTGAAATTTTTGATCCAAAAAATAGAGATGGTTATTTGCCAATAAATGCTAAAAGTTTTGCTGAGAATGCAAAAATTAAATTTGATGGAGTAGATGTTGAGAGAGATTCAAATGTTATTAATGATTTAGTTCCAAATGTGACATTAAGTTTAAAAAAAGCCTCAAGCGATGTGGTTGAGGCTAAAATTGAGCCTGATTATGAAGGGATTAAGAGGGTTCTTTTGGATTTTATTGGTGCTTATAATGAGGTTCTTGCGGAGATTAATATTGTAAGCTCCAATGAAGATCAACCCAGCAATCAAAAGTCTAATATAGTTGAAGAGTTGACATATCTTAGTGATTCTCAAAAAGAAGAGGCTTATAAAAATTTAGGTATTCTAAGGTCTGAATTTTTATTGAAAAATCTTAAGTCCAGACTAGAGTCAATAATTTTTAAACCTTATGTTACTAGCGATCCTAATTTTTCAATAATTAATCAAATGGGAGTGTTTACTAATTCTATTTCTTCTTCTGGTGGACTTTCTAGATATTTAAGACTTGATGAGAAAAAGTTTGATGAATCAATTCGCAATAACATCGATAATGTTCGAGAACTTTTTTTATTTGACCTTAATGGGGACAGAGTATATGATAATGGAATTGCTAAAATGCTAGGAGATTGTCTTTCGCCTCTTGTGGCTTCCGGAGGAGTTATTTATAATAAAATAAAAAATTACGACTTGAAAATTTTTAATCAAAAAAATAAAGTTGAAGATTATAAAAAGAAATACGAAGATAAAGAGAGAAAAGTGGAGGGTGATCTTAATACCTTAGATTTTACTGTTAAGCGTATGAAAGATCAGGAAAATACATTAAGAGCTTTTGATTTTAATCAAAGAAATAAATAATAACAATTATTTTTAATGCTATTGCTGTCTGCGTTTCTTTTTTTTAAATTTTTGTGCTATTCTTTTTAACAGGCAAAAGGATTTGCCAAAAATAAATAATTAAGTTTAATCATGGAGGAATGATATATGATTATAAATCATAATACATCAGCTATTAATGCTTCAAGAAATAATGGCATTAATGCTGCCAATCTTAGCAAAACTCAAGAAAAGCTTTCTAGTGGGTACAGAATTAATCGTGCTTCTGATGATGCTGCTGGTATGGGAGTTTCTGGTAAGATTAATGCTCAAATAAGAGGCTTGTCACAAGCTTCTAGAAACACTTCTAAAGCTATTAATTTTATTCAGACAACAGAAGGAAATTTGAATGAAGTAGAAAAAGTTTTAGTAAGAATGAAAGAATTGGCAGTTCAATCAGGTAACGGCACATATTCAGATGCAGACAGAGGTTCTATACAAATTGAAATAGAGCAACTTACAGACGAAATTAATAGAATTGCTGATCAAGCTCAATATAACCAAATGCACATGTTGTCAAACAAATCTGCTTCTCAAAATGTAAGAACAGCTGAAGAGCTTGGAATGCAACCTGCAAAAATTAACACACCAGCATCACTTTCAGGGTCTCAGGCTTCTTGGACCTTAAGAGTTCATGTTGGAGCAAACCAAGATGAAGCTATTGCTGTAAATATTTATGCAGCTAATGTTGCAAATCTTTTCTCTGGTGAGGGAGCTCAAACTGCTCAGGCTGCACCTGTTCAAGAAGGTGTTCAGCAAGAAGGAGCTCAACAACCAACACCTGCTACAGCACCTTCTCAGGGTGGAGTTAATTCTCCTGTTAATGTTACAACCACAGTTGATGCTAATACATCACTTGCTAAAATAGAAAATGCTATCAGAATGGTAAGTGACCAAAGAGCAAATTTGGGTGCTTTCCAAAATAGACTTGAATCTATAAAGAATAGTACTGAGTATGCAATTGAAAATCTAAAGGCATCTTATGCTCAAATAAAAGATGCTACAATGACAGATGAGGTTGTAGCAGCTACAACTAATAGTATTTTAACCCAATCTGCAATGGCAATGATTGCACAGGCTAATCAAGTTCCCCAATATGTTTTGTCATTGCTTAGATAAAATTATAATTTAATTGGTATAATTGGTACAAATTTTTAACAAAAGATCCTTTAAAGGGTCTTTTGTTTTTTATTTCGGATCGGCAAAAATTTAATAATTTTAGTATAATTTATAATGATGTGTTATAAAGTATAATGCAGGCTTATTGAGGAGTTTGCTTTGAGTAGGGTTGCTGTTAAAATCAAAGATTGTTATAAAGTATTTTCGTATTATGTTGACAAAAAGCAGATAAGTCAAGCTATAAAAGACTATGAAGATGGCAAAGATAGAATGCAAATCTACAAAGAATCTTCTATTTTTATTGCAAATGCCAATATTAATCTTGATGTTTATGAAAATGAAATTTTAGTTATTATGGGTATGTCAGGCTGTGGCAAGTCTACTTTAGTCAGGTGTTTAAATGGTATTTATAAAATAGATTCAGGATCTATTTTGGTAAATAATATGGAAATGAATGCTATAAATCGCAAAGATCTTTCTAATTTAAGAAAAGATAAATTTGCAATGGTTTTTCAAAACTTTGGACTTTTCCCTCATATGAATGTATTGAGAAATGTTACTTATGGGCTTGAGGTTAAACATGTTTCCAGGAAGATCAGAGAGGAGCTTGCTATTGAGGTGTTAAATCTTGTAGGGCTTGAGGATTCAAAATATAAGTATATTAATGAACTTTCTGGGGGGATGAAGCAAAGAGTTGGAATAGCAAGAGCATTAGTGGTTAATCCAGATATTCTTTTAATGGATGAAGCTTTTTCGGCACTTGATCCTTTAATTAAAGGAGAAATGCAGGAAGAACTTTTAAGGTTGGTAGCTAAACTTAAAAAAACAGTTGTGTTTATTACTCACGATTTAATTGAAGCTTTTAAATTGGGACATAGAATTGCTTTTATGAGAGATGGAAAAATCATTCAAGTTGGCAAACCTTTAGAAATTTTAGCTAATCCTAGTACAGATTTTATATCTGATTTTATTAAAAATTTACCTGTTTTAAATATTTTAAAAATAAAAGATATTTTAAAAGATGATTTTGATTTAAACTCTGGTAGTGATAATGGCTTAAATGTTATTATAAAATGTCAAGGTGAAAATTTCAGTTTATACGACAAAGTTCTTAATAAAAGGTATGATAATCTTATATCTTTAAATTTAGATCTAAATGATGAGATAAAAAAAATTGTTGAATATTTGAATAAGCAAGATTATTTAATAATAAAAGAAAAGGGAACTATTGTTGGCTATGTTAGTTTAAATGAAATCTCTGATTTATTATCAAGATAGGAATTTATGAATAAAGATTTTTTTATATTAAAAATAGATAATTTTTTTGATTTTTTGGTTGATAATTTTTCAATTTCTGATGGGGTAGGTTTTTCTAAAAGTATAATTTTTTTATATGAAAATTTGAAAAATTTATTTCTTTTTGTTAATCCACTTATTTTTATTTTGACTGTATGTTTGCTAAGTTTTGTTTTCTTAAAAAAGAGATTAATATTTTTAATTTTACCCGGATTCTTTTTTATTTTGTATTTTAATCTTTGGGAAGCTTCAATGGATACAATAGCTATTATATTTGTCTCTGTATTAGTTTCTGTTATTTTGGGAATTCCTATAGGTATTTTGGGGGGATATTTCCCAAAGTTTTATGTTTTTTTAAAACCCATTTTAGATTTAATGCAAGCCATGCCCCCTTTTATTTACTTGATTCCCGCTATTCCTTTTTTTGGAATGGGTACAGCCTCTGCTATTTTTGCTACAATAGTTTTTGCTATGCCTCCTGTTATTAGATATACAAGACTGGGGATTGTTCAAGTTTCAGATGAAGTAATAGAGGCAGCCAAGTCCTTTGGTAGTAGTAATTTGCGCATTCTTTTTCAAGTTCAGCTTCCTCTTTCTCTTCAGAGTATAATTGAAGGTATTAATCAGTCAATAATGATGGCGATATCTATGATAGTAATTGCTGCAATGGTTGGATCTTCTGGTTTGGGCAGGACTGTAATTTACTCTATAGAAAGATTAAATTTTGGTGAGGGTTTAATATCTGGATTAGCAGTTGTTATTATAGCTATTATTTTAGATAGGATTATGCAGTCTATTTTTATTAAATTTAGCTATTTAAATACAGATCATTATAGTGGAAAGAGAGAAAATAAATTTAAAAGATTTTTAGAAATATATAATAAATAAATGGAGATTGTTTTATGCCTAAATTGTTTATTGAGTTTTGGAGATTGCTTGATGAAATGGAGATTTTTTATGAATAAATTGTTTATTATCTTTTGTATTTTTCTTACTTTTTTGTCTTGTGATGAAAAAAAGAGTTCAAAGAATTTGAAATCGGTAAAAATTGGATATGTGAATTGGGGTGGAGAAACAGCAGCTACAAATGTATTGAAGGTTGTTTTTGAAAAAATGGGTTATAATGCAGAAATATTTTCAGTTACTACATCTATAATGTATCAATACTTAGCATCTGGGAAGGTAGATGGCACTGTATCTTCTTGGGTTCCTACAGCCGATAAATTTTATTACGAAAAGCTGAAAACAAAGTTTGTTGATCTTGGTGCAAATTATGAAGGAACCATTCAGGGTTTTGTGGTGCCAAGTTATGTTCCAATTTCTAGCATTAGTGAGCTTAAGGGTAAAGGCGCTAAGTTTAAAAACAAAATGATTGGCATAGATGCTGGTGCGGGGACTCAAATTGTTACAGAACAAGCGCTTGATTATTATGGATTAAGTAAAGAATATGAGCTAGTTCCTTCAAGCGAGAGTGTTATGCTTGCAAGTTTAGATTCTTCAATAAAGAGAAACGAGTGGATTTTAGTTCCTTTGTGGAAGCCCCATTGGGCTTTTTCTAGGTATGATATTAAATTTCTTGATGATCCTGATTTAATTATGGGAGGGATTGAGAGCGTGCACACTCTTGTTAGGCTTGGTCTTGAAAATGATGATTTTGATGCATATTATGTTTTTGATCATTTTTATTGGAGTGATGATTTAATATTGCCTTTAATGGATAGAAACGATAAAGAACCAGGCAAAGAGTATCGCAATGCAGTTGAATTTGTTGAAAAGAATAAAGAAGTTGTAAAGACGTGGGTTCCAGAAAAATATAAGACTTTATTTGATTAATCTTTTTTTAAATTCTTTTAAAGATTTTGAAATAGGGGTGTATTTAGGAATAAAATCGTTTCCTCCTTTAAATAATGCGTTACATCTTATTATTCTCAATGTCATTAATATTAAGGCCGTTAAAAAGTTATATTTTTTAAGGCATTCAATTGAATATTTTGAGCAAGTAGGTTTGTATATGCATTGTAGCCCAAATATTTTAGATAAAGTATTTTGGTAAATTTTTATTAAAAAAATGAGAGTATAATTTAAGATAAATAAAATTTTGAAAATGTTCATACTTGGAATTGTATTATATTATAATAATTAATCAAATGAATTAAAAATATTAATTAAGTTTTATAACTTTAAAGTTTTGATTTTTATTATAAAGGGGGCTTCAAATTAAAAAATTTTTTTTAATTTTTATGACCGTCTCTTTTTCTTTTGCTGAAATTATTCAAATATCACCCAAACAAGCTGTAAATATGGCCTTAGAAAATAGCTTAGATTCAGAAAATGCTCTGTACAAAGAAAATATAAAAAAACTTTATAAAAATAATGCGTGGAATGTTTTTGTTCCAAATGTTAACCTTAGCTCTACACTTAGTAGAAATTCTTCTGCTTTGAGTGATCTTGAGAGAGATTATTGGGGTTTTGGGTTTGGAGTTGGGATTAATCTTTCTTTGTCTCCTTCTGTTTTAAAGAGAATGCAACTGGTTATGTTGGAGTATGAAAGTGCAAAAATAGCAAAAGAAAGCGCTGTTCGCAATATTAAGCTAAATGTTCTTAAGTCTTACAATCAATTGATAGCTTTAAAGGGCACTTTAAAAGTTTTTGAGAGCCAAATACAAAATAGCAAACTTAAATTTGAACAAGCTAGAATTGCCTATAATAATGGATTAATATCAGAAATAGATTTTCTTGATGCGCAGCTTAAGTATAAAAAATCTCAACCAGATTTGGATGGTCAGATTATTAATTTTGAAAAATCAAAAGAAATTTTCAAATTATTAATAGGATTAGATCCGGATCAAGATTTTGAAATTATTGGAGAGTTGCCAGATGAGACGATAGATTTTTCTTTATTTAATGAGGAATTAAATTTTAATGAATCATTAGAGATTAAGGATTTGAATATACGATTAAAAATGACAGAACAGCTTATTGGTTCGCTTTGGCTGGATACTTATTTACCAAGCCTTTCTTTGTCATTTTCTTACTCTCCTTATAAATCATTTCATGAAAGTTCTAAAGGTTTTTCAACTGGATTTTTAGCATCCTTTAGTTTAAATTATGGGTTAACTGAAATGTTTCCATTTTCAAAGAGTTTTACAAAAATACAAGATAACAACTATCAGCTAAAAATACTACAAAACAATGTTGAAGGTAAAATTAGGAATTTAAAATCTAATATTGTGCAAAAAAGAAAGGATATTAGAAGATATAAAGCGATTCTTGATGCTTCTAAAATTAATGTAGAATTGGCGAATAAAAATTATCAAATGGCATTTAATGCTTTTAACTCCGGGGTCATGGATCTTTCTAAATTAAATGATATTGAATTTGCTTATAAGCAGAGTGATTTGAAGTTCATTGAAGATAAATTAAATTATGCCAATTCTATACTTGAATATAAAAATTTAATAAATTCATTAGACTGAGAGGTATTTTGATGAATTTGATTTTTAATATTAACTTTTATTTAAAAAATTATTTTTTAGTTTTATTCTTAGTCTTAGCTGCTTGTTCGAGCAAGAACAAGCTAAGCGACACCAATAAGGAGAAAGAAGATCCTTATAGATTCCCAGTAATTGCTATGAAGGTTAAAAAGGGAATCTTGAGTGATTATTTGTCTTTAAATGGAGATGTAGATACAAAAGTTAAAGCAGGCATTTTTCCAGACGCTGTGGGCAAAATAACTTCTTTGAGAATAAAACTTGGAGTTTATGTTCAAAAGGGACAAATAGTTGCAACTCTTGATCCTTCAAGGCCCGGTTCTGTATACTTGAAAAGTCCTGTAAGAGCGCCAATCTCAGGATATATTTTAAATATTACAAAAAAAATTGGTGAAACAGTTAATCCTCAGTCTAACATAGCAGTGGTGGGAAGGATAGATACAAAGCAAATTTTAACTTATGTTTCTGAGAAATACATTTCAAATATTAAAGTTGGAAATGATGCTATTATTGAGGTTGGAGCTTATCCTAATGAAAAGTTTAGGGCCAAAGTTTCAGAAATATCTCCTATTTTAGATTCTAAAAGTCGGACTATCGAAGTGTATCTTACGCCTATTGGTAGCAATTTAGATAAACTGATTATTGGTATGTTTTCTAAAATCAAACTTATTACTAAACGTTTTAGAAATGTAATTAAGATTCCAAGAGAGTCTGTTGTTGAGAGAGAGGGCAAGACATTTGTATTTAAGCTTGATTTAGAGAGTAAAAGTGTTCAAATGTTACCCATTAAGACGCTTTTTGAAATAGATAACATTGTAGCTCTTTCGGGCGAGGTTGAAGAGGGTGATTTAATTGTAGTAGAAGGTATGTCTGCTCTTTCTAATGGAACTCTAATAAATTTGGTAGATACCAAAGAGGGTCTTTCAGCTGAAAGCAATATTTAATTTATTGGGGGATGTGTTATGTTGGTAAAGAGAATAGTTAGCAAGCCAATAACAATGTTGATTTTATTTTCATTGTTAATAATGATAAGTTTATATACTTTTTCAAGATTAAAAGTAGATCTTTTACCAGGAATTGATATTCCCCAAATAAGTATTCATACTGTTTATCCTGGTGCTTCTCCTAAAGAAGTTGAAGAGAGTGTTTCTAGAGTTCTTGAGAGTGGCTTGAGTTCGGTAAAGAATTTGAAAAATATATATAGCATTTCTTCTAAAGAAAGTAGCACCGTTTCGCTTGAATTTTATCATGGAACCGATTTAGATTTAGTTTTAAATGAAATTCGAGATGCTCTTGAATTGGTAAAGTCTTTACTGCCCAGTAAATCACAAACACCTAGAATTTTTAGATACAATCTTAAAAATATTCCTGTAATGGAAATTGTTATTAATTCTGTAAGGCCAGTTTCTGAGCTTAAAAGATATGCTGATGAGATCATTAAACCTGGGCTTGAAAGGCTTGATGGAGTTGCAGTTGTTACTGTTAATGGTGGAAGTAAAAAGCGCGTTTTAATTGAAGTTTCTCAAAACAGATTGGAGTCTTATGGGCTTTCTTTATCAAGAATATCTTCAATTATAGCATCTCAAAATTTGGAACTTTCAGCCGGTAATATATTGGAAAATAACTTGGAATATTTGGTTGAAGTTTCTGGAAAATTTAAATCAATTGAAGAGATAAGCAATGTGGTCATAGCTTATAAGATGCCCGACATTTCTTCTGGCATAAATTCATCTCCTATTGAAATAAAACTTAAAGATATTGCTAATATTAAAACGGATTTTGAAGATTTGTCAGAATATGTTGAGTATAATGGATTGCCTTCAATTTCTTTGTCGGTTCAAAAACGTAGTGATGCCAATTCTATTGCCGTTTCTAATGTTGTTATGAGTGAAATAGAAAAATTGAAATTATCTATGCCTAAAGATATGAGATTAGAAATTGCTTCTGATAGTACTAATTTTATTAAAGCATCCATTTCAACAGTTGTAAATTCAGCCTATTTTGGGGCCATACTTGCAATATTTGTTATTTTCTTCTTTTTAAGAAGCTTTAGGGCCACAATAATTATTGGAATTTCTATTCCAATAGCAATTGTTTTGACCTTTTGTTTAATGTATTTTGTAAATATTTCCCTTAATATTATGAGTCTTGCAGGCCTTGCACTTGGAATTGGAATGGTTGTTGACTGTTCAATTGTTGTAATAGACAACATATACAAATATAGACAAAAAGGAGCAAAGCTTATTTCATCTTCCATTCTTGGAGCCCAAGAAATGATGCTACCTATTACATCCTCAACTTTTACTTCTATTTGTGTTTTTGGGCCATTTCTTATTTTCAAATCAGAACTTGGAGTATATGGAGATTTTTTTAAAGATTTTTCATTTACGATTGTTATTTCCTTGGGGGTTTCTCTTTTAGTTGCGATTTTTTTGGTTCCTGTTTTAGCAAGCCATTATGTCGGTTTGTACACAAGTTTTCAAAAAAATATTAAGAATGCTTTTATTAGGAAAATCGATGCTTTTTTTGCGAGTATTTATTATTTTTTAGAATTTTTATATATCAATTTATTAAATATAGTTTTAAATCACAAATTGATTTTTGGGTTAATTGTTTTTTTTAGTTTTATTGGTAGTTTGCTTTTAGGATTATTGTTGGATGTGACAACTTTTGCTAGAGGCAAAGAAAACTCAATTACTATTAATTTAAATTTTCCCCATAAAACTAATTTAGAATATGCAAAATTTTATTCTAATAGATTTTTAGAAATTGTAAAAAGTGAGTCTAAGGGATATAAAAGCATTATTGCCACTTTACATGCTGATAGAATAATTTTCAATGTATTGTTTCCTCTTAAGGAAGAATCAAGAGATAAGTTAACCCAAAGCATAGATTACGATGCTATTAAATATAAAATTATGAATCGTATTGGGAATCTTTATCCTGAGTTTAATATTGAACCTTCCAGTGGCGGTGCTTTAGGCGGTGGAGATTCTATTAAAATTAAAATTTCGGCCAATGATTTCGAGTATATAAAAGATTATGGAAAAATTTTAGTTTCCATGTTAAAAAAGGAAATTCCTGAACTTGTAAATCCAAGACTTAGTATAAGTGATTTTCAACTCCAAATTGGCGTTGAGATAGACAGAGCTTTAGCTTATAATTATGGCATTGACATGAATACCATTTTAAATGAGTTAAAGGCCAATATTAATGGTGTTGTTGCTGGGCAATATGTAGAAAATGGACTTAATTATGATATTGTTCTTAAGCTTGATAGAATGGATGTTAAAAATTTAAAAGATTTAGAAAAAATATTTATTACAAATTCATCTGGGGTTAAAATTCCTTTTTCATCAATAGCTACCTTTGAAAAAACTAATAAAGCTGAATCTATTTATAGAGAAAATCAAGCTTTAACTGTTTATCTTAATGCAGGTATTTCTCCAAATGATAATTTAACCCAAGTAACTGCAAAAGTTGTAGATTTTATTAATAATAAAGTGCCTCATAAAGAAGGCATAGTGCTTAAGGTTGAGGGAGAATATAATGAATTTTCAAATATTATGAATCAGTTTAAAATAATCATTATGATGGCTATTATTGTTGTGTTTGGCATTATGGCTTCTCAATTTGAATCTTTTTTAAAACCCTTTATTATTATTTTTACAATTCCTTTAACAGCAATAGGGGTTGTTCTTATACATTTTCTTGCAGGAGAAAAACTTTCTATTTTTGCTGCAATTGGTATGCTTATGCTTGTTGGTGTTGTGGTAAATACGGGAATTGTTCTTGTAGACTATACTGGTTTATTGATCAAGAGGGGATTTGGCTTAAGAGAAGCAATTGTTGAATCTTGTCGTTCAAGGCTTAGGCCGGTTTTAATGTCTTCTTTGACTTCAATAATAGGGCTTATTCCAATGGCATTTTCTAGTGGAAGTGGAAATGAACTTTTAAAGCCAATTGCATTCACTTTTATTGGCGGAATGACAGCCAGCACATTTCTTACTTTGTTTTTTATTCCCATGCTTTTTGAAATTTTTTCCAACATTGTTTCAAGTTTTAAAGCTAGGTTAAAAAGAGTGACGTCCAATGTAGATGTTGAAAAATCATTCAAAATTAATAATTCAGCTAAAAGTAGTTATGATAATTTATTTGAAGAAGATGGAGAATGATATGACTAAATTTTATAGATATAGGATTGAAATAGTTTCTAACTTATCTTTAGAGCTTGATGTTTTTGAATGTATAGAAAAAATAGAGCAAGAGTTAGGAGAGCCTATATATTATTCTAAGATAGAAAATGTTTATGGAAAAGGCAAGAAGGGGGAAAAACATGGCAATGGTGTTTGGCCTGAAGAAAATTTTATTTTGATTATTTATACATCCAATCAATCTATTGTTGATCGATTAAAGGATATTGTAGATGATTTGAATCGTTCTTACCCCACAGAAGGGATTAATTTTTTTGTTTTGAAAAATTAATTCTTAATGTTAAAATTTTATTTGCTGTTTTGGGTAACAAAGAAGTAGTTAATGGTTTTTTTGAAGTTTTTAATAGAGAACTGGAAGGTGGTAATATTTCAAAAAAACTTAAATATTGTAGAGAAACGACTAAATTCGTGTTGATAGGTTTGTGGACATTTTCTTTTAAATGGATAAATATTAAAATATTATTTTAAAGACTATGAAAATTATATTTCTTGTATTTATGAATAAAAAATAAGGAGATTTCTTAGAAAGAGTGCTTGATTGTTTTAATTTTAGATTTTTAATTATTTTTTATTAAATACTTTTTTAATTTGTTTTGATTTTTTAGGCTTTTATTTTCATTGGCTTTCTGTATGTTTTTTACAGTATGAGTCTTTATAAATAATCTTTATGAATTTATGGTTAATAATGATATAATAAACCATGTTAACTTTGTTAAAAGGAGGATTATATGTCAATAGCAAAGGCATTCTTTGAAGTGGCTGATCAGCAAAAAGATAAAATTGCTCAAATATATAAAGTTAGCAATGGATATGCCCATGTTACTTATGGCGACTTAAAAAACAATGTTTTAAAGCTTGCTTCCTTTTTAAAGTCAATCAATGTTAAGCATCAAGATAAAATATTTATTTGCTCTGAGAATAGGGCCGAGTGGACCGTGATAGATTTTGCAATTTTATCTTTAGGTGCCGTTGATATTCCAAAGGGTTCTGATGTTACTCTTTTTGAAGCTGAAATTATTTTTAACTCCGTTCTTCCAAGTGTAGTTATTTTAGAAAATTTAAATCTTCTTGACATGTTTGTTCAAATTAAATTTACAGCAAAGCCAATATTTATTATTATTGAAAATTTAAGCCAAGAAGATAGGTTGAAATATAATGATTTTGAGATTTATACTTATAGCGATTGTATTTTATTAGGAGACAACTTAAGAAAAGATTTAGAAATTATTGAGATTGCAAATAAAGTTGATTCTAATGATATGGCAACAATAATATATACCTCTGGAACAACAGGTCATCCAAAGGGGGTAATGCTCAGCCATACTAACCTTCTTTATCAAGTTTCTAGTTTTAGTTTAATGGTTGATACGCAGGTGGGACAAATATTTATGTGTATTTTGCCAATTTGGCATTCCTTTCAAAGGTCTTTCTCTTACAACATTTTCCTCAAGGGTATGGTTTGTTTGTTTTCTACCATTGTTCCAAGAGCAATGCTTGATGACATTAAAAATATTAATCCCCATTATATTGCAGCTGTTCCTAGGCTTTGGATTGCAATAAGGCAAAATATTTACAAAGAAGTTTCTAAAAAACCGTTTATTTCTAGAATGATTTTTCATTTTTTTGTAAAATTGGCATTTCTTAGTGATATTTGCTATAGAGTGGTAATGGGGCTTTATCCGGACAACGGGTTTAGTTTATTTTTCCCTATAAAGAAAATTTTGGGAATATTTGGATTAATCTGTTTATTCCCTTTTAAAGCTTTGGGGAATATTTTAATTTTTAATAAAATAAATAAGATCTTGGGCAATAATTTTGTTGTTGGGATTACTGGTGGCGGGAGCATGCCGTTGTCTGCTGCTAGATTTTTTAATTCAATTGGCATTGAGCTTGCTAATGCTTATGGATTGACAGAAACTTCACCCGGAGTGGCTTCTAATAAGCATAAAAAAGTGATTATTGGGACTTGTGGTAAAATTTTGCCTGGAACTGTTGCTGAGATTAGGGATGTCGATGGGAATAAACTTAAAAAGCCTGGAAAGGGAATTTTGTTTGTAAAAGGGCCCCAAGTAATGCTTGGATATTACAAGGATAAAGAAGCAACTTATAGGATTATTGGTTCTGATGGGTTTTTAAACACAGGCGATATTGCAAAATTATCTAAGGATAATGTTGTTCAAATTATTGGTCGAGAAAAAGATACAATTGTTTTGAATAATGGAGAGAATGTTGAGCCTGCTCCAATTGAGATTAAGCTTGAAGAATCAGCATTAATAGAAAAAGCGGTTGTTGTAGGCCAAGATCAAAAATTCTTAGGCGCTCTTATTCTTCCAAATTTTGAAGAAATAAATAAATATTTAGAAAGTGTTGGGCAAAAAATTTTTGATGCTAATAATAGACGTCAAATTATTGCAAACAATATTGTTCTTAAGGCCATAAATGATGAAATAAAAAAATTAATCAATAAAACTAATGGATTTAAGCCTTTTGAGCAGATATTGAAGTTTACTCTTTTAGAAAAACCATTTGAAGTTGGTAAAGAAATGTCGATTAAAATGGACATTAAGCGAAGCTATATTTTAAATTTTTATAAAAATGAAATTAAAAATTTATTTATTTAATTAACCCAATTATTTTAAATACAGTTCAAGCTCTGCTATATCTTCTAGTTTTGTATTGGGGGATATGCTTTGCTTGTAAACAAATCCGTCTCCATTTATTTTTATTTTCATAGTATTTTTATAGTATTTTAGTATGTCTATTGCTTCTCTTTTGGAAAGGTTGATAAAATTTGGCAAGTATGTTTTATTTTTATAATTAATTTCAGTTTTAGGAATCTTGATTTTGGATGGCATTTTAATTTTTTTATATGCTATTGTATTTTGTTGGTGTTCAATAAATTCTATTATTTCTTTTGCCATTGGAGCTGCTATTCTTGTTCCGTATATTATTTTTTTTGGGTATCTATATACAATATAAATAATATATTTTGGTTGTTCTGTGGGGTATATTGCCAATATAGAGGAGGTATAGTCTTCTTCTGAATATTTGCCCGTTTTTCTATCAATAGCCTGAGATGTTCCGCTTTTTGCAGAAATGTCAAGATTTTTAATTTTAAGATTTGGAATTCCACCTTTATTTACAACCTCTCTCATCATTTTTAAAACTTTTTGTGCTGAACTTTTGGATATTACTCTTCTTAGTTCTTCTTTATCAAATTCTTTAATATTTTCTCCTTTATCGTTGTTTATTTTTTTTATTATTTTAGGTTTCAACATTATTCCATTATTGCCTAATATGCTTGCAGCTTGTAGTATTTGAACCGCTGACACTCCTATTTCTTGTCCAAATCCAATTGTAGCTTTGCTTCGTCCTGACCATTTTGAATAATGATTTAAAAGTCCTTTTGTTTCTCCGGGGAATGGAAACCCAATTTTTTCCCCAAATCCAAAATCTAAAAGTTTTTTGTAAAAGTATTCATTGCTAACTTTTTCAGTAATGTAAGCTATTCCAACATTTGATGAATAGATTAAAATCTCTGTAGAGTCGATATATTTATAGGGAGGATTTAATGTTTTGATTGTAATTTTTTCTCCTGATGGAAATTGTTTTTGATATATTCCATTGTCTAAAAATTTTTCTTCTAAACGTAATTTTCCACTTTCTAATATTATTGCAACTGTAAAAATTTTATTAATGCTCCCAGGTTCATAGGTGAGAGATGAAGAAAGATTTTTCCGTATTTCTTCAGGATATTCAGAATAAAAGTTTGCATCATATTGAGGAAATTGAACCATGGACAATATTTCTCCATTTTGGGAATTCATTACCAAAGTAATTAAACTTTCAGGATTATTTTCTTTAAAGTATTTTTTAGCTATTTTGCTAACGCCTTGTTGTATATCCATGTCTATTGTTAAGTAGATGTTGTTTGTTTCTAACTCTTGATTTAAAAATTGTTGTTTGGTTTTATCTTTTCCTAATATGCTATTTAGAGAAAATTCAATACCCTCAAGGCCAAGATTATCTGTCCCTACAAAGCCAGTAATATTGCTTGTGATGTGCCTAAAGGGATAAATTCTTGTATAATCAGGGTATAAAGCAATGTTGGAAAGTCTGCCTTCAGCTTGGATTCTTTTTATTAAATCCGATTCTTCTCTTTTTATTTTTCTTTTTATATATAAAAACCCTCTGTTGGAAGAAAGCTTTTCCTTTAAAATTCTTGAGTCAATTTGGAGTATTGCGCCAAGAGTTTCAGATGTGCTTACAATATTTTCTATTTTTTGAGGATTTGTTCCGATTGAGTAAGACTTTGAAGAGAATGCTATTGGTTTGCCATTTCTATCGTAAATTGCCCCTCTTTTGGCAATATCATTTGACTTTAAAGGTATTATGTTGTCTGGGCTGTTATTGAAAGCCATTAGTGTGAAATATTTGTAAATAGTTAGCAAAGTTATGCCAAAGAATATTGTTAATATTGTTTTTATTCGATACTTGTTATTAAGTATTCTTTTGGTCATGAATTTTGGACCTCTTAAATTATTTTATGACTATATGAAATAAAAAATTATTCATTTTTTTTTGCATCTATATTATTATATGTTATTATATTCTGAAAAAGTAAATTACTATATAGCAGAGGGTATAATATAATGGACATTAAAACTTTAAAAGGCTTTAAAGATTATTTACCGAAGGATTCTTTGATTCGAATTCATATTGTTAGGCAGATATTTAGCGTTCTTAATTCTTATAATTTTGACTTAATAGATACTCCAGTTCTTGAATATTCAGATTTGCTTTTGAAAAAGGGTGGGGAGGAGACCGAAAAGCAAATTTATAGGTTTAAAGATAATGGGGGAAGAGATGTTTCTATGCGATTTGATTTAACCGTGCCTTTTGCCAGATTTGTTGCTACAAATATTTCTGCTTTAAAATTTCCTTTCAGACGTTCTCAATTTGGAAAAGTTTTCAGAGGAGAGAATTCTCAGAAAGGTAGATATAGAGAGTTTATGCAATTCGATTTTGATATAGTCGGAGAAGATAGTTTTAGGGGCGATGCTGAGATTCTTTCTGTTGTATATTATGGACTTGAAGAGATTTTTTTAAATTTTATCGAAGGTATTAATAAAAAATTTATTATTCATTATTCCCATCTTGGTATATTGAATTCTTTTTTTGAAAAATTAGGACTTAAAGAAAAATCTATTTTTATTTTAAGGAATATTGACAAAATAGACAAAATAGGAATTGATAAGGTTAAAGAAGCGCTGCTTCTTGAGATTGAAAAAGAAGCAGTAGATTCAATCTTAAGTTTAGTGAGCTTGCAAGGCACTTTTAAAGATAAAATACAAGCTTTAAAAAGTATTTTAGGCGATAATGAGTCTGTCAAGAGAGTAGAAGATGTTTTCCGGCATCTTAGTTTGTTAAAAATTCAAGATTCTTTTAACTTAAATCTTAAAATATCGCGTGGGCTTGATTATTATACGGGGATTGTTTTTGAATCTGAGGTGTTTGGTAGCAATATGGGTAGTGTTTGTAGTGGGGGAAGGTATGACAATTTGGTTTCTTCGTTCTCAAGCTCTATTCAAAAAATTTCAGGAGTTGGCGGATCTTTTGGTGTTGATAGAATAAAGGATATAATTGATCTTGAAAAGTTTAGTTATATTAAAATATTTGTCACTAAGGCTAGATCTAAAGTTTTGATTGTAAATTTAGACAGTGCTTTGCAAAATTATTATTATGAACTTGCTACTAGGTTTAGAAATCATGATTATTCTAAGGTCAAAAATATTTCTTGTGAAGTCTATTTTAAAAATAAAAATGGTAAAAATATTAAAGAGCAAATAGAATATGCTTTAAGCAAAGAAATAAGATTTTTAATTTTTGTTGGTCAAGAAGAATATAAAGAAAATAAAATGAAAGTAAGAGATTTAACAAAAAAAGAAGAGTTACTGCTTTCTTTTGAAGAATCAATCGATCTTATCAAATGTAATGAAAAGTTATTGTGTACCCCTTTTTAGTCTTAAATGTTAATTATTTTTTAAAATTTTAGCAAAGATATTAGGGTCAATTTACATTTTTATCTATTTTTCTAATTGTTATTGCATTTAAGGTAAGTTTGTTCTTTTTGTATTCTATTTGTCCAAGTATTTCAACATTGTCTTTAAAATCAATATCAATATCAAAGGTTGTTTTTGTTGGAATAATTCCTGAGAGTACATTTTTGTTGTATCCTACGTAAAAATCAAATTGAATTATGTTATCTTTTTTTTCGATATTATTTACTACTCCTTCCCATTTTACATATACGTTTGAATATATTGATGGATCTTTTTTAATATCTTTTAGGTTTAGATGTTCATTAAAGCTAATGAAATCTGGTCTTGAGATAAAACTTGCAAGATTTTTGGCTTTTAGTTTTATTGATTCTGATGCATTTGAATTTAATATTTTATTTATTTCTACTCTTGCAAAATTATCTTTTCCCTTTTTTAAGTAAATTTTGATTTTTTCGAAAGAATTTTTAATTTCGTCGCTGGTTAGTATTAATATGAATTGACCTTCTTCATTTTTTATTTTTTCTTTGTTATTTATTTTAATGTCATCAATGTAAGCAGCAATATTATTTAAATTTTTGTTTATTTCTGCTTTTAGATTTGCGGTTTTTGTTGTTTTTTGTTCATAAAAAATAAAATAGATTGCTAACATTGAAATAAATACAATTCCCCCTATGATAATTATTATGATTAACTTTGTTGAATTTTTATCGGGTATTGCTTTAATTGCTGGGAATAATTTTTCATATAGGTTGTTATTTTTTAAAAAAGCAGAACCTTTGAGGGGATTTTTTCGAATAATTTCAAGAGACAGCTCTGATCTATCTACTTCTTGATTTTCTTCTATCATTTTAAGCCATATCTGAATAGCTTTTTCTTCCTTGCCTTGACTTACTAAAAGTATAGCAATAGCTTGTTTTATATTTGGTTCGCTTGGATTTAAAGTGTAAGCTTTTTTAAGATATGTTTGAGCATTGCCAAGGTTTCCAATACGAAGATAAGACATTCCTAAGACGTAGTGATACAAATAGTAATTTTTGAATAAAAAAATTTCTTTTTCTAGGAGTTTTATTGCCTGTGAATATTTTTTTGAATTATAGTAATAAATAGACTTATTGATAATTTTATTAGGTTCCATATAGCTAGAATTTGACCCCACAATTTTCTTTTTAATATTATAATATAAGATTTTATTTTAAAAGAATAATAAATGAAATATTGTTATTTTGCCCTAATTTCTTGTTTGACTAAAAATTGATAAATGATATAATTAAATAAAGTGTAACGGGGGTTTGTATATATTGTTTAAAATGGTGGGGATGTGTCATCAGAAAGAATCGTTGAATTGATTAAAGAGATTTATTTAGATTTTAGAAAAGGCAATTTCAAAGAAGCTTTAGTAAAATCCGAAGAGGCTCATTCTCTTGATTTTGATAATATTGAAATTCTAACAGCTTTGAAAAGTTCTGTGTATTGGAATGGTCAAGTTGAAAGTCTTGATAGAATAGGGCAAGATTATGAAAAGGCAGAATTTTTAATACGAGAGTGGAATAATTTTGCAGGACGATATTTGAAAAAGATGGGTTGTAATTTTTTGCAAGGTCGCAATTCTATAAAATATTTTGTGTTTCAGACCTGTCTTTATATATATAAAAATATATACAAAATGCATCCAGAAAATTTGGACCTTTTAATAAAAATTGCTAAGTCTTATAAAGGCATGGGAAATTATGAGAGAGCAATTAATGTTTTTTTGCAAATATTAGGGGATTTTAAAGATAACTCAGATGTTGTTGCAGAGCTTGCTGATTCTTATGCGTTGGTTGATGAAATTAAAGAGGCTAAAGTCTTATTCAGAGAGGCTTTTTTTATTAATCCTCAAAAGATAGATATATATTCTCTTGAGTCTGATATGATTTTAAGATTAATAGATCTTATTAAGTCTGACAGAAATATTTCAGATGATCTTATAAAAGAATGGATTCCTGTTTATGGCTCTCTTAATGGTGTTTTTAATATTAAAAGAGAGTTAAGGCCTATAGAGCTTGGACAGCTAAAGCAGTCTGTTTACAGTTTGCGCAATGAACTTAAAGAAAAGTCTTATAGATCAATAAATGAGAGCATATTGCTTCCAAGGCTTATTAATAAATATTTTTGGCTTATTGATCATTATGTAAGGATAAAAGAAGATAGAGCACGTATTGATGAGATTTTGTTATACATAAAAGAAATAGACCTAGGTATTTATCAACAGTATGTAAATTAGTTGCTTGATGCTAAAAAATCGATATTAGGAGAGTTTGATGTCTAATGTTACTACCATAGAGAAATTAGATAGTATTTTACAAGAAGATAAGTGGACAAGAATAGTTGTTAATAATTATTCTCTTGCCAAAATAAAAGAATTAGATGATTTGATAGATAATATAATTGATGAAGGCTTAACAGAGGATGTGCTTGATATTTGTGGCAGGCATTTAAAGGACGTTAAAAAAAGCATAGCAGGTCTTTATATTTCTGGAATGCTTATATATAGTAGGCGACCTTTAAATGATATGAATTTACTTGCTGTTATTGATTTGTTTTCTCAAAATTTAAAATGGGCTCTTGTTGAGCATATATGCAACGAAATGCTTTTGATTTCTGAGAATAAGCACGCTCTTTATACTCTTGCAAAAATATATGCTCAGAACAATGAAAATGATAAGCTTCCAAGTATTTGGACTAGAATTGTTGAAGCAGATATTGATGACACTGTGTTTGTTAGACAACTTGCTACTTATTATGAAACTATTGATTTGCAAAAATCAATTTTCTATTTTAGAAAAGCTATTTATCGTTTTATTGATAAAAAACAAATGTCAGGAATCAGAGAAGTATGGGCTAAGCTTATTCATTATGTTTCAGATGATTTTGATTCTTTTTTGCTTATTTTGCAAAAAATTGAAAAAGATCTTGGATTTAAAAAGGCTATAGTTCTTTATGAGGATTTATTTGATTATTATTCTTTGACTGATAATGTTGATGAGACAATAGAAATTTTAAAAGGTATTTTAAAGCTTGATAACAAAAATCATAAGGCAAGAGAAAATTTAGTTAAATTTTTAAGAGAAAGATATAAAGATGTTAAAAATATTGAGGATTATCTCGTAAAGTCTGATATTGAAAATTTAGATAAAAATTTTATTGATGTATATTCAGACTTTGAAAAATATTTGTTTTTTGCAAAGGGTAATTTTGTTTATCATCAGACTTGGTCTGTTGGAATAGTAAGGGATGTAAATGATAACGGCATTATGGTTGATTTTGTTTCTAAAAGAGGTCATTTTATTGGGTTTGATATGGCTATGTCGGCTTTGTCTCCTCTTGACAGAGAAGATATTAGAGTATTAAAGGCTGTAACGCCTAAAGAGGAACTTGCAGATAGGGTAAAAAAAGATATTGAGTGGGCTATAAAGGTTATTATAAAAAGCTATAAAGCTATTGATTTAAAGGGAATAAAAAAAGAGTTAGTGCCAAGCTTGATGACTCAAAGTTCGTGGAATTCATGGAGCTTGAAGGCAAAGCAAATTTTAAAGGATAATCCCCATTTTGTTATGGATTCTGGCAAGCTTGATTGTTATATATATAATGAGAGATCTTCCAATTTGAATGAAAAAATGTATGATAAATTTAAGATTGAGAAAGATTTTTATAAAAGATACGAGATATTTATGAACTATTGTAATGTTAAAGGAATTATTAAGGATTTGCATATTGAAGAAGAGATGCTTAACTATTTTTTAATCTATGTTAACAATTTTACAAAGGTGGATCATCATGTTATAAGTTCTTATGTTATTCTTAAATCTTTAGGTAATTCTTCGGAAGAATTATCATCAAAAGTTAATATAGAAAAAGATGTTAATTTAGAATCTCTTTTAAAGGATTATTCAAAAGGAATAGTGGATCTTTTTGATTCAATTTTGAATGCAGAAATAAAAAAAGAATTGGTTGTTTTAATTAAAAAAGAACTTAGCAATTGGATTTTGTATTACAAAGAACTTTTTCCTCATTCTGTTAATAAGAGATTGGTTGAATCACTTTACAAAGAAGATCCCAGAGAAGTGGAAAAATTATTTAATTATGTTATAAAAAATTATAAGATCTATAAGGATGCTTATATTTGGATTTTGAAGCACTGTAAAACTTATTCTATAGAACTGAGTTATTCAGATTCAGATCTTTTGTCTAATTTGATTAAAATTTTAACAGATAGTGTTATTAAAATTAATAATAAAAATAATTCTGTTGCAAGTAAAAGAATTTATAAAATGGTAATTAATCTTTTAGTTAAAGATGGATATCTTAAATCGGTTTTAGAAGTTACAAGAGATGAAGAACTTGCAAAAAGAGTTTATATGACTTGTTTTTATGTAAAAGATTTCCCCCCAAAGGATCTTTTAGAGATTAAATCTATAATAAGACAATTATTTGATTCGGTTGAGTTTGAAGATGAAAAGATGCAGCTTGCAGGCGAGAGAATGGAAATTGGATTTTTAACCATATTAAGTTCTTTGAACAAAAAGCAAAAAGAGCTTAAACATTTAAAGGAAGTTGAAATTCCAGAAAACTCAAAAGAAATTGGAAAAGCTCGTGAGCTTGGTGATTTAAAAGAAAATGCTGAATATCATTCTGCTAAGGAAAAACAACAGTTTTTGACAAAAAGATTAAACTCCTTAATGTTGGAAATAGAGAATGCAAAAGTTATAGATACTAAGGATCTTCAAAGCTCCGTTGTTGGTTTTGGGACCAAGGTTATTATTTTAAATGAAGCTACAGGTCAAGATGAATCTTATTTAATACTTGGGCCTTGGGAATCAAACCCCGATGAAGGCATTATTTCATATAAATCGCCTTTTGGAGAAAATTTACTTGATTCTAAAGAAGGTGATAGTCTTAATTTTGTTATAAATAATACTGATTTTAGATATTTTGTAAAGAAAATAGAACCCATAAAATTTAGCTAGGAAAAATTTAAGAATGTCAAAGTTAAAAGAAAAAAGGGAAAAAGCTGTTGTTGATATAGAAAGAGCAAATAAAGAGGAAGCTGTTGAGCTTGCAAGAGTTCAAATAGAAAAAGCTTTTGGAAGGGGAAGTCTTATTAAGATGGGAGAATCTCCTGTCGGAAAAGGTATAAAGAGTATGTCAAGTGGATCTATTGTATTAGATGAGGCTCTTGGCATTGGTGGATATCCTAGGGGGCGCATAATAGAAATTTTTGGCCCCGAGTCGTCTGGCAAAACCACTTTGACTCTTCAAGCGATTGCTGAGGTGCAAAAAGAGGGTGGAATAGCTGCTTTTATTGATGCTGAACATGCTCTTGATCCTGTTTATGCAAAAGCTTTGGGAGTTAATGTTGCAGAACTTTGGCTTAGTCAGCCTGATACCGGAGAGCAGGCTCTTGAGATTGCCGAGCATTTAATCAGAAGTGGTGGTGTTGATTTGATTGTAGTTGATTCTGTAGCAGCTTTAACCCCTAAATTGGAGATAGATGGAGAAATGGGGGATTCTCAGATTGGCCTTCAAGCAAGACTAATGAGCAAGGCTCTTAGAAAGATTACTGGCATACTTTCTAAATCCAACACTTGCATTATGTTTATTAATCAAGTAAGGATGAGGATTGGCGTTATGTTTGGCAATCCAGAGACTACTACTGGTGGGAATGCTTTAAAGTTTTATGCATCTCTTAGGCTTGAGGTTCGAAAGATCGAACAAGTAACCAGATCAGGCTCAAGTGATGATGTTGTTGGCAATAAGATTAGAGTTAAGATTGTGAAGAATAAGGTTGCTCCACCTTTTCGCAAAGTAGAATTGATAATTTATTTTGGGAAAGGTATTTCAAGAGAAGCTGGTATTTTAGATGCCGCTATTAAGCATAATTTAATACAAAAAGCAGGTTCTTGGTATTCATTAGGAGATAATAAGTTGGGACAAGGAAGAGAGAGTGTTATTGAGTATCTTAGTAAAGAAGTAGCACTTGCAAATGATTTGGATAAAAGGCTTAGAGAAATAATTTTTAATAATTTTTATCAAAAGGATGATAATTTCATTGAATTTAAAGAAGATGAATCTGAGTAATATGGACAATTCAAATGTCTGAATTGGATAGTTACTCTATCAGTCTTGATAATTTTAAAGGCGGAATAGAGCTTTTTTTTGAATATGTTAGTATGAATAGACATATTCTGAGGACTTTGAGTTTAAATCAAATAATTGAACAATTTATAGCTGTTTCAGGCGACCTTAATATAAGCATTAGGGGATTGATCGATTTTTTTTATCTTGCTAATAATTTGTTTTATTGGAAAACTCAAATTTTATTTCCACTGAAGCTTGACTACAAAGATAAAGCTGATCGAAAAGTTATGCAAAGATTAATATGTTATGGCAAAAATAGAGAAAATGAAAAATTACAATTAAGTCAAACAAAGAATTTTAAATTTTATGACTCAAAAATGATTGAAAAGTTTATTTCTGGCGGTAGTGATAATTTTGTTAAAAATATTAATATTATTGCTAATGATAATAATAAAAAGAAAAATTTGAAGAGAAAGTCTAACGCATTGATGAAAAAAGTTATTAATAAAAATTTTTTGTGTGATAAAAAATTTAAATTTGTTTGCAATAAATATGAATTGAAAATTTTTGAAAAAAAGATGAAAATTATTTCTATTTTAAATAAAGAGAGTAGTGTCATTTTTGATTCTCTTTTAGATTTAAATGCCGATAATTATTCTTTTGAGAGATTTTCTTATTTTTTAGTATCTCTTGAGTTCAAAATGCTTAATATTGTAAATTTAGGATATTTGAATCATAAATTAGTGTTGTATCGAGGTTGTAAAATTAATGATTGCACTTAAAACCCCCAGAGTTCACGTTTTTTTAGCTGCAAAGGGAGTAGGTTCAAGAAGATTTTGCGAGGAGTTGATAAAAAAGAAGCTTGTAAGAGTTAATAACGCTATTGCTAAGCTTGGAGATAAAGTAGCTTTAGGAGACAGAATAATTTATAAAAAACAGATTTTTGTTTTTAAAGATTTTCAAAGTAATAATAGAATTTATCTAGCTCTTAACAAGCCTAAAAATTATTTATGTTCCAATTTTGATGCTAATGGAAGAAAGTTAGCAATAGCTTTAGTTCAACCTTTATTTAAAGAGCGTGTGTTTTCAATTGGTAGGCTTGATTTTAAAAGCTCTGGGCTTTTATTATTCACCAATGATGGTAAATTTGCAAATGATATTATTCACCCAAGGCAAAAAGTTGAAAGAGAATATATTATTGAGTCAAAAAAAGATATTGATGAAAATTTGCTTATTTCTTTTAAATCGGGTATAAAGGTAAAAAAAGAATTTTTTAAATTAAAATCTTATGAAATTTTAAATAAAAATTCTGCTAGATTGATTTTAGACGAAGGAAAAAATAGGGAAATAAGAAAAGTGTTTTTGAGCAAAAATATTTTTTTAAAAAAAATTCATAGAATTAGAATTGGCAATATTAATTTAGATAGTTTAAAGGAAGGTCAAGTAAAAATTGTTCCTTTGTCTAAGATAAATAGTTTGAAATCCAAGCTGGAGAAATTAAATGATAATAGCAATTGATGGACCTTCAGCATCAGGAAAAAGTTCAATTGCAAGAGAGCTTGGTGTAAGGCTTAACTATAAATTTATCAGTTCTGGACATCTTTATAGGATAATAACTTTAATTGCTCAAAGATCTCTTATGAGTAGTAGCGATTTTATTAGTGAGAATAATCTTTTAGATTTGATTCTTGAGAATGATATAAGTTTTAATAATTCCACCTTTTTGCTTAATGGAGAGAATGTTGAAAATCAAATTTTAAATGATAAGATTGATTTTCAAGTTTCTTTTTATTCTTCTTATGTTGGAATAAGAAACATTGTGAATAAAAAATTGAAAGAGGTTGTTAAATTTAGCGACGATAATTATATAATAGAAGGTAGAGATATTACTACTGTAGTTTTTCCAGAATCTGAATTTAAAATATATCTTGATGCTTCTGTTAAAGTTAGAGCTTTGAGACGATATAAGCAAAGAAATGGGAATGAGACTTTAGAAGAATTAGAGCGTACTCTTAAAAGAAGAGATGATGTTGACAAGAAAAAACAATATGGTAAGTTAAAATTATCAAAAGGGGTTTTTTACCTTGATACAAGCTACAAAGGATTAGACGATGTGTGTAATATTATAATAAAAAAGTTTAATTTGAAAAAAGTAAGAGAGAGGTGAGAATGGAAAATCAAAAAGATTTACAAGAAAATTATTTGAAAGTACTTGAAAGAGTAGAACTTGGAAGTCGTGTTTCTGGGACGGTTGTTAATATTATGAAGGATTATGTTCTAGTAGATATTGGTTATAAATCGGAAGGCTTTATCAAGATTGAAGAATTTGAAAATGTTCCCAAAATTGGTGATAAACTTGAAGCAATTGTTGTAAGAATGGGCGGAGAATTAGGTCTTATTTTAAGCGTTGAAAAGCTTGATTCTTTAAATTTTCAAGATAAAGTATATGAATATATTCAAAATAAAAAAGTAATTAAAGGCAAAGTGTTGGTTGAACTTCCAAATGGCTATAAGATTCAAATTAATGAAAATGTTTCTGGCTTTATGCCTTTTTATTTAAGCTCTAAGTCTAAGGATGAGAAATTAAAAAGAGGTTCTGTTGTTGAATTTTATATCCTTGAAGCAAGCGAAGCGGACGGTTTGAGACTTATTCTTGATAGGCGTACTTTAGAAAAAGAAAGAGATCTTGCCAAGAGAATAGAGCTAGTAAGTTCTTACAATGAAGAAGATATTGTTGATGGTGTTGTTGAGCGTATTACGGAATATGGTGCTATTGTAAAAATTAAGAATTTTGTTACAGGAATTTTGCATAAAAGAAATATTGCCTTTAATCAAGTTGAAAATATTGAAGATTTTGTTAGAGTTGGTGATAAGTTAAAGTTGAAAATTATTAAGATAAATCCACAAACAGGCAAAATGGAATTGTCCCTTAAGGCTTTAAAAGCAAATCCTTGGGATTCTGTAGATGTTAAATATAAAATTGATAGCATTGTAAAAGGGAAAGTTGTAAAAATTTTGCCTTTTGGGGCTGTTATTGAGCTTGACAGCGAATTGTCAGGATTTTTGCATATAAGTAATTTTTCTTGGATAAGAGTAATAAAAAGCCCTCAAGAATTAATAAAACTTGGCCAGATTGTAGAAGTTAAGGTTTTAGAGATAGATAAAGAAAATCAAAAAATATCCCTAGGTATTAAACAGATCAATGAGAATCCTTGGGAGAGATTAACTGAGAAATATCCTATTGGGAGAGTTGTTCAAGGAATTGTTACTAATATTACAAAAGCGGGTGCCTTTGTGAATATTGAAGAGGGTATAGATGCTTATGTTAGCAAATTTGATATTTCTTGGCTTGAAGAGATTGATCCTGAAGAATATTTCAAGATAGGTGATTTAGTTAATGGCAAAGTGCTTGAAGTTGACAGACGAAAGAGAAATGTTAGATTAGGAATTAAACAGCTAGAAGAAAGTCCTTGGGAAGATTTTTCTAAAAGCTATAAAAAAGGCGATGCTATTGAGGTTGAGATTGTAGAGAAAAAATCAAAAGGCTTTCAGGTAAGAGTTTATAATAAAATAATGGGATTTATTAGTAAAATTCAATTAGGGGATACAAAAGAATCTAGTTTAGAAACTTTCGAAAAATTAAATGTTGGAGACAAACTTAAAGTGGTAATAACAAGCATTGACTCTAAAGACAAATCAGTGCTGCTTTCTTATAGGGAGTATGAAAATCAAAGATCAAGAGAAGAGATTTCTTCTTATTTATTTAAGGGCAATGATGAGGAATCTTATAAGCCATTTGAGAATTTACTAAAGAGGGATGAATAATGGCTAAAAATAAGCTTTTATTTTTCTTTGTTGCTATTATTTTTATGCTTATATCTGTTATTGTTGTTTTTTATAATTCTTTAGGTAAAGATTATGTAAAGAGTGGCGGAGAAATAGTAGAAAATCTTGAAAAAGATTTAAATGATTATTTAAAAGAAAATGATACCAAAGAGAGAGAAAAAATATTTCTTAGGATAAAGGAACTTATTGCAAAGGAAAAAGAAATTTCATCTTATTTTATTTCAAGGTTTTATTTGGCCAGAGCTGTTTATTTTCAAAGCCAAGCACAGTATGATGAGGCTATTAGGGATTTGGATATTGTTATTAAGGCAAAAGGTGTTGAAAGTGAAATTGCTTTTCTTAATAAAGCTTCAGTTTATGAAAAAATGGGATTAAAAGAAGATGCTTTGTTAGTTTATGAAGATCTTATTAATAGTACTAGTTTGGATTTTTTAAAGGTAAGAGCTCTTTTGAGTAAGGCAATATTGATTGAGGAAAAAGATAAGGATCTTGCTGTGAAAGTATATGAAGAGATTGTTAAGTTCCCGTATGAGAATAATTTATATATAAATATAGCAAATAATAAAATTTTAGAACTTAAGCAAAAATAATTTGTATATTTTTTTTGGGGGAGGTTTTATAATTTTTTTTATCTTATATTTTGTATTTTGTATGGGGTTTTTTGGGTGTGGTCTTGACAACATTTTAATATTTCCTTCACCAGAAAAGGTTGACAATCGAATTTCAAGAGATTCTGTAGCTTTTTTTTTACCAGCGGGTTATTTTTCCAATCAAGCAGCTGGTAAATTAAGAGGTTTTGATATATATTACAAATTTTATCCGGAAGGTGCCAATTATCATATAAGTAGTTTTCAAAAAAGCGTAGAAAAAGATTTTGAGGCCTTAAAGGGTGTTTTTGACAATGTTAGTGAATTTAACAATAGAGGGTTTTATAAAATAAATTTGAGTTCTACTATTTATTCGGGTAAACCTGTTTTTAAATTAAATAAAGAGTGGGTAGATAATAAGTTGCCTTTATACTTTGAAATAAATTTTGGGGAATTAAGAAAGGATGTTCCTGGTGAGGCTTTCATTATTGTGAGAAATGGAATTACTTCTTCATCTGCTATTCTTGAGAAGAAAAACATATATAGGTCTTATATTAACAAAGGAGAATATGTGGGTTTTTCAAAATCTATTAAAAAGTCCAATTTTTCAGACAAAGAGAAAAGACCAATTGATCTAAAACATATAAATGAGGATTTTTTTACAAAAGATATTGCTCCTAAGTATAATTTGGTAATTTTTGTTATGGGTGTGGGCAGCATTGTTGATGATGCTTATAGCGTTCTTATTAATCTTGGAGATTTGTCAGGATTTAGTTTGTCTGATTAGTTATTTTTAAGGGGGAGCATGATAGTATTTTTTTCTCATTTGATTTTAACAAACATTGTTATTTCTTTTTTGGTAAGCTTTTTTGTTATGTTTTTAAACATATTAAATTTTAAGTTTTTAGTAGTTTATTTAATAAGCTTTTTAGGTGGAATTGTATTTCTGTTTTTTATTCCTTTTTTCTATTCTGATTATTATGAAAGGCAAATAGATTTTGTTCTTTATTTATTTCCTATTTTGGGGTCAGTTATTTTAATAGGTTTGATTAAATTCTCTGAAAGAAATAAGAATGATTTGTAAAAGAATGATTTTTTAAAGAGTTGGATATTAATTTAGCTTTTAATATTTTTTATTAATATAATTTGTTGATAATTTTATTAAAGGGAATGGTGTTTATTTGAGGTGGACTTATTAATCGGATTGTTTTATTATATTCTTATAAAAGAAGGGATAATTTCCGCCGTGTGTTTTCATGGTGAGTAAAAGAGAAGGATGATAGGAGGTTGATTTGGCAATTGTTACGATGAAGAGCCTATTGGAGGCCGGAGTTCATTTTGGTCATCAAGTAAAAAGACTTGATCCTAGAATGAAAAGATTTATTTTTTCTGAAAGAAATGAAATACATATTTTAGATCTTCAAAAGACTTTACAGGGTATTAAAGATTCTTATGAGCTTGTTCAAAGGGTAATAAAAGATGGTAAAAAAGTGCTTTTTGTTGGAACCAAAAAGCAAGCTAGCGAGATAATAGAACAAGAAGCAAGAAGAAGTGATATGCCATATGTAAACAATAGATGGCTTGGGGGTATGCTTTCTAATTTTAATACCATTAGAAAATCTGTTCAAAAATTAAAAAAGCTAGAAAAGATGGAAGTTGATGGAACTTTTGATATGATAAGTAAAAAAGAGATCTCACAGCTTAATCGTGAAAAATTAAAATTAGCTAAAAATTTAACAGGTATTAAAGATATGGAAACACTTCCTGGTGCTATTTTTATCATTGATCCTAAGCGGGAGCAGATAGCTATTAATGAGGCTAGAAAATTAAAAATCCCCATTATTTCTGTGGTTGATACGAATTGTAATCCAGATGTTATTGATTGTCCAATTCCTGGTAATGATGATGCGATTCGTTCTGTTGCTTTGTTTACCAAAATAATATCTGATGCTATCTTAGAAAGTGATAAAGAGGTTGGTATTCAGATAATTGAAAATTTAAATGAAGAAGATTTGATGAAAGAAATTGAAATTAAAAATGACAAAAGTGATTCTATTGAAGAAGGGGGAGAGTAATTTATGAGTATTATTAGTCCTCAAGATGTAAAAAAACTTCGAGAAGAAACTAATGCCGGTTTTGGAGATTGTAAAAAAGCTTTATCTGCTGCTGGTGGAGACTTTGAATTAGCTAAAAAGAAACTTAGAGAAATGGGAATTGCATCTGCTGAGAAAAGACTAGATCGAGATGCAAAAGAGGGTAGAGTATTCTCATATTCAAATAATATTCATGCTGGGCTTTTGCTTGTTTCTTGTGAAACAGACTTTGTTGCTTTAAATCATAATTTTGTTAATTTTGGCAATTCTTTGATTAAGGAATTGGTAGAAAGCGGAAGAGATTCTTTAACTACTTCTCAAGAGTTAGAGCTTAAAAATTTAGCAGCTACAATAAAAGAAAATATTCAGGTTAAAAAAGTTTTTATTACCGAAATTCAATCTAATGAATTTGTAAAAATTTATTTGCATGGCGAACAATCTAAGATTGGTGTTTTAGTTAAATTAAAAGTAGATGATTTTTCTAAAACCGAAGATAAAATGTTTCAAAATTTTGCCATGGATTTGGCTTTGCATGTGGCCGCTTTTGCTCCTGTTTATTTGAAAAATGATGATGTTTGTCCAAATTATATTAAAGAGCAAGAAGAGATATTTACCAAACAATTAGAATCTAGTGGTAAGCCAGAAAGTATAGTCAAAGGTATAGTTGCAGGAAAGATTAAAAAACATCTTGCTGAGATTTCTCTTCTTGAACAAAGTTTTGTAAAGAATGATAAAATTACTGTAAGGGAAATGCTTGAAGAGATTTCAAAATCAATTTCAAGCAAGATAGAAATAGTTGAGTTTAAGTATTTAAGAATAGGGTAGATAATGTACTGCTTTTTATCGGCAAGGAGTAGTTTATATGGAAGATTATAAGGCTTTTCTAGATGAAAAGATGAGCAAAGTTCTTTTATCACTTGATAATGAATATAAAACGCTAAGAACAGGCAGAATTAGTAGTAATATTTTTGATAAAATTTTTATTCAATACCATGGCCAAAGAACACCTATAACTCAGGTGTCAAGTATTAGAATTCCTGAAGCAAGGCTTGTTGTTATTCAACCTTGGGATAAAAGCATTTTAAATAAAATAGAGCAAGCCATACTTAATTCTGATCTTTCTATGAATCCTTCAAGTGATGGTTCAGTTATTAGAATTAAAGTTCCAACTTTAACTAGTGAAAGGCGGCAAGACATTGTAAAGCATGCTAAAAAAATAGCAGAAGAGCATAAAATTTCAACTAGAAATATACGACAGGATTTAAACAATAGGGTTAAAAAACAAGAAAAAGAATCGGAAATTACAGAGGACAGTTTAAAAAGAATTTTAGATGATATTCAGAAATCTACAGATATTTATATTAAAAAGATTGATTCTATTTTAGAATCTAAAATTCAAGCAATAATGGAAGCTTAAATCCATGAATAAAGGTTCTCTTCCAAGTCATGTTGGAATCATTATGGATGGCAATAGAAGGTGGGCTTTAAGTAAAGGATTATCTTCTTTGGAGGGTTATAAAGAGGGTCTAAAAAGAGCAAAAGAAATAGTTAAGCATTCTTTAAGAGTAGGCATTAAGTATTTATCCTTTTATGTATTTTCTACTGAGAATTGGAAAAGGGATGTTTGCGAGATAGAAAAGTTGATGTTTTTAATTGCTAACTATTTGAGAGCTGAATTTGATTTTTACAAAAAAAATGGAATAAAAATAATAGTTTCAGGAGATTTTGAGTCTTTAAGCGAAGAAGTAAAAAGTTCTATAAAAGATTCTATTAGCTTTTCTAAAAATTTCAATAACCTTATTTTAAATTTAGCAATCAATTATGGAGGTCGTAATGAAATACTTAGAGCTGTTAAAAAAATTGTTTCAAGTGATTTTGATTTAGAGTCTTTAAATGAGAATGCTTTTTCCAGTTTTTTGGATAATCCAGAGCTTCCCGATCTTGATCTTTTAATACGTACAGGTGGAAATATTAGAATAAGTAATTTTTTCTTATGGAGGATTGCTTATTCTGAATTGATTTTTTCAAATGTTTTGTGGCCTGAATATTATGACAATAGATATAGTAAGGATTTGGAATGTTTCCAATTTAGAAAAAGAAATTTTGGGAGATGATTTATTGAGTAAGATTAATAGATTTGCTTTTTTTGCAAGGTTGGGAACATTTCTATTTTTTGTTCCTTTGATTTTATTTTTAATATTTTTAGATTTTAAAAATTATTTATTCCTTAATATTTTAATTTTTATATTTAGTGGTTTTGCGGCAAAAGAAGTTAATGATTTATTAAAATTAAAATTCAAATCGTCAGGACTTTCGAGCATATTATCTTTTTTTTTAGGGTTTGTTCCTCCAATTTTAACGTATATTCATTTTAATGTTTTTTATTTAGGCATGAATTTAATATATTACTTGGTTATAGCTTTAGTTTTTAGCAATTGGATTGTTAATTTGATATTTATTAAAGAACATGAGATTGGAAATTTTTTGTCTCAAGCATCGTCAATACTTTTTATACTTATATATCCCGGTGCATTAATGTCTTTTACGGTTTCTATTACAACTTTACCCAAGGCGCCATTTTTAATGTTAATACTTTTTGCTATGGTAAGTGGAAATGATACTTTTGCATATCTTTTTGGTTATTTTTTAGGGAAAAACAGTTATCGTCCCACTATTATTAGCCCAAATAAAACATTAATGGGATTTTTGGGGGGCATTTTGTTTTCTGTGTTTACTGCTATATTTGCGGTTGTTTTTAGATTAATAAATTTAAGCTATGGAGAATCTATTATTTTGGGCATTTTGATTGGAGTTTTTACCATTATTGGCGACTTGTTTGAATCAGGATTAAAACGAAGCGCTGGAGTAAAAGATTCTGGGAAAATTGTTCCTGGTAGAGGTGGGGCTCTTGATTCTATTGATTCTTTTCTTTTGACGGGCCCGATATTTTATTTATACTTATCTTAGTGATTTTTGGAGGGAATTTATGTATATTCTTTTTAGTGTGCTGGCTCTTAGTTTTATAATATTTATTCATGAACTAGGACACTTTTTATTTGCCAAACTTTTCAAAGTTAAGGTTGAAGTTTTTTCTGTGGGTATAGGCCCTAGCATATTAAAGTTTAAAATTAATAATACTGAGTATAGACTTTCTCCAATCCTTCTAGGAGGATATTGTAAGCTTAAGGGATTTGATCACTTAGAAAAGGAACTTAAAGCAAATAAAGAATTAAAAGCAGATAAAGATTCTTTATTTGGAATTTCACATTTTAAAAAAATTTTAATATATTTTGCAGGCCCTTTATTTAATTTGATTTTTTCATTTATTGTTTTCATTTTCATAAGCATGGCGGGTGTTATATATTTTGATTATTCTTCAAGGGTTAGTGTTTTAAATAAAGATTCTTTTTTAAAAGATAAATTTAGAGACGGTGATGTTATATTAAAAGTTAATAATAAAAAAATCGAATATTTTTCTGATTTAAGAAAAGTTATTCCTGAGAAAAAATCTACAATTACATTTGATGTTTTAAGGGAAAAAGAAAATATTACTTTTAAAGAGACTGTTAGTTTGCAAGATTTTTTAAAAGAGATTGGCCCTTGGGTTGATCTTGTGATAGCAGATGTGGTTTTAAATTCGCCTGCCAAGATTGCGGGAATAAAGCCAGGTGATGAAATAATTAGCATTGATAATATTCTTTTGAAAAATAAAAGAGATTTAGATGATCTTCTTAAGAATTTAAATTCTGATGCTGTGGAGATTAAGTTTTCTAGAAACGGAGAGATTTTTTCTTCAAAATTGGTATTTCATGATAAAAATAAGATGATTGGCATATATTTTTCACCACCTTTAAAAAGGATAGTTAAAGTAGAAAATATTTCAAGTGCCATTAAAAATTCTTTTTTTAAGGTTATAAATGTTTTGCAAGACATTTTGTATTCTATTTTTTTATTAATAACAAATTTTTTAAATACTTCTAAAAGTGTATCAGGCCCTGTTGGGATTGTGGGGATTCTCTCTTCATCTTATTCTTTAGGGCTATTGTATTGGGTCAATAGCATTTCTTTTTTAAGCTTAATTCTTGCTGGTATGAATCTGTTTTTTATTGTAATACCTATTTTTGACGGGGGACAAATTTTTATCAGCTTTGTTGAACTTTTACGTGGAAAAAGATTTAAGGCAAAAACCATTTATTCTTTTTATAGCTTTGGTATTTTTTTGGGGCTGCTTCTTTTTGTCTTGGGCCTTTTTAACGATTTGAAAGGTCTTTTAAATATATTTAATTAAAAATTAGAAATGTATTTTAGCATAAGCCAAAAGTGAGATGCTGATGCGATTATTATTAATATATGAAATACATCATGCATTTTCATGTTAATTGTTGGATTGAATTTTTTACTTAATGCGTATACTATTCCGCCTATTGTGTATACTATTCCCCCAAAAACTAGCCAAAAAAATCCTTTTCCATTAAGGGCTTTGTAAATGGGTTTAATTTTAAAAAGGATGATCCACCCCATGATTATAAATATAGATCCATTAAACCACCCAGGGCTGTTTGTAAATATTGCTTTAAAAATGATTCCAATTATAGCCACACTCCACACTATACATAAGATTGTTATTCCTGATTTGTTTGGTACAAGAATCGCACATGCAGGAGTATATGTTCCTGCTATTAGGATAAATATTGAAATATGATCAAATTTTCTAAATATTTTTTTTATTTTACTTCCTTTTGGAAACATATGGTAAAGAGTGCTCATTACATATAATAGAGTCATTGAAAATCCGTAAATAAAAAATACAAGTGCATGTAAATCTTTTTTCTTAAGAGTAGATACTGTAACAAGAATTGTTGTTCCAATGATAGACAAAATAATTCCAAAAAGATGTGATATTGAACTAAAAAGTTCATTTTTTGGTATTTTACTTGTATTAACATCGCTTAACGAGTAATCTTCAAGTTTGTTTTCTCTAGGCACAACTTCACCTCCGTTTTATCATTTATTTATAAAAAATAATATAATACATTACTTTAATTATAAGTTTTTCTCAAGATCAAATTAAACTTTACTTGATTTATCTAATCTTAGTATTAGGTTTGTTTTGATAAGTAGAGTTTTTTTTTGTAAAAAAAGCTTTATAATAAATAGTGTTTGCTGAAATTAGCATTGGAGAGGCTTAGCATGATTAATTTTATTAAAATAATTAACTTTTCAAGTTTGCAAAAATTTTCTAAAGCACTGCGAGTGCCTATTTCTATTTTACCAGTTTCATGTTTATTGATTGGTATTGGATCTGTATTTTCAAATTCTTCTAGTATTGTTTATGTTGATAAAATTTTTATTCAAGATGTTTTAGCCTTAATGAAGGCCATAGGCAATGCTATTCTTCTTAATATGCCCTTAATTTTTTCTATTGGAATTTCTATTGGAGTTGCAAGAATGGGGCAAGGAACAGCAGCTTTGGGGGGTCTTATTGGTTATTTAACATTTAATATTACCGAAAATTATTTTATTGAGACTTTCTCAGGACTTGTTGAAGCAGAGACAATGTCTTCTGTGGGGCGTATAAATTTTTTTGGTGTTCAAACTTTAAATACTGGAATTGCAGGTTCTTTGGCGGTAGGTCTTGTAGTTGGCTATTTGCATAACAAATTTTATAATATAAAGCTGCCCAAGCCTTTTATTTTTTTTTCAGAGTGCCATTTTGTGCCCATAGTAATAATTTTGCCTTTTTGTGTTATTTTGGCTATATTTTTTTGTTTGATTTGGTCAAGTTTTGACAAGTTGATTGCATCTTTAGGTATGTTTGTTTTTAAGTTTGAATATTTTGGCAGTTTTCTTTATGGATTTTTAAATAGGCTTTTATTGCCTTTGGGATTGCATTCCATTTTATCTTTTCCTTTTGAGTTTACTTCTTTGGGAGGAGTAGAGATGGTTAATGGCAATACTGTTAGAGGTGTTAAGAATATATTTTATGAGCAGTTGTTAGACCCATCGCTTGTTAAATTTTCATCAAGTTTTGCCAAGATTAGTAGCGGATTTTATCTCTCTATTATGTTTGGACTGCCTGGAGCAGCACTAGGGGTTTACAAGGGCATTGTTCATGAAGATAAAAATAAGGTTGCAGCGCTTCTTTTATCTGGGGCTTTGACAGCTTTTTTAACAGGAATAACTGAGCCTTTAGAATTTTTATTTATTTTTACAGCGCCCTTGCTTTATTTTGTTCATGCTGCCTATTCGGGATTTGCATTATTGCTTGCTAATTTTTTTGATGTTACTATTGGCAATACCTTTTCTACTGGATTTTTTGATTTTTTTATGTTTGGAATACTTCAAGGAAATTCTAAGACAAATTGGATTAGTGTAGTGCCTTTAGGGGCAATATTTTTTGCTCTTTATTATTTTACTTTTAGTTGGCTTTATAGATATTTTGATTTTCAGATATTTGTTGCAGACGATCCATTTTTTGAAGGACAAGAAGGCAAGCTAGAGAGTCTAGGGATTGCTCATCTGTTAATTCAGGGTCTTGGTGGATTTGATAATATTACAAAGCTTGATGTTTGCTCTACAAGATTGCATGTAGATGTTGTTAATACTGAGCTTGTTGATGATGATTTACTTAAAGAGGCTGGAGTTCTTAAAGTAGCGTTTGTTAATGGTAAGGTTCAGCTTTTTTACGGATCTAATGTTTATTATATTAAAAAGGCTATTGATACTTATTCTCCAAAGAGTCTTTTTGAAGCTAGTGTTATGGTTGCAGTTGATAATGTAAAAAAAGGCTTCAAGACTTATATTGAAATGAAAGAAGACAAAAAACTTGAAAAGCAAGGCAAATCGGGAAAAACCTATAAGCTTAGCGAATTAGAAGAAGATTAAGGGTTAAAATTATTTTTTAGTTATTTTGCCTTTTGTATATTATAAAAAGTTTTTATTGTTGAAAAAAATTGGTCTCTTTTATATACTAACTAAGTAGCCTTTGTTGCATATTTTGCAATGCGATAGACCATAAGGAGTTTTAGTAATGATTAAAAGATATGAGGCATGTTTTTTGTTTAAAAGTGAAGAAATTGAATATAAAGGTTCTTTGGAAGAGGTTAAAAAATCTTTAGAATTTTTTGGTGCAACTGAGATTGTTAGCAATTTTATTGGAGAGAGAGCCCTAGAATATCCCATCAAAAAGCAAGCTAGAGGTCGTTATGAAATAATAGAGTTTAATATGGAAGGTAATAACTTAAAAGAACTTGAATCAAGGCTTAAGTTAATTAAAAATTTGCTTAGGTATATGATTTTGGTTAAAATAGTTAGAAAGATTAATACTAAAAAAATTAAAAGAAGAAATTTTAGAGAATTTAGAGATAATGTTGACAAAGATAGTTTTAAAGGTGCCTCTAAAGTTGAAACAACAACAGGTTCTGAGAGCACAGATATTCAGGAAAAATAAGAGGGTTTTAAAGAGTGGCTGATATTAATTCATTGGTATTGTCTGGTAGGCTTACAAAAGATTCTGAGCTTTCTTATACAGAAAGCGGCATGGCTGTTCTTAGGTTTTCTTTAGCTAATAATAGAAGAATGAAGAAAAATGATGAATGGATTGATTATCCACAATATTTTGATTGTGTTATTTTTTCAAAAAGAGCTGAAAGTCTCAACGATTATTTGAAAAAGGGCAAACAAGTTGTGGTAAGTGGATCTCTTAAATATGAAAGCTGGCAAGATAGGAATACTGGTGATAAGAGAAGTAAGGTAAATATATTTGTAGATAATTTGCAAATGTTTGGTTCAGGTTCTAATACTGTGCAAATGCAAGATTCAGATATTAATAGTTTGACAAATCATAAAAAAGAAGATGTAGTTAAGAATATTGATATTGTTGATGATAAATTTAACGAAGATATACCTTTTTAATGGAGTTTAAGTTTATGTATAAAGATAGAGATGTAAATCAAAGAGATTCAAGATTTGAAAATCAGCAGGATGGTTTTAAGAAAAATTCGAATTTCAGATTTTTTAAGAGAAAGTCATGTAAATTTTGTGATTCCGGCAAACATCCTGATTATAAGGATTTTGATTTTCTTAAAAAGTTTATTACCGAACAAGGTAAAATTTTACCCAAAAGAATTACTGGAACTTCTGCTAAGCATCAAAGGCGTTTGGCATTAGAAATTAAACGGGCAAGATATATGGCTTTGTTGCCTTTTGTAAAAAAATAATTATTTAGGGGTAATTATGAAAGTTATTTTAAAGGAAGATTTTATTAATCTTGGAAAAGAAGGAGATATCGTAGAGGTAAGAGATGGATTTGCAAGAAACTATTTGCTGCCCAAAGGTTTTGCAGTTTTTTCAAATAAACACAATATTGAGATTTTTAATCAAAAAAGAAGATCAATATTAAAAAAGCAAGAAACAAAAAGGCAAATGGCCAATGATTTGAAATCTAAGCTTGATCTTGTTAAATTAGAATTTTTTATGAAATCTAATGATTCTGGCAAATTGTTTCATAGCATTAACAGTTTAAATATTGTTGATGAGCTTTTAAAACTTGGCTTTGACATAGAGAGAAAAAAAATAGATATACATCATGGAACTTTAAAGACTTTTGGAACCTATGATGTGACAATTAAGCTTTATGAGGGTATTAGTTCTATTATTAAAGTAGAGATAAAAAAAGAAAAAAAGCAAGAGGATAAAAAGTCTTTAAATAAAAAGTTAAATAATACAGATGAGTAGGCTTGGAAAGAGAGGGTGTAGTTTGTGGCTTTAGCAGCTTTTTCAAATTCTGCACTTCTTTTTAATGATGGTGCAGAAAAAGCGGTAATTTCTAGTATATTTTATAATTCAGATAAATTAGAGCAAATTGCTTTTCATGTAGGAGCTGATGATTTTTACAATGAAACTCACAAGTTGATTTTCAAAGCAATGGTTTCGCTTTATGAAAAAAGGGAAAATATTGATCCTATTACTGTTTTTGAAGAAGTGTCTAAGCACGTTTCAAAAAATCAACTTTTGATTAAAAAAGATTTAATCAATTTGCCAGATTATTTGGATTCACTTTCAGTTTATTTGCCAACAGATAGAACTATAAATGTTTATGCAAAAATTGTAAAAGAGCAGAGTGTTCGTAGAAGTATTTTAAATGTTTCTAAAGAACTTAATGATTATATAAGTGATTCTACAAAATCTATTAATGAGATTGTTGAAGAGTCTCAACAAAAGATTCTTTCAATTGAGTTAGATTATTCTAGTAAAAATCTTTATCATGCTAAAGTTATTGCAGAACGTGTTCATAATGAGATATATGAGCGCAGTATGAAGAAAAAAGAAGCAAATTTTGGCATTCCAAGTGGCTTTAGAAAGGTCGACTCTCTTATTGGGGGATTTAGAAATAGTGATTTTATTATAGTTGGTGCTCGTCCTAGCATCGGTAAAACGGCATTTGCTTTAAATATTGCTTCTGCTATAGCATTGAGAAAAGAAGGAAAGAAAAAAGTAGGATTTTTTTCTCTTGAGATGACAGCAGATGCTTTAATAAAAAGAATAATATCTTCTCAATCTTGTATTGATAGCTTTAAAGTTCAAAATAGCATTTTATCTGGACAAGAGATAAAATCATTAAATGATATTGTAAATGAGATTAGTGATTCTGAGCTTTATATTGAAGATACTCCCAATATTAGTTTGCTAACTTTAGCAACTCAAGCTAGAAAACTTAAGAGATTTTATGGTATAGATATAATATTTGTTGATTATATCAGTTTGATTTCTTTTGAAACAAAAAATCTTCCAAGGCATGAACAAGTTGCCTCGATTAGTAAATCTCTCAAAGAGCTTGCTAGAGAGCTTGAAATTCCTATTGTTGCATTGTCTCAGCTTACAAGAGATACGGAAGGGCGTGAACCTAATCTTGCCAGCCTAAGGGAATCAGGAGCATTAGAGCAAGATGCTGATATTGTAATTTTACTTCACAGGGATAAGGATTTTAAATTTGAGTCTTCTGCCGAGATAGAGCCAATAGAAACTAAGGTTATTGTCGCAAAACATAGAAATGGTCCTACGGGTAGGGCAGATATATTATTTTTACCACACATTACAAAGTTTGTTAATAAGGACCATCAGTATTAGTTGTTATTTAACGACTAATCCAATTCCTAAATAATTAAAGTTAATAGAATGTTTTTCTATTTTTTTTTCATCTAAGCTATAAGCTATAGGAACATAACTAACTTTTGAATATATTTTGAAAATATACTCAGTGTTCCTATATTTTAGCATTTTGAACAAAAATCCTAATTCATTTTCAATTCCAACTTGAATAATATTTTTTATTCTTATTGGTCTGAAGATGCTTTTAATATCTTGGTTATTTTGATTATAGGCAAAAAATAATCCCGAAATTATGTAAGGATTGAATGTTTTTTGTGGTAAAAATTCATACATGATGCCCGATGATAATTGATTTGTAAAGCTATTAGTTTCATTATAATTAGTGTAATAATTTGTTGATATTGAAAAGTAATTGTTGATGTTTTCATTTATTTTATAAAATAATGAATTTCTTATTTTTAATGGGATCATAATGTCAAATCCAAAGTAAAAATTATTACTTACAACATTAAATTCATTATTTGATTCTGATATTTTTGTGTATTCTTCAGGTGTAATGATTATTCCAAATCCTCCAACGCTTAAGAAATTTTCTTTGGTTGAAAAATTTTTAATGTTTAAATTATTGGTTATGAAAAAATTTTTAGAGTAAAATTGATAATTTATTCCAATTCCTGTTTCTGCTTCTTGTATTTTTGAATATGTTTTAAGGCTTTTAATTTGGTTTTGAATTTGAGAGTAAAATTTTATATCAAATCCAATATTTTCATTTTTTAACGTAATTCCAATACTGTTTTTGATAAAATAATCTGCAAAATAAGATAAATCCATATAATTTTCTAAATTTAAAAAATTCATGTATGAGTAATTTAGGGCAAAGCTTAAAAATCCTCTATAATTGTAGCTATCGTAGCTTTTTATACTTGGAATTGGGCGGCGTTGATTTAAAATGAGATGAATTATGTTTTGCATTAAGTGCCCTCCCCAGTCTCCAAATAATAAGTTTTTAACTCCAATTCCCAAATCTATTTCTCCAAAATTTTTTCCATTAATTAGCAATAAGATTGGGAAATAATACATGAAACCTATTTCAATTAGGTCTGTTCTACTGATTAAAGATTTTGGTGAGTCTTTGTAGCCTCTATAAGTTAACATGTGTGCTTCTAAATTGATTATAAAATTGTATTTTGAGGCATAGGTAAAAATTAGAGATCCACTTCTCAAATCATCAAAAAAATCGCTTAATGAAAATCCAAATCCATCATTTAGTATTTCAAAATAATATTTATCAATACCTTCATTTTTGTATTGAATTGCATAATTATAAGAATAAGCTTTTAAAGCAGAAATTATAAATATTATTAAAAACTTTTTTTTAAACCGCATTTTAAAATTATAGCATTTTAGTTTATTTATTAAATAATTCATATTAAATAGTTTATTTTTATTAAATAAACTTAGTTTTTATAGTGATTATTGTATTGTATAATTCAATAGAGTTTACTAAGATTTTAGGAGTAATTGTGATAAAAAAGGTAGCTATTATTGATGGGCTTAGAACCCCTAATTTCAAGTTTGGAGGTTCGTTTAGAGGTTTAAACATTATTGATGAATCTTCAAAAGTTGTTAAAGCTTTACTTGAAAGAAATAAGTTATGTGAAGTGGATGAGGTTATTATTGGCAATGTAATATCTGCAGGACTTGGTCAAAATATTGCAAGACAAATTGCTTTAAAGTCTAGTTTGGGCGATACTGTGCCTGCATTTAGCGTTAATAAAGTTTGTGGTTCTGGTCTTAAGGCTTTGGAGCTTGCATTTAATTCTATTGCTCTTGGGGACAATGATATTGTTCTAGCCGGGGGGGTAGAAGATCTAACCAATGCTCCTTATTTATTGCCTAGAAAGATTAGATTTGATGGCCTTAAATTTGGTAATTTTGGGCTTGAAGATTCAATCCAAAAAGATGCTTTAATAGACTCTCTAAATTTTATTTCCATGGGGCTTACTGCAGAAAATCTCTCAGAAAAATATAAAATAACAAGGGAAATGCAAGATGAATTTGCATATAATTCTCATGAAAAGGCATTAAAGGCAAGAGAACTTGGATATTTTGAAGATGAAATTTATCCCCTGACTGTTTTTGACAAGAAGACCAACTCTAGCCGGATTGTCTCAAGTGATGAGGAAATAAGAGATAATTTAACTTTAAATAAGCTAGCATCTCTTAATCCTGTTTTTAAAGAATCAGGCACAGTAACTGCCGGAAATTCCTCTAGTTTAAATGATGGGGCTTGTTTTTTAATTTTAGCAAGCGAGGAAAGAGTAAAAAGCTTAGGGGTAAGCCCATTAGCTTATATTGGGGGATTTAAAAGCGTTGGTCTTGATCCGCTTTATATGGGTTTTGGAGCTTATGTGGCCATTGAAGGTATTATTAGTAAATTAAGTTTAAATCCTAGCGAAATAGATTTGATTGAGGTTAATGAAGCGTTTGCGGCTCAAGCATTAAGCATTGAAAAGGCCTTGTTTAAAAAATACAATATAACTAGTGATATTATTAATGTAAATGGCGGCGCTATTGCTTTGGGACATCCATTTGCAGTTAGTGGTTCAAGAATTTTATTAACACTTTCTCGCTCTATGAAAATGAAGAATAAAACAAAAGGAATAGTATCTATTTGTATTGGCGGCGGACAAGGAATTTCTAGTTTTTTGTATAGATGAAAATGTTTTATTAACTAGATTTAAATGTAAAATTTTGTTAAATTAGTGGGTAAGTGATTCGTTAATAAGAGGTTATGTTATGAAGAGTTTTTTATTTTGGGTAATATTGGGAATTGTGGGGATTAACTCTTTTGCTCAAAATACTCCTGTTGCTATTATTAATTTACATAAGAATGAAATTATTACTAAAACTGGGTTTGATTCTAAGGTTGATATATTTAAAAAGACCCAAGGTAGAGACTTGACTTCTGCTGAGAAAAAGCAAGTTTTGCAGGTTTTAATAGCAGATGTTCTTTTTAGCCAAGAGGCTTCAAAACAAGGAATTAAAATTTCAGATGATGAGGTTATGCAAACAATTAGAACTCAATTTGGACTTGTAAATTTTACTGATGAGCAAATCAAGCAGATGATAGAAAAACAAGGTACAAATTGGGGCGAGCTTTTGTCTTCAATGAAAAGATCACTCTCTTCCCAAAAACTTGTTTTAAAGCAAGCTCAGCCAAAGTTTTCTGAAATTAAAACTCCCAGCGAGAAAGAAATTATTGAGTATTATGAGGCCAATAAAACTAAATTTGTAAATCCTGATATTTCAAGAGTTAGTCATGTATTTTTTTCTACTAAAGATAAAAAAAGATCAGATGTTTTAGATCAAGCAAAAAATATTTTAAGCCAAATAAGATCAAAAAAAATTACTTTTGAAGAAGCTGTAAGGAAATATTCAAATGACGAGTCTTCTAAGGCTAAAAATGGCGACCTTGGGTTTTTGTCAAGGGGCGATCAAGGTGCTCAAAATCTTCTTGGAGTCGATTTTGTGAAAGAAGTTTTTAATTTTAATAAGGGTGATATATCTTCGCCTATTGCTTCAAAGGAAGGGTTTCATATTATTAAGGTTACAGAAAAATATGCTCAGAGATTTTTAGGCTTGAATGATAAAGTGTCTCCTACTGCAGATTTGATTGTCAAAGATGCAATAAGAAATAACATGATTAATGTTCAACAACAGCAAATTGTTGTTGAAGTGCAGCAAGATATGTATGGCAAGCTTAACAAGTCTGCAAATATACAAATCTTGGATTCTAGTCTAAAATAAAACATAATTTTATTATGGATTTAATGCATGAAGTTAGAGTTTTAGCTTTTCAAAAGATTTATAGCGTTGATATTAATCAAAGTGCAATGGATGATATTTTTGATATTTTTAATATTGAAGATAAAGGATTGGACATAGAAAGTGAATCTATTAAATCGTTTTATTCTTCTTTGGTAAATGGTACTTTTAATAATTTAGAGCATATTGATAGCTTGATTGCGAATATTTCTTTGAATTGGTCTTTAGATCGTATGGATAAGGTTGATCTTGCAATACTTAGAATGAGTGTCTATTCTTTGAAGTTCCAAAATTTCAAAAATTCAAAACGTGCTGTAATTGATGAGGCAATTTTGATTGCTAAGAAATATGGCAGTAAAAACTCTTACAAGTTTATAAATGGTATACTTGATGCTTTACTTAAAAATATGGAGAGTTGTATTGAAAAAAAATAAAACTTTAGTGTTCATTTTATTATTCTTATTGTCGGTTTTTTTAGGGGGTTTTTATTTATATTTTGATCCCAATATTTTATACCTTTTAAAAGGTGAGAAAGATTTTAGCAAGCTTATTATGGGGATTGATTTTTATATTGATAAAAAAAAATTCGCTGATGCTAAAAAAGCAATGCTATTTTCATCATATTATGCTAATACTGAATTCAAATGGCTAGCTCTTATTAAAAGAGCTAAACTTTGGGCTTTAAATACAGGTGATTATCATCTTATGGGGGAGATAGCAAATCTTGGTGTTAAAGTTTTGCCGGGAAATTTGAAACTAAGAGCTTTGGAAGTTTATTCTAAACTTAAAATAGGGCTTTTAAAAGACGCTTATAGAATTGCAAATCAATATCTTTTAAATAGCGAAGAATATCAAGGTCTTTATAATGAAGTTTTTATTAAAAATTTAAGTGTAGATAATGGGGTTTTGGATTTTAACAAATTTATTGATAAAATCTATAAAGAAAAGGATGCTCGTATTTTTGAAGAGGTGGGTTTAAATCTTAAAAATAATGCATTTTTAATAAATGCAATGCTTTTGTATATAGAGAAAAAAAACATAGATGCTGCTAAGCGTATACTTTTCAAAATTAAAGAAGACAAAAATTTTTTAAAAGAGCTTGCATATATTTCATATAATCTTAATGATTTGGATTTTACAATTTCCAATCTTAAGTCCATTAAAAATGAAGAAGACCCCACCTTACTTTTTTTGCTTGCCGATGCTTATTTTAAAAAAGGAGATATTAAGAATGCTAAAAATGAATATTTAAAGCTTTATACAAAATTTCCTAATTACAATGTTCTTGTTTATTTAAATCTTGCACTCATAGCTAATAGTGAGAATGATCACAAAAGAGCAATTTCTTATTTAAATAAGGCTAATGAAGTGTTTAAAGATAATAAGATAATAAGTTATTATTTAGCAAACATATACTTTAGAATTAAAAATTATTTTAAAGCTAATGAAATTATAGCTAATTACAAGGAAGATCCGTTATTTTTTAAACTTTATTTTGCATTAAATTATGCAAATTCTAAGTATGAGGCAAAAAAATCTTATTTGTGGCGATTATTTTATAAGACTGAATACAATTCTAGTATTGCACAATTTTTGGCTTGGAATTTATTGCTTTATTCAGATTTAAAGGACCTGGATTTATTTTTTAGAATTTATAATTTTTCTGAAAATAAACAGGATTGGTATGATTTTTACAAGTTTTATTATTATTTCCTTAAGAGAGATTTTATTAGTTCAAAAAAGATAATTTTTGACAATAAATCTCAAAAATATATGTTTGGAATTTATTATAATCTTGGAGTTTTAAGCTTTTCTGAAAAAGATTATAAAGAGGCGGAAAAATATTTTAATAAAGGAATATCTTTATTGCCTAGTAGTTTTTATGATAAAGATTCTAGTACTCACTATGAACGTGAGCTTGTATCAAAAATCTATTTAAAACAAGGAATTAATTATCTTTATTTGGGAAAAATGGAAAAAGGCAAAGAGTCTATTTTGGCTTCTTATTCTTTTTACGAAACTGATGAAGGAAGGCTTTATAAAAATATGATAGATACACTCAGAGAAAGGAAGTTGAATTTTGACTAAACTAAGATTGAAATCTAAAGATGAGATTAAAAAAATAAAAGCTTCAGCAAATTTGTTGGCGCTTACTTTGTTAGAAGTTGAGAGGAATATTGTTCCTGGTATTAGTACTAAGGAACTTGATTTGATAGCCTATGATTTTATTATTAAAAATCGAGCTAAGCCTGCTTTTAAGGGATATCGTGGGTTTAAGGGCACTATTTGCGCATCTGTTAATGAAGAGGTTATTCACGGCATTCCCGGAAAAAGAAAATTGGCTGTTGGGGATATTGTTAGCATTGATTGTGGGGTTATTCTTGATGGGTTTTATAGTGATATGGCAAAAACTTTTAAAGTGGGAAATGTGGATCCCAGTATTGATAAACTTTTAGAAGTTACAAATGCTTCTCTTTATAAAGGTATTGCTGAGATGAAAGTGGGAAATAGAATTTTAGATATATCAAGAGCAATAGAAGATTATATAAAGCCTTTTGGTTTTGGAATAGTTAGAGAATATACGGGGCATGGTGTTGGATTTCAACTTCACGAAGAACCAAGTGTTCCAAATTATTATGCACCTTTTTTTAAAAATATTAGAATTCAAGAGGGTATGGTTTTGGCTATTGAGCCTATGGTAAACTTAAAGGGGCACGAGGTTTCAATAAAAAGTGATGGTTGGACTGTTTTTGCATCTGATCTTAGTTGTTCTGCACATTTTGAACATACGGTTGCTGTTGTTGATGGATTGCCTTTAATTTTAAGTGAAGTTTAAATTTTAAATTAATCAAATATTTAAATATTTTTTGTAAAATTGAGTAATTATGTGGAGGTTATAAAAGTGGAAAAAAAGTTTTTTTCTGGATTTCTTCTTAGTTTTTTGGCTTTGGGTATTGGGTTTTTTATTGGAATGCATTACTTAGATTCTAATAGAAGCAACATTGTTTTTGCAGAAGAAAAGGACAATACAGTACGAGCCTTGCAAGATTCTTTTAGAGAAGTTTCCAAGAAAATTTTACCATCATCTGTAGAAGTTCATGCAACAGGTGTAATCAAGCAGAGTTTTCCTATTCCATTTTTCTTTTTTGATATGCCAGAATTTGATTCTGAGAGAAAAAGCAATTGGGCAGGGTCTGGAGTAATAATTGGTAGAGATTCTCAAAAAAAATCATTATTTTATGTGGTTACAAATAGTCATGTAGTAGATAAGGCAACCGAACTTGAGGTTGTATCTTATGATAAGAAAAAGCACAAGGCTAAGCTAATTGGCAAAGATGAAAAAAAAGATATTGCTCTTATTAGCTTTGAAAGTGATGACGCAACTATTAAAGTAGCTGATCTTGGAGATAGTGATAAGCTTGAAATAGGCGATTGGGTTATGGCAGTAGGCAGTCCTTTTCAATTTAGTTTTACAGTTACAGCAGGCATTGTAAGTGGTTTGCAGCGTTCTGCAAATCCTAATTTGCAATCAAGGAATTTATTTATTCAAACCGATGCTGCAATCAATAGAGGCAATTCAGGCGGTCCTCTTGTAAATATAAAAGGTGAAGTTATTGGAATTAATGCTTGGATAGCTTCAAATTCTGGTGGAAATATTGGATTAGGTTTTGCAATTCCTGTTAACAATATTAAAAGTACTGTAGATTTTTTCCTTAAAGGTAAAAAAATTGAATCGGCTTGGCTTGGAATTTCTTTTTATCCGTTAAAGACAAGAGATTCTGAGGTGCTAAAAAGCTTAGGGGTTGAAAGTAATGATGTTTCAGCTGCAATTATTGCTTCTCTTTATCCAGGCTCACCTGCTGTTAAGTCAGGGCTTAGGGCAGGGGATATTATTGTGAAGGTTAATGGGGTGCCAATGAGCGTTTTCCAAGATGTTACATCATATATTAGTGATTTTTATGCGGGTGAGAAAGTAAATGTAGAAATTTTAAGGGGTAATATCAAAAAAAATATTGAAATTGTTCTTGCTGTTAGACCTAAGGATAAAGAGCTTTCTTCTTCAAAGATGCTTCCCGGTTTTGTTGTGTATCCATTAGTTGAGGATATTAAAGCTCAGCTTAATTTAAGAAATTGGATTAAAGGTGTTGTTGTTGATTATATTGATAAAAATTTAGCATCAAATATTAAGATGAAGTCAGGAGATGTAATTCTTTCTGTAAATTCAAAAAGTGTTTCTAATTTAAGAGAATTTTATGATGCTCTTGAGGTTGGAAAAAATACTTATAAAATTTTAAGGGGAAATGATTCTTTTAAAATTTCATTTTAGTAAGTTTTAGGTTTGGGTTAAGAGTTGATCTTAGCCCTTTTTTATTTTATGTGATTGTTATGCGTTGGTTTGCAATTAAAATATTTTGATTAAATAAATTTTATTATTAGGAAAGAATAAAAGGAATAAGTTTTAATTATGAAGAAATATGTTTCTTATGAAGAGATAAGAATTAATGGTTTTAAGCTTGCTTATAAAATTTATAAAGATGGATTTATTCCAGATATTATGTATGTTTCTTTGAGAGGAGGAGCCTATCTTGGCAATATTATTAGCGAATTTTTTAAATTTGTAAAAGTAGATAAACCCCTTTTATATGCTGCTGTTGTTGCTAGATCTTATGATATTTTTAATGAGCAAAAAAAGATAATGATAGATGGTTGGACTTATGATCCAAAATATTTAAGGGCAGGCGATAAAGTTTTATTTGTTGATGACATTTTTGATACGGGGCGTACTATTGTTTATTTGAGGAATGAAGTTTTAAAAAAGGGCATAGAGAGTAAAAATGTTAAAATAGCAGTTTACGATTATAAGGATCATGGATTTGTAGATTATATTCCTGATTATTATGTTAATAAATATTCCAATCAAGAAGAATTAAATACTTGGATTCATTATGGAAATCATGAGCTGACAGGATTAAATGAAAATGAATATAAGAATAGTTTTAAATGCATAGATGATGAGCTTAATGAGATTTTAAAATTTTTGGCAAAAAATAAATCTTAATTATTGTCCTCTATATATTCTATTAAAGTGTATCCTTTTGTTTTTAGCATTTTAATTATTATTCCTAGATTATCTTTTAATATTGGGCCGATTAGCATATGGGTTTTTTCGGTTTTAATTGGGAATTTATTATCAGTTTTAATTTCTTGAAAGTTGTCACCTTTGTAGCTAGGATAAACTTTAACATAATTAGTTGTTGTAAAATTTACATCATTTGCAGTTTTTTGATTGATATTTTTACCTAAATTTCTGTTGGGGTAATTAATTTTTTTTGATTTTTGTATGTATATGTTGGAATTTATATTTTTCTCACTATTTGAATCTCTCTTTAAAATTGAATTTTTTTTGATTTTTTTGATTCTTGAGCTTGAATCGAAAGTCTGAGAATTTTTTTTTATTTTTGTTTCTACGTTTGAAAATAATTCCAATTTATTGCTTAATTTTTCATCTTTTACTGAAAATAATTTTGTTGCAAAAAGAAAGAGTAGCATTACTTTGTAAAGTTTTGTTAATTTCATCTTTTTGTTTCCTTTAGTTTGATTAAAAATAAAGATTTTTAGGAGTTCTTGGGAATGGTATTGAATCTCTTATATTAGATATTCCTGTTGAGTATTGCACCAATCTTTCAAGTCCAAGTCCAAAACCAGAATGAGGAGTTGAGCCAAATCTCCTTAGGTCAAGATACCAGTTTAGATTTTCAATGTTTAGGTTTAATTCTTTTATTCTATTCTCTAATTTTTGCAGGTCATCTTCTCTTTCGCTTCCTCCTATGATCTCTCCAATTCTTGGAACAAGTATATCCATTGCTTTAACAGTTTTATTATCTTTATTTGCTTTCATGTAAAATGCTTTGAAATTTTTTGGATAATCAATGACCACTACTGGTTTTTTAAAAGTCTCTTCCGTTAAGTATCTTTCGTGATCTGTTTGCAAATCCATTCCCCAGTAAGGCTTTGTTTCAAAATTTTTTTTTGAATTTTCAAGAATTTCAATTGCTTTAGTATAGGTAATAACTTCAAAATTTGAATTTATTACATTTTCTAATTTTTTAATTAAACCTTTTTCAATATAGTTTTCCAAAAAATCCATATCTTGTGAGCATTCGTTTAAAATTGAACTTAAAAGATATTTCAAGAGCTCTTCTGCTAGTGTAATATTGTCGTCAAGCTTATAAAAAGCCATTTCTGGTTCTATCATCCAAAATTCTGAAGCATGGCGTGTGGTGTTAGAATTTTCTGCTCGAAATGTTGGACCGAATGTATATATTTTAGATAAAGCCATCGCGTATGCTTCCCCGTGCAATTGCCCGGTGACAGAGAGAAAAGCTTCTTTCCCAAAAAAATCGTCTTTAAAATCAATATTGCTAAGTGCATTGTTTGGTTTATTAAATTTTAGTGTGGAAACTCTAAACATTTCTCCGGCACCTTCTCCATCATTTGATGTAATTATTGGTGTATTAATATAAAAAAAACCATTTTTTTGGAAATATTCATGAATTTTGTATGAAATCTTATTTCTTACCCTGGCAATAGCCCCAAATGTGTTGGTTCGTATTCTTAAATGAGGTATTTCTCTTAAAAATTCAAAAGAATGTCTTTTCTTTTGCAATGGGTAAGTTTCTGGGTCTGTTTCTCCGATTACATTAAAACCATGTGTTTTTATTTCATAATTTTGACCTTTCGCGGGGCTTTTCACTAATAGGCCTGTTAACGATATACTTGCTCCGGTTGTTAGTTTTTTTAGATCTTTTTCACTAAATTGATTTTCTTCTTCATTTATTACGGCTTGAATTCCTTTAAGTGTTGAGCCGTCATTAATTTCTATAAATCCAATCTTACCATTGCTTCTTTTTGTTCTAATCCAGCCGTTTATTGTAACATTGCTGTTTAAAATTGGCTTTTTTAAAATATCTTTAATGCTTGTAAACATTTTATTTATCACCCTAAATATTTATTAATATTGCTAAATTAATTTTATTATAGCTTAAAACTTTTTTTAAAAAAAACATTTAACAATTTTTATTATTTTAATTCTTGATATTAACTTTGTTAATATTTATACTTTATTTTTTAGGGGTGATTATTATTTTGTAATGAAAAATTTCAAAGAAGTAATAATTGTTTTTGACTCAGGAATAGGGGGGCTTTCTTATTTTAAATATATTAAAAGTAAAATAGGGAGATTTCAATATGTTTATGTTGCCGATAATAAAAACTTTCCTTATGGAGAAAAAAGTCCCGAATATCTTTTAGAAGCAGTTTTGTTGTTAATTGAGAAACTTAAAAAAATCTATAATATTGGTGCATTAATTTTAGCTTGCAATACAATTTCTGTTAGTGTACGCAACAAATTAGATTTTGTTTTTCCGGTAGTTTATACTTTGCCAGAGATAAGTTCAGTTTCAGATCTTGCTTTAAAAAGAGTTCTTTTGATTGCAACAAATACTACCCTTGAAAGCAAATTTGTTAAGGATCAAGTAAATATACACAATGATTTGCTTGTAAAATCTGCTGGTGAGCTTGTTAATTTTGTTGAATATGGAAATAGGTACAAAAAAGATGCTCTTAGATGTTTGGAAGATTTAAAATTTGAAGTTGTAAATACCGGTAGAGAAATTGTTTTTCTTGGATGTACACACTATTTGCATCTTAAGGTAATGATAGAAGATTTTTTGAAAATTCCTGTTTACGAGAATCGTGAATTAGTGGTACAAAATCTTATTAGATCAATGAATTTTTCTGAGCATAAGAGTAATTATTATAAAAATGGTTCTGATTTTGTAGATGAGTTTTATTTGACCGAAAATAAAAATTTAACTTTTTATCAAAATTTTTGCAAAAAATATAATCTCCGCTTTAAGGGAATGATAGTTTGAATTATCTTGAATTTGAAGTTATTTGGGGAGTGAATAATATATACTCTATTTTAGAACTTAGCAGTAAGTTAATTTATGAAGGAATTTTTAAGGGTAAAGTATTAGAAACAGGTTGCAAGGAGTACAGTCCTTTAGTTCCAGGGGATATAGTTTTAGGGTATATTTATGGTTCTCGCAAGGTGTATATTGATAAGCGAGTAAATAGGAAAAATATTCTTTGGCGTTACAACAAGAAAGCAGATCTCAGGCAGACAATTGTTTCTAATGTTGATAATGTTTTGATTGTAAGTTCTGCTAATTTTCCCGAGATGAAAAATTTTTTTATTGACAGAGTTCTTGTTGTTGCAGAAGAGCAAAATATTGTTCCTGTTATTGTAATTAATAAAATTGACAAAGGAATAAGCCAAAGAGCGCAAGAATTTTCTGAAATTTATGAAAATCTAGGATATAAGGTTTTAAAAACCTCTGTTAAAACTTCTGAGGGCATTAAAGAAGTAAAAGAGGTTTTGAAAAATTCAAGATCTTCTTTTATTGGCCAGTCTGGTGTTGGAAAATCTTCTTTGATAAATTTGATTGATTCAAGGGCTTCTCAATCGGTAAATGAAATTTCACATAAATATTCCAGGGGAAAGCATACTACCGTTTATTCAATATCATTTCATTCTGAGAGTGGAATAATAGTTGATACTCCGGGAATAAAGGAGTTTGGAATTGAAACATTGCCCTTTGAGAGTCTTAAGTATTATTTTAAAGAGTTTGAAAATTTTGCTAGTTTTTGCAAATATAAATCTTGTTTGCATGTTAGTGAGCCTTGTTGTTCTGTTACAAGTTCTTTAGGTAATGGGATTTCTAAACTTAGATATGAAAGCTATTTAAAGATTTTGTCAGAGCTTAAAAATTATAAAAATTATGCAAGATCAGCAAGATAAATATTTAAAAAATATTGACTTTTATGAAATTTTATCTTTAGTATCTAAATACGTTTCTAATCCAGACACTGTTGATTTATTAAGTAATCAAAAAATATTAAAAACAAGAGAAGGTTTAGAGAAAATTTTCTCCTTTGTAAGTCTGATTAGAATGCTTTTTGAAAGTTGCAAAGGATATCCAAACTCTTTTATAAATAGTTTAAAATATCCCATTTCATTATTATCAAAAGAAAATTCAAGAGTTTCTATTGAAAATTTGAAAGATATTGTAGTGTTTTTAGATGAGGTTTTAAGAATAAATTTATTTTTACATAAAAATAGTTGTATCAAGCATCTTAATGTTCAAATTTTATCTGATTTATTATTTTTAGACCCAGAGCTAAAAAATTTGCTTAATGAATTGAAAGAGCATATAGATGTTGATGCTCTTGAATTGAAAAGTGGTGTTGTAAAAGAATATGATTCGATTGAATTTGAAATTAAAAATTTAAATAGGCGAGTTGAAAATCAGATAAAAAGAATAATTAGTTTGAATGCAGAATATTTGACTTCTAATTTTGTTTATTATAAATCGAATAAATATACCCTTGCTCTTAAGTCTAATTTTAAAGGCAAAATTAAGGGTAATATTATTTCTATTTCGTCATCAGGTGAAACATTTTATATTGAACCAAATGATATTGTAAATGATAACAACAGGTTAAATTATTTAAGTTTAGAAAAAGAAAGAATAATTTTAAAAATTTTACAAAATCTTTCTGCTAAAGTTTATAACAACATTATTCTTTTAAATAATCTTTATAATAATTTTTTGTATTATGATTCTTTAAAAGCACGTGCGATTTATGGAATCAAAACCAAAGGGGTATTTCCCGAGATTTCAAATGTATTAAATATTTTTGATGCACATCATCCTTTGTTAAAGGATTCAAAGGTAATAACTTTTACTCCTTCTGAGAATCGTGTTGTAATTATTACTGGTCCTAATGCTGGTGGGAAAACGGTAACTTTAAAGACAATTGGACTACTTAGCGCAATGTTTCAATTTGGAATTCCTATTACTGTTGGTGAGTCTAGCACTTTTAAAATTTTTGATAACATTTTTATTGACATTGGTGATGAGCAGTCAATTTCTAATTCTCTTTCAACTTTTTCAAGCCATATGAGTAATATTTCTTATATTTTAAAACATACTACAAAAAATAGCCTTGTAATATTTGATGAATTTTGCTCAGGGACAGACATTGATCAAGGCCAAGCGCTTGCTATTTCAATTCTTGAATATTTAATCAATATTAATTCTTATGTTTTAATATCAACGCATTATAATGCTCTTAAATATTTTGCATATACCCATGAAGGTGTTGTTAATGCTTCTATGCGGATGGATTTAGAAACGATGCAGCCCAATTATAATTTAATTTTTTCCATTCCTGGTGAAAGTTATGCGTTTAATGTTGCTAATAGGGCTTTGATTGACAGGAGTATAGTAATTCGTGCTAATGAAATTTATTCATCTCAAAAAACAGAAATTAATGAAATTTTAGAAAAATTAATAGAAAAAGAAAAAGATTTGCTTTTAATTAAAGAAAATATGAATAAGAAATTAATCCAAATAGAATTGCGAGAAAAAGAGATAGAAAATTTTTATCAAGATCTTTTATTAAAGGAAAAAAATATTGAGACAGAGCTTTTAAATGAGCAGAATGAATTTTTAAAAAATTCAAGAAAAGTTTTAGAAAATTTGATTAGAGAGATAAAAGAGGGCAATATTAATGTTGCAAAGAATAAAGCTTTTATATCAGATTTGGAAAAAAATGTAGACCTCAAGTTAAATAAAGTAAATTCTCTTAACAATAAAAGAAATATGGTTGCAGATTTTAAAATAGGAGACAGGGTTAAGATACTTAATTCTAATGCAAAAGGGAAAATAGTTGAGATCTCAAAAAAGAAGATTACTGTTAATGTAGGTGCTTTTAATGTTAGTGTTTCTAGCTCAGAGATATCTTTGGAAAACTTTAAAGAAAAAAAAGAGGATGGTAAAAATTTTAACTTTTCAATTGATTATGATAAGGAAAATTTATTAAGTCTTACTGTTGATATTAGGGGCATGAGGGCTATTGATGCTCTAGACTTTTTGAATAAGAAAATAGATAATATTATATTAAATGGCATTAATAAATTTGAGATCATTCATGGAAAAGGGGAAGGGCATCTTATGAGAGAAGTTCACAATTTGCTAAAGGAATTGAAGTTTGTTAGAAAATATTATTTTGCTCATCCTAGTGATGGAGGGTCTGGAAAAACTATAGTTGAGATTTAATTTAAGTGAATATATCAAAATTTAATGAATTTGAAAATGTATTGTTTCACATTTGCCTTGATGTTGATTTTGTTCTTGAGAATGAATTTGGCAATTCTTATGATATTCATCCCAACAGACCTTTTAGGGGCAAGGCTGCGAATGGTCTTTTGGATGGTCTTTTTAGCGTTACAACAACTTTTACATCAGGTTATGGATCTAAGTTTGGAAGAGGTTATTTGATTATTATTGAGATATTAACTTTAAATTTTGTTGATGGTGAATTTTGGGATAAGATAAATAAAAGGGGTATTGAAATCTTTAGAGAAGGACTTAAAAATAAATTTCCAAGCAAAAATCTTGATATAGTGCTTGATGGTAATGTTTATAAAATTATTGGACCGTTTTTTTAATGGTTACATTATTTCTAATAATTGAGAATAAATATATTCATCAAAGAAGTATTATTGCGTCAATTTGATATATTTTTTAATATTGAAAAATTTTTGATATTAAAAAGTTATTGTATGCTTTTGAAAAGCTTTGCTTGCTTAGTATGTTAATATTATTAATTTTTATGTTGTATGATAAGGAGTTTTAATGCAATTTGAAGTAAAGGATCTGATAAATAAAATTAAAAAAGATGGGCTTGAAGAAGCTGAGCGGGCATCTAATGATATTATTTTGAAGGCTAAAAGAGAGGCAGAAGAAATAGTTGCTAGAGCAGAAGAAGCTGCTAGAGCATTAAAGGTAAAATCAGAAAAAGAAGCTAATGATTATAAATCCCATGCTCTTGAGGCTTCTCGTCAGGCCATCAGGGATTTGATTATTGGTGTTGAAAAGAATCTTAAATCTCTTTTTGAAAATGCTTTAAAAGATAATGTATCAGAAATTTTTAGTGATAATAATTTCTTGGCAGAGCTTATAATTAAAATAACAGATTCATGGGCCAAGGGAGAAAAATTAGTTATTCAATTAAATGAATCTGATTTTTCTAGTTTAGAGCAGATATTAAAACTAAAGCTTGGCAATAAGCTTAAGGAAGGAATGGAGCTTAGGCCTTTCAGGGGCATAAGCAAAGGTTTTAAGATTCAAAAAAAGAATATTGGTTTGCATTATGATTTTTCAGCTGAAACTATTGCAGACATTCTTTTTGATTATCTTAATCCAAGATTTAAGGAAGTTATAAAAGTGGTCTAGGAGACTTTTGTGTTGGATTCATATTATTATGTTTTATCTTCTTTGCCTTATATTGATTTGAAATCTTTGAAAAATTATAGTGTTTCAGATTTTTTGAATAATGTCGAAATTTCTTTAAGTAAAAAGGACTTCGATTTTTTAAAAGGGTTGTTAGAATTTAAGGTAGATAGGGGTAAATCAAAAGTTATTGATCTTTTTCTTGATTTTGAAGATGCAATAAGATATACGCTTGCGGCTTTAAGGGCAGAAAAATTGGGGTTGTCTAAGGATTTTTATTTAGAATCTACTTATTTTTCAAGTTACTATTTGAGTATTTTGAAAAACATCTGTTTGAAAGAAAATCCTTTTGAAATAGAATTAAGTTTTGACCTTCTTAAGTGGCAATTTTTAACTGATCTTGAGGTTGGGCATGAATTTGATTTTGAGAAATTAATAATTTACTTTTTAAAGCTAAGGTTATTTTTAAGGCATAATTTATTTAAAGAAAAATTGGGTATTCAAAATTTTGACAATATTTGTAAAAATTTAATTGATAAAACTAATGAAAAAGTTTAGAAAAGGAATTTAAATGAATACAAAAGGAAAAGTCGTTGGAGTTAATGGAAACTTGGTTACTATTGAGGTAGAAGGTTCAGTTTCTATGAATGAAGTTTTATTTGTAAAGACGGCTGGTAGAAATTTAAAAGCCGAAGTAATTCGTATTAGAGGCAATGAAGTTGATGCACAAGTTTTTGAATTGACAAAAGGTATATCTGTTGGAGATCTAGTTGAATTTACAGACAAGCTTTTAACAGTTGAACTTGGGCCAGGTCTTTTAACTCAAGTGTATGACGGGCTTCAAAATCCTTTGCCGGAATTGGCTATTCAATGTGGATTTTTTTTAGAAAGGGGAGTATATTTAAGGCCCTTGAATAAAGATAAAAAGTGGAATTTTAAAAGAACCTCTAAGGTTGGAGACATCGTTATTGCGGGTGATTTTTTAGGTTTTGTAATTGAGGGAACTGTTCACCATCAAATAATGATTCCATTTTATAAAAGAGATTCTTATAAAATTGTGGAGATTGTAAATGATGGTGACTATTCGATTGATGAGCAAATTGCTGTAATTGAAGATGATTCTGGTATGAAGCATAATATTACAATGTCTTTTCATTGGCCTGTTAAAATTCCTATTACTAATTATAAGGAACGACTTATTCCTAGTGAGCCTATGTTGACTCAAACTAGAATTATAGATACATTTTTCCCAGTTGCTAAAGGTGGAACTTTTTGCATTCCGGGGCCTTTTGGAGCTGGAAAAACGGTTCTTCAGCAGGTTACAAGTCGAAATGCTGATGTTGATGTGGTGATTATTGCAGCTTGTGGTGAGCGAGCAGGAGAAGTGGTCGAAACTCTTAAGGAATTCCCCGAGTTAATTGATCCAAAAACCGGCAAATCTTTAATGGATAGAACTTGTATTATTTGTAATACATCTTCAATGCCAGTTGCAGCCAGAGAAGCTTCTGTTTATACTGCTATTACTATTGGTGAGTATTACAGGCAAATGGGGCTTGATATTCTTCTTTTAGCAGATTCAACTTCAAGATGGGCGCAAGCTATGAGAGAAATGTCTGGTCGTCTTGAAGAAATTCCAGGCGAAGAGGCTTTTCCGGCGTATCTTGAATCTATTATTGCTTCCTTTTATGAAAGGGCGGGCATTGTAGTTCTTAATAATGGTGATATTGGGTCTGTAACAGTTGGTGGTTCTGTAAGCCCTGCTGGTGGTAATTTTGAAGAGCCAGTTACTCAAGCAACTTTAAAGGTTGTAGGAGCATTCCACGGACTTACAAGAGAAAGGTCTGATGCTAGGAAATTTCCAGCAATTAGCCCTCTTGAATCTTGGAGCAAATATAAAGGCGTTATTGATTCTAAAAAGACGGAATATGCAAGATCTTTTTTGGTGAAAGGCAACGAAATCAATCAAATGATGAAAGTTGTTGGGGAGGAGGGCATAAGTAACGAGGATTTTTTAATTTATTTGAAATCTGAACTTCTTGATGCATGCTATTTACAACAAAATTCATTTGATTCTGTTGATGCTGCTGTAAATTCAGAGCGTCAAAATTATATGTTTGATATAGTTTACAACATTCTTAAAGCCAACTTTGAGTTTTCTGATAAACTTCAAGCAAGAGATTTTATAAATGAATTAAGGCAAAATCTTTTAGACATGAATCTTTCTTCTTTTAAAGATAATAAGTTTAATAAATTGGAGCATGCTTTGAATGAATTGATAAATTTTAAAAAGGTAATTTAGGGGTTTGGAGAAATATATATATGAAAAGAGTCTATAGCAAAATAGAGTCTATAGCAGGCAATGTAATAACTGTTACAGCTCAAGGTATTAAGTATGGTGAGCTTGCTATTGTGAAAGCAAAAGATACAAGTTCTCTAGCCGAAGTGATTAAGCTTGATCGAGAAAAAGTTTCTCTTCAGGTTTATGGTGGTACAAGAGGTGTTTCCACGTCAGACGAGATAAAGTTTTTGGGGCATTCAATGCAGGTTTCATTTTCTGACAATTTGTTGGGCAGAATTTTTGATGGTTCTGGAAATCCTAGAGATGGAGGGCCGACTCTTGATGATAGTTTGATTGAAATTGGAGGGCCTTCTGCAAATCCTACAAAACGGATTGTTCCTAGAAATATGATAAGAACAGGGCTTCCAATGATAGATGTTTTTAACACTCTTGTTGAATCTCAAAAATTACCAATTTTTTCTGTTTCTGGTGAGCCTTATAATGAGCTGCTTTTGAGAATTGCACTTCAAGCAGAAGTTGATTTAATAATTCTTGGCGGAATGGGGCTTAAGAATGATGATTATTTAACTTTTAAAGATTCCTTGGAAAAAGGCGGCGCTTTAAGTAGGGCAATTTTTTTTGTTCATACCGCTAATGATTCTGTTGTTGAATCTTTAACCGTTCCCGATATTTCGCTTTCTGTTGCTGAAAAGTTTGCCCTTAAAGGTAAAAAAGTTTTGGTGCTTCTTACAGATATGACAAATTTTGCGGATGCGATGAAAGAAATATCTATTACAATGGAACAAGTACCTTCTAACAGAGGTTATCCTGGAGATTTATATTCTCAGCTTGCATATCGTTATGAGAAAGCTATTGATTTTGAAGGTGCAGGATCGATTACAATACTTGCGGTTACAACAATGCCGGGCGATGATGTTACTCACCCTGTTCCTGATAACACCGGGTATATTACAGAGGGCCAGTATTATTTAAAGGGCGGCAGAATAGAGCCTTTTGGGTCGCTTTCAAGACTTAAGCAAATGGTAAATAGTAGAACTAGGGACGATCATAGGACTATAATGGATTCAATGATCAAGCTTTATGCATCTTCAAAAGAGTCTGTAGAAAAAAAGGCTATGGGATTTAATATGACCAAGTGGGATGAAAAATTGCTCAAGTATAGCAATATGTTTGAAAGCAAGATGATGGATTTGTCTGTTAATATTCCATTAGAAGAGGCTTTGGATTTGGGTTGGGATATTCTTGCTAGTTGTTTTACTCCAAAAGAAACGGGAATAAAAACAGACCTTATTGAAAAGTATTGGCCTAAAAAAGAGACTTATTGATTATGTCTAAAATTAAATTGACCAAAAATGATCTTAAAAAGCAAAAAGACGAACTTAAAATGTTTAAGAGATATTTGCCTACTTTGCAGCTTAAGAAGCAACAGCTTTATATGGAAATTGTTAAAATAGAGAATTCTTGTAGAATTAAAAAACTTGAGCAACAAAAACTTAAGCAGAGTATTTCTAATTGGATTTCTCTTTTTAGCGAAAAATTTCCTTTTGAGAGTTGGATTCAGGTAAAAACAGTAGTCAAAAAGTCTTTAAATATTGCGGGGGTTGCAATTCCTATATTCGATTCTATTGAATATGAAGAGATAAGGCATGACTTACTTTTTACTCCTTATTGGGTAGATAAGGGGATTGAAATTCTTAAAATTGTGATTCAAATTGATGTAGAACTTAGAATTTTAAAAAAACAGATCGATTTGCTTTTAAAAGAGTTTCGAGTAACATCTCAGAGGGTTAATTTATTTGAGAAAGTTATGATACCAACAGCTAAGGCTAATATAAAAAAAATTAATATATATCTTGGAGATCAGCAAACCGCGGCTGTTGTAAGAGGTAAAATTGCTAAATCTAGTTTGATAAAAAAAAATAGGAACAGCTTATGATTGTAAAAATGAAAAAAGTTTTACTTTTGACTTTATCAAAATATAAAAAAGAATCATTAGAAATTTTAAGAGATTTTGGAGCAGTTCACATTAATTCTTGCAATAAGAATTCAGATTCTTTGCAAAAAAGCATTGATAATAGGCGAATTTTAATACAAGCTTTTTCCCTGCTTAGAGAAGATGGAGGCGTTAAAGCTTTAAAATCTTCTAATGGAAATTTTTTAGATATTGCAAAAAGCATAGTCAATTTAGGTAATGAAATTAAAGAATTTCAAGATATTAAACGATCTTTATTGCATGAAAGAGATTTGATTTCTGTTTGGGGGAATTTTTCTTTAGAGAATATTGACAAATTGAAAGAGTCTAACATTTATATTCAATTTTTTAAAATCCAAAAAAGTGAATATAAAAATTTATTAAGAGATCCTAATGTTAATGTGTTTTTGATTAAAAACGTAAAAAACACTTCTTATTTTGTGAGTGTTGGTGAGTTTGAGCAAAAAATTGAAATTGCTGATGAGTTTAAGTTTAATTATGATCTTGATTATATTAATAATAAATTAAAGGTTGTTGATGAGATTTTAGATCAAAAATTGACTCAAATTTCTCTTTTTAATAAATATATTGATATTTTAAGAGATGAGATAAAAAATTACGATCAAATAGTAGAGTTTGAGCAAGTTTTAGCTGATATGCAAACCGATTTTGAGGATTTTTCGTATATTACAGGATTTATTCCAGCTGAAAGCCAAGAATCTCTTAAAAGAGCAGTTTTAAAAGCAGGTTTTGCGGCTCAATTTGCAGATCCCGAAGAAAATGATATTATTCCAACTTATGTAAAAAGAAAAGGAATTGCCAATTTGGCTGCACCTATTTTTAATATTTTAGAGACAATTCCTGGGTATAAAGAAAGGGATATAAGTTTTATCTTTATGTTATTTTTCTTTGTGTTTTTTGGTATGATCATAGGTGATGCGGCTTATGGAGTGATATTTTTTTTGATAGGAATTTTGCTTAGTTTGAGTTTTCTTTTTAAAGGCAGGCCCCTAACACCAGTTCATGGCTTAATATTTTATCTAAGTGTATCATCGATACTTTATGGCGCCATGACTGGGACTTGGTTCGGTAGTCCTTTAATTCTTGAAATGTTTCCTATTTTAAATTCATTTAAAGTTAGTTATTTGACAGATAAAAATAGTGTACAAAATATTATCTTTATCTGTTTTTCAATAGGAGTTTTGCAAATTTCATTAGCGCATGCTTGGAATTTTTTAAGACAAGTAAAAGAAAGGCCTTATATTCATTCAATTGCACAGATTGGTTGGCTTATGTGTATATTTGGACTTTATTATCTTGTTTTGAATTTAATACTAAGTCAATCTCGATTTCCCATGTATAATGCTGTTTATAATGTAATATATTTTGGTGTTGCACTTGTATTTGTTTTTAGCAAGCAAGATGGCTCAAATTTTTTCAAGTGTATATTGAAAAGTTTTGGGGGTATTATAGAGCAGTTTTTAACCACTGTGTCTGGGTTTGCAGATATAATATCTTATATTAGACTTTTTGCAGTTGGGCTTGCAGGACTTTCAATCTCATCAAGTTTTAATACTATGTCAATACCTTTATTAAAATCTTCTAATATTGGTTTTGTAGTAGCTGGAATTATTGTTATACTTTTTGGGCATGTTTTAAATATAATGTTATCTTTACTTTCAGTAATTGTTCATGGAGTAAGGCTTAATATGCTTGAATTTTCAAACCATTTAGGGCAAGAATGGAGTGGATATGCTTATAAGCCTTTTAGAAAAATAAAAAAATAAATAAAAAGGAGTACTTATGGATATAGGTTTAATAGGGGTTAATTCAGCTTTAACAATCTCAGCAATAGGTTCTGCGTTGGGCATGGGGGCAGCGGGTAGTGCTGCTATTGGAGCATGGAAGAGATGCTATATGCAAGGAAAGCCAGCACCATTTTTATTGATCGTTTTTGTTTCAGCACCATTAACCCAAATAATATATGGATATATTTTGATGAACACATTATATGAGGTAATGATGCAGACAAATCCATGGTTGTTGCTTGGAGCTGGTCTTGGTGGTGGGTTTGCTATTGCTGTTTCTGGATTTGCTCAAGGTAAAGCAGCAGCAGGCGCTTGTGATGCATTTTCTGAGACTGGGAAAGGATTTGCTACATATCTATTAGTTTTAGGATTAATAGAATCTGTTGCTCTTTTTGTAATGGTATTCTTAATGATATTTAAGTTTGTTTAATTTTGATTTATTATTTCTTTTAATATTAAATTTTCTCGTAATTTATGAGTTAATTTAATATATTTATTATTATGAGAAATGTGGTTTTATTGTTTTTTGCTTTGCCTTTTTCTATTTCTTCGAATTCTTCAAGTAATAAAAATTTTCCGTATTGGATTTTACTTGAAAAAGGCAGGCAATTTCTTTATTCTAAATCTGAATTTAGTAAGTCTAATCTTACACAGGCTATTAATTATTTGCAGGAAGCTTTGCTGAGAAAGGGCGTTTATCCTGAAGCTAGTTATTATTTGTCAGTAGCTTATGGTATGTCTGGCAATGCTATTCTTGAAAAATTAAACCTTTACAAGTCTTTTGAAGACAAAGATTATTTACTAGATGAATCTTTTGAAAAAAAAATACTTTTTTCTTTAGCTAAAATGGCTGAACTTGAGAATAATTATGTTGATACGATTGATTATTTGAATGACATATTAAACAAGTTTTCAACTAAAAAAGATTATTACAGTTATCATGAGTATTCTCAAGGCGAAAATAGTATGTCAAATAATGAATTTAATGTTTCATTTTATTTAACTTCTTATTTAAAACAAGTAAGAGGAGCTTTTGGTATTGATTTTACTTTTAATCTTTACAGATTTAAAAACTACAATGTTATTGATACTCATCAATTATTGTCAAAAGTTTATTTACGCTTAAAAGCTTATGAACTTTCAATTACTCATGGACTTATAGCTGCAGTAGGAATTTTAACAAGAATGTATGATTATGTTTGTTATTATGAACCTGTGTATCAGTTTAGAAATTTAAGATCTTTTGTTCAAAAAATTAATGAGTATAAGGCAATAAAAAATGCTTTTGAATCTACAGATTTTTGGGAAATAGTTTATAATATTGCTGCTGCTACTTATGTATATTCTAATGGCAATTATAAATTTAGAGCAATAGATACTTGGAAATTAATAGTAGATCTTGCACCAGGATTTTCTCCTTATATTGCGAAATCAAGAAGTCAAATTAAAAATTCTTTATATTTAAAAAAAAATAATTTTTAAATCTTGACTTGTAGTTCAGGGGGGAAGTAGTATTAGTATTCGTAAGAAAAACTTTTGCATTATTGCACACATTGATCATGGTAAATCTACATTGGCTGATCGATTTATTCAAAAGGCCAAAATAATATCTGATCGTGATTTTAAAAGTCAAATGCTTGATAGTATGGATATTGAGCGAGAAAGAGGAATTACAATAAAAAGTCAAGCAGTAACAATTACTTATAAAAGTAATGACGGCGATTTTTATGAGTTAAATTTTGTAGATACTCCAGGCCATGTTGATTTTTCTTATGAAGTCTCAAGGGCAATTTCATCTTGTGAGGGTGCTCTTTTATTAATTGACGCAAGTCAGGGAATACAAGCTCAAACAGTTTCTAATTTTTATATGGCTTTTGAGCATGATTTAGAAATTATTCCTGTTATTAATAAGATAGACCTTCCAAATGCTAATGTTGATTTTGTAAAAAAGCAAATAAAAAATGATTTAGGATTAAATGAAGAAATTGCTATTTTGATTTCTGCTAAGAATGGAATAGGAATTGATGATTTGCTTGAAGCTATTTGTAAGTACGTGCCATCTCCTAAAGGAAATGTTAAGGACCCATTAAGAGCATTAATTTTTGATTCACATTATGATTCTTATAGAGGAGTTGTTGTTCACTTTAGGATTTTCGAAGGACAAATCAAAACAGGCGATAAGATTAGGTTAATGCATACTAATAGCGAGCATTTAATTGAAGAGATTGGAATTTTTAAAATATCACTTGAAAAAAAAGATAGTCTAGAGGCAGGAGATGTTGGATATTTTATTGCAGGAATAAAAAATATATCAGATGTGAAGATTGGAGATACAGTAACCCTTTGTGATTTTCCTGCATTATCTCCTCTTGAGGGATTTAAAGAAGTTAAGCCTGTAGTGTTCTCTTCAGTGTATCCGGTTGATGCCAATCAATATGATGATCTTTTAAAGGCAATGGATAGATTAAAGCTTAATGATGCGTCGTTAACATTTGAAAAAGATTCATCATCGGCGCTTGGACATGGTTTTAAATGTGGATTTCTTGGTCTTTTACATTTAGAAGTTATTCAAGAACGCATTGAGCGTGAATTTAATTTAAATGTAATATTGACTTCTCCTTCTGTTAGATACAAAATAATTCCTAAAAAGGGAGAGTCTTATTTTATTGAAACTCCTGAGCAATTTCCTGGAAATGAAGCTATTGAAAGCGTTCTTGAGCCTTATATTAAGGCTAATATTATTGTTCCTACAGAATTTTTAGGGAATATTATGAGTGTGTGTTTATTAAAAAGAGGGGTGCAGACAAACTTGATTTATCTTGATACTAAGCGTGTTGAACTTATTTATAAAATGCCCCTTTCTGAAATCCTTTTTGATTTTTATGACAAGATTAAATCTGTAAGTCGCGGATATGCTTCTTTTGATTATGAGCTTTTAGATTATGAATATACAGATTTAGTAAGATTAGATATATTAGTCAATGGAGATAGAGTTGATGCACTATCTCAGTTGGTTTTTAAAGATAGTGCCAGAACTAAGGCTATTGGGATTTGTAAAAAGTTAAAAGATGAAATAGCAAGGCAACAGTTTAGAATAGCTATTCAAGGTGCTATTGGCTCTAATGTTATTGCTCGAGAAACAATCTCTCCCGTTAGAAAAGATGTTACTGCTAAGTGTTATGGTGGTGATATTACTCGTAAGAGGAAACTTTTAGAAAAGCAAAAAGAAGGTAAAAAGCGAATGAAGATGGTGGGAAATGTTGAGATTCCACAAAGTGCTTTTCTTGCGGTTCTAAAATCCAATGATAATTAAATTTGTTTTTAATTTTTAAAGTCATGTGATTGGCAAAGCCCTTGAAAATGCGATAGAATATTTTTATCATTACTTATTTAAAATTAGTTGTATGTAGTTTTAATTTATATGGAGTAATTTATGCTTAAGTCTAATAAAGTTGTTCTTATTGGAGCTGGTGGAGTGGGTTCAAGCTTTGCTTATGCTTTGACAATAGATAATTCACTTGTACATGAACTTGTGATTATTGATGTTAATGAAAATAAAGCAAAAGGTGAGGTCATGGACCTTAATCATGGCCAAATGTTTTTAAAGAAGAATATTAATGTATTGTTTGGAACTTACAAAGATTGTGCTAATGCAGATATTGTTGTAATTACAGCGGGGCTTAATCAAAAACCTGGTGAAACAAGACTTGATTTGGTTGATAAAAATTCTAAAATTTTTAAAGATATTGTAACTAATGTTGTATCTAGTGGTTTTGATGGTATTTTTGTAGTTGCAAGTAATCCTGTAGACATTATGACTTATGTTACAATGAAATATTCCAAATTTCCTATTCATAGGGTTATTGGTACTGGAACTATTCTTGATACTTCAAGACTTAGATATTTTTTAAGTGATCGTTTTAATGTAAATACTCAAAATATACATTCATATATTATGGGTGAGCATGGCGACAGTTCTTTTGCTACTTGGGATGAAACAAAAATAGCAATGAAACCTTTATCGGAATATCTTGCTGAGGGCAAAATAACCGAGCCTGAGCTTGATGAAATTCATAAAAAGGTTGTGAATGCTGCTTATGAGGTGATTAAGCTTAAGGGGGCAACCTATTATGCTATTGGACTTGGTATTAAGAATATTGTAAATGCAATAATTGGAGATCAGAATATTATTTTGCCAATATCTTCTTATATCGATGGTCAGTATGGGGGGTTAGTTAAAGATATTTATATTGGAGCACCTGCTATAGTTTGCAAAGAAGGGGTCAAAGAAGTTTTAAACTTTAAGATAAGCCCTAAAGAGCTTGAGAGGTTTAACAGTTCTGCTAATCAGCTTAAAAGCTATATTGATAAAATAGAATTTTAGTATAAGACCCCTAAAATATTTGGGGTTTTCATTTTTCAAGCATATTTTCTCCGTTTTTTCTGTGTTCAATTGCTTCAAGTAAGGCTTCTCTTGAAATATTTTTTTCTTCCTTTAAATCAGAGATTGTTCTTGCAATTTTTAGTATTGAATGTGTTGCTCTTGAAGATATATTGAGCTTGTTTAGAATGTAAATTAAATCATTTTTCAAGATTGCACTTAATTCGCAAAATTTTTCAATGTGATCGGAATTAAGATCAGAATTTTTATTTATGTTTGCAAAATTTTCGTATCTTATATTTTGGATGTTTCTTGCTTTTATTATTCTTTTTTTTATTTCGCTTGAACTTTCGCTTGTTTCGCTGAGTAATTTTTCATTATTAATTGCTCTTGTTGGAACTCTAATATCAATTCTATCAAGCATTGCAGCTCCAAGTTTTTTCCAATAATTTGAAATTTCTTGTTGTGAGCAAAAACAGTCTGTATTTTTTTTGCCAAGATTTCCACAAGGACAAAGATTCATTGCAAGTATTAGTTGGAAATTGGCAGGGTATTTGAATAATTTAGAACTTGCCCTTGAGATTGAAATTGATTTGTCTTCAATAGGTTCGCGCAAAGATTGTAAGATAGATTTTTTAAATTCCAAAGCTTCGTCTAGAAATAATATTCCGTTGTGGGCAAGAGACACTTCTCCAGGTAAAGGGTTAGGGCCCCCTCCGATTATTCCCTCTTTACTAGCAGTATGGTGAGGATTTCTAAAAGGTCTTTGTTTTATTATCTTTCTGTCTATTAATTTCCCCGATATTGACCATATTCTATTTGTTTCTATAAGCTCTTTGTTTGTAAGTGGAGGAAGAATAGATTGGGCGCATTTAATGCTAAGTGTTTTCCCGCTTCCAGGTGGACCAAATAACATGATGTTATGTCCACCGGCAATTGCTATTTCAATTGCTCTTTTTGCTCTTTGTTGTCCTTTTATATTCTTAAAGTCATAATCTAAAATAGAATCTTCTTCAATTGTTGATTGTTTGGTATTTGTTCTTGGAGGAAGTATATTGCCGTTTAATTCTTCTATGATTTTTATAGTTTCTTTTAAATCTTTAACACCCCAAATATTCAGGCCATCTATTAGGCGGGCTTCTTCTAAATTTTCAAAAGGAACTATTGCAAATTTTATTTCCTTCTCTTTTGCAAGAGCAATTGCTGGTAAAACCGCTTTTATTGATCTTATTTTGCCATCTAATTGTAATTCTCCCAATATTAAGATTTCTAAATTTTTATTATCTTTGCTTTCTTGGATTTTAATAATGCTAATAGCAATCGAAAGGTCAAAAGCTGTTCCAAGCTTTTTAATTCCGGCTGGTGCAAGATTTATTAATATTCTATCTTTAGGGAAATTAAAATTTGAATTTTTGATAGCTGATTTTACTCTTTCTCTTGATTCTTTAATTTCACTCCCAGCAAGTCCTACAATATCAATTCCAGAAATTCCTTTTTTTATGTCTATTTCAATCTCAATTAGCTCTCCTTCATATCCGATTGATGAGTGTGAATAGATTTTCATCTAATAGCTCTCCTTAAAGGCTTGTAGTTTTCTAAACTATCTTTTAATGATTTGTATGGCAGTAAAAAACAGTCTTTTCTATTTGTATTTGTAAATACGTCAAAAATTCTTAAACTTGTGTCAATTTCGTCTAGATTTTCAAAATCATTGTTTATCACTTTTTGCACGAAATTTAGGATTTCGAGTTTTGGTTTGTTATTGCATAATTTATTTAAAGCGTTGGCGCTTGCAAGTAAAACTATGCATCCAGATGCATGATGTTTTAAATTAAATTGTCCATTATTTGTTTCTATTATTTGGAATAAAATTTGATCTCCACATTTAGATTGATGCTTGAAATTCTGGTTTGTTTCTACTTTTATTACGTAATTATTTACTTTACTAAGCCTTATTAATTCTTTTTTAGTTTTTTCAGTGAGCATAATTTAATTTTATTTTCTTTGATTTATTAAATCAATAATAAAAGATGATCCTAAAATTAAAGTTAATCAAAAATCAAATTTTTGATTAACTTTGTTAAGATCTTTATTTTATAAATTTTTATGAAAGCTCTTTTATTACCTTTTTTAATCCCAATATGAAATTATCAATTTCTTCTTGGGTATTATAAAAATAAAAGCTAATTCTTAAAAGATGGTTTTTATTTAAATTTTCTGGGAAAAATGCTACATATGAACAAGTTTTTCCAGCTCTGGTTGCTATTCCCATTGTATCTAGATAGGTTTCAATATCGTGTGAGTGAATATTTTTTACTGTAAATGATATTATTGAATTTCTTTTAAGATTTGTATTTAATATAAATTCAACTTCATCAAGTTCTTGTAATTTTTTTACCCCATATTCGATTAACTGCTGATCATGCTCTAAAATAAAATCCATAGAAATATTATTGATATATTTTATTGCCTCTTCAAGTCCGACAATTCCTGCAATATTTGGGGTTCCTGATTCAAATTTATTAGGAGCATTAGATGATTTGAATTTAATTTTTTCATTTTCTATAAATATTTCTTCTACAGTATTTCCCCCCAATTTTGAGCTATGAAGTTTTTCAGCCATATTATTTGAAATGTATAAAATTCCTATTCCTGTTGGAGCAAGCATTTTATGTCCAGAAAATACCAAAAAATCACAGCCAATTTTTTTAACATCTATTTTTATATGGGGTGCCATTTGTGCAGCATCTACAAAAAGACATATATTGTATTTTTTTGCGATTTTTCCAATAGATTCCAAATCATTAATGGTTCCTAAGGTATTATTTATTCCTGAAATACTAATTAGCTTTGTTTTTTCTGTAATAAGTTTTTCAATTTCTTCAGGGGTAATAATGCCCATTTCATTGAACTTGGCTAATTTAATTGTTAAATTAGCCAAGTTTGCAAGATTTACCCAAGGAAGCAAATTACTGTTATGTTCAAGAGTTGTAAGAATAATTTCATCTTTTTTTTTAAAGTATTTTGAGTAAAAAAATGAGCTTGCAATAGTATTGATTCCGTCAGTAGTTCCAGAGGTGAATATTATATTTTTTGCAGATTCTGCATTAATGAAATTTTTTACAAGTTCTCTTGTTTTTTCTATCTTTATGCTCGATTGAATTGCAAATTTGTGCCCGCTTCTGTGCACATTTGCGTTGTAATTTTCATAATATTCAACGTTAGAATAAATTACGTTTTTGGGCTTTTGAGAAGTTGCTGCATTGTCAAAATAAATTATATGCTTATTGTCAAACTTTTTATTTAAAATAGGAAAATCTTTTCTTAAAAATTTAACCTTTTCGACATTGCTTTTTATTTGTTTGAAATCCATAATCCTTATAAGTTCCTTTGTATTAATTTTTAGCCTTTAATTATTATATCATTATTTTTTGCTTCACAAAAAAAGTTTAAAATGATTATTAATTAATAATCATTTTTTTTAAATTGAAATTTATTCTTTTGTATAAATTTTGTTTATTGGTTATGTTTTTTGATTATGATATACTCGTTTATATGAAAGAAGTAATTTATAGGTTTGAAAAAGCTGAAGATTATAAATTAGTTCCTGTTAATAATATTTATGGGAATGTAACTAATACAGGAGAGATTTTTTGTGATCTTGTTTTTGAGTCCACAGAGATTTCTGAAGAGATTGCTTACACAAAAACCAAAGAAGGTGTTTTAGAAGAGGCTTCAAAAGAGCTTAAAAGTGGAGAAGAGGGAAAAATAGTATTAATCAATTCTTTTATAGGAATTTCTATTACAAAAACTACTGCTAGAAATATTGCTTATTGGCTTTTGAAAAAAGTTGATGAATTAGAAGATAATGAATAGTAAAACATCCGAAGATAGAATTAAGATTTATTTGTCAAAACTTAGGAAGTATAAAAACAAAATTTTAAGCACAAAGAGCATTAAAAATATTATTGAAGTATCAGATATTTCTGATAATGATATTGAAAATATAGGACTCCTTTTTAGAAGATCTTATGGGAGAGCCAAAAGATTTGTTGATATGGGTAAGATAGATATTGCTTTTAGAGAGCTTGAATCTATCTATTTTTATTCTCTTCACGACAAATCAATGTTTAGTTTATTTTTTTTTCTTTTTAAAGAAATTGCTGATAAGGTAAATACTAAAGAATCTAAAAAAAAAATGATCCATTTAGCTTTACAAGCAAAAGAATTTGGAATAAGAGGCGATTTAGATTTAATCGACTATTATGAATTTAAGAAATCTAAGAACAGAATGTTAATATTAGCTATAAGTTCTATTTTAATATTTTGTATTTCTTTGATTACTTACAGATCTTTTCAGAGTTTTATGGGTATAAATGGGAATGGTAAAATGGCTTTAAAAGAAAAATTTGCTCCTTCTTTCACATCGCAAGGTCTTCCCCCTATTACTATGGCTACGGATTTAGTAGTTGAAGCTGTTAATCTTATTTCAAGCCCTAAAGAATTCTATTACATAGAAATAGAGGATGCTAAAGTTTTGGTGTTTGAAGATGCACATTTGTATCAGCTTAAAGCGGGGGTTGTCTCAACAACGCATCCTGTTAAAAAGATTTCCTACAGAGTTACAGTTTACGATGATCTTGGTAAATCTGTGTTTAATCAGGTTTTTTCTAAAGAAAGTGATTTTTCTGCAAAATGGGGCAAAGATGTTTATATTCCAATTGATGTTATATCAAGTATACCAAGAGCTATCGATGTTAATCCTAAAAAAATAGTATTAGATATTATTGACATTGATTTTTTTGAAAATGTTGATGATAAAATTGGCGTAAATCTTGATTCAGATTCTTTTGTATTAAAATTTAAATATATTGGAAATTATTTTCAAAAGTCTTTTGGGATTTGTAAGGCAAATACTGTGATAGAAGTTTTCAATTCTTCAAAAGATGTTATTAAAAATTTGGAAATTGAAATTGGTTATATTGATAAGGAAGGTAGGATTATTAGGTCTTTGCGACGCAAATTAATCTCTTCTGCCAATTCTTTTTTAAAATCTAAATCCAAGCAGAGTTTCACAATTAGTACGATTTTCCCAAATGAGATTTATCCCACAATTGAAAAGGATTTTTCTTCTATTAAAATTTATAATGTGATGATTAAATAGAGCTTTAAAACTATCTTAAGATTTCTTTTTCTTTTAAATTTGAGACAATGTTAAGCGGAATTAGTGTAGTCAAAATGTTTATTAACATATAAAGGCCAAGAAGTGTTAAGCTAAAGCTTAGGCTTAAATGTATTTGAAATTCAGATACGTAATATTCTGAGTTTAGTATTTCAGAATTTTCTTCTCCAAATATTTTTAAAAAAAAATTTAAAACATTATCAACAAAGTTTATTAAATAAGATATTTTAAGTGTTAAATAATTTCCAATTATTATTCCAATTCCACAAAAGGTGGTGCTTAATGTTAGCGATATCAAAAGAAATATTATTTTTATGTTTAAATTATTCATTCCAATTGATTTTAGTATTGCAATTTTCTTTTTATTTTCAAAAATAAGCATTGAAAGGGATGAAGATATATTGATGCTTGCAAATATTATAATCAAAGCCATAATGAATATTAAAAGTTTTTTACTTATATCTAGATTATTGTATTTATTTGAGTAAAGTTCATAGAATGTTTTTATTTGGAATTCTTGAAATTCGGTTTCTAAATTCTGTTTTAAGATTTCATTGTTTTTTATGGAATTGGAATGTGTTTTAAGTCCAAGTATGCTTTTTGAAAATTTTTTTGACATTAAATTTTCGTTTTCAAAAGAAATCAACACCAAATTATTATCGATATCTTTTAATCCGGTTTCAATTATTCCTGAGATATTAAATTTTTTTATTCTGGGCATTATTTTGTTGTTTTTTGTGTTTGGAATCAAAATATCAATCTTTTCATTAAGATTTAAATTAAGTTTATTTTTTATTTGATTTGAAATGAGTATAGAATCCTTTTTTAAATTTTTAGTACCTTTTATTAATTTTATTGATTTGTTTTCCAATATGAATTTATTTTCTATTGCTCTTATTAATACACCTTGTTTTTTATTGTTTCCAATAATTCCATAAGTTCTTTTTTCAAAAAAATAATTCAAATCCTTGTAATTATATTTTTTTTTAAGAGAGCTTAATCTTTCTTTTAGATAATAAGTTCTATTTGTATCGTTGTATTCTATTTGCATTGAAAATCCTTCACTTTCAATATATTTATTAATAGTAGAAGTCATGATGTTGCTAGACATATAGTAGACGATAATTAATGGAATCATTACTAAACTTAATGATATTCCAGAACCTATTAAAGCTATTTTATTTGTTGAATTTTTAAAAATTAAATACGCAATTTTTATAATTTCTGGTAGCTTTAGTATCATAATTTTTTTAATGTCCTGTCTTTGAATTCGTATTTTGAATCTGCTTTGTTTGCAAATTGCGGGTTGTGACTAACTAGTATTAGTGTTTTTTTAAAATTTTTTGCTGTATTGATAAGTAGATTTTCTACAGTTTTAGCTGTGTTTAAGTCTAAATTTCCCGTAGGTTCATCGCACAATATTATATTCGGTTCATTGATTAGCGCTCTAGCAATAGCAACTCTTTGTGATTCGCCTCCTGAGAGCTCTGAAGGATAATGATTTGCCCTGTTTTCTATTTTTAATATTTTCATGAGATCGAAAGCTTTTTTATTTATTGTTTCTTTTGTTTCTTGGCCTGAGATAATTTGGGGTAAGATTATATTTTCAATTACACTAAATTCATTTATTAAATTATAATTTTGGAATACCAAACCTATTTGTCTGTTTTTGTACAAACTTAGTGTTTTTTCATTTGCATTTTTTAAAGATATTCCACACGATATTATTTCTCCAGAATCTATTTTGTCAATTCCTGAAATCATGTTAAAAAGAGTTGATTTTCCACAGCCACTTTTCCCTTGAATTGAAATAAATTCACCTTTTTTTACGGTTAAGTTTAAATTTTCTATTACTTGAATTTTTGTTTTATTTTTTTTATATGCTTTGCAAAGATTTTTTATAATTAATATATTGTCCATTTTACTACCCATTAATAGTTTCAATGTTTTTTTGACTTCCAATTTTTTTTGTTGCCTTCAAGCTTGAATACATTGTAGAAAAGCATGCAAAGCAGAAAGTAAATGCCAAATCGCTTAAAAATAATTTAGGAGTAATTATATTTTTTACTATTTGTATTTTAATGCCATCTATTTTTAAAGCCAAGATTTGATTTAAAAAATTTATTAAAGTGTTTACCAGATTGTCAATTATTTTTAAAATTTCATTTATATTTAAGGAAATGCAAATCCCAAACACTAAGCCAAGAAATCCCCCTACAGTGCAGATTATTATTGAGTGAATAAAAAAAATTTGCTTTATTTTTTTTATTCTAAGTCCCATGGCTAATAGTATTAAAATAGCTTTATTTTTGTTTATTATTATTCTTTTTTGAAGATAATATGCATTAACGGCAATAATAATGAAAATGCTTGCTAAAATAATTAGCATTGTATTTCGTTCTATTTTCAATATTTTATAGAATTCTTTATTGTATTCATTCCAGGTTTTTGCTTTAATTTTTGGATTAATAGCCCTGATCTTTTCAATTAATTTGTTGCTTGGATTTAAATTTTTTGTTTTTACTTGGTAATTAATGCTAGAATTATGTAAAATTTTATTTTTAATGAAATAGTCTATATTCATAAAAATTAAAGTTTCATTTATTTTTGCATAATTACTTTTAAAAATCGATTTTATTTTAAAGCTTTTTATATCATTTTCTAGTGATATAAGTGTTTTTATTTCATCGGTTATTATTAATTCTAGCAAGTCATTTTCGAATAAGTTGAAATTATGGGAAAGTACATTTCCAATGATGATTTCATTGTCTTTAAGATCTAAGTCATCTTTTTTAAGCCCTGTAAATGAAATAAAATTTTGGTCTTGTTTGAGATCTTTAATATCAACGGCAATGATATTTAAAATAGTTGGATAATAATAATTTTGAATTCCAATGCCTTGTGTTTCGTATATTTTATTTATATGTTTTATTCCTCCAATCTTTTTAATTTCTTTGATTTCTTCTTGAGTAAGCTCATTCTCTATTTTTAAGTTTCCACTTTCTACATTTGTAATGCTGAGAAAAAAATCGTTTTGAAAACCATTCATGATTGATATCGTTAGGATAATTATTATTTCACCTAAGGCAATGCTTAATATTACTACAATTGTAAGGGCTAGGCTGTTTTTTTCTTCTAGTATTAATTTTTTAAGCAAAAAATTTCTTATACCCATTTAATTTGTTCCTACTGGTTTTTCTTCGGTAACTTTGCCGTTCTTATGTTTTACCCTAAGAGCAGGTTTTTTATTGTAGTATATTTCTTCTTCATATTCATTATCATTGTGGTATTCGGTTTTTAGATAAATTATATCGTTCTCATAAATTTTTTTGCTTTTTAATTGATTGTCTTTGTTATATTCGTATTCAATTTTAGTATTGGTGTATTGGTCTTTGTCCTTTTCTTTAGTGTTTTGAAAAATTATCATATCAGATTCGTTGTATTGAAAATCATTTATTTTTATAAGCTCGTTATTTTTATATGTTTCTTCTTTAATCAGATTGTTTGCCTTGTAGGTAGATATGATTTTTGTATTCTCTTCTTCAAAGGTATTTACCATTTCTCCTTCATCTAGATATTGGTTTTTTTCTTTGGATTTTATTTTATTATTAACAATTATTGTACTGTTTGAATTTCTTTTTTTGTCATCATATTTTATCACTTTTGTTGTTGCTTTTTTAATGTCAAAGTATGTAGATTTTATGTCCCCATTAATTCCATAGTTCCAAATTTGAAAATTTGATCCCGTTATTTTTAGTAATTTGCCATTTTCATCTTTAGAATAATATATTAATTTTGGGTTTTGGTGTATTGTTTTTAAATTTTTAGATATTAAGTTTCCGTTTTCATAAAAGTAATTTGCTGTTTCAAGAATTTTTCCTTTGTTGTCATATTCAATTTCTTGTATTTTGTTATTTAAATTGTCGTAAACCTCTTCTTTTTTTTTTGTATCTTTTGTATCATAGTATGCAATTTTTTTTGTAGTTTCTGTGATTTGAATTGTTTTGTATTTTATTAAGTTATTTTCTTTGTATAAGTAGAGCTTCTCAGTATCATCAATAGAATAATACTCAATGTAAAACCCTGTTTTTGGTTTTTCGTTTAATTTTTGGTATTTATTGAAAAACGCATCAGATGCAAAATAGCTTTTTGCATAAATAATTTGTGGTATAAATAGAAGAAGCATTAATTGGTTTTTTTTCATAGCAATTTATTAAGATATTCATTGATATCAAATTCTTTAATATCTTTTAGTTTTTCTCCAAATGTAGCAAAGTATATGGGTTTCCCAAGAATTTTGGAAATATTTATTATTGTGCCTGCTCTTGAAGATGAATCAAGTTTCGTGATTATTATTCCGTCTATTTCTATTGCTTTATTAAAAATTTCTGCTTGGCTATTTGCATTTTTCCCTATAGTAGAATCTATTACAAGTATTTTTTGGTAATTGATGTTAGTGTTTTTTATTTGCTTTAATATTACATTGTTTATTTTTTGAAGCTCTTTTATTAAATTTTCTTTATTTTGCAATCTTCCAGCTGTGTCAATAATTAACGCATCGTAATTTTTAAGCTTGGCGCTTGAGATGCTGTCGAATATTACAGCTGATGGATCGCTTCCTTGGTTTTGAGATATCACTCTGATCCCGATTTGTTCTCCATAAATTTTTATTTGTTCAATTGCAGCTGCTCTGAATGTATCGGCGGCTGATATTAAAATATTTTTGCCTTCATTTTTTAATTTATTTGCAAGCTTTGCTATGCTTGATGTTTTTCCAATTCCATTTATACCGACTATTAACAAAATGTTTAGTTTGTTATTTTCTAGAGTAAATTTTTTTGTATTAATATAATTACTCAAAAGTTCTTTTAGTTTTTCAATAATGATTTTTTCAGTTTTATTTTTTTCTTTTGTTAATTTATTTATTATTTCTATTACAATTTCATTATTAATGTCTGACTCTAATAAAATGTCTTCTAAATTTTCAATAACATTTTCTTGTTGTTTGTTTTTAAATAAATTTTTTATTTTTTCTAAAATGCCCAAAAGTTTGTTCTCCTATTTTATTGCAGATTATTAAGTCTATTCTCCCATATTTGCTTCTTTAATATATTCTACTAAATGAGTTATTAATGAGATAAAGCTTCCAATAGTTAAAGTGATGCCTGCTCCAAATAGAAATGTTGCAGTCATTTGTTCTGCTTTTGCCATATAAACATCTTCTGCTGTTAATCTTTTGTTAATAAAGTGATTGCCTGTTATTGTGTAAAGTTTCTCTGAATTGTTAAGTAATGTTCCTGCGAAAATGGCTCCTATTGTGCTTAGTGTAAAAACAGCTAGATTAACATAAAATTTATCTCTTGTGTCGATAAGTCTATTTTTGTTAGTTTTTATCATTTCTATTTCTACTTTATCTTCTTCTTTATTTATTAACTTGAATTTATCTTTATACCCTTTAGATTTAAGCAAAATGATATCTTGATTTTCTGGTTTTTCAATTTCAATTGGAGTTTCACCCATAAATATGCCTTTTTTAAAAACTTTAGATTGTACATTGCTCGTAATTGATACTTTTTTAGAGATTGTTCTTTTTAAGTCAATATTTAATATTATTGAATCTGCATTTTTTACCATTCTTTTAATAGAGTAGTTTTCGAAATTTGTACTTGTGATTTGTATTTCAATTTCTTTGTTTGGGAGTTTAGAAATGTCAAAAATATTATCGTAATAGATTCCTTTTGAAACAAATTTTTCATTTATATAGATTTTTGCATCTGGGTTATTTTTTACGTTAATGTTGATTTTTAAAAATTCTCTACCCAATATTTCTTTAAAGCTATGTTTTGTTATTTGATCTGCAATATCATTAACAGAAGATGATGTTTTAAATACCGCTTTTTTAGTATCAATTTTCTCAGGAGTGATGTTGCTAATTTCTAGTAAATAATAATTTTCTATTTTTTTCAGATCAATATAGTTAATAAAAAATAATTTTTCTCTTATAAAAAATTCTTTATTTAAATTTGATATGTTTATTTGTTCTTCGATTTTTTTATGTTTTACTTTTAGTTTGTTTAAATTGTTAAAATATTCTTCAAAATTTTTTTGTTTACTATTAATATTATGAATATCTTTTTTAAGATCATCAATTTTGGTTTTGGTGTTATGCTTTTCTTTTGCGGTTATTATGTTTTGAAGTTTTTTTTTATCCATTTCTTTTTTTAATTTGCTAATTTCAAGTTCTGTTTTTATTATATCTTGGTTTATGTAAATATCTTTAATGATGTTCTTGTCATCATTGTTTACTATATGCTCTGTTATTTTATCATAAATTTTGTCCAATTGTTTTTCAATTCCTTTTTTAAGATCAATATTTTCTTTTTTTGTATTAATGATATAGGAAAAGTTGTATTCAATATTGCTTTGGGAATGTATTTTACATATTGCAAAGACTAGCAATGGTATTACTAGTTCTAGTTTAAGCTTTTCCATTTTAGATACTCTTCTATGAAATTGTCTATATTGCCGTCCATAACTGAAGTGGTGTTTGAATTTTCAAATTTTGTTCTGTGATCTTTTACCAAATTGTAAGGTTGAAATACGTAAGATCTTATTTGATTGCCCCAAGAAATTTCTTTTTTTGTGTCTTGCTTGGATTTATTTTTTTCATCTTCTTTTCTCTTATAGTATTCGTAAAGTTTTGATTTTAAAACTTTCATTGCCAAGTCTTTGTTTTTGTGTTGGCTCCTATCGCTTTGAGATTGAGTTACTATTCCTGTTTCAATGTGAGTTATTCTTACAGCAGAAGATGTTTTGTTGACGTGTTGTCCTCCGGCTCCTGATGCTCTGTATGTATCGATTCTTATGTCTTCTGGTTTGATTATTATTTCTATTTTGTCATCAATAACAGGGTCGACAAATACGGATGCAAAAGAGGTGTGTCTTTTTTTAGCAGCATCAAAAGGAGAAATTCTTATAAGACGATGTATTCCGACTTCACTTTTTAATAGCCCATAAGCATACTCTCCTTTGATTTCTATTGTAACAGATTTAATTCCACCTTCTGCTTCAAGTAAATCAATAAGTTCTGTTTTGTATTTTTTTCTCTCAGCGTATCTTGAATACATTCTGTAAAGCATTGCAACCCAGTCACATGCTTCAGTGCCCCCAGCTCCAGAATGAATAGTTAAAAAAGCGTTGTTTGCGTCAAGCTCTTCCTTAAAGTAAGAAATTGTGAGTAAATCTTTGTATTGTTTTTCAAGTGCATTAAATTCGATTTCCAGGCTGTTAGTATCTTTTTCATTTTCAACAATTTCACACAAATCGCTTAAGTCTTTTATTTTATTTATCAGCTCTTCCCACGGATCAATTTTGTTTTTCAAAATACTTTGAGCCTTAATTACCTCTTGAGCTCTTTTAGGATCATTCCAAAAATTTTTTTGGTTTATTTCTTTTTCATATTTTTCTATTTTAGCCTGAATTTCATTTTTGTCAAAGCTTCCTCCAAATGTCTTTAGCCTGTTTAAACAATGTATTTATTTTTTCTTTCATTTTTATTTCTCGCTATTATTGATTGTATATTAATATAATTATATTTGGAATTAAAGATAAAATAAACATTATAAAAAAATATATTGGTTCGTTTTCTAATATATTGATTTTAGGATTTTTATCAAAGTTTTTTTTTACCGACGTTATTGATATTAAAGCGATTAGTATGCCAAGTGCAGATAGGATAAGTATTTCTAATCCTTCAAAAAATCCGTTATTCTTATCAAGTGCAAAGAATGTTATTGCAATTAAGCTGCTATTTGAAAGCATGAAATCGTTTGAGTAATTTGATTTTTTGTTATAAACAATAAATATATCATTTAATGCCTTAAATGATAATATCAACACGTAAATTAAAATTACATAAAAAATTGGCATTAAGAACAGTAAATTATTCTTTATAAACAGTTTATAGAGATAAAACGATATTGAATATATTAATAAAGAAGTAATTGTTATTATGACGTATCTTTTTATTAGGGCTACATTGTTTTTTATTTTTATATCTTCAAATCCAACAAAGTGTATTAAAGTTAAGTTGTTAATAATCAAGCATGCAATTAAATTATTGGTCATAATTTTATTATATCCTTTTCATTCTCAAGAGGATTTTTGAGTGTTTTTTCTTTATTTGTTTTCAAAATATGCATTATTTTTTTAATTTTTAAGGTTAAACTATACTTTTTTATTAAGTTTGAGCTTATTTGTAAGATAAAAATAGATATTATGATTGACAAGGTTTCAAAAGGAATATAACTTAATGTAAAAAAATATATAAATGCCAATATTGATCCGTAGAGTATTTGCTCAAATTTAAAGTGTGGTGTTATTTGCAATTCTGTTGCCATTGTAAATATTAACAGCATTGGGATTGGAGAAATAAGCAGTGTTAGCATATCGGAGCTGATGTGACTTAGCATTCCTATATTATGTGCTGTGTATGAGATTGCCATCAGACTTATATAAAATGATAATGGTATTAATTTGTTTATTATATATTTGCCAACTATTAATAAAAGTCCAAAATAAAGCAAGATAGGAGATATTTTTTTTTCATTGTTAACTCCCAAAAGACTTTCAATATGAAATCTTGTGACAATTATATTAAAAACAGAAAAAATGTTTTGATTTACAAAGTTTTCAATTGCATCTATTTTTTTGTTTTCATATCTTGTTAAGGTATTTAAACTTTTTAAATTTTTTGTGTTTGGATTTTTTTCAATTATTTCATTCCAGGTTGGAATTATTGAATTTGAGTTTTTAATTTCCTCTTGATAGGTTTGCTTAAAACTTACTGGAAAATTTAATACAAAAAACATAAAAGAAATTAATATAGGGTTTGCTAAAAATGTTGATAGTCTGAAAAAGTAAAAGAATACTAAAAAAGTAAATAATAAGGAGGTTATTTTTAGTGTAATTTCCAAATCCAAAGGTAATATAATGCTCATCATTAAGGCGGCATAAACAAAAAAAGATAAGCATTTATAATTAATTTTTAGCATTATAGGTACATAGACTGCTACACTAATAAATATTAACAGTAAAGTGTCTGTCATGAATTTTGTGTTATTTAGGAAAGAAAATATCAGGCTAGGTGATAGTGATAGTATAATAGCAAAGTATATGTCTTTTAAATTGTTTTCAGTGTATACTACCTCATTTATTAGACTTTCATTTAGAATTTTGCCTTTAATTTCTTTTTGAACCTTATGTATTTCTTCTTCTACTTCTTTTTCTGTGTAATTAAATATTTTTAATTTGCTGTTATTATTCATTTTTTCATTCTTTAAGAATGAAAAAATAATATTTTCCATTTGCAATGGCGAAAAACTGGACATAAAAAATGCTTTAATTTTGTCATATATTGACTTTTTCTTTAATATGGTGAGGCTATAAATATCTCTTGTTATCGGTATGTTTAATGTATTGATTCTTATTTTATTTGCTGGGTTGTTTAAAAAAATTTCATATTTTTTTGTATCAATTTTTTCATTTATTATTTGACTGAAAGAAGTCCCAATTTTTACTTTCAGTATTCTGCTTTTTATTTTTTTATTTCCATTTATAGCTACAAATTTTTCTTTATAAGGGTTGTTATTTTTTATGACAAGGTTTGCATTGTATAGATCTTCAATATTTGCTAATAAAATATTATTGTGGGGGTTTATATCATCTTTTGTATTTTTATTGTTGTATAAAAAGTGCATTATCATTTTGTGATTTGTATAAGGATATGCATTTTCTAAAGATTTGATTTTTATTTTTCTGTTTTTAAAAATACTCAATTTTTCGAATTCTTTTTTAAGTTTGTCTTTATTTGATATTATTATTATTTCTTTGAATTTAAATATTTTGTCGATTATTTGGAATCCTGAAAAAATTTCTTCTAATTTTTCTGCCATCAGTGCTTCTGAAATATTTGTAAATATATCTTTCCCATTTGTTAATAAAATCATTTTGTCTATTTTTTTACATTTGTTTATGAATTGAAATAAAGAATTTTCGTTAAACCAAGGAATTCCCAGTTGAATTAATTTTTCCAGGGTTTTTTCTCTTGAGGTCCCTTCTTCAATTGGTGTTTTTTCAGTTTTTATTTTTCCTTGAAATTTGATTAATGCTGATTTTAATTTTTTTCCATCTGGAAAGTTGGCTGTGTATATTTTCTCTACTATTCCAGATATTGGAGAGTATGTGTATAGCTCTATGTTTGAGTTTTTAGATAAAATTTGATTTTCTTCTATTTTTTGTTTTTCAATTATGTATATTATGGATTTTGAATTTTCTGTTTCAAGGGGTATTAGGGCATATTCAGGTATTTGAATCTCGTTAATGTTTATCTCGTATTTATTGTATTTTTTAAAAATTGTTTTTACTTTTTCTAAGTCTAGCATTAGCTATTTATCCTTGAATATATTTTTTATAGGTTTTTTCATTTATGTTTAAAAGAATTGTAAATCTTATTGCTTTAAATAGGAATAGTAATACAAAGAAGGGTAAAGAGAAAAAGAAAAGTATTTTGTAATTTTTTTTATCTGTTTTTATATTATTCTTGTTTTCTTTATATATTAGGATTGGATTTTTATTTTTTAAAAACAGACTTGCAAGATCTTTTTTAAGAATTTCATCAATAAATGATTTGTCTACTTCGTAAACAGTTTTAGGATTAATTTCTATCTTGCCGCTTTTGATTTCAAAGTAATTTTCTTTTATATCTTTAGGAATTTTTCCATATTTAGCAGCAAGATTGTATCTTAGTTCATTTTGATAAAGAATGTGGGACAGGTATCCTATAATGTTGGGTATGTCTTTGTTGTATCCTAGCATTATATAAATATTGTTAGGATTTAAATAGTCAAAGTAATTTAATTTTTTACTGTAAAGGTAATTAATGTTTTTATATGAATTTAGCATGTAGCTTGAATAAACAAAAGGAATTAATGAGAGTGTAAATAGCAGCAGATGTATTGCTATTTTTGACTTTAAAGTTTTTTTCCTTTCTATTTTTTTCTCTTTAATTTCGATTGGGAATAAGAATGTATCTTTAAAATTGCTTTCTGTTTTGACCCAGCTGAAAATTAAGAAAATGCAAAGAGTTGGTATTGCAACAAATGCAATAAAAGTGGGGTCAATATTTATAGTAAAAAAGGTTGTAATTGCAATGAAATATAGGGTTGTAAATATAAATAAAAATAATAAGTGTTTTATTTTTGTCATTAGTGTTAAAAAATTTATTTCTTTTAAATATATTTTATTGTAATTTTTGTTAAAATTGCTGATTATTGAAAATAACAAATAAGAGAGAATTGTAAATGGATAAAAATACATTATTTCTTTACTTATCATAAAAGTAAGAGATGAAATTAATAGAAAAATTAAAGTAAATATAGAGTTTGTTGGGTCTAAAAAAATTAATAAAATTATTATGATTAGAAATATTATGCTTGAAAGAAAATTAATTTTTGTTTTGTGGTCAATAGAATGCATTTCGGCGTTAATGTTAAGTTCTTTTTTTAGGTTTTTAAAATTTATAGTTTTGAACCTGTTTTCAACATAAAGAAGTTTTTTATGCTCTATGTTGAAAAGATTGGGGAGTTTTTTTAAAAATATACTTTTTCTCAGGTCAAGATTGTTAAGTTTGTTTATCTCATTTATTGTGATTTTTTTATTTTCGGGAAAGTCTAAAATGTCAATTTTTGTTGTGTATTCTGAGATTGTTTTATATCCTAGTGAATTTATATATTCATTGGCAGTTTTTAGATCATTTTCATTTTCAAAGTATAAAGGTTTGTAGTCTCCAAATTGAGCTACATCGCAGGAAGTGATAAGTGGTATTGTTGTAATTAAATATAAAAAACCTAAAAAACGTACCATTTATTTTTTCCTATGCTAAAAATAGCACACAATATATGCAGAGGCTATTCCTATTATTATGCCTGTTAGAACCTCTTTCTTTTTATGCCCCTTGACCACTTTTATTTTTGTTGTGTCAATTTTTATTTCTTTTTTTAATTTTTCTGATAATGCATTCAAATATTCTGCTTGAACTCCAGACATGTATCTTACGCCGAAAGAATCTCTTATTGTAATAAGGGCAAATGCAAGAGCTATTATAAAATTTGTATTTATTCCTTCAGTTAGTGCAATTGAGGTTGAAAGAGCGGTGACTGTTGATGAATGACTGCTTGGCATGCCCCCTGTTTCTAGAAAAATTTTTTTTAAAAGATGTGTGGGAGTTAGTTTTAACTTTCTTGTTTTTGCGGTTTGAATACCATATTTAATCACTTGAGCAGAAATTCCTGATACAAGACAAGATAAAAAAAGATCATTGGTAAGCAATGCCCTTATCATTATTAAGCCTCCTTTTATATTGCGAATTTGCCAGCTTTTATGATTGTGTACTCTTTTCCATTTTTGTCCACGCCAATGACATTCAAGTCATCGCTTCCAATCATTAAATCTGTATGTATTAATGAAACATTGCAACCATAAGTTAGTTTATCGGCATCAGTCTTTAAAGCTTCTTCATTGCTTAAGCAAGATGGATATGCAGCTCCTAGTGCTATGTGGCAACTTGCATTCTCGTCATATAATGTGCTGTAAAAAATAAGATTGCTTTGATAAATAGGGGAGCTGCTATCAACTAGTGCTACTTCTCCTATATATTTTGCTTGAATGTCGGTTTCAATGTGGGATTTTAATATTTCTTTTTCTTTCTCGCCATTACAGCCAAAGTCAACGACTTTTCCATTTTCGAATTTTAGCCATATTCCAGATATTAGCGTTTCAAGAACCATAACAGGGCGAGTAGCGTACACAATGCCTTTTGTTTTTTTATAGTTTGGGGTTGTAAAAACTTCTTCTGTTGGCATATTGGCATTGAATTCTATTTCTGTTCCTTTGACTTTTTCGCTTCCACCTGTCCATAGGGAAGTTTCAAGCAGATATACTTCCAAGTTTGTTTTTTCATTTTTAAAAATTACCTTTTCTAGATTAAGTTCATTTAATGTTTTGCATCTTTTGTGAAGCTTTTCCCCATGGGATTCCCAATTTTTTATTGGATCTTCTCTATCAAGTAGTAATATTTTCTTTTGTATTTTGAAAAATTCTTCTAAAGTTTGACTTCCTTCTTTTTTATTTAAAACTTTGGAAGCCCATTTTGGACCTGGTGCACAAACAACGCACCAAGCTATTTCGTTACTCATTATTGCTTGCGATAAAGTTTTGCTTGCAATTTTTAAGGCTTTTTGATAAATTGACATTTTTTGACCAATGTTTTCTCTCAAGTCTTCAAAATTTTCTGTATCATCGACGTTTATTCTTGCCCATTTATCTTGAACCATTTCTTCTAAAAAGCTTTTTTCGGCATTTGGAATAAATTCCAAGCTTTCTTCTTGTGAGAATTTTAATCTTGATTTTAAAATATCAATGTCTTTAATATTTAGCTTGACATACTTAGCCCCATGTTCATAAGCTTTTTTTGCTAATATTTTCAAAAAATTATAATTATCGATTGAACCTTGAATTAAAACACATTGATTTTTTTGTAAATTAATTCCCTTTAAAATTATAAGCTCTGCATATTTTATTAAATCTTTCTCCATTTATTCCTCCTGAATAGGTTCTTCTAAGACATTCTCATTGATGTAGTTTGCAACGGCTTCTTCATCATTTGTTCCTATTACTTCTAAGTAAGGAAGCATTGCTTTTAATCTATAATTTGCATTTCCCATTATTAATCCCTTTTTTACATTTTCTAGCATATCAGTGTCATTAAATCCATCTCCAAAAGCTATGGTTTCGCTTAAATCAATATTTATAGTTTTAAGAACTTCTTTTAATGCATTTCCTTTAGAGACTTTATGATCTACAATTTCTAGTGAATTTGGAGTAGAAAGGTATGCATTTATTTCTCCTTTATATTTCTCTAAAATCATTGCTTCATATTCTATTAGGCTTTCTTCTCTGCCAGCTAATATTATTTTTGCAACATTTTCAAAATTTTCAAGCTTGCTAAAGTCTTTAATTTCTTGAATTTTATTGAGTGAACTTACTATTTCATGTCTAAAGATATTGGATTTTTTTTGCAATTTTTTGCATTGATCAATTGCAATTTTAGTTTTGATGTCAATATTTAATTGGTCGTCGTTTTGATCTGCTTTATGTAAAAAATGAGGTATATGACTAAATTTCTCGTCTCTTAAATTTAAAATCTTCTTTACCACCTCAGCAGATAAATTATGACTTTTTATTAATTTCCAGTCTTTGTTGTAAACTTTTGCTCCGTTTAATGTGATGAAAAATGAAACTTGCAGTTGATTTATTTTTTTTGTAATTTGAATGATTTCATTCTTACTCCTTCCTGTTGCTATTATGAATTTCTTTTTTTCTTTTGTTAATTTTTTAATTACAAGTTCTGTAAAGGCTCCAATATAGCTTTTTGACAGCAAAAGAGTGCCGTCAAGATCAGAAGCAACCGCTTTAATATTTTTCATGTTTTATCCTCTAGGAGTTAATTTCAAGCTAAATTATATCAAATAAAAAATTTTTTTTAAATTGATAATTATTTGGTATACTAGTATTAGTAGGTTGTATAAAGGGGATTTTTTTTGGATATTAATAAAAGAATAGCTTTACTTAGAGATCATATGAGGGATAATGGAGTTGATGCTTATTTGGTAGCAGGCTATGATCCTCATTTTAGTGAATATTCTCATGAAAGGTATAGCACTCGTAAGTTTATTACTGGTTTTTCTGGTAGCTTTGGTATGGTAATTGTAACATTATCCAAAGCAGTTCTTTTTACGGATGGTAGGTATTTTTTACAGGCCGAACAAGAACTTAAGGGAACTGAAGTTGTATTAATAAAGCTTGGAGTAAAAGGATCTCCTGATATTTTTACGTATATAAATTTAAATCTTCAAGAATTAAAGCTTGGAATTTATTCAGATGAGATTAGTATAAAGTTTTATAAAGAGTTGTCTGAAAAATGTAAAAATACACATATCAGGGTTTTAAATCAAGATCTAATTGATTTAATTTGGAAATCCAGGCCCCAGCTTGAGTTTAGCCATATATTTGAATTGGCTGATGCTCAGAAGAATAATAAAAGAGTTGAAAAAATCAAATCTATTTGTTTGATCTTAGAAAAGAATTTATCAGATTTTTATGTTATTACTGCTCTTGATGAGATTGCTTGGATATTGAATTTAAGAGGGGCAGATGTTAAAGAATCAGCGTTGTTTTATTCGTTTCTTTTAATATCTAGGAATAAAGATCTAAAAAATGTTCTTTTTGTTGATATAAAAAAACTTGATTCAAGCGTTAAAGAAGCACTTGAAATGGAAAATTTTGAAATAGAGCCTTACAGTAATTTTTACTGTTTTTTGGACAAAATAAAGCATGAAGGTAAATTTTTTGTTTCATTTTATGCCAATGTTAGGGTTTTAAAAGTCCTTGGTGAGGCTAATATCATTTTGGCAGAGAGTATTGTAAGCAGTCTTAAGGCGTTAAAAACCGATTATGAACTTCTTAAGATGAAAGAAGCGCATATTATTGATGCTGTTGCATTGATTAAATTCTTACGTAAATTTAAAAGTCTTGGCAAGGTTGAATTGGCCGAATTAGATGAAATAGATATTTCTGATATGCTTTTGCATTTTAGGAAATTAAATAAAGATTTTTTTAGTTCTAGCTTCGACTCAATAGTTGGTTTTAGAGAAAATGGAGCTCTTCCGCATTATAAGCCCAAAAGAGGTAAAAAAATAAATACCAACGGCCTTCTTTTGATTGATTCTGGGGGTTCGTATTTTGGACTTGGTACAACAGATGTTACAAGAGTTTTTTTAATAGGTGATGCTTCTGATGAAGAAAAGCGTGATTATACTTTGGTTCTTAAGGCTTTCATTAACCTTTCTTCTTTAAAGTTTCCATATGGATCTTCTGGAGCTTTTCTTGATGGAATTTGTAGATTGCCGCTTTTAAAAAATGAATTGAATTTTATTCATGGCACCGGGCACGGTGTTGGGTTTTTCCTCAATGTTCATGAACTTCCAGTTTCAATTAGTCCTAATTCCAGTTATCTTTTTAAAGGATCTGAGGTGGTTTCAATTGAGCCTGGCCTTTATCGAACATTTAGTCACGGAATAAGAATTGAGAATTTAGTTTTTGTAAAGCAAGCTTTTACAAATGACTTTGGAGCGTTTTTAGAGTTTGAGAATTTAACTCTTGTTCCTTTTGAAAAAGAATTGATAGTAAAAGAAATGCTCTCAGAAGATGAGTTAAATTATATCAATAATTATCATGAATGTGTGTTTTTAACCTTAAAAGAGCGCTTTGATGATGAAGGAGAGTTGGAATTTTTAGCAAAGCTAACAAGTAAAATATGAGATTTATAATTGTATTTTTAATGATTTTAAATCAAGGATTTTCAAATTTGCTTTCTTTACCCCCTGAAGATATTATTTTTGAAAGTTCTTATGAGATTGCAATTAAAAAAGCTCAAAAATTAGGTAAAAATGTTTTAATTTTGGTTGGCAGAGATATTAAAGAAAATTTAATAAAAGATTTTTTAAACTCTTTTGCAAATGATGAAATTATTCACAGGGTATATAGAAAAAGTGTTTTTTTAGTTATTGATAAGGATAATGAAATTTTTAATAAAATTAATCTACAAAAAAGCCCAACTATTTTTTTTGTAGATTCTAGGAATGAGCAAATAAAGGCAGCTTATGTTGGTGCTGTTTTAAGCAGTGTTCAATTTGATAAGGATTTTTTAAGCTATGTTATGGGAGCTCTAAAATCAACAAGTGTTTTAAAAAAGCAAAAAGATTATGAAATCAATACTGTTGATGAGAGAACCTTTTTTTATAAAACATTAAAAGGTGATTGGCGATTAAAGTTTAATGGCAAAGACAGAAAGCTTGTTCTTTTTGATACAGATCTTAAAGAATTTTTAGTTTTTAAAGATATTAATGAAAACAAGCTTTATGCTATTCCTAAGTCCAAGATTGGTAATATTTATTTTTCATTATTGGGAAATGAGGAGTGGAAGCTTTTTGGAAAAATAAAATAAGTGTCTTTTTTGTTTGAGGGGGATGAGTTTTTATGGAAATGGTATTTTATCCTAATGATTTGCTTCGTGTTAAGACAAAGCAAATTGATAATATTGACGATAAGATTAGAGATTATGCTAAAAAGATGATAGAATTGATGGATATTAGCGGTGGAGTTGGGCTTGCTGCTCCTCAGGTGGGCCTTGATTTGTCGCTTTTTGTAGTTAGAGAGAATAAAATGGCAAGGCCTTTGGTTTTTATTAATCCTTCAATCATGGAAACTTCTTATGAGCTTAGTTCTTACAAAGAAGGGTGTTTAAGTATACCAGGGGTTTATTATGATTTAATGAGACCTAAGGCTATTGTGGTAAATTTTCATGACGAGAATGGAAAATCTTTTACTATAGAAAATTCTGATTTTTTGGCAAGAATTATTCAGCACGAAATGGATCATTTAAATGGAGTTCTTTTTATTGATTATTACGAAGAAAAGTTAAGAAATAAATTGTTAAAGCCTTATATGAGAGAAAGAGGGCTTAAGGCAAAATGAAAATATTTTTTGTAAGCTCTTCTTCTATTGCTTTAGAAGTTTTTAAGGAGATTGTAAGGCATTATGAAGTGGTGGGAGTTTTGACTTTGCCTGATAAACCTAAGGGTAGAGGGCAAAAGTTAAGCCAAAATGTAATAAAGGCAGAGGCTGTTGCTAGAAATATTAAAGTTCTTGATCCCTTAATTCTTGATGATAATGTATTAAATTTAGTTAAGGGTTTGAATCCAGATTTAATGTTAGTTTTTTCTTATGGTAAGATTTTTAAAAAAGAATTTTTAGATCTTTTTTCAAAGGGGTGCATTAATGTTCATCCTTCTCTTTTGCCTAAATATAGAGGTGTTTCTCCAATACAATCTGCAATTTTAAATGGTGATTGTGTTAGCGGCATTACTATTCAGCGTATGGCTTTAGAAATGGATAGTGGCAATATTTTAGTGCAAAAAAATTTTAAAATAAAATCTTATGATACAAGCCGAGATATTTCAAAACTTGTATCAAGTCTCAGTCCAAGCCTTGTGCTAGAGGCTTTGAAAAAAATTAGTAAGGGATTTTTGGGAATTCCTCAAAAATCCAACGAAGCTACTTTTTGTTCTTTTTTTAAAAAAGAATCTGGATTTATAGATTTTAATTTAAGTGCATTTGAGATTAAAAACAAAATTAATGCGTGCAATCCTTGGCCACTTGTAAGAGCTAGGCTTAATGATGGCGACATTATTTTTCATCGTGCCGATTTTTTAGAGGTAGATTTATATAAGGAGAGAAAAGTAGGAGAAATTGTTGATTTTAATCCCGAAAAAGGATTATTTGTTAATACCGGGAAAGGGATTCTTTTACTTTTAGAAGTTCAAAGACCCGGAAGAAAAGTTTTGGATTTTAAGTCTTTTTATAATGGAAGTAGGCAGCTAATAGGACAAGTGTTTTCTTCAATAGAATAGGGGGGATATATTAGTTTTAATAATAATGACAATCTAGAAAATAAATTTTCTAATGAAGAGGAATTGCTTAAAAATAAATTAGATCTGATTCAGAGTGATAAAAATTGCAATAATGAAATGTTGATTTTGCCAAAAACCACAATTAAGGCATTGCTTTTGGTTATTTTTGGATCTTTAATTGTTTCTTTTGCAATTTTCTTTATGGTTTTAGAAAATAAGGAGATTGCAGTTGTTCCAAATCTTTATTCTCTTACCATTGAAGATGCTGTTGTTGAATTGCAGAGAAAAGAGTTGATTCCGTACATTGAATTTAAATTTTCTTCAAGTGCTCTTGATAAAGGGAAAGTAATAGATCAGGGTCCAAAACCAGGAACTGTTTTAAGACATGGCAATAAGGTTATAATTTTTATTAGCAAAGGGGCTATAATAAATAGAGTTGATAATTTTATTGGCAAAAACATTGATGATGTTATTATCAATTTAAATGCTAATTCTTTTGATAATTCTAAATTGCTTTACCATATTGGAAATCCTCTTGAGGTTGAGAGCGAATTGCCAAAAGGCATAATAATTAGTCAAAATCCATCACCAGGCAGTCAAATATCAAGTTTAACGGATCTTCAATTTTTAATTAGCAAAGGTAAAGATCGTTTGGAAAAACATGTTAAAAATTATATTGGAATTTATTATAAAGATGTGATTGCTTCTCTTTTAAATGATAGTATTAGCTTTGACATTGATTTGGCAAATACCAGCGATTTTGGAAATATTATTTTTCAGTCTATTTCACCTGGAACTAAAATAAATGAGCCAGATAAAATTTTAATTACTATTGCAAAGCCCAAGGTTGACAATAAAATTGTTTTTGGAATTTTGACTTATAAATTAAGGCAACATCCATCTTATGTTGATATATCTGTTAGGTTAAAAGGCTTGGATGGTAAAAATTCTTTAATGTATTCTTTTAAGTCAAAAGGAGGATTGATTAAATTGCCCTATGAGGTTCAAAAAGGTTCTACGATTGAGCTTTATATTTATGATAAGCTGATCAATCAAACAGTTATTAATTAATTTTGCTTAAATGTATTGATTTAAAACGATAAAAAAATCTAACATAAAATCACATATTAATTAGTTTTGATGCTGTAATAATAGATGCAGCAATTATGGCTGTTTCTGTTCTTAGGATGTTTGAAGATATACTGTGAGATGAAAAATTGTATTGTGCTATTAATTGTTTTTCTTTTTCCGTAAATCCTCTCTCAGGTCCCACAATAATGGCCGCATTATTTATTTGCTCTATATCAATTAAATTTTTTTCACTATTTTTTTCAAGCAATATTTTTATTTCAAAATTTTCTTGTTTAATATATTTAAGGCTGTCTTTCAAATTTTTCATAATTTTTATTTTTGGCAAGTACGTTACTCCCCCTTGCATTGCTCCGGCTATTAAATGTTTTTCGCAGTCATTGTTTTTAAAGATTTTAGAATTTAAATATGATTTTTCAGTAAGCTCAGTGTTAAAAAAAATTATTTCGCATATTCCAATGCTAGCAAGTTCTTTTATGATTCTTTTGGCAACAATTGGTCTTATCATTCCAACTAGTACATTTAATTTTTTAAGTTTATTAGACTCATCTATTTTAAAGATTTTCTTGAAAAATAGTTTTGTATCTTTTTTGTAAATACAATGGTAAATGTTTTTCTCTCCGAGAATACCAAATTTAAATTTGTCGTTATCTTTTAATTTTAAGATTTTAACAAGATGTTCTGCCCTAGTATCATTTAGTGGAATTCCTGTTTTAAATTCACTAAAAGTTATTAACATTAGATTCATTTCTTATAATTCCTTATTATTAATATTGTATTTGTGATATAATTTTAAGTCGATAGGGGGGCATGTAAAATATATGGCTATTTCTTTAACCGAAGAAGATTTTGTTGTTAAAGTTTTTGATTATAAAAACAATAAAGAGTGGAGTTTTAGAGGCGATAGACCTGCAATAATTGATTTTTATGCTAATTGGTGTGGTCCATGTAAAATGCTTTCTCCTATTTTTGAAAAACTTTCTAAGAAGTATGAGAATAGCATTGATTTTTACAAAGTAGATACAGACAAAGAGCAAGATATTTCTTTTGCGCTTGGAGTACAAAGTCTTCCAACTATTCTTTTTATTCCTATTGATGGCAAGCCAAAGGTTTCTGTTGGCTTTTTGCAAGAAGATGCTTTTGAAAACATAATTAAGGATTTTTTTGGTTTTTAGTTTGCAAAATAAAATAAAATAATTTAATTGCTATAGCAATTAATCATATTTGTAAGTTATATGTGGATTATTCTAAGGTATATTTAATTTGTCCAAATCTGATTTGAATTTATTGGTAAAAAATATTAAATTTGAACATCTTAGTGTTTTTTATGATTTTATTGTATCTGTTTTGAATGCTCTTTCTATTGTCGATTTTGAACTTTCAGTGATTCTTTGTGATAATGTTTATATACAAGAATTGAACAATAAATTTAGAAACAAGAACGAGCCAACCGATGTTCTTTCTTTTAATTATAATGAACATAATGAACATAACAAAGATTTGGTTGATGGTATAAATTATAAAATACAAGGAGATCTTGTCATATCTTTTGAATATTTAAAATTTAGCGCTCAAGAGTTTAATGTTGAAATTTATGAAGAACTTCAACGTGTTACTATTCATGGGATTTTGCATTTAATGGGATATAAACATGAAACTAATGATTTTCAAAAGGAAGGTATGTTGATTCTTCAAGAAAATATCTTAAGAGAAAATAAAAGGGTATTTTAGATGTTGGGATTTTTTAATTTTAAAAACAAGAAGAAGAAAAAAGGAAGCCCAGAAAATGATCTTGAAGATAAGTCGAATATTGGAACTTCTTTGATAAAAAATTTCAATGCGCTTAAAGAGACTATTGTAAAAGAGATTATGATTCCTAGGATAGGAGTTATATTTGTTGATTATGCTAAGAGCAAGGACGAGCTTTTAAAAGTTGTAACATCTAGTAGTCATTCAAGATTTCCTGTGTATCATGGCACTATTGACAATATTGTTGGGATAATTCATACAAGAGACATACTATTGCATATGTGTAAGAAAGATTTCTACGAAATAGACTTAAAAGATATTATGCGAAAGGTTATGTTTGTTCCTGAAAGCAAAAAAACAGACTCTCTTTTAAAAGAATTTCAAGAAAATCATGTTCATATTGCAATTGTAGTTGATGAGTATGGTGGGGTTTCCGGGCTTGTAACTCTTGAGGATATTCTTGAAGAGATAGTAGGAGACATTCAAGATGAATTTGACAATGAACTTGATGAGATAGTTTGTCTTGATGATGGGTCTTATCTTTGTGATGCAAGAATTTTAATAGAGGATTTAAATGAAAAACTTAATTTAAATTTGCCAAATGGAGACTTTGATACTCTTGGTGGTTTCGTTTATGATCTTTTTGGGAGGATTCCTTTGAAAAATGAAAAGGTGGAATATAACAATTTGGTTTTTTCGATTAAAAATATGCATCAAAGAAATATTAAGGTGATAAAGATTTCCGAAAAGGAAGGTTTATGAATTTTAATCGGTTTTTAATGTTATTCCTTTTTAATTTTAGTATTCTATTAGGAAGTGACACTACGGCATTAGGACATTATCAAAAGGCCCATGAGTATTATTTATCTAAAAGGTATTATGATGCTATTGATGAACTTGTTGAGGCTATAAAAATTAATCCCAATTATTATGAAGCTTATAAATTTATTGCATCAATTTACTATTCTCTTAAGATATATACTCAAGCACAATTTTTTATAGAGAAAGCCTCTAAAATGTCTAACGAGGATACTGAGTATAAAATTCTTTATGCAAATATATTGTTAAAAAATAATAAAATTGATCAAGCAAAAAAAATCTATTCTGAGGTTTTAGTTAAACAGAGGAATAATATTGATGCTTTGGTTGGACTTGCTTCAATTTTTGAAAAAAATGGATTATTTATAGCTGCTGCTAATTATTATTTATCTATTCTTGATTATAGTCAAAATAATTATAGTGCTTTTGAGCATCTTATTGATATTTATCAAAGACTGGGAATGCATGACAAGATTAGGCATTTGATAAATAAAGTCAGGGTAAATTTTTTATCTTTTCCAGATTTTCATAAAAGAGTAGCTGAATTTTACATTAGCATTAATAATTTGGGGCTTGCTGAAAAGTATGCTTTAAATTATTTAGCTTTAATTGAAAGCTCTTACAAAGATTTTGGAGTTGTTGATGCATATCGATTGCTCGCGCTTGTTTATTTGCATGAATTTAAATATGAGGATGCAATAGAAGCATTGCAAAAAGCTATTTTGGTTAATAAAGATTCCGATGAGCTTTATTATTTATTGGGGTATTCTTACTTAAAATTTGGGGATATTGAAAAGTCTATTTTAAATTTGGAGCGAGCTAAAAATCTTAAAAAAGATTTAGAATTTTATAATATTGCTCTTGAGGAAAGTTTTTTTGCATCTAATTTTAGAAATTTTTTGAAAAATAATTCCAATGTTAGAATTTCTAAGCATTATGAAAATGAGGGTCTTAAAGCTTTTAAGTCTTTAAGTTTAAATAAAGCATTGTTTAATGCAAAAAATGCTGTTGATATTTGGCCTGATAATGATAGTGCTAGGTTTTTGCTTTCAAAAATATATAAGCTTATGAATTTAGATATTATGGCTTATGAGCAGCTTTTTTATTTAGTAAAACAGAGAAATTCTACTGATTCTAGAATTTTAGATTTTTATGACGTTGTGTCTTTTGATGTTAGAAAGTCTTTATTTTATAAATGTGGATATAAAAGCATTGCTGATTTTAATAAGCTTTACGATGACAGAGTGGTTTATAAAATGGCTATTTTTACTCAAAGTGAAAATAAATTTTTTGGAGCAAATGATTTGATATTAAGATACGCTGAAAGGGTACTTGAACGTAATTTAAATATGGAAATAGTTAACTATAATTTTGATTACAATAAAAATAGAGACTATCTGATTAATAATTTTTCCGAAGGATTTTCTTATTCAAGAAATAATAATTTGGATTTATTTTTAATTTTTGATTTTAAGGCAGATATTTTGAAAAATACAGCCACTTTGGTAGTGAATGTTTTTTCAGGCAAAACAGGGATTAAGGTTGTTTCTTTCTCTTATGATGTGGGGGGTATTAATTATTTAAGCAATGCTTTAAATTCTTTTTCAAAAGATTTTCATGATTATTTGCCTAAGAAAGGAAAGATTCTTCAAATTAAAAATGATGATGCTCTTATTGATCTTGGTCAAGTAAACGGTGTTGTAAAGGGTGATGTTTTTTTAATTCTTAAAGAGGGTGCTTTAAACAGTGATACTAGAGATTCTGGTTTTATTGTTTACAAAAAATCAGATATTTTAGGGGAGATTTTAATTGAGGATATAAGTGATTATATTTCTAAAGGCACTATAAAATCTTCTACCTTTTTAAAGGATTATATTCAAGAAGGAGCCACTGTGCTTATAAAAAGATAGTTTGACACTTGTTATTAATTTGTGATTTAATAATTCTAGTAAGAATAAAATCAAAAAATTGGAGGATTTTGTATGAAATTGGCTATTAATGGCTTTGGACGTATTGGTAGAAATGTTTTTAAGATTGCTTTTGAAAGGGGAATTGATATTGTGGCAATAAATGATTTAACAGATCCTAAAACTCTTGCACATCTTTTAAAGTATGATTCGACTTTTGGAGTATATAATAAAAAAGTTGAATCAAGAGATGGCGCTATTGTTGTGGATGGAAGGGAAATAAAAATTATTGCTGAGAGAGATCCAAAAAATCTTCCTTGGGCAAAGCTTGGAATTGATGTTGTAATTGAGGCAACAGGTGTTTTTTCATCAGCAACTAGCGATAAAGGGGGATATCTTGACCATGTGAATCATGCTGGGGCTAAGAAAGTTATTTTAACGGTTCCTGCTAAAGACGAGATTAAAACAATAGTTCTTGGTGTAAATGATCACGATATTAATTCTGATTTAAAGGCTGTGTCAAATGCTTCATGTACAACCAATTGCTTGGCTCCTCTTGCAAAAGTACTTCATGAATCATTTGGAATTGAACAAGGACTTATGACAACTGTTCATGCTTATACTAATGATCAAAGAATTTTGGATCTTCCTCATTCTGATCTTAGACGAGCAAGAGCTGCTGCACTTTCTATTATTCCAACTTCAACCGGTGCTGCAAAAGCAGTTGGACTTGTTTTGCCTGAACTTAAGGGCAAGTTGAATGGGACTTCAATGAGAGTGCCTGTGCCAACAGGTTCAATTGTTGATCTTACAGTTCAGCTCAAGAAAAAAGATGTTACAAAAGAAGAGATTAATTCTGCCCTCAAGAAGGCATCAGAAACTCCTGAGCTTAAAGGTATTTTGGGATATACGGAAGATCCAATTGTATCTTCAGATATAAAGGGAAATTCTCATTCTTCTATTGTTGACGGTCTTGAGACAATGGTTCTTGAAAATGGATTTGCAAAGGTGTTGTCATGGTATGACAATGAGTTTGGATATTCTACAAGAGTGGTTGATCTTGCTCAAAAACTTTTAAAATAAGTAGGCGTAAGGTAATAAAATGTCAATAAAAACAGTAAAAGACTTTAGTGGCTTTGCGGGCAAGCGAGCTTTAGTAAGATGTGATTTTAATGTTCCCCTAAAAGAGGGGAGCATTAGCGATGATACTAGAATTAAGGCTGCATTATCAACAATAGAGTATCTAAAAGAAAAAGGAGCTAGGATTGTACTTGTAAGTCATTTGGGCAGACCAGAGGGAAAGAAAAATCCTAAATATTCTCTTAAACCCGTTGCCAATAGATTATCAGAGCTTTTAGGCCAAGATGTCAAAATGCTTTCTGATTGTATTGGAAGTGAAATTGTAAATAGTACCTTGCAAATGAATAATGGAGATGTTGTGTTGCTTGAAAATGTAAGGTTTTATGCAGAAGAAGAGAAAAACGATAAAAATTTTGCAAAAAAACTTTCTGAGAATGGAGATGTTTTTGTAAATGATGCCTTTGGTGCAGCTCATAGAGCGCATGCTTCAACCGTAGGGGTTGCTGATTATTTGCCATCTGTTGGTGGATTTTTAATGGAAAAAGAAGATAAATTCCTTGGTGGAGTATTGAAAAATCCTGAAAGGCCATTTGTTTCAATTATTGGTGGTTCTAAGGTTTCTTCAAAGATTGCGGTACTGGAATCACTTTTGTCAAAGTCAAATGTAGTTGTGATTGGTGGTGGAATGGCTTATACTTTTTTATATTCCGAAGGATATTCTATAGGCAAATCTCTTTTAGAGGATGAATATATTGATATAGCCTCTTCTTTTTTAAAGAAAGCAAAAGAGCTGGGTGTTAAAGTAATTTTACCACTTGATCATATTGTAGCTAGTGATTTTGATAAAAATTCAACCCCTGAGTATATTGACTCCTTTAATATTCCTGAAAACAAGATTGGTATGGATATTGGAATCAATACTTTAAAAGAAATTGAAAAGGTTGTAAAAACTGCCAAAACTATAATTTGGAATGGTCCTCTTGGTGTATTTGAATTTGATTTATTTTCAAAAGGAACTGCTAAGGTTGCCGAAATGGTAGCATCTTGCTCAGGGTTAACTGTTGTTGGTGGTGGAGATTCTGTTGCAGCTGTTAATAAATTTAATTTATCTGATAAGATTACTCATGTTTCAACAGGTGGTGGTGCATCACTTGAATATCTTGAAGGGAGAATTTTGCCGGGTATTAAGGTTTTGGAGAATTGAAATGAGAAAAACATTTTTAGCGGGAAATTGGAAAATGCATTATACAAGTTCAGAAGCTTCTATTGTTGCAAAAAAAATTGCAGCTGAGGTTAAGACCTTAAAAGATGATGTTGTAATAATGATAACTCCTCCATTTACGGCTTTATCTAAGGTTTCAGAATGTATTAAGGGTAGCAATATTCTTCTTGGTGCTCAAAATATGTCTTATATGGAAAGTGGAGCAAGGACTAGCGAAATTTCACCTTCAATGCTTTTAGAATTTGGAGTAGAATATGTTATACTTGGTCATTCTGAATGTAGATTGTATTTAGCAGAAACAGATGAAATAATAAATAAAAAGATTCTTGCAGGACTTAAGCATCCTTTTAAATACTTAATTCTTTGTGTTGGAGAAACTCTTAATGAAAGAGATTCTGGAAAAACTTTAGAGGTTGTTTTAAATCAGGTTAAAAAGGGGTTAAATTGTGTTTCTGAATCAGATATTAAAAGGATAATTTTAGCTTATGAACCTGTTTGGGCAATTGGAACGGGCAAAACCGCAACTAAAGAGGAAGCAGAAGAGGTTCATAAGGCAATTAGGCTTGAGATTATGAGACTTTATTCAAAGTCAGCTTCAGACGATATTATAATTCAGTATGGAGGCTCTGTTAATTCAAGTAATGTAAAAGAGCTTATGAATGAGCCTAATATTGATGGTGCGTTAATAGGTGGAGCATCTTTAAAGGCCGAATCTTTTTTATCTATAATTAATAATGTTCTTTAGTTAAAGAGGTTTGTTTTGGATTTAGTTAGATTTTTTATTTTTATAATTTTTGTTATTGTTTCGATTTTTATTATCCTTTTAGTTTTAATTCAAGATGAACAAGGTGATGGAATAGGTGGTGTTTTTGGGGGCGGCAGTTCTTCTATTTTTGGTGCAAAGTCTTCAAGTGTTGCTGTAAAAATTACTGGATTTTTTATAGCACTCTTTTTTATCTTTGTGGTTTTGTTATCTTTTCTAAATACTAGAAGAGCGGATAATAGCTTTTTAAATGATATAAAGACTGAAAACAAGAATAGTTCAACTTTCTGGGATGATGAGAATAATGAATCAGATACTAATAATGAAATTAAAGAAAACAATTTGAAAGAAAAATAATTTAAATTGGGTACTTTTGTGCTTGTTATGAGTATATATATTTATGCATAGTTTTGTAAAGAGATTTTTAAATAACCATTATTAATTTTATTGAAAGTTTATTATATTTTTATTGTGTTTTTTTAAATAATTTAAAGCACTACTAAAATGATTTGATCCTAAAAATCCATTGTTTGCCGAATATGGAGATGGATGACTTGTTTCAAGAATTAGATGCTTTGTTGGGTCAATGAGTCCTTTTTTACTTCTTGCTAAATTGCCCCAAAGCATAAATACAATGTTTTTTAAATTTTTAGAAATTATTTTTATTACTTCATCTGTAAAAATTTCCCACCCAATAGCTTTATGAGAAGAAGGTTTGCTTTCTTCGACTGTTAAGATTGTATTTAATAGAAATACACCCTGAATTGCCCATCTTTTTAAATCTCCGTTTGGGATGGTTTTTATTTTTAAACTTTTTTCTATTTCTTTAAATATGTTTTGCAAAGACGGTGGAATTTTGATTTTTGAATCTACAGAAAAAGCAAGTCCATTTGCTTGGTTTTTCCCATGATATGGATCTTGTCCAATTATTACCACTTTTATGTCTTTAAATGGCAAAGAATTAAAAGCATTGAATATAAGTTTTGGGGGAGGAAATATTTTTCCATTTTTTGTTTTATATTCATGTTTTATAAATCTTACAAGTTTTTTAAAGTATTCTTTGTTAAATTCATTATTTAAAACTTCTTTCCAAGATTCTTCAATTTTTACTTTCATTTTTGTATTATATAAAAAATAGTTTGTAATTTGAAATATATTAAAGGACATATTTGTTATTTTTAAAATTTAATTTTTATTATGGATGATGATGTATTAAAAAGAATAGATGTTTTGTCTAAATTTATTACAGATGAAAAAAAAGCTAAGATTGAGAAAATATTAAGTATTCGCACTAATTATTTAACATTTGTGCTAGAAGACATTTGCCAGTCTCAAAATGCAAGTGCTACCATTAGAACAGGCGAAATTTTAGGACTCAGTGATGTTCATGTTATTGATAAGAAGAATAAACATACTTTAAATCCAGATGTTACTTTAGGATCTTCACAATGGATAAATTTAAATAAGTATAAAAATTCTAAGTTTGCAATTGATAAGTTGAGGTCTGATGGATATAGTATAGTGGCCACATCTTTGAATGAACAATCAATAAATCTTGAAAATTTTACAATTAACAATAAAATGGCGGTATTTTTTGGGACAGAATTAACAGGGCTTAGCGCAGAAGTATTGCGTGCTGCTGATTTATCTGTAAAAATACCTATGTATGGATTTACTCAAAGTTATAATATTTCTGTAGCTGTTGCTATAGTTATGTATTCTTTATTGACTTGCTTAAGAAAAAGTAGCATTGATTACTTGTTAAATGAAGTTGAGAAATCAAATTTGAGATTAAAATATTATAGACAAGTTGTTAAAAATTATCAATTTATTGAAAATCTTATTAATTCTTAAACCTCTTTTATTTTTTTCCAAGAATTTAGAAATAGGTAGAAAATGGTATCGATTGCAATTATTATTAATGTAATAATTAGAGAACCTTTTGTAAGTTCGATATTTTTTGTTTCAGGGTAGAATTTAAGTATTGTATTTATAGATATTGAAACTAGCAAATTAGCCAGATATCCAGAAATTAGCCTTGATAAAGGATGAATTATCCATAAAGATTTTATTTTTATTTGCTTAAAATAATTATATAGCAAGATGTTTATATATTGGGAAAGAAAAAACACATACGTTCCAATTAATATTGTTAAATTGTATGTAAGGTTATTAAACAGTATTTTAAAATGAATATCTGAGGTGTCTAATTTATTATGATTGAATAATATCATAAAATTAATCATAATTGTAAAAGTTATGTTTAACAAAAGGCTTAATATCACAGAATTTGTTGCTTCTTTTTTGCTGTATTTTTCTACCATTAAGTTTAAGGAGAATGATGCCGATAAAAAAGTAATGCCTGATAAATTTAAGGACATTCCAAATGTTTTTAAATTTCTTAATATTATAATATTTGACATTGTTGAAATAATTGCATTAAAACAAAAAAGTCCGGATTTCCCGAAAAATCGGTAAAGAATTCCCAATGTTATATATGTAAATAGAAACATTCCTATCCACAAGCTTAAATCAAACATATCTTTATTCATGACATTTAATTGTACCAAATTAATTATCCTAGATAAAGTTTTTATATTTTGCAAAATATATAAAAGGCGTTCCTAAAATTCCCGCTAAACCTTTAATTAGGTATGTGGAAATTACTATGTCTAAGAAAGCTTGCTTTGGAAATACTTTAAAATATGTTGCTATGCCTACAAAAATTGTTGTATCTATTAAGCCACTTATTAATGTTGATCCATTGGTTCTGACAAATAAAAACTTAGGGAATTTTTTTTTAATAAGCTGATATAGATATACGTCGTTTAATTGGGATACTAGGTATGCAACAAGAGAGGCTAATAGCAAAGCTGGTATTGAAGAGAAAATGTTTTCTAAGCTTTTAAAATTTTCTTGAGTTCTATTTGATATAAAGTGAATTTGTGCATTTGTTAATACTGCAAAGACAATAAAGCTTATAAATCCAATATAAACGGCTTTTTTTGAAGTTTTTTCTCCATAAAATTCTGAGAGAATGTCTGTTGCAATGTATGATGATGCATAAATAATGTTGCCCAATGTAGCATTAATTCCAAATATTGTAATTTGTTTTAAAACTTGAATGTTTGCTATAATAATTGCTACTGCAACCCATGCAAATAATCCGTTTTTTTTAAAAAAAAGGGATACAATAATTAAAAATGAATAAGTAGTAAGTAGCATAAAAAACCATAAAATTTCATTAAACATAAAATTACCTTTTACTAATATTGGATTTACTATTATAAGATTTTAGCTTACTTTTTTCAAATAAGGTAGTATTGTTGTTTTCTTAAAATTATGCTATAGTGCCCTATATGAGGGGATGTTTTGGATTTGACTAAAAATGCTAATATTGTAAGTTGCAGGCAGAGGGAATCTCTTTAAACTTCTAAAATAAATGCAAAAAATAATAACTTTACAAGCTCAAATCTTGTAATGGCTGCTTAAGTTAGCAGAGGGTTTTTGTTGAATTTGGCTTTGAGGTTCACTTATACCCTTTTTGACATCAAGGCTTGCTTAAAAATGTTTTCAAGTTGATTTTTAGGGACTTTTATACTTGAGAGCAATTTGGCGGTTTGCTAGTATTTCCAAACCATATTGCTTAATAAAATACTAGATAAGCTTGTAGAAGCTTATAGTATTGTTTTTAGGACGCGGGTTCAATTCCCGCCATCTCCATTTATTTTATTCCTTTGCTTATCCTTTAAATATAATTCTTATTCTTAAAAAGCATTGCTAAATTTGAAAATGTGAAAACAGTATTTTAAGCGTCCTATCGGAATCGAACCGACATCATTAGCTTGGAAGGCTAAGGTAATAGCCATTATACGAAGGACGCAATACAATAATTTACTTATATAAAAAAAATCAATTTATGTCAATAAGATTTATTGTAATGTTATTTTTGACTAGCAATTTTTTTTTTAAATAAGTACAATTAATTTAACTTAAATGTAGTCAAGTACAAAAACTTGTGTGGAGGAAATTGATGGGAGAGAGAGGGGAAGTATACTCTGAGAAACTATTTACAGAGTCTGAGAGAACTTATTTTTTTAATGTCAAGGAAAATAGAAAAGGAGATTATTTTTTAAATATTGTAGAGAGTAAAAGAAGTCCAAGTGGAGATTTTGAAAGACATTCTATTTTTGTATATGAAGAGAATATAAGTGAGTTTGAATCCAATTTGCTTAAGGCAATAGCAGTTATTAAGCAGAAAGTATCTGCAGAATCTGGCGGTTCTTCTGCAAGGCATAATAAAGGGTATGGTGAATATGGAGAGAGATCTAAATTAGACGATTCTAGATTTGATAAGAAATCTCATTTATCAGACGGTCGATTTAAAAAGAAAGATTATTAAATTTTATTATTTTTATTTTTTAAATTAGTTTAAAATTTTTTCTATGAAGGCTTAAAACCCCATATTTCTTTATTGCATTTTTATGTTCTTTTGTGGGGTATCCTTTATTTTTTTTGAGCAAATATAATGGATAAAATTTATCGTATTCATCCATTAGTTTGTCTCTTTTAACTTTAGCAATAATTGAAGCAGCTTTTATTTCATCTATTATTGAATCTCCTTTAATTATTGCTTTAACATTTTTTGCTGTTATTTTGGGGATAAATTTACCATCTACAAGCACTAAGCTGCAATTTAATTTTAGGTTTTCGTATGCAGTTTGCATTGCAAGTAGGGATGCGTTGTGAATATTTATTTTTTCTATTATTATATTTGAAATTTCAGCAAATGCATAATATGAATTTTCAAGTATTAATGAGGATAGGTACTCTCTTTTTTCTTTTTTAAGTTTTTTAGAATCATCTAATTCTTTTATAAAGCTAGGTTTTTTTTTGAAAACGACAGCAGCACTTAGAATAGGTCCAAAAATACAGCCCCTTCCAACTTCATCTATTCCGCAAATCATAATTGACCTTTTTTTAAAATATTTTTATTTATTATAATATGAAATTATAGATTTATCAGTAATTAGTTTTTAATTTTAATTGGGAGTTAGTTTGGTTTTAAGAAAAATAGTGCTCTTGGGGTTTAAATCTTTTTTAAATAGACAAGAGTTTGAAATAGGCGAAAATTTAAGTTTTATTGTGGGGCCTAATGGATGTGGAAAGAGCAATCTTATTGATGCTGTGCGTTTTTGTATGGGAGAAGATAATTTAAAATTTTTAAGGGTTGAAGATATTTCTGATTTAATTTCTGTTTCAAAATTAGGAAAATCAAATTTTGCAGAAATAACTCTTTTTTTTAGCAACAACATTAACTCTGAAAAATCGACTTTAAAGGAATTTAAAGGAGACTTTTATATTCGCAGGCGTCTTTATAAGGACGGCTCAAGTGAATATTATTTTAATAATAAAACTTTGAATTTTCAAGATTATAATAGACTTTTAAACAGGTTTAAGTTTAAAAAATCACCTTATATGTTTATAACTCAAGGCAAGGTTGAAGACATTTCTTTGGAAAGAAATGTAAATCTCAAATCTTTAATTGAACAGGCAAGTGGAATAGATGTTTTAAAAATTGAAGAAGAAGAGGCCTTGAAAAATTTTAAGCAATCTAATCAAAATTTATCATCTTTGTTGTCCTTGCAAGAAAATTTAAGGCAAAAATACGACAACATAAAAAATGCTTACTTTTTGAGGAAAAAACATCAAGATTTAAGTCAAAAATTAGAAGCTTTAGAAAAAACAATAACATTAAAAAAGCTTTTCAATATTAATTTTGATCTTAATGTCTTGAAGAGCGAATTAAATTTAGACGGGTTGAGCAAATTTTTGTCTTCTAGTTTTAAGGAAAAGTTAGAATTTTATTCATTTAGAGAAAAAAATGTTATTAATAATATTCAAGAATTAGAAAAGGATCTTGAGCTTATAAAGTCTAAAATTCTTGGGTTAGAGATTAAAATTCAAAAATTAGAGCAAGAAAAGACATTGAAGATGAATTTGGAAGATAAGTTTGTCAAGAGCAAATCTGAGTCCGAAGAGAAAAAAAAATCTATAAATAACAATTTATATCAATTAAATAGTTTGCTTAAAGAAAAGAAAAATGAATTTTTTTCTTTAAGTGACGAGATTAATAGGTATACTAAAAGTTTCTTTGAACTTGTTGATCTAATTGTATCTGTATTAAAGAGTGCCAAATCAGAAGAGTTTGTTTTATTAAAGGAGAATATATTAGACTCTCTTAAACTTTTTGAAGAATCATTGAGTATAAAATATATTAAAGAGATTAGAGTAAATTTAATCAAGTATATAAGCAAAGATGAGAATCTTTTGGCTTTATTGAGGGATAAAATTGAACCTATTTTCGATCAAAATGTTAATTTGAAAAAATTTTTGCTCGAAAAAAATGCTTTAAAATCAAATTTTGCCAAAGAGATAACAAATATCGAGAGATTAATTGAAGAAAAGACTCTTCAACTAAATGATGTATTAGGTGAGCTTGAGTATATAGAGCTTTCTAAATTTAAAAATTTGGATGAAATTAAACTTATAGATGGTAATTTAGAATTTTTATTTGAATCTAAGAATAGCCTTGACGAAGAGCTTAAAAATTTGCATTTAAAGCTCGAGAATTTAAATTTAGAAAAGAGCGATATTCAGCTTAATTTAAGTAATCTTATTGGTGCTTCAAAATTCAGTAGTGAACCTTTTAAGGAGAAAGATTTTAGTTCTTTAGGATTTTTAAATGATTTTAAAAAAACTAATTATTATGAATATATAAAAAAACAGACAGAATACGAATTTCTTTTAAATTCTAATGTAAGCATTAAGAGCGAAATCGAAAATTTCAACATTTCTAATCAAATGTCTGATAAATTTGATTTAGAAGAAGATCTTGCAACCAGAGAGTTATTGCGCAAAGAAATGGATGCAATTAAGCTGGGTGATTATGTATTTTTCAATATTGATAAAGAATTTGATGAAACTAAGGATCGTTTTGAAAAAATAAGTTTACAAGTAGAAGATTTAAAGCTTGCAAAATATTCATTACAAAAGCTCCAAAAAAAAATAAAAAATGAGATTTATAAAAAATTTAGAGAATCATTTGATGAGATTAATAAAAATTTTTCTTATTTTTTTAAAAAAATTTTTAAAGGAAGTGCCAGTCTTTTTTATAATGAAAATACCGATAATGTTGAGATTAAGATAAGTTTTTCAAACAAGTTTGTCAAAAACAATAATATGCTTTCAGGAGGCGAGAGTACTTTGGTTAGTATGGCTTTTTTATTTGCACTTTATTATTATTCTCCTGCTTGTTTTTGCATGCTTGATGAAATTGATGCGGCTCTTGATTTTGAGAATAGCAAAAAACTTTCTTTACTTTTAAAAGAATTGGGGAAAAAAATCCAACTTTTAGTGATAACCCATAATGTATATGTTTCTGAGGGCGGTGAAAATTTGATAGGCATTACACTTGATAATGGTGAAAGCAGGGTGTTTAATATATAATTAAGTTAGATTTAAGGAAATTAACATGCAAAATAGTAAGTTTAGTTTTAAAAAATATTTTTTAATTTTAATATTTTTGATTTTTATTGTTTCAAGCATTACTTATTTTTATGCAACACAAATGTTAGAAAAATCTCAAAAATCTGCTGAAGACAATTTAGATGCTAAAGTTAAATTGGTTGATATGGAAGATTTTTATTTTGATTTAAATGAATGTCTAAATATGGATGATTTTTTTATTCCAAGGCCTGATTTTTTAAATGAAAATTTAAATAAGAATTTAGTTATTCATGGGTTAATTAAAAATAAATTTCTTGATGAGAATTTTTTCAAGGATCTTTGGATTAAAAAGGAAAATTTATTTAACGTTGATATTGAGAAGGAGAATGAAAAACTAATAGATAAGATTTTAGAAATTTCCAAATGATTAAAAGATATTTGATTTATATAAGTTTGTTATTTATTGCTTTTGAAGTTTGCTCTAAGCCGGCTTTTATAAGTCAAGGTGATTCATACGAGCTTGATTTTAGTAGTAGAGAGGTAGATATTAATGTAAATACCAATTCAAAGTTTAATCTTTATTTTAAAGATGAGTCTTGGATTTATATTAAAAGCATTAAAAATGAAGCTTTTATTAAGTTGATTGGAGAATCTTATGATAACGGTGCTGTTTTTACTTTTCAAACTTTTAAAAAAGAAGGCCAAATTAAATTGGTTTTCAGCTATCAAAATGTTAAAGATTCAAGTGAATTTAATAAAATAATTATTTTGAAAATTTCAAAGAAGTTTGAAGTTGCAAGTCCGCATGGCGGTGGTGGCCCTAACAAGGACAAGGATAAGAACATTGAAAGTGATAATGGTCTTGAACTTGGAAAGGACAGTATTAATGCAATAACCGCTAAAGAGGTTATTGCCAGGGCTTTGAATTTATCTTACATAAATGATTATAAAGGAGCAATAGATTTGCTTAATAAGTATAATTTTAATGACGATAAATATATTTTATTGAAGGCGGAAATTTATTATAAAAATAGGGATTATTTAAAGTCTTATGAAAATTATTTGAAATTGAAGAACAGATGCTTTCAAAGCATTGTTTTTGATCTAATTAAGCTTGGTATAGAATTAGATATTAAAGAAGAGGTTTTGGAGAACGCCAGATATTTAGTTGAAAAGAATGTAGATTTTTCTGAGAGTATTTATCTTGAAATCTTTGAATTCTTAGTAACAAGGGGAGAGCATGAGTTTGCTTTAAATTTTAGCTCTCTTTACTTTCCTAAGTATATTAATTCAAGCTTTTCAGACAAATATAGTTATTTGTTGGGAAAGCTTTATGAGTCTGAGAGTAAGTATAAAGATTTTTTAAAGGCCTTGTATTACTATAAATTAGTTATTGATAATTACCCTTTTAGTTATTATTATGAGAGAGCCAAGGTAAGATATTTGTTTTTAAAGCGGTTTTTTTAGGAGATATGATATGATAAGGAGAAAGCTTACTAAGCAACTTGAAATAATAAAAGATTATCTTTGGGATATGAAAGAATGTGTGCTTAAGATCATTGATGATTCTTTAATAGCCTTAGAATCTAAAGATAAAAGTTTAGCTAAAAAAATAATCAATGAAGATGAAAAAATAATAGATGATTATCAGTATGATATTGAGGATTTGTGTGGAAGAATAATTGCTACTGAGCATCCTGTTGCTACAGAGCTTAGAGAAATTTTAGCAATTATTAAAATAATAAGTTCTCTTGAAAGGATTGCAGATCATGCCACTAAGATTGTAAAGGTTGTTCTTCTGCTTGAATCAGATTTGGATGATTTTGATTTTCTTAATCTGTATTTTAAACCTTTAAGAGAAATGGCCGATACAGCTAAAGAAATGTTGTCTGATATTTTTGACGCATATTTTGATGGAGATTTTACTAAAATATTAAAGATAGTTAAGTATGACAATATAATAGATAAATTGTTTTCAAAGCAGAAAAGTATTGTTATTGATGCAATGAAAAAAAATCCTGAAAATTTGGATTATCTTTTAAATATTTTATTTTTGAATAGTTTTTTAGAAAGAGTAGGCGACCATGTAGCAACAATTGGTGAATTGCTCTATTTTATTAGAATAGGCGAAAAAGTAAACCTAACTTAGCAGTATTATTTTTAGACCTTTTAGTCAAATAAATTTTACATAATAGAAAATTTATAAAAAGAATTAATGCTCATGAGCATTAATTCTTTTTATAGGTGGCAGGCATTACGTATTCAAGATTTTTGTTTCCTCTAATTGTTTCTGAATGTCCAATTAAAAGATAAGAATCCTTTTTAAGATAGGAGTAGAATTTATTGGCAAGGTTGTTTCTAGTTTTTTCATCAAAATAAATCATGACATTTCTGCAAAATATTAGGTCAAATTTTTTGCTAAATGGAAATTTTTCATCCATTAAATTTAATTTTTTAAAGTAAACCATTTTTTTTAGAATTTCTTTAACTTGGAATTTATCATCTTGAAGTTGATTTAAATATTTAGTTTTTAAATATTTGGGCAAATTTATTATACGATCTTCAGGATAAATTCCTTCACTAGCCTCATTTAGGACGCTAATTGAAATGTCTGTTGCTAAGATTTTTACTTTGAAATTTACTTTATTATGTTCCATATATTCTTTTAGTATCATTGCAATTGTATAAGGTTCTTCACCGCTTGAGCAGCCGGCTGACCATATTCTGATTTCTGAGTTTTCTGAGTTTAATATTTTTTCAGTAAGCTTGGGTAATATTTTATTGTTTAAAAAATCAAAATGCTTAGATTCTCTGAAAAAATAGGTATGATTTGTTGATATTTTGTCTACCAATTCGATTAATTGAATATTTCCAGTGCTTTTTTCTAAAAAGTTGATGTATTCAGTAAAATTTTTAAAACCTTTAACTTTCAAAAGGGATGATAATCTGCTTTCAATTAGCAGCTTTTTTTTTTCGCTGAGATTGATTCCAAAATTGTTGTAAACTATTTTTATTAATCTTAAAAGTTCGTCCTTAGTTATATTTATATTAAGGTTGAATTTGTTTTGATTCATATTCATATACTTTTGATTTCATTCTCCTTTTTTATCTAGAGAGATTCGTTTTTATATTAGAAATGCAAAAATTTTTTTAGTTCTATACTTAAGCGTATATCTTAAGTTAGATATTTCAATTGCAATAATTTTTCAATTGTGATAATTTAGTAGTTAAATTATTAGTATTAGCATGCTTGTTTATTAAGGGTTGTTTTATGCGAAAAAGAAGTAGAAAAGTCAAAAATGATTTACTTGAGCTTGAATCTAAAGAAAAAAAAGTTGGTATGTGGGGTATTTTTGCTCTTATTTTAATTGTTTTCGGATTTATTATTGCGCCTTTACTTCCGGGGATATTTGATAATGCTCATTCATCTGGTTTAAAATTTGGTTCTTATAAAGGTCAACCTATTTACTATAAAAAAGATAGTAAGTTTGCCAAATATGTTAATTATTATTCAAATCTTTATTCTAGATTGCAGGGCAATGCTAAAAATATTAATACAGATTATAATGCCTGGTATTTGGCATTTATGAAATATGTTGAGGATGTTGCTTTTTTAGACTTAGTAAAAAAATATAATTTTTACATTTCTAAGGAAACGCTGAATAAAAATTTACTTAAATCTCCAGAATATTTAGACCCTAGTGGAAATTTCAGTTCTAAAAGATATAATAAAACTTCTGATTATCAAAAAGTTAAAATTTATGATGATATGGTAGAAAATATGTTGTTTTCTAATGTGAGAATTTTTTTAAATAGTAATTTGATATTTCCCGATTCTCTTTTTGACCTGATTAAAGAAATGAGCACTGTAGAAAGGCATATTTCATATCTTTCTCTTTCCTATCAGGATTTTTCTAATAAAGAGGTGATCTCTTATGCTGAGAAAAATTTAAATTTATTCAAACGTTTATCACTTGCGTCTATTCGTTTTAAAAATATGAATGATGCTCGGAATGCTTATGATAAGCTATTAAACAAAACACCATTTGAAGAGCTTGCTAAGCTTTATTCAGATGATATGGCTAATTTCAAGGGCGTTGTTGCTTTGGATAAATATTATTTTGATTTAGATCTTAATGTTGAAAAGAAAGAAGATCTAAATTCCATTTTTTCTTTAAGAGAAGGTGAATTTAGTAAGCCTATTAAGATTAAAAATAAAAATGAATATCAAATATATAAGGCATTTGGCAATATTCATGATTTTGATAAAAATTTAGATCGTGATATTAGTTCTGTTAAAAATTACATTGAAACTTATGAACCAGGCGTTATTGAAGGGTATTTGGAAAATAAATTAAATGATTTTCTTGGTGATATTAAATCTGGCAGTTTAAGCCAAATTCTTGGAAAATATCAGCTTAGCTTGAAAGAAGAAATTGTTAATTTATCTTATAATGTTAACATTTACCCCAATACTTTAAAAGAGTTGGTTGAGTTTAATAATAGCAAGTCTTTTTATGATGTTATTTTTGGATTAAAAGAAAATTCTTGGTCTAAGCCTTTTGTGGCAAATAAAAAAGTTTATTTATTTTTTCTCAATTCAGCCAAGAAAAGATCTAATCGACTCAAAGAAGAAATCAAAAATGAAAAACTTCTTGACAATTTTAACATTGCAAATAGTGGCTTGATTACAGATTTTTTGCTAAATAAAAAAGATTTTGTTAATAATTTTAATGAGTCGTTTTTTGCTTTGCAAAACTTTAGTCAAAATTAAGAAATAAACATTATGACAAAGGTTTTGGTTGTTAGTGCAATTGCTCTGATTAAAGATAAAGCGTTAATTCAGGTTTATAATTATTTTTATCAATTTTTGTTTTTATTCTTTTTTTTTGCATTTCTTGCGTGTTCTAAAGTAAGCAAAGATTTTATTGTTTTTAACAAAGATGTAAAATCTTTTTCCAAAGTCGACAATCTAAATTCTAATGCTTTAGAAGTTAATAAAATGGAAGATTTTTTTGGAGATATTATAGATTTAAAAGGTTATAAGATTCTTGCAGTTCAGCAGGAAAATTTAAATTTAGATGTGTATTTTGAACAGGTAGTTTTAGCTCAAAATTTTTCAAATTTTAATGCGTATTTGTTTATTATTGGCTTTGATCCTAAAATTAAAGTTGGAACGATTCTTTTTAAAACTCAAATAGATATTGATCCAAAAAATTCTTATAACATGTATCTTGAAGATATTACAGGCGATTATGATTTTAATATAGTTGTTCAGGGATTTTTAAAAGATAAATCTGTTTTGTACGTTTTTCAAAAATCTGTTTTAAATGATGTCTCTTCTTATAGGCCTATCTTTTTTGACAAAGTTAATGGCACTGTTCTTATCAATAAGTATGCAAGATCTTCGGCTTATGAAGAAAACAGATCAAGAGAAAGCTATCCTATTTCTTTAGAAAAGTATGAAAAAGTGGGAGAAGATTTAATAATCAGCAAGATTGAAAAATATGAATATTCTCATACTCAGGGCAAATATTATCTTTCTTCTGTGAGTGAAAAAGTTGGTAAAATTGATAATAATATTTATAAAACTTTAAAGAATTTAAGCAAAGATGAAGTTTATAGATTTTTGCACGGAGTTTGGTATGATGTTCATAATTATAATAAAAAGCACGGTAGAGATATTGAAGAAGTTTTATTCCTGTCTTTTGAAAGGCAATCAAGCGAGATTAATCTTTTTAGAAAGAATTCTCAAGAAGTTGCAAAGATTGAATATATTTCAAAACCCGCTTACAATACGCTTAATGTTAGTGCAAAGTCCCTTTTTTCAGATTTGATAGTTTATAACTTTTGGATAAAAATTGTAGATAAAGAAAACATTGAAATCAAAATTGACACTAGTACAAATTCTTATGATAATAGTGGATTTTCGGGGACATTTAAGAGATTTGATGAGAATATCTTAAATGTTGAAAAAAAGGTCAATGATATTTATTTTATTCCTAGTGGAAATTATGTGTATAAGGACAAAATTTACGACTTTTCTTATCCCCATTTAACTTATATTGATGAGAATAAAATTTATTATGGTATTTTTAATATTTTCCCCTTAAAAAATAATTTTGTTCTTGAATATGAGATTGACATGGGTAGTTACAAGCTTGTTGAATCTTTTTTTCTGGAGCATAGCGAAAGAGTTGTTCAAAAGCAGAAATTTTCTACAATCATTTTAAATCCTATTAAAATTTTAAAAGATGATGTAAGCTTAGTTAAAGGGCAAAAATTAAAGCTTGAGCGAATAGAAAAAATAGGATAATAGTTTTTATGAAAATCTTGAGAAGTATTATAACTTATTTTAATGTTTTATTGTTTTTTTTGATTTTAATTTTTTTTTTATTTCCTGTTTACTTGGTTTGTAAAATTTTTCTACTTGAGCGCTATATTGTTAGACTTAGTTTTATTATGATGCGGGCTTGCATTAAGATTAGCTTATGGCTTGCTGGAATTAAAATTATTGTTACGGGTTCTGAGAATATTCCTAAAAAAAGCAATGTAATAATAATGGGAAATCATATTGCGGCTATGGATCCTTTAATTTTTATTTATGTTTTTGCTTGTCCATTTGTAATATTAGCAAAACATTCTTTGCTTAGGGTTCCTTTTGTGAATATTATTTTAATTGTTATGGATGTTATTTTTGTTAATAGAAAGAGTATAAGATCTGCTGCTACTGCTGAGGCTAAGGCAATAAAGGTTATGAGAGAAGGCAGATCTATTGGGATTTTCCCTGAAGGCACTAGAAATAAAGGGGGAGATACTAAGGTTTTTAAAAAAGGCGCAATTAAGATGGCATTAAAGACAGGAACATCAATTATTCCTGTTACTCTTTATAATACTAATAACTTTTTTATTAAAAATATTATTTTTAATTCTGGACTATCTGTTTATATTCATGTCCATCCTTTGATAGATATTTTAAAATTAAATGAATATGAAAAAGAGAACCTCACTAGTATTATTAGAGATCAAATAGTTAAAAAGCTTGAAAATATTAAAAAAGCTTTAAACCATTAAAATTTAATTTATAAAGCAAGGATTTAGATGAAGACTCAAAATTATGATGAAAGTAAAATAATTACTCTATCTTCTCTTGAACATATTAGATTAAGATCTGGTATGTATATTGGACGCTTGGGAGATGGCTCTAATATTGATGATGGTATTTATGTTTTAATTAAAGAGATAATAGACAATTCAATTGATGAGTTTATTATGGGTTATGGAAATGAAATTTTTATAAAAAAAGAAAATAATCTTATTTCTATTAGGGATTATGGGAGAGGAATTCCTCTTGGAAAAGTCATTGAGAGCGTTTCAGTTATTAACACTGGAGCTAAGTATAATAATGATGTTTTTCAATTTTCTGTAGGGCTTAATGGGGTTGGAACTAAGGCCGTTAATGCCCTAAGTTCAAAATTTTTAGTAAGATCAACAAGAAATGGCAAATCTTTTGAGGCTTTGTTTTCTAAGGGAAAATTATTGGAATCTAGAGAAATAAAATCTTCTGATAAAGATGGTACTTATGTTGAGTTTTTAGCAGATTCAGAAATATTTGGAAAATATTCTTATAGTGAAGATTTTCTCAAGAGGAGATTTTTCCATTATGCTTGTTTGAATAAGGGCCTTATAATAAACTATAATGATCAAATTTTTGAATCTAAAAATGGTCTTTTAGATTTTTTGAATTCAGAAATTAAAAGTGATGATTTGCTTTATGATATTGTTTATTTTTCTAGTAAAACTTTAGAATTTGCTTTTTCCCATACAAATAATTATGGGGAGACTTATTTTTCATTTGTTAATGGGCAATATACCAACGATGGAGGTACCCATCAGACTGGTTTTAGAGAAGGCTTTGTAAGGGCTATTAATGATTTTCTTAAAAAAACATATTCCTCAACAGATATTAGGGAAGGGCTTGTTGCAACTCTTTCTGTTAAAATTAAAGATCCAATATTTGAAAGTCAAACTAAGAATAAGCTTGGGAATATTGAAACTAGAGGCAATGTTGCAAAGGAAGTGCAGAAGATAATTTCTGAAATTTTATATAAAGATAAAATACTTGCAAAATTGATTGAGAAGAAAGTAGTTGATAATGAGCGACTCAGAAAAGAATTAAGTAGTGTAAGAAAAGAGGCAAGAGAAAGAGCAAAAAAAATATCTTTTAAAATCCCTAAACTTAAGGATTGCAAATTTCATTTTAATGACAGTAGCAAGCAGTCAGAACAAACCATGATCTTTTTAACAGAGGGGGATTCTGCAACAGGCTCAATGGTGTCTTGTAGAGATGTTTATACCCAGGCCATATTTTCTCTTAGGGGCAAACCCCAAAATATGTTTGAAAAGAATAAATCTGAAATATACAAAAATGAAGAGCTTTATAATATGATGGTAGCTCTTGGTATTGAAGAATCAATTGAAAATTTAAGGTACAATAAGGTTATAATAGCAACTGATGCAGATTTTGATGGATTTCATATTAGAAATTTATTGCTAACTTTTTTCTTGACTTTTTTTGAGGATTTAATTTTAAATGGGCATATGTATATTTTAGAAACCCCTCTTTTTAGGGTTAGAAACAAAAAAATCACGGTTTACTGCTATTCTGAGGAAGAAAAGCAAAAAGCCATTCTAGAGCTTAAAGGGGGGTGTGAAGTGACAAGGTTTAAAGGTCTTGGTGAAATTTCTCCAAATGAATTTAAAGGTTTTATTGATATTAATAGCATTAAGCTTACAAAGGTGGACCTTTTTAATATTAAAGAAATAAAAGAGAAATTGGGTTTTTATATGGGACAAAATACTCCTGAGAGGCGGAATTTTATTATGGAGAATTTGATTTAATGGATATTAGAACTGTACTTAAAGATAATTTTTTGCAATATTCATCTTATGTTATTAAAGATCGTGCTATTGCTAGTGTTGTTGATGGGTTTAAACCAGTTCAAAGGAGAATTATACATTCTCTTTTTGAAATGCACGATGGCAACTTTCATAAAGTTGCAAATGTTGTTGGTAATACAATGAAATACCATCCTCATGGCGATACATCAATTTATGAAGCTCTTGTTAATATTGCTAACAAGGATTTATTTATTGAAAAGCAGGGCAATTTTGGAAATTTGTTTACAGGTGATCCCGCTTCTGCTTCTAGATATATTGAATGTAGATTAACTCCTTTGGCTTTTGATGTTCTTTACAGCAAAGAGATAACAATTTATGAATCTTCTTATGATGGAAGAAACAATGAACCTTTGCTTTATCCTGCCAAAATTCCTGTTATTTTAATTCAGGGAAGTGAGGGAATTGCTGTTGGAATGGCAGCTAAAATATTACCTCATAATTTTAATGAGATTTTAAATGCAGTAAAGAGCGAGCTTCTTGGAGAGAGTTACGATATTTATCCTGATTTTCCAACGGGAGGGATAGTTGATGTTAATGAATATGCTGATGGTAATGGTAAAGTTTTAGTTAGAGCTAAAATTGAAACCATAGATGAAAAAACAATTGTAATAAGGGAATTGCCTTTTGGCGAGACTACTGAGAGTTTGATATCTTCGATTGAGAGAGCAATTAGAAAAAATTATATTAAAGTTTCAAGCATTAATGACTTTACTGCTGAAAATGTGGCCATAGAACTGTCTTTGCCTCGTGGTGTTTATGCAAGTGAAGTGATTGAAAAGTTGTATCATTATACAAATTGTCAGATATCAATTTCTGTTAATTTATTGTTGCTTAGTGAGAGATATCCTGTTGTTTATACTATTAAAGATCTTATCAAGTTTCATGCAGCACATCTTCAAAAAATTTTAGAAATGGAACTTGAATTGCAAAAAAGCAAGATTCTTGAAAAAATATTTTATAAAACGCTAGAGCAAATTTTTATTGAAAAAAAGATTTATAAACTTCTTGAAACAATTTCTAAAGAAGAGAATGTTGTAAATATAATATTGTCAGAGGTTTTAAGGTATAAAGAATCTTTTTCAAGGGAAGTTTTAAAAGAAGATGTTGAAAATTTGCTTAAAATTCCAATTAGAAAAATAAGTCTTTTTGATATTGATAAGAATTCCAAGGATATTAAAATTTTAAATAAAGAATTAAAAAGTATAAATAGCAATATTTCTTCAATAAGAGGGTATTCAATAAACTTTATTGATTTATTACTTGCAAAGTATTCTAAAGAGCATCAAAGAAAGACCAAAATTTCTTTAATCAAATCAAAGAATGTAAAAGAAATAGCTACAAAGAATATGAAAGTTTATTTAAACTTGGCAGAAGGTTTTGTAGGAACTAGTCTTTTTGATGGTGAATTTATTGGGAATGCTAGTTATTATGATAAAATATTGGTTTTTAGAGAAAATAGTTATGTTCTTAAAAATATTGAAGACAAGACATTTATAGATAAAAAGAATGTGTGTGCTTTAGTTTATGATATAAACAATTCAAAAGAGCAAATATTTTCAATAATTTATCTTAACAGGCTTGACAATTTTTATTATGTTAAAAGGTTTAAAATAGATAAATTTATTACAGATAAAGTTTATGAATTTTTAGGCGAAAATGATAAATTTGTAGATTTTTCATTGAGTCCCAAATTTATAGAATTTTTGACAAATAAAGACATTGTTAAAAGAATTGAAATTGATAATTTTATGGTCAAATCAAGAAGCTCCATTGGGAAGCGAATTTCAAGTAACAATTTGAAAAAAGTTAAATTTAAATAAATTTAAAAACCTTTTTTAAATTTCATTAATATGCTACCATAGTACCAGTTTTAATAAAGGGGTTTTTATGAATAAATTTTTAATTTTTGTTTTGGTAACCTTTTGTGTTTTTTCTAGCTTTGCTCAAGTTAAAGATTCTAAAAGTGATGTGTTTGGTATGAGTGCTGGAGAAAAACTTTTGGTTTATGAAGCTAGCAAGCAAGATCCTATTGTACCATTTTTATTGAACCTTTTTTTAGGGTTTGGAATAGGCTCCTTTGCTCAAGGAGATATTCTTGGAGGTTCTCTTATTCTTGGATTTGATGCGGTTGGTATAGGACTTATACTTACGGGAGCTTATTTGGATATCAAAGCTTTTGATAGTAATGCTAAAAAAGCTGCTTTCCAATGGACCTGGGGTAAGGGAGTTATGTTAGCGGGTGTGGTTACTATGGCTGTGACAAGATTGACAGAAATTATTCTTCCATTTACATTTGCTAATAGTTATAATAGGAAGCTAAAAAATAGTCTTAATATAGCTTTGGGAGGATTTGAGCCTAGTTTTGATATTGCGATGAGTCAAGCAAGTGCTCTTGGTTTTGAACTGTCTTTCAAAAAAAGCTATTAATTTTATTTATTATAAAAATGAGTGATTGCAATTTTGTATTGTGATTGCTCATTGTAATTAAAAGAGCTTTTATTTATATTTTATTTCTCTACTAAGGTCTTTTTTTATGCTTTTTTGTTTTAGTATTTCTCTTTTGTCATACAATTTTTTTCCTTTACATATTCCAACTTCTACTTTAATTAATGATTTTTTTAAATAGAAACTAATAGGAATTAAAGTATATCCCTCTTTTTCTTTAAATTTTTTTAGCCTTTGTAATTCCTTTTTTTTGATTAAAAGTTTCCTGGGTCTTAATTCATCATGATTGAAGATGTTTCCTTCTTTATATTTTGATACATGCAAGTTTTCAAGCCACAATTCTTCTTTTTTTATGCTTGCAAAGCTATTGTTAAATGATATTTTTTTTGCCTTTATTGATTTTACCTCAGTTCCTTTTAGTACTATTCCACAACTGATTTTTTCTTCAATAAAGTAATTAAATTTAGCTTTTTTGTTTTCAAGAATCAAAGTGTTTGTGTTCAAATCTATTCCTTTTATTCCTTTGATACAATCAATCTAAAACCAATGTTTGGAGAACTCCAATTTTTCAAAAAAGAAGCTTTAGTTGATGGATTGAGTAAATTATTATTTTGATGAGAGTATGTTCTAATTTCTGTTATCAATGAGTAAAAATTTGAATTTTCGTTATAAAAATTTTTTTCATTTTTGAATATTGCGATATCATTAAAAGATGAATTTTGCATTAAATTCCAAAATCCAACTTTTTTTGATATTTCATTAATATTTAATGGGTTTTTGTTTGGTTCTTTTTGGTATAATTCCCATTCTTGTGATATAGGTAGTCTTGCTTTAAATCCCGCAGGAAGTTTTTTAGAGTACCAGTTGGCGTATTCTATTGCTGAGAAATAAGATATTCCTGTGATAGCTTCATTTAAGCCTATTTGATTAAAATTTTTAAGATAATTTTCATCTACAAGTTGTTCTTTAATTAAATTTTCTTTATTATTTAATGCCCATTTTGGATTTTCTTTTAAAAAACCTTGATACTCGTATTTTGTAACATTTTGTTCTTGAATAAGAAATTCTTTTATACTATAGGTAGATTTTAGTGAAATATTTTTTGAATCTAATGAATCTAATTCATAATTATGGATTTTTTCGATTTTATTTGAATTTATTTTTTTAAATCCAGGTAATTTTATATTGATTTTTTCATTTTTAGAAATTAATTGAATATTTTCATTGTCTAGAGTTTTGGCTAATGTTTTAACCCAAGGCTCATTTTTTGTTAGCATTTTTAAATCTTTATCTAAATTTTCTAAAAACCAAAAGATAGCTCTATTTTCTAAGTCAAAATTGGTTTTCAAAGAGTTCCATATTTCTTCTTGATTGTTATTGTTTTGGTCTATTGAATATACGACTTTATATGAATCTAGAAAATCTTTAAACATTTCGATTGAATTTAAGTAAGGTATGGAATTTTTTAGAAAATTTTTAATGTATTTAGGATATTTTTTGAGCTCACTAGATATTAATGAAAATACAGGAATTAGTTTTGTATTTTCATTAGTATTTTTTATTTTAACCATTATAGAGAGCTCTTTTTGTCTTTGTTTAATGATCTTTTCAGGATCAACCAGTTCTAAATTTATTTGCAAACTGTAGTTTCCAAAAAATTTGTTGTGAATTTTTATCTTTTGTTCGTAGGTTTTAAATCCCATCCTTTTTGCTCTAATAATTCCTTCAGTGGCATTTATATATTTGTTAAGTGGAGTTCTGCCGATATATTTTTCGTTTAAATATATGTAAGTGTTTGCAATGTTGGAATTTATTTTTAAATATGCTCCTGGATTTTTAAACTTAGGTATGATTATTAAAATTGATACTAAACTTAAAAGCAATATTATTGTTGTAAGAAATACGTAAATCTTAGGCGCTATTCCTAGAATTGGCTTTAATTTAACTTCAAAAAGCTCAATATTTGAATTCTCATCAACCTCTTTCATCTTTTAAAGTATAGAAAAGTATTTAAATAAGTGTCAATATTTTGTATGATTTAATTCTTGAGGTTAGATTATGTATTTAAGAAGATTGGATAAATTTGCATCTTTTTTGGTACACATTGTTGAGAAATATTTGACATATAGAAAAAGAAAGAAATATTTTTGTAAATTAAGGGCCAAGAAACGAGGGTTTTTGCTTAACTTTTTGTTTGATTTTATAGCAGCAGCAATTTTTGTATTGGTAATAAATCAATATTTTGTTCAAGCTTATAAAATACCATCAGGTTCAATGGAAAATACTCTTCAAATAGGGGATTTTTTATTTGTAGATAAATTTTCTTATGGCCCCGAGCTTTTACCAGGATTATTTAAGATTAATGGTTTTAAAGTCCCAGAGGAATCCGATATTATTATTTTTGAAAATCCAGAGTATAAATCAAAGGGTGTTTTTTTTGATATCTTTCAAAGAATACTTTACATGTTAACGTTATCTTTTATTGATCTTGATAGAGATGAATATGGCAATCCTAATGTTAGATTTCTTGTGAAAAGGGGTGTGTTTGCAGATGGTAAAATTGTTAGATTTAATAGCGGTAAAGCTTATATTAAAAGAGAAGGCGAGGAAAATTTTATTTTAGAAGATTCTTATTGGGATTTGGTTGATAAAAATTTTAAAATTAAAAAAATTGTGGCAAATGAGGACTATGGGATTTATGGTGATTTTGCTATGTTTGTTGCTTTGAGCCAGTTAAATATAAATTTAAGTAGCGCTCCCGATTTTTCATTTTTTGACGTTAGAATGATTGACAGGTTTGAGTTTGAAAGATTGGAATATAAGTATTTATCTGCTTTTATGCCCTATGTTGATTATTATATGGAAAAAGCTATAATAAGAGATTGTGGAATTTATGTTCCTTATGGATATGTTTTGCCAATTGGGGACAATAGAGATAATTCTCATGATGGTCGATTTTTTGGAGTAATCAATAAGAATAAAGTGCTTGGAAGAACCCTGATAATATATCTTCCATTTTCTAGAGTAGGATTTATTTAAAGTGGCTCCGTATTTAACTTTCGAACAAAGGCTTTTGAAGAAAAAGCAAAGAAAAGTTTTTTTAAAATGCGTTGTATCATTTTTGATATTAAATTTTTTTTTCACAAAATTTGTTTTGCAAATTTTTATGATTAAAAGTAATGAAATGTTGCCAACAATAACAAAAAATGCTAGTTTATTTTTTGTAGCAACACATATAACCTCTTTTTTTATTCCTTTGAAAATGAATGATATTGTTCTTTATGAGGATTTTAGGTTAAGTAATAATTTTTTATTAACTTTAATAAAAGATTTCTTTTTTTTAAATAAAATTTTTAAAAGAGCAAGCTATAAAGTATCAAGAATAGCAGCTGTTCAGGGTGATTCTGTGTATGTTAGAGGTTTAAATGTTCTGGTAAATAAAAAGGATACAAATTTTTTTTATTTGAATGGCAATTTGGTTAGCTATTATAAGTTGAATAATTTTTTTAATACAGACGAAGTGGTTAAGTGTTTTACTTTAAAAAAAAATGAATTTTTTTTACTAAATGACAATTTAAATGTTTTAAATGATTCTAGAATATTTGGACCTATTAATAAAAATGCCATTGTTTCTTTTTTGGCCTTTAAGGTAGTGGACTATAAGATTGTTAAATAAAATTTTTGTTGATGCTGATTCTTGTAATTTTAAGATAATAAAATTTTTACAAAAATTTATATTACACAATAAATCAGAACTTATTGTAGTTTCTAATAAATTTTTAAGTTTGGAAAAAACAGAAAATGTTGTTTTGGAAGTGGTAGATAATGTTGATGCATTTATTTTGAATTTAGCAGATAGGCATAGCCTTGTGATTACTCGAGATATTTTTTTTGCCAAACTCCTTTTAGATATTGAGGCCAAGGTTATGAATGATGAGGGTCGAATTTTTGATATGAATAATATAAATTATTTATATTTTAGATCTAAGATTAATTTCAATTTGAAAATTAAGATTAAAAAATATTATGATGGAGATTTTAATAAATTTAGATATGAGAAATTTATAAAAAATTTTTATTCTTTATTCTTTAGTTAATTTTCTGTTTTCCAATTTCCACAAACCTTTGCCTTGAGTTAATATGTAAATCGTGTTGCTTGATACAGGAATAATATCATTAAGGCCCGTTTTGCTTAGCTGAGATCCGTTATAAGCCCCAGGTTCTACGGATTTTGAGGGTGCTTGTAGAGCAAAAATCCCGTCTTTATTTTTTGTAAATTCTGCAAATCCATTATTACTTCCGATTAATATTGCATCATTAAATTCTCTTGCAAAGTAGCCGCTAAATTCACCTACTTCGTCTTGATTGAATATTGGTGTTGTGTAATTATTTGCACTTGAGTACACCTTAAATTTTGTATCTAAATTATTATAACCACCAGTCATTACTAAAATTTCAGAAAAACCCCTAATGCTTGTTTTAATGATAGGCATTATTTCCTTGGCTTGTTGATAGTCTATGTTTGTGTATGTATTGGTATTCATTTGCCATATTTTAAGTGAATTTCCTGTAATTAAGTTATCTTCATTTGATATTTGGTAAAACTTGTCATTTTCAGCAGCTTGTGATGGTGTTTGGTCAAATCCTTGTAGATCAAAAATTTTCTCACGATTATTTTTGTCTATAGCTAAAATATATGCTTCTTTTACGCCATCTCTTCCTACGGATTTTAAGAATTTATATGCTTTTAGTGATTTTTTAAATTTTAATATCCAGTCTTTTCCATTTAGCTCGCAAACTTCTAGTTCTTCTTGTTTGTTTTGCGCTAAAAGATAGGTTTTCCCAGATATATTTACAATGTCGTTTATAAATTCATAAGAATTGCTCAAATCAATTTTTTCAATCTTGCCGTTTTCTTTTTTAAATAAATTCATAGCTGCAATGTAGAGAGTTTTCCCTACTAGAGAAATTCCTCTTGGACTTGAACTGCCTAAAATATTGTATTCATGGTTTATTTTTTGCAAATTTCCTAATTGGGAAAATATAGACTCGCTTGAGCATGCTAGTAGTAAAAATATTAATAGGTTTAAAATTATTTTTTTTTTAAAATAGTTTTCATATTTTTGTTTCATTTTTATCCTACAATTTATTTACATTTACTGTAACTGATAATGATATAAGTGCAAAATGCGCCATTTTAGCAGAATTTCCAAATTCAAACATCATCCACCAAGATGCTGTTGCTCCGAAAGCCCATTTATAGTTAAAGTTCCATAAAATTCCAGATCCAAAAGATATTGTAGGAAGTGCATCAAAAGTTCTTAAATTTGTAATATTATTGTTTCTATCTCCATATGTATTAAGAGAAAATCCTACATTTGTGAAAACTGGAATTTGAAATAATTCTCCTATATCAAATATATAATTTAATGAAAATGTAATAGGCACGCTATAAAAAATTTTACCCACACTTGAATCTGGATTTAATATGTTAAAAGAATGGTTAATGTCAAAGTTAAACATGTATCTTAGTTCAAGCCCAATTGCCAAATTGTTTAAAATATGGTACTGGTATTTTATTGCCCCAATACCTCCCGGATATAAATTGGTGGGATAAGCTTTTGATAAGTCGTTATAAAAAACAGGAACCCCAACGCTTAAATCTATTCCTAAAGTGGAGTTTGTATGCCTATCAATATTGACTGCGGCCGTAATTTTTTTTATGTTTACGCCAATTAACAAGACTGTAATTAGTGTTATAAAAAGAGACTTTCTCATTATTCTCCGTTCTTTTAAAATTATTATCCTTGTTTATTATAGTTGAAAATAAATTTAATTACAATTTGAAATTTGGTCGTTTAGCTTTTCTTATATTGACAATCTAAGTATAATATTAAGGTAATCTTGTTAGGTTTAAGGGGTATATTTTGAATACTGTGTTTAATGGGAAAGATTTTGCGAATAAGTATTATTTAATGCTAAAAGAATTCTTAAAGCAGCATGACTTGAGAGATAAAATTGCATTAAAAGTTATTTTAGCAAATGATGAGCCTGCAAGCAAGCTTTATGTTTCAATCAAGAGTCGGGTTGCAAAAGAGATTGGCTTGAATGTTGAAGTAATTAAATTTTCTACAAACTCTCTTCAAAGCGATATTTTACAAGTGATTGATAGAGAAAATAAAAATTTAAGTACAGATGGAATTATTGTTCAATTACCCCTTTTGAAAGGCATGGATTTAAATTCTATTTTAAATGGCATAGTTTATTCAAAAGATGTTGATGGTTTATCTTTTGTTAATTTGGGAAAAATGATTTTGGGCGATAAAAAAGGATTTATTCCTTGTACAGCTCTTGCTGTATTAAAGATTTTGCGAGATGAAGGGATAAAAACATCGGGGAAAACGGTTGTTGTGGTTGGTAGAAGCCCCCTTGTAGGAAGGCCTATTTCAATATTGCTCTCATCAAAACCTTATGATGCAACTGTTATTGCTTGTCACAGTAAGAGTATTTATTTAGATGTTTATTTAAGGCAGGCAGATATTATTATTTCTGCTGTTGGTAAGCCCAAGTTAATAGATAAAAGTATGTTGTGCGGAAAACCTTATGTGATTGATATTGGTATTTCCGAAATTGAGACTGATAACGGAAAAATTCTCTCAGGCGATACGGATTTTGACAATATTAAAGAGTGCGTTAAATTTATTACTCCTGTTAAGGGAGGAATAGGGCCTGTTACGGTTCTTATGTTAATGTTTAATACAATTAAAGCTCATTTGATTAATAATAAGATGTTTGACGTTTTAAATCGGTTGGAAAAATTGGTGGAGGTATAAATGTCTGGTCACAGCAAATGGTCAACAATAAAGAGAAAAAAAGGTGCTCTTGATGCAAAGCGCAATAAAATTTTTACAAAGCTAATAAGAGAAATAACTATTGCAGCTAAAATAGGGGGTGGGGATATTGAATCTAATCCGAGACTAAGGGTAGCTGTTAATAAGGCCAAGGTTGCCAATATGCCAAAAGATAATATTGAGAAGGCAATAAAAAAGGGTATTGGCGGCAATGAAGGGGTTGAATATTTTGAAATAACTTATGAGGCTTATGCTCCTTACGGGGTGGCTCTAATGATTAAATGCTTAACAGACAATAAAAATAGAACTTCTAGTGATGTAAAAAGTGTTCTTTCAAAAGGTGGAGGATCTCTTGGTACCCCAGGTTCAGTCTCATATATGTTTTACAGAAAGGGTCTTATTGTTTACAATTTAGAAAAATATCGTGAGGATGAAATAATGGAATTTGCATTAGAAGTTGGTGTTGAAGATATTTTAGTTTCAAACAATGAAGCTGAAGTTATAACAAGTCCTGATGATTTTGACAAAGTTTTATCTTTTTTAAAAGCTAAATTTAAAGAAGAAATGGCAGAGATAGCTTTAATTCCTGAAAATAAAATTTCTTTAAACAAAGAGCAAGTAGAAAAAATAATTCTTCTTGTTGAAAAGCTTGAAGATTTTGATGATGTTCAGGAAGTAATTCATAATTTAGAGATTCCAGAAGAATTAAGTTAGTTTTATTTAAATCTTTTCGTAGTAGACCCTGTATATTTTATTTCCAAAATCATCTGTAAAAAGAATTGAGCCATCGTAATATGTGATTATATCAACAGGGCGTCCAAATTTAGAGTTATCAGGCTTTAAAAATCCATATAAAAAAGTTTTATAATTTTTTGCTGTTCTAGTTTTAAAATCAATGTCTAGTGTAGTTATTTTGTAGCCAACAGGAGAAGATCTGTTCCACGAGCCGTGTTCTGCTATGAATAATCTATTTATATATTCTTTTGGAAAGTTATTTCCTTGGTAAAAGTGTATTCCAAGTGGAGCTACATGTGCAGGAAGTTCATAAATAGATGGACTAAACTTAGTGTTTTTGGGTGCCTTGTTATAAAAACTGTAATTTTTTTGATTTTTCCCAAACAAATAGGGAAATCCAAAATGTTCTTTATATTCGGCTATTACGTTTATTTCGTCCGGGGGAATGTCGTCTCCTAATCCATCTTGGCCATTGTCGCTAAAATATATTTCATTGCTAGTTGGATGAAAATCAAACCCAACTGAGTTTCTCACCCCAAAAGCTACTATTTCTTCTTTTTTTGTTTTTAAATCGATGCTAAGGATTATTGCTTCTTTTTTTGGAGGAATTTTAGCATTGTGTTGGGATCCTATGTTTACCATTAATTTGTTATTTTTAGGATCTACTTTAATGTAGCGTCCTGAGTGCATTTTGGTATTATTTTTTGGTAAAAGTGAAAAAATTTGCATTTTCCATGTATATTCTTTATTTGATTTTATGCTTTTATTAATTTCTTCTTTTACATTTTCAACTACATATATTTTATCGACAGAAGATATATAGAGTTTATTATCCCAATAAGCAATACCAATAGGTTTTTGCAGGGTTTTTGCTATGGTATAAATTTTTTTGTTTTTTGTTACAAGGTATGCAAAATTGCTCCCGGATCCTATGAATATGTTTCCATCTTGATCGCTTGTGATTCCCCTAGGTTTTTCAATTGTATTTTTTAAAAAAATTTCGACTTTAAATCCATTGGGAACTTTTAGTGTGCTTGTTGTTTCTTCTGCTGCCACCATAGTTATAGATAAGATTAAAAAAATAGTTGTAATGAATTGAAAATAGTTATTTAGAAATTTATTTTTCATTTGGTGTCCTTTTTTACTTAAGGTTTTTGCTTTAAATTGGATGTTTCTGTGCAATATAACTTATAATTTAATTATATGATAAATAAGATTCATGGTAAAGTTATAGAAAAAAAAGAATCTAGTTTGGTTTTAATGACTACTGTTTTTGAATTTGAACTTTTAGCTAGTGCATTTTGTCTTGCTAATTTTAATTTGTCAGACAAAGTTGAGCTATTTACTTATCTTTATACGAGAGAAAATGAATTAAAACTTTTTGGATTTTTGAATTCAGATGAAAGAGAGATCTTTAAGGGTCTTATTGGAGTAAGCGGAATAGGGCCAAGGGCCGCTTTAAGAGTGTTATCCAATATAAGGTATAATGAGTTTAAGGAGGCTATTGATAGAGAAGATGTTGAGCTTGTTTCTAAAATCAAAGGTATTGGCAAAAAAATGGCTGGTAAAATGTTTTTACATCTTCAAGGCAAGCTTTTGATTAATAGTGAGCTTGAATCTACTAGCCTTTTTAGATTTAAAGAATTAGAAGAATCAATTGTTAGCATGGGATTTGATAGAAAAATTGTTAATAGTAAGATTAGAGAGGCTTTCAATTTAGCTGAATTTTCAAATTTAAAAGATTCTGAAAAGGAGCAGTTTTTATTTAAGGAGGTTTTAAAAAGAATATCAAGTTAATTGTTGGTTTTTTATAGAGAAAAAATAGTTTTTAAGGAGTATTTATGAAAGAAGAAAATGGTATAAGTTTTTTAAACTCTAATGAAAATTATTTATATGATAAGAGTGAAAATGAGCTTAGACCTAAAGTTTTTGAAGATTTTAAAGGTCAGGTTAATGTTAAAGAAACCCTTAGTATTTTTATAAGAGCTTCTAAAGAGAGAAATGAGGCCTTAGATCATGTGTTTTTAAGTGGTCCACCAGGTCTTGGGAAAACCACTCTTGCAAGTATTATTGCCTTTGAGATGAATGCTTCGATTAAAATTACTTCAGCTCCGGCTTTTGACAAGCCCAAAGATATTATTGGTATTTTAACAGGTCTTGATGAGAAGAGTGTTTTATTTATTGATGAAATACATAGACTCAGACCAATAATAGAAGAAATGCTTTGTATTGCCATGGAAGATTATGAGCTGGACTGGGTAATAGGGCAAGGCGCTAATGCAAGAACTGTTCGAATGCCACTTCCAAAATTCACATTGATTGGAGCTACTACTAAACCAGGAAAAGTAACATCTCCACTTTATGCGAGATTTGGAATTACTGCAAGATTTGAACTTTACAGCGAAATAGAGCTTGTTGAGATAATAAAGAGAAATTCTATTATTTTAAATATTGAAATAGAAGAGGATGCCGCCTTTCTTCTTGCAAGAAGTTCAAGAGGGACTCCTCGAATAGCAAATAGATTGCTAAGGAGAATAAGAGATATTGCCCAGGTAACCGGAAGTTTGGTTATTACAAGTGACATTGTTTCAATTGGGCTTGAAATGCTTAGAATTGATGGAGAAGGTCTTGATGAGCAAGATAGAAATATTTTAAGAAGCTTAATATTGAAATTTAATGGAGGACCCGTAGGTGTTGATACTTTAGCTATTTCTGTGGGAGAAACAGCAGATTCTCTTGAAGACTTTTATGAGCCTTATTTAATTATGAAAGGATTTATCAGCAGAACTCACAGAGGGCGTAAAGCTACTGAGTTTGCGTATCTTCATTTAAACTTAGAGATGAAAGAGGATAGTCTTAATGAAAACCAAAGAGTTTCATTTTAATTTGCCCTATTCTTTAATAGCTCAATATCCAAGTGAAAAAAGAGGATCTTCAAGACTAATGGTACTGGATCCTAAATTGCAAAAAATTTACCATGAAAATTCTGTAAACAATATTTTAAAATATATAAATAGCGACACTTTTATTGTTTTTAATAATTCAAAAGTTAGAAAATCAAGAATGTATGCAGAATCAGAGATGGGCAGTAATGTTGAGGTTTTAATTTTGGATAGAATTGACACCAATTTGTTTACTGCGCTTATTTCTAAGTCTAAAAAGCAAATTGTTGGAAATCTTTACAAATTTCCTGAAGGATTAATAGGTGAAATTTTGTCAAAAAATAGTAGTGAGATTGTTTTAAAATTTGATGTTGATGTTGGAGAAGATTATTTTGAAAAACATGGCTTTGTACCCATACCCCCTTATATTAAAAGAGATTATGAGAAAATGGATGAAGATCGGTATCAAACTGTTTATTCTAAATACGTTGGCTCTGCAGCTTCTGCGACTGCGGGGTTGCATTTCAGCAAGGATTTGTTTTCTGCTTTTGAAAAGAATAATATCGAATATGATTTTATCACTCTTCATGTGGGGCTTGGCACTTTTCTTCCCGTAAGATCAAAAAAGGTCGAAGAACACAATATGCATTTTGAAACTTTTTTAATAAAAGATTGTGTGGCTAAAAGATTGCAAAATGCGAAATTTCTTGGTAAAAAAATTTTATCAATTGGCACTACAACTCTTAGGGCTTTAGAGTCATCTTATGATAATAAGCTTAAGAAGTTTAAAACAGGCCAGCAAAGTACAAATCTTTTTATTTATCCCGGCAAGAACTACTGTTTTAAGTTTGTCGATATGCTTTTTACCAATTTCCACACACCACAATCTACTCTTTTGATGTTAGTATCTTCATTTGCAGGTAAAGATTTTGTGTTTAGTTCTTATGAAGAAGCTATAAATACAGGTTATAAATTTTTTTCCTATGGCGATGCTATGTTAGTTTTAAATCATATATAGATATTAATTGTGAATTATTTTAATATTTAAGTTATGATAAGGCTTAACTTAAATCATTAGGAGGAAAATGTATGAATACTTCTCTTTTTAATCAAGAAAGGCAAAAGTATGTTCCTAAATTGCCAAGCATTTTAAAAAAAGATTTTAATAATATTAGTTTGGTTTATGGAGAAAAAACCGAAGCAATTCAAGATAGACAGGCTTTAAAAGAATTTTTTAAGAATACTTATGGGTTGCCAATTGTAAGTTTTACCGAGGGAAAGTCCAATTTATCTTTTTCAAAAGCTTTAAATATTGGAATTATTCTTTCTGGAGGGCCTGCTCCTGGGGGGCATAATGTTATATCTGGTGTTTTTGATGCAATAAAAAAATTTAATCCAAATTCAAAGATTTTTGGGTTTAAAGGGGGCCCTTTGGGCCTGTTGGAAAATGACAAAATTGAACTTACTGAAAGCTTGGTAAATTCTTATAGAAATACCGGGGGTTTTGATATTGTATCTTCTGGAAGAACAAAAATAGAAACTGAAGAACATTACAGCAAAGCTCTATTTGTCGCCAAAGAAAACAATCTTAATGCAATTATTATTATTGGTGGTGATGACTCGAATACCAATGCTGCTATTCTTGCTGAGTATTTCAAAAAGAAAGGAGAGAATATTCAAGTTATTGGAGTTCCAAAGACAATTGATGCTGATCTTAAAAATGATCATATTGAAATTTCATTTGGGTTTGATTCTGCTACAAAAATTTATTCCGAGTTGATAGGTAATTTATATAGAGATGCTATGTCAACTAAAAAATATTGGCATTTTGTCAAACTTATGGGTAGGAGTGCATCTCATGTTGCTTTAGAATGTGCTTTAAAAACTCATCCAAACATTTGCATTGTGTCTGAAGAGGTTTTGGCTAAAAAGAAAACTTTGGCTGAGATTGTTGATGAAATGGTGTCTGTTATCTTAAAGAGATCTTTAAATGGGGATAATTTTGGAATAGTTATAGTTCCTGAAGGTCTGATTGAGTTTATTCCAGAAGTTAAGTCTTTAATGGTTGAATTATGTGATATTTTTGATAAAAATGAAGGTGAGTTTAAAGGGCTTAATATTGAAGAGATGAAAGAAGTTTTCGTTTCTAGGCTTAGTGATTATATGAAGAGAGTTTATTTGTCTTTGCCTTTGTTTATTCAATTTGAACTTGTAAATTCAATTTTGGAAAGAGATCCCCATGGGAATTTCAATGTTTCAAGAGTTCCTACTGAAAAATTGTTTATTGAAATGGTTCAATCAAGATTAAATGAACTGAAAAAAAGTGGAGAATATAAGGGAAGTTTTATCCCAGTTGATCATTTCTTTGGCTATGAAGGTAGAAGCGCTTTTCCTTCTAATTTTGATAGTGATTATTGTTATAGCTTGGGATATAATGCCGTTGTTCTTATTTTAAATGGTCTTACAGGCTATATGTCTTGCATAAAAAATTTAAATTTAAAACCAACAGATTGGATTGCGGGGGGAGTGCCTCTAACAATGTTGATGAACATGGAAGAGAGGTATGGAGAGAAAAAGCCTGTTATAAAAAAAGCTTTAGTTGATTTAGAAGGAAGGCCATTTAAAGAGTTTGTTAAAAATCGTGATAAGTGGGCTTTGAATAATTTGTATTCATGTCCAGGCCCTGTTCAGTATTTTGGTTCTTCTGAGATTGTTGATGAAATAACTGAGACTTTAAAGCTAGAATTATTAAAGTAGAAAGTTTATGCTTATTAGAAGCTTGTTGTTACTTTTTAGTGTTTTGAATGTTTATTCAAATTCACTTGATTATTTCAAGCCGAATTTTAATGATTTAAAGTGGAGTATTGCTAAAAGTTTGCCATTGCAAGACAAATCGACTTCCAGTGGCAATTTTATTTCTCATAAAAAAAATAATAACATGTCTGTTGCTGATAATGACGATTCTTTTCTTTATAAAAATATTCAAGAGAATAAAGCTTTAAATCTTGAAAATGATCTTGAGTCAAAATCAGCAAAAGATTTGTTTAGGTTTTCAGCTATTAGTATTGGATCTTTTCCAATAGTTTTATTTTTGAGTTTGTTTTTTTTTGATGTGGGTTACTATTTCTATGGCGGAATGAATGCAAATTATGTTCCATATCCTTTTTCAAATGGTCCTAATTTTTCAAAAGATGAGATTTATAAAAAATTTATTGTTTCAGCTTCCATTGGAGCAATAGTTGCATTAACTATTGCTTTAATTGATTATTTTCTTTAATGATATGATAAGACTTAAGAGAGAATTTACCGTTAAAGAAAATGCTTTAAGATTGGATCTTTACTTATCAAGCAATTTAGAGGTTTTTACTAGAAGTCAGATCAAAAGAAGAAATGTAGAAGCGTTTAAAAAGAGTAATGGAAAATTTTTAAAGATAAGATTGTCCAAACCTGTTTTTAAAGATGATGAAATACTGATTGAATTTGACGAGGAGAGTAGTCAAATTGACTGCCTTAGGCCGAGTAATATTCCTATTTCTATAATTTATGAAGATTCTAATGTTATTGTTTTGAATAAACCCCAAGGAATTTTGAGTCATCCTGGAATATCGCATTGGGATGATACTGTTGTGAATTTTCTTTTATATCATATAAAAAGCTTGAAAATTGATTTTAATGAAGAAAAAATTAGACCCGGAATTGTTCACAGATTAGATAAAGATACTTCTGGAGTGCTAATTTGTGCAAAAAATATTAGCACCTTAAGATTTTTAGCTCAGCAGTTTAAGGATAAAAGGACAAATAAAGTTTACATTGCAATTGTTAAGGGTAATTTTAATAGTTTTTTTGGAAGTATTGAATCTTTTATAGATAGAGATAAATACAATAGGAAAAGATTTAGTGTTTCTAAAGATAGAGGTAAAAAGGCATTAACAGAATATAAATTGTTGCTCAATTTTGGAGGATATTCTCTTTTAGCTTTAAAGCCTAAAACCGGCCGCACTCATCAATTGAGAGTTCATATGAAATATCTTAATTTTCCGATATTGGGAGATGAGGTTTATGGCAGAGCAGATGGCAGTTTAAAAAAAATCACCCTAATGCTTCATTCTTATAAGCTTGAAATTGATATTGGAAACAAATCTTTTGGGAAATTCATTTCTGAATTTCCTAAAAGATTTGTTATTTTTTTGTCAAATTTTTACAAGAGCGATGAATTGAATTTGATTATTGATAATTTGGTTCTCTTTTTAAGAGATTTTTAATTTAAAATTTCTTGTTTTGATGAGATTGGGTCGGTTATTATTTTGCCTCCAGTGATTTCATTAGTGTTAATAACAGTAATGAAACAATTTGGATCAACTTTTTGTGATATATACTTAATTCTTGATAAACGCATTATTGGAACTACTATAAATACTATAGTTTTTTCTGCTCCTGCCCAAGCTCCTTTACCGTCTATTAATGTAGCAGCTAATTTTAACTTGTTTGTAAGAAGATAAGCAATTTCTTTCCCTTTATCTGAAATGATTAATATTGCTTTTTGATTGCCAAATCCAGTGCTTGTTTTGTCTGTCATGATGGATGTTACAAATGATGCTATTAGCGTATAAAGTGCGATTTCAATATTAAAGAAAAAGGTTGCAAGCATTAATACTGCTAGATTGACAATGAAGTTTGTTGTTCCAATACTAATTGAGTATTTTTCTTTAATAATCATAGCAATTATATCTGACCCCCCCGAAGATCCCTTACCTTTAAATACTAGTCCAAGTCCAAGCCCAGAAATAAGTCCAGCCAGTATTGATACAAGCATCATGTCGTTAAGATGTATTTTATTTTGTAAAAACTGGGAGTAGTTTATGATAATAGAATATAATCCCATTGAAATCCAACTTTGAATTATAAATGTTATGTTTAAAAATTTTATTCCAATAAGAAATAATGGTATGTTTAATGCAAATATTGTCCACCCTAAATTAAAGTTTAACAGGTAATGCAGCATTAATGAAATACCCCCAATCCCCCCACTAAGAAGCCCATGAGGAATATACAAAACATTGGTGGAAATTGCCATTAGTGCAGATCCTAAAATTATTTGTATTGTGTTATCAAATATTAATTTGGGATTTTTAGTTATAGTCTTTATTTTTTTTATTAGTATTATGAACAATAGTTTGAGTTTTTTTTTAATCCTACGACAACGTATCTTTTTTTTCTTTTTCATCTTAATGCGAGCTACTTTTAAGCTACAAGCTAGTAATTTACTTGAATTCTATATTAATTTTGCAAAAAAAACAATTTTATTCACTTTTTTTATTTTTTTTGATATCATGTTCATAAAACTATGGCGATGAATTATGCGAGATTTGCAGTATTAATAGTTCTGCTTTTTTTTTATATTTGGTTTTTTATTATCCTTAGGATGAAAAGAGCCAATATGTTTTTGTTGGAAAAAATCCAAAATGGAGCAAAAATTTTGGATATTCGATCTCCCAAAGAATATAGTAAGTCTCATTATTTAAAATCAATTAACATTCCTTTTAATAATTTATTTGCTAAAAAGGATAAATTAGGTGATTTTGAGTCCCAAATAATTGTTTATGGTAAAAGTTTTAATAAGTCTTACGAGGCTAAAAAAGTTTTAAAAAGCATGGGATTTAAGAATGTGTTTGTGGCTGGTACTTTGAAAGACATGCCACAAGCGAAAAAAAAAGAAGTTGGTTGATGGCGAAGATTATTGGGATATCTGGTGGTTCTGGAAGCGGAAAAAGTACAGTTGTAAGCAAGATTAGTGAGTTTATTCCAGAATTTGTCCTTATTTCTCAAGACAATTACTATAAGAGTGTGGGTGACTATGAAAATGAATTTTCTAAGGTAAATTTTGATCATCCGGATGCTTTTGATAATAATTTGTTTTACGAACATTTAAAAAATTTAAAAAAAAATAGTCCAATAGATATGCCCCTTTACGATTTTATTAATCATAAAAGACAGCTTAAAACGGTTTTAGTTGTTCCAACTCCTGTTGTTATTGTTGAGGGCATTATGATCTTTGTTGAAGAGAGAGTAAGAAATTTAATAGATCTTAAAATATATATTGACACCCCAAATGATATTAGATTTATTAGGCGCTTAAGAAGAGATATTTCTAAAAGAGGGCGTACTGTAGAGTCGGTTATTGATCAGTATTTGAACACCACTAGATGGGGTTATTATAGGTTTATTGAGCCCACCAAAGAATATGCGGATCTTATTATTCCTGAGGGAGGTCACAATGATAAAGCTTTATACGTGCTTTCAACGTTTCTTAAGTCTTTAAGTAAAGAAGGCCTAGATTTTACCTAAATTAATGATATTGGATAATAATCTATTTCAATGTAAACAGTATTTGTCATTTTTACCTTTTCTTTTGTCTTGTTAACTAGTTTTTCAAGCAGGCTGTAGGATTTTGACAAGTAAATTATATTATATCTGTAATTGTTAGATATTTTTTTCATAATAGCTTCTGATGGGCCTAAGTGTTCAATTCCTTCTTGCAAAAATTCTTTAGATTTTTCAAAAAATTCCCAACATTTTTGTTTAACAGATTCTTCATTTTTGCTTCTAAATATTATTCTAATAATTTTGTTAAACGGAGGATAGTTCAATTTTTTTCTTATATCTAGTTCCTGTTCGTAAAATTGTTCATATTGGTTCTTATAAGCATATTTTATGGCGTAATAATTGGGATTTTTTGTTTGTATAATAATTGTGTTGTCATTTTTGAATCTTGCGGCTCTTCCCATAATTTGTGAGAGTGTTGTAAAAATTCTTTCGCTACTTCTAAAATCAGGTAGTCCCATTCCAATGTCTGCGTTGATTATACCTAGTGTTTTTATATTTTCAAAATTGAATCCTTTTGCAATGATTTGTGTTCCGATAAGTATGTCTATCTCTTTATTTTCGAACTTATTTATTGAATCTATATTTTCTATTTTTGTAATATCGGAATCGATTCTTGCAATTTTTGCATTTGGTAAAAATTTTTTTAATTCTTTTTCAACAAGTTGAATTCCATAAGTTTTGTATTTAATATCTTTTGATTCGCATTGAGGGCAATGGCTTGTTGTTTTTGTTTTATAACTACAATAGTGGCATAAAAGTTTGTTTTCTTTTTTGTGGTAAATCAAGCCAAATGAGCAATTTGGACAACAAATTGTATGCCCGCATTCGTTGCATTCGAGATTTTTTAGATATCCCCTTTTATTAATGAAAATTAAAGATTGTCTTTTTTCATTTAAACTTTTTTGTATACTGTATAACAGCTCTGATGAAATTGTGCTAGATTCTTTTTTCATGTTTATTATTTTTATATCTTTTATTTTGCTTTGAGAGAATTTGTTTTGCATTATTATTTTTTTTATTTGGTTATTTTTCATTGCGTAGTATGCTTCAAGAGAAGGTGTTGCACTTCCCATTATAAATTTTGCATTAAATTTTTTTTGCAAAAAAAATGATATGTGTCTTGAGTGAAATTTTGGGGTATTTTCAGATTTGTATGTAGCTTCGTGTTCTTCGTCCATAATTATTAGTTTTAATTTGGTAAAAGGCAGCATTAGAACACTTTTTATGCCAACGACAACTAGGCTTTCTCCATTTTTGACTTTATTCCATATTAAATTTTTATTAGAATTTGAAACTTTAGAGTTATATTCATAAATCTTATGGTGCATATTTAATGCATATTTTATTCTTTTTATTATTTGATATCCTAATGATATTTCAGGAATTAAAAAAAGCACTTGTTGTTCTAGTGCTAAATAGTATTCACACAATTTGATAAATATTTCAGTTTTTCCAGATCCAGGTATTCCAAAAAGGTAAAAAACATTAGTTGTTTCTGACTCTATAATTTCTTTGTAAATACTTTGTTGTTCACTGTTTAGCTGAAGATACTTTTTATGATCTGAATGCTTCTCATTTGTTGAAGGTAATGTTTGGGGTTTTTTAGATTTTGAATTTTTAGGTAACCCAAAGAATAAAGTTTCTCCAAATCCCGAAAATGTTTTTTTACTAATCCAATGTGCTAAATTAATGTTATGTTCTGTTATTATTTTAGTTGTATCTATTATTTTGATAATTTCTTTTATTTTGAATTCAAATTTTTCTTTGAATTCGTCTTCAAAATATTTTTTAATAATTATTCCAATTTTATTGGATCCATTGAAATTAACCATTACTCTTATTCCAATTTCTAGATTCAAGTTAAATTTGTAAAAAAAAAGTTTATTTAAAGGAATATTTATTGCAATTTCATAGTAATAAGTTGAATGACAATGCTCAACCATATTTTATTATGCCCTTTATTATTTTTAAATCTTGCCATATTTCTTTTTTTAATTCTGGATTTTTTATTTGATTTGTAGGAAGATATGTAAAAACTAATGGAATGCCTTTAAATCTTAGCTCTATTCCTCTTACAATTTGAATTCTTAATGGTTGATTTAAGAAAAAATCTATTTCTTCGCAAGATAAAATTGCTTTAGGATTTTTGTTGCTTATTTCTAAGTTAAGTGATTCAATAGTGTCTATTATTTTATAATTGTGTATGTTTATGCTTTTGCACCATTTTGTTACAATATCCCTTGAGGTTTCGTTGAGGTAGTTTTTGTTTACATATATTATGATGTGATCGTTGATATTTTTTTCTTGTATGCTATTATTTAGCAATATTTTTATTGAATTTTTGTTTTCTAAAGGTAATTTTGTAGGTTCTTTGCTATTTTCGTTTGTTTGATAAATTTTAGTGTTTTTGGCTTTTTCTATTTTTTGTTTAATTTCATTGTTTATTTCTTCAAAATTTTCTGTAATTTTGCCTTCGATATTATTTTTCAATATTTTAAGTAAAAAAAGTTTTTTAGTTAAAATACTATTATTCATAGTAAACCCTGTCTAAAAATAAAGCATTTGCAGGTGCAGTTGTTCTTGCAAGGTTTCTATTTTTAGATTTTAGTATTGTTTCAAAAGTAGAAATTGATTCGTTTTTTATTTCAATGTCTAGCATTGTGCCTATTATTGACCTTACCATTTTCCACAAAAAAGAAGATCCTATTATTTCAAAAATAATATATTTTCCTCTTTTTTTAAATTTGGCAAAATGTATATGCCTAAATTTAGATTTGCTTTTATCTTTTATGCATGAAAATGTGGTAAAATCATGGTTTCCAATCAATGTTTTAGCCATTTGGTTTAAATTGCTTATGTTTAGTTTTTTATTTACATAGTGAGCTTGATAGCTTTCCCAGGGATAGTAGTTGTCGCTATTTAATATACAATAGCTGTATTTTCTTTTTTGGGCGCTAAAACGTGGATGAAACGAATTTTTCACATATTTGAGCTTTAATATTTTTATACTGGTTTTTAATAATATTGCATTTAAAGCTTTTTTTAAATTGTTGATCTTAATGTTAATACCTATATCAAAAGTTATGATTTGTCTTTTTGCATGAACGCCCTTATCTGTTCTTCCAGATGAATGAATTTTTACCTTTTTTTTGTTGATTTTCATTAGAGCTTTTTCAATTTCTCCTTGAACTGTAGGCTTTGTTGGTTGTATTTGAAATCCATGGTATATGGATCCGTCGTAAGCGATTTCAGCTAATATTTTTTTCATTTATTTAAGATTTTTCATTTCCTTTGATATTTTAAAGTAAACTTCTTTGATCTTATCTATAAGTATTGAAGGCTTTTCTTTTGAAAATTTACCCATGCCTGCTATTTTAGAAAGAGTGGTTTTTATGTCGTTTAATTGTTTGTATCTGTATTCTTTATTGTCTTTATTTCCATAAAAGTATTCTAGAAGACCTGATAAATATAGCACACTGTCATAGCCATAATTTTTATCTGTATCTGGGCCAAATATGGTTGATGCGCTAACAGGTTCTGAATTGTCTTTATCTTTTTCAATAACTAGTTTATAAAGATAAGCAGCTTTGTGATAAAATATTTTTTGAAGATAATTATAGTTTTTATTTGGTTCTTCTTTTTCAAGGTCTTCAAATGTCCAAGCGGCTCTTATTGCTGACTTTGCTTGATTTAATGTGGGGTTATGGTTCTTTTCCAGATGCTCATAACATAGCATGGCAAGAATATAGCTTGCAGCTCCTTCTTTTAATGTCCTAGGTTTACTGAAGTTGATCATGTTGTCAAAAATCGCATTTATTTTTTTTCTTTCGTATTTTTTATTTTGTAAAATTTCTTTCTTGTTTTTAGGGATTGAATTAAATTCACTTGAGAATGCCGCAAAGTAGCATTTTGGGCATACTGTTACAGAATATATCCTAGGATAAATGTTGCCATATTTGTCGTTTTTTATATACTCTCTTTTTAGATCAATTTTTAACTCTCCAGCTATTAATCTACTACTTCCAGTCAAAAATTCTTCTTTTTGGAATTTAAAAGAGCATACAGGACATTCAATTTTTTCTTTTGTAAAATATGATATTTTTTTCATGAATTAATTTTCTACTATTACAAATGCAATAGCGTACTCCTTTTCATGGGATATTGTTAGGTATAGCTTTAAATTCATTTTTATTGCAAATTTTTCAATTTCATTATGTAAGCAAAATTCGGCATTCCCTTTTAAAGATTTTATTACCTCAATATCTTTAAGGGTATAATTTATTTTATATTGCAACAGTGGGCTTAATGCTTTAATTAAAGATTCTTTAGCTGCAAATTTTCCAGCTAAACTTTCTATAATGCTGCCCCCTTTTAATTTAAAATTTTCAATTTCTTTATGTGTAAAGAACCTCTCCATTTTTTTTTTATTTTCTAAAAAATTTTTAAATCTTGCTACTTTTATTATATCACATCCTATTGATTTCATGGTTTGATCTCTGAGCTTTCAATTATTTCCAGTTTTATTTTTTTAGGTTCATAATCATATATTTCTGTTTCATTGATATTTTCTTTAAGAATTATATTTGTAGCAATGTTATAAATTCCGGGAGTTTTTATATTTACCAAATCAAAAGCAAGACTTATATTTTGATTGTTTATATGAGCTTTAATTTGTTTTTCAGAAAGTCTTGTTTTTAATTTTACAAACATTTTGTTTTCTGAGTTTATTATTTTTTCTTTATCTTTAATTTCAAGGCCATTTTTAAGATTATTAAAAATAAGATTAGGAGATTTAATTGTTGTGTTTGAATATTTTTTGTTTAAATAAATATTGACTACCACATGACTTTTTTCAAACATAACTAGAGGATTTGGTGGAACTACTTCAAGATAATCTGATACAAATAGGGTTCTTGTGTCAAACTCTTTTACGTTGGTTTGAATAGTGTTTATTTTTTTGAGTTCTTGTTCAGGCCCATATACTAATAAATTTTCGGGCAATATATTGTATTTTGCAATAAAATATTCTCCCTTGCCATCTTTTTCTATAAGTTTAAACTTGGGCTCTATTTTGACTAATTTGGAGATTTTGTTATCAAGATTTAGCAACACATTTGTTTTTGAAAGCTTATATTCTGCAATGTGTATTGAGTTAAGATTTTTTATTTTTATTGGTAGCTTATAGTTCCCGGGAATCTTTATGTTTGATGCTTCAATGAATAATATTATTTTATTAATATCAAGGTATTTTAAGTCATCTTTATTGACTTTTATTGTAATTTTGACCTTGCTAAAGTCTGGCATTTTCCCAAGAGTTATTTGATCATTCAAGATAATTTTGAATTCTTTTTCAGTTGTTATTGATTCTATTTTATTGAAATTAAATGCTACAAACATTAGAATAGCTATTAAAATGGAAATAGCTTTGTTTTGCCAATCATCAAATAGTAACTTTATTATATTTATTATTTTTTTGCCTATTTTCATTATTTTACTCTATTAGCTCGAGATTTAACTTATTTCTAATTTCACTTAAGCTTAAATTGTATTCCAATTTTGCATTGATTGTAATAGAAATAGACCCAGTTTCTTCTGAGGTTATTATTGTTATTGCATCAGAATTTTCAGAAATTCCAAGTCCTGCTCTATGTCTTGTTCCAAATGCTTTGCTAATAGAGTCAACATTAGATAATGGTAAAAATGAGCCCGCATATTTTAATTTATTTTTACTAATTATCACAGCTCCGTCGTGAAGAGGAGTTTCGCGTTCAAATAGTGATATTAACAGTTCACTAGATATTAGTGCATCAATTTTAGTTCCTTTGTTTATTATTTGCTCCAGCTGTATTTTTTTTTCAATGCATATCAAGCTGCCAGATTTGTTTTCAGATAGGTGTTTGACTGCTTTTAGGATTTCAGAAATAACCTTTAAAGTTTCTTCTTTTTTATTTGAAAGTTTAAAGGCCAAATTGAAATTTCCAATTTGCATTATTATTTTTTTTATTTCTTGATTAAAAAGTATGACTATTGCTATTGGTAATATGTTGGCTATATAATTCAGCAGCCAACTAATAGTATAGAGATTTAAATAATATGAGATAATTCCTATAGAGATTATGATTAACATTCCTTTTAATAGATTTGTAGAATAAGAATTGATTACGTTTTTATATATGTAGTATACTAGGATACTGATTAAGCTTAGATCTAAAATTCTTGAAAAAGTATCTTTTATTTGATTTAAATCATTTATGTCCATCATAAATTTTCTGCTCAATGTGAAAACACTGTACTTATTAACCTATATTAGTATAATATAAAATATATAAATAAGCATAGTTTGTGATTATTTAAAGTTAAATTGTTTTTTAATTTATGAATGAAAAAGAAAATATTATAGCTTTAATATTTGATTTTGATAATACTCTTATTTATGGTAATATGCAGCAAGTATTGTTTGATGAGTATTGTATTGATTCTTGTTCCTTTTGGAAAGAAGTTGAAGGCTTAGAGTATGTTTATAGGCAAAATGGTTATAATATCATTTCTAATGAAATGATATATTTATCCCATTTTTTAACCTACGTAAGGGAGGGGGTTTTTAAAAGTCTTGATAATAGAGCATTATTTAATCTGGGTGCCAAGTTAAGATTTTTTGAGGGGGTTATTGGTTTATTTGATGAGATATCTGAAATAAATAAGAAGTTGGAAAGTAATAATTCGCAGGTTAAAATTTACATTGTTTCAAGTGGGTTTAGACAAATGATTTTGGGAAGCAAAATTGCGCCTTATGTGAGCAAAGTGTGGGCATGTGAGTTTATAGATTCTTATTTGCTGCCTTTTTACGAACTCAGAGATGATAAATTTTCTAAAAATAAGATTTTAAGCAGCGTTTGCTATTTTGTAGATCATACAATCAAAACCAGAGTTATTTTTGAAATTAATAAAGGGTCTTATGAGAAGATTAATGAGAGAGTTCCAAAGAGCAAAAGACAAATTCCTTTTAAAAATATATTTTACATTGCAGATGGATTTAGCGATATTCCGGCATTTGAAATCTTAAATAATATTTTAAAACATTGTAAAAATACCTTAACAGTGTATCATGGAAATGATAAGAATGCAAAAAAATTGTTTTATGAGAATAGAGTGGGAGATTTTGCTGAGGCCAATTATAGCAAAGGCACTAAATTGTATAATTGGATAATGGAGAAAATTTGCTTGAGTGTATAATTTATTTAACTTACTTTTGTTTAGTTGATAAAAGCAGCAAAAAAACGAAAAGAGGGGAATATGCTTAAAGATTTAAATACAAATCAAGGGTTAAAGCCTTGGAGAGTGGAATCTGTTTTTTATTGTATTGTCATAGTTTTAATATTTATTGGGGCTTTTAAAATAGCAGAAGCCGTATTTAAACCTTTGGCTATTTCTATAGTGTTGGGATTTTTGATGTATCCCGTTTATACTTTTTTAGCAAGATTTAAAGTTCCAAAATTTTTGATAGTTTTTATTATATTTTTCTTATTATTTTCTTTTTCTTATTTGATTTTTAGTTTTGTTTATTACAGTGTTACTGTTTTAATGAAGCAATTGCCTTATTATCAAAATCAATTAGCATTTATTGTAAAAGATGTGCTTAGTCGCTATAAAGTTGATAGTTCTGTTATTAATGATATGAATTTTTCTGGTTATATTTATCCATTTCTAACAAGAGTTTATAATGAGATTATTGGATTTACAAGTAGCTTAGTAGTAGTCTTTTTGTTGTTGTATTTTTTGCTTTCAGAAATACATGTTTTTGAAAAGAAACTTGATAAAGCTTTTAAAAAGCCGGTATCTACTAGATTTATTGGGGCTTTAGATACCATTAATAATCAAATTGGAAAATATTTGGGGATAAAAATTCTTGTGAGCTGCTTAACAGGTATTTTAGTATTTATTGGATTAACTTTATTTGGGCAAGATTTTCCTCTTGTTTGGGCGGTTCTTTCCTTTGTTTTCAATTTTATTCCCAGCATTGGTTCCATATTAGCTGTGTTTTTTATTGTAATAACATCTTTAATTCAATTTTATCCAAATTTAAACATAGTGCTTTATGTTTTTATATATAATACTTCTGTTCAAATGTTGATTGGAAATATTCTTGAGCCAAAATTACAGGGGAAAAGGCTTGATATTTCACCATTTTTGCTCTTATGTTTTTTGTTTTTTTGGGGATGGCTTTGGGGTATCGTGGGTCTTTTAATATCTTATCCTTTTACTGTGATTGTAAAGGTAATAGTTGACAATGTGAGTTGGCTTAAGTCTTTTTCTGTATTTTTAGGTGGTTCTGAGATTTTAAGTAATGTTAATGTTAGCATTTCGGGTAAAGGTAAGGAGATTTAATTTTGAAAAGAAAGGTTATGCTTACGGGAGATAGACCTACTGGCGCTCTTCATTTAGGGCACTATGTGGGGTCTGTAGTAAATCGGTTGAAATTTCAAGAAGAGTATGAAACATATTTTATTATAGCCGATTTACATACTTTGACTACAAAGCCTGACTTGAAGAGCATCAACACAATACCTTTTAACGTTAGGGAAATGGTTTTAGATTATCTTGCTTGTGGAATTAACCCTAATAAGGTTAGTATATATTTGCAATCAGCCATACCCGAGCTTTTTGAGCTTCATTTAATATTTTCAATGATTGTTACTGTTGCCCGCTTGCAAAGAATTCCAAGTATAAAAGACATGAGCATTGCGGCCGGACTTAAAGAGATTCCTTATGGTCTTTTGGGATATCCTGTTCTTATGAGTGCAGATATTTTAATGACAAAAGCAAATTTAGTTCCCGTTGGGCGTGATAATGAATCTCATATTGAATTTGCAAGAGAACTTGCAAGAAGGTTTAACTATTTGTACAAAAATAATTTTTTCCCAATACCCGAATCTGTTTTTACAGATTCTCGTCCTTTGGTGGGTATTTACGGCAAAAATAAAATGAGCAAGAGTCTTGATAATGCAATTTTTTTAAACGATGATGAAAATTTATTAGAAAAAAAAATTATGTCTATGTATACAGATCCAAATAGAATAAGGGCAGATATTCCTGGTAATGTTGAAGGTAATCCCGTTTTTATTTATCACGACATTTTTAATAGTAATCATGAAGAAGTTGAAGATCTTAAAAATAGGTATAAGAAGGGTAAAGTAGGTGATGTTGAGGTTAAGAAAAAATTGTTTTTAGCTTTGAATAGTTTTTTAAAACCAATAAGGGATAAGAGAAGTTTTTATGAAGCCAAAAAAAAAGATTACATTGATGAAATCATTTTTGATGGTACAAGCAAGGCAAGGTTTGTTGCAAATAAAGTAGTAAAAGATGTTAAGGATTTAATAGGACTTTCAAAAACTTGGAGTGGAATAAAATATAGTGTTGAGAAAAAAATAAAAAATGAAGAATGAAAATTATTGATTTTATGCTAGACTTATAGCAGTGATTAACTTATTATTTAAATCAAACAATATTAATTATTAGGTAGGTTTGCCTTTTTTATTAATCTTTTGTTAAATTCTAGTAGTTTGAACAAAATGTGTCTTTTTTCATAAATAACTTCGCTGAGCACTCTTGTTACTGGTTCTGTTTTTGACATTCTCATCCATAGGGTTGCAACAATTTCTTTGTCAGTTTTTAGCAATACCTTTAATCCTCCTGAAGAATCCCCTGTTCTAGTCTTAGATTGTCTTTTGCCTTCATAGTTGATGATTTCATAATCAACTACTGATAATTCTTGAAATAACTTATTGCTTTTTATCTCTTTAATTAATAGATTTTCATAATTGCTTTTTAAAATTTCTTGATTTTCTATTTTTAGATTTGTTAAATTGGCTTTCTTGGATGATACTATTACATTACTATAAAAATTTGTTGTATTTAAAATATCTTTTAAGTCGTACTTTTCTTTATAGTAGTTTTTAGACAATCTACACCATATTTGGTAAAGTTCTTTCATTTTTAATAATTTTACGATACTAAGTAAAGTAGTAATTGGATCTCTTACCCTTGAGGGGTGAATTATGCAACCTCCATTTGAACCCTCGCCTGAGATTTTTACAACCAGTCCCTGAGCTCTTAAATCATCTGCCATTTCTGTTAGATTAGCTTCTCCAACCTCTACTCTATAAACTTTGGCGTTGAAAAAATTTGCAATTTTTTCAATATTTAGAGACGTTGCATCATTGGTTACTATTGCTACATTATTTTTTATTCCCATGTAATGAAGATAGCTAAGCTCTGAAATTACTACAAGTGCAAATATTTTTTGTGCTTCAATTATATTTGCAGTGTTTGTGGCTTTATCTATAAACACTAGATTGCCCCTATCTCCATCACAATCTGGTACGTATCCTAGCTCAAAAGAATTGTCCCGTATATATTTATTTTGTAGCAGTTTTTTACATTCATTTAAAGATTTCCCTTCAGGAATAATATTGTGCTTAAAAATACCTATTTCGTTATTATATAATTCTACTTTCAATCCTAAAGATTCTAGCAATTCTTTATCTATTGAATTGATTCTAGAGCTTCCATTCATTTCCGCTATTATCCCAATTGGATTTTTCAGTATTCTTTTTTCTAAAATTTCGATATTTTTATTGTTAATATCATTTTCATAAGCTATTTCATGTATTAATGATTTATATGTTTCGTAAGATTGGTTTTTATTTTTTCTTTCTAATTTTATTATTTTATTAAAATTTTCCAAATGAGATTTATCTTCATTAAATTTGTTTAGAGTGTTAATTAAATGGTTTATTAGCTTTTCATTTTGGCTATTGTTTTTAATTTGTTTTATTATTTCGTGAGCTTTTGTGGAATTTAGTACGCCACCATCGTTTAACCCTATTTTAATCCCATTGTATCCTGTTGGATTATGACTTGCAGAGATGTAAATAAAGCCTTTTGAATCTTTACTATTTTTTGTATACGCTAAAATTTCAGTTATTGGAAGTATTCCAAAAAACTTAATCTTTTCTTTGTTTGTTGTTAAAATTTTTATTGTTATTTCCGCAATAATTTTGCCGGTTGGTCTTGAGTCTAATCCTAATCCAATGTAGGGCTTGGGTTCATTTTTAAAATAATTTGATATTGTGAAGATTATTAGCGCTATTAGCACTTTATCTTCATTGTTTATTTCATTTTCTGTTGAATTTTCATTTTTTGATTTTGCAAAAATTTTTCTAAAACCTGAAGGAGAAAGTATCATCTCATCAAAAGCTTTTTTAAAACTTTTCATGTTAAGTGAATATTGTTTAAACATGTAAATTTCTTCTCATTGATATTCTAGCCATATTATTGCTATAATTAATAATATGGTCACTTATATTATTATACTTAAAAAATTGGTTTTTTGCTTATATTGATAAGCTTTTTTTAAGGGTTTTTGTTTTTAACTGATGAGTGTTAAAGTTGATAGAATTTTTTCTAAAATGATACTTGAAAAACTTAATTCTGGTAAGATAGGGATTAATAATTTTGAATCCATTAAATATTTTCCTTGTGATAGTCATGAAAATATTTTAAATATTTCGGATAAAATTTTGAGGTTTAAGTTCCCCAAAGGTTTGGTTGAAGATAATTTAAAAAAATATTTTCATGATTTTTCTAAATTTTTGTGCTCAAAAGAAGGCGATTGTTATATTTTTTCTTCTTGTGATCTTGAAAATTTAGGACTAATGCTTTTCCCGTACCTTTCTTTTGGAATCTTAAATGGGGGCTCTGCAACAAGTTATTTTGATTTAGCTAAAAATAGGGCATTTAATGAAGATTTATATATGCTATATGAATCTAAAATACTTGAATTTAAAGAGAAATTTGAAGAATTTCCAAAGGGGATAACACCAGCTTATATTAACAAAGATGGCAGCTTGGGATTTTCATTTTTGGCTTTGAAAATTAGACACCTTTTAATGGTTGCTAAAAGATATGAATCTTTTTATGGCAAAATGATTAAGCCTTCAATATTTCAAATGACTAGTTGTAAAACGGATGAATTTATTTCAAAATTTTTGGATGATTTATTTGTAGATGATTTGATTAAAAGTGTAAATTTTTGTTCTCTTAAAAAAGAAGATGTTTTCACAGCTGTTCAGCCCTTAGTTTATTGTTATGAAAAACTGAATAGCTCTAATTATCAATATTTTACTCTCAAAGATAATAAAAATGCTAATTCTATTTTGGCTTTGCCTGCTGGTCATGGTCAAAATTTTAAAATTTTAAAAGATATTTATTTAAAACTTTATGAATCTGGGAAAAGATTTATATACATTGGCAATGTTGACAATATGGGCTTTACAATTAATTTGAAAGCACTTGCTGTAATGGCTTTGACCAATTGTTCTTCTGGATTTGAATTTAGCTTTAAAAGAAAGGCAGATTTTAAGGGAGGGATATTGGCAGTAAACGGTGAAAATCGTTTGACTTGTGTTGATATTGGCGGGGGGATTTCTTCAGAAATTGTGCAAGATTTTGAAAATAAGGGTAATAGGTTGTTATTTAATTGTGCAACTGGGCTTTTTAATTTAGAGTATTTGATAAAAAATATTGATGAAATAATAGAAAAAATGCCCATTAGAATTATAGAGCAAGATAAAGAAATCGGTAAATATATTTCGGTTGAGCAAATAACGTGGGAAGTGCTAAAATTAATGGAAAATCCATTAATTTTAACGGTTGATAGAAATAGAAGATTTCTTCCTGCAAAGTTATTTATTGACATGTTGCTTAATAGCAATCTTAAAGATAGATGTGGATATTCTTATAAGAAGGGGATCGATAATTCTGCTAAGAATTTTAGCGCTCTTTATGATTTGTTATCAAAAGATTATGGGTTGCTTTCTGGGCTAGATAAATGGACTTTTTGAAAGCCTTATTTTTTCCATTTTTTAGCTTTTTTTGTTTAAATTTATTTGCAATAGAATCTTTGCCAGAAATAGATTATGAATATTTTAACAAGGATAAATCAGATCTTGTAGATTTTATAAAATTTTTAGGTGAATTAGATTTTCAAACTCTTTTAAAAGATAGAAACTTATTTATTGGGATTAGAAATTTAACAAATTTCAAAAATGTCCAAGGTCTTAATAGCGATGATATTAATAGAATAAAAAAGATTAATCCGATTGGTATAATTTTATTTAGGGAAAATTTAAAAGATGCTGAGCAGACAAGGGGATTGATTAGGGCAATAAAGAGTTATATTGGACATGATATTTTTATTGCTATTGATGAAGAGGGAGGAATAGTTAGTAGAGCTAGTGAAAATAAAAAAATGGGGGTTTATAATTTTCCGGCCATGGAGCGCGTAGGGGGTGCTAAAGATTTACATCTTATTTATAAAATTGGTGAAGTTCTTGCTAAGCAATTGCGTAGACTGGGCATTAATTTGAATATGGCTCCAGTTGCCGACATTAAATTTGCACCACATACTCCTTTACTAAATAGGACATTCGGAGGATATTCCGCTTATAATATTGGACTTATGGTAGAAGCTTTTATTGATGGAATGCAGAATCATGGAGTATTTTCGGCAATCAAACATTTTCCTGGATTAGGGGGAACAACTACAGATACACATAAATATTTAGCGTTTTTGCCTTATAGTAAAAGCTTTTTGATGTTAAATAATTTTGTTCCATTTGTTTTTGGTAGAGCTGCTAAATTCATTATGATTGGTCATGTAAATGTTCCTAAAATCTCTAAAGATATAACTAGCATGTCTAAAAGTATTGTTAATATTATAAGGGAAAATTTAAATATTGCTAGTATTATGATGACAGATTCTTATGATATGGGTGCAATTACAAGAAGTTTTTCTAATATTGAAAATGCTATTAAAAAGGCTTTAAGTTCGGGTGTAAATATAGTTCTTATTCCTTAGTTAAATTGTTTTAAAGCTTTGTTTTTGGTCTTTGGCAATTTGATGATTTAAATAATTTATATAATCTCTTGTCTTGTTAGAAATTCTTAAAAAAATATGAAAAAGGTGTTTAAAATTTTTTATTGCATAAATATAGAAATTCCTAGATCTAAAAGAATAAATTCTTTAAAAGAAGTTGATAATTTGTAGTAAATGCTATAGTTATTAGGTATGAAATCAATTTCAAATTTAAAGGTAATTATGGGAAGGATTGGATAGAGAAATGCATTAGTTGTTTTTCCTATAAATATAGTAGTTCTTAGAGTTAAATCGATTTGGGTTCCAATGAAGAATTTTATAGCAAGCGTATCAGCTAAAATTGAATATTTTGCAATGTAAATAGTGAAAGCTAAATTGAAATAAGTATTTGAAATAAAATCTTTATTTATTGGAATAGTAAAAAAATTTATTGGGCTGAATTGTATTTCAATCCATTCATTATAAGATGTTAATATTCCGATAAAGGTGATGTATTTGTAGTTTTCATTGTAAAAAATAGGATTAATATAATTATGGTAAATTATTCCTATTTTTATTTTTTTTTTCATTATATCCTCTTTGGGAAATTCCCAAAGAGAAGTGGTTAATTTATTTTGAAAGCAAAATAAATTAACACCATACATTAATAAAAAGATTGATAAAATATCAGTATATTTCATTAATAGTTGCTTTATATATAAATTTTATAATAAATGTATAATAATTATTATATACAAAGCAACAGGTTTTTTCCAGTTTCCTTACTTTCCTCCTAGCCGTCAGGTCTAGGGTTGGTTTTTAATCCTTTTATACTATTAAATAATATATA